>NZ_JBDPLH010000003.1:0-629318 GCF_040187885.1 Roseateles cavernae
CGCTCAGGTCGTCAGCCTGTCAAGATGACTTGGCCGGACGCATACCATGGATGCGCGAGTTGCTTCGATGATCCGCATCGACGCGATGTGGCTGTCGAACCCGTGGACATGCGCGCCGGTGCCGACCGGCTGCTGACGCGCGTGGTGCAGGTCTTCGGCGTGGCCCAGGCCCACGACGGCTACCTCTTCGCCAACGCCCGCTGCACTCGCGTGAAGCTGCTCGTGCACGACGGCTTCGGCGTGTGGTGCGCAGCCCGGCGCCTAACGCCGGCCACTTCACCTGGGCCGAAATGGCGTCAAGCACGTCTGCGGCGCTGGCGCTCACCAGTGCACATTCGACGCCCTGGTGCTGGGCCTGCCCGAGATGCAGCGCATCACCAGGGCATAAGCCCAAAGCGCTGACAACGGCACTTGTGCCAATGGAGCGCGGCCGACCTGCCCGGCACGATGCGGGGCATGCTCGGCACATGCAACAACGACATTTGACACCGAATGCGGCCAGGCGATGGGACTTCGTTTTCACTTAGAAGTCGCTCTAGCATGTCGTAGAGACACTAAGAAGTTGGTGGATTTGTCGTCTAGCCACTTAAAAATCTAGGCCTTCGGTGCCCGGCGGGTGGCGACGGAGGCGTTGTATGCAACCGGTGATCGTTGGCAGCCTCAGTGCGCTGCGCGAGGTCATTTGTAGGCGACTTTGGCCGAGCAATGGTGCGGATGCTGCCAAGTGGCCTTCTCTGTCCTGAATCACGACCGAGTGCTTGGCATCGGCGACGGACTGCCCGGCGCCTGTCTCGAAGGTATCGTTGGCACGTCGGTGACGCAGCCGTGCGCGACAACGCCCCGCGCCTTCTATGAAATGCTGCATTTGCGGGTCATGTAGTGGAAGCGTGCCTGCGCCTGCTGTGTTGTCATGCTTGGTGAACCACGTTTGCTCGTGGCCAAGCACGCCGGCCAGTTGCCGTTGTAGCGACAGGAATCCATTTTCTAGCGCATCAGCATCGATATCTCGCGCCGTGCCTCCGGCGAGCTACTTCGTGCTGCTCGCATGGCGGAAAGCACCCAGCCAAGCTTCGACCCAGCGCCGATATGCCCAATTGATGTTTGCGGCCTTGCAGAGGCTGACGGTGGTCAGGGGCAGCCCCAGCGTTGTGAGTTGATTGGCCGCAGCGACCAGCCGCCGCTCGCGCCACATGCTTTCGGTTTCGATACAGGCCACGAGTGCGTCGTAGGTCAATGGCAAGCGGTGTCGATTGCGAATCATCATGGTCTGGATGCCAAGTATGCGCAGGATCCGATAGGCGCTGAGGCGTTCTGTCGCACATTGCTCAAGCTCTACGGATTGCAGATTGAAGACCAGCGTGCTCAGATTCAGATCCCTCATTGGCCAGTCCACCCGGGCGCTGCTAGGTGGCTTTCGCACCGCCGCCGGTTCGAAGTTGCCCTGGTCAGTTATCCAGTTTCGATCGTTCCGGTAGAGCCAGATGTATGCGGCGGGGGCAATGCGGCGGGCTGCAGTGATGGAGTCAGCGCTGCGGACGGCTGCCTGCCATTCGTCCTTGGCCTTGCGCTCGTTGGTTTGATGAACACTCGCCTGCCGCCTCGCTTGGGCTTCTGCGTTGGATCGCAAGATGCGGCACACCGTTGCCATCGATACATCGCTATTGCCCGCGACTTCCACAAGAGGCAAGCCGGCCACCAAGTCATCGACGATCTGGCCTTCGACCATGCGTGTGGTCTTGTGATTTCGTGGCGTGATCTGCATCCCGCATTCGCGCCGGTAGGCAACTACGGTGGCCGTATCGACACCCAGCGCGGCGGCGGTAGCGCGACAGGACAATGAAGAATCCAAGAGTTCAGGTCCAGTGGGGCGGGTTCGCCGTCTCGGGCTCTGCAGCCGTGCCGGAAGAGTGGCGGCGTGGGCTCCATCGGCTTCAAGTGCATCACGCCAGGCCGAAATCGACCCAAATAGGTGTCCGATCAGCATCAGATGAGCAATCGGATGAACAGCTCTGTCTGGCTTGTTGAAGATGGTGTGCAGCCAGCCCAGCGGTTTCGCCTGCGTTTGAATGAGGCGATTGCGATGCGCAAAGCCCTCGAAATCCCGGTAGTGTTCGCGGACGGCCTGCGCGACCTTGGAAATGCGGACGCGGCCCGTCGTACAGCCATAGCCCAGTTTCAGGGCGCGCTTTCGATACGTTGTGGTCAGGACGTTCCGGCGAAGAGCGGGCAGGTTGGATTGCAGCAACTCGGCCGACAACTTGCTGAACGCCCAGTCGAGAGATCCTTCGGCGCATGGGATGCAGTTGATGACAGGAGGATGTGACGGCGGCTGACGCGACTCGAAAGGGTTGCTTGGCCTTGTCGCTGGCACGAGTTCTACCAGAGCAATGCCATGGGTCGGGCAGCGCGCAACGCCCGGCAGAAGCCAGCTTCGTCGCCAATAGGGTTCGCCGGGGCGGACCGCGTCGGCACGAATGCAGAGCTGGCAATAGCGAAGGGAGGTGGCCGCGCCGAATCTGTTGGCCAAACGCCCCATCAGCGCCTTCTGAGCACCACCTGCATTGCTTGCGCTGAGCATGTTCTCGCAAATGATGCGATTCCGCTCAGGCGTCAAGAATGGACGGTGGTAGGGGTATAAGGTGGCACGGTCTATCCAGTTGTGTGAGGCCGGCAGAGGCGATGCGGGACCGAGTACGGTTTGAAGATGCCCCAGCCCTGTGGGTAGGTCCACGCACAACGTGCGATAACTTCCACCGAGAAACATGTTCACAGCAGCCTTCGTAGGAGCAAAGGAGTTGCGACGGAACATGCGGCCGAGCCACGAGTACAGGATCTCGTCGTCCCGCAGCGGCAAGACGGTGCCGATGGTCAGTGCTGAGGCTCCAGCCGCAGATTCCAATTCCTCGCCTCCCCGGGATGGCTGAAATTCAGATGTCTTGCCAGAGAAATGTCTGAAAATCCGAGGCAAACATTTTAATGCTGATTTTCGAGAAAAATGACTTTGATAAAAACGACGCCGACGCTCCCATTCATCCCTAAGGTGAACGAAGACGAGCTTCTCGGCTCTTGGTTCTCCAGAATTGCATCGGCGAATCAAGCTGCAACTTGGAACTGGGTGCTAAATCAATGCGGCTTTGGGGAAAAACACCAGCCGCCACTTGATATCGCTGGACATGATGGCCGATATGAATTGCTTCTCGGGGCATTGGGCAAGTCGTATCCACAGTCAACGCTCGAGATGACGACACTCCCCTTTTGGTTGTTCTTTGAGGCGTCTCAAAGTGAGCTTGCCTATGACCGGGAAGTCAAAATTCCCGCGCGAGATGTGGCAGGAAGAGGCTCCCCTTCTCAGGCTCGACTTCAAGGAAAACTGAAACGTCTGAAATACTGTCCCAGCTGCATGAAGGACCAGCTTGAGCGTGACATTGACCCCTATTGGCGAAGATCCCATCAGCTGCCGACATCAGTAGTCTGCGTCGAGCATAAGGTGCTTTTGCGGACGTCTTGCTTCTCGTGCGGAAGGATTCATGAGCTTCGAAAACAGAAGATCATGAAAATGCCAGAGCCTGCTTGTAGTTGCGGCGCAGACTTGACAGAACTACCCGCATCGACTTCAGAAATCGGCAGGCAGTTTCATGCATTGTCAGCATTGACGTTCCAGACCCTTGGAGCAGGTCTGCCAACCTGGAGTCGAGCACATGTGGTCTCCGTCGCCCAAGCAGTTATTAATCAAGAATGGGGAGGACGTCTCGCACGAGCCTTTGATGCCATGGAGGGTAATTTTGGACTCCAGCGTTATTCAAGCTATGGATTGAAGCTATCCAATCCAGAGCTTGATCCTGCCGTTCCGCAACTGATTTTGCAGGGTGTTCCTACCTATTGGAGTGCCGTGACATTTGCTTCTTTGTTCGTTACAGCGGGCATTGGGCTGTCGGATTTGCGTCAGAAATTGATGGATCAGACAGTCGTTTTGGATCAGAAAAGAAGCCAGCCAAGGCGGAATTTCTTCAGCACTGGCGCACTGGGCTTTTCAGCTGTGCCGGCGGCCAAGAATGCTCTTGCATTGAGGTTTCAACAGACTGGAAGATTCGCCAATCTACAGACGATGAAAACGCCGTTCTGGCTCGTCTACTTCAATGACAGACCTTGGCTCCGCGAACTCGTCGGTATTGAAGTCGACAATCTGTATGTCTCAAGCGTCGAGTCAGACCGCCAAACAATCATTGACGCTATAGCTTGTGGTTGCCCAAGGCATGAAATGCTGCGCTCGCCGGCGAGCGCAAGAGCCAGGGTGCGCGACGCGCAATGGTTCGAGTCCGCGGTGCCGCAAGCTCCGATCAACAAGGGACGGGAGGCGCCGCTTATGAGCGGCCAGCAACTCCAAGAAGCGTTGCAGCGGGTGTTGACTTCGCAACATCAACCATCACGTATCTTCGTGCAAGAGCTCGCGCTGGTCTGCGGGACGACTGCGTACATCTTGAAGAAGAGTATTGCCGCACATCCTGAGTTCGCGGCGGAACTTGAGCGGGTGAACAGAAACTATCCAGCAGAGCGAATCCGTAAGAAGCTCAGGCAATTGGTCGTCGAGCAGCGCAGAGTCGGGCTGTCAATCTTGCTCCGAGAAATCGCGTTGAATTTCCCCTATGCGCGAAACTATCAGCTTGGACTTGAGATTTTGAAGGAACGTGAGGACTGGGTGGCTCTGGTGCAAGTCTCCGGCTCAACTCCGGTTGACCAAAGTAAAAGTCTAGGCGACGGTGGCGATCAGTCTTGAGTTGGTGGACAAACACGTAATTAGTCGACCTTGCAAATCGCCGCTAACCCGTATAGATACTCGCTGAAGGGGGTGAGCGCCAACAGCACAGCCTCTCAGGATTCTGAGTGGCAATGAGCCTCAGCATCTCACGAGCAGCCTCTTGCCTCGGACCTGTGAATGATGGGCTTTTTGCCGAATGTATCAGCCAAATCTACGTGCGGTAGTCAAAAGTAAGCGAACTATGAATGATTATGGAAAATTATGTTGAGCTCCGACAAGGGCTTACGAATCCCACTCTGCTGCCGCTCGCACGGCTCGTGAGCGTCAAAGTTGATCGTTTGTTGCTTGGCCGGCATTGGTATTGATTCCTCGGGCGTGGGCGATGGCCGGGACTGACTGCGCGGGAATAGCAACAACCTCTCCGCAGTTGTCGCAAGTTCCAACGAGGATGTTCGCTGCGATGCCTCCGCCATCGCTGAACGGAACATCGCGAAGAACAAAGGTTGTTTGAACAAGTGTTGAACATCGGGCGCAGAACGCTTTGCTCTTGTCGCCTTCTACAAATATCCTCACAGCGGGGCCTTTCGCTAAAGACTTTGGACACCACGCAAAGGCTATGCGCATCCACTGAATTTTCTATTAAAGACCACAATGGCACCCCATATCTTTCTAGGCGTGTATCAGTCAAAAATCGCGAATGAATTCAATGAAATAGTTTCGTAGACCACTTCCGGAAATCCTGGTACTTGACTTGTATGATGGGATAGTCCTACGTAACTTTGATGATGTCCAGTTGGGGGTGTTGTTCCGCCATTTATGCCAAGTCCGCGCCCACTGGCCGCGTTGGTAGTGGTGAGGTTACGGAGCCCGGTACCTTCTGTCTCCTTGTTGAGCGCGGGGTTGCGGCCTTCTTGGGCTTGGCGGGCTTGGCCGCTTCTGTAATTTCGTCAAACTCGCCAGCGCCGCGTATGGCTTTGTCGGCGCTCTCTTCGGATTTATCCGGTGCTGTCTCTCGGTCAGTCGGATTCAATGGCGCGGTCGCAGGCATGTCGTAGACTGCATGCGGCATGAATGCTGCAATCAGCGCCCTGCTTTCGGCATCACAAATCAAGTCTTCGAACGCCTCCAATTCCGACGGACGCCCGCGAGCCAGGGCGTCGATTGCTGGTTTCAGGGCCGCAAAGCTGGTGTTCAAGACCATTTCGAAACTCACTTCGTCAACGCGCGATTCTTCTGTTATCGCGTACTCTTGAGCGAGCTTGTAAGCATTGATAGCGAACGCCGTATTCCCACCGGATGCTCTGTGCCAGGCAGCGCTGATTTTCGGTGTTAACGGGGATTTGTGCTCGGTGTAGCAAAATGGCCAAACAGCTTCGGAAAAGTGCTTCCACTCGTTGCTGCCTGCGGCCATCAGGGGGAAGTAGGTTGTATTTCCCATCAGCTTTCGAGTAATCGCAAGCTTTGCTGCGAGCAGCCTCTGTATCGCGGGTGTGCAGAGGGTCACAACAGAAATGCCGTAGTCTTCAATCATTTGGACGAACATGTTGAAGACGATTACGCACTGCTCTGTCTTGGCGATCTTCAAATTCTGAAACTCATCGACGATCAGCAGCCCGAGCGAAATGCTGGTGGCAACCTTTCCCATCAAGAGCGTCATGTTCGCAACGGTCTTGGCTGCATAGGCCTGCTTGAGGTAGTTCGTGTTGAGCAACTTGTCGACGGCTTGAAAGAAATTCAGGCAGAAAGCTTTCAGCGTGCCGTCCGGGGGGATGGATATCTTTAGATACACGACCTGGGCTCGACCAAGCTCTTCGCCTTGGTATTCCTTGTGGCGAATGACCTGTGCCAATCGAAGCAGGAATGCGTCAATGAAGGTTGTCTTTCCCGTGCCAGTGGATGAAATGAACATGTGGCCGGATGCGGTCGATTTCCAGTCGAATGGCAATTTCAAGTCGTCGCTGAGCTTTCTGTTGGCGATTGCAATGCAACGAATCTCTTCAGTTTTGTCTGCCGCATTGCGGGCCATATAGGTGTTGCGCAAGAGGGTGTGGAGTTGAATCGACGCGCGCTTGTACTCCGGGGTCGCGACAATGATGTCCCGCAGGTTGCTCACAGCCTGATAGCGGGTCCATTCATCCTGTTTTCGCATTGCTGCATCTGGCTTGGGCGGAAAGTGCTCCAGCGCATTGGTAAGCTGCGCAAAGGAGCTGAGCAGCGGCAAAGCTTCAATCAGAGGATTGCCGCGATAGGCCGGGACCGTTGAAGGCGTGTATTCGGCATCCACAATGTGCGTCTTGCGCAGTAGCATTTTTATTACTCCCGTCGAGATTTTTGCAATTTAGCCAAAGCGGTCGCTCGCTTCTCTTCTTCCCGCCGCTTCCATTCCGGAATGCTTGACTTGGCGGTCGGCTTCGTCTCCGTTGGCGATGACCTGGCTTGCGGATGCTCTTTGCCGGTCAACGTCGCCTTGAGCGCGGTGGTTTCAGCCTGACGGTCGTCCGCGAGCTGACGCTGCGACGGAACGCTGCGGTCCACGTCGATGGTCGGTCGACGCGCGGCAGGTGCTGCGGTCACCTCGGCGCGCAACTGTTCATGCTCCAGGTCTCGGGTCTCAGCGTTGGCGACCGGCGTCAGCGCGTCGTACTCATCGAGGCTGAGGTATCCCAGAGCTCGCTTGTCGGCTGAGACCATGGTGAATCGGGGCCATTCCGTGCGGCGTTCAACATAGAGTTCATGTGGAAAGGTCTTGTCGACGCGTACTTGCAAGGCTCTGCGGGCTGCAGGCCGCGAAGCCAGGAAGGCGCGCGCTGCAGGGTTGGCCGGAACGTAGCGCCTCGACTTGTAGCGAAGCTCGCCTCCGCCAGTCGAGGCCTGGTCGACGCCGAGCATCAGCTTCTGCATGTCGCCATCGGAGTAGCTTGAAACTCTCGCCCCAGTGATGTTTTCGCTGCCCCAGATGTACGCCGCCTGCGGCGTAGGGGCGATCCCGGCCTGCTTCAGGACGCCGAGCTTCTTCAGATGCGAGTGAGGCGTGTTGTTGTACTTCTCGACGAAGTCGATCAGCGCCCGGTACAACTCCGCCAGGGAATGCACCGTGATCTGCTTGGCTTGTTTCGCGGCCCTCTTTGCGTGGAGGTCCATCGGTCGCTCCGCATAACTGCCCTTCACATTCCGCGCCATCCAGCCCTTCAAGGTGCGCATGAAGCGTTCGATGATGGCCTTGCCGTTCGGGGTGACCGAGGGAAGGGTGGATGGATCGATACGCATGTCACCGGAGACAGCCTTGTCCATCGACTCGCTGGTAAGTTCCGAGCCGCGATCACG
Source organism: Roseateles cavernae (assembly GCF_040187885.1). Classification (NCBI taxonomy): domain Bacteria; kingdom Pseudomonadati; phylum Pseudomonadota; class Betaproteobacteria; order Burkholderiales; family Sphaerotilaceae; genus Roseateles; species Roseateles cavernae. Next base: position 8,081 of record NZ_JBDPLH010000003.1, read on the forward strand.
ACGAAGTACGCTGCAAACCCGACCGACCGGCCATCGTTTGTTGGTGATATCCACGCCGAGCGTCGAGAACCGCTTCTCCCGTGAGGTGAATGCAATGAGCACCGCATATCGGGCTTCGTCCCACGACGGCGCCTTCAGGGAGACATAGATGGAGACGATGAAACGACTCCACCGGTCGAGGATGACGTAGATGGTCGGCGTGGCTATCACCCGTGGCGATTCGCCTGACGTCACAAGAACGATGCGTCCGCCGGTTGCATCAATCTCATAGATGTCGCCTGGGCCTGCTGAATCCAAGGAGCCTTCCCCGGTGGCTTTTGCAGATCGTGTTCGCAGATTTCTCGCGACGTCCTTTGTCAGCACGAGGTGCTCATTGACGTATCTGCGGTATTGCCACTTCGATACTGGGATCGGATGCTTCCCCTCAGCGACCCCCTTGAACAGCACAGGGTGACGTCGTTTGAAGTCAATTTTCAGGTACTCGCTGTACGCTTCAATGACGAAGGTGCGCTTCTTCGTGGCCATTGAGGCCAGGCGCGCGACCATGTCCTGGATGTCCTCCGGCGACACAATGAAGGTGTTCTTCCCGAACTTCGCCTCAACGCTGGCTCTTGGCCCGGGTCGTTCGCGTGTCGCCACCTGGCGTTCATGCGCCACCGTGCCGGAGTCTTCATCCTGGTCGCCAGGCTGATCCGCAGCGCCCGCGGTGCCGAGAGCCCGTCGCTCAGACAGTTCCATTGGGCGCCGGCCTGGCGTCAACATGCGCAGCCCCGCATGTTCCTGGCCAAAATAGTAGTAGCGGCTCAGCAGCCGCTTGACGGTTTTGAGAGCGATTCCGAGCTCGAGGGCGCGCTGGGTTGCCAGATGGGAGTATCGGTTTCGGGCAAGATTGCTCTCGCGTTTGAACAAGTTCACCAGTGGTTCGATGATCCGCCAACCCGCATCTGCAGCATCTGGCGTGTTCTCGTCCAGCGGTTTGGCCAGTTCGTAGGGCAGCGAGAGGCGTCCCCAGACGCCGCCATCGCTCTCCATCTGCGTGATCTCATCCCAGCTGAACCTCAGCGGGCGAGAAGCATCGCGCGCACCTGCGGCGTTGGTCACCCACTGGCAGAAACAGGCCCCGGTGAAGCAATGGGTCAGCCGGAGGTATCTCTTCGTGCCCGGCTGATCCACCTCGACCGCGAGAACGTGAGGCACCTTTCGCCGAGCTTGTGGAAGCGGCTCAAATTTCATTCTTGCACCAGGACCAGCGGCAGGTCCAACGCGATTTCGTGGTTGAAAGAGACCGGGATATCGCCAATCCAGGCGCCGTGCCGGAACGCGTCTTCCGCCTGTGGGAAGGGGAGCCGCGTGCGCTTTGCCGCCCTTTCGAGGAGACGTTTGAGCGACACGTTCCGCTCGTAGGCGAACATGAAGTGTTCCTTGAACAGCTTCCGCAGCACCAGGTCAGGCTGCCACCGATTCAAGTACCACTTGCGCGTATAGCGAAGCGCCGAAAGCGTCGTCAGGTGATTCGGGAGGCCCTTCATGTCAATGAGCTGCCAGGGGATCCCGTTGCGCTCGCACCAGAGCCGCTCAACATTCAGCTTGGCCGTGGTCGCGGCGTCCAGCTGTTGATAGGGCGGCTTGATGCTGGCTGCTCGTGTCTGGCTCGTGCCGCTGACTTCCTCTGTCACGAGAAAATCAATCGTGTAGGGCTCCGGCCTCTGCGGACCGCGCGACGTCGTCTTGTGATCGATGCCGAGTTCGGCGCAGATGCGTTGGGTGCCGGTGATGTCAAAGATCGGGAACTGTTCCCTCACGTCCTCAACGCCCTTCTTGCGCTCGAGGATGAAGAAGTACAGGGTCTCGAAATCCGACAGCAGTTCGTACGATCTTCCGTTGCGGATGCTGTTTGGGGTGTCGCAGGTGCCGCGTGACTTGATCTCCGCCGTGGTGTACCAGGAGAGGTAGCTCACGCCACTGCCGCAGCCGCGCCCTCGCTTGATCTTTCTAGCGAGGTAGGCTGGATAAAGCTTGGGATCGGCAGTCCATTCCATCGTCGCAGTCTCTTCCTCTGGGATGGAAAAGTCCACAATAGATGGGAAAATGCAACACTTGCGCATCTAACTGGGGATGACGCCCCGCATTTATTGCAAGTTCAAGCCTGTTTGGCAGAGTAAATCCGTCAGGCTGGGCTTCGTTGCCTCAGGTCAAGCCCTGCGCCAAGGCCTCAAACACCACGTGTATCCGCCGCGACGTCCGCAGCTCGCGGTGTGTCACCAGCCAGATCGGAAACCGCACCGGCGGCAGGTCGTCGAGCACGCGGACCATGCTCGGCGTGGCGAGGGCGATCTCTTCCATCATCGCGCCTATGCCCATGCCTTGTTGCACCAGTGCCCAGTGGGCCACCGTGTGGTCGGCATAGCAGCTGAAGTTGGCTTCGTTCAGGGGCAGGCCGTGCGTGCGCAGGTAGGCCAGGTACCGGCCCGAGCGGTCGGAGCCCACGAAGGGCAGCAGGGCGGCGTCCGTGGCGCTGCGCGGATGGCCGTGGACTTTCACCCAGTCTTCTGAGGCGTAGAAGTGAGCCGTGGCCTCCCGGATCAGCCGGGCGATCAGTTCCGGCTGCTCGGGCTTGACGTGGCGGATGGCGATGTCCGCCTCGCGCCGCAGCAGGTCGCTCTGCACATTGGTCGGGATCACCTCGACGGCGATGCCGGGCTCCTGCTCGCGCAACTGCCGCAGCAGCGGCGGCAGCAAGATGGCGGCCACCGCGTCGGAGGCCGACACCGAGACCACGCCGCCGACGGCCTGCGAGCGGCCGCTGGCAGCCAGCCCCATGGCTTCGGCGGCCGCGCCCATGGCGCGCGCGTGTTCCAGCAGGTCCAGCCCGGTGGAAGTCAGCGCCATGGCCTTGCCGACCCGCTCGAACAGGGTCACGCCCATGCGCTGTTCTATGGCGGCCACCTGGCGGCTCAGGGTGGGCTGGCTCAAGCCCAGCTTGCGGGCGGCGGCCGAGAGCGAGCCGGTTTCAGCGGTCTCCAGAAAGGCCTTGAGCTGGTTCCAATCGAGGTTGCTCATGCGTTTGTGTATATGTCCGCTGCAATTTATCGCAGTTTCTATCAAGTACGTGCATGACTACCATGGCACCGCCGCGTATCACCGAGTCCTGCCCATGCCGTCTCCCCCCACTGCGTCCTTTGCCGAGAGTGCCTCGCCGTCACCGCTGAGCGAGTCCATCGCACGCAAGGCCCGGTTCTGGGACCGTGTCGCCCGCAAGTACGCGGCCGACCCGATCGCCGACTTGGCGGGCTACGAGGCCACGCTGGCGCGTGTGCAGGCCCTGCTCTCGACCGACCAGAACGTGCTGGAGATCGGCTGTGGCACCGGCAGCACCGCGCTGCGTTTGGCGCCCTGCACACGCCGCCTGCTGGCGACCGACGTGTCTGCCGAGATGATCGGCATCGCCCGCGAGAAGCTGGCGGCCCAGCCCCTGCCGCAGCTGAGCTTTGCCGTGGCCGACGCTGAGGCAGGGGTGGCCGGCGCGGGCGAGTTCGATGCGGTGCTGGCGTTCAACCTGCTGCATCTGGTGAGCGACCTGGACCAGACGCTGGCTTCGGTGATGCAGACCTTGCGGCCGGGCGGCCGGCTGATTTCCAAGACCGCTTGCCTCTCGGAGATGAACCCGCTGATTCCCTGGCTGGCATTGCCGCTGATGCGTGCCATCGGCAAGGCGCCGAGGGTGTTGTGTTTCAACGGCAAGGAGCTTGAGGCGGCAATTGCCCGGCACGGCTTTTTCATCGAATCGGTCGAGCGGCATGGCAGCAAGGGCAAGGACATCCGCGTCGTCATCGTGGCCCGCAAGCCGGGCTGAGTCTCCCCGCGCATCGGCGATGAAGCAAAAAAAGACCCCGGCACGCCAAGACGCGCCGGGGTTGAGGTCGATAAGACTCAGCCTATCGAGGAGACAAACAATGCAGGGGCCAGGTCTTGTCAGCGACCGCCGGGCGTGTAGATCTGGTCGAACACACCGCCGTCGGCGAAGTGGGTCTTCTGGGCCGTGCGCCAGCCGCCGAAGACCTCGTCGACGGTGATCAGCTTGACCTGGGCGAACTGCTCGCTGAACTTGGCGGCGATCTTGGCGTCGCGCGGGCGGTAGTAGTGCTTGCCGGCGATCTCCTGGCCTTCGGGGCTGTACAGATACTCCAGATAGGCCTGGGCCTGCTTGCGGGTGCCGCGCTTGTCGACCACCTTGTCGACCACTGCCACCGGCGGCTCGGCCAGGATGGACAGGCTGGGCGTGACGATCTGGAACTTGTCCGGGCCGAGTTCCTTGACCGCCAGGAAGGCCTCGTTCTCCCACGAGATCAGCACATCGCCGATGCCGCGTTCGGTGAAGCTGGTCAGCGAGCCGCGCGCGCCGGAGTCCAGCACCTTGGTGTTGGTGTAGATGCGCTTGACCAGGTCCTTGGCCTTGTCGGCATTGCCGCCCGGCTGGGCCAGCGCATAACCCCAGGCGGCCAGATAGTTCCAGCGGGCGCCGCCCGATGTCTTGGGGTTCGGGGTCACGACCTCGACGCCGGGGCGGGCCAGATCGTTCCAGTCCTTGATCGCCTTCGGATTGCCCTTGCGCACCAGGAACACGATGGTCGAGGTGTAGGGGCTGGCGTTCTGCGGCAGACGCTTTTGCCAGTCGGCCGGGATCAGCTTGGCGTTGTCGTGCAGCGCATCGACGTCATAGGCCAGGGCCAGGGTCACGACATCGGCCTCCAGGCCATCGATCACCGAGCGGGCCTGCTTGCCCGAGCCGCCATGCGACTGCTTGACCGTCACGGTCTCGCCGCTCTTGGCCTTCCACTGCTTGATGAAGGCGGCGTTGAAGTCCTGGTAGAGCTCGCGGGTCGGGTCGTAGGAGACGTTGAGCAGGGTGGTCTGGGCCTGGGCCGTGGAGGCCAGGCCCAGCAGGGTGCTGACGGTCAGCAGGGACAGGGTGCGTCGGATGGCGTTCACGGCATGGACCTTCTTGATTTGAGGTGTGGCGGGGAGACTTGACTGTAGGGAGCGCCTGCGCGCTTGTGAACGAAGAAGAGTTGCTTTGCTTTGCAGCGTGGGCGCTCAGGCCGCCAGCAGGCCCTGGCGCGCTTCCTCGACGGCGGCGCGCGTCAGCGGCGCGGCGAAGGTCGAGATGAAGGCGTAGACATAGTCGCGCAGATAGGCATCGCGGCGCACCGCCAGCCGGGTCATGTTGTCGGCGAACAGATGGCGGCCGTCGATCGCGGCGAGATGGCGGTCGCGCTCCTCGTCGTAGGCGATTGCCGCGACGATGCCCACACCCAGGCCCAGGTCCACATAGGTCTTGATCACGTCGGCATCCATCGCCACCAGCACCACATCGATGTCCAGGCCGGCGGCGCGGAAGGCGTCATCGATGTGCGAGCGGCCGGTGTAGCCGGTCTCGTAGGTGATGATGGGAAACTGGGCCAGACGCTGCAGTGTCAAGACCTGACCCTCAGAGGCTTCGCGGGCCAGCGGGTGGTCCGGCGGCGTCACGATGGTGTGGGTCCAGCGGTAGCAGGGCAGGGCCACCAGCTCGTCGAACTGGGCCAGCGCCTCGGTGGCGATGCCGACATCGGCCTCGCCGTCCAGCAGCAGCTTGGCCACCTGCTGCGGCGAGCCCTGCTGCATATGCAGCATCACATCGGGGTGGGCGGCGCGGAAGTCGCGCACCACCGGCGGCAGCGCATAGCGGGCCTGGCTGTGGGTGGCGGCGATCCGCAGCGCACCGCTGCCGGCGCGGGCGAAATCGTCGCCGGCACGGCGCAGATTCTCGGCCTCGTGCAGCAGGCGCTCGACGATGGGCATGACCTGGCGGCCCGGCTCGGTCAGACCGGTCAGGCGCTTGCCGGCACGCACGAAGAGGTCGATGCCCAGCTCGTCCTCGAGCTCGCGGATCTGGCGGCTGACGCCGGGCTGCGAGGTGTGCAGCGCCTGCGCCACCTCGGTCAGGTTGAAGCTGCGGCGCTGGGCCTCGCGGACGGATCGGAGTTGTTGGAAATTCACGGCAAGGGGCTCTCGTTATTTGTTTTTCATTATTGAGAGTCGCCCGCTGCCTGTCCTCCAACTTATTCCGATAAGGATATGAACAAGGATCAGGCCTCGCTCAGCGCGGCGCGCACCGCGTCCTCGCTGAGGTCGGCCACGCACTCCTGCAGGAAACGATAGGCATAGCCGCGCAGATAGTGGCCGCGCTTGAGCGCGATGTGGGTGGTGTTGGCCTCGAACAGATGGGCGGCGTCGAGCAGCTGCAGGCCCTGGTCGCGCTGCGGCTCGAAGGCCATCGCCGCGACGATGCCGACGCCCAGTCCCACCTGCACATAGGTCTTGATCACGTCGGCATCGAGCGCCGACATCACCAGGTCTGGCGCCAGGCCGGCCTTGGCAAAGGTCGCGTCGATGCGTTCGCGGCCGGTGTAGCCCTGGTGGTAGGTGATCAGCGGGTGTTCAGCGATCTGCTCCAGGGTCAGATCTTGCCCGCTCAGCTGTGCCAGCGCATGCCCCTGCGGCACGACCACCGCATGGTGCCAGTCGTAGAAGGGGAAGGTGACGAAGGCATTGTTCTTGCCCAGCGCCTCGGTGGCGATGCCGATGTCGGCCTCGCCGGACTCCAGGAGCGCGACGATCTCGGCCGGGCTGCCCTGGTGCAGCACCAGATGAACCTTGGGATAGGCGGCCTTGAAGCGCGCCACCACCTGGGGCAGGGCATAGCGGGCCTGGGTGTGGGTGGTGGCGATGCTCAGCTGGCCGACATCGGCATCGGCGAACTGTTCGGCCAGGCGTTTGATGTTCTTGGCGTCGAGCAGCATGCGCTCGACGATCACGGCCAGCTCCTTGCCGGGCGCGGTCAGGCCCAGCAATCGCTTGCCATGGCGCACGAACAGGGCCACGCCCAGCTCGTCCTCCAGGTCCTTGATGTGCTTGCTGACGCCCGACTGCGAGGTGAACAGCGCCTCGGCCACATCGGTGAGGTTGAAGTTCTGCTGGACCGCTTCGCGGATGATGCGCAGTTGCTGGAAGTTCATGATTCGAAGGCGCTCAGGCTGGAAGCCGTCAAGCGTACCCGCTGGCCCGGTTGCAGGTTCAGTGCTTCGGCCTGCTCGCGCACCAGCTCGGCCTCCAGATGCTGGCCATCGGCGCCGATCAGCTCGACGCGGCTGGCCACGCCGAAGCTGAGCACCCGCGAGACCTGGGCCGACCAGCCCTCGCTGCCCGGCTGGGTATGGACCTGCAGCTGATGCGGCCGCACAAAGGCCGGCCGGCCCTCGTACTCGAGGCGGTTGGTGGTGCCGAGGAAGCCGTAGACAAAAGGCGTGGCCGGGCGCTCGTAGACCTCGGCCGGCGTGCCGACCTGCTCGACCTTGCCATGGTCCATCAGCACCACGCGGTCGGCCACCTCGAGCGCCTCTTCCTGGTCATGGGTCACGAAGATGCTGGTGATGTGCAGATCGTCGTGCAGCCGGCGCAGCCAGCGGCGCAGCTCCTTGCGTACCTTGGCGTCGAGCGCGCCGAAGGGCTCGTCGAGCAGCAGCACGCGCGGCTCGACCGCCAGCGCACGCGCCAAGGCGATGCGCTGGCGCTGGCCGCCGCTGAGCTGCGGTGGGTAGCGGTCCGACAGCCAGTCCAGCTGCACCAGGTTCAGCAGCTCATGCACCTTCTTCTTGATCTCGCTCTCGCTGGGGCGCTGCTTGCGCGGCTTGACGCGCAGGCCGAAGGCGACGTTGTCGAACACCGTCATATGGCGGAACAGCGCGTAGTGCTGGAACACGAAGCCGACCTGGCGCTCGCGCACATGGGTGTCGGAGGCGTCCTCGCCCTCCAGCAGGACCTGGCCCCGGTCGGCCGTCTCCAGCCCGGCAATGATGCGCAGCAGCGTGGTCTTGCCGCAGCCCGAGGGGCCCAGCAGCGCGACCAGCTCGCCGGTCGGGAAGTCGAGCGAGACATCGCCCAGCGCGGTGAAGCTGCCGAAGGATTTGTGGATGTTGCGGACCTGGATGCTCATGGCGCTTCCTTGACTTGGGAGTGGGCTTTCCACTCGACGATTTGTTTGATGACCAGGGTCAGCAGGGCCAGCAGGGCCAGCAGCGAGGCGACCGCGAAGGCGGCGGCGAACTGGTATTCGTTGTAGAGGATCTCCACATGCAGCGGCAGCGTGTTGGTGTAGCCGCGGATATGGCCCGAGACCACCGAGACCGCACCGAACTCGCCCATCGCGCGCGCATTGCACAGGATCACGCCGTAGAGCAGGCCCCATTTGATATTGGGCAGCGTGACGCGCCAGAAGGTCTGCCAGCCCGAGGCGCCCAGCACCGTGGCGGCCTCCTCCTCGTCGCGGCCCTGGGCCTGCATCAGCGGGATCAGCTCGCGGGCGATGAAGGGGAAGGTCACGAACACGGTGGCCAGCACGATGCCCGGCACCGCGAAGATGATCTTGAGGTCGTTGCTTTGCAACCAGGGGCCGAACCAGCCCTGGGCGCCGAACAGCAGCACGAAGACCAGGCCGGCGACCACCGGCGAGACCGAGAAGGGCAGGTCGATCAAGGTGATCAGCAGCTGCTTGCCGCGGAAGTCGTGCTTGGCGATCGCCCAGGCCGCGCTGACGCCGAACACCAGGTTCAGCGGCAGGGAGATGGCCGCCGCCGTCAGCGTGAGCCAGATGGCCGAGACTGCATCGGGCTCCAGCAGGGCCGCGATATAGACGGCCCAGCCCTTGCGCAAGGCCTCGATGAAGACCGTCAGCAGCGGCAGCACCAGGAACAGCAGGAAGAAGCCCAGGCCCAGGGTCAGCAGCGTGCGGCGCACCCACGGCGCCTCACGGGTGGCGGGCTTGCTTTGATAGAGCCCGCCGGGCTTGCGGCTGGTCGTCAGTGTGGAGACTGCGGCGCTCATGATTTCTTGCCATCCTGTCCGTTGCGACGCGAGCTCCAGGCCTGCAGGCCGTTGATGGCCAAGAGCAGCACAAAGGAGAACACCAGCATCACGGCCGCGATCGAGGTCGCGCCCACATAGTCGTACTGCTCCAGCTTCGCGATGATCATCAGCGGCGTGATCTCGCTGACCATCGGGATATTGCCGGCGATGAAGATCACCGAGCCGTACTCGCCGACGGCGCGGGCAAAGGCCAGCGCGAAGCCGGTCAGCAGGGCCGGCAGCAGCATCGGCAGTATCACCAGGCGAAAGGTCTGCCAGCGATGCGCGCCCAGCGCCGCCGCCGCCTCTTCCAGCTCGGTCTCCATATCCTCCAGCACCGGCTGCACCGTGCGCACGACAAAGGGCAGGCCGATGAAGATCAGTGCGATCAGGATGCCCAGCGGCGTGAAGGCCACCTTGATGCCGTAGGGGGCCAGCAGCGAGCCGAGCCAGCCGTTGCCGGCATAGAGCGCGGTCAGGGCGATGCCGGCCACCGCAGTGGGCAGCGCGAAGGGCAGGTCGACCAGCGCGTCGACCAGTTTCTTGCCCGGGAACTCGTAGCGCACCAGGGACCAGGCCAGGATCAGGCCGAACACCAGATTGATCAGGGCCGCCAGCAGCGAGGTGCCGAAGCTGAGCTGGTAGGAGGCCACGACGCGCGGCGCCGTGGCCGCCGCCCAGAAGGCCTCGAAACCATGGCCGCCGGCCTTGATGAAGACCGCCGACAGCGGGATCAGCACGATCAGCGACAGATAGAAGACGGTGAAGCCCAGCGTCGGGGCAAAGCCCGGCAGGACACGGCGCGGTTTTCGCAGCGGCGCGCTGTTCGGCGCGCCGCTCAGGACAACGGTAGTCATCAGCGCTTCAGAACCAGTTGGTCGTAGACGCCGCCGTCGGCGAAGTGGGTCTTGACCACGGCCGGCCAGCCGCCCAGCAGCGAGTCGACCGTGAAGGTCTTGACGGCCGGGAAGCGCGCCGCATGGCGCTTGGCCACCTCGGCGTCGCGGGGGCGGAAGTTGTGCTTGGCGAGGATTTCCTGGCCCTCGGGGCTGAACAGGAAGTTCAGGTAGGCCCGTGCCGCCTCTGCGGAGTTCTTCTTCGCGACCACCTTCTCGTTGATCGCGACGGGCGCCTCGGCCTCGATCGTGATGCTGGGGTAGACCACCTCGTACTTGCCCTTGCCGAACTCGTTCTCGATCAGCTCGGCCTCGTTCTCGAAGGTCACCAGCACATCGCCGATATCGCGCTGCGTGAAGGTGGTGGTGGCGCCGCGGCCGCCGCCGTCCAGCACCGGCACGTTGCTCAGCAGCTTGGCGACGAAGTCGCGGGCCTGGGCCTCGGTGCCGCCCCTGGCGACCACGCTGCCCCAGGCCGCCAGATAGGTGTAGCGGCCGTTGCCCGAGGTCTTGGGGTTGGGGACGATGACGCCGGTGCCGGGCCGGGTCAGATCGGCCCAGTCCTTGATGCCCTTGGGATTGCCCTTGCGCACCAGGAAGACCGTCACGCTGCTATAGGGGGCGGCGCCTTTCGGGAAGGCCTGCCGCCAGTCCTTGCGGATCACGTCCTTGTCGGCCAGGAAGTCCAGGTCCGAGGCCTGGTTCATCGTGATCACATCGGCATCCAGGCCGCTGGCCACCGCCAGGGCCTGGCGGCTCGAGCCGCCATGCGACTGGTTGACCGTGACGGCCTTGCCGCTCTTGGCCTGCCAGTGCTTGCTGAAAGCCGGGTTGACGTCCTTGTAGAGCTCGCGGCTGACGTCGTAGGAGACATTCAGCAAGGCGTCCTGGGCCAGGGCCGGCAGGGCGAGTGCAAGACCCAGGGCCAGGGTCGTGAGCGACTTTGTGAGCATGGTTTTCTTGTGCGACCCGCAGGTCTTGCTGATGCGAAGACCTGCAGAGTGCCAAGAAGCGCTTATTCGCGGAACGATAGTTTTGGTATTTGTTTATCCGGAATAAGCATTTCTGAAAAACAGCTATCGCTAGAAAGCCGGGATCAGCGAGCCCTTCAGGCTGGTGTCGACGAAGCTGCGCACCTCGGGCGACTGGAAGGCCTTGACCAGCTTGGCGACCCAGGGCTTGTCCTTGTCCTCGCTGCGCACCGCGATCAGGTTGGCATAGGGACTTCTGGCGTCCTCGATCGCGATCGCGTCGCGGCTGGGCAGCAGGCCGGCCTGCACCGCGTAATTGGTGTTGATGGCGCTGGCGTCCAGATCGTCCAGCGTGCGCGGCAGCTGGGCCGCCTCGACCTGGATGATCTGCAGGCCGCGCGGGTTCTCGGCGATGTCGGCCAGCGTCGCGCTGATGCCGGCCGTGGGCTTGAGCTTGATCAGCCCGGCCTTGGCCAGCACATTCAGCGCGCGGCCGCTGTTGCTGGGGTCGTTCTGGATGCCGAGCTTGGCGCCCCTGGGCAGCTCGGCCAGCGTCTTGTATCTCTTTGAATAGAAGCCCAGCGGCGCGGTCACCGTGTTGCCCACCGCGCTGATCTTGTAGCCGCGCGCCTGGATCTGGCTTTGCAGAAAGGGCAGGTGCTGGAAACTGTTGGCCTGCACATCGCCGGCGTCCAGCGCCGCATTGGGCTGGATGTAGTCGGCGAACTCGACGATCTGCAGCCTCAGGCCCTCGCGCTCGGCCACCTTCTTCGCGACCTCGGCGATCTGGGCATGGGGGCCGTTGGTGACGGCGATCTTGATCGTGGTGGCTTCCTGGGCCTGGGCCAGGCCGGCAGCGGCGAGGCTCAGTGCCAGCAGGGTCTTGAGGGTGAGGCGTTTATGGGCGGTTTTCATCGGCGTGTGTTGAAGAAAAGAAAAACTACAGCGCCTGCACGGCATGCAGGGCCTCCAGCACCTGGGCGCGCAAGGCGGCCAGTCGGGCATCGTGGCGGGCCCGCGGTCGCGGCAGCGCGACGTCCAGTTCGCGGGCAATGCGGCCCGGCGCGGCCTCCAGCACCAGCACCCGGTCGGCCAGCAGCACCGCCTCCTCGACATCGTGGGTCACCAGCAGCAGCGCGCTGCCATGGGCGCGAGCCAGCTCGGTGATCAGGTCCTGCAGCTTGATGCGGGTGAAGGCGTCGACGGCCGAGAAGGGTTCGTCCAGCAGCAGCAGGCGCGGCCGGGTGTAGAGCGCGCGGGCGATCGCGACGCGCTGGGCCTGGCCGCCGGACAGCTGCTTGGGCAGATAGCCCTCGCAGCCGGCCAGGCCGACCTCGGCCAGCAGCGCGGCCACGCGGGGCGCGTCATAGCCCCGGCCGATGTCGAAGCCGACGTTCTCGGCCACCGTCAGCCAGGGGAAGAGCCGCGGCTCCTGGAACACATAGCCGATCGCGCGGCTCAGGCCCTGCTGCGCCCGGCCGTCCAGCAAGACCTGGCCCTCGTAGTCGGGCTCCAGGCCGGCGACGATGCGCAAGAGCGTGCTCTTGCCGCAGCCGCTGGCGCCCACCAGGGCCAGCACCTCGCCGGCGGCCAGGCTCAGCCCCAGCTCGCCCAGCACCGGCTGGCTGCGACCCGGGAATCGCTTGTGGCGGATGTGCAGGTCCAGCATCAGCAGGCTGCTCCGCCAAAGCTGTCACGCCAGTGCAGCGCACGGGTTTCGATCGCCACCATCAGGCTGTCGCTGAGCTTGCCCAGCAGGGCCAGCAGCACGATGGCGGCCAGCACGATGTCGGCCCGGCTGGTCTCGCGGCCGTCGGTCAGCAGATAGCCCAGGCCGTGGCTGGCGGCGATCAGCTCGGCCGCCACCATGAACATCCAGGCCAGGCTCAGGCCGTTGCGCAGGCCGGTCAGCACCGCCGGCAGGGCGGCCGGCAGCAGCACCCGCCGCGCCAGCGCCGCACGCGAGAGCCCGCGCAGCCGTGCCACCTCGACCAGCTTGCGATCCACATCGCGAAAGCCCGAGGACACGCCCATGAAGACCGGGAAGAAGGCGCCGATCGCGATCAGCGTAATCTTGGGGGCCTCGTCGATGCCCAGCCACAGCAGCAGCAGTGGCACCCAGGCCAGTGACGGAATCGCGCGCAGCGCCTGGAAGCTCGGGTTCAGCAAGGCCTCGGCCCGCCGCGACAGGCCCACCAGTGCGCCCAGCAGCAGGGCCAGGCCGGCGCCCAGCGCGAAGCCGCCGGCCACGCGCAAGCTGCTGCTGCCGATATGGCCCAGCAGACCGCCTTGCCGGGCGAGCTCCTGCAGCGTCGCCAGCACATCGCTGGGGGCGGGCAGCAGGTTCGGGGCCACCCAGCCCAGGCGCACCGCCAGCTCGGCCAGCGCCAGCAGGGCCAGCGGCGGCAGCAGGCCCAGCCAGGCCAGCGGCAGCGTGCGCACCGGGGCCGGCGGCGCAGAACGCGGCGGCGCCAGATGGGCGATCAGCTCATGCTCGGCTGCCATGCTTGTCCCCTCAGGCGCGCAGCAGGCCGGCCGCGAAACGGGTGTCGACCAGATCGGTCACTGTTTTGTTCAGATCGGTGCCGGGCTTGACCAGTTGCTCGGCCAGCAGAATCGGCGCGGCCGCCTGCAAGGCCTTGATGTGCTCGGCGCCGGGCTGGGGTGTGCTGAGGTCGGTGCGCAGCTTGATCTGCAGCAGGGCCACCGGCAGGCTGACCTTGGCCTCCTCGGACAGGATCTTCGCGGCCTCGGTGGTGTTGGCCAGAATCCATTGGCGGGCCCGCTCGTAGCCGGCGATCACGCGCTGCACCTCGCGCGGGTGGCGGGCCAGAAAGTCCTCGCGCACATTCAGGAAGCCATAGGTGTTGAAGCCCACATTGCGGTAGAGCAGGCGGGCGCCGCTGCCCAGCTCGCTGGCGGCCATATGCGGGTCCAGGCCGGCCCAGGCATCGACGCGGCCCTGCTCCAGCGCGGCGCGGCCGTCGGCATGCTGCAGGGCCACATGCTCGATATCGCTGCGCTTCAGGCCCACGGTCTGCAGCGAGCGCAAGAGGAATAGATAGGGGTCGGTGCCCTTGGTGGCCGCGACCTTCTTGCCGCGCAGATCGGCCAGGCTCTTGATCGGCGAATCGGCACGCACCACCAGCGCGGTCCATTCGGGCCGCGAGTAGATATAGGGCGCCTTGACGGGAACGCCGTTGGCGCGCGCCAGCAGCGCGGCCAGGCCGGCGGTGGAGCCGATGTCGAGGCTGCCGGCGTTCAGGTACTCCAGCGCGCGGTTGCTGCCGGCGCTGAGCACCCAGCGCAGCGCGATACCGTCCTTCTTGAAATCTTCCTCCAGCCAGCCGAAGCGGCGCAGCACCAGGCTGGACGGCGAGTAATAGGCATAGTCGAGCCGGACTTCCTTGGGCGCTGCGTCGGCCGCGCGGGCCATCGTCGGCAGCGCGGCGGCCGCCAGGCCCAGCGCCAAGGTGTCGCGGCGGGTGATCAGGTGCTTGAGGCTCATGCGGCTCTCTCCAGTCCTTGTTCGTTCTGCAGCCGCAGCTGGCGGCCGGCGTGGGTGGGTTTGAGGCGGTCGCCCTGGCCGAACAGCTTGTAGCGCAAGGTGCCGGCCTCGTACTCGCGGCGGTAGCGGCCGCGGGCCTGCAGCTCGGGCACGATCAGGTCGACCACATCGCGCAGCGTTTCGTGGGCCACCGCATAAGTCAGGTTGTAGCCATCGATGCCGGTGGCGTCTGCCCAAGCGATCAGCTGATCGGCCACCTGGGCCGGGTCGCCGACCAGCACCGGACCGCGCCCGCCCAGGCCGATGAACTCGGCGGCCTCGCGCACGGTCCAGCGCTTGTTCGGGTCGGCGCTGCTGAAGGAGCCCAGCGCGGTACGGCCGGCCTGGGTGTCGACGTCCTCGATGGACGCGTCCAGCGCATAGCGGCTGAAGTCGACTCCGGTCCAGCCCGACAGCAGGGTCAGCGCGGCCTCGATGTCGATATGGGCGCGGTATTCCTCGTGCCTTGCGCGTGCCTCGGCCTCGGTGGTGCCGGTGATGATCAGCGCCTGCGTGTAGATCAGCACATCGTCGGCGCGGCGGCCGGCCTCGACCAGGCTGGCGCGCACGCCGTCCACATAGCCTTTGACCACCTTCTGGCTGGGCCCGCTGACGAACACGCATTCGGCATGCCGGCCGGCAAAGGCCTTGCCGCGCGAGGAGGTGCCGGCCTGGAACAGCAGCGGCGTGCGCTGCGGCGAGGGTTCGCTCAGATGGAAGCCCGGCACCTGGTAGTGCCGGCCCTGGTGGCGGATCGCATGCACCTTGGCCGGGTCGGTGAAGACCTTGCCGGCCTTGTCGCGCCGCACCGCATCGTCTTCCCAGCTCAGCTCCCAGAGCTTGTAGACCACGTCGAGGTATTCGTCGGCCAGGTCGTAACGCTCGTCGTGCGCCAGCTGCTGGCTCAGGCCCAGATTGCGCGCGGCGCTGTCCAGATAGCCGGTGACGATGTTCCAGGCGATGCGCCCGCGCGTCAGGTGGTCGAGCGTCGAGATCCGGCGAGCGAAGGTGTAGGGATGTTCATAGGTCAGCGCGCAGGTCACGCCGAAGCCCAGATGCTCGGTGACACCGGCCATCAGCGGCACCAGGGCCAGCGGATCGTTCAGCGGCACCTGGGCGCCATGCTTCAGCGCCGCATCGGCGCTGCTGTTGAAGACGTCGTAGACGCCCAGCACATCGGCCAGGAAGACGCCGTCGAAGCGCCCGCGTTCCAAGAGCCGTGCCAGATCCTGCCAGTAAGCCGGATCGGTGTAGCGGTGCGACTGGTCACGCGGATGGGTCCAGAGTCCTGGACTCTGATGACCCACCGTGTTCATCGCGAACGCATTGAACCGGATCTGCTTCGCCTGGCTCATTGCAAGAAGCTCGGCCGCGCGTAGCCGGGGAAGTTCTTCTCCAGCACCGCCTTGAACTCCGCCGTGCGGAAGGCCTCGGCCAGATCTCGCGCCCAGGGCTGCTCCTTGTTCTTGCTCTGCACGGCGGCCACCAGCAGGTAATGGTCGGGCGTCTTCTCCAGCACCACGGCCTCGGTCAGCTTCAGACCCGAGGAGATCGCGAAGTTTCCGTTGATGATCGCGTAGTCAGCGTCGTCCAAGGTGCGAGGCAGCTGGGCAGCTTCGAGCGGTTGCAGCTTCAGGTTCAGCGGGTTCGTCGCGATGTCCTTCTCGCTGACGCGCAGCGGGTCCAAGCCCGTCTTCAAGGTCAGCAGCTTCTGCTGCTCCAGCAGCACCAGCGCGCGGGCCAGATTGCTGGGGTCATTGGGCAGGGTGATGCGATCGCCGGCCTTGATCTCGGCGATGCTCTTGCGCTTCTTCGAGTAGATGCCCAGCGGCGCGATCGGGCCCTGCACCAGCTCCACCAGATCGAGCTTCTGGTCGGTCTTGAACTTGTTGAGGTAGATGATGTGCTGGAAGAAGTTGGCGTCCAGCGATCCCTGGGCCAGCGCGTGATTGGGCTGCACATAGTCGTTGAACTCGACCAGCTTGAGCTTGTAGCCCTTCTTCTCCAGCTGCGGCTGGATGCCAAGGCGCAGCACCTCGATATTGGAGCCAGCGGTGGCCCCGATGACCAGTTCCTTCTTGGTGGCCTGGGCAAAAGCGGGCAGTGCGGCGGTGGTGACGGTGGCAGCGGCCAGCGCGATCAGGGAGCGACGAACGATTTGCATGAAGAGTCTTCTTTCTGGGGTTTGAATCAGCGCTTGTCGAGCCGGCGCGCTGCGGTATTGCCGATGAACTGAATGATCTGCACCAGGGCTATCAGCACCGCGACGGTCAAGACCATCACGTCGGTCTGGAAGCGGTAGTAGCCGTAGCGAATCGCCAGGTCGCCGATGCCGCCGCCGCCCACGACGCCGGCCACAGCCGAATACGAGAGGAAGCTGATCGCCAGCACCGTCAGCGCCGTTACCAGGCCGGCGCGGGCCTCGCGCACCAACACGCGCAGCACGATCTGCAGCTCGGAGGCGCCCATCGCATGGGCTGCCTCGATCACGCCGCGCGGCACCTCGCGGATGCACTGCTCGACCAGGCGCGCAAAGTACGGAATCGCCGCAAAGGACAGCGGCACCGCCGCGGCCAGCGGGCCGATCGAGGTGCCGGCGATCACCCGCGTGAAGGGCACCAGAGCCACCAGCAGAATGATGAAAGGAAAACTGCGCACCGTGTTGACGATCCAGTTCAGCACGCGGTAGGCCGCCGGCCGGGCCAGCGACTGGCCCGGGCTCAAGAGGAATAGCAGCACGCCCAGCGGGCCTCCGAACAGGATCGCGGCGGACAGGCCGATGCACAACATCAGCGCGGTCTGGCCGAAGGACACCCACAGCTCGGGCAGGATGGCGACGATGTTCGCCGGCAGTAGCGTCTCAAGCATAGACAGCGGCCTCTTCCTGTTCCTGCAGCAGCGCCAGGCGCTGCAACTGGGCCAGCTCGCGGGCCAGCGCGGTCTTGCCGCGTGAGCCCGCCTCGGCCACCGGGAATTGCTCGACGATGGCGCCGTTCTCGATGACCGCAACCTGGCGGCAAAGCTGCTGCACGACCGTCAGCTCATGGGTGACTATGACGATGGTCACACCCAGGTTCTGATTGATGTCGGCCAGGGTGGCCAGCAGCTCGCGGGTGGTCTCGGCGTCCAGCGCCGA
Organism: Roseateles cavernae; assembly: GCF_040187885.1. Classification (NCBI taxonomy): domain Bacteria; kingdom Pseudomonadati; phylum Pseudomonadota; class Betaproteobacteria; order Burkholderiales; family Sphaerotilaceae; genus Roseateles; species Roseateles cavernae. The sequence continues at coordinate 25,574 of NZ_JBDPLH010000003.1, forward strand.
GGTCGGCTCGTCGCACAACAGCACGGCCGGCCGCGGCGCCAGCGCGCGGGCGATCGCGACGCGCTGCTTCTGGCCGCCACTCAGCTGGGCCGGATAGCTGTCGGCCTTGTCGGTCAGGCCCACCAGGGCCAGGCATTCGGCCACACGTACCGCGATCTCGGCGCCGCTGAAGTTACCGTGCAGGCGCAGCGGGAAGGCGACGTTCTCAGCCACGCTGGCGTTCTGCAGCAGATTGAACTGCTGGAAGATCATGCCGATGTTCTGGCGCGCGGCACGCAGCTCGCGTTTGGGCAAGGCCGTTAGCTCGCGCGCTGCGACGAAGACCCGGCCGGCCTCGGGCCGCTCCAGCAGATTGATCAGGCGCAGGAGGGTGGACTTGCCGGCGCCGCTCTTGCCGATCAGGCCGAAGATGTCGCCCTCGCGGATCTGCAGGCTGGCGTCCTTGACCGCGTCGAAGCGCTGGCCGTTAGGCAGGGTGAAGGACTTGGACAGGCCCTCGAGCCGGATCAGCGGCAAGTGTTGGATATTGCTTGTCATCGGGCGCTTTTCAGGAATAGGCCGTGGGGTCGGGAATGCGCGCATCCAGCACGTGGCGGCCGAGGTCGCGCAGCTTGTAGTCCACCGGGTCGTGCAGGGTGTGGACGCGGGCGTTGCGCCAGAAGCGGTCCAGGCCGAAGCGGGCCGAGGTGCTGCGCGCGCCGGTCAGCTCGAACAACTGGGTGCTGACCTCGATCGCAGCACGGTGTGCCAGCACCTTGGCCTCGGCGCTGGCGATCGCCACCGCGCCGCGCTCATCGGCCGTCAGCGCCTCGCCGCGCACGAGAGCGGCGGCCAGCTTCAGCGCGGCCTCATCCGCCAGTGCCTGGGCAGGACGCAGATAGAGCCACAGATCGCCATAGCGCTGCTGAATCAGTGGGTCGTCCGCAGCGCGCGTCACGCCCGAGGCAAACCAGGGCTTGCTGTGCGTCAAGGTGTAGCGGCGCGCCTCGTCGAAGGCGCCCTCGGCAATGCCGAGGTAGAGATTGACCATGATCAGCTGCGCGATCTGGGAGCGCAGCGTGGCCCGCGGCGTCGGCGTCGTGCCGGGCAGCTGCAGCAGCTCGGCGTCGGCCAGCCAGACCTCGTCGAAGCGCACCGTGCCGCTGTCGGTCTGGCGCTGGCCGAAGGCGTCCCAGTCGCTCTCGACCTGCACGCCCTCGCGCCGGGTCGGCACGATGCCGATCAGGAAGCCGCCATCGGCCGTCGTGGCCGACAGCGTCAGCCGGTCCGAGCCCAGCGCGCCGGAGCAGAAGCTCTTCAGGCCCTGCAGCCGGTAGCCGCCGTCCACGCGCCGGGCGCGCAGCCGGGTGTCGGCCGGGTTCAGCGCATTGCCCCAGAACAGGCGCTGCTCGGCGGTGTCGGCGAGATGGCGCTGGCCGTGTTGGGCCGCGGCCGGGCCGCCATAGAGTTGCACGCCGAACAGCTGCAGATGGTGAAAGCCCAGCACATGGGCCAGCGCGCTGTCGACCCGGGCCAGCCGGCGCACGGCACTGCAGAGCTCGGCCACGCCGCCACCCAGGCCGCCCAGCTCCGCCGGAATCGTCAAGGCCAGCAGACCGCTGGCGCGTATCAGCTCGCGCTCATGGGCGGCGTGGCCGCCCTGGCGGTCGCGTTCGACGGCCGTGGCCGCGAGCTGCTCGGCCAGGGCCTCAAGACCTGGCCCCAGGGCCTGGTGAAGTGTCGGGCCGGCGGCTGCCGGTGTCCGTATCAAGGTGCTGCTTGTCATTAGATTCGTCGCTGTGCTGCAAAAAACGGGGCCAGAACCGTGCCGGGGTCATCTCCTTCGCCATACCCCTATGACACCCCATGACAACCCAGGCACGGTCTGGCCCGTCCCATGCCGGCCCATGCCGGCATGTCTCAACGCTGTGAAGCGCTCCCTCTTTGTGGATCGAGCTCCGCAGGAGCTGACCTCTTCTTCTCTTCCTCTCTCGACATGCTCTCCAGCACGGTGTTCAGAGTAATGGCGGGCCGTGCCGCCGGCCACGAAGCAAATCGTTGAAGCTTGGGTGTTGCCTGCATAAGCGCCGATTCAGACCGCCGCCAGCGCCTGCTCCAGATCGGCCAGCAGATCGTCGATGTGCTCGATGCCCACCGACAGGCGCACCGTGTCCTCGCTGACCCCGGCGCGGTCGAGCTCGGCCGGCGAGAGCTGGCGGTGGGTGGTCGAGGCCGGATGGGTGGCCAGCGACTTCGCGTCGCCGATATTGACCAGGCGGGTGAAGAGCTGCAGCGCATCGAGAAAGCGCGCGCCGGCCTCCCGGGGTGACTGGCCGTCGGCGGCCTTGAGCCCGAAGGTCAGCACGCCCGAGGCCTTGCCGCTGAGGTATTTCTGCACCAGGGCGTGGTCGGGATGGTCCTCCAGCCCGGCATAGTTGACCCAGCCAACCTTGGCGTGGCTCTTCAGATGCCGGGCCAGCTTCAGCGCGTTCTCGCTGATGCGCTCGACCCGCAAGGCCACGGTCTCTATGCCCTGCAGGATCAGGAAGGCGTTGAAGGGCGAGATCGCCGCGCCGGTGTTGCGCAGCGGCACGACCCGCGCCCGGGTGATGTAGGCGGCCGCGCCGGCGGCCTCGGTATAGACCACGCCGTGGTAGCTGACATCGGGTTCGTTGAGGCGCTTGAAGCGGGTCTTGTGCTGGGCCCAGGGAAACTTGCCGGCGTCGATGATGGCGCCGCCGATGGCCGTGCCGTGGCCGCCCAGGTACTTGGTCAGCGAGTGCACGACGATGTCGGCGCCGTGCTCGATCGGACGGCTCAGATAGGGGCTGGGCACGGTGTTGTCGACGATCAGCGGCACGCCGTGGCGGTGCGCGATCGCGGCGATCTTCTCGATGTCGGTGACATTGCCCTGCGGATTGCCCAGCGACTCGACGAAGACCGCCTTGGTCTTGTCGTTGATCAGGGCCTCGAAGCTCTCGGGCTTGCGGTAGTCGGCGAACTGCGTGGCGATGCCGTACTGCGGCAGCGTGTGGGCGAACAGGTTGTAGGTACCGCCATAGAGGGCGCTGGAGGCCACGATGTTGTCGCCGGCCTCGGCGATGGTCAGGATCGCGTAGGTGACGGCCGCCTGGCCCGAGGCCACGGCCAGCGCAGCGACGCCGCCTTCCAGCGCGGCCAGCCGCTCTTCCAGCACGCTTTGTGTCGGGTTGTTGATGCGGGTGTAGATCGCGCCCTCGGCCTTCAGGTCGAACAGGTCGGCGCCATGCTGGGCGCTGTCGAAGGCGTAGGCCACGGTCTGGTAGATCGGCACGGCGGCCGCACGGGTCGTCGGGTCGGGCCGGTAGCCCGCATGCAGGGAACGGGTCTCGAAGCGCCAGTTCGGGTTCAGAGTGGGCTTGGGGTCGGGGCTGCTGCTCATCGTGCTGATCTCCGCTTGAATGGTGGGCACAGGCTAGGGCGGCGCCGCGCTGCCGCGAACTGCGCAGTGCGCATATGCATCTGCGCACTGCGCGCTTGGGACGCGGCGGCGGACCCACTAAGGTGACACGGACATCACGCGGGAGTGGACACACGATGAGCTCAGCAGCAAGCCAGAGATCGAGCGAAGCGACGGCCCTGCCGCTGCTGGACCTGCGCGACTTCAACGGCGGCACGCCAGCCAGCCGGGCCCGCTTCGTCACCCGCTTGCGCGAGACGGCGCACCGGGTCGGCTTCTTCTATCTGCAAGGCCATGGCCTGGGCGCCAACGAAGTGGCCGGCCTGTTCGCCAGCGGCCGTGAGTTCTTCGCGCTGCCGCGTGAGCGCAAGCTGGCGCTGCGCATGGTGAACTCGCCGCACTTTCGCGGCTACACCGGCCATGGCGAGGAGATCACCCGCGGCGCGCCCGACTGGCGCGAGCAGCTGGACATCGGCGCCGAGCGCGCGCTGCTGCCCGGTTCCGTCGAGCAGGCCTGGCGGCGTCTGCAAGGCCCCAACCAATGGCCGGCCGAGCTGCCCGAGCTGAAGACCCGGCTGCTGGCCTGGCAGGAGCAGATGGGCGGCGTGGCCCGCAGCCTGCTGCGCGCGCTGGCGCTGGCCCTGCAGCAACCCGAGCGCGGCTTCGAGGCCCTGTTCGAGCCCGAGCCGGTCCAGCATCTGAAGCTGATCCGCTATCCGGGCCGAGCGCCCGGGCAGGGCCAGCAAGGGGTCGGTGCCCACAAGGACAGCGGCTGCCTGACCCTGCTGCAGCAGGACCGCCAGGGCGGCCTGCAAGTGCAGTTCGGCGGCGGCTGGATTGAGGTGCCGCCGCTGCCGGGCAGCCTGGTCGTGAACTTGGGCGAGGTGCTGGAGATGCTGTCCGGCGGCTATCTGCGCGCCACGCTGCACCGCGTCGTCAGCCCGCCCAGCGGTGTCGAGCGCCTGTCGGTGGCTTATTTCCATGGGCCCCGTCTCGATGCCCATCTGCTGCCGCTGCAGCTGCCGGCCGATCTGGCGGCTCAGGCGCGCGGTGTCGAGATCGACCCGCTGAATCCGCTGATCCCCCATGCCGGCCGCAACTTCCTGAAAGGGCGGTTGCGCTCGCACCAGGACGTGGCGCAGGCCTTTTACGCGGATGTGCTGCCCACTGCTCGATAGGCGCTTGGGCCCTGTTTGATATCTGATTTTCGAGATTGGGTATGCGCTCCCATTCGTTCCTGTTCTGAGGCGGCCTGCCTAGAGTGCGGGCATGACGAATGCCACCTTGTCGCCCCCCGCCCAGACCCGCAGCGGGCAGGGCTTTGAGATCCGCGCCCTGACCGCTCCGCTGGGCGCCGAGGTGCTGGGGCTGGACCTGAGCCGGCCGCTGGCACCCACGGACTTCGCCCGGCTGCACCGCGCCCATCTGGACCACCATGTGCTGGTGTTCCGCGACCAGCGCATCACGCCGGCCCAGCAGCTCGAGTTCAGCCGGCGCTGGGGCACGCTGGAGATCCATGTGCTGAGCCAGTTCCTGCTGCCCGACCATCCGGAGCTGCTGGTGGTCTCCAATATCCGCGACGAGCAGGGACAGCCGATCGGCCTGGGCGACGCCGGCCATTACTGGCACTCCGACCTGTCCTACAAGGAACGCCCCAGCCTGGGCTCGATGCTGCATGCGATCGAGCTGCCCGAGGAGGGCGGCGATACCTTGTTCTCCAACCAGCACCTGGCCTGGGAGATGTGCCCCAAGGCGCTGAAGAGTGCGATCGAGGGCCTGCAGGCCGAGCACAGCTATCTGTGCAAGTACGAGGAGCTGCGCGCGCGCAACCCCTGGCGGCCGGCGCTGAGCCAGGCCCAGATCGACGCGGTAAAGCCCGCCGTCCATCCGGTGGTGCGCACCCATCCTGAGAACGGCCGGCGCGCGCTCTTCGTCAGCGAGCACTTCACCACCCGCATCATCGGCCTGCCCGAGGACGAGAGCCGCGCGCTGCTGCAGGAGCTGTTCGCGCTGAGCAGCCGTGCCGAGCTGGTCTACCGCCACGCCTGGCAGCCGCATGACATGGTGTTCTGGGACAACCGCTCGGTCACCCATCTGGCCGCCGGCTGCCCCGACCATCTGCGCCGCCGCCTCAACCGCAGCACCATCGCCGGCGATCGCCCGTTCTGATTCCCTCGTCCTCAGGTCACACCATGAAAACACCGCTGATCAAGACCATCGCCACGGCCGCCGCCTCGCTGGGCCTGCTGGCCGCCGCGCTGCCCGGCCATGCCGAGGGGCAGCTGCGCATTGCCGAGCAGTTCGGCATCGTCTACCTGCTGCTCAATATCGCCCAGGACCAGCAGCTGATCGAGAAGCACGGCAAGGCCGCCGGCATCCATATCAAGGTCGAGAATGTCAAGCTCTCGGGCGGCGCCGCCGTCAACGAGGCCTTGCTGTCGGGCAGCATCGATGTGGCCGGGGCCGGCGTCGGCCCGCTGCTGACGATCTGGGACCGCACCCAGGGCCGCGTGCGCGGCATCGCCTCGCTGGGCAACTTCCCCTACTACCTGACCACCAACAACCCGGCGGTCAAGACGATTGCCGACTTCAGCGACAAGGACCGCATCGCGCTGCCGGCGGTGGGCGTGTCGGTGCAGTCGCGGGTGCTGCAGCTGGCCTCCGCCAAGCTCTGGGGCGAGGCCCAGTACAACCGGCTCGACAAGCTGCAGGTCGCGCTGCCGCACCCCGAGGCCACGGCCGCCATCATCAAGGGCGGCAGCGAGATCACCGCCCACTTCGGCAACCCGCCCTTCCAGGAGCAGGGCCTGGCCGGCAATCCGAACGCCCGCATCGTGCTGAAGAGCTATGAGGTGCTGGGCGGCCCGGCCTCGGCCACCGTGCTCTACGGCACCGAGAAGTTCCGCCGCGAGAGCCCCAAGACCTACAAGGCCTTCGTCGACGCGCTGGCCGAGGCGGCCGCCTTCGCCAGCGCCAAGCCCGAGGCCTCGGCCGATATCTTCATCCGCACCAACAACTCCAAGATCGACCGCGAGTTCCTGATCAAGATCATCAAGAACCCCGAGGTGCAGTTCAAGCTGACGCCGCAGAACACCTACCCGCTGGCCGACTTCATGCACCGTGTCGGCGCGATCAAGGCCAAGCCCGGCTCTGCGCGCGACTACTTCTTCGACGACGCGCACAACGCTGCTGCCAACTGATGAGTGCCTTGCTGGAGGAGGTGCTGGCGCCCGCGCCGCAGCTCGCTGCCGCCCGCCCGCTGCTGCAGGTCCAGGGCCTGAGCCTGGAGTACGCGACGCCGGGACGCATCGTGCGTGCCACCCACCGGGTCGACTTCGCGGTGCAGGAGGGCGACCGTTTCGTGCTGCTGGGAGCCTCCGGCTGCGGCAAGTCCTCGCTGCTGAAGGCGGTCGGCGGCTTTCTGGTGCCGCGCGAGGGTCAGGTCTTGCTGGACGGGCAGCCCATCCACGGTCCCGGACCCGACCGGGTCGCGGTGTTCCAGGAGTTCGACCAGCTGCCGCCCTGGAAGACGGTGCTGGCCAATGTCGAGTTTCCCTTGCTGGCGAGCCGGCGCGCCGGCCGGACCGAGGCCCGCGAGCGCGCGCTGCACTGGCTGGACAAGGTCGGCCTGGCCGACTTTGCCGGCGTCTACCCCCATGAGCTCTCGGGTGGCATGAAGGCGCGTGTCGCGATCGCGCGGGCGCTGGCGATGGCGCCGCGCGTGCTGCTGATGGACGAACCCTTCGCCGCGCTGGATGCCTTGACGCGCCGGCGCATGCAGGAGGAGCTGCTGCGGCTGTGGCAGCAGGAGCGTTTCACGCTGCTCTTCGTCACCCATTCGATCGAGGAAGCGCTGGTGGTGGGCAATCGCATCCTGCTGCTGTCCCCGCATCCGGGCCGGGTCAGGGCCGAGCTCGATGCCGAGCGCTTCGATCTGAGCAGCGCCGGCTCGGCCGACTTCCAGGCCCAGACCCAGCGCATCCACCGTCTGCTGTTTTCCTCTCCCGAGCCTTCATGAGCACATTGCTGCGCCCCGAGTACGAGATAGCGCCGGCGCCGCTGCCGGCCGCTGCGCTGGAGCGGCGCCTGCCCTGGCTGCAGCGCCTGGCCCAGATCAGTGCGCTGCGGCGCGGCCTGATCCTGCTGCTGCTGGCCGGGCTGTGGGAGCTGCTGGCACGCTGGGCCGACAACGATCTGCTGCTGCCCAGCTTCAGCCAGACCGCCCGGGCCTTTGTCGAGGGCTGGCGCAGCGGCGAGCTGCTGCTGCGGGCCGGCATGTCGATCGGCTTGCTGCTGCAGGGCTATGCGCTGGGCGTGCTGCTGAGCCTGGCACTGACCGCGCTGGCGATCTCGACGCGCATCGGCCGCGATCTCTTGGCCACGCTGACGGCGATGTTCAACCCGCTGCCGGCCATCGCGCTGCTGCCGCTGGCCCTGCTGTGGTTCGGCCTGGGCCCGACCAGCCTGATCTTTGTGCTGGTGCATGCGGTGCTGTGGCCGCTGTCGCTGAATACCTTTGCCGGCTTCCAGGCCGTGCCCGAGACGCTGCGCATGGCGGGCCGCAACTACGGGCTCGGCGGTCTGCGCTTCGTGCTGCAGATCCTGGTGCCCTCGGCCCTGCCGGCCATCCTGTCGGGCCTGCGCATCGGCTGGGCCTTTGCCTGGCGCACCCTGGTGGCGGCCGAGCTGTTCTTCGGCGCCTCCTCGGGGCGCGGCGGCCTGGGCTGGTACATCTTCCAGAACCGCAACGAGCTCTACACCGACCGTGTCTTCGCCGGCCTGGCCATGGTCATCCTGATCGGCCTGGTGGTGGAGAGCCTGGTGTTCAACACCTTGGAGCGCCTGACCATCCGGCGCTGGGGCATGCAGAGGTAGGTTCAGCGCTTCCTGGGCAACTGGGTATAGCGCAGCCAGGGCCGCACCGCGTCAAAGCCCTGCGGGAACTTCTGCTTCAGGACCTCGGGGTCCTGGATGGACGGCAGGATCACGACATCGTCGCCGTCCTGCCAATCGGCCGGCGTGGCCACGCCCTGGTACTCGGTCAGCTGCAGCGAGTCGATCACGCGCAGGATCTCGTCGAAGTTGCGGCCGGTGCTGGCCGGGTAGGTGATGATCAGCCGCACCTTCTTGGCCGGGTCGATGATGAAGAGCGAGCGCACGGTGGCGGTGGTGCTGGCGTTGGGATGGATCAGGTCATAGAGCTCGCTCACCTTGCGGTCGGCATCGGCAATGATGGGGAACTCGACCTCGGTGCCCTGGGTGTCGTTGATGTCGGCGATCCAGCGCTGGTGCGATTCGACCGGGTCGACCGACAGCGCGATGGCCTTGACATGGCGACGCGCGAACTCGCCCGCGAGCTTGGCGGTGCGGCCCAGCTCGGTGGTGCAGACCGGCGTGAAATCGGCCGGGTGCGAGAACAGCACGCCCCAGCTGTCGCCGAGCCAGGCATGGAAGCTGATCGGGCCCTGGCTGGAGTCCTGGGTGAAGTCGGGGGCGATATCGCCGAGTCTGAGGCTGGCCATGCTGGGTCCTTGAGTGGTTGAAAAAACGATGCGATGTCACCAGGCCCAGCGCAAGGCCTGGGCCGGCAGCGCATCGGGCAGGGCGGCGGGTTCGGGCTCGGTCCTGGCCGGCTTGCTGAGCACACGGTCCAGCAGGCGCTGCTCCAGCGCGGCGAAGGCCGACCCATGCACGCGGGGCCGCGGCAGCGGGATGCGCTCGTCCAGCGCGACCCGGCCGTCCTCGATCAGCAGCACCCGGTCGGCCAGGGCCACGGCTTCCGAGACGTCGTGCGTCACCAGCAGCGCGGTGAAGCCATGGCGCAGCCACAGCCCCTCGATCAGGGTCTGCATCTCGATGCGGGTCAGCGCGTCCAGCGCGCCCAGCGGCTCGTCCAGCAGCAGCAGGCGCGGTGCATGGATCAGCGCGCGCGCCAGCGCGACGCGCTGGCGCTGGCCGCCGGAGAGCCGGGCCGGCCAGTCGCTGCCGCGCTCGGCCAGGCCGACCTGGGCCAGCGCCGCCTCGGCGCGGCCGCGCACATCGCTGCCCTGCAGACCCAGCGCGACGTTGTCGACCACCCGGGCCCAGGGCAGCAGCCGGGCGTCCTGGAACATGAAGCGGGTGTCATGGCCGGCCAGCCCGCTGATGGCCCCGCCCGATGGGGTCTCCAGCCCGGCCAGCAGGCGCAGCAGCGTGCTCTTGCCGCAGCCGCTGCGGCCGACGATGGCGACGAACTCGCCGGGCCGGATCTGCAGGTCCAGAGCCTGCAGCACCTGGCGCTCGCCATAGCGCTTGCTCAGGCCTTCGAGTCTGAGCGCGACGCCGGCCTCGGGCCGGGCCCGGCGCAGCGGCGCGGCCTCATGCGGACGCAGCGTCGGGAAGGCCAGCGCACTGGCGTTCAGCACATCGATTTCGCTGCTGAGGGTCATGATGCCTGATACCCCGGATGCCAGCGCAGCCAGGCGCGCTCAAGCCCGCGCGCCAGCACATCGGCCAGCTTGCCCAGCAGCGCATACAGAAGGATGCCGACCAGCACCACATCGGTCTGCAGGAACTCGCGCGCGTTCATCGTCATATAGCCGATGCCGGCCTGGGCCGAGAGGGTCTCGGCGACGATCAGGAGCACCCACATCAGGCCCAGCGAGAAACGCACGCCCACCAGGATGGAGGCGGTGGCGCCGGGCAGTATCACCCGGCGATAGAGCTGCCAGCCCGAGAGGCCGTAGGAGCGCGCCATCTCGATCAGCGCCGGGTCGACCGAGCGGATGCCGTGGAAGGTGTTCAGATAGAGCGGAAAGAACACACCCAGCGCGACCAGGAAGAGCTTGGCCGTCTCGTCGATGCCGAACCACAGGATCACCAGCGGGATCAGGGCCAGCGGCGGGATGTTGCGCAGCATCTGCAGGCTGGAGTCCAGCAGGGTCTCAACCCAGCGCAGCGAGCCCGTCAGCAGGCCCAGGGCCAGTCCCAGGCCGCCGCCGAGCGCGAAGCCCAGCAGCGCGCGGCCGGTGCTGACCCAGACATGGCCCCACAGCTCGCCCGACGAGGCCAGCGCGACGAAGGCCCTGCCCACCGCCAAGGGCTCGGGCAGCACGCGGGTCGACAGCCAGCCCCACTGGGCGCTGAGCTGCCAGCCGGCCAGCAGGGCCAGCGGCAGCAGCCAGGGCAGCAGCCAGGGCAGCAGCCGCTGGACGGTCAGGCGGCCCCAGTCAGAGCGCCAGCTTGAGTTCGGTGACATGGTGGTCTCGCAGCACAAAAGGACTGGTTTCGGCCGGCGCCTCGATCAGCTCCAGGCGGTTGCCGAAGGGGTCTTCGGTATAGGCGCGGCCCTCGGACAGCAGGCCGCGGTCCACCGGATGCTCGGCCGCCTGCAGGCGGCGCAGCAGCGGGGCCAGGTCTTGCACGGTCAGGGCCAGATGGGCTTGCGGCGCGACGCCGCTGTACAGCCCTTCGCTGAGGTCCAGGCGCGAGCCACCCAGCGCGAAACGCAGCACGCCGGGCCGGTCCAGTGCCGGGTCGCGGTGCTCGCGCAAGCCCAGCAGCGACTCGTAGAAACGCCGCGCCACGCGCGCGCCGCCGGGCGGCATCGGCAGCTGCACATGGTGGACGAGGGCAGCGCTCATGGTTTCAGGACGCCGACGCGGCTTTTTGCAGCGCGGCCTGCGGCAGGTAGTTGTTGGCGACGATCTCGCCGAAGGGGCCGGTCAGCTTCGGTCCCTGCAGCCGTTCCTGCACATCCAGCGGCAGCAGCGGGAACACCAGCTCGGCGAAGCGGTGCGCCTCCTCCAGATGCGGATAGCCCGACAGCACGAAGTAGTTCAAGCCCAGCGCCGCGTATTCCTTGATGCGGTCCGCCACCTGCTGCGGATCGCCGACCAGGGCGGTGCCGGCACCGCCCCGCACCAGGCCGACACCGGCCCAGAGATTGGGCGAGATCTCCAGGCCCTCGCGCACATCGGCCTTGTTGAACCGGCCCTGGTGCAGCTCGGCCATGCGGCGCTGGCCGACCGAGTCCATGCTGGCGAACTTGGCCTGCGCGGCCGCGACCACGCCCTCGTCCAGGTGCTGGACCAGCTCGGCGGCTGCGCGCCAGGCCTCATCCTCGGTTTCGCGCACGATCACATGCAGGCGGATGCCGAACTCCAGCTCGCGGCCCTGGGCGGCGGCGCGCGCACGCACATCGGCCAGCTTGGCGGCCACCGCGGCCGGCGGCTCGCCCCAGGTCAGATAGGTGTCGACCTGGGCCGCGGCGAGATCATGCGCGGCGTCCGAGGAGCCGCCGAAGAAGATCGGCGGGTAGGGCTTGTTGATCGGCGGATAGAGCAGCTTGCCGCCTTCGACGCGCAGATGCCGGCCCTCGAAGTCGAAGGCCTCGCCGCGATGGCTGGCCGCCAGGGCTTCGCGCCAGATGGCCAGAAACTCGGCCGACTGCTCGTAGCGCTGGGCATGCGGCAGGAACTGGCCGTCGCCGGCCAGCTCCTCCGCGTCGCCGCCGGTGACCAGGTTCACCAGCAGGCGCCCGCCGGACAGGCGGTCCAGCGTGGCGGCCATGCGGGCCGACTGCACCGGCGCCACCAGGCCCGGCCGCAGCGCCACCAGGAACTTGAGCCGGCGGGTCGCATCGATCAGGCTGGCGGCGACGACCCAGGAATCCTCGCAGCTGCGCCCGGTGGGCAGCAGCACGCCCTCGTAGCCCAGGCTGTCGACGGCGATCGCGATCTGCTTGAAATAGGCGAAGTCGGCGGTGCGCGCGCCCAGCGAGGTGCCCAGATAGCGCGAGTCGCCGTGGGTGGGGATGAACCAGAGAATCTTCATGGCTTGCTCGTGCTGGCAGTCTTCAGCGCACGCGGCAGGGCATCGCTGATCTTGATCGGCTTGGGGATCAGCTTCAGCTCGAAGAACACATCGGCGATCTTCTGCTGCTCGACGGCTACCGCCGGGCTGATGGGCTTGATGCCGTAGGCAAAACGGCTGGCGGCCAGCTCGGTGATGGCCAGGTCCAGGCCGATCTGCGGCGCCAGCAGCTGGGCGACTTCCTTGGCCCGTCCCTCGGCCCAGGCGTCGAGCTTGGCGAGCTCCTCGACGATGATCTGTATCACCTCGGGGCGCTTGTCGGCATAGGGCCGGGCGGCCAGATAGAACTGATGGTTGGCCACGACGCCGCGGCCGTCGGCGACGACACGGGCGCCGATCTGGCGCTCGGCGGCGGCCAGGAAGGGGTCCCAGATCACCCAGGCGTCGACCGCGCCGCGTTCGAAGGCGGCGCGCGCATCGGCCGGCGGCAGGAAGACCACCTGCACATCGCCGTACTTCAGGCCGGCCTTCTCCAGCAGCTTGACCAGCAGGAAATGCACGTTCGAGCCCTTGTTCAGCGCGATCTTCCTGCCCTTCAGATCGGCCACGGTCTTGATCTGCGAGTCCTTGGGCACGATCAGGGCCTCGGCCGTCGGTGCCGGGGGCTGGTTCGCGACATAGACCAGATCGGCGCCGGCCGCCTGGGCAAAGATGGGCGGCGCCTCGCCAACGGTGCCGAAGTCGATCGAGCCGACATTGAGGCCTTCAAGCAGCTGCGGGCCGGCCGGAAACTCGGCCCATTTGACCGTGATGCCTTGCGGCGCCAGGCGCTTCTCCAGCTCGCCCTTGGCCTTCAGCAGCGTCAAGGTGCCGTATTTCTGGAAGCCGATGCGCAGCTCGGAGGCCTGGGCCTGGGCCAGGCCGGTGAGCAGGCCCAGGGCGGTGATCAGCAGGGGTTTCAGCAGACGGTGGCGGCGGGTTGTCGAGAGCAGGTTCACAAGGTCTCCGATCTGTCTATGCGGGGATGAATCAGTCGTGGGCCAGCGCGGCGGCCGGCTGCGGCAGGTGCTCGAACAGCTGGGCGGCGCCCAGGCTGAGCCGGCGCGTGATCTCGTCGCCGACCCGGTAGTCGCCGTCGCTGCTCTGGCTGATCTGGCTGTCGGTGGCGTAGACCGAGTCGATATGGGCGCGGGCACCCAGCGCCGTCAGCACCGGCAGCAGCGCATAGTCCAGCGCCAGCAGATGGGCCAGGCTGCCGCCGCTGGCCAGCGACCAGACGGCCTTGCCCTTCAGTCCGTCCTGCGGCAGCAGGTCCAGAAAGACCTTCAGCAGCCCGCTGTAGGCGGCCTTGTAGATCGGTGTGGCCAGCACGATCACGCGGGCCTCGGCGACCGCCTGCTGGGCCTGCTGGATCGCCTCGTTCTTGAAGTCGGCGTGCAGCAGGGCCTGGGCCGGCAGCTCGCGCAGGCGCAGGGTCTGCGGCGTCAGCCCCAGATGCTGAAGCCGCTCGGCGGCCGCGCCGAGCAGGGCGCCGGAGCGCGAACGGGCGCTGGGGCTGGCGGCGATCAGAAGCAGGGACATGGTGTTCGAGCGGGAAGCGGTGATGGCCGCACTCTACGAAGCCGGCGACCCGCAGCGAACGAAGAACTTCGTCCTTGCTTAGCCGTTTTCCAATTGATGGGCGAAGGGTGAGCGGATGTGCTCGGCCATGAAGGTGGCGATGAAGGGCGGCTGCATCGCTTCAGGGCAGGGTGGCCGTTCAGACCGCGAACGACCATTCGCCGAATGCCGCATGCACGGCGCGCTGCTCGCGCGCAGCGCGGGCGCGCGCCGCCTCGACCCAGCGCCGGGCCAGCGGGAACGGCCCGAAGCCGGACTCGGTATTGATATGGCCGACCGCGCCCAGATTGGTGAAGCTCGCACCCCAGCGGCCAGCCCAGCGCTGGGCGCTGGCCGCGCTCATCCAGGGGTCGTTCTGGCTGGCAATCAGGGTCACGGGCCGCCCCAGCCGGCGCTGCGGCAGCGATTCCGCCAGGCCGAACTTGTCCGGCTCGGCCGGGGCCACCAGCAAGGCCTGGCGGATCGGTGAGTCGGGGTTGTCGGCCAGATGCCGGGCCAGCGCCAGCGTGCCGAAGCTGTGGGCCACCGCGATCCACTCGCCGGGGCCGGCGCTGTCCAGGCTGGTGCCGATGCGCTCGGCCCAGCGCTGCAGATCGGGATGGCTGAAGTCGCGCTGCACGACGCGGCGCGCATCGCGGTACTGCTGCTGCAGCCAGGTCTGCCAGTGCGCCGGCCCGCTGTCATGCAGGCCCGGAATGATCAGCAGGCGCGGCGGGCGGTAGGGCGCGACCATGACAGCCGACTCACAGCGTCGCGATCGAGACCTCGGTCGACTTGACCAGGGCCACCACTTCCTTGCCCGGCACCAGACCCAGTTCCTTGACCGAGCGGGTCGTGATGACGGAGGTGACGATCAGGCCCGAGGGCGTGAGCACATCGACTTCCGAGACCACCGGCCCCTCGATGACTTCCTTGATCGTGCCGCGAAACTGGTTGCGGACATTGATGGCGCTGATGCTCATGGCGGATCCTTGACGATGATGACGCGCCAGCTTAGGCCGCCCCCCTTGTGCCGCCAACGAAGGCTGGCGCAGCAGGACATGCGGGAAACAGATATGCGCCGCCAGCGTCGTAAGATCCGCCGCCACCATGACCATGACAAACAGACCCCCTCTCGCGATCCTGCCGCTTGCGCTGATCTGCGCCTTGCTGAGTGCCTGCGCTGCGTCCAAGCAGCCGGATGCGGTGCAGGCGGTGAGCGCGCCGCTGAACGATCTGAACCTGCTCAGCGCCGAGATCCCGGCGGTGCTGAGCCAGGCCCTGAAGACGCCTTATGTGCTGCCGCCGGCCGAGCAGGCCTGTGCGGCAGCGGCTGAAGAACTGCGTGCTCTCGACGAGGCCCTGGGTCCCGATCTGGACGCGCCGCCGCAGCCCGGCAATCCCAGCCTGATCGAGCGCGGCAGCGATGCAGCGGGCGATGCCGCTCTTGGCGCGCTGCGGCGCACCGCCGAGGGTGTGGTGCCTTTCCGCGGCTGGGTGCGCAAACTCAG
The DNA here is from genome assembly GCF_040187885.1 of Roseateles cavernae. Lineage (NCBI taxonomy): Bacteria > Pseudomonadati > Pseudomonadota > Betaproteobacteria > Burkholderiales > Sphaerotilaceae > Roseateles > Roseateles cavernae. Next base: position 40,895 of record NZ_JBDPLH010000003.1, read on the forward strand.
CGGCGCCGAGCGCCAGTCGCGCAAGGTCGCGGCCGCCATCGCGGCGGGTGCGGTGCGGCGCGGTTTTCTGAAGGGCGTGCGGGCCGTCAAAGGCTGCTGAAGCGCCGCTGTCTCAGCGCGAGCGCTTGACCAGCAGCCGCTGCGGCCCCTGCCCTTCGTCGGCGAGCCGGTCGTACGGATTGCGCAGCCGGCAGCGGTCGATCGACAGGCAGCCGCAGCCGATGCAGTCGTCCAGCGTGTCGCGCAGCTTCTTGAGCTGCGCGATGCGCTCGTCCAGTTCGCCGCGCCAGTCGGCCGACAGCCGGGTCCAGTCGGCGCGGCTGGGCGCCGCCTTGGGCGGCAGCGCGGCCAGCGCGGTGGCGATCTCGGCCAGGCCGATGCCGACCCGCTGGGCCACGCGGATGAAGGCGACGCGGCGCAGCACCTCGCGCGCATAGCGGCGCTGATTGCCCTCGCTGCGGCTGCTGCTGATCAGGCCCTTGGTCTCGTAGAAGTGCAGCGTCGAGACCGCCACGCCACTGCGCCGCGCCACCTCGCCGACCGACAGCGTCGGCGCGATGCCGGCGGCCTCCAAGCCTGTTGTCATCGCTTGTCCTTTCATTCCGCGTGGATTCTGCTTGACCTTAACATTACTTGAGGTCTGAGACTTCGCGCTGCTCCTGTTCGGTGCCGCGCGATGTCCGCGCGGGCTCGGACCGGATCATTACCGAGGTCTGCCATGTCCCACGCCACCCCGTCCGCCGACTCGCGCTATCGCATCGACAAGTTCATCGTGCCCTCGTCCGCGCTGAGCAGCTTCCTGAAGCAGATCGAGCGTATCGATGCCGAGCTGAGCACCTTGCCCGGCTGCGAGCAGCATCTGGTGCTGATCCAGGAGCCTGATGTTGCGGCCGAGGTCTTCCACGTGATGACCTTGGTCGAATGGACCAGTCCGGCACATCTGATTGCTGCCAAAACCCATATGCGGCAGCGCTACCGGCGCGATGGCTTTGAGCCGGCGGCATTCATACAGGAGCTCGGAGTCAGAGCCGATCTTGGCGACTACCGACGGGCCGAGCTGGCCGGATGACGGCAGCGGCCGCCGCCCGTCCGTCGGCGTTGGACAATGGCACATGCGATATACCCGCCTGCTTGCGCTGACTCGCCGCCATCCCTCTGCGATCCTGCTGCTGGTGCAGTTGCTGGGCCTGTTGCTCTATCCGCTGCTGGAGTCGACCCGGGCCGGGCCGGTGGCGCTCGGGGCCTTTGGCATCGTGGTGCTGGTGATCACGACCGGCATGGTGCGGCGTACGCCCGGCCTGACCTGGATCAGCGTCTGCATCGCGCTGCCGGCCATCCTGCTGCTGATGCTGCAGGCCGTCTTCGACGCGGACTATCTGCATCCCTGGTCGGCCGCGCTCGAGGCGGTGTTCTATTTCTATGCGGCGGGCAGTCTGATCGCCTATATGCTGCAGGACTATCACGCCAGCACCGATGAGCTGTTCGCCGCCGGCGCCACGTTTACGCTGTTGGCCTGGGCGTTTGCCTATCTGTTCCTGGTGCTGCAGGCCTGGCAGCCGGGCAGCTTCTCGGCGGCGCTCAATCCCGAGGCGCAGCGCAGCTGGACCGAGCTGATGTTTCTCAGCTTCGCGCTGCTGTCCAGCACCGGCATCGGCGACGTGATACCGATCCGGCCGATGGCGCGCGCCATCGCCAGCATCGAGATGTTTGTCGGCGTGATGTATCTGGCGGCTGTGGTGTCGCGGCTGATCGGCTTGACCCTGCAGCGGCGCTAGAGGCTAGCCGGCATCCAGCTCCGGATAGCAACGGAAGATGCCCTGCTCGCTGAACGGGATGCGGCGCTCGCTGCGCAGATAGGCCGCGACCTTGGGCAGCGCGGCGACGCGATCATGCAGGGCGACGACGCCGGGTGTGGCGGCCAGCACGCGGGCCGTGGCCTTGGGGTAGGCGTAGCGCAGGCCTTCGATCAGCTGGAACAGCGACAGGTCCGCATAGCTCAGCTTGCCGCCGACCAGATGGCGGGTGCCGGCCGGGTTGCGCTGCACGATGGCCTCGAACCAGGGCAGGAACTTGGGCAGGCGGCTGTTGCAGAAGGCCTGGGCGCGGCGCAGTGCCTCGGGCTTCTGGTCCTCGTAATACAGGTCGGGGCCCAGCGGATGGTGGGTGTCGTGCGCCTCGGTCACGATATCGGCGATGGTCAGCTGGATCTGCTGGGTCCACGCCCGCAGCTGCTCGCTGCGCGGCAGCAGCTTCAGCTCGGCGCCGAGGTAGTGCAGGATGGCCGAGGTCTGGCCTATCATGAAGTTGCCGTCCTTCAGAAAGGGCGGCGCAAAAGGCGGGTGCGGCTGGCGGCTGTCCTGCAGATGCTGCAGCATCGCCGGCAGACCCTGGCCGGCCTCCTCCGGCCCGCGGGCCACATCGTGATAGGGCGCGCCGGCCGCCTCGAGCGCCAGCCGCACGAATTCGCCGCGACCTTGGATGGTCGGCCAGTAGTGGAGTTCATATGCCATGCCGGGGACTGTAGCCTGCGCAGCGGCCCCGGCCGTTACTCGGCCCACTGCCCCCGCATCCAGGCTTCTCCATAAGATGGCCAGACCGCAGGCCCCTGATCCAGCGCTCTGACCAGGCAGACGCCCGCCACACCGGTGCGCGCCACGCGCTCGGCCTGCGCGGGCGAGACGATGCCGCCGATGCCGAGCACCGGTGTGCCGGCCATCCGAGCCCACCAGCGCAAATGGCTCAGACCTTGCGGCAGCCAGGGCATGTCCTTGGTCGTGGTGGGCCAGACCGGGCCGCAGGCGATATAGCCGGGCGCCAGGCCGCGTGCGCGCGCCAGCTCCCACAGGCTGTGGCTGGAGATGCCCAGCTTCAGGCCGCAGACCTCGCGTTCGCGCAGCAGCAGGCTGCGTTCTGCATCGCTCAGCGCCGCCCAGTCCTGCTGCCCCAGGTGCAGGGCCGTCGCACCTTCCTCCAGGGCCAGGCGCCAGTGGTCGTTGATCCAGAGCTGGCTGCCGTGCCCCAGGCCTTGCAAGGCCCTGCGTATCGCCGTGCGCAGATCCTCGCCGGCATCGGCTTTGACACGCAGCTGGATCTGTGGGAACAGCCCCGACGCGGCGAGTCCGGCCACGCGAGCCGCGTCGTCGGTGATCGCGTAGAGCCCGCAGCGATGGTCTGCGATCACCTCGCCGCGCAAGACCCGGCCCCAGCGGGCCAGTGTTGCCGCATCCAGCGCCTCATCGCCGAAGCTCATCACCGGCATCGCCAGCGGCTCGGCGATGAAGGCCGGCGCCGGCCGCAGCGGGCCGGCGCCTGCGCCGGCGGCATGGCCGTCGCGCAGCGCGGTCCAGCTCAGCATCTTGGCCAGCACCGCCGCGTCGGGCAGCGGGAAGCCGCGTGCCAGCGCGGCGGCGGCTGCCGTGGCAAAGCTGCAGCCACTGCCATGGTGGTGGCGCGTGGCCACGCGGGGCAGGGCCAGCCAGCCGGCCGTGCCGCCGAGCTCGGGCTGCCAGGGGCTGAGCGGGCCGTCCCACCAGTCCAGCGCCAGCTCGGCGGCGTCGTCCCCGCCGGTGATGCAGACGGCCTGTGCACCCAGCTGCCGCAGCGCGGCGGCCATGGCCGGCACGCCATCCGCGAGCCCGGTCAGTCGAGCGGCCTCGCGGCGGTTCGGCGTGATCAGGCTCGCGCGGGGCAGCAGCCATTCCCGGTAGGCGGCGATCAGCGCTTCGTCGGCGAAGCTGGCGCCGCCGGCGCTGGCGCCCAGCACCGGATCGACCACCAGGCCGACAAAGCCGTGCTCACGCCGCAGCGCGTCGATCGTTTCGGCCACCGAGCGCACCGCCGCGACGCTGGCCAGCAGGCCGGTCTTGATGACGCGCGGCGGCATGTCGGTGGCCAGCGCCTCCAGCTGGGCCTGCAGCTGCTCTCCGGGCAGCGGGAACACGGCCCGTACCCCGAGCGAGTTCTGCGCGGTGACGGCCGCCACCACCGGGCACAGATGCACGCCCATCGCCGCCGCTGCGCGCGTGTCGGCCGCGAGGCCGGCGCCACCGCCGCTGTCGGTGCCGGCCACGCTCCAGATCACCGGCGGGGTCGGGTCTTGCGTCCAGGGCGGCGTATGGTCGGTGTCGGGGTCGACGGCCTGGATCCAGGGCGAGGACAGGCTGGGGTGGGGATAGAGAGGCTCGTCCATGGCGTTCAGCCCAGCAGGAAGGCGTGGCCGCTGACCGGCGTGCTGGCCACCGCGAAATCCTGCGGTGCCATCAGCCCGGCGAGGCGGGCCTGGCGGCCCGCGCGCACGGCATCGCGAAAGGCCTCGGCCATCACCACCGGATCGCGCGCCTGGGCCACCGCGCTGTTCAGCAGCACGGCGTCGAAGCCCAGCTCCAGCGCCTGCGCGGCCTGCGAGGGCGCGCCGAGGCCGGCATCGATGATCAGCAGCGCCTCGGGCAGGCGCTCGCGCAGCGTGCGCAGGCCCTGCAGATTCATCAGCCCCTGGCCCGAACCGATAGGCGCGCCCCAGGGCATCAGCACGGCGCAGCCGGCGTCCAGCAGGCGCCGGCCCAGGATCAGGTCTTCGGTGCAGTAGGGGAAGACGGTGAAGCCCGCGCGCACCAGCTCGGTGGCGGCCGCGAGCAGCTCGAAGGGGTCGGGCTGCAGGCTCAGCTCGTCGCCGACCACCTCCAGCTTGATCCAGTGCGTGCCGTAGAGCTCGCGCGCCATCTGCGCCAGCTGCACCGCTTCGCGGGCCGTGCGGCAGCCGGCGGTGTTCGGCAGCAGCCGTGCGCCCTGGGCCTGGGCGCTCGCCAGGGCCTGCGCGAGCGCGCCGTTGTCGCCCGCCTGCAGGGTGCGCTTCAGGCCCACGGTCAGCAGCATGCTGCCGCTGGCGAGTATCGCGTGCTGCAGGACCTGCGGGCTGGGGTAGCCGGCCGTGCCGAGGAAGAGGCGGCTGCGCAGTGCGACGCCGTCGATGCTCAAGACATCATCCATATCAGCCTCCGACAATCGGTTTGAAGAGCAGGATACGGTCGCCGTGGCTCAGCACGGTGCCAGGTCTTGCCTCGCGGGCGACAAACTCGCCATTGCGGGCGGTGGCCACGCTCTCGGGTGCGCGCTGCTGTCGGACCAGCAGCTCGGCCAGCGTGCTGCCGGGCGGCAGCTGCAGCGCTTGTTCGTCCAGATGGATGGTGATCATGGGGTGGTTTCCAGGGAAGCGAGAGCGCTTTCGCCCAGCAGGCGCTGCACCAGCGCCGGGGCCAGCAGCCAACCGTGGCGGTACAGGCCGTTCAGCCGCAGCAGGCCGGGCTCATGATGGCTGTGCGGCAGGTTGTCGGGCAGGGCGGGGCGCAGGTGGCGGTCCAGCCGGCTGATGCGGGCCTCGGCCAGCGCCGGCAGCACGCTGTGGGCCGCCGCCATCAGCTCCACCGCGCTGCGCAGGCTGACCGGGCTGCGGTCCTCGCTCTCGATCTCGCTGGCGCCGACGATCAGCTCGTGCTCGCTGCGTGGCACCAGATAGACGCGGTGGCGCGGGTGCAGCAGACGTAGCGGGCGCTGCAAGCCGTGGCCCGGCAGCGCCAGCGCCACCACCTCGCCGCGCACGCCGCGCAGGCTCGGCAGCTCGGGCCGGCCGCCCAGGCCGCGCGTGTCTATGGCCCAGTCGGCGTGGACATATCGGCCGCCGGTCAGTTGCAGGCGGCCAGGTTCGACCGCGCTCACGGCCTGCTGCCAATGCCAGGCCACGCCGGCCGCCTCGGCATGCAGGGCCGCCATTGCCTCGACCGGGTGGATCAGGCCCTCGCCGGGCAGCAGCCAGGCGCACAGCCCCGGCGCGAGCGCCGGCTCCAGCGCGCGCTGCTGATCCGGGCTCAGGTCCTGCGCACCGGGCATGCGGGCCAGCGCCCGCGCCGCCGTGCCCCGGTCGCTGCGATGGGCCAGCAGCAGGCTGCCTTGCACCCTGAGGCGTACCGGTGCTTTGAGCCGGCCCACGATGCCGGGCCACAGAGCGAGGCTTTGCCAGCCGAGGGCGGCGATCGCCTCCCCGCCGCACTCCTGCTCGGCCAGCGGGCTCAACATGCCGGCGGCGGTGAAGGCGGCCGCGCCCTGGCCGTCGAAGCTGGGTCCGGGGCCGAGCGCGGGGTCGAAGACCTCGACGCTGTGCCCCGCCCGCGCCAGCGCCCAGGCGAACAGGCGGCCGGCCAGGCCGGCGCCGGCGATGGCGATGCGTGCCATCAGGGCTCCCGCCGGGCCACCCCAAGGGAGGCCTGCGCCCCCTCGGGGAGCAGCGAGCAAAGCGAGCGTGGGGGCCTCATTTTCAGAGCACGGTCTTGATGGGGATGTAGAGCTCGCTGCCCTGGGCCTTGAACTCGGCGCTCTTGTCGGCCATGCCCTGCTGGGCGGCGGCGTAATCGCGAACCTCCTGCGTGATCTTCATCGAGCAGAACTTCGGGCCGCACATCGAGCAGAAGTGCGCGACCTTGGCACTGTCCTTGGGCAGGGTCTCGTCATGGAACTCGCGCGCGGTGTCGGGGTCCAGGCCGAGGTTGAACTGGTCGGTCCAGCGGAACTCGAAACGGGCCTTGGACAGCGCGTCGTCGCGCGCGCGCGCGCCCGGGTGGCCCTTGGCGATATCGGCCGCGTGCGCCGCGATCTTGTAGGCCATCAGGCCGGCCTTCACATCGTCGCGGTCGGGCAGGCCCAGATGCTCCTTGGGCGTGACGTAGCAGAGCATCGCGCAGCCGAACCAGCCGATCATCGCGGCGCCGATGCCGCTGGTGATGTGGTCGTAGCCGGGCGCGATGTCGGTGGTCAGCGGCCCCAGCGTGTAGAACGGCGCCTCGTCGCAGTGCTTCAGCTGCTCGGTCATGTTCGCCTGGATCAGGTGCATAGGCACATGGCCCGGGCCCTCGATCATGGTCTGCACATCGTGCTTCCAGGCGATCTTCGTGAGCTCGCCCAGGGTGCGCAGTTCGGCGAACTGGGCCTCGTCGTTGGCGTCCGACAGCGAGCCGGGCCGCAGGCCGTCGCCCAGCGAGAAGCTGACGTCGTAGGCCTTCATGATCTCGCAGATCTCCTCGAAATGCGTGTAGAGGAAATTCTCCTGATGGTGGGCGATGCACCACTTGGCCAGGATGGAGCCGCCGCGCGAGACGATGCCGGTGCGGCGCTTGACCGTCATCGGGATGAAGGGCAGGCGCACGCCGGCATGGATGGTGAAGTAGTCGACGCCCTGCTCGGCCTGCTCGATCAAGGTGTCGCGGAACAGCGCCCAGGTCAGGTCGTCGGCCACGCCGCCGACCTTCTCCAGCGCCTGGTAGATGGGCACGGTGCCGATGGGCACGGCGCTGTTGCGCACGATCCAGTCGCGCGTCGTGTGGATGTTGCGGCCGGTCGAGAGGTCCATCACCGTGTCGGCGCCCCAGCGCGTGGCCCAGACCATCTTCTCGACCTCTTCCTCGATGGATGAGGTGACCGCCGAGTTGCCGATATTGGCGTTGACCTTGACCAGGAAGTTGCGGCCGATCGCCATCGGCTCCAGCTCGGTGTGGTTGATATTGGCCGGGATGATGGCGCGGCCACGGGCGATCTCGTCGCGCACGAACTCGGGCGTGATCAGCTCGGGAATGCTGGCACCGAAGGACTGGCCCTTCAGCCGGGCCTCGCGCTCGGCGTCGGCCTCGTACTCGCGCATCCATTCATGGCGCTGGTTCTCGCGGATCGCGACGAACTCCATCTCCGGCGTGACGATGCCGCGGCGCGCGTAGTGCAGCTGCGTGACATTTGTGCCCGCACCGATGCCGCCTTTGGCGCGGCGCGGCGTGCGCTGCAGGCCGGCGCTGATCTCGTGCAGCTTGAGCTGCTGGGCCTGGTCGCGCAGGCCGTCGTCGATCAGCTGGATGCGGCGGCCCTCGTAGGCCTCGGTGTCCTGTCTAGCCTCGACCCAGGCGGCGCGTGGCGTGGGCAGGCCGCGCCGCACGTCGATGGCGGCGGCCGGGTCGGTGTAGGGGCCGGAGGGGTCGTAGACGGTGACGGTCTCGCCGTTCGTCAGCGCGATCGCACGCATCGGCACGCGCAGCTCGGGATGGCGCTCGCCGGCCAGATAGATCTTGGTCGACGCGGGCAGGGGTTCGCGGCTCAGCGCGATGCTCTGATCCAGCGCAGTCGGTTCGGTGATGCTGTTCATGACGGTCTCCAGGTGAACCCCGGAGACTGGTCTTGGAACGGCTGGGGACGGGCGCGCGAAGCGGGCAGGGCTCGCACCCGGGGCATGGGGAGGCGAGCAGGCTCTTCTTACGCCGGTACAAACCGGATCAAGTTCAGCGGGACCATGGCTTCCACCACATCTCAGCCCGACGCTTCATTAAGACTTCTTAATCAAGCGCAGCAGGGCACCCCGGAGCAGGCGCGCAGTATAGGGTCAGGTGTGAACAGTTTGGCAAGAGTCGGTGCAAACCCGGAGCCTGTTCGGGGGGGCTTGCTGCCTACACTTCGGGCGCTTGACGCACAGGCGGCGATCCAGAAGACCTGCCGCAGTGTCCACACCAGACCAGGGAGGGATGGATGAAGATCAGCTTGCGGCATCACAGGGCCGGCGTGTTCGCCGGGCTCGCCATGGCATTGACACTGAGCGGCGGCCCCGGCCTGGCGCAGGATCTCGGCGATCTCGAGGCCAAGGCCAAACTCAGTGCGGCCGAGCGGGCCAAGCGCGATGCCGACAAGGTCTACCAGTGGATACGCTTCCATGCCGACAAGGCACCGGCCAAGCCCAGAGTGGCGCCGGCGGCCGAGGCGCCGGCAAGGCCGGCCACGGCCCCCGTCGCCGTCAGGTCAGCGCCGCCGGAGCGGCCGGCGCTGGCGCAGCAGTCTCAAGCAGAGCCCATGCCCGGGCCCGAGCAGCCGCTCGTGGCCACCGCGGCCCCGCCCGAGCCTGCCACCCAGGCGGTGGCACTCGCTGCGCAGGCTGCCAGCCCGGCCATGCCCAGCCCGGCCGTCGCCGCGCTGGCGGCAGCGCCGCCTGCCCCCGAGCCACCGGAAGAGCCGCTGCGGCTGATCGAGCGGGTCGAGCCCGAGTACCCGGCGGTGCTGCTGCGTGGCCGCGGCAGCGGCTCGGTGCTGGTGCAGTTCGAGGTCAAGCCCGATGGCTCGGTGCAGGCGCCCGAGGCGCTGAAGTCCAGCAATCAGCGCCTGGTCGCCAGCGTGCTGGCGGCGGTGGCGCGCTGGCGTTTCGCGCCGATCAGCAAGACCCGGGTGGCCACGGTGGAGGTCGGCTTCCGGCCTCCGGAGTGAGGCAGCATCACTGGCCCGGGCAGGCCGACAGCGCCGTGGCCATCGCTTCGATAAAGACCCGGGTGCGCAGCGGCATCAGCCGACGTCCGGGGAAGACCGCCCAGCAGGCGGCCGGCTCCAGCTCCCAGTCGGGCAGCACGCGCACCAGTTCGCCGCGGCTGACATAGGGCTGGGCGAAGTGGTCGCCCACGGCCGTGATGCCGACGCCGGCGCAGGCCAGGCGCAGCAGCATATCGGGCGCGTTGACCAGGCTGCGCTTGTCGGGCACGCCTTGCCACGCCAGGCCCTCGCTGCCGCGCCGCAGGCTCCAGGGCATGGGCTCGCCGGAGCGCGACAGAATCATCAGCCCATGCATGCTGCCCAGGGCCTCGGGCAGCTGCGGTTCTCCATGCAGGCGCAGATAGCTGGGGGCGGCATACAGGCTGTTCGTGAACAGGGCCAGACGGCGCGCGGCGAGCTGGCTGTCCTCGGGCAGATCGCCCATGCGCACCGCCAGATCGAAGCCCTCGGCGATCAGATCGACCCGGCGCGGCGACAGGTCCAGCTCCAGCGACACCTCCGGATACTCCAGGGCAAAGGTGCACAGCATAGTCGCCAGTGCCTGGTGGGCGAAGTCGGCCGGCATCGAGACCCGCAGCCGTCCGGTCGGGCGCTGCTGGCGGTGCAGGGCCAGCGACAGCGCGCCGTCCACCTCGGCGGCCACCGCCCGCGCATGTTCCAGCACGCCCTGGCCGAACTCGGTCAGGGTCAGGCGGCGTGTGCTGCGCTGCAATAGCTTCTCGCCCAGCCGTTCTTCGAGTGCCGCCAGGCGGCGCGAGACGGTGGATTTGGGCAGCTTGACCCGCTCGGCGGCGCGGCTGAAGGAGCCGGCCTCGGCCACGCGGGCAAACAGCAGTAGATCGTCGGCGTCCAGGCTCATATCGGCGTGATTGTCTCGTTGGTGGAACGATCTTATCCAGACTACCGTCTTCTGTCTCGCGAGTCTGCCCAATACATTGGAGTCATCGTCAAGACGACGACCCAACCCACTACCGGAGCACCACCATGAACGTTCTGCAAATCAACTCCAGCGCCCGTCGTGTCCAGGACGGCCAAGGCTCTTTCTCCACCCGTCTGGCCAGCGAACTGGTCGAGGCGCTGAAGGCCCAGCATCCCGGCGCCAGTGTCACCGTGCGCGACCTGGGCCTGAACCCGACCCCGGTGATGGACGAGGCGGCACTGGGCGCCCTGTTCACCCCGGCCGATGCGCGCAGCGCCGAGCAGAATGCCCGCGTGGCCGAGAACGATGCGCTGATCAATGAGCTGCAAGCCCAGGACGTGATCGTGATCGGCGCGCCGATGATCAACTTCGGCATCCCGACCCAGCTGAAGAACTGGATCGACGCGGTGGCCCGCGCCGGCACCACCTTCCGCTACACGGCCAACGGCCCCGAAGGCCTGGTCAAGGGCAAGAAGGTCTATGTGGTGCTGGCCCGCGGCGGCGTCTACCGCGACCAGCCCAGCGACACCATGGTGCCCTATCTGAAGACCGTGCTGGGCTTCCTGGGCATGAGCGATGTCAGCTTCATCTATGCCGAAGGCCTGGCGATGGGCCCGGATGCCGAAGCCGCCGCGGTGGCCGGCGCCCGTGCGCAGATCGCCGAGCTGTTCAGCCCGGCTACGGTCTAATTCATTTCAATCCCTATCGACAAGGAGCACCGACCATGAGCACCACCACACTGACGCTGACCCAGCCGCGCGCGGTGGAGCGACTGGTCGCCGGCCAGGCGACCAGCGACGGCGCCGGGGTCAAGCTGACCCGCGTGCTGACCAACACTTTGCAGCGCCGCCTGGACCCCTTTCTGATGCTGGACGCCTTTGGCTCGGACCAGGCCGATGACTACATCGCCGGCTTTCCCGACCATCCGCACCGCGGCTTCGAGACCATCAGCTATATGCTCGAAGGCCGGATGCGGCACCGCGACTCGGCCGGCAACGAGGGCTTGATCGAGGGCGGTGGCGTGCAATGGATGACCGCCGGCCGCGGCGTGATCCATAGCGAGCTGCCCGAGCAGCAGCAGGGCCGGATGGAAGGCTTCCAGCTGTGGCTGAATCTGCCGGCCAAGGACAAGCTGCGTGACCCTTGGTACCGCGACATCGCCAGCACCGAGATCCCGGAGTTCGAACGGGACGGCGTCAAGGTGCGCGTGATCGCCGGCGAAAGCCATGGCGTCAAGGGCGCGGTGCAGCGCGAGCACACCGAGCCGCTGTACCTGGACCTGCATCTGGCGCCCGGTGCGAGCTTCGAGCAGCTGCTGCCCGAGACGCACAACGCCTTTGTCTACGTCTATCGCGGCGCGCTGCGCTTCGAGACCGGCTGCACGGTGCCGCCGCAACGCATGGCGATACTGGCCAACACGCCGGGCAGCGACGGTGTGCGGCTGAGCGCCGGCGACGAGCCGACCCGCGCGATCCTGATCGCCGGCAAGCCGCTGGACGAACCGATCGCGCAGTACGGCCCCTTCGTGATGAACACCCAGGCCGAGCTGATGCAGGCGGTGCGTGACTTCCAGACGGGGAAGCTGGCCTGAGTGAGCCATTGCTGCGGCGGGCCGGGTATAGACTGACGAGTCCCGGCCTGGCCGCAGTGAAAGCAGTCGTCCATGAGCGAAACCGCTGTTCTTGTCATCGATGTGCAGCGCGGGCTGTTCGAGCCCGAGCCGCGGCCCTTCGAGGCCGATGCGGTGGTGGCGCGCATCAATGCGCTGACCGCCCGGGCGCATCAGGAGCGTGTGCCGGTGGCCTTCATCCAGCATGAGACCGCCGAGGGTCTGCTGGCCTTTCACTCGGACAGCTGGCTGCTGGAGTCGAAGCTGAATATCGGCGTCGGCGATGCGCTCTTGCGCAAGACCACGCCGGATTCCTTTCTGCGCACCGGTCTGGCGGACTGGCTGGCCAAGCATGGCCGCCGGCGCGTCGTGTTGTGCGGCTATGCCAGCGAGTTCTGCGTCGACACGACCGCGCGCCGCGCCGCCGCGCTGGGTTTCGAGGTCGTGCTGGCGGCCGATGCGCACACCACGCACGACAAGCCGCATGCCGGTGCTGCCTTCATCCGCGAGCACCACAATGTCACGCTGTCCGAGATCAGCAGCTTCGGCCCGCGCATCAGCGCCGAGCCGAGTGCGCAGATCGATCTCGACCCCTGAGATCAGGGCGCGCGCAGCGCCGGCACCTCGGGCGCCAGCAGGCGCTCGCCGTCATAGCCCCTGACCTCGCCAAAGCCCTGGCCGGCGTTCCAGTCGGCCGCGAACCGGCGGATCTCGTCGGGGCTGCGGCCGACAAAGTTCCACCACAGCAGCAGCGGCTCCGGGAAGGGCGGGCCGCCCAGCAGCAGCAGCCGCGCGGCCGCCGTGCTGCGCAGCTGCAGCCGGGTCTGGCCGGGCGCGAGATACAGCAGCTCGCCGGGCTGCAGCGAGGCGGTCTCGCCGTCGTCCAGCTGCAGCGTCAGCTCGCCTTCCAGCGCCATCAGCCCGTGTTCGAAATGAGTTTGCAGCGCCAGCTCGGCCTCGGCCGCAGCGGCACAGGCCAGGTCCATGCCCAGCAGCTCGGTATCGCTGGGCACCGGCGAGCGCGCGCCACCGTGGCTGCCGACCAGCAGCGTGCCCGCGAAGCCGCCCAGGCTCAGCTGCGGCAGCGCGGCGAAATGTTCGAAGCGCGGCGGGCCGAAGCGGCTGTGCTCCGGCAAGGCGATCCACAGCTGGGCCAGCTGCAGCCTATCGGTCAGCGACTCCTCCGAGTGGCAGATGCCGCGCCCGGCCGTCATCAGATTGACCTGGCCGGCGCGCAGGACCTGCTCGCTGCCCAGCGAGTCGCGGTGCAGGATCTCGCCTTCTATCATCCAGCTGAAGGTCTGCAGCCCGGTGTGCGGATGCGGGCCGACCCGCATGCCCTGGCCCGGCGCCAGCGTGGCCGGGCCGGCATGGTCCATGAAGCACCAGGCGCCGACGGTGCGGCGGCCCACGACCGGCAGCGCACGGCTGATCGGCAGGCCGCCGACCTCGCCTTGCTTGGCGGTGAAACGTTCAATCAAGGCCATTGAGGGCTCCTTTCGTCAGAGCGGCGATCATGCCTCAGACAGACCGTCGAGGATGGGACAGTCGGGCCGCTCGTCGCCATGGCAGCAGCTGGCCAAGGCCTCCAGGCTGCGCTTCATCGCCGTCATCTCGGCCAGGCGGCGGTCCAGGTCGGCCACATGGGCCAGCGCGATGCGCTTGACCTCGCTGCTGGCGCGCCGGCGGTTCTGCCAGAGCTTGAGCAGCTCGGTGATCTCGGCGATCGAGAAGCCCAGATCGCGGGCGCGGCGTATGAAGCGCAGCGTGTGCACCTCCTTGTCCGAATAGAGCCGGTAGCCGGCCTCGGTGCGCGCGACCTGAGGCAGCAGGCCCAGCGACTCGTAGTGCCGCAGCATCTTGGCCGAGACGCCCGAACGCGCGGCCGCCTCGCCGATATTGAACAGCGTGCTCATGTCGCCAGGCCCTTCCAGCGCTTCAGCAGCAGCGCATTGCCCAGCACCGAGACGCTGGACAGCGCCATTGCCGCACCGGCGATCACCGGGTTCAGATAGCCCAGCGCCGCCAGCGGGATGCCGACGACGTTGTAGGCGAAGGCCCAGAACAGGTTCTGCCGGATCTTGGCGTAGGTACGCTTGGAGATATCGATCGCATCGGCGACCAGGGCCGGGTTGCCGCGCATCAGCGTGATGCCGGCCGCCGCCATCGCGACCTCGGTGCCGGTGGCCATGGCCATGCCGACGTCGGCGGCCGCCAGCGCCGGTGCGTCGTTGATGCCGTCGCCGACCATCGCGACATGCCGGCCCTGGGCCTTCAGTTGCGCGATGATGCGGGCCTTGTCCTCGGGCAGCAGCTCGGCGCGCAGCTCGTCGATGCCCAGTGTCTTGGCCACCGCCTGGGCGCTGCCGGCGTTGTCGCCGCTGAGCAGCAGGGTGCGTATGCCCAGCGCCTGCAGGCGCTGCACGGCGACGGCGGCCTGGGGCTTCAAGGCATCGCCGAAGGCCAGCAGGCCGATCAGCCGCGGCTGATCGCCGATCGCCGCCAGCCAGGACACAGTGCGGCCCTCGGCCTGTAAGGCGGAGGCACGGGCCTGCTGCGGGCCCAGGTCGACGCCCAGCTCCTGCATCCAGCGGCCGCTGCCCAGGGCCAGGTCTTGCTGCTCGACGCGGGCCTGGACGCCGCGCCCGGCCACCGCGCGCAGCGCGCTGCTCTCCGGCAGGACCAGGTCTTGCGCCGCCTCATGTGCGGCATTCATCACCGCATGCGCCAGCGGATGCTCGCTGCCCGCCTGCAGCGCGGCGGCCCAGCGCAGCAGCTCCGGCGCCCCCTCGGCCGCGATCAGCTGCGGCCGGCCTTCGGTCAGGGTGCCGGTCTTGTCCAGCGCCACCAGCTGCAGCCGGTGCGCCTGTTCCAGCGCCTGGGCGTCCTTGATCAGGATGCCGTGGCGGGCGGCGACACCGGTGCCGGCCATGATGGCGGCCGGTGTGGCCAGACCCAGCGCACAGGGGCAGGCGATCACCAGCACCGCGACCGCGTTGAGCCAGGCCTGCCCCCAGTCGCCGATACCGAGTCCCCAGCCCAGCAGCGTGATCAGCGCGATCACCAGCACCACCGGCACGAAGATGGCGCTGACCTGGTCGACCAGGCGCTGGATCGGCGCCTTGTGGCCTTGCGCGTCCTCGACCATGCGGGCGATGCGGGCCAGCGTCGACTCGGCGCCCAGCGCGCTGCAGCGCAGGCGCAGCAGGCCCTCGCCGTTGACGCTGCCGCCCGTCAGCCGCGCGCCGGGCTGCTTGTCCACCGGCAGGCTCTCGCCGGTGATCAGCGACTCGTCGACCTGGCTGCGGCCCTCCAGCAGCTCGCCGTCGACCGGGATGCGCTCGCCGGGCCGCACGATCAGCTCATCGCCCAGGCGCAGCGCGGCCAGCGGCAGCTCCTGCTCGCGGCCGTCTCGGATGACGCGGGCGGTCTGTGGCTGCAGCGCCTGCAGCGCACGGATCGCCGCCGTGGTCTGGCGCTTGGCGCGCGCTTCCAGCCACTTGCCCAAGAGCACCAAGGTGATCACGACGGCCGAGGACTCGAAGTACAACGCATGGGCCGAGGCACCCCCCAGCAGGTGGTAGAGGCTCAGGCCGAAGGCCGCGCTGGTGCCCAGCGCCACCAGCAGGTCCATATTGCCGCTGCCGGCCCGGGCAGCGGCCCAGCCGGCCTTGTAGAAGCGCGCGCCCAGCCAGAACTGCACCGGCGCGCTCAGCAGCAGCTGCAGCCAGCCATCAATCATCCAGTGCCGGCCCGCCAGCATGCCCAGCATCGGCACGACCAGCGGGGCCGAGAGCAGCGCCGCGATCAGCACCGGCCAGCCGCTGTGCGCCCAGGCCGGCCTGGCCTCGCCCGCGGCATCCTCCTTCAATGCCGCGCTGTAGCCGGCCTTGGCGACGGCCTGCAGCAGCGCCTCGGTTGACTGGCCGGCCAGCAGGCGCACGCTGGCGGTCTCGGTGGCCAGGTTGACCTCGGCGCTCAGCACGCCCGGCTGCTTGCGCAAGGCCTTCTCGACCCGGCCGACGCAGGAGGCACAGCTCATGCCGGTGATGGTCAGGGTCAGGTCTTGTGTCCGCAGCCCGTAGCCGGCCTTCTCGATGGCCGCGCGCAGCGCGTCCAGCCCGGCCGGGCCGGCGACGGTCGCTGCCTCGCTGGCCAGGTTGACCTCGGCCCGGCTGACGCCGGCAACCGCGCGCAGGGCTTTTTCGACACGGCCGACGCAGGACGCGCAGCTCATGCCGCTGATGGGCAGGGTGGTGATGGTGTTCATGAGGGCAGTCTGGAGCTTGCCATTATGGGAAGGTCAAGCCTCAAATTGGGCTTGACCTTGCCACGATGGCAGACTTTAAGCTGCCGACATCCCCCATCCACAGGAGTACCAGCACCATGCATCAATTCCATCTGCCCGATATGACTTGCGGCCATTGCGTCGCCACCGTCACCGAGACCGTCAAGGAGCTGGACGCTGCGGCGACGCTGGAGTTCGAACGCGAGGCCCGGCGCGTGCGCATCGGCAGCGAGCTGGGCCGCGAGGTGCTGGCCCGGGCGCTCAGCGAGGCGGGCTACACGCCGGCCACCGAAGCCGGCTGAGGCCCTGGACTTTGGCGGCCGGGCGCCGCCACAATGGGCGGCCAGGACCATCAGGGAGCGGCTCATGGACAGCGCGACGGTCAACCCGCACTACCTCGACCATGTGATGGTCAGCGCCGGGCGCAGCGGCGTCGAGGCCAGCGAGGATATTGTCAGCGGCAGCGGCCAGAAGCTGCTGGCCAAGGGCGCGAAGCTGGACGAGGCGACGCGTGAGCGCCTGCTGCAGCACAAGCTGGCGAAGCCGCTGGAGGACTGCCTGCGGGTCGAGGGCGGCCTGACGCCGGAGCGCTTCGGCCCGGTGGCGGCGGCCCTGCTGGACGACTACCCGCTGCTGCGCGCCTTGTGCGGTGCCGAGCCGGCGGTGCCGCTGGCGCTGACCCGGCTGCGCCTGAGCGTCCCGCTGCAATTGCTGCTGAGCGTCTATGCCGATGGCGGCGCCGATCGGCTGCGCCATGCGGTGGGCGTGGCCCTGATGGCGCGGGCGCTGGCGCGGCGCCTGCTCGGCGGCGACATCGAGGCCCAGCGCCGGCTCGCGCTGGCCGGCCTGGTGCACGACGTCGGCGAGCTCTATATCGACCCCGCCTATCTGCGCCGCGACACGCCGCTGCAGGCCGAACAGTGGAAGCACATCGTCACCCATCCGCTGGTCGGCCAGCGGGTCTTGCAAGGCATGGACGGCGCAGGGCCGGCGCTGGCCGAGCTGGTGCTCAGCCACCACGAGCGGCTCGATGGCTTCGGCTACCCGCGCGGGTTGGCCGGCGAGCAGTTCGGCATCGAGGCCCAGGCGCTGGCGGCGGCCGAGTGGCTGATGGGCCTGCTGGAGAGCGGGTCCAGCCTGGTGGCCCATGCCAGCGTGGCGACGCGCCTGATCCCGGGCGAGTTCGGCCCGGCACTGCTGGAGGCCTTGCGCGCCGCCGGCCGAGCCAGCGATGCCGGCGGCCATCTGGCCGACGAGCATCGCAGCCTGGAGGCGGCCTTGCCGCAGGCGCTGCGGGTGTCGGAGCTGCTGCAGCGCTTTCGCGAGATCCGGCCGCAGCTGCGCGAGCGGCTGAGCGAGGGCTCGCCCGAGCTGCGCAGCATGCTGGCGCTGTGCGGGCAGCGCATCGACCAGCTGCAGCAGTCCTTCAGCAGCGCGGGCCTGGACCTGCACGGGCCCGAGCATGTGATGCGCCTGCTGGCGCGCCGCGATCCCGAGGTGCAGCAGGAGGTGCTGGCCCTGGTGCGCGAGTTCGCCTGGCGCTTGCGCGAGCTGGAGCGTGCCTCGCTGATGCGGGCCGGTCTGATGGGCCCCGAGGATCTGGCCCTGGTGCAGGCCTTGATCGAGGCGGTGCGCGGCGCGGCGCTGCAGCCCGCCGAGGCCTGAAGCCCCGGCTCAGGACCCGCGCGAGCGCGCGCCGCCCGAGCCCAGCTGGCGCAGTTGCAGCGCGGGCTCGCCGGCGTAGGCCACATCGCCCGAGCCATACAGCCGCAGCAGCAGCCGCTCGCTGCGCCCCAGCTGGCTGTCGCCGCTGCCCCAGCAGGCCAGCTCGAGATGCTGGCCGTCCAGTGCGCCGGCCTGCACGCCGCCAGAGCCGCTGATGCGCCACTGCTGCTGAGCAGCCCAGCCGGCCGCATGCACCGCACCCGAACCCTGCAGGCTGGCCTGCCAGTGCGGCGCGCGCAGGCGCTCGATATGCAGATCGCCGGAGCCGCCGAGCTTGGCCTCGGCGCGTTCGCCGATCTCGACCCGGCCCAGGCGCAGATCGCCCGAGCCGCTGATGTCGATCAGCAGCTGGCGGGCCCGCAGCCGGTCCAGGCTGAGCCGGCCGCTGCCGCTGAGCTCCAGGCTGATCAGCTCGGCCTGCAATTCGGGCAGCGCGACATCGGCGCCGCCGGCGATGCTGAGCCGGCTCAGCCGCGCCGGCAGCGGCAGCCGCGCCGACAGCCGGCCGCGCTGGCCGGGGTCTGCGCTGAGCACCAGGGTGTTGCCCTCGCGCGCACGGCGCAAGCCCTTGAGCTGCTCGCTCTTGGCCGCGCTTGCGTCCAGCACCAGGTCCACCGGACCCTCGATGCGCAGTGCCGTGATGGCCTCGTCCTGCAGGCTGACCTGGGCGCAGGCCGCCAGCAGGGCAAGACCCGCCACCAGGGCGGTCCGGCGGGTGGTGGGGATGGGCTTCATCGACGCTCCTCGCTGCATGGTGGCGGCCACTGTGCCGCCACCGCGATGAAGCCTCGATGAAGAAGGCGCCTCGCTACATCAGGCCTTCTTCAGCAGCGCGGTGTCGATCGGCAGGCTGCGGATGCGCTTGCCGGTGGCCGCGAAGATCGCATTGGCCAGGGCCGGCGCGATCGGCGGCGTGCCGGGCTCGCCGATGCCGCCGGGCGCTTCCTGGCTGGGCAGGATATGGACCTCGACTTTGGGCATCTCGCTCAGGCGCAGCACCGGGTAGTCGTGGAAATTGCCCTGCTCGACCCGGCCGTCCTTGTGGGTGATCTTGCCGTACAGCGCGGCCGACAGGCCGTAGACGATGCCGCCCTCGATCTGGCGCGCGATGGTCAGCGGATTGACGGTCTGGCCGCAATCGACGGCCGCGACGACGCGATGCACCCTGGGCGTGCCATCGTCACCCACCGAGATCTCGGCGACCTCGGCGACATAGCTGCCGAAGCTCTCGGCCACCGCGATGCCGCGAAAGCGCCCTTTGGCCAGCGGCTTGCCCCAGCCGGCCTTGGCCGCCGCCGCCTCCAGCACGGCCTTGTGGCGCGGCTTCTTGGCCAGCAGGGCCAGGCGGAACTGCAGCGGGTCGGCCTTGGCCGCAGCGGCCAGCTCGTCGACAAAGCTCTCGATGAAGAAGGCGTTCTGCGAATGACCCACCGAGCGCCAGAACCAGACCTGTGGGCCGGGCTCGGCGCGGCCGTAGGCGATGCGCTGGTTCGGGATGTCGTAAGGCTGGTCGGCCAGACCCTCGACCGCCATCGCGTCGACGCCGTTCTCCGGAATCTTCATAAAGCCCGAGGCCGCCATGATGGAGGGGCTGCCGATGTCGGCGCGCAGCGCGGTGGCCCGGCCCTTGTCGTCCAGCGCGGCTTCGAAGCGCACCAGCGAGGCCGGGCGGTAGTAGCCGGCCGCCATATCGTCTTCGCGGGTGTAGATCAGCTTGACCGGCCGGCCGCTGGCCTTGGACAGCAGCACCGCGTCGATGGCGAAGTCGGGCGCGAAGCGGCGCCCGAAGCCCCCGCCCAGCAGCAAGGTGTTGACCTTGACCTTGGCCGGCGTGACCTGGGCCACCTGGCCCAGAATGCCTTGCGCGGGCCCCTGGCTCTGCGTGCCGGCCCAGATCGTGACCTCATCGCCTTTGACCCAGGCCAGGCAGTTCAGCGGTTCCATGCAGGCGTGGGCCAGATAGGGCACTTCATAGGTGGCGCTGAGCTTGCCTGCGGGGCTTGCGGCCACCGCATCCTTGACGCTGCCCTGCTCGAAGGCCACCGCGCCGGCCTTGTCGGCGGCCTCGGCCAGCATCGCGCTGACCTTGGCGCTGGACAGCTCGGCATGCGCGCCCATATCCCATTGCACGGCGAGCGCATCGCGGCCCTGCTTGGCGGCCCAGTAGCCATCGGCCAGCACCGCGACACCGCCGGGTATCGTGATGAGCTGCTGCACGCCCTTGATGGCGCGGGCCTTGGCCTCGTCCATGCTCCTGGGCTTGGCGCCGGCAATCGGCGCGCGCGCCATCACCGCGACCAGCATGCCCTCGACCTGGGCGTCGATGCCGAACTTGGCCGTGCCATTGACCTTGGCCGGCGTGTCCAGGCGGCGTGTCGGCTTGCCCAGGATCTTGAAGTCCTTGCTGGCCTTCAGGGTCGGCTTGGCCGGCACCGGCTGCTGCGCGGCGGCTTCCACCAGTGCGCCATAGGCCAGCTTCTTGCCGCCGGCGCCGATCACATGGCCGGCCTCGGTGCGCAGGCCGGCCGGCTCGACCTTCCAGTGCGCCGCAGCGGCGGCCACCAGCATCTCGCGCGCGGCCGCACCGGCCTGGCGTACCGGCAGCCAGTGGGCGCGCACCGTGGTGCTGCCGCCGGTGGCCTGCATGCCGAACATCGGGTTGTTATAGGCCTGGTCGACCGGGGCCTGCTCGACGCCGACCAGTCTCCAGTCGGCGTCCAGTTCCTCGGCCACCAGCATCGGGATCGCGGTCAGCACGCCCTGGCCCATCTCGGCCGAGCCGCAGATCACGGTGATCTTGTTGTCGGGCGTGATGCGCAGCCAGGCATTGGGCGCGAAGGTATTGCTGGCCTGGGCGCGGGCGCCCTGCAAGGGCAAGGCAAAGCCCAGGCTCAGCGCGGCACCCGACTGGAGAAATTCGCGGCGGTTGGTGCTGGTCATGATCAGCCTCCCTTGGCCAGCGAAGCGGCGGCGTCATGGATGGCGGCGCGGATCTGGTTGTAGGTGCCGCAGCGGCACAGGTTGCCGCTCATCGCGCCGTCGATATCGGCATCGCTGGGCTTTTTCTTGCCGGCCAGTAGCGCACAGGCGCTCATGATCTGGCCGCTCTGGCAGTAGCCGCACTGCGGCACATCGATCTTGACCCAGGCGGCCTGCACGGCCTTGCCGGTCTTGCTGGCAGCGATGCCCTCGATGGTGGTGACCTTCTTGCCGGCGGCGGCCGAGATGGGGGTCGAGCAGGAGCGGATCGGTTGGCCATCCAGATGCACGGTGCAGGCGCCGCACAGCGCCATGCCACAGCCGAATTTGGTGCCGGTCAGCTGCAGGTCTTCGCGCAGCGCCCACAGCAGGGGTTCGTTGGGATCGGCGTCGAGCGAAACGGGCTTGCCGTTGACGGTGAACTTGATCATCGGATGTTCCTCTTGCGGGGAAGGAAGGGCTGGAGGTGGCGGCGAGCCTACACCGTTTGCGCCGCGCTTGCACGCGGGCGACTCAGCCCGGCCCCAGCGTCGTCAGCACCGGCGTCAGCGCCGCCTCGACGCGCGCCTGCGCGGCATCCAGCAGGGCCGCCTCGTCGCCGGGCAAGACCTGACCCAGGGCCTGGGCGGCCCGGGCCAGCTCGTCGGCCTCCAGCGCCTGGGCCAGCTTGGCCAGATCGGCCACCAGCAGCAGGCACTGCTGCAAATCGCCGCCGGCCCGGGCCAGGGTCCAGCTGCTGCGCCAGGCGCCGAGGAAGACGCGAGCATGGCTCAGGCGCCGCTCGTCCAGCGATCCGAGCTGCGGCGACTTGGCCGCCACCGCCCGGCGCGGCCCGGGGGGCGGCTGCTCGGCCGGCCGGCCATGACGCGCCAGGGCTTGCAGCAGCTCGGCCTGGCTGATCGGCTTGGTCAGATGGTCGTCGCAGCCGGCCTCCAGGCTGCGCAGCGTGTCGCTGCCGAAGGCATGGGCCGTCAGCGCGATCACCGGCGTGCGCGGCCAGCCCTGCTCGGCCTCCAGGCGGCGCAGCTCGCGGGTCGCGCTGTGACCGTCCATGCCGGGCATCTGCACATCCATCAGCACCAGATCGAAGGCCTGCTCGCGCAGGCGCTGCAGGCCCAGCGCGCCGTTCTCGGCCAGCGTGATGTGGTGGCCGTAGGGCTGCAGCATGGCCTCGATGACCATCACATTGACCTCGTTGTCCTCACACAGCAGGATGTGCTGCGGCGCCGCCTGCGCCAGCGGCATGCTGGCGGCCGGGGCTGCGCCCGGCTCGGGGGCGGCCACGGCCGGCAGCGGCAGCGCGATGAAGAAGCTGGAGCCGCGGCCGGGCTCGCTGTCGAGCCAGATGCGCCCGCCCATCATCTGCACCAGGCTGCGGCTGATCGACAGCCCCAGGCCGGTGCCGCCGAAGAAGCGCGTGACGCTGCCGTCGGCCTGCGAGAAGGGCTGGAAGATCAGCTCGTGCTTGCTCGGCGCGATGCCGATGCCGGTGTCGCGCACCGCGATCACCAGCAGCCCGTCGGGCTCGCGCCGCGCGCTGAGCTTGATGCCGCCCTCGCGGGTGAACTTGATCGCATTGCCGATCAGGTTCAGCAGCACCTGGGCCAGCCGTTTGGCATCGCCTTGCACCCAGCCCTCGGCGCTGGCATCGAAGTCCAGCTCCAGCGTCAGGCCCTGGGCGGCGGCGCGGTGCTGCACCATCGCCAGCGTCTGCTCGACCAGCTCGCGCAGGCTGAAGCGGCCGCTCTCCAGGCTCAGTCGGCCGGCCTCGATCTTGGAGATGTCCAGCAGGTCGTTGATCAGCTCGAACAAGGCCTGGCCCGAGGAGCGGAACACATCGACATAGCGGCGCTGCTCGGGGTTGAGCTCGGTCTTGGCCAGCAGCTCGGCCATGCCCAGCACCGCATTCATCGGGGTGCGGATCTCGTGGCTGACATTGGCCAGGAACTGGCTCTTGGCCTGGTTGGCCGCTTCGGCGACCTGGCGCTCGTACTGCAGGCGGCGGTTCTGCACCTGCTCCCAGCGCAGCTGGGCCAGGCCGGTCAGCGCCAGGCCCAGACCGAGCACGGTCAGCGGCCCCAGCAAAGGGGTCAGGACTTGCCGCTCCAGCGACAAGGCGGCCGCGCCCGCCAGCAGCAGCAGCACGCCGGCCGCGGCCAGCGCATGGCGGCTCAGCAGCGGCCGGCCGCTGCCGGCGGTCCACAGCGCCGGCAGCATGGCCAGCAGCCACAGCAGGCCTTGCCAGGGCAGCGGCGCCGGTCGCAGCCAGGCCTCGGGCCGCGCCATCGCCGCATAGCTGGCGGCCAGCAGCTGGGTGCCCGAGAGCTGGCCCTGCGGTGTCAGCACCGCATCGGCGAAGAAGGCGCTGCTGCCGATGAAGACGCTGCGCCCGCGCAGGCGCTGGCGCAGCGCGGCGTCGTCGCGCGCGCCCAGCGCCGCCTCCATCAGCTCGGTCCAGCCGAGCCGGGGCAGGGCATCGGGCTGCGCCGGCAGGCGCAGGCGCAGCCGGCCCTGCTCGTCCAGTGGCCAGCTCAGTGCGCCGACGCTCAGGCGCCGCTGCGCCGCGTCCAGCTGCCAGCGCTCGCTGCCCTGCTGGCGCAGATGGGCTGCCAGCGGCAGCGAGGGCAGCAGCCGGCCCTGGGCCGTGTGCAGCAGCGGCAGGCGGCGCAGGCGGCCGTCGGGGTCCAGCGGCGCCGTGATCACGCCGACATGGCGGGGCTGCAGGCTGTCGCTGGGCAGGGTCAGGGCCGGCCAGGCGATGGCCGGCGTGGCCGGTTCCAGCGGCACCGACAGGCGCGCCAGCAGCGAGCTCTCCTGCCGGTCGATCTCCACCGCCTGCTGCAGCCCGGCGGCCGCCAGCACGGTGTCGGGCCGCTTGCCTAGCGCGCGCGCGAATTCGGCGTCGCCGGGCCGGTTGCCGCCGAACACGATGTCGAACACGATCAGCTCGGCGCCGGCCTCGCGCAGCCAGTCCAGCGCCAGCGCGTAGACCTCGCGCGAATAGGGCCAGCCGCCCAGGCGCGGCTGCAGCGCCCGCAGCGAGGCGTCGTCGATATCGACCAGCAGCACCTGCTCGTTGGCCGGCTCGGGCGCGCTCAGGCGCAGCTGCAGATCGTCCAGCGGATAGCCCAGCTGGCGGTAGCCGGTGCCCAGGCACAGCAGGGCCGCCAGCGGCAGACCCAGCAGCGGCCAGGTGGCCAGGCGAGGTCGGAACAGGCGTGTGGGTGGGCCGGTCATGGTCAGGCGGCCCGCGATGCCCGGTGGCTCAAAGCGCCAGCAGCAGCAGACTCAGCGGCAGCAGCCAGAGCCAGCGCGAGCGCGGGACCTCGAACTGCTGCGTGCCGCCATAGGGACCGGCGGTGCCATCGGCCGTCAGCGTGCGCACCCGCAGGTAGTAGCTGCCGGGCTCGGGGCGCGGCAGCGCGGCCTGCGGCTGGTCGACGACGAGCTCCTGCAGCTCCTGCTTGAAATCGGGGTCGCGAGCCCATTGCAGCTGGTAGCGCTGCCCGGGTTCGCCGGCCTGCCAGCGGAACTGCAGCTCCTTCTCGCCAACTTCGGGCGGCTCTACGGCCGGGCTGGGCGGCAGCGGGCGCAGCGTGAAGCTCTGCACCGGCCCGAACGGCCCGGCATCATCGGGCGCGGCGATGCTGGCCAGTCGCCAGTGGTAGCGGCCCGGTGGCAGGGTCAGGTCTTGTTCGGTGCCGGCGATGTCGCTGCGCTCGTGCAGCGGCTCGGCGAAGTCGGCGCCGGCCGCGACCTGCAGGCGGTAGCGCTGGGCGGCCAGCGCGCGCGTCCAGCTCAGCGTCAGCTTGTCGCCGTAGACCACCGCCTCGGCGACCGGGGCGCGGCTGAACGGCGGCTCGGGGCGGGCCTTCAGCGTGAACAAGGCATCGGCGGCCTGGCCCTCAAGGCCCAGCGCGTCGATTGCACGCACGCGCAGCGTGTAGCGGCCGTCCGGCAGATCGGCCCAACGGGCCTGCGGGGTCGGGAAGACGCCGTCGAGCAGCAGGCGGTCGAAGTCGCCCTCGGCATAGACCTGGGCGCGGTAGGCGCTGGCGCCATCCAGCGGCTGCCAGGCCAGTGTGGGCGGCAGGCTGCTCAGCGTGATCGGCGGGCCCTGCAGCGCCGGCGCGGCCAGCAGCGCCCGGACGGCAGTCGGCTGGCCGGGCTGGGCGAGCGCGCCCTGGCCGGCCTTCAAGGTCTGCCGGTCGGCGGCCACCGCGCCGCTGAGCACCTGAACCCGGGTCTGGCCGGCCGTGCCCAGCTGCACGCGGAACTCGGTGCCGCGCACACCCAGATTGACGCTGGGCGTGCGCATCTCGTAGCGCGGCGGCTGCGCGGCATCGGGCTGGACGCGGCTGTCGGCGCCGCCCTGATCGAGGCGCAGCTGCACGGCCGGCAGCGCGCTGCGGCCATAGACCAGCAGCTGCTCCAGCGTCAGGCGGCTGTCCGGCGCGATCAGCAGGCGCGAGCCATCGACAAAACGCAGGCTGATCGAGGACTGGGCGCCGGTGCGCAGCTGGTCGCCGCTGCGCAGCTCGGTGCCGGCACTCAGCGCGGCGGGCGGGCCGGGCGGGCGCAGCAGACTGGCTTCGCCCTGGGTGAACAGCACACGGGCCACGCTGGCCTCGCGCTGCAGCCAGGCAATCGGCAGGCGCAGCGTGCCGCCGGGTGGCAGCTTCAGCGGATCGGCCACCTGGTTGAGGCGCTGCAGATCACGCCAGCTGTGCTTGGCGTCGAGATAGCTCTCGGTCAGGCCGATCAAGGTGTCGCCCGGCTGGATGCGGTAGTTCCAGTGGGCCTGGGTCGTCTGTGCCTGCAGCGGCAAGGCCGCTGCGGCCAGCACAGCTGCCGCCGCCGGCCATAGCCATGTGTCGCTTCGCGATGTCATCTGGCGCCCCCCGAGCGCGCGGACGGCGCTCTTGTCGGCTGATGTTATCGGAAGGCGGCTTACTCGCTGATCGGCCAGACGCGCTCGCACTGGCGGCAGCGCACCTGCAACCCGTGGCTGTCGGCGCCCACCAGCACGAAGCGCGCATAGCTGCCGCAGCCGGGGCATTCGGCCTGATGGGCGATGTGCTCGGCATGAGCCAGCAGATAGAGGTAGCGGCGCAGCGCCCAGACACCGGCGAGGCCACACAGCGCGATGCTGACCACGTCCATCAGCTTGTCGGCCATGCTGTGGAAGGTGAAGAAGCCCTCGAAGGCTGCCATCAAGCCGATCGCGCTCAGAAAGGCCAGCACCAGATGGGCATGGCCGCTCAACAGTTCGCGCTCGTACCAGCGCTTGAACCCGTGCTTGCGTATGCCGTCGGCCAGCTTCATGTTTGCTCACCTCTCGCTGCCACCCTGGTGGATGACCTGACCCTCGGCTCCACCGCAGGGCCTGCTGCCCGCGATTGTGGCCGGCCTCGCAGGGGCTAGGGGTTTGTGCTGAATTTGTTGTGTCTGTGCATCAATCCGCTGGCCGGCCAGGGCTTGGCTTTGATGCGGCTGACAAAATGAGGCCCCCGTTTTCAGGCCCTCAAGGCTGGCGCCTCGAGGGCCTGGGAACGGCACAACACTTCAAACAATCATATGGCGACGGACGCGCCCTGCGGGTGTCGTGCCGACCGCCCCTGAGGGGATCTCACAATGTCTCGTTCTACCCAGCGTCGGGCCCAATGGGCGCTGACCGGAGTCGCCATGGCCAGTGCCCTGGCCTGTTTCAATACCCACGCCGCCGAGCCCACCGCGCTGGAGCGCGTCGAGGTGACCGGCAGCCGCATCAAGCGGGTGGATGCCGAGGGCGCCGCGCCGGTGCAGGTGCTGCGCCGCGAGGAGATCAAGGCCTCCGGTGCCGCCACGGTGCAGGAGCTGATCAGGCAGCTGGCGGCCAGCACCACCAGCCTGAGCGACCTGAGCGGCAGCAACAGCTTTGCCGGCGGGGCTTCGTCGGCATCGCTGCGCAATCTGGGCAAGCAGTCGACCCTGACCCTGCTGAACTTCCGTCGCGTCGCGCCCTATCCGCTGGCCGACTACAACCAGACCTTCACCAATATCGACAGCCTGCCGCTGGAAGCGGTGGAGCGCATCGAGATCCTGAAGACCGGCGGCGCGGCCATCTACGGCTCGGATGCGGTGGCCGGCGTGATCAATATCGTCACGCGCAGCGACTATGAAGGCCTGATCGCCAAGGTGACGGGGCAGAGTTCTTTGAAGAACTCGCAGTTCAACGACCGCAGCGCCACCATCACCGGCGGCTTCGGCAGTTTGAACAAGGACCGCTTCAATGTGCTGGCCAATCTGGACGTCTACACCCGCAATGGCGTGATGTGGAACGAGGTGCTGGATGATGTGAATCCGGCCTACCGCGCCTACTCCTCCGGCTTTGGGACGCCCTCGTCCTACTCCTGGCCCGGCAACTTCCGCCGCAGGGGTGCCGACGGCAAGATCGCCCTCGTTCCGGCGACGAACTGCCCATCGACGCAAGTCATCTCGGGGCTGTGCCAGTACGACCGTTATGAACGCTTCGAGGCCACGCCCGCTTCCGACCGCGCCACCGCCCTGGTGTCGGGCCGGCTGTTGATCAGCGACACGCTGGAAGGCTTCTCCGAACTGCTGTTCTCGCGCACCAAGACCAGCTACCAGAGTGCCTACGATGCCTATGGCGACGGCATTGCGCCGACGGTCTGGGGCGACCCTCAGACCAATGGGCTGAAGTCCTTCGCGCCGCGCGGCCTGCCGGCCGGCCACCCGTTGAACAACACCGGCGCGGAAGCGGCGTTCCGCTATCGCTTCAATGATGCGGGCAGCAGCAAGTTGGCGACGACCGACCAGTACCGCGCACTGGCAGGTCTGAAGGGGACGTTTGCTGGCTATGACTGGGAGACCGCCGTCGGTGTGATGGGCGGCAAGACCACGTCCGACCAGCGCGGCTCTTTCAGCGTCACCGGGTTCAAGGAGGTGATCGGCGACTACACCAAGCCGGTGCTGGATGCCGACTTCTTCAACAAGCCCAATGGCTACAAGCTCGGTCAGGTCAATAGCGCCGAAGTGCTCAACAAGCTGTTCCCGGTCTTCGGCTACAGCGCCACGACCAAGCAGTACTTCCTGGACGGCAAGCTGAGCGGCGAGCTGGGCCAGTGGACCGGCGGCGCCATCGGCTTCGCCAGCGGCTTCGAGCTGCGTCGCGAGGACGTGAACATCGGCCCGCGTGGTGGCCTGGAGCGCGGCGACATCGTCGGCTATGGCTCGGTTCGTGCCGATGCCAGCCGCAACTATGGCGCGGTGTTCGGCGAAGTCAGCCTGCCGCTGAGCAAGCAGCTGGAGATGCAGGCGGCCGCGCGCGTCGACAAGTTCCCTGGCTTCAGCGCCCATGTCTCGCCCAAGCTGAGCCTGCGCTTCCAGCCCAACAAGGAGGTGCTGCTGCGCGGCACGCTGGAGACCGGCTTCCGTGCGCCCAACCTGACCGAGAACGCCCCCTCGACCAAGTTTGCCTTCAACAACAACGTCAACGATCCCAAGCGCTGCGCTCAGGCCACCGCTTACTCGCGCGATCTGAAGGCTCAGGCGGCGGCCTTGCCGGCTGGCGACAGCAACAAGCAGCTGCTTACCGCGCAGGCGGACAGCGTGACGGGTGAGTGCCGGGTCGGCGTGGCCAGCATCGTGGCCCACAACCCCAAGCTGAAGCCCGAGACCAGCAAGAGCCTGACCTTCGGTGCCGCCTTCTCGCCCGCCCGCGATGTGGCGCTGACGGCGGACTACTGGATCATCGAGCGCAAGAGCGAGATCGGCCGCAAGAGCACCAATGACCTGCTGAGCATTGAAGACACGCTGGCACCCGGCGTTGTCAATCGCCTGCCACTGGAGAACGATGCCTACTTCGACGCTGCGGCCCGGGCCAAGTACGGCGTGACGGCGGGCCGCCTGGCCTCGGTCGTGGCGCAGTTCGAGAACCTGTTCAGCACCAAGACCAGCGGCGTGGACCTGAGTTTCAAGACCCAGGGCAACACGCCGATCGGCAAGCTGGGCCTGGATGCCGAGGCCACCTATGTGATCTCGTACCGCGCCTGGGTGGCTTCGCGCAAGGGCTATGGCGACAATCTGGCCGGGCGCTATGACTATCCGCGCTGGAAGTCCAAGATGGCGGTCAGTCACAACCTGGGCAAGTTCAGCCAGGTCCTGAGCCTGCACTTCACGTCCAGCCGCCTCTTGAATGATGACTTCAATGCGCCGGCCTGGACCGTCGACGACTGCGCGAAGACCAAGGGCCTGACCGAGGCGCAGTGCATCGTGGCGCCGGAGTCCCGGCTGGACTACAACGTCAGCTATGACGTCACCAAGGCGCTCAAGCTGAGCGCCAATGTGCGCAATCTGCTGGACGAGCGTCCTTCCACCAACTATCGCGCCTTTGGCGTGGGCGGCATCATTCCGCAGGACCGCGAGGATGTGCAGGGCCGCATGCTGCGCCTGACGGCCGAGTACACCTTCTGGTGATGAGGGCTTGATCGACCGGCGTGCCGGTCGATCGGGATGAGCGGGAAGGCCGGGCTTGCCCGGCCTTCCTATTTCCGAGAGGCATCCGTTCAGGCCTTGGCCAGCGCGTCCTGCAAATCCTGCCGCAGCCGCCGCAGCGCCAGCAACTCCTGATCCGGCGCCTGCAGCGCCGGCCACAGCAGGGCCACCAGATCGCGGGCGCTGGCCTCGATGTCGATGGGGCGCTGCACGGTGATGGCTTCCCAGAGGATGTGCTCCATCGGCCCGAAGACCAGCGAGCGCAGCATGCGCAAGGAGATGTCGCGGCGCACCTCGCCGCTGGCCTGGCCGCGCGCCAGCAGGTCCATCAGCGGCGCGGTGTAGCGGCGCTGCAGCGCGACAAAGGCCTCGCCGAGCTCCTGGCCGGCGACGCTCTTGGTGCGGCCTTCCGACAGCACCAGCGCGCACAGCCCCGTGCCCTGGATCAGGAACAGGCGCAGATGGGTGTGGACGACGAACTCCAGCTGCTGGCGCACCGGCTGCTCGCGCGGCAGGCCGGTCTCGATGGCGCCGATGATCTCGTCGTACCAGTCGCCGATGACCCGCATGCACAGATCGCGCTTGCTGCGGAAATAGGTGAAGACGGTGGCTTCGGAGATGCCCAGGCGCTGGGCGATCTCGGTGGTGGTCGTGCGCTCGTAGCCTGCTTCAGCGAACACCGCGCGGCCGACGCGCAGAATGTCGCGCACGCGCTGCTCGGCCTTGGCGCTGGCGGGGGCGCGGCGTTGGGCGGGCAGGGTGGCGGTGCTCATCGTGGCGCGATTGTGCGCAATTCTTGAGTAAAGCTCAAGCCTGCTTGCGTGGTTGCGCGCTCTGAACTATTCTCGCGCTCTCGCAGCTGCTCAAGAAGCTGCAAAAACATGAATTGAGCCTGACTCAGAATTTGTGCTGAGCCGGGCCGCTCTGGAGACACGATGGCCGTCCTCACCACCAAGCTCAACCCCCGTTCGGCGGATTTCAAGGCCAATGCCGAGGCGATGCGCGGCGTCATCGCCGATCTCAGCGAGCGCCTGGAGCAGATCGCCCAGGGCGGCGGCGAGGCGGCCCGCGCCAAGCACACCGCACGGGGCAAGCTGCTGCCGCGCCAGCGGGTCGAGATGCTGCTGGACCCCGGCACGCCCTTTCTGGAGATCGCGCCGCTGGCCGGCCTGAATATGTATGACAACGCCGCGCCTGGCGGCGGCATGATCGCCGGCATCGGCCGGGTCTCGGGTGTCGAATGCCTGATCGTCTGCAACGACGCCACCGTCAAGGGCGGCACCTATTACCCGATCACGGTCAAGAAGCATCTGCGGGCGCAGGAGATCGCACAGCAGAACCGCCTGCCCTGCATCTACCTGGTCGACAGTGGCGGCGCCAATCTGCCCAACCAGGACGAGGTGTTCCCGGACCGCGATCATTTCGGGCGGATCTTCTTCAACCAGGCCAATCTGAGCGCCCAGGGCGTGCCGCAGATCGCCGTCGTGATGGGCAGCTGCACGGCCGGCGGCGCCTATGTGCCGGCGATGAGCGACGAGACCATCATCGTCAAGAACCAGGGCACGATCTTTCTGGGCGGCCCGCCGCTGGTGAAGGCGGCGACCGGCGAGGTCGTCACGGCCGAGGACCTGGGCGGCGGCGATGTGCACACGCGGCTGTCCGGCGTGGCCGATCACCTGGCCAATGACGACACCCATGCGCTGGCGCTGGCGCGCCAGTCGGTGGCGGCGCTGAACTGGCGCAAGCAAGGGCAGCTCCTGACTCAGGCGCCGCGCACGCCGCTGTTCGATGCGGCCGAGCTGCATGGCGTGATCCCGACCGACACGCGCAAGCCCTTCGACATCCGCGAGGTGATCGCCCGCATCGTCGACGGGTCGGAATTCGATGAGTTCAAGGCCCGCTACGGCGCGACCCTGGTCTGCGGCTTCGCCCATATCGAGGGCATGCCGGTGGGCATCGTCGCCAACAACGGCATCCTGTTCGCCGAGAGCGCCAACAAGGGCGCGCATTTCATCGAGCTGTGCTGCCAGCGCAAGATCCCGCTGGTCTTTCTGCAGAACATCACCGGCTTCATGGTCGGCCGCAAGTACGAGAACGAGGGCATCGCCCGCGCCGGCGCCAAGATGGTGACGGCGGTGGCCTGTGCTGCGGTGCCCAAGTTCACCATCATCATCGGCGGCTCGTTTGGGGCCGGCAATTACGGCATGTGCGGCCGCGCCTACAGCCCGCGCTTCCTGTGGATGTGGCCCAACGCGCGCATCTCGGTGATGGGCGGCGACCAGGCCGCCAGCGTGCTGGCCACGGTCAAGCGCGACGGCATCGAAGCCAAGGGCGGCAGCTGGTCTTCCGACGAAGAAGAGGCCTTCAAGGCACCGATCCGCCAGCAGTACGAGGACCAGGGTCATCCTTATTACGCCTCGGCGCGGCTCTGGGACGACGGCGTGATCGACCCGGCCGACACCCGTCGCGTGCTGGCCCTGGGACTGTCGGCGGCGCTGAATGCGCCGATTGCCGAGACGAAGTTCGGCGTGTTCCGGATGTGAAGCGTATGATGTGTGTGAAATCTACTGATGGTACACATCATGCGCACCAATATCGAGATTGATGACGATTTGATGGCCAAGGCCTTGCAGGCCGGCCCCTTCAAGACCAAGAAGGAGGCGGTCGAGGCGGGTTTGCGTCTGTTGGCGCGCCAGTCGGCCTATCGCGAGATCCTCAAATGGCGCGGCAAGCTCCAGTGGGAAGGCGACGACAGCGTGGACTGGACGAGCGCGCCCGCTGCCGAACCCGCTCGGGCGCTGGTGGCGCGCGAGCCGGTGCCGAGGAAGAAGAACCGTGCTGGTCGTTGATTCCAGCGTCTGGATCGACTTCTTCGCCGGGGCCGAGCACCCGGCCGTCGATCAGCTGGCCCAGCTGCTGGACCACGGCGAGGTGCGCATCGTCGTGCCCGATCTGGTGCTGTTCGAGGTCTTGCGCGGCTTCCGGCATGAGCGTGATCTGCGCCAGGCCAGCCTGCTGATGCAGGGGCTCAGCATCGAGATCTGCGGCGGCGAAGACACGGCCCTGGCCGCCGTCCAGCATTACCGCGATCTGCGCGCCAGCGGCTACACGGTGCGCAGCGGCATCGATGTGCTGGTGGCCGCCTTCTGCATAGAGAACGACTACGCGCTGCTGCACAAGGACCGCGACTTCGACGCGCTGGAGGCGCGGCGCGGGCTCAAGGTATGGACCCATTGATGAACACGACGACGCACATCACGATCAGGCCGCTGGCCGCCAGCGACTCGATCGAGCGCCTGACCGCCTTGCTGCACAAGGCCTACGCCTCGCTGGGCGCGCAGGGCTGGAACTTCACTGCGGTGGATCAGAGTGTCGAGCTGACCGCCAAGCGGGTGGCCGGCGGCGGCTGCCTGGTGGCCGAGGCCGCTGGGCAACTGGTGGGCACGGTCAATATGCGCGGCCCCTACCGCCCGGAGCAGGATGCCTGGAGCCTGGACACGCCCTGGTATCTGCGCGAGGACACGGCCATCCTGTCGCAGTTCGCGGTCGACCCGGCTTTGCAAGGGCAGGGCCTGGGCGAGCGCCTGATGGATGCCGCCGAGGCCTGGGCCGTCGAGCGTGGTTTTGCCCATGTGGCGCTGGACACCGCCAAGCCGGCCGAGCATCTGCAGCGCCGCTATGCCAAGCGCGGCTACACCCAGGTCGGCGAGGTGCAATGGGATGGCAAGACCTATGCCAGCGTGCTGATGGTCAAGACACTCGGAGAGCCATGATGACGAACACCCTGCATATCCGCCGCGAAGGCCATGTCGCGCGCGTGACCTTGAACCGCCCCGAGGTGCGGAACGCTTTCAACGAGCTCCTGATCGCCGAGCTGACGGCGGCCTTTGCGGCCCTGGGGCAGGACACGACGCTGCGCGCCATCGTGCTGGCTGCCGAGGGCAAGGCCTTCTGCGCCGGCGCCGACCTGAACTGGATGAAGTCCATGGCCGGCTTCAGCTGGGACGAAAACCATGCCGACGCCCGCCTGCTGGCCGAGATGCTGTGGACCATCTACAGCTGCCCGGTGCCGGTGATCGCGCGGGTGCAGGGCGATGTCTATGCCGGCGGCGTCGGCCTGGTGTCGGTCTGCGACATCGTCGTCGCGGCCGACACGGCGGGCTTCTGCCTGTCCGAGGCCAAGCTCGGCCTGCTGCCGGCCACCATCGGCCCCTACGTCGTGCGGGCCCTGGGCGAACAGGCCTCGCGGCGCTATTTCCTCACCGCCGAGCGCTTCTCGGCCACCGAGGCGCAGCGCCTGGGCCTGGTCCATGAGCTGGCGACGGCCGACACGCTGGACGAGAAGGTCGATGCCTTGTCGGTGGCCTTGATCGCCAACGGCCCGGCCGCCGTGCGCGCCTGCAAGAAGCTGGTGCAAGACCTGGCCCATGAGCCGATCACGCCGGCGCTGCGCGACGACACCGCACGCCGCATCGCCGACATTCGCGCCAGCGCCGAGGGGCGTGAGGGCGTGCAGAGCTTTCTGAACAAGAGCAAGCCCTCGTGGCTGAACTGACTCCGATGTCTTTGGCAGTACAAGAAGACTGGCAGCGCCGCAGCCTCGGCAGCATCTGGCATCCCTGCACGCAGATGGCGCGCGCCGCCAGGCTGCCGCCGCTGCCGATGGCGCGCGGCGAGGGCGCTTGGCTGTTTGATCACCAGGGCCGGCGCTACTTCGATGCCTGCTCCTCCTGGTGGGTCAATCTCTTCGGCCACTCCGATGCAGGGCTGAGCACCGCGATCAAATCCCAGCTCGACACCTTGCCCCATGTGATGCTGGCCGGCTGCACCCACGAGCCGGCGGTGCGCCTGGCCGAGCGCCTGAGCGCGCGCACCGGCGGAGCGCTTGGCCATGTGTGCTTCGGCAGCGACGGGGCGTCGGCGGTCGAGATCGCGCTGAAGCAGAGTTTTCACAGCTGGCGCAACCGCGGCCGCACCGAGAAACGCGAGTTCGTCTGCCTGAAGAATGGCTATCACGGCGAGACCATCGGCGCGCTGGCCGTCACCGATGTGGCGATCTTCCGCGACGCCTATGACCCGCTGCTGATGCGTGCCCACATCGTCGAATCGCCCGACAGCCGCCTGGGCAATGAGGCCCAGGCGCTGGCCGCGATGCGGGCGCTGCTCGAAGCGCGCCACGACCATATCGCCGCCGTCATCGTCGAGCCGCTGATCCAGGGCGCAGCCGGCATGGTGATGCACGAGCCGTCCTATCTGCGCGGCCTGCGCGCGCTGTGCAGCGAGTTCGAGGTGCACCTGATCGCCGACGAGATCGCGGTCGGCTGCGGGCGCACCGGCAGCTTCTTTGCCTGGGAGCAAGTCGCAGCGCCCTGGCCCGACTTCCTGCTGCTCTCCAAAGGCATCACCGGCGGCACGCTGCCGCTGTCCCTGGTGCTGACGACGGACGAGGTCTACCAGGCTTTCTGGAGCGAGGACGTCTCGCGCGGCTTTCTGCACTCGCATTCCTATACCGGCAATGCGCTGGCCTGCGCGGCGGCCAATGCGGTGCTGGACCGTTTCGATGCCGGCCAGCTGGAACGCAACCGCGAGCAGGCGGCGCTGCTGGCCAAGGCTTTCTTCTCCCCGCTGGCCGGCGATGCCCGCATCGCCAACCTGCGCCAGCGCGGCATGGTGCTGGCCTTCGATGTGCTCGATGCCGGTGCCGGTTTCGCCGAACGTTTCCACTTGGCCGCGCGCGCCCATGAGCTGCTGATACGCCCGATCGGCCACACCGTCTACCTGATGCCGCCCTATCTGATCGACGCGCCCACCGCGCAGTTTCTTGTCGAGGCCGTGCAGGCCACCTTGAATGAGGTGCTCAGCCATGCTTCTTGAGCATCTGCAGACCAAGCTGGCCGCGATCGCCGCGCAAGACCTGACCCGCTTCCTGCGCGCCGCGCAAAGCCCCACCGCCGCGAAACAGCTGGTGCGCGGCGCCGACGGCCTCACGCGCGAGCTGCTGATGTTCTGCAGCAATGACTATCTGGGCCTGGCGGCCGAGCCCCGGCTGGCGGCGGCGCTGGCCGAGGGCGCGCAGATCTATGGCGGCGGCTCCGGCGCCTCGCATCTGATCAGCGGCCATTCGATCGCGCACGAGCAGCTCGAAGAGCGGCTGGCTGGCTGGTTCGAGCCGCATATCCCGCAGGCCCAGGTGCTGGGCTTCTGCACCGGCTATATGGCCAATCTGGCGGTGATCACCGCGCTCGGTGATGCGGACGCCGAGATCTTCTCGGATGCGCTGAACCATGCCTCCTTGATCGATGGCTGCCGCCTCGCCAAGGCCCAGGCCCGACGCTATGCCCACGTCGATCTGGCCGAGCTGCGCGCGCAACTGCAGGCCAGCACGGCCAAGCTCAAGCTGATCGTCAGCGATGCGGTGTTCAGCATGGACGGCGATATCGCGCCGCTGCCGGATCTGCTGGCCCTGGCCGAGGAATTCGATGCCTGGCTGATCGTCGACGATGCCCATGGTTTCGGCGTGCTCGGCGAGCGGGGGCGCGGCGCGCTGGAACATTTCCAGCTGCGCAGCGAGCGGCTGATCGTGGTCGGCACCCTGGGCAAGGCCGCTGGCCTGGCCGGCGCCTTCGTCGCGGCTCACGAGACGGTGATCCAGTACCTGCTGCAGGCCGCGCGCAGCTATATCTTCACGACCGCCTCGCCGCCGGCCATCGCCCATGCGCTGCAGGCCAGCCTGGACCTGATCGAGGGCGAGACCGGCGCGCAGCGCCGCGCTGCGCTGATCGATCTGCAGGCGCGACTGCGCAGCGGCGTGGCCCGTTTGCTGGCGAGCCATCCGCGCCTGAACTGGCGCCTGGCCGCCTCCGACACCCCCGTGCAGCCGCTGATCATCGGCGGCAATGCCGAGGTGATGCGGCTGGCGGCGGCGCTGGAGGCCCAGGGCCTGCGCGTGCCCGGCATCCGTCCGCCGACCGTGCCCAAAGGCGAGGCGCGGCTGCGCATCACCTTGTGCGCCACGCACACGGCGGCCGATGTCGACCGCCTGCTGGCCGCGCTGGAGGCGGAGGCGATCCAATGAAGGGCTTCTTCATCACCGGCACCGACACCGAGATCGGCAAGACTGCGATCACGGCCGGCCTGACCCATGCCTGGCAGCAGGCCGGCCGGCGCGTCGCGCCGGTCAAGTCGCTGGCCGCCGGCCAGAGCCAGGACGCGGACGGGCGCTGGGTCAACGAGGACGTCAGCCAGCTGCACGCCGCCCAGACCCTGGGCCTGAGTCTTGACGAGGTCGGCCCGCTGCAGCTTCGCGCCGCCTGTGCCCCGCATATCGCCGCGCGGCTGGAGGGCCGCAGCATCGAGCGGGGTGCCCTGCTGGCCGCGATTCGCAGCAGCGCCGCCAAGGCCGATCTGGTTCTGGTAGAGGGTGTCGGCGGCTTTCGCGTACCGCTCACCGAGGCCTGGGACACCGCCGACCTCGCGGTGGACCTGGCCCTGCCCGTGGTCCTGGTCGTCGGCCTGCGGCTGGGCTGCATCAACCATGCCTTGTTGACGGCCGAAGCCATACGCGCTCGCGGCCTCGTGCTGGCCGGCTGGGTGGCCAACACGGTGGACCCGGCTTTTGGCCATGTGGCCGACAATCTCGCGACGCTGCAGCAGGGTCTGCAAGCGCCTTGCTGGGGCCATGTGCCCCGGCTTCCCGATCCGACTCCCGCGGCCGTGGCCGCGCACCTCAAAGAACTTCCCCTATGAACCAGATCCAGACCCTGACGCCGACCTCGGACGCCGACCGCCGCAACGCCAAGCCCTGGACCGTCAACGAAGTCGCGGCCCTGTTCGAGCTGCCCTTCAACGACCTGCTGTTCCGCGCCCAGACCGTGCACCGCGAGCACTTCGATGCCAACGCCGTGCAGCTCTCCACGCTGCTGTCGATCAAGACCGGCGGCTGCGAGGAGGACTGCAAATACTGCCCGCAGTCGGCCCATTTCGACACCGGCCTGAAGGCCGAGAAGCTGCTGCCGCTCGATGAAGTGCTGGAAGCGGCCCGCGCCGCCAAGGCCAATGGCGCGACGCGCTTCTGCATGGGCGCGGCCTGGCGCGCGCCCAAGGAGCGCCATCTGGAGCAGATCGGCGAGATGGTGCGCGAGGTCAAGGCCATGGGCCTGGAGACCTGTTTGACCGCCGGCATGCTGGCCGACGGCCAGGCCGAGCAGCTGCGCGAGGCCGGCCTGGACTATTACAACCACAACCTCGACACCGCCCCCGAGTTCTACGGCCAGATCATCACGACCCGCACCTACCAGGACCGGCTCGACACGCTGGACCGCGTGCGCGGTGTCGGCCTGAAGGTCTGCTCCGGCGGCATCGTCGGCATGGGCGAGACCCGCCGCCAGCGCGCCGGCCTGATCGTGCAGCTGGCCAATCTGGACCCCTATCCCGAGTCGGTGCCGATCAACAACCTGGTCCAGGTCGAAGGCACGCCGCTGGCCGGCACCGCCGCGCTCGACCCCTTCGAGTTCGTGCGGACGATCGCGGTGGCCCGCCTCACGATGCCGCGCGCGATGGTGCGGCTGTCGGCCGGCCGCGAGGAGATGCCCGAGAGCCTGCAGGCCATGTGCTTCCTGGCCGGCGCCAACTCGATGTTCTATGGCGACAAGCTGCTGACGACCAGCAATCCGCAGGCGGAGAAGGACAGGGCGCTGCTGGATCGCCTGGGCATGCGCTGCGCGACCGAGGCGGGCCTCGCAGCCGAGCCCGCGGAACCGGCGGCTTGCGGCCATTGCCACTGAACCCAATCAAATCAAGACTTTCCGGAGACCTGCCATGTTCAAGAAAATCCTGATCGCGAATCGCGGCGAAATCGCCTGCCGTGTCGCGGCCACCGCTCGGCGCTTGGGGCTAAAGACCGTGGCGGTGTACTCCGAGGCCGACGCCCGCGCCAAGCATGTCCAGGCTTGCGACGAGGCCGTGCTGATCGGCGGCCCGGCGCCGCGCGACTCCTATCTGCAATGGCAGCGCATCCTCGACGCCGCCAAGGCCACCGGCGCCGAAGCGGTCCACCCGGGCTATGGCTTCCTCAGCGAGAACGAAGAGTTCGCGACCGCCTGCAAGAATGCCGGCCTGGTCTTCATCGGCCCGCCGGCTTCGGCCATCCAGGCCATGGGCCTGAAGGCCGAATCGAAGCGGCTGATGGAGGCGGCCGGCGTGCCGCTGGTGCCGGGCTATCACGGGGCCGACCAGGACCCCGCGCTGCTCAAGCGCGAGGCCGAGCGCATCGGTTTTCCGGTGCTGATCAAGGCCAGCGCCGGCGGCGGTGGCAAGGGCATGCGGGCGGTGCTGAAGGCGGAAGAATTCGATGCGGCCCTGGCCTCCTGCAAGCGCGAGGCGATCAACAGCTTCGGCGACGATGCGGTGCTGATCGAGCGCTATGTGCAAAAGCCCCGCCATATCGAGATCCAGGTTTTCGGCGACACCCAGGGCGACTGCGTCTATCTGTTCGAGCGCGACTGCTCGGTGCAGCGCCGCCACCAGAAGGTGCTGGAAGAAGCGCCCGCGCCCGGCATGACGGCCGAGCGCCGCGCCGAGATGGGTAATGCCGCCGTGGCGGCGGCGAAAGCGGTGGGCTATGTCGGCGCCGGCACGGTGGAGTTCATCTGCGAGCAGGACGGCCGCTTCTACTTCATGGAGATGAACACCCGGCTGCAGGTCGAGCATCCGGTGACCGAAGCGATCACCGGCCAGGACCTGGTCGAGTGGCAGCTGCGCGTGGCCTCGGGTGAGCCGCTGCCTTTGAAGCAGGACGAGCTGCGCATGACGGGTCATGCGATCGAGGCCCGCATCTGCGCCGAAAACCCCGAGGCCGGTTTCCTGCCGGCCACCGGCAGCTTGAGCGTCGCGCGCTGGCCGGCGCACGTCAGCTTCCAGCGTGGCGATGTGCGGATCGACTCGGGCGTTGGCGAGGGCGATGCGATCAGCCCCTTCTACGACTCGATGGTGGCCAAGCTGATCGTCTGGGGCGAGGACCGCGCCCAGGCGCTGGCCCGCCTCGATGCGGCGCTGCGCGACACGCATATCGTCGGCCTGCAGACCAATGTGGCCTTTCTGCGCCGCTGCGCCGCGACGGACTCGTTCGCCCAGGCGGACCTGGACACCGGCCTGATCGAGCGCGAGCGCGCCGCGCTGTTCGAGCAAGCGGGCCTGCCGCTGACCATCGCTGCGGCGGCCGTCGTCGCCCATACCTTGGCCCATGAGGCCAGCCTGCAGACCAGCGACCCCTGGAGCCGCCGCGATGGCTGGCGCATGTATGGCGCCTCGGCGCGCCGCTTCGATCTGGAGACCGGCGGTGCCCATCACGAGGTGCTGCTGTCGCGCCATCACCATGGCGGCATGCAGCTGACCGTGGAAGGTCAGGCGCAGGCTTTTGCCGTCAACTCCGCCAGCCTGGAAAGCCACGAACTGCTGCTCGGCGAAGGCTTGGACCAGCAGCGCGTGATGGTCAAGACCTATGCGCTGGGCGAGCAGGTGGCGGTGTTCGCGCCACAGGGCTCGGCGCTGCTGACCGAGATCGACCCGATTGCCCACGCCGGCGAAGGGGCCGCCGAGGCCGGCCGGCTGACGGCGCCGATGCCGGGCAAGATGGTGTCCTTCCTGGCCCAGCCCGGCGACACCGTCACCAAGGGCCAGGCGCTGGCGGTGATGGAGGCGATGAAGATGGAACACACGATCAATGCGCCGCGTGATGGCGTGGTGGCCGAGCTGCTGTTCGCGGTCGGTGACCAGGTCGGTGATGGTGCCGAACTCTTGCGACTGGAGTAATCACAATGATCCTGCCCAATCGAGTCACCCTCGTCGATGTCGGCCCGCGCGACGGACTGCAGAACGAAAAGCAGCCGGTGTCCACCGAGCACAAGGCCGCGCTCGTGCACATGCTGCAGGACGCCGGCCTGAAGGAGATCGAGGTCACCAGCTTCGTCTCGCCGAAATGGGTGCCTCAGATGGCCGACAACGCCGAGGTGATGGCGGCGATCACGCGCAAGCCCGGCGTGCGCTACTCGGTGCTGACGCCGAATATGAAGGGCCTGGAGGCCGCGCTGCCGACGCAGCCCGACGAGATCGTCGTTTTCGCCGCCGCCAGCGAGGCCTTCAGCCAGAAGAACATCAACTGCAGCATCGCCGAGAGCATAGCCCGCTTCGCGCCGGTGGTGGCCGCCGCGCACGAGGCCGGTATCAAGGTGCGCGGTGCGCTGTCCTGCGCGCTGGGCTGCCCTTACGAGGGCGAGATCAGCGCCGACCAGGTGGAGCGCGTCGTGCTGCTGATGAAGAGCATCGGCGTCGACCATATGGGCGTGGCCGACACGATTGGCGTCGGCACGCCGCGCAAGGTGCAGGCCGCGATGGAGCGGGCGCTCAAGCACTACCCGCTGGTCGAGGTCAGCGGCCATTTCCATGACACCTATGGCCAGGCGCTGAGCAATATCTACGCTTGCCTCGAGCTGGGCGTACATACCTTCGATGCCAGCGTCGCGGGCCTCGGCGGCTGCCCCTATGCCAAGGGCGCGACCGGCAATGTCGCGACCGAGGATGTGCTCTTCATGCTCAATGGCCTGGGCATAGAGACCGGCATCGATATCGACAAGCTGGTCGATGCCAGCGCCTACATCTCCAGCGCGCTGGGCCGCCCGCCGGTGGCCCGCGTCGCTCGGGCCTTGCTGGCCAAGCGGGCGGGCTGATCCAGATCAAGACGGCCGGCGCCACGGCCAGGGACACTGAGCAGCAGGATCCTCTTGCTCAGGAGTGTTGCCATGACGGAGAAGATGAAGGCTGCGGTGGTCCGTGAGTTCGGCCGTCCGCTGGAAGTCGACGAGGTGGATGTGCCCGAGGTGCCGCCGGGTCAGGTGCTGGTCAAGGTGGTGGCCAGCGGCGTCTGCCACACCGATCTGCACGCGGCCGAGGGCGACTGGCCGGTCCGGCCCAGTCTGCCCTTCATCCCGGGTCATGAGGGTGCGGGCTATGTGGCGCGGGTCGGGGCCGGCGTCAAGTTCCTAAAGGAGGGCGACCGAGTCGGCGTGCCCTGGCTGCACACGACTTGTGGCCATTGCGAGCATTGCCTGGGCGGCTGGGAAACCTTGTGCGACGGCCAGCAGATGACCGGCTACACGGTCAACGGCGGTTTTGCCGAGTACGTGCTGGCCGACCCCGGCTATGTGGGCCATCTGCCGGCAGGGCTGGACTTCGCGCCGGCCGCGCCGGTGCTGTGCGCCGGCGTCACGGTCTACAAGGGCCTGAAGATGCTGGACTGCAAGCCCGGCGACTGGGTGGCGATCTCGGGCATCGGCGGCCTGGGCCATATGGCGGTGCAGTACGCGAAAGCGATGGGCTTTCATGTCGTCGCCGTCGATGTGGCCGAGGACAAGCTGCAGCTGGCCCGCGAGCTCGGTGCCGAGCTGTGCCTCAACGCGGCCACGGGCGACCCGGTGGCCGAGGTGCAGAAGCAGCTGCGCGGCGCCCATGGCGTGCTGGTCACTGCGGTGTCGCGCAGCGCCTTCGCCCAGGGGCTCGCGATGCTGCACAAGCGCGGCACCATGTCCCTGGTGGGCCTGCCGCCGGGCAGCTTCGAGCTGCCCATCTTCGATATGGTGCTCAATGCCAAGACCGTGCGCGGCTCCATCGTCGGCACCCGGCTGGACCTGCAGGAGGCGCTGCAGTTTGCCGGAGAGGGCAAGGTCAGCGCGCACTACTCGAGCGACAAGATCGAGAACATCAACCACATTTTCGCCGCGATGAAGCAGGGCCGCATCGACGGCCGGGTGGTGCTGGAGATCTGAGCGGCGCCTGCGCCGGCCAGGGCTGTGCGTTGCGCGCACGCCGGCAACTCTGCTTAAGACCGCCTTCATCATTCGCCCCCGAGAATCGGCGCCACGCCAGCCGGCCCATCCGGCTGCGGCTCAGTCCCGGCACAGACCGGACGCGGCCGACAGGACGCCGAACAGAACATCAGGGGGAGATGCTTCGATGAAGTACAACAAGGCTCTTAGCCCTTGCGGCGGGGCAGGACCGAGCGCGCTCGCTGCGGCGCTTTTGCTGGCCGCCTGCGGTGGTGGCGGCAACGACCTACCGCCGCCCCCGCCACCCGTCACCGAGCCCGTGGGCATCGACAAGGCCTTGCTGCGCCAGCAGGTCGAGGTCTTCGTGGCCGAGCAGAAGGCCAGGATAGCGGCGATCGATTGCCGCCAGAGCCAGGCCGGTCCCTGCGAGCCGTTCAAGGACATCCGCTTTTCCCAGGGTCAGGCCTTGCCCGCCAAGCTGCGCGCCGACCAGACCATCCTGCTGATCGATGATGGCATCGGCCATGCCGCCACGCTGCGCTACCGCTCGCGTATGCTGGGCTACTACCGGGTCAACGAAAACACCGGCCTGGTGGAGCCCCATGACCCGCTGATTGCGAGCACGCCGCGCTGGGGCGCCGAGCTGCTGCGTGCCATCGACGGCTTTCAATACCGCGACGCCGCCGCTGGTCACCGATTCGGTCTACGGCCTGGACCTCGGCCCTGTTCCCCACGCCACCACCTCCTGGTCGGCGCCGCAGGTCCTGAACCGCCTGATCCACCTGAAGCAGCAACTGGCGCCGACCATGGCGCCCGAGGTGCCGTTGGACGCGGCCTTGATCCAACGCATGAAGGACGCGCCGACGCCGATGGGCTGCAGCTGGGCGCCGGAGGACGGCGGCCGTTGCAAGCTGCAGGACCCCGCCTGGCACCGCCAGCAGGAGCTGTTCCGCCAGGGCTGGCTGCCGGCGAACTGGCGCTGGGAGTAGGGGGCAAACGGCGACTGGGGTCAGGTCTTGCGTCCAGACAGGACCAGGACTCCGGGCCGGGTATTTTGTAAGCGTCGGTAATCGCGGTCGCCCCTCTCACGCCCGCCCGCGTTGCCCGAGCACTCAGGTCGACTGAGTGACAAGCAAGAACATCAGGGAGAACTCGATCCATGAAGAACAGAAAACACACATCAGGCAGAGCCGCGCGCGCGGGGGCCTGGCCGATAGCGGCGCTGACGCTTTTGCTGACCGCCTGTGGCGGCGGTGGCGGGGGAGGAGACACCCCAACTCCAACTCCAACTCCAACTCCGACTCCGACTCCGACTCCGACACCCACACCCACACCCACACCCACACCCACGCCCACGCCCACGCCCACGCCCACGCCCACGCCAACGCCAACGCCAACGCCAACGCCAACGCCGGCCCTGGCCGTCCACTCCCCCTATATCGCCAAGCCCAATGGCTATGACATCGAGTGGCGTCTGCAGGAGGCGGACGCCGCCAAGGCCAGGTCCATGGACGACAAGGCCTACGCGGCGGCTCCGGCCGGCAATGCCCATGGCTGGACCCATCAGGCCAAGCTGCTGGGCTCGGGGCTGTACCGCATCGAGATCAGCCAGGGCCACTTCTATCGCTTTTCCAGCCGCAATGAATGGGCGGGCAATCTGACGGTCTATGACGCGGCGGGCTACCAGCTCTATGCCGGTCTGGGCGAGCTGGACCGGGTGCATCCGCTTGACGATCCGCTGGCCTACGAGCTGCTCGCCTTGCGCGACGGTGCGGTGTTCGTGAAGGTGGAGGCCAGCGGCGGTGCGGTGTCAACCCTGGTGGACCTGCTGATCGAAACCACCGGCGCCAGTGTCGGCGGTGACGCATCGCGGCAGATCGATCTGGCCACGATGGGCCAGGGGGCCGGCGCGGCGCAAGCCCATGCGGCTTTCTTCGGTGGTGCCGGTGCCGACCGCATCGTTGGCAAGCCAGGCGCAGCCAACACCATCTTCGGTGGCACTGGCGACGATGTGGTCGAGCTCAAGACCGCGGCCAAGACGCTCTCGCGCGTCGACGGCGGGCTGGCGCGCGACACCCTGATCGTCGGCTTCCCCAGCAGCGCCGCCCAGCTCGGCCGCCTCAATGCCTACGGCC
Organism: Roseateles cavernae; assembly: GCF_040187885.1. Taxonomy (NCBI): domain Bacteria; kingdom Pseudomonadati; phylum Pseudomonadota; class Betaproteobacteria; order Burkholderiales; family Sphaerotilaceae; genus Roseateles; species Roseateles cavernae. The sequence continues at coordinate 85,203 of NZ_JBDPLH010000003.1, forward strand.
CCTACCGCCATCTGGCGCCGAACGGCAGCCTGCCCGATGCCCATGCACTGAGCGGCAGCCCCGACGGTGCCGTCATCATCGTGCGCAGCATCGAGCGGGTGCAGTTCAGCGACAAGACGCTGGAGTTCAAGGACCTGCCGGGTTACTGAGTCAAGGTCCGCCTCAGGAAATCCAGCGTGCGCTGCCAGGCCAGCTGCGTGCTGGCCGCATCAAACACCTCGGGCCGCTGGTCGTTGAAGAAGGCATGGTCGGCCGGGTAGCGGTGGATCTCGGCCGGCACCTGCAGCGCGGCGACCAGGCCGTCCACCGTGGCCGGCGTGCACCAGTCGTCGCGGTCGGCGAAATGGCCTTGCAGCGGGATGGCGATCCTGGCCGGGTCGGCGAACCCAGCCGGTGGGATGCCGTAGAAGCAAGACGCGGCGGCCAGGCCCGGCAGATGCACGGCGGCTGCGATGGTCAGCGCACCGCCCATGCAGAAGCCCAGCACGCCGACCTTGGGGCAGCGCGCCCGCAAATAGCCGAGCGCGCCGGCCAGGTCCTGGTGGGTGGCGTCGCCGAAGTCCAGCCCCGTCATCAGGTGATTGGCTTCGTCGGCGCTGCCGGCAATGCGGCCACGATACAGGTCGGGCGCCAGCGTCGTGAACCCGGCGGCGGCAAAGCGCTCGGCCAGCTCACGGATATGCGGGTTCAGCCCCCACCATTCCTGGATCAGTATCAGCCCGGGCCGGCCCGCGCCGGCTTCGGCCAGCCAGGCACTGCTCGTGCCGCCGTCGGGGCGCTGGAAATCGATCATCTGTGCCATGTGTTTCTCCTTGTTCAGAACGCTTGGGGTTCGCCATAGCGGCCGCTGGCCACCAGGTGAGTCAAGACCTGACCCTCGCGCAGCAGATGCAGCGCGTAGCCGGGCGGCTCCAGGCAGAACAGCGCGGGCGCCTCGGGAGCCAGGTCCAGGTGGATCTGGTGGGCGGTGGACGGCACGGTCATCGCCAGCGTGCCGCCGAAGCGGCACTGTATCGGCCGGTGCAGATGGCCGCACAGCAGCCGCTCGACCTGGGGATGGCGGCGCAGCAGCGCCTCCAACTCGGGCCCGCCCTTGAGCAGGCCCAGCGCATCCATCTGGGCGATGCCGGTCGCGAAGGGCGGATGGTGCATGGCAACCACCGTCGGCCGCTGCGGGGCTTCGCTCAGGCGGCATTCCAGCCAGGCCAGGCGCTCCTCGCAGAGCTCGCCATGCGGCGCGTCCGGTACCACGGTGTCCAGCACGATCAGGCGCAGACCGCCGATGTCGACCGCGTACTGGAGAAATGCCGGCAACTCGCCGGACGGGCAACACTCGGGCAGGGCTTGTCGCAAGGCGACACGCTCGTCGTGATTGCCGGCCATCAGGTAGATCGGGCAGGACAGCGGCGCCAGCAGCTGGCGCAGATGCGCATAGGTCTCGGCCGAGCCATGGTCGACCAGATCGCCGCTGATCAGCAGGGCGTCGGGTCGGTAAGCGGCGGCCAGCACGCTGGCCACGGCTTGCTGGAGCAAGGAGGCCGTATCGACTCGGCCCAGCAGCAGCCGGCCCGGCTCGGTGATATGCGTGTCGGAGAAGTGCAGCAGCAGGGTCGGTGTGCTCATCGTCTCGCAGTAGACCGCAGCCGACGGGCGCTGGGAAGTGCCGTGCGAGCCGAAATCCTTTCGCCGGGCTCGCTCAGCCGGCCGGGTAGCTGATCCTCAGCCCCAGCCCGCGCCCGTCCAGCCCGTCGACAAAATCCAGCGTCGCCCCCTCGCGCTCGGCGATGCGCTTGACGATGGCCAGGCCCAGGCCGGTGCCTTGCTCGGTGCTGCCGGGCACGCGGTAGAAGCGTTCGAACACCCGCTCGCGCTGGGCCGGCTCCAGGCCGGGTCCGTTGTCGCGTACCGTCAGAGCGATGCCAGCGGCCAGCTTGTCAAGGTGCACCTCGACCCGCGCGCCGCCCGAGCTGTAGCGGATCGCGTTGTCCACCAGGTTGTCGACCACCGAGCAGAAGCCGCTGCGCTCCAGCAGCGCCTCGTGATGATCGGGTGCCAGCAGCTCCAGCTGGGTGCCGCGCTGGCGCGCCAGCGGGGCCAGCAGCGCGATGCGCTCGCGCAGCAGCGCGGCCGCGTCCAGGCGCTCGGGCTTGAGCGTCTGCACCGTGGTCTCGGCGCGCGCCAGGGTCAGCAGCTGGGCCAGCAGATGCGAGACCCGCGCGATGCCGGCGCGCAGCGCGCCGGCCGCCTCGGCGCGGGCCTGCGGCTCCTGTTCGCTGAGCAGCAGATGGGCTTGCGCGTTGGCGGCGGCCAGCGGCGTGCGCAGCTCGTGCGCCGCATCGGCCAGAAAGCGCCGCTCCGCCTCCAGGCGCTGGCCTTCGCGCAGCAGCAGGCCGTTGAGCGCGCTGACCAGCGGTGCGGTCTCGGTGTAGAGCTTGTCCACCTGCACCGGTGCCAGATCGCCGGCGCCGCGCTTCGCGATGCGCTGGGCCAGCAGGGCCAGCGGCCGCAGGCCGGCGCGCACGCTGAACCAGATCACCAGACCGTGCCAGAGGAAGACGCCCAGCTGGGACTGCAGGACCAGCCAGAGCACCGGCAGCACCGCGCCGAGGTCGGCCTCACGGGGCTCGGCGATCAGCAGCACGCGCCCCTGGCCCGGGTCCGCGCGCTGCACCAGCCAGCGCGCGGCTTCGCCCGCCGCAGGCTCCGCGTCCAGGCGGGTGGCCGGGGCGTTGGCGCTGCGATAGAGCAGCCGGCCCTGAGCGTCCCAGACCTGGTAGGCCGGATGCAGGCCCGCGCCCACGTCATCGCCCAGACCCAGCAGGGCCAGCACCGCATCGTCGGTGGCCTTCAGGCGCTGCGCCAGCTCGGCCTCGGGGCTGGCCGCGGCGGACACGAGCACCGTGGCCATCTGCTGCAGCCGCGCCTCCACCTCGGTCTCGCCCCAGGCCACGCCGCGCCAGGTCAGCAGCCCCGCCAGCACCAGCCAGGCCACGAAGAGGGCAAACGCCTGCCAGGCGATCAGGCGACCGCTCAGCGAGGCCGGCGCCCAGCGTGCCGCCGGGTTCACGAGGAGGCGGCGCAGGCCGGCGCCTCCAGCACATAGCCGACGCCGCGCACCGTGGCGATCCAGTCATTGCCCAGCTTCTTGCGCAGCTTGTAGACATGGACATCGATGGCATTGCTGTCCAGCAGCTCGCCGCCGCCGAGGCCGCGCTCGATCTGCTCGCGCGTCAGCACCCGGCCGGGCTCGGCCGCCAGGGTCAGCAGGATGTCGTACTCGCGCGCCGACAGGGCCACCTCGACCTCGGCCAGCAGCACGCGCCGGCGCGCGGTGTCTATCACCAGCTCGCCGAGCTGCCAGGTGTTGCTGGACTGGCCGCTGTGGCGGCGCAGCAGCGCACGCACCCGCGACAGCAGTTCCTCCATCGCGAAGGGCTTGCCCAGATAGTCGTCGGCGCCGGCATCCAGACCCTCGACCCGCTCTTCGACGCTGTCGCGCGCGGTGATCAGCATCACCGGCGTGGCCCGGCCCAGCGCGCGCCACCAGGCCAGCAGCGCCAGCCCGCTCTCGTCGGGCAGGCCGATGTCCAGCAGCAGCAGATCGAAGGGCAGCTCGGCGAGAAAGCGCCGCGCGTCGCCGGCGCTGCGCAGCCACACGACCCGGTGGCCGGCCATGCTCAGCACGCGTTGCAGCGAATGCCCCAGAGGCAGGTCGTCCTCGATCAGAAGAATGCTGGACATGGTGGGTCTGCCCCCTCCTTGGTGGGCCGTGCCGGCAACGGCAGCGGATTCTAGAAGCGCCGCCGGCACAGCGCCGTGGCGGCGCCACCGCAGGCTTCATCAAGGCTTCATGCGCGGCCGCGGCGCTTCATCGCCGCTTCATTGCCGGCTTTGCACACTGGCCGGTGTCATCAACTGCGAGACCGAAACCCTCATGAGAGTTAGCCTTGTTCTGCCCCTGGTCCTGCTGGCCGCCTGCGGCCCGGCCACCGCCGCCGACAGCGACTGGCGCTTGCGCGGCGGCGTCGCTGCGCTGGCCCAGCCCAAATATGTCGGCGCCGACAAGCAGCGCCTGCTGGCCGCGCCGCTGATCGAGGCGCGCTGGCGCAAGCAGGTCTTCCTCGGCAGCCTGCGCGGCCTCGGCTACGAGGCGGAGCTGGGCGAGGGCGCCAGTGTCAGCGCCGCACTGGCCGTCGACACCCATCAGCGCCGCCGCAAGGACGGCCTGCGCGTGCAGGCGCTCGACGAGATCAAGCTGGCGCCGGCGCTGCGCCTGGGTGCCGAGCTGGCGCTGGGGCCGGTGTTCGTCAATGCGGTCAGCAGCACGCGGCTGGGCAAGGACAGCAAGCCCGGCGCGCGCGGCAGCAGCGTGGAGCTCGAAGCCGGCTACGGCCTGCTGCCCGCTCCCGGCCTGGCGCTGGCCTTCGGCATCTCGGCCAAGCTGATGGATGCCAAGCTGGGCCAGGCCCTGCTGGGCATCAACAGCGCCCAGGCCGCTGCCTCGGGACTGCGGCCGCACCAGGTCGACGCCGGTCTGCACAGCCTGGGAGTGTTCGGCCAGGCCAGCTACCAGCTGGGCGCCGACTGGCAGCTGTTCGCCAAGCTGGGCGTCGCCAGCCTGCGCGGCGATGCGGCCGGCAGCCCGCTGGTGCTGAAGAAGAACCAGCCGAGCTTGGCCTTCGCGGCCAGCCGCAGCTTCTGAGGCCAGGCCGGGCCATGCACAATGGCCCATGCCCAAAGTCCTGCTCTTCGATGTCTTCGGCACCCTGGTCGACTGGCGCGGCTCGATCGCGACCGAGCTGCTGCCGCTGCTGGGCCGCGCGCGCGCCGAGGCCTTTGCCGAGGCCTGGCGGGCCCAGTACCAGCCGGCGATGGAGGAGGTCAGGGCCGGCCGGCTGCCCTTCTGCAAGCTCGATGTGCTGCACCGCCGCAATCTGGACCTGGTGCTGAAGGACTTCGGCCTCGACCATCTGGACGAGGCGGCGCGGCGCGAGCTGAACCTGGCCTGGCACCGGCTGGCGGCTTGGCCCGATGTCGGCGCGGCGCTGCAGCGGCTGCGCCGGCGCTTTCACCTCGCGCCCTGCTCGAACGGCAATATCTCGCTGATGGCCGATCTCGCCCGCCTGAACGGCTGGCACTGGGACGCGATCACCGGCGCCGAGCTGGCGCGCGACTACAAGCCCAAGGCCAGCGTCTACCTGACGGCCGCGCTGGCCTTCGACGCCGCGCCCGAGGACGCACTGATGGTGGCCGCCCACAGCTCGGACCTGGCCGCCGCCCGGGCCGCCGGCCTGGCCACGGCCTTCATCGCGCGGCCCGATGAGCAGGGGCCGGGGCGCGGCGAGAGCCGGGCCGTCGGGCCGGTCGACTACGAGGCGCAGAGTCTGACCGAACTGGCCGACATGCTGGGCTGCTGATCAGCCCGGGTTGAGCACCTTGGCGACGGGATTGGGCCGCAGCCGGAACGCATCGGGCATGCCCGAGCCCAGCAGCGGGCGCAGATAGAGGCGGAAGGCATCGGTGACGTCGGTGCCGCAGGCAGCGATGAACTCGTCCTCCATCACCCGGGTCTTGCCGGCCACGGCGGCCAGCGGCAGCAGCTCGTAATCGACCGAGTAGAAGCCGGTGCGCTTGATCGCGACCGAACCGTCGCGGTCGCCGTGGAAGGCGAACTGCACCGCCTTCTCGCCGACCTCGCGGGCCTCGCGCTGGTCGACGTCCGACACGCAGCCGATGAAGCTGCGCTGCAGATAGCCGAAAGTGTCACCGCGAACCCGCTTGATGCCCAGCTTGCTCTTGATCTCCTCGCACAGCAGATCGGCCAGCGCGCCAGTGCCGGAGAGCTGCACATTGCCATGGTCGTCGCGCTCCAGGTCGCGGGCCAGCTGGGCCAGCATCGGGGCGCCGGAGGCGTCGTGGATGCCTTCCGAGACCGCCACCACGCAGCGGCCATGGCGCTCGTACATCGCTTTTACGTCGGCCAGGAAGCGCTCGGTCTCGAACACCCGCTCGGGCAGGTAGATCAGGTGCGGGCCGTCGTCGGCGAACTTCTTGCCCAGCGCCGAGGCGGCGGTCAGGAAGCCGGCATGGCGACCCATCACCACGCCCAGATAGACGCCAGGCAGCGCGGCATTGTCCAGATTGGCGCCGGCAAAAGCCTGGGCCACGAAGCGCGCGGCCGAGGGAAAGCCGGGCGTGTGGTCGTTGCCGACCAGGTCGTTGTCTATGGTCTTGGGGATGTGGATGCAGCGCAGCGGATAGCCGGCGGCGGCGGCTTCCTCGGCGACGATGCGCACCGTGTCCGAGGAGTCGTTGCCGCCGATATAGAAGAAGTGGCTGATGCCGTGGGCCTGCAGCACCTTGAAGATCTTGTGGCAGTAGGCGGCGTCGGGCTTGTCGCGGGTCGAGCCCAGCGCCGACGAGGGCGTGCTCGCGACCAGCTCCAGGTTGTGGCTGGTCTCCTGGGTCAGGTCGACAAAGTCCTCGCTGACGATGCCGCGCACGCCGTGCCGCGCGCCATAGACCAGGTCCACCGCACGGCTGCGCCGCGCCTCCAGCACCACGCCCACCATCGACTGGTTGATCACCGCCGTCGGGCCGCCGCCCTGGGCGACGAGGATTTTGCAGGCTGACATCCATCACTCCCTGACTGGTTTGCCGTGGCGCCGATTGTGGCCCAAAGCCCGGCCGCGGTGCGCTCAGCGAGCGCTTTGGGCGCTCTGCGTAGCGGGGCGCCGTATGAAGGGTAACAAGGGGTTTTTTCATGCGAGCCGCAGGCCCGCAATGGTCGCCTACTGGCTGCAGGAACCCCAACGCAGAAAGCCCCTGATGAACTTAGACCAGATGAAGATATCGACCCGACTGGGTCTCGGATTTGGCGCGATGGCCGCGCTGATCCTGCTGCTGGGCCTGCTGGCCTGGGCCAAGCTGGACGCGATGGACAGCCACTTCAAGCTGGCGATGGAAGACCGCTATCCCAAGGTCAAGGCCTTCAACTCGATCAAGGCCACCAACAGCCAGGTGGCGCTGTCGCTGCGCAATCTGGCCATCATGACCGAGCCGGCCGATATCGAGGCCGAGTTCGCCCTGATCGACGCGGCCTCCAAGTCGACCGGCGCCACCATCGACGCGATGGCCAAGATCATGACGACGCCGGGCGGCAAGGCCGGCATCGCCAAGCTCAACGAGGCCCGTGCCGCCTACCGGGTCGAGCGTGAGAAGGTCACCAAGGCCTTGCGCGCCGGCGATGTCGAGACGGCCAAGGCCGTGCTGCTGAAGGACATGAAGCCCAAGCAGCAGGCCTATATGGCGGCGGCCGATGAGCTGATCACGCTGGGCAACAAGCTGATGGACCTGTCCAGCCAGCAGGCCGAGCAGGAGGCGCGCAGCGCCAAGCTGCAGATGGGGCTGCTGATCGGCGCGGCGCTGGGCCTGGCGCTGGGCCTGAGTTGGTGGCTGATCCGTTCGATCACCGGCCCGCTCAACGAGGCCGTGCAGGTGGCCAGCGGCGTGGCCGCCGGCGATCTGTCGCTGCCGATCTCGGCCGGCGGCAGCAACGAGACCGGCCGCCTGCTGAACGCGCTGCGCGAGATGCAGACCCGCTTGTCGGCCATCGTGCGCGAGGTGCGCGATGGCGCCGAGAGCGTCGCCACCGCCTCGGCCCAGATCTCCTCGGGCAACCACGATCTGTCGGCCCGCACCGAGCAGCAGGCCTCGGCACTGGAGGAGACCGCCGCGTCGATGGAGCAGCTGGGCAGCACCGTCAAGGGCAATGCCGACAATGCCCAGCAGGCCAATCAGCTGGCGCTGGCCGCCTCCCAGGTGGCGGGCCAGGGCGGCGACGCGGTCAGCCAGGTGGTGGGCACGATGCGCGAGATCAGCGACAGCTCGAAGAAGATCGCCGACATCATCGGCGTGATCGACGGCATCGCCTTCCAGACCAATATCCTGGCCTTGAATGCGGCGGTCGAGGCGGCCCGCGCCGGCGAGCAGGGCCGCGGCTTCGCGGTCGTCGCCAGCGAGGTGCGCTCGCTGGCCGGGCGTTCGGCCGAGGCGGCCAAGGAGATCAAGTCGCTGATTGGCGCCAGCGTCGAGCGGGTCGAGCTGGGCAGCAGCCAGGTGGACCGAGCCGGCAGCACCATCGAGGAGGTGGTGGCCTCGATACGCCGCGTCACCGACATCATGGGCGAGATCAGTGCTGCCAGCAGCGAGCAGAGTTCGGGCGTGGCCCAGGTCGGCGAGGCTGTCACCCAGATGGACCGCGCCACGCAGGAGAATGCCGCCCTGGTCGAGGAATCGGCCGCCGCGGCCGAGAGCCTGAAGCAGCAGGCCCAGCAGCTGGTGCAGGCGGTCGCGGTATTCCGGCTGCGCTGAGATAAGCCGAGCTAATGCCTGTGAAGCGGCGCGAATGCCGCTTCACAGCAGGGCCGGGCGGTCGTACAAGACGGGCTCCCAACACAAGATCCGGAGACCCTCATGCGCATCGGCTGCCCCAGCGAGATCAAGAACCATGAGTACCGTGTCGGCCTGACGCCGGCCAGCGTGCGCGAGCTCAGCGCACGCGGCCACCAGGTGCTGGTACAGGCCGGCGCCGGCGCGGCGATCGGGCTGAGCGACGCGCAGTATCTGGCCGCCGGCGCGCGGCTGGCGCCGGACGCGGCCGAGGTGTTCGCCTGGGCCGAGATGATTGTCAAGGTCAAGGAGCCGCAGCCGCAGGAATGCGCGCTGCTGCGCGAGGGCCAGATCCTCTACACCTATCTGCATCTGGCACCCGATCCCGAGCAGGCGACGGCGCTGCAGCGCTCCGGCACGGTCTGCATCGCCTACGAGACCATCACCGGGCCCGGCGGCGGCCTGCCGCTGCTGGCGCCGATGAGCGAGGTGGCGGGGCGCATGGCCATCCAGGCCGGCGCCGCGCATCTGGAAAAGAGCAAGGGCGGCATGGGCGTGCTGCTGGGCGGGGTGCCGGGTGTGGCCCCCGGCCACGTGGTCATCATCGGCGCCGGCGTCGTCGGCAGCCATGCGCTGCAGATGGCGGTGGGCCTGGGCGCGCGCGTCACGGTGCTGGACCGCAATGTCGACGCGCTGCGCCGGCTCGACCTGGTCTATGGCAACCGCATCACGACCCTGTTCTCCAGCGCGCAAGCCCTGGAGGACGCGGTGCTGGCGGCCGATCTGGTGATCGGCGGGGTGCTGATCCCGGGCGCGGCCGCGCCCAAGCTGGTGACGCGGGCCATGGTGGCGCAGATGCGCCAGGGCGCGGTGCTGGTGGATGTGGCGATCGACCAGGGCGGCTGCTTCGAGACCTCGCATGCCACGACCCATGCCGAGCCGACCTTTGTCGTCGACGGCGTGGTGCACTACTGCGTCGCCAATATGCCCGGCGCGGTGGCCCGCAGCTCGACGCTGGCGCTGAACAACGCCACCATCGCCCATGCCCTCGCGCTGGCCGACAAGGGCTGGCGCCGCGCGATGGCGGACAACCCGCATCTGCTGGCCGGCCTGAATGTGGCGGCCGGCCACATCACCCATGCGGCGGTGGCTGCGGCACTGGGCCGTGAGCATGTGGCGGCCGAGCGCCTGCTGGTCGCCCAGTGAGGGAAAACGCGGTAAGGTTGGGGCAGTGTTCAACCCACCAGGAGAGGTTCATGATCGAAACCCAGCAAAGCCAGAAAGACCGTCTGATGAGCGATCTGCATGCCGTCGTGGCCGAGGCCGAGAGCCTGCTGCGGGCCACGGCCGGCCAGGCCGGTGAAGGCGCCAGCGAGATGCGCGCCAAGGTGCAGGCCAGCCTGGACCGCGCCAAGCGCAATCTGCATGACTTGCAGGACGCTGCGGTCGAGAAGGCGCGCGCTGCCGGCCGTGCCACCGATGCCTATGTGCACGACAACCCCTGGCAGGCCATGGGCGTAGCCGCCGGCGTGGGCCTCTTGCTGGGCTTGCTGATCAGCCGGCGCTGATCTGCAAGGGCAGGCCCGGCGCCCGGGTCTGCTGCATCCAGGACTCCAGCTGCTCGGCCGGCATCGGCCGGGCAAACAACCAACCCTGACCCTCGTGGCAGCCCAGCGCTAGCAACTGCTGGCGCTGCTGCTCGGTTTCCACGCCCTCGGCGATCACGGTCAGCCCGAGGCCGCGGCCCAGGTTGATGACCATTTGCGCGATCGTCAGGCCGGCGCTGGAGTTCTGCGCCTCGCGCACGAAGGCGCGGTCGATCTTGAGCCGCTCGACATCGAGCTGGCGCAGGTGGCTGAGGCTGGAGAAGCCGGTGCCGAAGTCGTCGATCGCCACCGTCGCGCCGCTGCGCTTGATGTCGGCCAGCAGATGCAGCACCAGCTCGGTGTCCTCCATCGCCATCGACTCGGTGATCTCCAGCTCCAGATTCATCGCATTGACGCCGCTGTCCTGCAGCGCGCTGTTGAGGCTGGCGACAAAGCCGGGATGGCGAAACTGGGCCAGCGAGATATTCACGCACATGCGGAAATCGCTATAGCCCTGGTCTTCCATGCGCTTGAGCTGATGGCAGGCGGTGCGCAGCACAAACTCACCGATGCTGATGATCAGCCCGCTCTGCTCGGCCAGCGGGATGAACTGGTCGGGCGGCACGAACTTGCCGTCCTCGGTGCGCCAGCGCAGCAAGGCCTCGGCACCGAGCGGCAGCGCGCTGGCCAGATCGACCTGGGGCTGGTAGACGACGAACAGCCGGTTCTCCTCGAAGCCGGCGCGCAGACCCTTGAGCAGCTTGAAGCGCTCGCGCGCATCGGTGCCCATGGCCGGCGAGAAGTACTGCGAGGCACCACGGTGCTGCTGCTTGGCACGCTTGAGCGCGATCTGCGCGTCCAGAAGCAGCTCGGAGCCCACCGAGGAGGACTCGGCCAGCCGCACCAGGCCGGTGGTGGCCGATATCTGCAGGCGCTCGCCGGCCACATCGAAGGGCTCGGCAAAAACCGCGCGGATGCTGTCGCTGTTGACCACCGCCTCGGGCCCCATCAGGCCGAACACATCGGCGGCGACGCGGGCCATCGAGGTGTTCAGGCCCAGGGTCTCGCCCAGGCGCAGCGCCACCGACTGCAGCACCTGGTCGCCGAAGCCGTGGCCGAAGGCGTCGTTGACGTCGGAGAAATCGTCCAGATCGATCAGCGCCAAGGTGATGCCGGCCGGGTCCTTCAGGTTCTGGTCCAGCAGCTCGATGAAGCGCACCCGGTTGGGCAGGCGCAGCAGCTGGTCGCTGTAGGCGTGGTCCAGCAGCTGGCTGTAGAGCATCACGTTCTCGAAGCCGACGACGATGTTGGAGCAGAAGGCGCGCAGCAGCTGCAGCTCCATGGCATCGAGCTCGCGGCCCACATCGACCAGGGCCGCCATCGAGCGGCCGCTGGCCAGCCCGAAGTACAGGCAGGTGCCGTTCTCGAACAGATGGCGGCGCTGCTGCAGGCAGCGCTGCAGGCGCTCGCGCACCGTGACCACCTGGACCGAGGCCAGCGGCGCATTGATCAGGCCGCTGTACTGACCGGCCGCCGCGACGATGCGCACATCGCCGAGCTTGCCGCCGGCATCGGTGCCGGCCTGGGCGCAGACCAGGCCTTCGGGCAGGATGCCCAGCAAGGCACAGAGCTGGGTCACCACGCCCTCGGCGAAGCGATGCAGGCCGCGCAGCCGGCTCAGCTCGGTGCTGGCCTCGACAATCATCTCCAGGCCCTGGCGATTCGCCTCCAGCGCGCAGATCTGCTTGTAGGAGCGGATCGCGGCGGTCAGCACCGTGTAGAGCCGGGTGCGGGTCAGCTCGGACTTGGTCTTGTAGTCGTTGATGTCATAGGCCTGCACCGTCTCGATCTCGGGTGCATAGCCGGGCTGGCCGGTGCGCAGCACAATGCGCACCGCATGCTGGTTCAGCTCCTCGCGGATCTGGCGCACCAGCTGCAGACCGGCATTCTCGGACTCCATCACCACATCGAGCAGCACCACCGCCAGCTCATGCTCCTGACTCATCAAGGCGCGCGCCTGCGAGGCCGAGCTGGCGTGCAGGAAAATCAGCGGTCGGCCTTCGATCTTCAGGCCCTGCATGGCCAGCTCGGTGGCCTTGTGAACATCGGCATCGTCGTCGACGATCAGTACCCGCCAGGGGCTGAGCGGCTCTTGGCCGGCCTGGTCTGCACCTTCCGGATGGTCCAGAAACTCCAGCAGATCGTCCTCTGGAGCGCTGGCTGGATGCATGTTGTCGGGCATGGGTTGGATCCTGTGCTGCCGCTCTGTGGCGGCAATCTCCTAGATTAGGGGAAGAATGGCAGGCCGCACATCGGCGCTATCGCTCTTGACCGTTTGTGCCCGTTATAGACGATTTGCCGCCGCACCCTGCGACGATCTAGCAACAACCGGGGCGCGGCGCCGTGATATTGCCGCTAAGCTGGCCGGCAAGTGAAGACCAAGGAGATGGCATGGACAACAAGAACGAGGCGGACGCAGCGCCGAGCGGTGGGCTGATCGGGGCCTTGCAGCGCCTGGGCGAACACGGCCTGGAGCTGCTGCAGGTGCGGCTGTCCCTGCTGGGCACCGAGCTGGAGGCCGAGAAGCTGCGCCTGCTGACCGCCTTGCTGCGGGCCTTGCTGGCCCTGGTGCTGGTGGCCTTGGCCCTGGGCCTGCTGAGTGTCGCGCTGGTGCTGCTATGCCCCGATCCCTGGCGCTGGCTGGCGGCCTTGCTGCTGGGCCTGGTCTATGTCGGCGGGGCCTACGGCCTGTGGCAGAAGGCGCGGGAGCAGATGAGCACGCCGGGCGGCTTGTTCGCGGCCAGCGTGGCCGAGCTGGCGCGCGATCGCGACGCGCTGAGGGGCTCCTGATGTTCCGCCTGGCCGAGGCGCGGGTCCGCCAGCGCCAGCTGGAACTGCGGCTGCGCAGCGCCGAGCTGCGCGCCGCCCTGCAGCAGGACGGGCGTGTGCTGCAGACGCCGCTGCTCTGGGCCGACCGCGGCCTGCAGGCCTGGGCCTGGCTGCGCGGCGTGCCCTGGACGGGCCGACTGCTCGCCAGCGGGGCGGCCCTGCTGCTGTTGCGCCGGCCGAGCCGGCTGCTGGGCCTGGCGGCCCGGGGCTTTGGCTGGTGGCGGCTCGGACAGCGGCTGCTGGCGCTGTGGCGCCGCCCGCCACCGACCTGAACTCAGCGCCCCGGCTTTGCCTTCCTGACAGCGGGCCGGGGCGGCCGGCTGCCGGTATCCCGCGGCGGCAGGCCGGTGTGCTGGGTCAAGATCTGACCCTTGAGCGGCGGGGTGCGCACGGCCTGCTTGGCGAGTGGTTTGGCGACCGAGGTCTTGACACCGGTCGGCGTCGAGTTCTTGCGCCGGGCGCTCTCGTAGCTGCCGTCGGTGACCGGCTGGAAACTCGGGATCAGGTGGTGCTTGCCATTGCCGATCAGGTCGGCCCGACCCATGGTCTTCAGCGCCTCGCGCAGCAGCGGCCAGTTGTTGGCGTCGTGGTAGCGCAGAAAGGCCTTGTGCAGGCGGCGGCGGCGGTCGCCGCGCACGATGTCGACCGTCTCGCTGTCGTGGGTGACCTTCTTCAGCGGGTTCTTGTTCGAGTGGTACATGGCCGTGGCCGTGGCCATCGGGCTGGGGTAGAAGGTCTGCACCTGGTCGGCGCGGAAGCCGTTCTTCTTCAGCCAGACTGCCAGATTCATCATGTCCTCGTCCGAGGTGCCCGGGTGGGCGGCGATGAAATAGGGGATCAGGTACTGCTTCTTGCCGGCCTCTTCGCTGGCCTGCTCGAACATCTTCTTGAACTTGTCGTAGGTGCCGATGCCCGGCTTCATCATCTTGGACAGCGGCCCGCCCTCGGTGTGCTCGGGCGCGATCTTCAGATAGCCGCCGACATGGTGGGTCACCAGCTCCTTGACGTACTCGGGCGACTGGATCGCCAGGTCGTAGCGCAGGCCCGAGCCGATCAGGATCTTCTTGACGCCTCGCAAGGCCCGCGCGCGTCGGTACATCTTGATCAGCGGATCGTGATTGGTGTTCAGGTTCGGGCAGATGCCGGGATAGACGCAGCTGGGCTTGCGGCAGGCGGCCTCGATCTCGGGCGACTTGCAGCCGATGCGGTACATATTGGCCGTCGGGCCGCCGAGGTCGGAGACCACGCCGGTGAAGCCCTTGACCTTGTCGCGCATCTCCTCGATCTCGCGGATCACCGAGTCTTCCGAACGGCTCTGGATGATGCGGCCCTCGTGCTCGGTGATCGAGCAGAAGGTGCAGCCACCGAAGCAGCCGCGCATGATGTTGACCGAGAAGCGGATCATCTCCCAGGCCGGGATCTTGGTCTCGCCCTCGTGGCTGCCGTTCGCATCGGCATAGCTGGGATGCGGCGCGCGGGCATAGGGCAGGTCGAAGACATGGTCCATCTCGGCCGTGCTCAGCGGGATCGGCGGCGGATTGATCCACAGATCACGCTCGCCATGGCGCTGCACCAGGGCGCGGGCATTGCCCGGATTGGTCTCCAGATGCAGCACCCGGTTGGCATGGGCATAGAGCACCGGATCGCTCTTGACCTGCTCATAGGCCGGCAGGCGGATCACGGTCTTGTCGCGCGGCGGCAGCGTGATCTTGGCCGGGCGGTGGATGGTGATGGGCTTGGGCGCGTCTGCCGCCGGCTGGTCGCCGCTCGCGCTGCTGCAGGAGGCGCCCTGGTCGGCAGCGGTCTCCTCGATGGTCTGGTAGGGGCTGATCAGATCGTCGATGCGGCCCGGCGTGTCGACGGAGGTCGAGTCGAGCTGGAACCATTCGTGCGAAGTCGGATCGTCGGTGCGGCGCATGAAGGCAGTGCCGCGCACATCGGTCAGGCTCTCGATCGGCTCGCGCCGCGCCAGCCGGTGGGCGATCTCGACGATGGCGCGCTCGGCATTGCCATAGACCAGCAGATCGGCCTTGGCGTCCACCAGGATGGAGCGGCGCACCTTGTCGCTCCAGTAGTCGTAATGCGCGATGCGGCGCAGCGAGGCCTCGATGCCGCCGATCACGATGGGCACCTCGTTCCAGGCTTCCTTGCAGCGCTGGGTGTAGACCAGCGTGGCGCGGTCGGGCCGCTTGCCGCCCTGGCCGCCGGGGGTGTAGGCGTCGTCGGAGCGGATCTTGCGATCGGCCGTGTAGCGGTTGATCATCGAATCCATATTGCCGGCCGCCACGCCAAAGAACAGATTCGGTTTGCCCAGGGCCTTGAAGGGGTCGGCGCTCTGCCAGTCGGGCTGGGCGATGATGCCGACCCGAAAGCCCTGCGCCTCCAGCGTGCGGCCGATCACCGCCATGCCGAAGCTGGCGTGGTCCACATAGGCGTCGCCGGTGACGATGATGATGTCGCAGCTGTCCCAGCCCAGCTGGTCCATCTCGGCCCGGCTCATCGGCAGGAACGGTGCCGGCCCGAAGCGCTTAGCCCAGAACGGGCGGTAGGCCGTCAGGGCCTTGTTGGGCTTGGGCGGGGCGATGGTGGTGTGGGCGGACATGGCGGTGGGGCTGGCGGGCAACCCGCTATTGTCCTTGACCTGGGGCAAACCCGGTCATTGCCAATGCAATTCAAGGGGATTGGCGGTGCATTTATTCCGCCTGCCGGGCGTTGCTGCAGGCGCCGGCCAGGCCCAGTCGGGCGTGTTCGGCCTCGCTGAGCGGCGGCAGCAGCCCCGCATCGTTGCCGCGGGCCAGGCTGCCGAGAAAGCCCTCGACGGCGGTCTGGCCGACCTCGATCAGGTCGAAGCCGTCCTGATCGATCACCCACTGGTGCAGCAGCCCGTCGACCAGCGCGACCAGGGCCACGGCGGCCAGCGACACATTCAGCCCGGCCGGCAGCAGGCCTTCGGCGATGGCGCGTTCGAAGGCCGCGCGGTTCTGGGCGCGCCAGCCCTGCATCGCCAGCAGCTTGCGTTCCTGCAGGGCCAGCAGCTCGCCGGTGTACTCGACCTTCTTCATCGCGATCTCGAAGACCCGGCGAGTGCGCTCGTTGTGGACTGCGCAATGGAAGATGTTGACCAGGCCCCAGCGCAGCTCGGTCAAGGTCAGTGGCGGTGCCTCGCCCTCGGACTGCAGGCTCATGCCTTCTTCCAGCGGCATCGTGGCGCGGTCCATCATGGCCTGGAACAGCTCGGCCTTGTCCTTGAAGTGCCAGTAGACGGCGCCGCGGGTCAGGCCGGCCGCCTCGGCGATCTGCTGCAGCGAGGTGCGTGACACCCCTTGCCGCAGGAACAGGTGTTCCGCTGCATCGAGCAGGTGGTGGCGCGTCTCCTGCGCCTCTTGTTTGGTTTTGCGTGCCATGACCCCAGGATTTTATACGGGTTTACATACATTCATGAATGTATGTGTATATACTCCGGGTCAACCCCGAGTTCAAGCCGCTGGCGTCATCCGTCGTACCCCTGTCGGCCGCGAGGCGCACAAGCGGACTATTTCAAGAGAGGCCCCACCCGTGATCTGTTCAGCATCATCCCAACAGCAGCCCGCCCCGCTCAGCCTGGGCAGCCGTGTGCTCTATCTGGTCCCGCTGACGGTGGCCATCGCCGCCGTGCTGCTGGGCTGTTCCAAGGAAGGCGCAGCCCCGGCCAAGGGCGGCGGCATGCCGCCGCCGGCGGTGGGCGTGGTCACGGCGGCCTTGCAGCCGGTGGCTGTGCAGACCGAACTGCCGGGCCGGGTCGAGGCCCAGCGCGTTGCCCAGGTGCGAGCCCGTGTCAACGGCGTCGTGCTCAAGCGCCTGTTCACCGAAGGCGCCGAGGTCAAGGCCGGCCAGGCCCTGTTCCAGATCGATCCCGCGCCGTATCAGGCAGCTTATGACAGCGCCCAGGCCCAGCTGGCCAAGGCCCAGGCCAATCTGAGCCAGGCCGCCGCCCAGGCGGAGCGCAACAAGCCCCTGGTCGAGGCCCGGGCGATCAGCCAGCAGGAATACCTGGTGGCCGTGGCGGCTGCCAAGCAGGCCGAGGCCGATGTGGCCGCCGCCAAGGCTGCGATCACGACGGCCAAACTCAATCTGGACTATGCGGCCGTCAGCGCACCGATCGCCGGCCGTATCGGCCGTGCGCTGGTGACCGAGGGCGCGCTGGTCAGCGCCGCCGAGGCCACGCAGCTGGCGCTGATCCAGCAGACCTCGTCGGTCTATGTCAACTTCACGCAAAGCGCCAATGAGGTGCAGCAGCTGCGTCGCGCGCTGGCGGCCGGCCAGCTGCGCTCGGCCGGCGGGGCAGATGGAAAACAGGCCGCCCAGGTGCAGGTGCTGCTGGACGACGGCAGCAGCAAGAGCGGCAAGCTCTTGTTCACCGATCTGACGGTGGACACGAGCTCGGGCCAGGTCTCGCTGCGCGCCGAAGTGCCCAATGCCGACAACGCGCTGCTGCCCGGCCAGTATGTGCGGGTGCGCCTGGCCCAGGCCGAGCGACCGGCGGCCATGCTGCTGCCGCAACAGGCGGTGACGCGCAGCAACACCGGCGACACGGTGCTGGTGGTCGGCGCCGACAACAAGCCCCAGCAGCGCCCGGTCAAGATCGGCGGCGCCCAGGGCAACCAGTGGGTGGTGCTGGACGGTCTGAAGCCCGGCGAGAAGGTGATTGCCGACGGCTTCCAGAAGATGTTCGTGCCCGGTGCACCGGTCAACCCCGTGCCCTGGTCGCCGGCAGGCTCGGCGCCCGCAGCCGCGGCCTCGGCCGCCAGCCGCTAAGACAGGCAGGACTCAGCTATGGCACGTTTTTTCATCGACCGCCCGATCTTCGCCTGGGTGATCGCGCTCTTCATCCTGGTCTTTGGCGGGGTCGCGATCACGCAATTGCCGGTGGCGCAGTACCCGACGGTCGCGCCGCCTTCGCTGGCCATCAATGTGGCCTATCCCGGTGCCTCGGCCAAGACGCTGGACGAGAGCGTGGTCTCGGTCATCGAGCAGGAGCTCAATGGCGCGCCCGGCCTGGCCTATATGGAATCGGTCAGCCAGGCCAATGGCACGGGTGCGATCACCGTGACCTTCGAGCCCGGCACCAATATCGACCTGGCCCAGGTCGAGATCCAGAACCGCCTGTCGCGCGCCAACCCGCGCCTGCCGGCGGCGGTGACGCAGCAGGGTGTGCGCGTCGACAAGGCGCGCAGCAACTTCCTGCTCTTCGTCACGCTGTCCAGCAAGGATGGCTCGATGGATCCGGTGGCCCTGGGTGACTACGCGGCGCGCAATATCGTGCCCGAGATCCAGCGCATTCCCGGTATCGGCCAGGCCCAGCTCTTCGGCACCGAGCGCGCGATGCGCATCTGGCTGGAGCCGGCCAAGATGTTGTCCTTCAACATCAGCCCGGCCGAGGTCAATGCGGCGATCCGTGCGCAGAACGCGCTGGTGCCGGCCGGCACCATGGGCGATCTGCCCAATCTGTCCAGCCAGACCATGTCGGCCACCGTGGTGGTCAAGGGCCAGCTGGAGAACGTCGAGCAGTTCGGCAATATCGTGCTGCGCGCCAATGCCGATGGCTCCAGCGTGCGGCTCAAGGATGTCGCCCGCATCGAGCTCGGCGGGCAGGGCTACAGCACCTACGCGCGCCTGAACGGCAAACCCTCCACCGGCATCGGCGTGCAGCTCTCGCCCAGCGGCAATGCGCTGGCAGCGGCCACCGCCGTCAAGCAGCGCATGGCCGAGCTGGAACGCTTCTTCCCGGCGGGCGTGATCTACGAGACGCCCTACGATTCGTCGAAGTTCGTCGACATCTCCATCACCCAGGTGGTGCACACCCTGGTCGAGGCCATCGTGCTGGTCTTCCTGGTGATGTATCTGTTCCTGCAGAACTGGCGCTACACGCTGATCCCCACCCTGGTCGTGCCGGTGGCCCTGCTGGGCACCTTCGCGGTGATGCTGGGCATGGGCTACTCGATCAATGTGCTGACCCTGTTCGGCATGGTGCTGGCGATCGGCATCCTGGTCGATGACGCCATCGTCGTGGTCGAGAACGTCGAGCGCATCATGAGCGAGGAGGGGCTGTCGCCCCGCGAGGCCACAAAGAAGGCGATGGGCCAGATCTCGGGCGCCATCATCGGCATCACCGTGGTGCTGGTGGCGGTGTTCGTGCCCATGGCCTTCTTCAGCGGCTCGGTCGGCAATATCTACCGCCAGTTCTCGCTGGCCATGGTGGCCTCGATCTCGCTGTCGGCGCTGATGGCGCTGACACTGACCCCGGCGCTGTGTGCGACCCTGCTGAAGCCGGTCGAGGCCGGCCACCACCATGACAAGCGCGGCTTCTTCGGCTGGTTCAACCGCGGCTTCTCGCGCACCGCCAAGGGCTACGAGGGCTGGGTCGCGAAGCTGCTCAAGCGCGCCCCCAGCATGATGGTGGCCTTCCTGGCCATCGTCACCGTGGTGGGCTGGCTCTATCTGCGCCTGCCGACCTCCTTCCTGCCCAATGAAGACCAGGGCTATCTGATCGTCAATGTGCAGCTGCCCCCGGGCGCGACGGCGGCCCGTACCGAGGCAGCGGTCAAGTCGGTCGAGGACTTCATGCTCAAGCAGCCCGAGGTGCAGTCCACCATCGGTGTGATCGGTTTCTCGTTCTCCGGCCAAGGCCAGAATGCCGCGCTGGTGTTCGTGCCGCTGAAGCCCTGGGAAGAGCGCAGCAAGCCCGAGAACAGCGCCAGCGCGCTGGCCGGCCGTGCCTTCGGCGCGATGATGATGGGGGTGCGCGACGCCTTCATCTACCCGCTGTCGCCGCCGCCCATCCCCGAGCTGGGCACGGCCACCGGCTTCGCGCTGCGCCTGCAGGACCGCGCCGGCCTGGGCCACGAGGCCTTGCTGGCCGCGCGCAACCAGCTGATGGGCATGGCGGCCCAGAGCAAGATCATCACCGGCATGCGGCCCGATGGCCTGGAAGACGCGCCCCAGCTGCAGATCGACATCGACCGCGACAAGGCCAATGCCCTGGGCATCGGCTATGACGCCATAGCCGCCGTGCTGGGCACCCAGCTGGGCTCGTCCTATGTCAACGACTTTCCGAACCAGGGTCGTCTGCAGCGTGTGGTCGTGCAGGCCGATGCCCAGGCCCGCATGCAGCCCGAGGACCTGCTTCGCCTGAACGTCAACAACGCCCAGGGCAAGTCGGTGCCGCTGTCGGCCTTCGCCTCGACCCGCTGGATCAGCGGCCAGATGCAGGCCACCCGCTACAACGGTTATCCGGCGATGCGCCTGGCCGGCGATGCCGCCCCCGGCGCCTCGACCGGCGATGCGATGAAGGAGCTGGAGGCTATGGTGGCCAAGCTGCCGGCCGGCATCGGCTATGAGTGGACCGGCCTGTCCCGCGAGGAAAAGCTCTCGGGCGCCCAGGCCACCGTGCTGCTGGCCTTCTCGCTGCTGGCGGTATTCCTGTGCCTGGCCGCGCTGTACGAGAGCTGGTCGATCCCGTTCTCGGTGCTGCTGGTCGTGCCGCTGGGCATTCTGGGCGCGGTGCTGGGGGCGACGCTGCGCGGCATGCCTAACGATGTGTACTTCAAGGTCGGCCTGATCACCATCATCGGTCTGTCGGCCAAGAACGCGATCCTGATCATCGAGTTCGCCAAGGACCTGCAGGCCCAGGGCAAGGGCCTGATCGAGGCCATTCTCGAAGCCGCCCATCTGCGCTTCCGTCCCATCATCATGACCTCGATGGCCTTCATCCTGGGCGTGACCCCGCTGTTCTTCGCCAGCGGTGCCGGCTCGGCCAGCCAGCGCGCGATCGGCACCGGCGTGCTCTCGGGCATGCTGACGGCGACCTTCCTGGCCGTGCTCTTCGTGCCGGTGTTCTTCCTGGTGGTGCGGCGTGTGTTCAAGGGCAGCGAGCGGCAGCGCAAGATGTACGCCCACGAGCTCGAAGCCAACCCGGTGCGCGACGCCGAAGGAATCTGAGATGCATAAGAACAATCCCCTGACCCTCGTCAGCGCCGCCGTGGCCGCGCTGCTGCTGGCCGGCTGCGCCAATCTGGCGCCCGCGCACCAGCGTCCGGCCGCCCCGGTGGCGCAGAGCTGGCCGGCGCCGACGGCCGCCACCGGCCAGGCTGCGGCCGAGCTGGCCTGGCCGCAGTTCTATGCCGGCGATGCGCGGCTGGCCGAGCTGATCAAGCTGGCGCTGCAGAACAACCGCGATCTGCGCGTGGCCCTGCTCAATGTCGAGCAGGCGCGGGCGCTGGCCCGCGTGGCCGATGCCAACCGCCTGCCGACTGTCGGCGTCGGTCTGTCCGGCAGCCGCCAGCCGACCGCCGACGGCGGCAGCAGCCGCAACTACCAGGCCGGTCTGCAGATCACCGCCTTCGAGCTGGACCTGTTCGGCAAGATCAAGAACCAGAGCGACGCGGCGATGGCCCGCTATCTGGCCACTGTCGAAGGTGGCCGCGCCGCGCAGATCGCGCTGGTCTCGGGTGTGGCGTCCAGCTATCTGGCCCTGCAGGCCGATGAGGAGCTGCTGGCGCTGGCCCGCCAGACCCTGGCCACCCGCGAGGACAGTCTGCGATTGACCCGGCTGAAGTACGAGGCCGGTGCGGCCTCGGCGCTGGATCTCAGCAGCGCCGAGTCGGCCGCGGCCGCCGCCCGCGCCACTGTCGCCCAAACCCAGCGCCAGCGCGATCAGGACCAGAACGCGCTGGTGCTGCTGCTGGGCCAGCCGCTGCCGGCTGCGCTGCCGCAGGGGCAGGCCCTGGCCGCGCTGCAACTGGCCGATGTGCCGGCGGGTCTGCCGTCCGAGGTCTTGGTGACGCGCCCCGATGTCTTGCAGGCCGAGCAGCAGCTGATCGCCGCCAGCGCCAATATCGGCGCCGCGCGCGCGGCCTTCTTCCCCAGCATCACGCTGACCACCAGCCTCGGCACGGCCAGCAGCCAGTTGTCCGAGCTGTTCAGCAACACCGCCTGGACCTTCACCTCGCAGGCGCTGATGCCGCTGTTCGACGCCGGCCGCAACCGCGCCAATCTGGAGGCCGCCAAGGCAGCCCAGGGCATCGCAGTGGCACAGTACGAGAAGGCGGTGCAGACCGCGTTCCGCGAGGTCGCCGACGCCCTGGCCGGCCGCGCCACCTTGGATGAGCAGCTGCAGGCGCAGCAGGCCCAGGCCGAGGCCGAGGGTCAGCGCCTGAAGCTGGTCGAGCTGCGCTATGCCAATGGCGCCTCCAACAATCTGGAGCTGCTCGACGCGCAGCGCGCCAGCTTCGCCGCCCAGCAGGCGGTGCTACAGGTGCGCCTGGCCAAGCTGCTCAACGGCGTGCAGCTCTACAAGGTGTTGGGCGGAGGGGTGGCCCAGTCCTGACAAGAAGACCTGGCCCGGAAACGACAACGCCTCCTTTGCGGAGGCGTTGTTCATGGGGCCGGACCGAACCGCGTCAGTTGGTCTGGCGAATCCAGGCCAGGCCCTCGTTGGTGGCGTAGCGCAGTGCGGCGCGTTGGCTCAGGAAACGCGGTGTGAAGCGCATCACGCGGTCATGGCTGGCCATGCCGCAGCCCGAGCGTATCGAGACCGAGGCGGCAAAGCTGCCATCGGCTTGGGGTTTGATCATCGGTGAGACAAGGTACTTGCCCACCTCTATGCTGTTCTTGTGCATATTTTTCATGGAGGTGTGCGCCAGGACGCTGTGTCTCGGCGCGATAAGGGGCGAACGGGCGAATGAAGACGTGCAGCATCAGCAAAGCTGGCGCATTTGTCGTTCATCGGCGGTGTTCGTTGGTTTGTGACCTTGAGAGGTCAGGGCATTGGCTTGGGAGGCCGCCCGCTGCGTACTTGCCGGTTTCTTTTTATGGTCTTGGCAGGTATTTGAAGCACGGTGGGCCGGTTTGAGGCGACCCACCGTTTGGCTTTGATGCGATCAAAGCAGGTGACGCTCACGCGTCACCGTCGACAGCCAATTACAGGCCGCGGATGTTCGAAGCTTGCAGACCCTTGGGGCCTTGCTTGACTTCGAATTCCACCTTCTGGTTTTCGGCCAGAGTGCGGAAGCCGCCGTTGTTCTTGATTTCGCTGTGGTGGGCGAACAGGTCCTTGGAGCCGTCTTCCGGCGTGATGAAGCCGAAGCCCTTGCCGTCGTCAAACCATTTCACGGTGCCAGTTTGCATAGTCGTCATGATGTGTTCCTTTGGAAACAAATTAAAAAACCACCTCGCAGCCACATGGCCGGCGAGGACAGAAACACTCAAGAACAGTCAAACGGGAGTTGAAACTGAAGCGAGCCGCTCGCGAACGATCATGCGGGGCTGCAGATTGAAGACCTTGAAGAAACGGTCTTGTGCGTATCTATGCGCCGAGCATACCACAGCAGTGCGCCACTGCCCTCAACTGATTGAGACCGGCGCCAAGCGTACCGCCACGCCGCTGAGCACGGCATTGCCCGACAGCGGATCGCGCAGCCCGTCGTCCAGCAGCGCGTTCATATTGGCGCCCGGCCGCTGCGCTGCCAGCGAGAGCCGGCTGCCGGCCAGGTCATGGCCCCAGCCGTGCGGCAGGCTGACGACGCCGGGCCGCATCTCCGCGCTCAGCGCCACCCGTACCTGCAACTCGCCCGCCGCGCTGCTGAGCCGGGCCATGTCCGCCTCGTTGATGCCGTAGCGTTTCGCATCGTCGGGATGGACCAGCAAGGTGCAGCGCTCTGGACCCTTGGCCAGGGTCGGCAGGTTGTGCATCCAGCTATTGCCCGAGCGCACATCGCGTCGTCCGATCAGCAGCAGCTCGGGCACGGGGGCCTCGAGTGCCGCATCGACAGCGCCCAGATCGTCCAGCAGCAAAGGCGGCGCGAGCTCGATGCAACCCGAGGGTGTGCGCAGCACTTCGGGGATGCGCGGCTGCAGCTCGCCCAGATCGATGCCGCCCGGCGCGACGCGCACCTTGGCCAGGGTCAGACCTTGCGGGTTCTTTCCGAAGCCGTCGCCATACGGCCCGCTGCGCAGCGCCAGATCGACCAGGCGCTCCGGGCCGCGCCAGGGCTGCAGCGCTTGCAGCACGGCCGCCGCATGGGCGCCGGCCAGGCGCTGCACATCGGCCGCAATCGCGGCATCGTCGAGCGCCTGCAAATCGGCGCGCCAGTCGCGGCCTTCGGCCATGGTCGCCAGGCGCAGCAAGGTCTCCCACTCCTCGGGCTGACCGGCCGGCTTGTCGAACACCGGGCCGGAGAAGCGTGCATGGTTGCGGTAGGAAAACTGCGGGAAGGCCAGGTCGTAATGCAGGTCCTCCAGCGGCGACAGCCCGGGCAGTATCACATCGGCATGGCGGCTGGTCTCGTTCAGATAGATGTCCAGGCTCAGCATGAAATCCAGGCCGTCGAGCGCGCTGGCCAGGCGCGGGCCGTTCGGCGCCGACAAGACCGGATTGGCCGCGATGGCGATCACGGCGCGCACCTGACCCTCGCCGGCGGTTTCGATTTCCTCGGCCAGCAAGGTGATTGGCAGCTCGCCGAACACCTCGGGCGCGCTCGAGACCCGGCTGCGGCGCCGGCCGGTGCTGACGCCCTTGCCGCTGCCGGCCTGGCCCTGGGTGTTGGCGGCAAAGGCGGCCGCCTTCGGAAACATCGCGCCGCCGGGCGCGTCGAGCTGGCCGGTCAGCACATTCAGCACATCGACCAGCCAGCTGTTGAGCGTGCCGAAGCGCTGGGTGCAGGTGCCGATGCGGCCGTAGACGGCAGCGCGTGGCGCCAGCGCCAGCTCGCGGGCCAGGCGGCGCTGGGTGGCGGCATCAATGCCGCAGCCGGCCGCCATGCGCTCGGGCGGATAGTCCAGCAAGACCTGGCGCAGCGCGGCCAGGCCCTGGACATAGGGCGCGAGCCGGCCGAGCCGCAGCAGGCCTTCGTCGAACATCGTGTGGGCCAGGCCCAGCAGCAGGAAGACATCGCCGCCGGGAAGGATCGCCAGATGCTCATCGGCCTGGGCCGCCGTCTCGCTGCGGCGCGGATCGACCACGACGATGCGGCCGCCCCGCGCGCGCATGGCCTTGGCCTTGCCGCGGTAGTCGGGCACGGTCCACAGGCTGCCGTTGCTGACCATGGGGTTGGCGCCCAGCATCAGCAGGTAGTCGCAGCGCTCGATATCGGGCACGGGAACCGACAGCCAGTGGCCGAACATCAGTCCGCTGGACAGCTGCTTGGGCATCTGGTCCAGGGTCGATGCCGAGAACACATTGTGCGAGCCCAGGGCCTTGACCAGGCGCGGGAAGTAGCTCAAGAGGCTGATCTTGTGGGCGCTGGGGTTGCCGATCACGGCGGCCACCGCGTCGCGGCCGTGCCTGTCGAGTATCGGTAGCAGGCGGCGCTCGATCTCGGCAAACGCCTCGTCCCAGCTGGCCTCGACGAACTCACCGGCGCTGTTCTTGATCAGCGGTGCGCGCAGCCGATCAGGGTCATCGTGCAGGTCTTTCAGCGACACGCCCTTGGGGCAGATATAGCCGTGGCTGAGGACATCCTGCGCGGCGCCGCGGATGCTGATGACCTGGGTGCCCTCGGTGACGATTTCCAGCCCGCAGCAGGCCTCGCACAGGGGGCAGATGCGGTAGTGGCTTTGTTGCGGCTCGCTCATGTCTTGTCTCCTGCAGGCTGGCGGGTCGATTGTGCGCGGCCGGCATTGAGGGGGGAGGTCATCTTGGTGACAGTCAGCCGTGCGCTGCGGCTTGCCGGCTTCATGCGACATTCATCGACACCCAAGCAGACTGAGCGTCATTGTCACAAGCCTCAGGAGATTCGATGTTCAGGGAATTACAAAAGATCGCGCCCCCTTGTCGGCGAGCATGGCTGGTCGCAGGGCTGTGTCTTGCACTGGCGGGCTGCGGCGGCGGCAGCGATGAGGGCTCGCGCTATGTCGTCGACGGCATCCGGGTCAAGGCCACGGTCAACAAGAGCGAGGCCTACGACATCGAGATCAACGGCGGCGATTGCGAGCTCACCGTGGCGGCCAACAACACGGTCAAGCGCTTGCTGATCACCGGTCTGAGCAACAAGGTCATGGTGGAGGCCGGCACGCAGATCGAGGTGATCGACTTCACGGGCGGCGGCAACACCGTCTATGTGCCCAAGGGCTTCAAGACCCGGGTCGTCAATACCGGCTCCGATAACAAGGTGGTGGAGCGCTGAGGCCGGTCCCGGATGGACGCATAGCCCTGTTCAGAACGGGTCGAAGACGATCCCGTGCTCCGCCAGCAGTTCCTGCACCAGGCGCTTCCAAGGCCCGGAGGGCGTCCAGATCCGGCTGACTGCGGTCCAGGCTTCTTCGGGCACTGCGCCCTCGTTGATCACTCGGTACAGAAAGCTGAAGACGGACGCCCGCATATTGACCTGGCAATGCACCAACACCGACCGCTGCTGGGCTCGCCAGCCGCGCATCTGGCGTTCGAAGGCTCGATATTCAGCCGCGCTGGGGCGGCCCCAGACCACGGGCACATTGACGAAGAGCAGGCCCTGGTCGCGAACGATGTCGGGCTCGGCCGCCAAGGCGTCGCTGACCGTCGGCGGGGCCAGATAGAGCACGGCGTCTATGCCCTGCTGCTTCAGCGTGGCAAGCCATGCGGCCGAGGGCTGGCCGGCGGTGAGCCAGCGTTCGTCGAGGCGTATCAGATTGGGCGGTGGTTTGGCAGGGGCATCGGCCCGGCTCGGATGGGGCAGGCAGGCGGCCAGCAGGCCGGCAATCAGCAGGGGGCGGCGTTCATGCATGGCGGGGTTTGGCTTTGGGGTAGGTCACTGTAAGAGCAGCGGTCGCCGCAATGACGGTGGCCTGTCCCAGCGTTTTAGCGTTTCGTCGCAATCGAGCCTGTTCCGTCCGATGCCGCTTGGCGCGCCGCCGGCTGCTGTCGACACTCGCGCCGCCCATACAACTCAAAGGAAGACGAATGATGACGACCCGACTGGCAGTCCTGCTGCTGGCCAGCGGCTGGGTCTGCGCGCAAGCGCAGCCCAAGTCCAGCGCTGCCAGCTTGTTCACGTTGGAGTCGCTGGGTGGTGCCGCCCATGTTCTCAAGGCTGCCGACTACAACACCAATATCGGTCTCATCCAGACCCCGGCGGGCGTGATCCTGATCGATCCCATGCCCAGGCGTGAGAACCTCGCCGCGCTGCAGCAGTTGATCCAGCAGCGCTTCGATCCGGCTGTGGTGTTTATCCTGAACACCCACAGTCACGAGGATCACACGGGAGGCAACGAGTTCTTCGTCGGGCACGGTGCCAGGCTGGTGGTGCTGCCGCTGGCGCTCAAAGAGATTCGCTCCATCACGCTGCGCTCCCACAGCGCCGCCGACCATGTGTACTTCGACCCGGCCGGCCACTGGATGTTCGTGGGCGATCTGTACGATGGCAGCTGGCATCCGACCTTCTATGCCGGCGGCGTGGCCGGCTTCACCGAGGCCATGCTGGCCCTGCTAGCGCTGGGGGATGAGCTTACCTGGATCATTCCCGGACATGGCAAGCCGGTCCGGAAACCGGCGCTGCGGGGCTATCTGCTCGACACCCTGCGCTGGGTCGCGCGGGTGCGGCTGCTCAAGCAGCAGGGCCTGTCCGCCCAGCAGATGAAGGCAGATGCCGAACTCCTGGGCCTGCTGCAACGTTTCAACACCGCAGGCCAAGCCTCCGTCTTCGTGCCGGACGCGGCCTTGCAACGCTTCATCGATAGAACGCTCGCCGTCATCGAGCGCGAGTCCGTGGCTGCGGGGCCGGCGCGCTGAGGACGCCTCACATCTGCTTGAACAGATGCGCGTAACTCTCCGCCACCAGCAAGGTGTCGGCGCTTTCCTTCAGCTTGACCTGCAGGCGGCCGCGGAAGTCGCGGGTGACGCCGGCCACGGCGGCGGCATTGACCAGGGTGGAACGGTGGATCTGCCAGAACTGCTGCGGGTCGAGTTCGTCGACCAGCTCCTTCAGCGGCTTGCGTATCAGCGCTTCGCTGTCGCGCGTCGCGACCCGGGTGTATTTGCTGTCGGACTGGAAGTACAGCACCTCGTCGACCGTGATCAGCTTCAAGGTCTGGCCGACCGAGGCATTGATCCAGCGCAGCGGCGTGCGTTGCGCGGGCTCGGGTCTGGCCGCCAGCTGGTTCAGCACGCCGCCGAGATCGGCCGGCGGGCTGGCCAGGCGTTGCTTGACCCGGCCTATCGCGGTGAACAGCCGGGCGGCGACCAGCGGCTTGAGCACATAGTCGACCGCGCCCTGATCGAAGGCCGCCACCGCGTACTGGTCGTAGGCGGTGACGAAGACCACATGGCTGCGCCCGGCCACCTGGCGGGCCACGTCCAGGCCGGTGGCGCCGGGCATCTGGATGTCGAGAAAGAGCACATCCGGCTTGTGCCGGTCCAGCAGCCGCAGCGCCTCGACGCCATCGGCCGCCTCGCCGACGATGGCCAGCTCGGGCCAGAGCTGGCCCAGGCGTTCGATCAGCTCGTGGCGCAGTGTTTCCTCGTCCTCGGCCACCACGGCCGTCGGTGCGCTCAAAGACCTCATGGGTTCAACTCCAGCGTGAACAGGGTGGCGTCTTCGCTGCTGCGGCAGATCAGCCGGGCCGGGCCGCCGCTGAGGGCGCGCACGCGCTCGGCCAGTGCGCGCAATTCCTCGTCGTCCCCGCACAGACCGGGCTTGTCAAAGGCCAGCAGCAGGCGTAAGCCGCCGCGAGGCAGGGCCTCGGCGGCCAGGGTGCAACGGCCGGGCAGGCCATCGGCCAGGCGCAGCGCGCGTTGCAGCAACGGCAGCAGCAGCATCGGTGGCAGCGCGCAGCCTTTCAGGGACTCGGGCCACTGCGCGCTGAAACGCACCACCGCCTGGCTGCGCCCGGCCACCACGGCCAGATAGCTGTCCAGCAGCTCGGCCTCCGATTCCAGGCTGCCGCCGGCCTCGCGCAGCCGTGGCAGCGCCACGCGCAGATGGCGGATCAGCCGCTCCATCTGGACCGCCGCCTCGGGGTCGGCGCGGCCATAGGCCTGTTCGACATCGACCAGGGTTTCGAACAGGAACTGCGGCTCGACCTGGGCCTGCATCGCGGCCAGCCGCGCCGCCATGGCCTGGCGTGCCATCACACTCTGCTCGTGCAGCAGGCGCTGCAGCCGGGCCTGGGCGCGCCCGCGGCGCTCCAGCATCTCGAACAGGGCGACGGTCAGGCCGCAGGGAATGAAGACCGAGAGCCCGTCGCCGAGAAAACGGCTCCACAGCATGGGCGCATGCTTGATCTCGCCCTTGCGCTGCCGCATCAGCTCGTTGATCGAGGGCCAGTCCAGCACCCGCACCAGGCCCCACAGCATCAGCAGGGCCAGCATCGAGCCGACCAGGGTGGCCAGACCCAGGCGCCAGGCGCGCTGAGGATGATCCGGATCGCTGCGCGCGGCCGGCAGCCAGAACAGCATCAGCAGCAGGGTCACGATGGCCGGCGAGAACAGCTGCCGCGTCAGCGCCAGCCACCATTGCTTGTCGTCCTCGATATAGACCAGGCTGCTCAGGTCGATCAGGCCGTAGAGCAGGCCCATCAGGCTGAACCAGCCCAGCTCGGCCAAAGTCATCGAGCGCCAGGAGGCCAGCACATGGGCCAGTCCCGAGGGCGGGGAGGGTGCGGCCGTCAGGACCACGCTCATGCGGCCGCTCCGGCAGGCAGCCCCGGCAGCAGCCGGACCGGCAGCCGCACCCGCGCGACGACGCCACGCGGCACCAGGGCCTCCAGCTCCAGCGCGGCACGGCCGCCAAACAGGGCAGCCAGCCGCGCGCGGGTATTGGCCAGGCCGACGCCGGAGCCGCCGCTGGCGGCGAAGCCCTGGCCGTCGTCGCGCACCTCGACGGCCAGCTCGCCGGCCTGGGCATGGGCGCTGATCAGGATGTGACCGCCCTCGGGCAGCGGCGACAAGCCGTGCTTGATCGCGTTCTCGACCAGGGTCGGCAGCACCATCGGCGGCAGGCTGGCGGCCAGCAGCCCGGGCTCGGCCTCGATCTCGAAGCTCAGGCGCTCGCCCATGCGCATCTGCAGAATCGTCAGATAGCTGCGCACCAGCTCCAGCTCCTGGCCCAGCGTCGACTCGCTTTGCCGCATGCTCGGCAGGGCGGCGCGCAGATAGGCGATCAGGCTGACCAGCATGTCGCGGCCGCGGTCCGGTGCGGTCTCGTACAGGCGTTTGACATTGGCCAGGGTGTTGAACAGGAAGTGTGGCTCGATCTGCGCATTCAGCGCCGAGAGCTGGGCCTCCAGCTGCTGGGCATGCAGGGTTTCGTGCTGGCGGGCGGTGGCCAGCAGCTGCTGCCGGGTCTGGCGTTCGCCGCGCGCCGCCACCAGCAGGGCATAGGCGACGCCGCCCAGCAGTATCCACAGCAAGGTGGTCGAGATGGCCCAGCTCCATTTGAACTGCGCGCTGGCGTCGCCCAGATTGGCCACCCAATGCCGCACCAGGGCGCTGCTGAACGCAGCGCCGGCCACCGCGAGGCCTCGCCACAGCATGGGCAGCCGGCGCGGCCGCGCCAGCCAGGCCTCCGCCAGCGCGATCGCCAGCAGCAGCATCAGGCCGGTGATCAGGTTCTGGCGCGTGAAGCGCACCAGCGAATGAAGCCACTCGGCCAGCATGTCGCTGCTGGTGTACCAGGACAGGGCCCGCGAGCTGGCGATCAGCAGACAAAAATAGAACACCAGGGCGATCACGCGCAGATTGAAGATCTGCACAAAGGCCTGCCGGGCGGTCAGCGTGGCTTGGGTGGGCGGGGTGGGCATGGGCGGATTCTCGCGCTGGCTCGGGGGCTTCGCCAGACGATGCGACGAAATCGGCTGGGCGGGGACGAAATCCGGCTCAGTCGTCATCGAGAATGGCGCCCCGCCGCTTGCCCTGCATACTGCGGGCCTTCAACCAGGAGTCGGGAATGAGGATTGATATCGGCGGCGGCGTGCGTTTGTTCGTGGATGTGGAGGGTCCGGGCCTGGTGCCCGACGGGCCGGCGATGCGGGAGAAACCGACGCTGATCTGCATGCACGGCGGCCCGGGCTTTGATCACAGCGCCTTCAAGCCCGGCTTCTCGGCCCTGGCCGACCTGGCGCAGATCGTCTATTACGACCATCGCGGCCATGGCCGCAGCGATGCGCGGCCGCGCGAGGAATGGACGCTGGACACCTGGGCCGACGATATCGTGCGGCTCTCGGACGCCCTGGGCATCGTCAAGCCCATCGTGCTGGGCCAGAGCTTTGGCGGCTTCGTCGCACAGCGCTATATCGCGCGCCATCCGGGCCATGCGTCCAAGGTCATCCTGTCCAGCACCTCCCATCACATGGGGATGGATCGCAAGCTGGCGATGTTCGAGCGTCTGGGCGGGCCGCAGGCGCGGGCCTGTGCCGAGGCCTTCTGGGCCCGACCCGATCCCGCCAGCTGGGAAGCCTACTGGGCCGCCTGCCGCAAGCTCTACAACACCCGCGAACCGCTGGACCCCCAGGCCGGCGAACGGGTGCTGGCCAATATCGACATCCTCTTGCACTTCGTCGCCGGTGAGAAGCAGGGGCTGGACCTGCGGCCCGGCCTGGCGGGCGCGCAATGCCCGGTGCTGGTGCTGGCCGGCGACGAGGATCCGGTCTGCCCGCTCGAGGATGCGCGCGAGATCGCCGCAGCGCTGCCGGCGGCGCTGACGAGCTTCATCAGCGTGCCCGGCGCCGGTCACGGCACCTGGCGCGACAAGCCGCAGGAGGCCTATGCCATCCTGCGGCGCTTCATCGAGGCCTGAGCTTTACTTCTTCTGCTGATCGCGACGGCGCTTGGCCGTCCACAGCAGGGCCAGGCCGGCCGTCATCAAGGCATAGGTCTGCGGCTCCGGCACGGCGGCCAGCGCGGCCACGCCGGTGTCGGTGAAGTCGGTGAACACGCCGTCGACGCCCAGGCGCAGATAGGCCTCGATCTCGGCTTGGCCGGACTCGAAGCCGAGGATGCCGGCGTCGTCGCGCATGGTCCAGGTGTGGACGAACAGGCCGTTCTTGTGGGCTTGCTCGATCACGCCGGTGCTGCCGACCACCAGGCGGTCCAGGCCGTTGACGACACCGTCGCCGTTGCGGTCCACGCCGTCGGCC
This sequence comes from Roseateles cavernae, assembly GCF_040187885.1. Classification (NCBI taxonomy): domain Bacteria; kingdom Pseudomonadati; phylum Pseudomonadota; class Betaproteobacteria; order Burkholderiales; family Sphaerotilaceae; genus Roseateles; species Roseateles cavernae. The sequence continues at coordinate 117,152 of NZ_JBDPLH010000003.1, forward strand.
ACGGTCTTCAGCAGATAGGGTTTCCAGGGGCCGATGCCATCGGCATAGGTGGCGACAAAGGACAGGCCGACATTGCTGACCAGATCGGCAAAGCTCAGCAGGCCGCCGGCGGCCTTGACGTCGAAGGGCTGGTCATAGGGCGCAACCAGGGACATCGAACCATCGGGCTTGACGTCGTCGGCATCGACCAGCTGCACCAGCTTGATGTCGGTGCGGGTGTTCAGATACTGCAGATTGCCGACCTCGAAGCTCTGGATGAAGACCGGCGCCGCTGCGTTATTGCCATAGGCGGCGTGCAGGGTGCTGACCAGCTTGTCCTCGAAATAGCGCTTGTCCAGCCCCAGGCCTTGCGACACGCCCTGCATATAGGTCGAGTGCTTGAGCTCCGGATAGATGCCGATGGTGCGGCCGGTCTCCAGGCTCTTGGCCTTGGCCAGCGCGATCACCTCGTCCAAGGTCGGAATCTGGAACTGGCCGTTGAACTCCTGCGGCCGGTTGGCACGCGGCTGCACGGCCCGCAGGGTCTTCAGCTCGGCCAGCGTGAAGTCTTCGACGAACCAGTCGGTGGTCGCGACGCCGTCCACCGTCTTGGTGGTCTTGCGCCCCGCAAAGCCGGCGATGCTGGCCACATTGGTGGTCGCGCCTATGGTGGGCTCGTGGCGCGCCACCAGGATGCCGTCCTTGGTCATCACCAGATCGGGCTCGATGTAGTTGGCGCCCAGCTCGATGGCCTTGGCATAGGCCTCCAGCGTGTGCTCGGGCAGATACCCGGAGGCGCCGCGGTGGGCGATGATGATGGGGGCCTGGCCGTCCAGCGTGTTCCAGGCCTGGGCCGGCACGGCGCCCAGCAGCAGGGCGGCCGCGAGCGCGGCCAGGGTCAGTTTGGCTTGCATGGTTTTTTGCTCCTCTGAAGTTGTCCTATCGTCGCGGCGCGATATGACACCTCGACGCGAGGCAGCGTAGGAGCAGTAGTCCAAACGGACTATGGGGCAAGACCTGCCCCTAGTTTGAAGAGGTCAGTTCGAGATCAGGGCCTTGAGCTCGCGTTCCAGCAGCGCGGCGTCGCCCAGATTGATCTCCAGCAGGCGGCGCAGATGGGTGATGCTCTCGATGTCGATGCTGCGGCACAGCAATCCGACATGCTCGCCCTCGACATGGGCCACCTCGCCGGCCATCGCGATGCCCACCTCCATCTGCACCAGGCTGATGTTCAGCAAGCAGGGATCGCCCACCGCGACCGCGCCGGCGCGCGGCAGGCGCAGCAGCGCGCCCTTCAGCGACAGATCCTGCACCTTGATGTCCAGGCGCTCGGTGGTTGTGGTCAGCTGCGCATCGGTATCGAAGGCGACGCGGGCGAAATGGCGGCGTTCGGTGTTGATGATGGGCTCCCGAAGCTGACGAAAGGTGCAATTGATGCTAGCAGATCAGATGTCGTCCTGACCGTGAATCGTGCTGCGGTCGATGGCCTGCTCCAGGCGCTGCGGCGCCACCGCTTCCAGCCCCATCGACTCGAGCAGATACCAGGCGGCGCGCAGCAGCGCGGCGGTCTCCTGGCGCGCTTCGTCAGCGGCCAGCCCGCCCATCTCGCCGGCGCGCGCCAGCGCCTGCTGGTTGCCGCGTGCCTGGGCATGACCGCGGGCGTCGAAGCGCGGCGCCGCATAGCGTTCGGCGACGCGGCGCAGCAGGGCCTGCAGCTCCTCGTTCTGTTCCTGCTCGTTGAGCAGGCGGCACAGATCACCGAGCAGCTGTTCGGCCGCCGCAGCCAGCAGCCGGGCGGCGTGGTCGCTGCCACCGGCCAGATAGAGGGCGGCGGCCAGGTCCACGTACTCCAGGGCCCGGGCCAGCTTGGGCAGATCGCTGCCGCTCATGAGGGCTGGACTCGGGCTTTGGATTGATCGGACATGCAGAGCCTCCCGGGCGCTTGATTTGTGGGTCGATATGCCAAGGCCGCCAGTTTAGGCGCCAGCCGCAGCGCCGGAGTGAGGCTTTGTTCACGCCGGCGACCCGCTTGCCCCGTTCAGTCGCGCCACCAGGTCTGTGCGGGCGGCGGTGCACCGATGGCTATCCGCTCGCCCATGCGCGGGGTCGTCAGTGCCACACCCTGCGCGGCTGCCAGCGCGACGATGCGCTCGAACGGTTCCTGCCAGGGGTGCAGGGCCAGATCGAAAGTGCCGTTGTGCACCGGCAGCAGATGGCGGCCGCGCAGGTCCAGATGAGCTTGCAGGCTTTGCTCGGGCTGCATATGGACATCGGCCCAGTCCTGGTTGTAGGCGCCGGTCTCGATCAGGGTCAGGTCGAAGGGGCCGAAGCGCTCGCCGATGGTCTTGAAACCGGCGAAATAGCCGCTGTCGCCGCTGAAGAAGACACGCTGCTGCTCGCCAATGATGACCCAGGACGCCCACAGATTGCGGTTGCCGTCGCGCAGGCCGCGGCCCGAGAAGTGCTGGGCGGGCGTCGCGACGAAGCGCAGCGCGCCGACCCGGGTCTCCTGCCACCAGTCGAGCTGGCGCACCTGGGCCGCCGGGATGCCCCAGCCGACCAGCGTGTCGCCGACACCCAGCGGTGTCAGGAACAGCTCGGTCTTGGCCGCCAGCGCCAGCACGGCGTCGTGGTCCAGATGGTCGTAATGGTCATGCGACAGGATCACCGCCTTGATCGGCGGCAGCTCGTCCAGGCTGATCGGCGGCGCATGAAAGCGCTTCGGGCCCAGAAAGCTCAGCGGCGAGGCGCGCTCGGCGAACACCGGGTCGGTCAGCCAGAACTCGCCTGCCAGCTTCAGTAGCAGGGTCGAGTGGCCGAGCCGGTACAGGCTGCCCTCGGGCGCGGCCAGCAACTCGGCCCGGCTCAGCGCCTGCACCGGGATGGGCTTGGCCGGGCTGGCGTCGGCCGGCTTGTCGAACATGAAGCGCCACAGCACGGCCAGCGTCTTGCCCAGGCCCATGTCCTGCAGCCGTACCGGGTTGCGGAACTTGCCGTCGGCGAACTGGGCCGAGCCGGCATAGGGGCTGGTGGCGGGCGCGGAGCAGGTTTTCAGAAGGCTGTAGGTCATGAGGAGGATGAGGCTGAGAAGGGTCAGACGGAGGAGGGCACGCGGCATCGGGCAGGCCATAAAAATTACACTGCACAGTGTAGTGTCTGAATCTTAAAAGTAAACTGCAGGGTGTAAAATCCTGCGATTTCCAAGGATTTATGCCGATGACAGCGCTGCCGCCGCCGAGCCGACTGACCGATCGCAAGCGCGAGGCCATCGTGCTGGCGGCGCTGGCCGAGTTCCGCCAGCATGGATTCGGCGGCACCAGCATGGACCGCATCGCGGCCGTCGCCGAGGTTTCCAAGCGCACGGTCTACAACCACTTCGCCAGCAAGGACGAGCTGTTCGCGGCCATCCTGCAGCAGCTGTGGGCCCGCAGCCAGGCGCTGGGCGAGCCGGTCTACCAGGCCGGGCGGCCCTTGCGCGAGCAACTGCTGGAGCTGCTGGGCCTGAAGCTGCGCCTGCTCAATGACGCCAGCTTCATGGATCTGGCGCGGGTCGTGATGGCCGAGATGATGCACACGCCGGAGCGCGCCCAGGCCATGGTGGCGCGGCTCGGCGAAAAGGAGCAGGGGCTGCCGCAATGGATCGCCGCCGCCCAGGCCGATGGCCGGCTGCGTCCGGCCGACCCGCAGTACGCCGCCCAGCAACTGCAGGGCCTGCTGAAGGCCTTCGCCTTCTGGCCCCAGCTGGCGATGGGCCAGCCGCCCTTGCCCGAGGCTGTGCAGCAGCAGGTTTTGCGGGACAGCGTCGAGATGTTCCTGGGTTTTTACGCTAGTGTTGAGCCCCTCAAGGAGAACGCCCGATGACATTCGATATCGATCGCCGCAGCGCGCTGGGCCGTCTCGGCGCCGGCTGCCTGGCACTGGCCCCGGCCACCCTGCTGGCCGCCGAGGACGAGGCCAAGACCTATGACGAGGATTCGATCCTGAAGGCCGCCACCGAGTTCTTCGGCAGCACCACCGAAGGCCTGGCCAAGGTGATCGAGAAGGCCTTCAAGGAGCAGGGCCGGCCGAACGCCTATATCAAGGGCGAGGAGGCCTCGGCCGCGCTGACCGTGGGCCTGCGCTATGGCGATGGCCAGCTGCAGATGAAAGGCGGCGCGACGGCGCGGGTCTTCTGGGCCGGCCCGTCGATCGGGCTGGACGCCGGCGCCAATGCTTCCAAGGTCTTCACCCTGGTCTACAAGCTGCCCAATGCGGCGGCCATCTACCAGCGCTTCCCCGGTGTCGAGGGCAGCCTCTACTACATCGGTGGCGCCGGCATCAACTACCAGCGCAACAAGGGCATCACCTTGGCGCCCATCCGCCTGGGCGTGGGCCTGCGCAGCGGTGCCAGCGTCGGCTATCTGCATTACCGGCGCGAGAAGTCGCTCAACCCCTTCTGACCCTTCAGCGCAAGAGCAGGGTATCGGCCTAGTCCGATCGGCTCTGTTGCGTCCGCAGTGCTGACATCAGCGCTCCAGAGAATCGCGTCCGCTGCCTGCCCCCTCAGGGCAGCAAGTCCGACAGCCAACGCCATCTCTGGAGATTTTTGATGAGCCAGCAAGACCTGACCCTAGCGTCCAATTTTTCCCCTTCGCGCCGTGGCCTGCTGAAGAGCGCCTCGGCCTCGGCCGCCCTGCCTTTCATCGCCACCCTGGGTGCCCTGCATGCCCGCGAGGCCGCCGCCGCCGGCAACACGGTGCTGATCGACAGCGCCTACGGTCCGATCGCGCCGGTCAACGACCTGACGACCGGCCTGCCGCTGCTGCAGCTGCCGCCCGGCTTCAGCTACAAGAGCTATGGCTGGACCGGCGACGCGATGAGCAACGGCAAGGCCTGCCCGGCCGCGCATGACGGCATGGGCGTGGTGCAGAGCCGCAAGGTCGGCCGCAGCACCGAGCTGGTGCTGGTGCGCAACCACGAGGTCAGCACCGGCAGCGATGCCAGCTTCTTCGGCGCGCCGGCCGTCTATGACAGCGGCACCGGCTTCTCCAACGGCGGCACCACCAATCTGGTGTTCCGCGACGGCGCCTTTGTGCGCATCGACGCCAACCTCGGCGGCACCCGCACCAACTGCGCCGGCGGCATCACGCCCTGGGGCACGTGGCTGACCTGCGAGGAAGTCGGCTCCGACAGCATCAGCAGCGCCGGCCGCAAGCACGGCTATGTGTTCGAGTGCGCGGCCGATCCGGCCCAGACCAGCGCCGAACCCATCATCGGCATGGGCCGCTTCGCCCACGAGGCGGTGGCGATCGACCCGAGCAATGGCTATGCCTATCTGACCGAAGACAGCTCGGGCAAATCGGGCTTCTACCGCTACATCCCCGATGTCCACCCCGGCAAGCTTGGCAGCCTGGCCCAGGGCGGCAAGCTGCAGATGGCCAAGGTCAAGGGCCAGAACAACGTCAATATCGCGCCGGCCGAGCTGGAGCAGGCCTATGAGCTGGAGTGGGTGGACATCGCCAACCCCGACCAGAACCGCGGCACCGCCACCGCCGTCAACGGCGCGACGATCAGCAACTGCGCCGGCCCCTTCGTGCAGGGCTGGGCCCAGGGCGCGCTGCGCATGAACCGCGGCGAAGGCATCTGGTACTACGCCGGCAAGATGTATGTGATGGACACCTCGGGCGGCAATGTCGGCCGTGGCGCGATCTGGGAGCTGGACCTGGCCAGCCAGCTGATCACCTGCATCTACGCCAGCGCCTCCGAAGTGGTCGGTGATGCCGGCGACAACCTGACGGTCAGCCCGCGCGGCGGCATCGTGATCTGCGAAGACGGCGGCGGCGTCACCGACAGCTTCGGCTTCGGCGCCCGCCTGATGGGCCTGACCGCCGAGGGCGACACCTTCATCTTCTGCAAGAACAACGTCAATGTGACGGCCGCCCAACTCAGCGCTGCCGGCAAGCGCAGCTCGCTGGCCGGCGACCGCCGCGGCTCCGAGTTCTGCGGCGCCTGCTTCGACCCGACCGGCCGCTACCTCTTCGTCAACATCCAGACCCCCGGCATCACGCTGGCGATCACCGGCCCCTGGGGCAACGGTTCGCTGTGAGCCCGCTGCAAGCCAACACATCCAAGGAATCGTCTATGAAAACCACCCTCATCGCCACCGCCCTGCTGGCCCTGGCCGCCCAGGCCCAAGCCGCCCAGTACACCGGCGCCCAAGGCACAGCCGTTGTCGGCACCGACTATGTCACGGCCAGCGAGCTGTTCTTCGACCTGGACTTTGCCAGCCGCGGCAGCGTCACGCTGAGCTTCGCGGTCGAGGCCCAGGACCTGGCCAGCCCCTTGCTGAGCTTCAACTCGGTCGTGCGCAACCTCTCCGGCCTGGGCTTTGAAGGCGTCAGCGTCAAGCTCGACGGCGCCAGCTTCGCGCTGCCGCAGGGCACGGTCGCGACCGACGGCTTCCAGCCGGTGCAGAGCTGGGGCAGCAATAGCGGCGCGCTGTGGGCCAAGTTCGGCGGCCCTGGCGTCACGACCGACTTCTACCTTGGCAAGCCGCTGGCGGAGATGGTCGGTACCGACTGGACCCTGGACCTGAGCGGCCGCCAGGTCGGCGATGTCTTCAGCATCACCGTGGCCGTGCCGGAGCCGGAGAGCTATGCGCTGATGCTGGTCGGTCTGGCCGCGGTCGGCTGGGTGGCACGTCGCCGCAAGAGCTGAGCTGGGCTCAGCTCAGCACCCCGGTGCGCACGCAATTGCGTCCGTCGCGCCGGGCGCTGATCAGGCCCGCCTCGGCGCGGGCCATCAGCTGGCTGATGCTGTCACCGCTGCGCAGCGCCGTCATGCCCAGGCTGACGCCGACGCGCAGCTCCTCGTGCAGCGGCGCCCAGTCATGGGCCTGGACCGCGCGGCGGATGCGCTCGCAGACCGTGCGCGCGGTCGACAGCTCGACCTCGCTGAGCACCAGCACCAGCGACTCGCCGCTGTAGCGCAGCGCCAGATCCTTGGCGCGGCAATGGGCGCGCACGATCGCGCCCACCTCGCGCAGCACCGCATCGCCCAGACCCGGTGTCAGCGCGACGCGCGAGGGCTGCAGCGGATCAAGTTCCATGCGCACCAGGCACAGGCCGCGGTTGCCGGCCAGGGCCTGCTGCATCATCGGCGGCAGGCGCAGCTCCAGCGCCTCGCGGCGGGCCAGTCCGGTCAGCGCGTCCTGCTGGCTGGCATCGGGCTGGCTGTCGCTGCGCGTCAGGCGCAGCTGCAGGCCCTCGACCACGACCGTGTGGAATTGCTGGTACAGCGCCAAGGCCTGCGCATGCTCGCCGGCCGCCGTGTGCTGCTCGCTCAAGGCTTCCAGCGCCTGCGCCAGCAGCGCGCGGGCGCGCCAGTCCAGCGCGTTTTTCGCCAGCAGCGGCTCGACCAGGCTGCGGCAGCGCTGCGCCTGCCCCTCGGCAAGAGCGCGTTCGGCGGCCTGGACTTCCGCATCGGGGGCGCTGTCCATGTCAGTGCTCGCTTCTGAGCGGACGGGCTTGAGCGCGTGCATGTGAAACCTGTGACGTGTCTGTAACAACAGCCTGAGGATAGCGCGAATCGGGCCCGATTTCATCTAGTGAAAGCCGCAACAAAGGCAACAAAGCGGCGGCGGCCTCGCAACCGTGCTGATACGGCCGCCGCGCAAGCTCGGGGCTGTGCAATCACAGGAGTCTTCCATGTCCCTCAGTTCTACCCAGATCACGCTGGTGCGCCGCAGCTTCGCGCTGGTCGAGCCGATTTCCGGCCAGGCCGCCGCGCTGTTCTACGGCCATTTGTTTGACGCCGATCCTGGGCTGCGCCGCCTGTTTCACGGCGATATGCAGGCCCAGGGCCACAAGCTGATACAGATGATAGGCGCGGCCGTGGCCCTGCTGGACCAGCCCGAGCGGCTGCTGCCGGTGCTGCGCCAGCTCGGCACACGCCATGGCGGCTATGGCGTGCAGGGCGCCCACTACGAGACGGTCGGCGCCGCGCTGATCAAGACCTTGGCGCAGGGCCTGGGCCCGGCCTTCAACGCCGAGACCCGCGCCGCCTGGCTGGCCGTCTATGCCCTGGTCAGCGGCACGATGCAAAGCGCCTGTGCCCGCCAGCCGGCCGAGATCAGCGGCTGACCACGCAGTTGCGGCCCTGGTGCTTGGCGGCGTACAGCGCTTCGTCGGCGCGCAGCAGCAGCTCGTCGACCCGGCAGTCACCGGCGCGCAGCGCGGTGATGCCGAAGCTGGCGGTCAGCGCGCCGCCCGCCTGGTCGGGCATCAGGGCGGCGATCTGGGCGCGCAGCCGCTCGACCAGCGGCTGGGCCGCCGCCAGCTCGGTCTGCGGCAGCAGCAGCGCGAACTCCTCGCCGCCAAGCCGGCCGATCACATCGAGCCGGCGCACCAGCTGCGCGCAGGCCTGCACCACCTGACGGATCGCGGCATCGCCGCCGGCATGGCCCAGGCTGTCGTTGATGCGCTTGAAGTGGTCGATGTCCATCATCACCAGGGCCAGCGGCAGGCTGTGGCGGCGCGCCCGCTCCAGCTCGCGCTCGGCCTGCTCGATGAAGCTGCGCCGGTTCGCGACGCCGGTCAGCGCATCGGTGGTGGCCAGGCGCTGCAACTCCAGTTCCAGCTGCTTGCGCTCGGTGATGTCGACGATGGTGGCCAGGTCGGCGAGCTCGCCGTTGTAGCTGACCGGCACCATGGACACCATCACCCACAGCACGCTGCCGCCCGAGCCCAGCAGGCTGACCTCCTCATCGACCAGCCGGCCCTCGCGCAGGAACTTGGCCTGCAGCCGCGTGCGCTCCTGCGGGTCGCGGTAGAAGGACTCGGCCGGCCGGCCGATGATCTCGTTCAGCGGCCGGTCGGCCAGGCGGGCCGCCGCCTCATTGGCATAGATCAGCAGCGCATCGCTGCGCCGCGTCAAGGTCATCGGCACTGGCGCGTTGTCCAGGATGGTGCGCAGACGCTGTTCGCTCTCGCGCAGCTCCTGCGTGCGCTGCTCGACGCGCTGCTCCAGCCCGGCCGTCAGGTCCTGCAGCTCGGCGACCAGCCGGGCGTTGTCAACCGCATTGACGACATTGGCGCACAGCAGCTCCAAAAACTCAACCCGGCCGGCGGTGAAGACGCCGGCCGCCGAGGCGTTCTCTAGGTAGAGCGCGCCGACCGTCCGACCCTGCTTGAGCAGCGGCGTGGACAGCACCGAGCGGGCCTCGTGCGCCGCGAAATAGGGCTCGCGCTGCGCGTCGGGGGCGCTGCGCGCATCGTCGATCAGCACGGTCTTGCCGCCGGCCAGCACGCGACGCAGCAGGCTCAGCGGCAGCCGCTCGCCGGCCTGTTCGAGCGCCAGCGGCGCCATCTCGCTCTCGGTGTCGCCGAGCCCGACATCGGCCCTGAGCGTCCAGCGCAGCGCGGCTGCGGCGCCGGCCCGATCGTGTCCACTGGCCAGCACGATGGCGGCGCGCTGCGCGCCGGCGTTCTCGCCGACCACCCGCAGCAGACGTCGCAGCAGGCGCGGCAGCTCGGCCTCGGCGTTGATGGCCTGCATGGCCTTCATCAGGCTGCTGATGTCGACCGCATCGCTGCGGCGCGGCGTCTCGGTTGTCGGCATCGGCAGGGTCCGCTGGGCCACGCCCGGCGCACCCCATTGCAGCCAGTGCAGCCGCGCCTGGGCCAGCGCCGCCTGTGCGGCGGTCGGCTCCTGCGGCAAGGTGGCGGCCAGGTAGCGGCCGCGCGCGCCGTGGGCCAGGCCGGCGTCCAGCGCGGTGCCGGTCAGCGGCTGCTCGGCGCTGGCCACGGCGGCATCGAAGGCCGGCAGCGCGTCCTCGCCGCGCGCCCAGGCCAGCTCGGCCGCCAGCAGATGGTATTTGGCGCTGAAGGTGCCGGGGCCGGCCTCGTTCCAGCGGCCCAGCTTGTGCAGCGCCGTCTCGGCCTCGGCCAGCGCGGCCTCGCGCGCGGCCGCGTCGCCGGCACAGCGCAGCCCGGCCAGCGCTGCGATGAAGACCACCAGCGGCACCGCGTGCATGCCGCGCGCGGCGGCGAACAAGGCGCTGGCGGCGCGCGCCTCCAGCAAGGCATCGGCCGGCCGCTCGGCCAGGAAATGCAGCAGCGCGCGCCAGGCATGCAGAAACATCAGCCCGGTCTGGTCCTTGCGCTGCTGGTAGATCGCCGCCAGTGCACGGCCGGAGCAGGATCCGCTTTCCAGCGCCTGGGCCGGCAGCGTCGGCAGCAGCAGCTCCTGCACCAGGGCCAGCAGTGCGTCCTGATAATCGGCGGCCACCGGCTGGCGCATGCGCTGCAGCGCGTCGCGGTGCACGGCCAGGCTTTGCGCCAGCGCCGGCAGCGGCTGGCCGGCCAGGAAGGCGTGGCAGTCATGCACATAAAGACCCAGGCCGGCATGGCGCAGATTGCCGCCCTCCAGGCCGTTGCGATGGGTCTCCATCAGTCCCGGCAGCCCCTGGCTCAGCGGCTCGATCCAGTGCTGCAGGAAGGCGTTGAAGGAGAAGCCGGCATGGGCGTAGACCTGCAGCCAGCCGTGCTCGCGCACCAGCTGCATCGACAGCCGGCCCAGCGCATAGGCCTGGCGATAGTCGCCGAGGAACTCGGCCCACATCAGGCCCAGCACCGAGTAGGCCGACAGCGCCCCCGGCGCATGGCCATGGGCCATCATCAGCCGCAGCTGGAACACCGTCAGCAGCGGCAGCAGGGCCGGCCGCGCGATATAGGCGGCGGCCGTCATCTTGGCGCTGATCGAGATCAGCTGCAGCATGCGCGCATCGCTCATCGGCGCCAGCGCGGCCAGCGCCGGCAGGCCCAGCACGTTGATCTCGTCGCGGACCGTCGCGACCAGAGCCCCCACCTGGGCCGGCGAGTCGGCCTGCGGCAGCTCGGCGCCCAGCATGGCCAGCACCTGCAGGCCCAGGTCCAGGGTCTCGCTGAGCTGGCCCTGGGCATAGCTGGCCTCGATGCGCACCTCCAGCAGCCGGGCGCGCTGGGCCGGCTCGTTGAGCCTGGCCAGCGCGGCAGCGAGCAGCTCGTCCATGCGGCCATGCCGGCCGCTCAGATAGGCCATGCGGGCCGCCTGCAGATGCAGGGCCAGCAGCGCCTCGGGCTGCTCGGCCCAGGCCGCCTGGCCCTGCAGGCGCAGCGCCATCTCGGCATAGTCGGCGGCCAGATCGAAGGCGGCCGCGTGCATCGCCTGCTGCGAGGCCTGCTCGTTGGCCAGCGCCAGCGCGGCGCGCTCGTCGGCCTCGCTGATCAGGGCCTGGGCGGCATTCAAATGGTTCAACACATGGAAGGGCAGGGCCGCCGGTTGCCGGTGGCGCGAGCGCAGCAGGCGGCCGATCTGCAGATGCAGGCGTGCGCGCGAGTGCTCGGGCACCAGGTGCCAGGCCGCCTCCTGCACGCGGTCGTGGGCGAAGGCATAGCGCACCGCAGCCGCGCTCGGCGCCAGATGGGCGGCGTAGCGGTAGAGCTTGTTGCCGGGCACCAGCAGCTGGGCCTGCAGCGCCGGCAGCAGGCCGGCGGCGACCTCGGCGCCGGGGCGGTCGAGCGCGGTGGCCAGCGTGTCGAGATCGAAACTCCCGCCCAGGAAGGCGCCGACCGAGAGCATCCGGCGACAGGCCTCGGGCAGGGGCTGAAGCTGCGCCAGCATCAGCTCGACGACGTTGTCCGCCATCTGCGTCTGGGCAATCTGTGCGGCCGACCAATCCCAGCGCTGTCGCGCGAGGTCGAAATGGATCAAGCGGCGCTGCGCCAGTTCCTCGACGAAGCGGCGCAGGAAGAAGGGGTTGCCGGCGGTCTTGGCCTGGCACAGCGCGGCCAGCTCGGCGACCTCGGCGGCCGGGCGATGCAGGCTGTCGGCCAGCAGCTGGCCGATCTCGCCGGCGCCCAGCGGCGCGATCGCCAGCGCCAGAAAGCGCGGCCCCAGCGCGCGCAGCTCGGCCATGTCCTGGCTCAGCGGGTGTTCGGGGGGCAGCTCGTTGTCGCGCCAGGCCAGCACGATCAGCGTGTAGCGCAGCTCGGTATCGCCGGCCCATTCGCGCAGCAGGCGGCGCGAGCTGCGGTCGGCCCATTGCAGATCGTCCAGGAACAGGGTCTGCGGCTCGTCCTCGCTGGCCAGTGCCGCCAGGCACAGGCGCAGGCTGCGCATGAAGCGGCTTTCGGCCTCGGCCGGCGCCAGCGCCACCGGCGCTGCCGGCTCGCCCAGCAGCGGCCTGAACTCGGCGATGGCCTCGGCCACGACGGCCGCCGCGCTGCCCAGCCGCTCGCACAGGCGCTCGCGCCAGAACTGCTGGCGCGCCGGTGCCTGGGCCAGGATCTGCTCGGCGCGCTGGGCCAGCAGGCTCAGCAGCGCGCCATAGGGCTGGTGCTGGCCGAACTGGTTGAACTTGGCCGCGACAAAACTGCCGCGCTGGGCCAGCAGGCTGCGCTGCGCGGCATTGACCAGCGCGGTCTTGCCTATGCCCGAGAAGCCGGCAATGCCGACCAGCTGGCTCGCGCCGGCGGCGGCAGCCTCGAAGGCCGCGCCGAGCTGGCGCAGCTCGGCCTCGCGGCCATAGAGCCGGCCGCTGAGCTGGAAGCGGCCGCTGCGGTCGCCCCGGCCCGGCATGAAATGGGGTGGTTCGCGGCCCTCGCTCAAGGCCGCCAGGCACAGGGCCAGGTCTTGCCGGAGGGCCGGGTGGCTCTGGTAGCGGGCCTCGGGTTCCTTCTGCAGGCAGCGTTCGAGCACAGCCGCCAGCGCCGGCGAGGCATCGGCGCGCCGGGCGGTGGCCAGCGGCGCCGGCACGGCCAGATGGGCATGGACGGCCTGGGCGGCATCCTGGCACTCGAACAGCGGCGCGCCGGTCAGGGCCTCGTACAGCGTGGCGCCGAGGCTGTAGAAGTCGGCCCGGTAGTCGACATCGCGGCTCATCCGGCCGGTCTGCTCGGGGGCCAGCGTGGCCAGGCTGCCGTCCAGCGCGTCGGCACGCAGCAGCAGCGCACGCTCCTGGGCGATCTCGGCGGCGATGCCGAAGTCGCACAGCAGCATGCGCGCCAGCGGATCGTCATGCTGGGCCAGCAGCACATTGCCCGGATGCAGGTCGCGGTGCACGACGCCTTGCTCGTGGATGACTTCCAGCGCATCGACCAGGGCCAGGCCCAGGCGCAGCACGGCCGGCTGGCTCAGCGGCGCGGCGCCGCTGCGCAGCCGCTGCCGCAGGGTCTGCAGGCCCTGGTCGGGCAGGCGCATATAGGGCCGGCCGGCATGGCTGGCCAGGGCCTCGGGGCGCAGGATGTGCGGGTGATCGAAGCGCCGCGCGATCTCGAACTCGTAGCGAAAGCGCGCCAGCTCGGCGGCGCTGGGCATGGCCGCTCGCAGATAGACCAGCACCGCCCGCTGGCCCCGGGCATCGACCGCGCGCAGCACGCCGTTGCGCCGGCTGCCGGGCAGGTGTTCGGTGATCTGCCACCCATTCACACTGTCACCGAGACCCCAACCAAGGTCCCCCTGTGCCTGACGAAGCATCTGAAACCGCTTTTCTCTGTCTGTCACCGATGAGCTGCAAATGTAACCGGCTGACCGTGACAGACCGGCGCAGACCGTGGCTAGGGGCATGATGGGGCCTGGACGCCGACCCGGAGAGCGCTGTGAAGAAACCATCCCAACGACCGGCCGCGCTGATCCGCGATCTGCGCGGCGGCCTGCGCCTGATCACCGACGGGGTCGGCGGCGTGACCGGCCTGGTCGAGAGCCTGCACGGCCGCATTGCCCGTGTCGCGCCGCCGCTGGGCCAGGTGGCGGATGCGCCGACGCGTGGCATCACCGGTCTGGTCTATCGCAGCATCCGCGGCACCACCGGCCTGGTGGGCGCGGGCCTGGACGCGGCGCTGGCCCGCCTGCAGCAGCAGTTGCAGGCGCAGTTACAGGATGAGCCCGACGCCCAGTCCGGCCGGCGCCGCGAGGCCGTGGTGGCCGCGCTCAATGGCGTGCTGGGCGACCATCTGCTGCGCAGCGGCAACCCGCTGGCGCAGCCGCTGGAACTGCGCTTCCAGGGCAGCGGGCCCAAGCCGCTGCTGCTGATCCATGGCCTGTGCATGAACGACCAGCAATGGCTGCGCGACGGCCATGACCATGGCCAGGCGCTGGCCGCCGAGTTGGGCTTCACGCCGATCTATGCGCGCTACAACAGCGGCCTGCATATCTCGGCCAACGGCCTGGCCCTGGCCGAGGAACTCGAGCACCTGTTACAGCGCTGGCCCGAGCCGGTCGAGGAACTGGTCATCATCGGCCACAGCATGGGCGGTCTGCTCGCACGCAGCGCCGTCCAGCAGGCCTTGCAGCGCGATATGGCCTGGCCCCTGCTGCTGCGCCGCCTGGTCTTTCTGGGCAGCCCGCACCATGGCGCGCCGCTGGAGCGGGCCGGCAACTGGCTGCACCAGGGCCTGGGGCTGAGCCCCTATCTGGCGCCGTTCACGCGCTTGTCGGGCCTGCGTAGCGCCGGCATCACCGATCTGCGCCATGGCAATCTGCTGGAGGCCGACTGGGTCGGCGAAAGCCGCTTTGCCGGGCGCGACCGGCGCGTCGTCGTGCCGCTGCCGCAGGGCGTGAGCTGCTATGCGGTGGCCGGCACCCTGGGTCGCAGCGACGGCGGCTGGCTGGGGGACGGGCTGGTGCCGCTGGACAGCGCGCTGGGCCGCCATGCCCATCCGCAACGCCGGCTGCGCCTGCCGGCCTCGAACCACTGGGTCGCGCGCGGCACCCACCATCTGGACCTGCTGAGCAGCCCGGCCGTCTATGCCCGGCTGCGGCGCTGGCTGGCCTGATCCGGCTCAGCGCCGGGTCGGGAAGGGATAGGCCGGGTCGTTATAGCCCGGCGTCGAGGCATGACCTGGCACCACCAGCGAATCGACCAGGGCCTCGTCCTCGGCGGCGATGCTGCAGTCCAGCGCGCCCAGATAGTCCCGCCACTGGGCCAGGGTGCGCGGGCCGGCGATCACCGCGCTGACGGCGCGGTGGGCCAGCACCCAGGCGGTGGCGAAGTGGCTCAGGGAACGGCCGCTGCCCTCGCAATGCGCCTTCAGCGTCTGCGCGATCTGCAGCGACTCCTCGCGGAACTCGGTCTCCAGCATGCGCTTGTCGCCACGGCCGGCGCGCGTGCCCTCGGCCGGCGCGGCACCCGGCGCGTACTTGCCCGACAGCACGCCGCGCGCGATCGGGCTGTAGGGCACGACGCCGATGCCGTGGTGGGCACAGACCGGCAGCACCTCGACCTCGGGCTGGCGGTTCAGCAGGTTGTAATAGGGCTGGCAGACCACCGGGCCCGGCATGTTCAGCGAGCGCGCCTGATGGACGATCTCGGCGATGCGCCAGCCGCGGAAGTTCGACAGTCCCCAGTAGCGGATCTTGCCGGCGCGCAGCAGCGCATCGATCGCGCGCAGCGGCTCCTCCAGGTCCATGCCCAGGTAGTCGCGGTGCAGGTAGTAGATGTCGATATGGTCGGTGCCCAGGCGCTGCAGGCTGGCCTCGCACTCGCGCAGCATCCAGGCGCGCGAGTACTGCGACTCGTTGGGCCGGCCCGACATCTTGTTGCCCAGCTTGGTGGCCAGCACCCAGTCGTGGCGGGCGCCGTCCTTGAGCAGCGTGCCGACCATGGTCTCGGAGGCGCCGGTGCTGTAGACATCGGCGGTGTCGATGAAGTTGACGCCATGCTCGCGAGCATGGGCGACGATGCTGCGCGCCTCGCTGATATCGGTCTGGTCGCCGAACATCATCGTGCCCAGGCACAGCGTGGAGACCTGGAGTGGGGACTTGCCGAGGGAGCGGTAGTGCATCGTGCAGCTTTCTTTCCTATCGTTGCAAAGTGAGTTCTAGCGTCAGCGCGCGGTCGGACTTGTTGGACCACATCCAGCAGTAGTCCTGGTCGACGGCGGCCAGCAACTGGCCTTCGGCCGCGCCAGCGCCATCGATTTTGGCCGGGTAGCTGACCTTCTTGCCTTCGTGATAGTGGATGTTGAAGTTCGTCGGCGCCTCGGTCCGGAAGTTCCAGGCCACGGTCTGGCCCTTGGACAGCTTGCCGCAGACCTCGGCGAACTGGGCCGGCGCGATGCTGGCCTTGTGCTCGAAGCGGCCGGATTCGCTCCAGCGGATCTCGACCAGCTCGGCCTGGGCGGCGAACGATGCCAGGCTCAGCAGGACGGACAGGGCGATCAAAGGCAGATGGGTGCTCATCGGGGTCTCAATGCTTGTGGACGTGGTGCACATCAGGCACATGGGCATGGCTGTGGCTCAGCGGGCGATGGTAATGCGGATGGCTGTGGGCGCCGCCGGGCATGGGGTCGTGGGCATGGTCGTGGTGTCCGTCGTCATGCCTATGGGCATGCTCGTGCGTCAGCGCTTCGTGCTGATGCTCGTGCCCATGGGTTTCGGACAGATGCACGAGCACGCCCAGCAGCATCAGCCCGCCGCCCAGCGCCATGCCCCAGCCGGCCGAGCGGTCGCCCAGGGCAAAGGCGGCAAAGGCTCCGATGAAGGGCGCGAAGGCAAACACCGAGCCGGTGCGGGCGGCGCCAAAAGCGCGCTGGGCCAGCAGATAGAAGCGCAGGCTCAGGCCATAGCCGGTGGCGCCGACGGCCAGCAGACCCAAGGCGGCGAGCAGGCCGGGCATGGGTTCGCCAGACAGCCAGGCCAGGGCGGCGGTGGCCGACGCGCCCAGCGCCGCCTTGACCAGCACCACCTGGCCCGGATCGCGCTCGGCCAGCGCGCGCGAAAAGGTGTTGTCCATGCCCCAGGCCGCCGTGGCCAGCAGCACGGCCAGCAGACCCAGCCACTGACTGCCACCGCTGAGCCCCTGCTCGAGCACCAGCAGGAGACCGCCGGCCAGCAGCAGCAACATCGCCGCCCAGACCCGGCGTTCCATGGTCTCGCCATAGAGCCGCCAGGCCAGCGTGGCGGTGAACAGCGCCTCCAGGGTCAGCATCAGCGAGGCGCCGGTGCCACTGCTGCGCTGCAGGCCCCAGGCCATCGCGACCGGTCCGATGACGGCCCCGAAGCAGGCGACGGCCAGCAACCGAGGCAGGTCCGGGCGCAGCAAGCGCGCTTCCTTCTCGACCGGCTGGCGCAGCAGGCTGCCGACCAGGGCCGCACCGGCATACAGGAAGGCGGCGGTGGTGAACGGGCCCAGACCCAGGCCCAGTTGCTGAACCAGCGGCGTGCTGAGGCCGAACAGCGCTGCCGCCAGCAGTGCCAGCAAGCCGCCTTTGAGTGCGGGAAGATCAGACGCGGTGCTTGCCATCAGGAGCTCATTTCATCATGTGGTCAGACGTGCCTTCACCGCCACCACCAGGGGTTCGATGGCCGAAGGCGGGAACGGGGACACGCTGCTGACGTTGATCTCGCAGAGCACGAAACGCTCGGCCTGCTCGGCCGTGGGCTCGCCGAACATGAAGTCGCAATCCCACAGCATCGGCAGCTGCTCCCGTGCGAGGCCGACCCGCTGCCGCAGGAGCTCGATCCAGCCGGTCTCCAGCAGCCGTCGGAGTGACTGGAATTGCGGCCAATCCGCCGGGTGGTAATGGCGCGGCCCCGGCATCGGTGCCGCCTCGCTCGGTCTGCCCGGGTGAAGCGCATTGAGCGCTTGATGGCCGAAACCCACGACCCGATCCTCGACGAGATAGGCGCGCAACATGCCATCGACCAAGCGGGGCTGCCAGGCTTGGTCGACCATATGGCCCCCATGCTCCGGCTCGAAATAGGGTGCGAGATGCGACAGCAGTGTGCTCATAGCGATGTGCTGTTCCTCGCAGCCGCGCTGGGCATGACGTACCGCCAGCAGCGCCGAGCCGGCGAGCTGCTCGACCCGCCACACCCCGATGCCGCTGTGGCCGCGGTGCTGCTTGAGCACCCGCGCGCCGATCTGCAAGCGCTGCGGCAGTGCTTCGGCCAGTTGCGCGAGGCTGTCGACACGGACTGCATCGCTGCCGAAGGGCAGCCCGCGCACATCCAGCAGCACGTCCTTGGTGCCCAGGCGCAGGATGACGTCCGGATGCGTGCTGACGAAGACGCCGGCTTGCGCGAGCTCGCGCAGCAGCGTGTCGAGCCGATCCCGACGGCGGCCGGACTCGATCGGATTGCTCCAGACCAGTACGCCGTCGACGCGGCGCAGCTGCTCGGCGACCGCGTCGGCAAAGTCGTCGTGATAGACGGCCGGTTCGGCCAAGACGCCCGCAGCAGCGAAGGCTTCGAACAGCATCGCGAAGCGGCTCTCGCCCGGGTCGCTGCGCTGGCGTGCGGCGAGGTCGCCGGGGTAGAGCAGGGCCAGCGTCGGTGGGTGCTCGGCAGCCATTGCTCACTCCTTCAACGCGGGTGGGATTGCCGGGCGCCGTCAGCCGGCCTTGCCGCTGAGCTGCAGCTCGCGCCCGTCACGGGACCAGCGGTCGATGCCACCGACCAGAAAGCGCGCCCGGATGCCTTGAGCGCGGAGTCGCAGCGCGGTCGCACGACCGACTTCATGGCCATAGACACAGTAGACCAGCACCTCGCTCCCCGAGGCCAGTGTTGCGGCCCATTCGGCGACGCGGGCCGGATTGCGCCAGCAGGCACCGGGCAACATCGTCGCGGCCTGTTCGTAGATCGCCTCACGGCGCACATCGAGCACGTTGACCCGTCTGGGATCGACCGTGTCCGGATCGGCGGCCAGCCCCCCGCTGGCCGCATGCACGGCCTGCTGGTAGCGCTGGTAGACCTCGTCCCAGGCGATGGTGGCCATGAAAGCATCGACATCAGCGCCGGCCTGGGGGCCGTGATCGAGAGGCTTGGCAAGCTCGCACACGTCCATCGCCAGGATCGGCGTTCCACCGGCCAGCGCCTGCTCGGGGTCTGCCACCCATTGGTTGAGCAGCCGGCCCTGGCGCGGATGCAAGCTCAGCAGCAACCGGCCCGAACCGTCGCCCGAGGCCTTGCCCATCGCGACGAAGTCCTCGCGCCAGTGCTCCACGCTGCCGAAGCTGGCGCTCAGGGCCAGCGCCATCGCCGGGGCCATGTCTTGCCCGGCACGGCCTGGGTCTTGAATCGGTGTGTCCATCAATACTCCTTAGCGAAGCGCCAGGCCGGGCAACAGGGTGATGCCCAGGCCGATCAGGGCGCAGATCCCCAGCAGCGGCATCACACCCAGTTTGAAACGGAAGAGGGCCAGCGCCGCGCCCAGCGCGATCAGGGCCGAGGCCCCGTCGAAGCGGCCGGCGAAGCCCTGGGGCCACAGCACGTGATAGGCGAAGAACATCGCCAGATTCAGGATCACGCCGACCACGGCGGCGGTGATGGCCGTCAACGGCGCAGTGAATTTCAGATTGCCGTGGGTGCTCTCGATCACAGGGCCGCCGGCGAGGATGAAGATGAAGGAGGGCAGGAAGGTGAAGAAGGTCACCACGCTGGCTGCCGTCGCACCGGCCAGCAACAGCGCATCGGGCCCGAACACCTGCTGGGTCCAGCCACCGACAAAGCCGACGAAGGCCACCACCATGATCAGCGGCCCCGGTGTGGTTTCGCCCAGCGCCAGGCCATCGATCATCTGCGCGGCGCTGAGCCACTGATGCTGCTCGACCGCGCCCTGGTAGACATAGGGCAGCACCGCATAGGCGCCGCCGAAGGTCAAAAGCGCGGCCTTGGTGAAGAACCAGCCCATCCGGGTCAAGGTTCCCTCGAAGCCATAGGCCGCGACCAACAGCGCCATCGCGGTCAGCCAGAGGCCCAGCCCAATCCCCAGGACCTGGACCAGGCGGCTGCGCTGGAAGCGCGCGTGGCCGGGTGTCGGCGTGTCGTCATCGATCAGCGCCGGCCCGTAGCTCTGCTTGGCCACCCCGTGGCCGCCGCCGATGGCAAAGACCTGCGGCGCATGGCGCCCGCCGAAGTGGCCGATGACGGCGGCCAGCAACACGATCAGGGGGAAGGGGGCATCGAGCGCGAAGATCGCGACGAAGGCCGCCGCAGCGATACCCCACAGCCAGCCATTCTTCAAAGCGCGGCTGCCGATGCGGTGGGCGGCATGCAGGACCAGGGCGGTCACCGCCGGCTTGATCCCATAGAACAGGCCGGCCACCACGGGCATCTCGCCGAAGGCGATATAGATCCAGGACAGCGCGATCAGGATGAAGAGCGAGGGCAGCACGAACAGGGCGCCGGCGACGAGGCCGCCGCGGGTCCTGTGCATCAGCCAGCCGATATAGGTGGCCAGCTGCTGCGCCTCGGGGCCGGGCAGCAGCATGCAGTAGTTCAGCGCGTGCAGAAAACGCTTCTCGCTGATCCAGCGGCGCCGCTCGACCAGCTCGGTGTGCATGATGGCGATCTGCCCCGCCGGGCCGCCAAAGCTGATGAAGCCCAGCTTGAGCCAGAAGCGCAAGGCCTGCCAGAAGCTGACCGGTTCGGGGCGGGAGGGGGCGCTGCTCATTCGGCCTGGTCCTTGTTGAATGCGGTCTGCAGACCTTCGAAAACGCCGGCCGCCGCCAGCAGCAGCTGGTCATCGTCGGCAATCGCCTCGCGCATCCCGGCCAGCACCTTCTCGACGCCGGGCGCCTCCGGGGGCTGGATGCCGCCCACGTCGAGGCTGTGCACCAGCAGGCCCAGGCGCAGCAGGGTGGGTGTTTCCAGGCCGAAACTGGCCAGCAGGGTCTCGAAGGTCACGCGCGCGCCGACATGGCTGAAGGTGGCCCCATCGAAATCAAAGCCCAGCGCCTTCTTCGGGCAGTCGGCCGGCGACTTCAGCCACAGGAAGCGCGCCTCGGGATCGATGTGCCGGCGTATCAGCCAGGCGCTGGCCAGTCGGTCCACCCAGGGGCGCTGGCGTGTGGCCCAGAGCCGGCCACGATAGCGCGCCGGATCCAGCCGGGCGATGGCGTGGGCGGCTGACCGGGGTTCGTCGGGCGACATGGCCTGGTGGGCGCGCTGCTCCAGCGCCTGCAGCGCGGCCTCGGCCTGGCGCTGTGCCTCGCCGGCAAAGAAGTCGATGGATACCAGCTGCTCAAAGCTCTTGCGCAGCTTGCGGCTCTGTTTCAGCAAGTCGACCGCGCTGTCCGCACGGCAGGCGCCGATCTGACCCATCAGTTCGGCGAACTCGCTGTCGCGTGCGAACAGCGGTGGGAACTCCGCCGTGTCGCTGACGGTCGCCAGCAGGTGGGCCTGACCGGCGTGGGCGCGCACATCCTCGGCCACGGAGGCCAAGGTCCGGGCATGTGACTCCTGCTCGGGAAGCAGGTAGACGCCGTCCCGCAAGACCGCCGCTCCGCAAGCCTTCAGCGCGCGCCAGCTGCGCATGCGGGCGGTGGCGTTCTCGGTCGGCAGCGAGAGTATCAGTAGCAACCATTTCATTTGTAGATATTAATACACAAGGTAGCAATATCTACATAAATTTTGGCGAGCAGCCGTTTCAGACGTAGCAGCTGCAGCCCAAGGCGCCCCAGAATGCCCCGGTCTCCGGCCCGCTGCTGCGAGCCGTGCTGGCGACGGCTGTGTGGTCATGCCCATGCAGGCCGCAGGCGCTGGCACAGGCGCACATCGCCGCGTAGTGGTAGCGCTTCTCCTGCTCGGAGGCGCCGACGGCAGCGCTCTTGCGCGCCTGATAGCCGCCGTAGCGGCGCACCGGCGACCAGTCGGGCGAGGCCGGCGGCAGCGGCGGGGCCAGCGATTCGTAGGTGCCGCTGCCGTGCACCGGCTGGCCGGCGACGATGGTCAGCACCGAGGTGATGTCCTGGATCTGGTCTTCCGGCACGCTCAGGTAGTCGCGGTCCAGCACCGCCAGGTCGCCGAAGGCGCCAGCTTTCAGCACGCCCTTCTTGCCGCTCTCGCGCGAGAACCAGGCGCCATCGGCCGTCATCAGGCGCAGCGCGGCGATGCGGTCCAGGCGCCGCTCCTCGGGGTAGAGCAGGGTGCCACCAATGGTGCGGCCCGACACCAGCCAGTACAGCGCCTGCCAGGGGTTGTAGCTGTTGACGCGGGTGGCGTCGGTGCCCAGGGTCACCGGCAGGCCTTGCGCCAGCATGCGCGTGACCGGCGGGGTCTCGGCCGTGGCCTTCAGGCCGTAGCGGCGGATGAAGTACTCGCCCTGCATCGACATGCGGTTCTGGATGGCGACGCCGCCGCCCAGCTTCTTGATGCGTTCCAGATTGGGCGGCGAGACGGTCTCGCAATGGTCGAAGAACCAGCCGAGCTTGTCGATCGGCAGCTCGCGATGCACCTTCTCGAACACATCGAGCGCGCGCGAGATCGTCTGGTCATAGGTGGCATGCATGCGCCAGGGCCAGCCATTGCCGGCCAGGAAGCGCACCACCCCTTCCAGATCGCCCTCCATCGCCTGCGGCATCTCGGGTCTGGGCATCAGGAAGTCCTCGAAATCCGCTGCCGAGAAGGCCAGCATCTCGCCGGCACCGTTGAGCCTGTAGAAATCGCTGCCGTCGCCGGGTCGGCCCATCTTGGCCCAGCGCTGGAAGTCGGCCAGCTCGCTCTTGGCCTTCTGCGGGAACAGGTTGTAGGCGATACGCAGCGTCAACCGGCCTTCCTTGGCCAGCTTGTCGATGATGGTGTAGTCGTCCGGGTAGTTCTGGAAGCCGCCGCCGGCGTCGCCGACCGAGGTCACGCCCAGGCGGTTCTCCTCGCGCATGAAGTGCAGGGTCGAGTTCAGCTGTTGCTCGGGGTCGAGCTTGGGGCCGAAGTTCAGCGTGTTGTAGAGCACGAAGGCATTCGGTTCGGCCAGCAGCAATCCGGTCGGCTCGCCGGTCTTGGCATCGCGCTCGATGATGGCGCCGGGCGGCTGCGGCGTGTCCTTGGTGTAGCCGACGGCGCGCAGCGCCGCGCGGTTCAGGAAGGCCATGTTGTAGAGGTTCAGTACGAACACCGGCGTGTCCGGCGCGGCCGCATTCAGCTCGGCCAGCGTGGGCATGCGCTTCTCGTCGAACTGGAACTCGTTCCAGCCGCCGACCACCCGCAGCCATTGCGGCGAGGGCGTGCGCGCCGCCTGCTCGCGCAGCATCTCCAGCGCCGCACCGAGGCTGCGCACGCCGTCCCAGCGCAGCTCCAGGTTGTAGTTCAGGCCGCCGCGGATGATGTGCATGTGCGAGTCGATCAGGCCCGGGATCACGCGGCGCTTGGCCAGGTCCACGATGCGGGTCCGGCTGTCCGCCAGCTTGCTGATCTCGGCGTCGCTGCCGACGGCCATCACCAGCCCGGCCTTCAGCGCGATGGCCGTGGCCTCGGGCTTGGCCGGGTCCAACGTGGTGATGCGGCCGTTGCGCAGGATCAGATCGGGCGCGGTGCGGCCATCGCCACCCTGGGCCAGCGTCGGCCCGGCCAGCACGCCCAGACCCAGGGCTGCAGCGGCCTCGAGGAAGTCGCGGCGCGAGGAGGGCGGCTCGCCGCCCTGAATGATCAGCTGTTTGAACATGGGATGGACCTCGTCGGCAAGAGTGGCGGATGCCGGTCCATCGTCGTGCCTAGGCCTGCTCTTGTCCTGCCTTCGTCGGCCGGGCTCCGGCTCCCCCGTAAGAGGCAGGCGCGGGGCCTGCCGTGGCTTGGGGTCTTGTTGTCGGACCTGTTTCCCGGGCATCATGCCGGTGCTCGGCGCGTCGGTCGATGCTTGGAGAGACGGATGAAAGACGCTGTGGGACAGGCCCTGACGGGCGCCAATGCACAGGCACTGGATCTGCTGGAGCAGGGGCTGCATCAGTTTCGCTGCCTCAACGGAGATCCGCTGGCCAGCGCCGAGGCCGCACTGGCGGCCGCGCCTGAGCTGGTGATGGGCCAGGTGCTGAAGGCCTGGCTGCTGCTGCTGAGCACCGAGGCGCCGGCGCTGGCACCGGCCCGCGCCGCCCTGGCTGCCGCGCAGGCCCTGCCGCACAACGCGCGCGAAGCCCTGCATCTGCGCGCCATCGAGGCGCTCTGCAAGGGCCGCTGGCATGAAGCCGGCCAGGTGCTGGAAGACCTCAGCTGCGACTATCCGCTGGACGCGCTGGCCTTGCAGGCCGGCCAGCAGATCGATTTTTTCACCGGCGATGCGCGCATGCTGCGCGACCGCATGGCGCGCGTGCTGCCGGACTGGTCGGCGGCATTGCCGGGCTGGCACGCGGTGCTGGGCATGTATGCGTTCGGGCTGGAGGAGAACGGCGACTATCGCAATGCTGAGCAGTTGGGCCGCGAGGCCGTGGCGCTGCAGCCCCAGGACGCCTGGGCCCAGCATGCGGTGGCTCATGTGATGGAAATGCAGGGTCGGCGTCGCGAGGGGATGGTCTGGATGCGCGATAACGCAGGCTGGCAGCAGGGCAGCTTTCTGGGCGTGCACAACTGGTGGCACCTGGCCCTGTACCACTTGGCCGAGGGCGACCATGACGAGGTGCTGGCGCTGTACGACGGCCCGATCAACGGCCCGCACAGCACCATCGTGCTCGAGCTGGTCGATGCCAGCGCTCTGCTCTGGCGGCTGCAGCTGGAGGGGGTCGAGGTCGGTGCGCGCTGGGTGACGCTGGCCGAGCGCTGGGCGCCCCATGCGGCCAGCGCCAACTATGCGTTCAACGATATGCATGCGGCGATGGCATTCGCCTGTGCCGGCCGCGAGGATCTGGTGCGCGAGTTGCGCGCCGCGCAAGCCCTGGCCTTGCGCAGCGCGGACGATAACGCCGCTTTCCTGCGCGAGGTCGGCCAGCCCGCGACCGAGGCCGTGCTGGCTTTCACCGCCGGCCAGTACCGCCGTGCCGGCGAGCTGCTGCGGCCGCTGCGCAGCCATGCCCACCGTTTCGGTGGCAGCCATGCACAGCGCGATCTGCTGGACCAGACCCTGATCCGGGCGGCCAGCGCGGGCGGAGACGCCGCGCTGGCCCGGGCGCTGCTGAGCGAACGCCGCGCGCTGGCCGAGCAGCGCGCGGTCCAGCACTGACCTGAACCGCTGCTGCTACACCGGGATGCCTGGCGGTTGGCTCAGATCTCGTCGATCACGGTCTGCTTGGCCTGCCCGCTCTCCAGAGAGAAGCGGTCGCGCGTGCGCACATAGAAGCTGGCGCCGAAGCGGCCCACCGGGTGATAGTCCTGCAGGCGCACGCGCCAGGTCTCGGTATCGATCAGGCCCTCGCGGGCATGCAGCCAACGCACCTGGCCGATGAAGATCTGGCGGCTGGCGGTTTCCAGCGTCTCCCACAGCGTGCACTCAAAGGCCACCGGCGCCTCGACGATGCGCGCCGGCTTGACGACCCGGCAGGGCGCTGCGTGCAGGCCCACATGGGCCAGCTCACTGACATCCGGCGGCAGGCGCTCGCCGCAGCGGTGCATGGCCTCGGCCATCGCCTCGTCGCTGAGATGGACGACGAACTCGCCGCTGCGCTGGATGTTGGCAGCGGTGTCCTTCAGCGCGCCGTCCTGGAGCCGGTTGACGCTGATCATCACGATCGGCGGCTCCTCGCCCAGCATATTGAACATGCTGAAGGGGGCGGCGTTGACGACGCCGGCCTCGTTGACCGTCGTGACCAGCGCGATCGGCCGCGGCACGATCAGGCTGGCCATCAGCTTGTAGCGCTGGTATTCGGTGATGGCGGCGAAATCTATGTCCATGCAAGGTCCATGAGGTGCTAACTGAGGCCCAGCTTCTGGGCCAGGCTGGGTTCGGGTTGGGCGCTGTGCAGCACGATGCGCTGCTCCAGCTCGCGCAGATGCGCTTCCATCAGCTTCAGCGCGCCCTTGGCATTGCCGTTGGCGATGCAGTCGACGATGCGTTCGTGTTCCTCGTGCTCGCAGGCCGCGTTGCCGGGCGGCTCGTACAGCGCGACGATCAGCGAGCAGCGCGAGATCAGCTCGGTCAGATAGCGCATCAGCACCGGGTTGCGGCCCAGCGCCGCGACCTGCAGATGGAAGCTGCTGGCCAGCCGCGCCCAGGCCGGCTGGTCGAAGCGGTGCATGGCCTCGTGCTCCTGGGCCAGCTGCTTGCGCAGCGCGGCGATGTCGGCCTTGCTGGCGTGCGCTACGGCCAGCTCCAGCAGCGCGCCCTCCAGCGCGCGGCGCGCCTCGAAGATCTGGCGCGTCTCCTCCGGCGTCGGCGCGGCAACGACGGCACCGCGGTTCAGGCGCAGCTCGACGATGTGGTCGTGGGCCAGGCGCTGCAGCACCTTGCGCACCGTCGCGCGCTTGACGTCGAACAGCTCGCAGAGCGCCGCCTCCGGCAGCTTGGTGCCGGGGGTCAGACGTTGCTCCATCACGCCCTCGAACACCGAGCGGTAGATGCGCTCCTCGATGTCGAGCGGGGCTTCGGGCTTGGCTGTGCGGTGTGTGCTCATGGCTTGCTGATCAATGGAATGCCAGGATTGTCGCCACTAAATGTCGACAATCTGCAGCGCCTCCATGTGCGCGGAGATCTGCCCGGGTGTGCACAGCCAGATCTCGTCGCGCCGCTGAGCGATGTGCGCCAGCGCCCGGCGCAGATGGCGCAGCCGGTAGGGCTGGCCGACCAGATAGGGGTGCAGCGCGATCCCCATCACCAGGGCCTGGCCATGGCGTTCGGTCTGCGCCAGCATCTCGTCGAAGTTGTCGACGATCATCTGCGCGAAGTCCTTGGCGTCCATCTGCCGCGCCACCAGCATCGGGATGTCGTTGAGTTCCTGCGGATAGGGAATCGACCAGAGCGCGCGGCCGCCGCGGGTGTGCATCCGGGTTGGCTGGTCGTCGTGGCACCAGTTCAGTGTGTAGCGATAGCCAGCCTCGGCCAGCAGGTCGGGCGTCAGCCGGCTCTCCGAGATCCAGGGCGACAGCCAGCCGCTGGCTGCCTGGCCCGAGCGGGCCTGGATCTCGTCGCGGCAGGCGGCCAGCAGCGCGACCTCGCGGGCCTCATCCCAGCCACCCTGGCGTTCGGCATTCGTGTGGCCATGGCCGATCAGCTCGTCGCCGCGCGCCAGCAGGGCCGCCACCAGCTCGGGGCAGTGCTGATACAGGGCGGTATTGATCAGCGCGCCGGTGGGCAGGCGCAGGTCGTCGAACAGCTCCAGGCAGCGCCAGGCGCCGACCCGGTTGCCGTACTCGCGCCAGCTGTGGTTCAGCACATCGGGCTCGGGGCTGACGGGGCCCAGTGCTGCGCCCAGGCCCTCGCCGAAGGCGAAGTGCTCGACATTGAAGCCGAGGTAGACGGCCAGGCGCTGGCCCCCGGGCCAGGCCCAGCGCGGGCGCCGGGTGATGGGCCGGTAGTTGAAGCGGCCGTGGGCGGGCGGGGTGCTCAGCATGGTGCGGTGATGCACCGGCTTGGCGCGGGGGGGCTGCGGGTTTGGGGCATGTGGGGTGACTTTAAGATTGTTGACAATCTAATAATTTAATTGTTTGCAATAAACAGGCCATGTGTCGACATGGCATGGAGTTTGCGAGTTGTCGCCGGTCATCCTTCAACCCCTGGAGCCTCCGATGTCTCTCAAGCTATCTCGCCGCCCCTTGTTGATCTGCGCCGCCGCGCTTGCGGCCCTGGGCCTGAGCCCGGCGCAGGCCCAGGAGCCCATCAAGATCGGCCTGGTGACCGCCTTGTCCGGCCAGTCGGCGCGCGCCGGCGAGGCCATCACCCGCGGGCTGGTGGTGGCGATCGACGAGATCAATGCCAAGGGCGGCCTGCTGGGCGGCCGCAAGCTGGAGCTGGTGCGGCGCGACGACGAGGGCGCGCCGGCCAAGGGTGTGGTGGCGGCGCGCGAGCTGATCTTCAAGGAGAAGGTCGCGGTGCTGTTCGGTGGCCTGGACACGCCGGTCTCGATGGCTCTGGTGCCGCTGGCCAATCAAGAGAAGGTGCCCTTCATAGGCCCCTGGGCGGCCGGCACGCCGATCACCAAGAACGGCGCCAACCCGAACTTCGCCTTCCGCGTCTCGGCCGTCGACGAGATCGTCAACAAGGCGATGCTGCAGTACGCGCAGGCCACCTTCAAGGCCAGCAAGCCCGGCATGATCCTGGTCAACAACCCCTGGGGCGAGAGCAACGAGAAGGGCCTGGTCGCGGCGCTGGCGGCCAAGGGCCTGAAGGCGGTCGGCGTCGAGAAGTTCGAGGCCAATGATGTGGACGTGGTGCCGCAGCTGAGCCGCCTGAAGGCCGCCGGCGCCGACAGCCTCTTCCTGGTCGGCAACGTCGGCCCCTCGGCCCAGGTCGTCAAGTCGCTGGACCGCATGGGCTGGAAGGTGCCTATCGTCTCGCACTGGGGTCCCGCCGGCGGTCGTTTCACCGAGCTGGCCGGCCCGAACGCGAAGAGCGTGCATTTCGTGCAGACCTACAGCTTCTTCGGCAAGCAGACCCCGGTCGGCGAGAAGGTCATGAAGGCGCTGATGGCCAAGTATTCCGACATCAAGGGCCCGGACGACGTGACCCCGGCGGTCGGCGTGGCCAATGCCTATGACGCGATGCAGCTGGCGGCGCTGGCTATCACGGCGGCCGGCTCGACCGACGGCGACGCGGTGCGCCAGGGCTTCTACAAGATCGGCCGCTACGAGGGCCTGATCAAGACCTATGACAAGCCCTTCACGGCCCAGGTGCACGACGCCGTGACCGAGAACGACTACGTCTGGGCCCAGTTCATCGATAACCGCATTCTTCCCGTGGCGAACTGAGATGCTGTACCTGTTGGCGCTGATCAGCGGCCTGGGCCTGGGCAGCATGTATGGCTTGATGGCCCTGGGCTTTCACGTCACCCATGCGGTCTCGGGCACGGTCAACTTTGCCCAGGGCAGCTCGATGATGCTGGGGGCCGTGCTTTGCTATGCGCTGGCCCAGGGCGCCGGCTGGCCCCTGCCGCTGGCGGCGCTGCTGGCGCTGGCGGGCTGCGCGGCCTATGGCCTGCTGGTCGAACGGCTGGCGGTGCGGCCCTTCGCGAGCCGCGGCTCGAACGCCTGGCTGATGTCCACCGTCGCTTTGGGCATCGTGCTGGACAACCTGGTGATGTTCGCCTTCGGCAAGGAGCCGCGCAGCTTGCCCTCGCCGTTGGCGACGACGCCGATTGAGCTGGGCGCGGTAGGCCTGGGCGTCTATCCGTTGCAATTGCTGATCCCGCTGGTCGGCCTGGCGCTGGCCGGTGCGCTGCACTGGGTGGCGCGCCACACGCGCTGGGGTGTCGCGATGCTGGCCGTGGTGCAGAACCCGGCTGCGGCGCGGCTGATGGGCATCCCGATCCAGCGCGTGATCGCGGTGGCCTTCGCGCTGTCGACGCTGTTCGCCGGCGTGGCCGGCGTGCTGATCGCGCCGCTGTTCAATGTGCATGCCGACATGGGCACCCTGTTCGGGCTGAAGGCCTTCGCGGTGGCGATGCTGGGCGGTATTGGCAGCGCCTGGGGCGTGATGGCGGCGGGCCTGCTGTTCGGCGTCAGCGAGGCGCTGATCACCAGCACTCTGGGCTCCAGCTACACGCAGATCATCAGTTTTTCCCTCGTCATCCTGGTGCTGGCGTGCAAACCCAATGGCCTGTTCGGCCGCATGGAAGTGAAGAAGGTATGACGGGAGGCAAGACCTGGCCCTGGATTGCAGGCCTTGCGGTGCTGGGCGCCGGACTGGTGCTGGCGACAACACTGAACGGCTACTACGTCTTCGTGCTGGCCCAGGTGGCCCTGCTGGCCCTGGTGGGCATAGGCCTGAACGTGCTGATCGGCCTGTCCGGCCAGGTGTCCTTCGGGCATGTCGGTTTCTACGCGAT
This sequence comes from Roseateles cavernae, assembly GCF_040187885.1. Taxonomy (NCBI): domain Bacteria; kingdom Pseudomonadati; phylum Pseudomonadota; class Betaproteobacteria; order Burkholderiales; family Sphaerotilaceae; genus Roseateles; species Roseateles cavernae. The sequence continues at coordinate 146,764 of NZ_JBDPLH010000003.1, forward strand.
CGGCGCCTACGCGGTGGCCATCCTGACCGGCGCGGCCGGCTGGAGCTTCTGGGCGGCCTGGCCGGTGGCCCTGCTGGTGGCGGCGGCCGCCGGCGCGCTGCTGGCGCTGCCGGCACTGCGCGTCAAGGGGCCGTACCTGGCGATGATCACCATCGCCTTCGGCTTCATCGTCGAGCATGGGGCCGCCGAATGGCGCGGCCTGACGGGTGGGCAGAACGGCTTGATGGGCTACGGCGGCCCCAGCCTGGGCGGCCTGGCCTCGGGCGAGCGCGCGGTCGCGATGCTGGCGCTGATCGCCGCGGCCGTGGCCTTCGTCGGCTACTGCCTGCTGGCGCGCGGCCGCTGGGGCGCGGGGCTGCGCGCGGTGCGCGACAGCGAGACCGCTGCCGAGTCCGTCGGCCTGAAGCCCCTGCCGATCAAGGTCGTGGCCTTCGCGGTCTCCGCCGGCCTGGCCGGTCTGGCCGGCGGCTTGTTCGCGCCGCTGGCCGGCATGGTGACGCCCGGCAGCTTTGCCTTCGTGCAGTCCATCCTCTTCGTGCTGGTGGTCGTGCTGGGCGGCGCCGGTTCGGCCATCGGCCCGCTGATCGGCGCGCTGATCGTGGGCCTGTTGCCCGAGGTCCTGAGCGGCATGGAAGAGTACCGGCTGCTGTTCTTCGGCGCCTTGCTGCTGGTCGTGCTGTGGGTGGCGCCGGATGGCGTGGCCGGTTTGCTGCAGCGTTTGTGGCAACGGCGGCAGACGCCGCTGATGGCGAACGGCGTGAGCCTGCCGCTCGCCGTGCGTGTGCGCCAAGGCCTGAGCGCAGAAGGCCTGGGCCGGATGTTCGGCGGCGTGCGTGCGGTGCATGCGCTGAGCTTTGCGGCCCAGCCCGGCGCGGTGACGGCGCTGATCGGCCCGAACGGCGCCGGCAAGACCACGGCGCTGAATCTGCTGAGCGGTTTCTACACGCCCAGCAGCGGCGGCTTCGCGCTGGGGGACAGAACCCTGGCGGGCCAGCCGGCCCATGCGGTGGCGCGCGCCGGCCTGGCGCGCAGCTACCAGACCTCGCAGCTGTTCGGCTCGCTGAGCGTGCTGGACAACGTCGCCTTGGCCTGCCTGCGTGGCCGACTCGGCGGGCTGTTCGGCGCGGCCGGCCTGCGTTCGGCGGCGGTGCAGGCGCGCAGCCTGGCCCTGCTGGGCGCTTGCGGCTATGCCGGCGATGTGCATCTGCCGGCCGCCGATCTGCCCCATGTGGACCGCCGCGTCGTCGAGATCGCGCGCGCGCTGGCCACCGATCCGGACATGCTCCTGCTCGACGAGCCGGCCGCCGGCCTCTCGGCCGAGGACAAGCAGCGCCTGGCCCTGCTGCTGCGCCGCATCGCCGACGAGGCCGGCGTCGGCGTGCTGTTGGTCGAGCACGATATGGGCCTGGTGATGGGCGTGTCCGACCATGTGGTGGTGCTGGACGCCGGCCAGCGCCTGGCGATGGGCACGCCGGCCGAGATCCAGGCCGATCCGCTGGTGCGTCGCGCCTATCTTGGCGATGACATGGGCGAGGACAGCCTGCTGGCAGCGCCGGTTGCCGCGCATGAACGCAAGCTTGGCGCCGAGTTGCTGCATGTCGGCGCCTTGCACACCGGCTATGGCGCCGCGCCGGTGCTGAAGGGCATCGAGCTGCAGCTGCGCGAGGGCGAGCTGCTGGCCGTGCTGGGCGCCAACGGGGCCGGCAAGTCGACGCTGATGCGCGCGCTGGCCGGGCTGCAGCGGCCGGTGCAGGGCGGCATCCATCTGGCCGGCGAGGACCTGACCGATCTGGGCGCCGAGGCCATCGCCCGTCGCGGCCTGGTGCTGGTGCCCGAGGGTCGCCAGGTCTTCCCCGAGCTGAGCGTGCTGGACAATCTGCGCCTGGGCGGCTTCCTCCATCCCGAGGGGCTGGAAGCCCGTGCCGAGGCGATGCTGGAACGCTTCCCGCGGCTGCGAGAGCGCCTGCACCAGCGTGCCGGCCTGCTGTCGGGCGGCGAGCAGCAGATGCTGGCGGTGGCGCGCGGCCTGATGGCCAAGCCGCGCGTGCTGCTGCTGGACGAGCCCTCGCTGGGCCTGGCGCCCAAGGTCATCGCCGACCTGTTCGCGGTGCTGGCGCGGCTGCGCGCGGAGGGGCTGACGATTGTGCTGGTCGACCAGATGGCGGCGCTGGCGCTGTCACTGGCCGACCGGGCCTGCGTGATCGAGGACGGCCAGGTGGTGCTGGCCGGCACGGCGGCCGAGGTGGCGGCCGACCCGGCGCTGCGAAAAGCCTATCTGGGCGCTTGAGGTGTCTTCCGGCAGCTGGGGCGAGGCCGGTCATACTGGCCGCCCGCTTGACTGTTGCACAGGACGATACCGATGAAGACTTGGATCTCGATAGGGCTGGCCGCCGCCGCGCTGATCAGCACCGTGCCGGCGCAGGCCGATGACGTGCTGAAGGCCGCCATTGCCGGTGCGCAGCGCACGCCGGCCTTTGTGGCGCGCGATGTCTGGCGCCACCCGTATGAAACGCTGAGCTTCTTCGGCCTGCGAGCGAGCGACACCGTGGTCGAGCTGAGTCCCGGCGGCGGCTGGTACACCGAAATCCTGGCCCCCTATCTGCGCGAGCGCGGCCGGTTGATCCTGGCCGGCGACGATCCGGCGTCGCCGCAGGCCTATTACCAGCGCAGCGCGGCGCGGCTGAAACAGAAGCTGGAGGCGCAGCCGGCGGTCTATGACAAGGTGCAGCTGACCGTGTTCGACGCCGGTGCCGGCAAGCTCGCCTATGCGCCGGCGGGCGCGGCCGATCTGGTGCTGACCTTCCGCAATGTGCACAACTGGATGAGCCATGGCGAGGCCAGGACGCAGGCGGTGTTCCAGAGCGCGTTCGACAGCCTGAAGCCCGGCGGCGTGTTCGGTGTGGTCGAGCATCGCTTGCCGGCCGACCGGGTGCAGGACGAGAAGGCCGCCAGCGGCTATGTGCAGCAGGCCTATGTCGTGCGGATGGCCGAGCGCGTCGGCTTCAAGCTGGCGGCCAGCAGCGAGATCAACGCCAACCCCAGGGACACGGCCGACCACGAGGGCGGGGTCTGGTCGCTGCCGCCGAGCTATGGGCTCAAGGACAAGGACCGGGCGCGCTACGAGGCGATCGGTGAGAGCGACCGCATGACGCTCAAGTTCGTCAAGCCCTGAGCCGCCGGCTGCCCTGGGGCCGGGTGTTGCCTGCGGGCTGGTTTGTCCCCGCTTGCGAGGCCGCACGCACAGGTATATAAACGAAAGCAATCCGGCATGGCGCCTACGCAGCAAACCCCGCAGTGATGCGGCTGCGGTAGCAACACCTGGCCCCCAAGATCTGAAGGCAATTCGTTTCTGTCACTCCTTGAGGAGGCGGTCATGGAACTTGAAGCGCAGTCGCATCGATGGGAGAGCCGCATGCCGGACTGGCCGGCGGCCGTGGTCGCGGGCCTGGTCGCGGGCGCGGTGGCGATGGTGATGGACCTGCTCTGGACCACGCTGATGCAGGGCGGCAATCCCTGGCACACCTCGCACCAGGTGGCCGCGATGCTGTTGGGATCGGAGCTGCTGCAAGGCCCTACCCAGGCCTTCAGTCTTGGCGTAGTCGCGACGGCGATGGCGATTCATTACGCCCTGGGCATCGTGTTCGGCTGCATCGTCGCCTTCATCGTCACCGGCTTCCATTACGAAGGCAGCCTGCCGATGCTGGAGATCGTCGGCGGTCTGTTCGGCATCGCGCTGTACTTCATCAATTTCTACGGCATGGTGCGGCTCTTCCCCTGGGTCGCCGAGATGCGCAGCGGTGCCTATCTGGTCGAGCATCTGGTGTTCGGCATGGTGGCCGCCAGCGTCTACTGGAAGCTGTCGCGGCGCGGCTCGGTCGCGGACTGACATGACTTGCGGCGGCGCCCTCGGGCGCCGCTTCCTCATCTAGAGACAAGAACAGGAGGAGGCTGGCATGCTCATCGCCATCACCCTGGCCGTCATCGTCCTGGCGTCGCTGCTGTTTCACTACATCAATCCCTGGCACCCGCCGGCGCTGGCTTCCAACTGGAAGCAGATGGACGACACGCTGACGATCACCTTCGTGATCACCGGCATCTTCTTCGTGATCCTGAATCTGTTCCTGGTCTATGTGATCTGGCGCTTCAGGCGGCGCGGCAGCAAGGCCACCGAGACCGTCGCCTATCAGCCGGTCAATCACAAGCTGGAGCGCTGGTTGACGGTGATCACGACGGTGGGCATCGTCGCGCTGCTGGCGCCCGGACTGAAGGTCTATGCCGACTATGTGACGCCGCCCAAGGACGCGCTGGAGGTCGAGGTGCTGGGTTCGCAGTGGCAATGGCGCTACCGCTTTCCAGGCGCCGACGGCCAGCTCGGCGCCACCGATGCGCGCTTTGTCACGGCCAGCAACCCCTTCGGTCTCGACCCCGACGATGCCAAGGGTCAGGACGATGCGCTGGTCGACGCCAGCGAGCTGCATCTGCCGCTGAACCAGCCGGTCAAGATCCTGCTGCGCGCCCACGATGTGCTGCATGACTTCTATGTGCCGCCGTTTCGCGCGCGCATGAATATGGTGCCGGGCCTGGTCACGACCTTCTGGTTCACGCCGACCCAGGCCGGCCGCTTCGAGGCCATGTGCGCCCAGCTCTGCGGGGTCGGCCATGCCGCGATGCGCGGCCTGGTGGTGGTCGAGGAGGCGCCGGCTTTCCAGGCCTGGCTGGCAGGCAAGCCCAGCTTTGCCGCTGCCTCCAAGCCGGCCCCGGTCGCGACGGCCGATGGCGGCAGCAGCGATCCGCTGGCCATGGGCCTGGCCGTGGCCAAGGCAAAGGCCTGCGTGGCCTGCCACTCGGCGGACGGCAGCGCCGGCGTCGGCCCCAGCTGGAAGGGCCTGTATGGCAAGACCGAGGCCTTTGCCGATGGTTCCAAGGAGAAGGTCGACGACGCGGTGCTGGCACGCGAGATCCGCGAGCCGGCGGCCAAGGTGGTGCAGGGCTTCGCGCCCATCATGCCCAAGTCGGAACTCAGCGAGGCGGAGGTGACGGCCCTGGTCGCATACATCCGCTCGCTGGAGCCGGTCAAGAACTGAGGAAGGCGCCCATGCACGACGAACAGCACGACGAGCACGAACAGCATCACGAGCCGCAGAGCTTCTGGACCACGTATGTCTGGAGCCAGGACCACAAGGTCATCGCGATCCAGTACGGCGGTACCGCCGTCGTCGTCGGTCTGGTGGGCCTGCTGCTGTCGAACCTGATGCGGCTGCAGATCGGCTTCCCCGGCTACTTCGACTTCATCAATGCCGAGCGTTATTACCAGTTCGTCACGATGCACGGCATGATCATGGTGGTGTACCTGCTGACCGCGCTGTTCCTCGGCGGCTTCGGCAACTACCTGATTCCGCTGATGGTGGGGGCGCGGGACATGGTGTTCCCCTATCTGAACATGCTCAGCTTCTGGGTCTATCTGCTGTCGGTCATCGTGCTGATGGCCAGCTTCTTTGTGCCCGGCGGCCCGACCGGCGCCGGCTGGACCCTCTACCCGCCGCAGGCCATCCTGCCCGGCACGCCGGGCCATGACTGGGGCATCATCCTGATGCTGGTCTCGCTGGTGATCTTCATCGTCGCCGCGACCATGGGCGGTCTCAACTATGTGAGTACGGTGCTGCAGGCGCGCTGCCGTGGCATGACGCTCCTGCGCATGCCGCTGACCGTGTGGGGCATTTTCACCGCGACGATTCTGGCCCTGCTGGCCTTTCCGGCCTTGTTCGTCAGCGGCCTGATGATGCTGCTGGACAAGACCATAGGCACGAGCTTCTTCATGCCGGCCCTGGTCTCGCTGGGCCAGGTCAGCGACTACAAGGGCGGCACGCCGCTGCTGTTCCAGCATCTGTTCTGGTTCTTCGGCCACCCGGAGGTCTATATCGTCGCGCTGCCGGCCTTCGGCATCGTCTCCGACCTGATCAGCGTGCATGCGCGCAAATGCATCTTCGGCTACCGGACCATGGTCTGGGCCATCCTGGCGATCGCCGTGCTCAGCTTCATCGTCTGGGCCCACCATATGTTCGTCAGCGGCATGAATCCCTACTTCGGCTTCTTCTTCGCCACCAGCACGCTGATCATCGCGGTGCCCACCGCGATCAAGGTCTACAACTGGCTGCTGACGCTGTGGCGTGGCGACATCCATCTGTCGGTGCCCATGTTGTTCGCGCTGGCCTTCATCTCGACCTTCATCGTCGGCGGCCTGACCGGCCTGTTCCTGGGCAATGTCTCGGTCGACATCCCGCTGTCGGGCAGCTACTTCGTCGTCGCCCACTTCCATATGGTGATGGGTGTGGCCCCGCTGCTGGTCGTGTTCGGCGCGATCTACCACTGGTACCCGAAGATCACCGGCCGCATGCTGGACGACCGCCTGGGGCACTTCCATTTCTGGGTCACCTTCATCGGCACCTATCTGATCTATTTCCCTATGCATTACCTGGGCCTGCTGGGCATGCCCCGGCGCTACTACGACTACAAGCCCTACGACTCCTTCCCCCAGTCGGCCCATCAGCTCAATGTCTTCATCACCGTGGTGGCCATCATCGTCGGCGTGGTGCAGCTGGTCTATGTCTGGAACCTGATCTGGAGCGCCTTCAGGGGCCGCAAGGCCGAGCCCAACCCCTGGCGCGCGGCCTCGCTGGAATGGCAGACCCCCGACACGCCGCCGCGCCATGGCAACTGGGGCCCGGCCCTGCCGGTCGTGCATCGCTGGGCCTATGCCTATAGCGTGCCCGGCGCCAAGCAGGACTTCATCGCGCAGAACGCGCCGCTGTCCGAGGGCGGCGTCGAGGAGGATGAAGGCAGGGCGCACGGCGCCAAGGGAGCACGGGCATGAGTGCAGTCTTCCCAGTCGAAGAGTTCGCCGTCGACCGGCCGCAGGCCGCCAGCATCGCGCTGTGGGTCTTCATCGGCGTGGCTTGCGCCTTGTTCGGCCTGTTCTTCGCCGCCTATGTGATGCGGCTGGAGAGCGCCGAAGGCTATCCGCTGGCGCTGCCCTGGCAGTTCTGGCTCAGCACGAGTCTGCTGCTGGCCGGCAGCGTCGCACTGGAGTTGGCCTTGCGTACCCGTGGCAGCCGGCCCTGGCTGCTGGCCGGTGGCCTGCTGGCGCTGGGCTTTGTGCTGGTGCAACTGTGGGCCTGGTCGGCGTTGCTGGCCGAGCGGGTGGTGCCGGCCGGCAACCCGGCGGCGAGTTTCCTCTATCTGCTGACTGCGATGCATGGCCTGCATGTGCTGGGCGGCCTGGGCGGCTGGTGGCTGGCCTGGCGCGATCCGGGGGCGCGCTGGCGCATCGCGCTGTGTGCGCGCTTCTGGCATTTCCTGCTGCTGCTCTGGGTCGGCCTGTTTGCGACCCTGGGCCTGATGACCCCGGACCTGGTGCGCGCGATCTGCGGCGGCTGACGAGAAGGAGGTTCCGATGAGCAATCACAGTGTTCCCGGCGGCCAGGCCCATGGCTGGCGCGGCCTGGTGGCCGATTTCTCGGGCGACCGCGAAGCCTTTGCCGTCTCCTGGGGCAAGGCGATGATGTGGATCTTCCTGCTCAGCGACACCTTTGTGTTCGGCTGTTTCCTGACCGGCTATATGACGGTGCGGGCCTCCACCACCGTGCCCTGGCCCAATCCCAGCGAGGTCTTCGCCCTGCATGTCGGTGGCACGAACGTGCCCCTGCTGCTGATCGCCATCATGACTTTCGTGCTGATCACCAGCAGCGGCACGATGGCGATGGCGGTGATGCGGGGCTATGCGCGCGACCGCAAGAATGCCGCGCTGCTGATCTTCGCGACCGCGCTGCTGGGCGCCTGCTTCGTCGGCATGCAGGCGTTTGAATGGAGCAAGCTGATCGAGGAGGGCGTGCGGCCCTGGGGCAACCCGATGGGGGCGGCCCAGTTCGGCGCCACCTTCTTCATGATCACCGGCTTCCACGGCCTGCATGTGTCGATCGGCGTGATCTATCTGATCATCGTCGGCATCAAGGTGCGACGCGGCGACTACGAGAGAAGCGGCAACTACCAGATCGTCGAGATCGCCGGCCTGTACTGGCACTTCGTTGATCTGGTCTGGGTCTTCATCTTTGCCTTTTTCTACCTCTGGTGAGCGAGGTGACGCGATGAGTACGCAACAACACCCGATAGGCCTGTACCTGAAGATCTGGCTGCTGCTCTTCGTGCTCAGCGCCATGTCTTACGCGGTGGACTATATGCATCTGCAAGGGCTGCTGCGCTGGAGCCTGATCCTGCTCTTCATGACCCTGAAGGCCGGTCTGATCATTGCCGTCTTCATGCACATGGCCTGGGAGCGCCTGGCGCTGATCTACGCCATACTCCTGCCGCCGCTGCTGCTGCTGGTGCTGGTCGGGCTGATGTATGCCGAGGCCCAGTACACCTGGCTGACCCGGCTGCTGTTCTTCCGCTGATATGTCGGTACCTTCACAAGAAATCGCGCTGCTGGCGGCCGGGCCGAGCAGCCGGCCCCTGTGGCGCGAGTACCTGGTGCTGACCAAGCCGCGCGTCGTCGCGCTGATGCTGTTCACCGTGCTGGTGGGCATGCTGCTGGCCGCGCGCACGCCGCTGCCCTGGACCTTGTGGCTGGGCGCACCGCTGGGCATCGCCCTGGTGGCCGGCGCAGCGGCCGCGATCAACCATCTGGTGGACCGCCGCATCGACGCGCTGATGGCCCGAACCCGCGCACGCCCACTGCCGCGCGGCAAGCTCAGCGGCGGCCAGGTCCTGCTGTTCGCGCTGGCCCTGGGCACGGCCGGCATGGCCCTGCTGCTGCTGACCACCAACCTGCTGTGCGCGCTGCTGACCCTGGCCTCGCTGCTGGGCTATGCGGTGGTCTACAGCCTCTATCTGAAGCATGCGACGCCGCAGAACATCGTCATCGGCGGCGCGGCCGGCGCGGCCCCGCCGCTGCTGGGCTGGGTCGCGGTCACCGGCAGCCTGGACCCCGGCGCGCTGACCCTGTTCCTGATCATCTTCATCTGGACCCCGCCGCATTTCTGGGCCCTGGCCATCCATCGCCGCGAGGACTATGCGCGCGCCGCCGTGCCCATGCTGCCGGTGCTGCATGGCGTGGCCTACACGACGCGGCGCATCTGGGCCTACACCCTGGCCCTGCTGGCGGTCAGCCTGCTGCCGGTGGCGATAGGCATGAGCGGCGCACTCTATCTGCTCGGTGCCTTGCTGCTGGGCGCGCGCTATGCCGAGCTGTCCTGGCGGCTGCGGGGTGACGAGCGCCTGGCCATGCCCAGCTTCCGCTATTCCATCGTCTACCTGTTCGGCCTGTTCGGCCTGCTGCTGGCCGATCACTTCCTGCTGCGCTGAACCCAGCACCGGGCTCAGGCCATACTTGGCCGATGCAAGACGACAAGACCGCTACGCCCACCATTGCCTTCATCGGCGCCGGCCGGCTCGGCCGCTGCCTGGCCCAGGCCTTGGCGGCCGCCGGCGAGACCGTGCTGGCGCCGCTGGGCCGCAGGGATGACACGGCCGCCGCGCAGGCTGCCGATCTGGTGTTCCTGACCGTGCCCGATGACGCGATCGCAGCGCTGGCGCGCAGCCTGCCGTGGCGACGCGGCCAGGCGGTCGTGCATTGCAGCGGCGCCACCGAGTTGGCCGCACTGGAGGCCGCAGCGGTGGCGGGCGCCGTGGTCGGCGGCTTCCATCCGCTGCAGATCTTCACGGCCGACACGCAGCAATCCGCCGCCCTGCTGGCCGGCTCCTGCGTCGCGCTCGAGGCCGAGTCGCCGCTGCTGGGCGAGCTGCAGCGCCTGGCCAGTCTGCTGCGGATGCGGCCGCTGAGCTTGCCGCCCGGCAGCCGCGCCGCCTATCACGGCGCCGCCAGCTTCGCGGCCAGCTTTTTGCTGTCGATGCTGGACGAGGCCGCCCAGGTCTGGGCCGCCGCCGGTCTGCCGCAAGACCTGACCCTGCCGGCCCTGCTGCCGCTGGCGCGCGGCACCCTGGCGGCGGCCGAGGCGCGCGGCCTGGCCGGCGCGCTGGCCGGGCCTGTTTCTCGGGGCGATGCGGGCGTGCTGGCCGCGCATCTGCGCGCCTTCGATGCCTTGGGCGGCGAGCATGGCGAGTTCTACCGCCAGCTGTCGCGCCGCCAGCTGGCGCTGGCACGCGCGGCCGGTCGGCTCGACGAGACGCAACTGCAGCGCCTCGCCCAGGTGATAGCTGCGCCGCCGCCCTGACGCTGGACGCGCTCAGCGCGCCTTGTCCTCCAGCCGCAGTCGCAGATCGCGCAAGGTCGAGGCCGAGCGGCCGAACTCTATGGTCGCCAGCTTGTCGGTGCTCCTGCCGCCGGAGCGCAGGATGCGGCCGAAGGTCGATTGCACGGTGGCCGGGTCGTCATCGAAATCGCCATGGTGCTGGGCGCGGCTGCGCGGGTTGGCACCGGCCTTGTCGGGCGCCAGCACCAGCTCGGCCTTGGCCGAGGCGAACAGCTTGCTGAGCTCGGGGTCGGCTTCGATGCAGCGCTGCAGGCCCAGGATTGGCGTGCCGTCCTGCACCATGGGCACGCGCTGGCGCGCCTCGAAGGCGTTGGAGACCAGATAGAGCAGGGATTTGTTGTAGAGCTTGGCGCAGTTGTCGTCCTTCTCGGTCTTGTCGTCCAAGGCATAGAGCGCGAAGTCCTGGATGCGGCCGCTCTTGATGGCCGGCAGATAGTCGCTCTTGAACAGCGCGGTCGTGCAGGCCGGCGCCCACAAGGTGCAGCTGACTATCTTGGCCTTGGCCGTCAGCAGGCCGACCAGTGGCGCCAGCAGGATGGCCCCGGCACTGTGGGCGACCAGATGGATCTCCAGCCCCGGCTCGTCCTTCAGCAGGGCCAGCAGATGCTCGGCCACCTTGTGGGCCGCGCCGCCCTTGCGGCTGGCGGCCAGCGCGTTCTCCTTCATCTCGTCCCAGGCCGCCTTGCCGGTCAGATTGCGCGCCACCGGCTCCAGCAAATCGTCCAGGCGGTCGAGCAGGAAGTCCTTGGCGGCATCGAAGGCGCCCTCGGGACGGCGCCGGCGCACGGCGTCCTGCAGGATGTTGCTGACGGTGCTCCAGTAGTCGCTGCGCCAGATGAAGGCCAGCGGGTAGACGCCGGCCTCCAGCAGCGCCGGTCGGTACTCGGCCAGCCGCTGCAGCGCGGCCTGCTCGCTGACCAGGCCGCCGTGCGCATACAGCAGCAGGCGCTTCTTGGGCCAGGGCGCGAGCGTCTGGCGAATGTCGCTGGCGAAGAGCTGGGCCAGCTCGTCCTCGTTCATGCCGTACTCGCCGCCGGGCCGCAGCCGGCCCTCGTTGCCGACGCTGACCACATGGGGCCGCAAGGCCATATGGCTGACCTTGGTCGCGCCCGAGGGCCCGCTGAGCTGGGCGGCCGGCTCGCCGGCCGGCGTCGCCAGCCGGATCGGCGCGCCCAGGCGGGCGACCCAGACGTCGGTGGCGTTGCGCAGCCAGTCGTCGTAGAAGATGCGCGCAAAGCCCTGGCGGCCCCAGTCGGGGCCCCAGGAGTTCTGCAGCCAGAAGCCCTGCTCGTCATAGGCGACGATGGCGAAGGCATGGCCGCCCAGCTCCTGCTCCGAGGGCGTGATGATGCCGTCGGCGCCGACCGCGTCCCAACCCGCGTGCACCGAGGCGGTGGCGAACAGGATGCCGACCTCGGCGAGCGCCGCATGCATCGCGACCAGGTCCTTGTGGTTGACGCGGAAGTAGGCGCCCAGCGGCCGGCCCTGCGCGTTCTCGACCCGGCTCTGCGACAGGCCTTTCTCGCCGCCGCGCTTGGGGCGGTAGGGCCAGACGCTCTCGGCGCAGACGCCGTGCTTGTGCCAGCCCTTCATCGCGCCGCGCGCGCTCGAGCCCGAGTAGCTCTCGCCGGGCCATTCGTCGTAGCGCCGCGCCATGTCGTAGAGCATGCGCGGGCTGACCGGCGTCGGGTCGGGCACCACCTTGCGACGGCGCAGCAGGAAGTTCGCGACGGTGGCCAGGCCGAAGCCGGTGCAGGCGCCTTCCTGGCCCTGGTCGAGGATGGGCACCTCCAGGGCCTGGTAATCCTCCAGCGCGATGCGCGACGGCACCTCGACCAGGGTCGAGACATACATGCGGTCGCGGAAATCCAGCGTGTCGCGGCGCGCGTCCAGCGTGCGCTTGGTGGCGGGGGCCTTCTTCTTGGTGGCCATCAGGGTCTCCTCAGGATGTCGAGGGCCGCAGGCTGCCACGCGGCGCGGCGCCTGCCCATCCCCAGCTAATAGAACAGGGTGCCGAGGTCCAGCGTGGAGCGCCGGCCGAGCTGCTCGCGATGCTGGTCCAGCCATTGCCGTGCGCGTTCGCGGCCCAGCTTCTTGAGCATGTCGAAGAACTTCAGATTGGCCGCCAGCTTGCTGTCGGCGTGCAGCTCGCCCAGCACATCGGCCGCCTCGATCAGATGAAAGCGCAGCTGCTGGGCGCGCCGTTCCAGGCTGCCGACCTGCAGATTCAGCCAGCGCCTGGGCAGGTGCTCGCGCAGATGGGCGAACATGCGCATCTCGCGCAAAAAGGTGGCGTTGAAGGCGATCTCCAGCGCGCGGCTGTGGATGTCGGCGGCGCTGACCGGGGTCGACTTGTGCTTCAGCGGCGTCAGCAGCACCAGCAGCACATCGCTGCAGCGGCATTCGAAGAACAGCGGGAACACCGCCGGATTGGCCGCATAACCGCCGTCCCAGTAGGGCTCGCCGTCGATCTCGATGGCGCGGTGCACGGTCGGCAGGCAGGCCGAGGCCAGCAGCACCTCGGCGCTCAGCTCGGGGTTGCGGAACAGGCGCAGCTTGCCGCTATTGGCCTGGGTGGTGGCGATAAAGAGCTTGACCGGGCTGTGCCGGCGCAGACGCTCGAAGTCGATCTGCCCGCTGATGATGTCGCGCAGCGGATTCAGGTCGAAGGGGTTGAGCTGCTCGGGCGCCATGTAATAGGTCCATTGCAGCATCAGCTTGAACATCGGCGCCAGGCTGATGTTCTGGCCATCGGCCGAGCTCTGCGTGAAGTGCTCGGGCACGGTGGCGGCCACCGCGGTCCAGAAGGCCTGCAGCGCGGCGCGCGCGCCATCGGCGCCGCCGCTCATCAGGCCCTGGGCCATCACGACCGCGTTCATCGCACCGGCACTGGTGCCGCTGACACCCTCGAAGCGCAGCCGGCCGTCCTCCAGCAAGGCGTCCAGCACACCCCAGGTGAACGCGCCATGGGCACCGCCACCCTGCAGGGCGAGATTGAGGGTCGGGTTCTGGGGCTTGCCGAGAAATCGCATCGCGGCCCCCGGGGTGGCTACTCGGTGGTGACCGCGTCGGTCTTGTCGTCGGGACCCACGGCGTCGATGGTCTTCTCGATCACCTTGCCACCGACCTTGACCCCGGTGCTGACCACCGCACCAGCCACCGAGATGGTGGCGCCGGCCACGGCCCCGGCCACGCTGACGACGGCGCAGCCGCTCAGCAGCGTGGCGGCGAGCAGCAGGCTCGATCGGAACAAGGGCTTGAGAAGATTCATGGGCATGGGCGCTAGGGACTGGGCCGCATTGTGCCCAAAGCGCCGACTGTGCCATGCTTGCGCGCATGTTTGCCGTCTATGGATTGCAGGGGCGTATGTTCAGCGGGCCGCTGGACCGGGTGCGTGAGCTGGGCCCGGTGCAGGCGGTGGCGCGGCTGCGGGCGCTGGCCGGGGTCGAGCGTCAAGACCAATTGCCGGCCAGCGCTGTGATCGCCGGTCAGCTCGCCGAGGAGGGGGGCTTTGGCGGTTTGGCTGCCGAAGGACGACCGCGCCAGGCGCTCAGCGCCTATGCGCAGACCGCCACGCCGCCGCGCCAGCCGCTGAGCCTGGTGCAGCAGCTGATGAGCCGCCGGATGATCACCGTGCCGCTGGCCGCCACCGTGCGCGAGGCCTGGGGGCTGCTGGCCCGGGCCGGCGTGGGTCAGGCGCCTGTGCTCAATGCCAAGGGTCAGCTGGTGGGCCTGATCATGCGTGCCGACCTGCTGCGGCCCGACACCTTGCCGCTAGATCCGGCCGATGCCCAGGCCTGGACCGAGCGCCTGGCCCAGCCGGTAGCCAGCGCGATGTGGACCCCGGTGCCGACCGCCCAGCCCGACACCCCGGTGCGCGAGGTCGCCCAGCTGCTGCTGGATCTGCACCTGCCGGGCCTGCCGGTGCTGGACGAGCAGGGTGCGCTGCAGGGCTTTCTGTCGCGCAGCGATCTCTTGCGAGCGCTGACCCGCGAGCCGCCCTTGGATCTGTGGAGTTAGCTGGGGCCTCTAAACCACGGCTTGCCAAAGCCATCTGTCTCGTTTATGCTACGGCTTCGCCGCTGCAGTGCTTGCGCTGTGGCGGTTTTGTTTTGCCCCGCGACAATGCAGATCTTCTGCACATCGCCTCGGGTCGGCGTATGCTGGCCCTTACTGAATTGGAGAAACGCCCACATGGCCAAGGAAGAACTGATCGAAATGCAAGGCCAGGTGGACGAAGTCTTGCCGGATACCCGTTTTCGCGTGACGCTTGAGAATGGCCACCAGCTGGTCGCCTACACCTCGGGCAAGATGCGCAAGAACCATATCCGCATCCTGGCCGGCGACAAGGTTTCGTTGGAACTGTCGCCCTACGATCTGTCCAAGGGCCGCATCACCTTCCGTCACATCGAGCGCCGCGGCCCGATGCCGACGACGCCGCAGCGTCGTTACTGACCGCTTGTGTGATCGGGGAGCCGGGACGGCTCCTCAAAACCCCAGCGAGGCCAGCAGGTCGTCCACATCGTCCTGCTTGAGTGCCTTGTCGGGCGTCTGAACACCCTCCAGCGCCGCCTGCTCGGGCGCCGCTGTCGCCACCAGCGCACTGCCGGACAGCATCTGCTCCAGCGGTCGCTCGGCGCGCTCCAGCATGCGCATCACCTTGTTGATGACCTGGCCCGACAGATCCTGGAAGTCCTGCGCCATCATGATTTCGGTGTGCAGCGCCTTCTCGCGTCCGGCAAAGCTGGCGGCCGTGGCCGCATAGGCGGCGCACAGCTTCATCATCGCGCGGGCACGCTCCACCGTCAGCTCGGGCGCAGTGGCCATGCGCACCAGGGTCTCGGACAGATCGCTGCCCTGGCGGCGCACCTGCTCGGCATCGTCCTGAGCCGCATCCACCAGATTCAGCACCTTGTTGGCGGCCTGCTCGGTCATCTGCCGCACATAGGCCAGGCGCTCGCAGGCATCGGGCAGCTCATGGGCGAATTGCGTCAGGGCCTGGGCCGCCTGAGGGTCAAGGGCTTGATCGTCGGTGGTGGCTGGCATGGCGTGGGTTCCCCTGTCTGGTGTCTCGGTGCGCGCAGGCGCGGACACGTCGGGGAATCTTAGCGGCGACCCCCGCCGATGCAGGGACGGGCGGCCCGCGCTAAGCGGCGTTCGACGAGGAATAGTTCTCGTTCGGGGCGCCGGCGGGATGGAAGCGGTAATAGCCGGCCAGTTCGCGGTACAGCGCCGAATGGGCCTGGGCCAGCAGCAGCGGCTGCTCGAAGAACACCTCGCTGGCGACTGCAAAGAACTCGGCCGGATCGGTGGCGCCGTAGTCGCTCATCAGGCTGGGCTCGCCGCGTGCGGCACGCGCGCACAGCGCGTCGTACTCGGCCTGCATCACGGCCGACCAGCGTGCATAGGCGAACCGGTCGCGCAGCGGCGGCGCCCCATTGGCATGGCCTTTGGCCTGGTCCAGTTGGTGGGCGAACTCATGGATCACGACATTGCGACCGTCGCCCGGGTTGGCCGCGCCTTCGACCACGTCCTGCCAGGACAGGATCACCTGGCCCTGGCTCCAGGATTCGCCGGCCAGCGCGCGGCGCTGCTCCATCTGCACGCCGGCCGGCCCGCCGGCGACGCGGTCGACGACGAAGGCGCCCGGGTAGACCAGGATCTGGCGCAGCTGCGGATAGAAGCCACGCGCCGCGCCCAGCAAGGGCAGGCAGGCCTGGGCGGCGATGGTGATGCGGATCTCGTCGCTGATGCGCAGGCCGGCGCAGCCGATGAAACTCTTCTCGGCGACGAAGACCTGTATCAGTTTCTTCAGCCGCAGCTGCTGGTCGGTGGGCAGCTGTGCGATCTGCGGCACGCGCCGACGCAGGATGCGGCGCCAGGCCTGCGGGAAGGGCTGGCGCAGCAGGCGCTCGCGCCGCCAGGCCTGCAGCAGGGGATGGGCGGCCAGCCAGGCGATCAGCGCCAGGGCCAGACCACAGACGATGAGCAGGGCCATGGCGCGCGTCTCGGAGTTTGCTTGAATCGAAGATGGGCGGCGCGAGCGCGATTTCAAGTCTGGCGCGCCAAAGCGACAGCCGAGTTGGGTCGCTGCGGCTAGGCTTGCCGGCCATGAACAGTCATCGCGGCCTGCAGGCCTGGCAAGTGATCGTCGGCGGTATTGCCGGCCTGGTGCTGACCATAGGCATCGCCCGCTTCGCCTACACGCCGCTGCTGCCCTTGATGCAGGCCCAGGCCGGGCTCAGCGACGCGGCCGCCGGCTGGCTGGCCGCGATCAATTACCTGGGCTATATGAGTGGCGCACTGCTGGCCGCGACCCTGGAGGACGCGCGCTGGCGCCAGCGGCTCTACAGCTGGGGCCTGCCGCTGTCCCTGCTCAGCGCCGTGCTGATGGGCCTGGCCGGCAATGTCTGGCTGTGGGCGTTGTCGCGCTATCTGGGCGGTCTGTGCGGCGCCGCCGGCATGCTCCTGGGTTCGGGCCTGGTGCTGAACTGGCTGATGCGGGCCGGCCGGCGCCCCGAGCTGGGCCTGCATTTCACCGGCCTGGGCCTGGGCATCGTGGTGTCGGCGCTGGGCGCGCTGGCGATGTCGGTGCTGGCGCTGGACTGGGCCGCGCAGTGGCAGGGCTTTGCGCTGATCGGCCTGGTGTTTTTGCTGCCGGCCTGGGTCTGGCGGCCGCCGGTGCCGCCCGCTGCCACCAGCGCCCAGACGGCCGGCAGCGGGCCGGGGCGACGCTGGATGGGCTGGATGGTGGCAGCCTATTTCTGCGCCGGCTGGGGCTTTGTGATCAGCGCGACCTTCACGGTCGCCATCGTCGAGCGCCAGCCGTTGCTGGTCGGGCAGGGGCCCTGGGCCTGGCTGCTGGTCGGCCTGGCCTCGACGCCGGCGGTGTTTCTGTGGGATAGGGTAGCGCGGCGCCTGGGCGAGCTGCCGGCTCTGTTGCTGGCCTTCGGCCTGCAGGGGGTCTCGGTGCTGCTGCCGGCCTTGTCGGACGGCCTGCCGGCGGCGTTGGCCGGGGCCCTGCTGTATGGCGCCACCTTCATCGGCATCGTCAGCCTGACCCTGGCCCTGGTGGGCCGGCGCTCACCGGGCAACCCCGGCAAGGCGATGGCGCGGCTGACGCTCAGCTACGGTGTGGCCCAGGTCAGCGCGCCGGCGCTGGCCGGCGCCATGGCCCAGGCCAGCGGCAGCTACCGGGGCGCGCTGTGGCTGACCGCGGCGGTGCTGCTGCTGGGCATGGGGATACTCGTGCAGCTGCGGCGCGAGGGCGTCGAGTAGCGGCCCGGGCTACTTGCTCTTCTCTTCGAGCTCGATGCTCTGCAAGGTACGCCAGTCGGTGCAGCTGAAGTAGGCGTCGGCCAAGATCAGGTCGCGCAGCGAGCCATCGCCACGTACCATGCGGCCGTCCTGGCAGACCAGCACGCCGCGCTGGGCCTTGGCCTCGGCCAGGTGTTTGCCGACCGTGACGCTGTCGCTCATCATCTGCACACCCATCAGCAGCAAGGCCAGACCGCCCAGCAGCAGGGCGGCGGCGCCGACGATCTGCAGAAACTCCCCGAAGGCCGAGGTCGGCGCCGCCGGCCGTGGCAGCACGGCCGGCGCGATGGCCTCGGCCACGGGCTTGGACGCGGCGCGTGGCGGTGAGCTTCTGAGATTGGCGCGGTTGATGCCGGATCGGGGGCTGTTGTTGCTGGCGGGCATGGTGAGGACAAGAAGCGACCACGGCGCTGCAGAACTTAAGCAGGCCGTTCTCGCGGCGTGAACAATTCACGCTCTGGGCGAGGCCGCGAATCGCGGCTAGAGTTGGCGCGCAACCAAGGGAGAGCGACGATGACGCATGTGAAGACCCATCAGCGTCTGATGGCGACGGCGCTGAGCGCGGCGCTGCTGGCCATGCCGGTGGCACCCGCCTGGGCCGCCGAGCAAAGCCTGGAGCTGCGCTCCGACGGCGGCTACACATCCCAGCGCCTGCCGGCCGGGACGCGCGATGTGGACCTGGATCGACAGTTGTCCGGCAATTGCCGCTTCAATCGCTCCTGGGGCTACGACCTCAGCAGCATGGAAGTCTGGGTCGACAAGGGCTGCAGCGCGCGCTTCACCCTCAGCGGCGACTTCTCCGACAGCGAGCACCGCTCGTCCAACACCGGTGTGGCGATCGCGGCCGTCGCGGCGATTGCCGGCCTGGCCTTGCTGGCCAGCCATCACAAGAACCGCGATCGCGAGGATGACCGGCCGGACGACAACGCCGGCGACGGCCGCCAGCTGCGTTCGGGTGGCGGTCTGTGCCTGGACATCAGCGGCCGCGTCGTCGAGGGCGCGCGGGCCATCGTCTTTGGCTGCCACAAGGGCAGCAACCAGCGCTTTGATTGGGGGCGTGGCGGCGAATTGAAGGTCTCCGGTCTGTGTCTGGATGTGGCCGGTGGCAACAGCAGCAATGGCGCCGAGGTGATCGCGTTCCGCTGCAACGGCGGTGACAACCAGCGCTGGCAGGCGCGCGGCAACCAGATCCGCAGTCGCATGAACGGCAAATGCCTGGATGTGCGTGACGGTCGCCTGCGCCCCGGCCAGGCGGTCCAGCTGTGGGACTGCAACGGTGGTGACAATCAACGCTGGTGGTGGTGAGGGAGGATGAAGCGATGAAGCAAATTCTGATAGCGCTGCTGCTGGCCGCTGCCGGCCTGGCCCAGGCCGCGGACAGCAATGGCGACGGCTACATCAGCCTCGACGAATTCCACAAGGATGTGACGCGTTCCTGGCATGCGCTGGACCTGGATGGCGATGGTCATATCACCGAGGCCGAGCTCAAGCGCATGCCGCGCGGGGCGCGCGGCATGCTGGGCTCGCTGCGCCGGGCCGATGCCGACAAGGACAAGCGCCTGTCCTTCAAAGAGGTGGTCGAGGTCCGTATGGCGGCCTTCGACGCGGCCGACACCGACAAGGACGACCGCCTGTCGAAGGACGAGATCGAGGCCTACCAGGCCGCGCGCAAGAAGAAGCGTGGCGGCTAGCAGCCGGCCTCGAAGCGTTCGCCGCGCTCGGCCATGCCCAGCAGCAGCGCGGCCGGCGCGAAGCGCTCGCCATGGGTCGCCGCCAGCTCGCGGGCGCGCGCCACAAAGGCCGGCAGGCCGCGGGCATTGATGAACTGCAGCGCCCCGCCCTCGAAGGGCGCGAAGCCCCAGCCGAAGATCGAGCCGATATTGGCATCGGCCACCGAGCGCAGCACGCCTTCCTCCAGGCAGCGCGCCGCCTCGTTGGCCTGGATGAACATCAGGCGGTCGATGATCTCCTGCTGCGCGGGCTGCTCCACCGCGACGGGGTAGTGGCGGCCAAGCCCGGACCACAGGCGCTTGTCGCCATCCACCCAGTCGTAAAAGCCCTGGCCGACCTTCTTGCCGACGCGGCCGAGTTCGCACAGCTGGCGCAGCACGCGCTCGCCCGGGTGCTCGTGATAGGGCAGCCCTGCGGCCGCCAGATCCTTGCGCGTCTGCTCGGCCACATGCACGCCCAGGCTCAGGCTGACCTCGTCCTGCAGGGCCAGTGGCGGCATCGGCATGCCGGCGCGCAGGCCGGCCATCTCGATGCTGCGCGGATGCACGCCCTCGGCCAGCATGGCCTGCGCCTCCATCAGATAGGTCGCGAACACGCGGCTGGTGTAGAAGCCGCGCGAGTCATTGACGACGATGGGCGTCTTGCCGATCTGCTGTACATAGTCGAAGCCCAGCGCCAGGGTCTCGGGCAAGGTGGCCTTGCCGACGATGATCTCCACCAGAGGCATCTTCTCCACCGGCGAGAAAAAATGCAGGCCGATGAAATGGGCCGGCCGCTCGCTGGCCTCGGCCAGGCCGGTGATCGGCAGCGTGGAGGTATTGGAGGCGAACACGGCCCTGGCGGCCAGCTGGGTCTCGGCGCGCTTGGTCACTTCGGCCTTGACGGCGCGGTCCTCGAACACCGCCTCGATCACCAGTTCGCAGCCGGCCAGGGCTGCGTAATCGGTCGTCGGGTGGATACGCGCCAGCACGGCCTCGCGCTGCTCAAGCGTGCTGCGGCCCTTCTTGACCGCCTTGTCCAGCAGGTCCTGCGAATGGCGCTTGCCGCGCTCGGCCGCTTCTTGGGAAACGTCCAGCAGCACCACCTGCATGCCAGCCTGAGCCGAGACATGGGCGATGCCGGCGCCCATCATGCCGGCGCCCAGGATGCCCAGGCGCTGCACCTGGGAGCGCGGCAGGCCGGCGGGCCGCGAGGCGCCCTTCTTGATCGCGTTGAGCTGATACCACAGCGTGCCGATCAGATGGCGCGAGGCCGGGCTGATCACACAGGCCGCGAAGTAGCGCGACTCGATCTCCAGCGCCCGGTCGATATCGGTCAGCCCGCCCTCAAAGACGCTGGACATGATGTGGGTCAGCGCCGGGTAATTGCCCTGGCTCTTGGCACTGGCCAGCGCCGGCGCGACCGAGAACAGCTGGGCCGCCGCCGGCGAGCGCGAGTCGCCACCCGGATAGCGGAACTTGGGTGCGTCCCAGGGCTGGACCGGCTTTGGGTTGGCGGCGATCCAGGCGCGGGCCTTGGTCAGGGCCTCGTCCGGCGTCGCCGCCAGTTCGCCGACCAGGCCGCTGGCCAGCGCCTGCGCGGCGCTGATGTCGCTGCCTTCGCCCATCCATTGCAAGGCCTGCTGCATGCCCACCAGGCGGGGCAGGCGCTGCGTGCCACCGCCGCCGGGCAGCAGGCCCAGCTTGACCTCGGGCAGGCCCAGCCTGGCCTTGCCATCATCGATGACGATGCGCCAATGGCAGCCCAGCGCGATCTCCAGGCCGCCGCCCTTGCACTGGCCCTGGATCACGGCGACGACCGGTTTGCCGCAGCGCTCGAAACGCCGGATGAAATGCTTGAGCTTCATCGATTCGTCGAAGGCCTGTTGCGCGGTCTCCAGCGCGCGCAGGCGGTCGATGTCGGCGCCGGCCAGGAAGTCCTGCTTGCCGGAGCGCAGGATCAGGCCCGTGACACCGGCAGCGGGGTCTTCCAGCAGGTCGGCCAGGCCGCGCAGGGGCGCAGCCAGCGCCTCGTTGAGGATGTTCATCGAGTGGCCGGGCAGGTCCATGGTCGCGACGACGATGCCGTCCTCGCCCCTCTCGAGGTGCAGCGCGGTGCTCATGTCAGACCCTTTCGATGATCGTCGCGATGCCCATGCCGCCGCCGACGCACAGGCTGGCGCAGCCGGTGCTCAGATCGCGGCGCTCCAGCTCGTCGAGCAGGGTGCCCAGGATGATGGCACCGGTGGCGCCCAGCGGGTGGCCCAGCGCGATCGCGCCGCCGTTGACATTGACCTTGTCCAGACTCAGGCCCAGATCGCGCGCGGTCTTCATCGGCACGACCGCGAAGGCCTCGTTGATCTCCCACAGATCGATGTCGGACGCGGCCATGCCGGCCTGCTTCAACGCTTTCTGGCAGGCTGGGGTCGGGCCGGTCAGCATGATGGTGGGCTCGGAGCCGATCACCGCGGCAGCGCGGATGCGGGCGCGCGGCCTGAGGCCGGCCGCCGCGCCGCCGGCCTTGGAGCCGACCAGCAGCAGCGCCGCACCATCGACGATGCCCGAGGAGTTGCCGGCATGATGGACATGGTCGATACGCTCCAGCGTCGTGTACTTGCGCAGCGCCGTGGCATCAAAACCTATGCCGCCCATCATGGCGAACGAAGGCTCCAGCCTGGCCAGCGTTGCGGGCGTGGTGGCGGGGCGGATGGTCTCGTCCGCGGCCAGCAGCAGCAGGCCGGCGATGTCGTGCACCGGGACGACGGAGCGGGCAAAGAAACCTTGCTCGCGCGCCACCGCCGCGCGGCGGTGCGATTCGCTGGCATAGGCATCGACATCGGCGCGACTGAAGCCTTCCAGCGTCGCGATCAGGTCGGCGCTGATGCCTTGCGGGATGAAGCCCAGGGCCTGGTTGACGCGCGGGTCCATGAACCAGGCACCGCCATCGCTGCCCATGGGCCAGCGGCTCATGGCTTCCACGCCGCCGGCCACCACCAGTTGTTCAAAACCGCTGGCCACCTTGGCCGCAGCCAGGTTGACGCTCTCCAGCCCCGAGGCGCAAAAGCGCGACTGCGTGAGGCCGGCCACGGTCTGGGCCCAGCCGGCGTCGAGCACGGCGGTGCGGGCGATGTCGGCGCCTTGCTCGCCCAGCGGGGTCACGCAGCCCAGCACCACATCATCGACCCGAGCTGTGTCCAGCCGCAGGCGCTGCTGCAGCGACTGCAGCAGCGTGCGCAACAGCCAGACCGGGCTGGCCTGGTGCAGGCCGCCGTCCTTCTTGCCCTTGCCGCGCGGTGTGCGGACATGGTCGTAGAGGTAGGCGTCGAACATCGCTTGTCTCCTCGGCCGGCGCTCACATGAAACGTGAGGCCAGCTCCTTCATGATCTCGTTGGTGCCGCCATAGATGCGCGCCACACGGGCGTCGGCATAGAGCTCGGCGATCGGGTACTCCATCATGTAGCCGTAGCCGCCGAAGAGCTGCAGGCATTCGTCCATCACTGTGCTTGCCAGGTCGGTGGTCCAGGCCTTGGCCAGCGCGGCGCGGGCGGCGTCCAGCTCGCCCTTCAGATGGGCCTGCACGCAGGCGTCGACCAAGGCGCGCGCGGCCAGCAGCTGGCTCTGTACCTCGGCCAGCTTGAAGCGGGTGTTCTGGAACTCCCAGACCGGCTGGCCGAAGGCCTTGCGCTGCTTGGTGTAGTCCAGGGTCTCGGCGAGTGCCCGCTCGATCGCGCCGACCGCGCTGACGGCGATGATCAGACGCTCCTGCGGCAGCTCCTGCATCAGCTGCACAAAGCCCTGGCCCTCGATGCCCCGCTCGCCGCCCAGCAGGCTGTCCACCGGCACGCGCACTTCGTCGAAGAACAGCTCGGAAGTGTCCTGCGCCTTCATGCCGATCTTGTCCAGATTGCGGCCGCGCCGATAGCCCTCGACCAGGCTGCCATCGGCGTTCTCGACCTCGACCACCAGCAGCGAGATGCCCTTGGCACCCTTGTCCTCGCTGCGGGTCCTGCAGACCACGATGACGAGGTTGGCGTTCTGGCCGTTGGTGATGAAGACCTTCTGGCCGGACAGCAGGTAGTGATCGCCGTCGCGCCTGGCACTGGTGCGCACGCTTTGCAGATCGCTGCCGGTGCCGGGCTCGGTCATCGCGATCGCGCCGATCAGCTCGCCGGTGGCCATGCGCGGCAGCCAGCGGGCTTTCTGCGCCTCGCTGCCGTGATGCAGGATGTAGGGCGCGACGATGGCCGAATGCAGGCCGCCGCCGAAGCCGCTCAGGTTCGCCTTGGCCTGCTCCAGCAGCAGCACCGCCTCATGGCCGAAATCGCCCCCACCGCCGCCATAGGCCTCGGGCATCGCGGCGCACAGCAGGCCGTTGGCGCCGGCTTCGGCCCAGGTGTCGCGGCCCATCATGCCGGCCTCGCGCCACTCGGCCGCGCGCGGCACCCAGCGCTGCCTGAAGAAGCGCGCCACCGAGTCTTGCAGCATGCGGTGCTCGTCCGTCATCCAGGCGGAGGGGAACAGGGGCAGGGACATCGCTAGTCCTCCTGGGCCGCCAGTTGCTGGCGCACCGCTTCGTTGATCAGGCGCAGCTCGGTCAGCGTCACGTCGATGTGGGCGCGCTTTTGTTCCAGCTCGATGATGGCCGCATCGGTGCGTTCCAGCGTCCATTGCAGCTGCCTGGCGCGGCCTTCGCCGTGGTGGCCATAGAGATCGAGGAACTGCTTGATGTCGACCAGCTTGGAGCCGATGGCCTTGGCGCGCAGGATCAGCTTGAGCCGGGCCCGTTCGCGCTGGCCATAAATCCGTGCGCCATTGACCCGGCGCGGCGCCAGCAGGCCCTTGTCCTCGTAAAAGCGGATCGCGCGCTGCGAGATGCCGAACTCGGCGCACAGCTCGGTGATGCCGTAGAGCTGCTCGCTGGGCGCGCTGGCGCTGTGCGCCAGCAATTCCTGCGCATCGCTGTGTTGCTGGTCCAGCACGGCTGTGCTGCTGGCTTGCGTCGTCATGAGGGCTCCGGGCTGGCAATGGCCTGGATGCTAAGCCCGTCACAAAGCTTGCCGGTGATGGTATCTACCGATATGGCAGATGGCTGACGTTAAGGTCAGGCGTCTCGGTCGGGCTCGGCATCGGGCTCGATTCGGCTTTTTTTGCGTTTGTCCTTGCGCAGGGCCTCGATGGCCGCGCCGGCCGCCTGCCAGCGGGCGAATTCCTCGGGAGTCTCCAGCGTGATGCGGCCCAGCAGCGACTGGCGGTACTCGTAGACCACGATCTCGGCCGCCTTCTGCAGATTGACGCGGCCACCGCCCAGCATCGCGCCGCGCTTGCGGCCGATCGCCTCCAGCAGCTCCTCGTCGCCGAGCCCGGCCACGTCGTCGAGCTTGTAGCGCGCCTCGACCTGGCCGGCGTAGTGCTGGCGCAGATAGTCCAGCAGCTCCAGCGCCACCTCTTCCTCGTTGAAGGCATTGCGGCCGATGGCGCCGCTGGCGGCCAGCTTGTAGCCGCTCTCGGGCACGGTGATGCGTGGCCACAGCATGCCGGGCGTGTCGAACAGGTAGAAGTCGTTCTCCAGCACCAGCTTCTGCTCGACCTTGGTGATGCCCGGCTCATCGCCGGTCTTGGTGGCGCGCTTGCCCATCAAGGTGTTGATCAGCGTCGATTTGCCGACATTGGGGATGCCGCAGATCAGCACCCGCAGCGGCTTGGCCATGCCGCCGCGCAGCGGTGCCAGCTCGCGGCAGGCGCTCATCAGCGCGCGCGCCGGGGCCGGCACGCTGGCGTCCAGGCCGATCGCGCGGGTCTCGGGCAGGGCGTTGTAGTGCGCCAGCCATTGCGCGGTGCGTGCCGGGTCGGCCAGATCCTGCTTGTTCAGCAGTTTCAGATTGGGCTTGCCCTCGGTCAGCTGGGCCAGCAGGGGGTTGGCGCTGGAGCCGGGCAGGCGCGCGTCGAGCAGCTCGATGACCACATCGAGCCCCGCCTTCATGCGCTCCCGGATCGCGTTCCGGGTCGAGTTCATATGACCCGGGAACCATTGAATCGCCATCTTCACCTCGGTATTGGCGCGCCACCGGAGCGTGGCGCAAGGGCGGGATTGTCCTCGCAGCGGGCCGCGCCACCGCACAGGGTGTGAGGAAATGACGGGGAAATTCCCTTTTGTCCTCAAGTTTGGCGGCGCGCTGCCGATGAAGAGACAAGAATCCCGGCATCACGCCTGTTGTCCTTGGAGTGCTCGCCATGTCGTCCGTCAGCCTGTCCACCGCCTTGTCCGGCATCTCGGCCGCGAACGAGCGCCTGCGCGCGTCGGCCCATAACACCGCCAATCTGCAGACCCCGGGCTTCCGGCCCGAGCGGGTGGTGCAGACCAGCCTGCCCGAGGGCGGCGTCGTGGCCGGTGCCGAGCGCAGCCAGCAGATCCAGGTCTCGGCCGAGCGCGAGCTGGTCGAGCAGCGCAGCGCCACCTACAGCTTTGTGGCCAATCTGCGGGTGCTGCAAACTCAGTTGCGCGCCGAGGGCGCTTTGCTGGACATCAAGGCTTAAGGTTATAAGCAAGCGGTATTTGCTGCGGCGCATCAGCGCTCGTTAGAATTCCGGGTTATTACTAGAGCCCGCGTCATTCATGAGTGCTTTTAACGAAGAACAGGTGCTGAGCGTCCATCACTGGACCGACCGGCTTTTCAGCTTCACCACCACCCGCGATACCGCGTTCCGCTTCCAGAACGGGCACTTCACGATGCTGGGCCTGCGGGTCGAGGGCAAACCGCTGCTGCGGGCCTACAGCGTCGCCAGTGCGAATCACGAAGAGCATCTGGAGTTCTTCAGCATCAAGGTGCCGGACGGCCCGCTGACCTCGCGCCTGCAGCATCTGAAGCCGGGCGACAAGCTGCTGATCGGCCGCAAGCCCACCGGCACCCTGCTGACCGACTATCTGCACCCCGGCAAGAACCTCTACCTGCTGTCCACCGGCACGGGGCTGGCCCCCTTCCTCAGCGTGATCCGCGATCCGGCGACTTACGAGCGCTTCGAGAAGGTCATCCTGGTGCACGGCTGCCGCCATGTGAACGAGCTGGCCTACCAGGACCTGATCACCAAGGAACTGCACCAGCACGAGTTCCTCGGCGAGTTCGCCAGCGAGCAGCTGCTGTACTACCCGACCGTGACGCGCGAGCCCTTCCGCAACCAGGGCCGCATCACCGATCTGCTGGCCACCGGCAAGATCGAGGCCGATCTGGGCCTGCCCAAGCTGGACGTCGAGAACGACCGCGTGATGATCTGCGGCAGCCCGGGCATGCTGAAGGATCTGAAGGCGATGCTGGAAGCGCGCAACTTCGAGGAAGGCTCGACCAGCAAGCTGGGCCACTTCGTGATCGAGCGCGCGTTCGCCGAGCAGTAAGCCGAGCAGCAAGCCTTACTGGTCGAGCCAGAGCTGCTCGAGGTCCTGGAAACGCCAGGACGCGGGTGGCTCGACGCCGACGATCTTGTCGGCCGCCGCCGGGTCGGCCAGGTCCAGCTCGAAGGCCGGGCTCAACCGGTGCTGTTCCTGGGCCGTGTAGAAGACCTTGACCTTGGGTTTGAGCAGCGAGTCCTTGCCCTGGGCGACGATGACCGCCAGCCGGTCCGATTGCAGCCGCACCAGCGAGCCCACCGGGTAGATGCCCACCGCCTTGACGAAGTGCTGGAAGATCTGCGCATCGAATTGGCCCTTGGCCTGGGCCATATGGCGCATCGCCTCGCCCGGGTCCCAGGGCGCCCGGTAGGGCCGGCGTGAGGTCACGGCGTCATAGACATCGCAGATCGCCGCCATACGGGCCAGCGGCGCGATCTTGTCGCCGGACAGGCCATCGGGGTAGCCGCTGCCGTCGCTGCGCTCGTGGTGGTGCAAGACCGCATCCAGCACCGCCGCGCTGAAGCCGCCTTCCTTGCCCAGCATCTCATGGCCTTTGAGCGCATGGGTCTTCAGCAGCGCCAGCTCCTCGTCGCTCAGCCGG
Source organism: Roseateles cavernae (assembly GCF_040187885.1). Taxonomy (NCBI): domain Bacteria; kingdom Pseudomonadati; phylum Pseudomonadota; class Betaproteobacteria; order Burkholderiales; family Sphaerotilaceae; genus Roseateles; species Roseateles cavernae. The sequence continues at coordinate 174,038 of NZ_JBDPLH010000003.1, forward strand.
CCGGGCTTGCTCAGCAGCTCCGGCGGCATCGCCGCCTTGCCGGTGTCCAGCAGCAGGCCGGCCAGACCGGCCTCGCGCACCAGGTGGTCGGCCAGGCCCATCTGCCGCGCCAGCCCCACCATCAGTGCGCAGACGGCCACCGCGTGCATATAGGTGTAGTCGTCCACCGTCTTCAGCCGGCTGATGCTGATCAGCGCGCTGGGGCTGTCGCTGACCGAGCTCATCACATCCTCGACCACCGGCAGGCAGGTCTGGGCATCCAGCGCCTGGCCCATGCGGGCCTGAGCGAACAGGTCGACGACAGCGCCCAGCGACTTGCGGCTCAGACTCAGCGCCTCGGTATAGCTGGGGCCGGCGTCGGCCACGGCCGGATGGGCCGGCGGTAGCGGGACGAGCTCGGGCTCGGGCGGGGCCGGCGGCGCTGCGGCGGGCGCCTCACTCGGGGTTTGCGGCTCGGGCGCCACATCGAGGCCCTGATCGGTGTCGATCACGACCTCGGCGATGCCGGCCTCCAGCAGCTTGTGGATATCGCGCGCGTCGCGCAGCAGGAAGCGCGAACGCCAGAATGGGTGGCTCATCCACGAGCCGCTCAGCTGGTGGAGAAACATGCCCAGGCGCAGCTGTGATGTCGGAATGGTTTTCAGCACGGGCAGCAGCATGCCAGCAAAAGCGTGCGGTTTTTGGCGGACCGCCCCCGAGGCCGGTCCTGCCGTGCATTTTGTTGCATCTGCCACCGTCTGTTCACAACCGCCTCAGCGCTGCAACGCCACCAGCAGGGTCTTGCCGTCCACCATCCGGGCCTGGAAGCGCAGCTTGTCGCCGGGCTTGAGCCCGGCCAGTTGCTCGGCCGGCAGGTCGCCGTCCTGCCAGCTGAACACCATGGTCATCGGCGGCATGTCCAGGTTCCTGATCTCGCCATGCTTGAGCGTGATCTTCTTGTTGGCCAGATCGATGCGGCGCACCTCGCCGTCGGCCCAGGCGGGCGCAGCAGCGGTCATGGCGTGGTTGGGGGCCGTCTGGGCCTGGCAGAGCTGCAGGCTGGCCGCGGCCAGTAGGGCGATGAGGATTTTTTGCTTCAGTTTCATGATGGCTTGGGGTTCAAACGTGGCGGGAGAAGGTCCGGGTCTTGCCGTTGCGCTGCACCAGCAGCACCTCGTAGGCATCGCGCCGGCCACCGTACTCGGGGCCGTCCATGCCCGGCGAGCCGATCGGCATCCCGGGCACGGCCAGACCCAGCGCGACGGGACGCTGGCGCAGCAGTCGCTGGATATCGCCGGCCGGTACATGGCCCTCGATCACATAGCCGGACACCAGCGCCGTATGGCAGCTGCCCAGGGCCGATGGCATGCCCAGCCGGGCGCGGGCCTCGCTGTTGCCGATGTCGTGCAGTTCGACGACGAAGCCATGCGCTTCGAGATGCTTGACCCAGACCTGGCAGCAGCCGCAGTTCGCGTCCTTCCAGACCGTGATGGCCTGGCCGCGCGCGGGCCCCTGGGCCAGTGCGCCGCCGGCTGCGGTCAGGCCCAGCGCCAGCAGCAGGCGGCGGCGTGTCGGTGCCGTCTTCATCGCTTGCCCTCCTTGGAGCCGGCCGACCTGACGATGATCTTGCCGCGCATGCCGGCCTGGTAGTGGCCGTTGATCAGGCAGGCGAAGTCGAACTCGCCGGCACGGTTGAAGCGCCAGACGATCTCGCCGCGCTGGCCCGGGTCGACATGGGCCATATGGGCCTCGTCATGTTCCATGCCGGGGAATTTCTGCATCAGCGCGGCATGCTCGTCGAGCTGCTTGGGCGTGCCTATCACCAGCTCGTGCAGCAGCCGGCCCTGGTTGTGGATGCGCAGGCGCAGCGTCTCGCCCTCGCGCACCTCGATGCGGTCGGGGCTGAAGCGCATATCGTCGCCCATCGTGATGGCTATCGTGCGGGCGACCTTGGCGGCGTCGCCGGCAATGCCGAAAACTTGCTGCTCCTTCTTGACCGCGCCGCCATGGTGCGGCTGCGGCCCGTGGGCATGGGCCAGGCTGGCGCTGAGCGCCAGGGCGGACAGTAGAACGCGGATCTGGATGTTTTTCATCTGCAGGACTTTTTCAATGAGAGTGATGATGGCCGGGCTTGCGCACCTTGACCTCGGTGGCGGGCTTGGCTGATGCCGGGGGGGCGCGCGGCGGCTCGGCCACGGCGGCGGGCACTTCGTGCGCCACCGTGCCCGGCGCGGCCTGCTGGGCATACCAGCCGGGATCGCTGTAGTCGCCCGCTTTCTGGTCGCGGCGCACCTTCAGCACGCTGAACATCCCGCCCATCTCCAACCCGCCATAGGGGCCATGGCCTGCCATCATCGGCGCGGTGTTGTCGGGCAGCGGCATGGTCATCTCGCCCATATCGGCCATGCCGCGCTCGCCCATCACCATGTAGTCGGGGATCAGCTGGGTGATCTTGCCGGCCAGGCCGCTGTGGTCGACACCGATCAGCGTGTCGACGTCATGGCCCATCGCATTCATCGTGTGATGGCTCTTGTGGCAGTGGAAGGCCCAGTCGCCCGGCTCGTCGGCCAGGAACTCGATCTGCCGCATCTGGCCGACCGCGACATCGGTGGTCACCTCGGGCCAGCGCGCGCTCCTGGGCACCGGACCGCCGTCGGTGCCGGTGACCTCGAACTCGTGGCCGTGCAGATGAATGGGGTGATTGGTCATCGTCAGATTGCCGACGCGCACGCGCACCCGGTCGCCCAGGCGCACATTCAGCGTGTCGATGCCGGGGAAGATGCGGCTGTTCCAGCTCCACAGATTGAAGTCCGTCATCGTCATGATCTTGGGCGTGTAGCTGCCGGGATCGATGTCGTAGCTGGACAGCAGGAAGCAGAAGTCGCGCTGCACCTCGGCGATCTGCGGGTGGCCGGCTTTTCCTGAGACTTTCGGGTGCGTCACCCAGAAGCCCATCATGCCCATCGCCATCTGCGTCATCTCGTCGGCATGGGGGTGGTACATAAAGGTGCCGGGCCGACGCGCGACGAACTCGTAGACAAAGGTCTGTCCCGGCTTGATCGAGGGCTGCGTCAGGCCCGAGACCCCGTCCATGCCATTGGGCAGGCGCTGGCCGTGCCAGTGCACGCTGGTGTGCTCGGGCAGGCGGTTGGTGACATAGATGCGCACCCGGTCCCCCTCGACGACCTCGATGGTGGGGCCGGGCGACTGGCCGTTATAGCCCCATAGATGGGCTTTGAAGCCCTCGCACATTTCACGCACCACCGGCTCGGCGACCAGGTGGAACTCCTTGACACCGTCGCGCATGCGCCATGGGCAAGTCCAACCGTTCAAGGTGACGACGGGGTTGTAGGGCCGACCGTTGGCGGGCACGAGGGGCGGGGCGGTGGCGGCGCTGGTCTGCTGCACCGCCTCGGGAATGGCAGCCAGGGCCACGCGCGAGACAGCACTCGCAGCGACCGCGCCGGCGCCGAGGAAGAGATTGCGTCGGGAAACCATGATGGTCTTGCTTTCAATGGCCGCCGGCGCTGGTTTCAGCGGGGGCGGCGGAAGAGGAGGAGACGGCGCTTGCGCCCACCGGCCCGATCAGGGCCTGGTCAAGCTCGGCCTCGGCGAGGAAGAAATCGCGCTGGGCCTCGATCGCCGCCGACACCGCGACGATCTGCGCGCGCGCGTCGGCCAGCAGCTCGAACACGCCGATCAGCATGCCGTTGTAGCGCAGCAGGTTCTCGTCGGCGATGCGCTGCCGGGTCGGCACGATCTCGGTGGCGTAGTGGCGCGCGATATCGAAGGCCGAGCGGTAGCGCCCGTAGGCCTCGCGGGCTTCCGAGCGGGCCTGGATCGCGGTGTGGGCGGTGCGTTCGAGGGCCTGCATATAGAGGCTCTCGGCGCGCGCGACCCGGGCCTGGCCCCAGTCGAACAAGGGCAGCTCCAGGCTCAGCTCGAAGCCGCGCTGGGTCGACTCCTCGTTGCTGCTGTTGCGGACGATGCCCAGCTCCAGCACGTTGATGAAACGGGTGCGCTGGCTCAGGCCCAGTTCGCTGGCGCGCAGCTCGGCAGCGCGCTTGGCGGCCTGCACATCGAGGCGCTGGGCGATCGCCTGGCGCTCGACCTCGGGCAGCTCGCGCGCCGCGCCGGGCAGCTCGGGCAGACGCTCGGGCAGGCGGAACTTCGTTTGCTCCCCCCACAGGCCCAGCGCCCGTATCAGCGTCTCGCGCTGGCTGCGCGCCTGGGCCTCGGCACGCGCCACGGACAAGGCGGCCTCGGCATAGAAGCCATGCTCGCGGGCCTGGCGCAGCTTGTTGACATTGCCGGCCGCGGCCATGCGCCGCGCCAGTTCGGCACCGGCCTCGGCGGCCTCCATCACCTGACGGCTGTACTGCCGCAGCTGCTCGGCGGCCAGCGCCTGGTAGTAGGCCTTGCGGGCCTGGGCGGCAATCGCCAGCACTTGCAGGGCCAGGTCTTGCTGGGTCTGCCGCAGGCGCAGCGCGCCAACGCGCCGGCTTTGGTCCAGGCTCAACCAGCTGCCTAGATTCAGATGCAGGCCGCGCTCGATCTCGGTCTCGCTGCCCTGGCGCAAGCGGCCCAGGCTCAGCCCGGGGTTCAGCGGCCGGCTCAGCTGCACCAGATCCGCGTCGGCCACACCCAGCTGGTGCAGCTCGGCGCGCAGGCCGCGGTGGTTCAGGAGCGCGATCTGCACCGCGCTGTCGGCCGTCAGCGGCAGGGCCAGCAGCTCGGCGACACGGGTGGCCAGGGCCTCAGTTTGCTCGGCATCGCGCGGCCACTGCAGATCCTGTTTCAGCAGGGCCTGGGTTTGCGCCTGCAGCGGCGCGAAACGTTCTTGCGGCTGCAGGCTGGCGCACCCAGCCAGGGCCAGGCTGGCGCACACGAGCGCCGGTCTCATCAACAGAGGGTTCATGTGGCAGCCCTCAGTGCTTGTGGGCCGGCGCCGAGGCGGCGGTTTCGCGCGCATAGGCGCGCCAGCCGCCGGCTTGCTGGACGCGGCGATTCGCGGCGCGCCAGTCGGCCAGCTCGGCCTCGCCGAGGGGCTTGTAGTGTTGCAGCGCGGAGGGGGGGCGTGCCGGAGGCACCTCGGCCTTGGGGTCAGTCGGGTCGGGCCTGGCTTGCGCCAGCGCGCTCAGGGCGGCGCCGGCGAGCAGGCAGGCCGCCAGATAGGGCAGTGCAGATGTCATTGCATCCTCGCGTGAGGAAAGAGTCGGAAGAGAAGGCGAGCCGGCATCAAGCCGGACGCGCCGGACTGCTTACGCGAGGACGGGTCTGGGTGGGCGTTCGAGCCCGGCCATGGTGATGCTCAGGCGGGCTGCTTCGGGCCGGGCGATGTGCACGCCATGGCCAGCCGGACTGGGCAGGACAGGCATGGCGCTGGGCAGCGCGGCGCCGACGCAGCAGGCGGCGCAGGCGCTGCACTGGTGGCCGGCCGGCATCTCATCCGTGTGATGGACATGCTCGAGGTCGGCACCGTGCTCATGCGGCTGGGTGGGCTGATGTGCAGCGGCATGTGTGGACTGACGCCCACCATGATCGCCGCAACCCAGCATCAAGGTCGCCGCCATGGCCTGCAGGGGCAGAGCCAGGGCCAGGGCCCAGATCAGGGCCCTGAGCCAGTGGAGGGGCAGCAGGCGGCGCATGGGCGCCAGTGTAGTGCAGCTGCTGCCGCGGCCGCTCAGGCCTTTGCGGCCTTGGCCGCCTTGCGCAGCGCCACCGCATCCGGTAAGGCCTGCCCCGCCTGGCCTTGCAGGCGGAACACGCTGACGGAGTTTGCGACTTCCTGGGCCTTGTCGTTCAGACCCAGGGCCGAGGCCGAGACCTGCTCGACCAGCGCAGCGTTCTGCTGGGTCAGGCTGTCGAGCTGGGCCACGGCCGCATTGATCTGGTCCATGCCCTGACGCTGCTCGTTCATGCCCTGGCTGATGCGGGTGATCAGACCGTGCACTTCCTCGACCGATTGCTGCACCTCGCCCATCGCGCGGCCGGCGTTCAGCACCTGGGTGCCGCCCTCGGCGACCCGCTCGCTGGAGGCCTGGATCAGACCGCGCACTTCCTTGGCGGCCTCGGTGGTGCGTTGCGACAAGGTGCGCACCTCGGCGGCGACCACCGCGAAGCCGCGCCCCTGCTCGCCGGCACGGGCCGCCTCGACAGCGGCATTGAGCGCCAGGATATTGGTCTGGAAGGCGATGCTGTCGACCACCTGGATGATGTCGGCGATGCGGGCCGACGACTGGGCGATGCTGTCCATCGTCGTCGAGACCGCCTGCACCGCCGCCGCGCTGCGCTGGCTGACCTGGCGCGCCGCGTCGGCGCGGGTCGCGGCGGTGGCCGCCATCTCGGTGCTGGCATGGACGGTGGCGGTGATCTCCTCCATCGACGAGGCGGTCTGTTGCAGATTGCTGGCCTGCGACTCGGTGCGGCCTGACAGGTCCTGATTGCCGGCCGAGATCGCCTGCGTGCTCTGGCGCATCTGCATCACGCCGACGCGGGCGTCGCGCACGATGGACATCAGGTTGACGTTGAGCTGGGCCAGCGCGGCGGTGACGCGGCCGATCTCGTCGCGCCGGCCGCTCTTGATCTGCTGGGTCAGGTCGCCGGCGGCGATGCGGTTGGCGAAGCCGACCAGGGCCTCGATAGGCGCCAGCGCCGCGCCGCGCAGATACCAGCCGCCCAGCAGGGCCAGCACCGCGATGGCCAGCGCGCCGGCCCAGGCCATGCCGGAGCCGCTGAGCCACAGGCCCAGGCCCAGGCCCGCCAGCCCGACCAGCAGCACCGTCAGGCTCATGCGGGTGCCCAGGCTCAGGCGCAGCGCCTCGCGCAGCCGCCCGCCCAGCGAGAGATTGATCAACTGGCCCTGGCGCAGACGCAAAGGTCCGTTCTCGCCCTGTTCGCGCATGCGGGCATACAGCGCCTCGGCGGCCTCGATGGCCAGGCGATCCGGCTCGGTGCGCACCGACATGAAGCCGTTGGGCTGGCCGCGCTCGTCCATGATGGGGGTGACATTGGCCTGCACCCAGTAGTGGTCGCCGTCCTTGCGTCGGTTCTTCACCATGGCCGACCAGGGCTGACCGCTCTGTATGGTCTCCCACAGGTCCCGGAAGGCCTCGGGTGGCATGTCCGGGTGGCGGATCATATTGTGCGGCTGGCCCAGGATCTCCTGGTGCTCATAGCCGCTGACCGTCACAAAGGCGGCGTTGCAGTAGACGATGCGCCCCTGCAAGTCCGTCGTGGAAACCAGCGTCTCACCGCGTGGGAACGGATACTCGCGCTGGGTCACAGGCCCGTTGTTTCGCATGACACCCCCTGATGGCTCGCGCCACTCGGAAGTGGCGATGGCTTGATGGCGGCCCGCCGAGGCTCTGGAGTCCGCTAGGTCGGGCGGGTCGAGCATAGCGGCAGCGAGCGCGAGTTGGCAAACTCATTTCGCGCGGCCTGATACGGGGTGGTGTAGCCGATGCCGAAGACAGCGGCGGCGAGCGCTGAGGGCCTGGGCCCGTCAGCGCCTGGTCTTCCTCACTCTTCGTTGCGGAACACCAGCTTGACCTCGTGGGTCTGCTTTTCGCCGCTGGCCTCGAAGCGCCAGTCCATCAGTGCGCGGGTCACGGCGCGATCAAACACGCGGCGCGGCTCGGCCTCGACGATGGCCACCTCGGTGACCTTGCCCTCACCGTCGATCGACATCTTGGCCTTGATCACGCCGCTGGTGATCGATTGCTGGGCCGCTTCGCGCGGGAACTCGGGCGGCACCTTCTTGATGATCTTCGGCGCGGCGGCCTGGGCGGCGATGCCGATCAGCAGGGCGCTGGCGGCGAGGACTTGGGCGAGGGTGGAGAGTTTGCTCATGGGAACCTCTTGAAACAAAGGGGGAGAGGAAAGTGGGGAGGGATCAGGCGGCGACCGGTTCGGCGCGGAAGAAGCCGACCGCGTCGAGCAGCCGGGTCGAGCTCTGCTTGAGTTCGTCGGTGGAACGGCTGAGCTCGTCGACCAGGGTGGTGTTCTGCTGCGTCGTGCGATCCAGCTCGCTCATCGCGTTATTGACGACGCCGACGCCGGCGGCCTGCTCCTGGGCCGAGTGCGAGATCTCCTCGATCAGCTGGCCCATATTGTTGACCTCGTCGACCACCGAGCGGATCGTCACGCCGGCGTTGTCGACCAGCTTGGTGCCGTTCTCGACCTTGACGGACGACTCCTGGATCAGCACCTTGATCTCCTTGGCGGCGGTAGCGCTGCGCTGGGCCAGCGAGCGCACCTCGCTGGCCACCACCGCGAAGCCGCGGCCGTGCTCGCCGGCGCGGGCCGCTTCCACGGCCGCGTTCAGCGCCAGGATATTGGTCTGGAAGGCGATGCCGTCGATCACGCCGATGATGTCGCCGATCTTCTTCGAGCTGGCGCTGATCTCTTCCATCGTCGACACCACCTTGGCCACCACGCTGCCGCCGGCCGAGGCCGACTGGCGCGCCTTGGCGGCGATGCCGGAGGCCTTGCGGGTCAGCTCGCTGGCGCCGTTCAGGTTGGAGGCGATCTGCTCGACCGAGGCGGCGGTGTTCTGCAGGCTGGCGGCCGAGCGCGCGGTGCGATCGGACAGGTCGATATTGCTGCCGGCGATCACGCCCGAGCTGTGCGCCACCTCGCCGGCGGCCGAGCTGACGCTCTGCACCACGCCCGACAAGGCCGACTGCATCTCGCGCATCGCCAGCAGCATCTCGCCGAGCTCGTCCTTGCTGTCGACCACAATGGTCTGCGTCAGGTCGCCGGCGCTGATCGCCTGGGCGGCCTGCTGGGCCTTGCGGGCCGGCAGCACGATGGAGCGGGCGATCGCCCAGCCGCCACCCAGGCCGATCGCGGCTGCCACCGCGACCAGCAGGGCGGTGATCAGGATCGAGGAACGCGCCAGTTCGCCGCCGGAGACGGCCAGGTTGCGGGCGTTCTCGAACTGCAGATCGATCAGGCTCTTGAGCCCGTCCTGGTAGGCCTGCTGGGTCGGGCGCACATCGGTGATCAGGCTCTCGCGCGATTCATCCGGATTGCCGGCCTCGGCCACCTTGCGGAACTTGGCGACCGAGGCCATGAACTTGGCCTCGCGCTCGCGCACCTGGGCGATCAGTTCCTTCTCCTTCGCATCGTCGCCTTGGCCCAGGCTGCCGAGCTGCTTCTCGGTGTCGAGCACGGCGGCATCGATGGCGGCGTTCTGGCGCTTGATCTGGCGCGCCTCGTCCAGCAGGATCAGGTCGCGGGCGGCGCGGGCAATGATGTTGACATTGCTCTCCAGCGCGTTGGCCGAAGCGATCTTGACCAGGCTGGTGTTGGCCGTGCTGTCCAGGTCCTGGGCCAGGCGGTTGGCGTTGCCGGCGCCGAAGCTGCCGATCGCGATCATGAGCAGCACCAGCAGGGCGTAGCTCACCGCCAGGCGCTGGCTGATGCGCAGCTGTGACAGAAACTTCATCGGAAGATCCCTCGAAATGGTCATTGGTTTTGGCGCCGCGCGGTGCGTGGCGTGGCCGGACTATCGGTGCCAATGACCCTCAATTGAGGGGGGGTCTTGTAAGCTCAGCGCAAGGTCGTGACAAAGGCCGCAGTTACACCTCGAAACCAAGGGTTTTCATGGGGTCAGGTCTTGTCGGTCATTTGACGCGCAGCACGTCCAGCGGTGTCACATCGCCGGCCTGATGGCCCCAGCTGCTGCGCAGATGGCTGGCGATGGCCGCCAGTTCGCGGTCGCTCAGCACGCCGGCGAAGGGCGGCATGCCGAAGGGGCGGGGGTTGCCGGCGGTGGCCGGCGCATAGCCGCCACGCAGCATCACGCGCAGCAGGTTGTCGCTAGTCCCCATCGTGACCGTGCGGTTGCCCGCCAGGGCCGGATAGATGCCGGCCACGCCCCGGCCCTGCTCGCCGTGGCAGCTGGCGCAGTGCTGTTCGTAGAGCTTGGCGCCCAGCTCGCGCAGGGCCGGATCGGGCTTGGGTTGCCGGGGTCGGGTCTTGCCCTGGGGCGGCAGAGCTTGCAGATAAGCGCCCATCGCGCGCAGATCGGCCTCGTCCAGATGCTGGGTGCTGCCCAGTATCACCTCGCTCATCGGGCCCAGCGCACTGGCACGCTCGTTGCGGCCGTGCTTGAGCCAGTCGCGCAGCTCGACGCTGTTCCAGCCGGCCACCCCGGCCTCGGCCGGATCCTGCAGCGAGGGCGCGTACCAGCCCAGCTCGCGCAGCGCGCCGCCGCTCAGATCCCGGGCGTCGGTGAGCGCCCCCAGGCTGTTGCGCGGCGCGTGGCAGGCATTGCAGTGGCCCAGCCCCTCGACCAGATAGGCGCCGCGGTTCCATTCGGCGCTGCGCGTGGGCTCGGGCGTGAACACGGCCGGGCGGAAGTACAGCGCGCGCCAGACCGCCAGCGCCGCCTGGGTGTTGTAGGGGAAGCGCAGCTCGTGAGCCCGATGGGCTTGCGCGACCGGGCTCAGGCTTTGCAGATAGGCGTAGAGCGCGTCGCTGTCGGCGCGGGTCACCAGCGCGTAATTGGTGTAGGGGAAGGCGGGCGTCAGCAGGCGGCCATCGCGGCCGCGGCCGTTGTGGAGCGCGGCCCAGAACTGCTCGGCGCTCCAGGAGCCGAGGCCGGTGGCGGCATCGGGGGTCAGGTTCGATGAGAAGACCGCGCCGAACGGGGTCGGTATCGCGCGGCCGCCGGCATAGGGCTGGCCGCCACGCGCAGTATGGCAGCCCATGCAGTTGCCGGCGCGGGCCAGATAGGCGCCGCGCTCGACCAGGGCCGGCGTGATCGCCAGCGGGGCCTCGGCGGGTCGGCCTTCGTCCAGATGGTTGAGCCAGTAGACGGTGACGGCCACGAGCAGCAGCAGAGCGGCCAGGGCGAGTGCAACGATGTGGCGGCGCTTCACTGCAGGCCTCCGCAGTCCATCGGCAGCGGCGCGGGCAGGGCAGCGGCGGGCTTGCTGCCGGGCGGCAGGGTCTGGGCCGCCAGCCATTGCGAGACGGCATTGATCTCCTCGACCTTGAGCTGTTTGGCAATGTGGCCCATGCAGTCGGGTGCGACCGCGCGGCGCTGGCCGCTGCGCCAGGCGCCCAGCTGGCCGTTCAGATAGTCGCGCGGCAGACCCAGCAGTCCGGGGATGAAGGGCTGGACGCCGCTCAGCTTCTCGCCATGGCATTGCACGCAGGCCGGCAACTTGCGCGCCGGATCACCCTGCAGCACCAGCGCACGGCCACGTGCCAGCGCGGCCGCGTCCACGCTCGGTGGCTGTGGCGCCGGATAGGGCAGTTCGAGCTGGGCGAAATGGCCGGCCAGCTCCAGCAGATAGGCGTCGGACAGCGGGGCGATCAGATCGCTCATCAGGCCGTAGTCGCGCCGACCGTCACGGAAGTTCAGCAGCTGCTTGTAGAGATAGCCCTGTGGTTTGCCGGCCAGGCGCGGGTGGTAGCCGTCGGCGGCGGCGCGGCCCTGCTTGCCGTGGCACAGGGTGCAGGCCTGGGCGCGCTGGGCGATGCTGTCTTCGACGGCCGGCGCCGCGGCAGCCGCACCGGCGACCAGCATCAGGGTCAGGAAGAATCTTGAGGGCAGGGCAAACATGGGCCTGATGCTGCCGGCTGGCGGCCGCCTTGGGAAGGATCAGATGCGGGACAAACCACCCGATCAGATGGCGGCGGCGCGGCCGCCGAAGATGGCCGTGCCGACCCGCACGATGCTGGCGCCCTCGGCAATCGCGGCCTCCAAGTCGGCGCTCATGCCCATCGACAAGGTGTCCAGGGCCAGGCCTTGCCGGTTGAGTTCGGTCAGCAGGCCCGCCAGCGCGCGGTGCGGCGCGCGCTGGGCCTGCTGGTCGGCCGCGGGCTCGGGAATGGCCATCAGGCCGCGCAGGCGCAAGCGTGGCAGCGCCGCCACGGCGCGCGCCAGCGCCGGCAGCTCGGCCGGCGCGACGCCGCTCTTGCTGGCCTCGCCGCTGATATTGACCTGCAGGCAGATCTGCAGCGGCGCCATCTCGGCGGGGCGCTGGTCCGACAGGCGCTGCGCGGTCTTGAGCCGGTCGACGCTGTGCACCCAGTCGAAGGCCTCAGCCACCGGCCGGGTCTTGTTGCTTTGCAGAGGGCCGATCAGATGCCACTCGATCTGCGCGCGCAGATCGCCTAGCTCGGCGATCTTGTCGAGCCCCTCCTGCACATAGTTCTCGCCGAAGCGGCGCGCGCCGGCCGCGAAGGCCTCGCGCACCGCGTCGCCAGAAAACGTCTTGCTGACCGTCAGCAGCGTGACACTTTGCACGGGCCGACCGGCGGCCTCACAGGCCGTTTCAATGCGCTCTTGCAGCTGTTGTAAGTTCTCGGAGATCGTCGCCATAATGGCCCACGCTAATTCGCTCGTTTATGGACATCACCCAACTGCTGGCATTCTCGGTCAAGAACAAGGCCTCCGACTTGCATCTCTCGGCCGGTTTGCCGCCGATGATCCGGGTCCACGGCGATGTGCGCCGCATCAATGTCGAGGCACTCGAGCACCGCCAGGTGCACGATATGGTGTACGACATCATGAACGACTCGCAGCGCAAGGCCTACGAGGAGACGTTGGAGGTCGACTTCTCCTTCGAGATCCAGGGCCTGGCGCGCTTTCGCGTCAATGCCTTCAACCAGAACCGCGGCGCTGGCGCCGTGTTCCGGACCATTCCGTCCAAGATCCTGTCGCTGGAGCAGCTCAACGCGCCCAAGGTCTTTGCCGAGCTGGCGCTGAAGCCGCGCGGCCTGGTGCTGGTGACAGGCCCGACCGGCTCGGGCAAGTCGACCACCCTGGCCGGCATGGTCAACCACCTGAACGAAAACGAATACGGCCACATCCTGACCATCGAGGACCCGATCGAGTTCGTCCACGAGTCGAAGAAGAGCCTGGTCAACCAGCGCGAGGTCGGCCCGCACACGCTGAGTTTTGCCAACGCCTTGCGCTCGGCGCTGCGCGAGGATCCGGACTGCGTGCTGGTCGGCGAAATGCGCGATCTGGAGACCATCCGGCTGGCGCTGACCGCCGCCGAGACGGGCCACCTGGTGTTCGGCACCTTGCACACCTCGTCGGCGGCCAAGACCGTCGACCGTATCGTCGATGTGTTCCCGGCGGCCGAGAAGGAAATGGTGCGGGCGATGGTGTCGGAATCGCTGGTGGCGGTGATATCGCAAAGCCTGTGCAAGCTCAAGGACGGCACCGGCCGCGTGGCCGCGCACGAGATCATGCTGGGCACCTCGGCGATCCGCAATCTGATCCGCGAGAACAAGGTCGCGCAGATGTATTCATCGATCCAGACCGGCAACCAGCAGGGCATGCAGACGCTGGACCAGAACCTGACCGATCTGGTCCGGCGCAACATCATCTCGCCGATGGAAGCCCGATCAAAGGCCAAGTTCCCCGAAAATTTCCCTGGTTGATCAAGGATCCCCTTCATGGAACGCGACCAGGCCTCGAAATTCATCAACGACCTCTTGCGCCTGATGATCTCGCGCAAGGGCTCCGACCTGTTCCTGACCGCAGATTTCCCGCCGGCCATCAAGGTCGACGGCAAGGTCACCAAGGTCTCGCCGCAGCCGCTGACCGGCCAGCACACCTTGCAGCTGGCCCGTTCCATCATGAACGACAAGCAGGCGGCCGAGTTCGAGCGCAACAAGGAATGCAATTTCGCGATCTCGCCGGCGGGCGTCGGCCGTTTCCGCGCCAACGCCTTTTTGCAGCAGGGCCATGTGGGCCTGGTCTTGCGGACGATTCCGGCCACGCTGCCGACGATTGCCTCGCTGGAGCTGCCCGCCATCCTCAATGATGTGGTGCTGGCCAAGCGCGGCCTGGTCATCGTGGTCGGCGCCACCGGCTCGGGCAAGAGCACCTCGCTGGCGGCCATGGTCGACCACCGCAACGAGAGCACCTTCGGCCACATCATCACGATCGAGGATCCGGTCGAGTTCGTCCACCCGCACAAGAACTGCATCGTGACCCAGCGCGAGGTCGGCATCGACACCGACAGCTGGGAATCGGCGCTGAAGAATTCGCTGCGCCAGGCGCCCGATGTGATCCTGATGGGCGAGCTGCGCGACCGCGAGACTATGGAACACGCGGTGGCCTTCGCCGAGACCGGCCATCTGTGCATGGCCACCCTGCACGCCAACAGCGCCAACCAGGCGCTGGACCGCATCATCAACTTCTTCCCCGAGGAGCGGCGCAGCCAGCTGCTGATGGACCTGTCGCTGAATCTGCGCGCGCTGGTCTCGCAGCGCCTGCTGCCGCGCCAGGAGGGCAAGGGCCGGATCGCGGCGGTCGAGATCCTCTTGAACACGCCGCTGGTGTCGGACCTGATCTTCAAGGGCGAGGTCGGCGAGATCAAGGAGATCATGAAGCGCTCGCGCGAGCAAGGCATGCAGACCTTCGACCAGGCGCTGTTCGATCTCTACGAGGCCAACAAGGTCACCTACGAAGACGCGCTGCGCAATGCCGACTCGGTCAACGATCTGCGCCTGCAGATCAAGCTCAATAGCGAACGGGCCCGCTCCGGCGATCTGTCGTCCGGCACCGAGCATCTGACCATCGTCTGAGCCATCGTTTAGAGTCGGGTGCATGAACGCACCCACCCGCACCTACGAACCCATCCCGCCGCGCCAAGTGGCGTTTCTCGGCCTCGGTGTCATGGGCTATCCCATGGCTGGCCATCTGGCCCGCGCCGGCCATGCCGTGACTGTCTACAACCGCACGGCCGCCAAGGCCCAGACCTGGGCCCAGGAATACGGCGGCAAGGCCGCTGCAACCCCGGCGGCCGCTGCGGCCGGTGCCGATATCGTGTTCGCCTGTGTCGGCAATGACGACGATTTGCGCTCGGTGGTGCTGGGCGAGGCTGGCGCATTGGCGGGCATGAAGCCTGGTGCCATCTTTGTCGACCACACGACGGCCTCGGCCGAGGTGGCGCGCGAGCTCTATGCCGCAGCGCTGGCCGCCGGCCTGCAGTTCGTCGACGCGCCGGTTTCGGGCGGCCAGGCCGGCGCCGTCAACGGCGCGCTGACGGTGATGTGCGGCGGCGATGCCGCGCCGTTCGCGAGCATCCAGCCGGTCGCCCTGGCTTTTGCGAAGGCCGTGACCCTGGTCGGCGCCCCGGGCGCCGGTCAGCTGGCCAAGATGGTCAACCAGATCTGCATCGCCGGCCTGGTGCAGGGCCTGTCGGAAGCCGTCGCCTTCGGCCAAAAGGCCGGCCTGGACATGAAGCAGGTGCTGGACGTGATCGGCAAGGGCGCGGCCCAGAGCTGGCAGATGGACAACCGCGGCAAGACCATGGTGGATGACAAGTTCGACTTCGGTTTTGCGGTCGACTGGATGCGCAAGGACCTGGGCCTGGTGCTCGACGAAGCCCGCCGCAATGGCGCCAAGCTGCCGGTGACGGCCCTGGTCGACCAGTTCTATGC
This sequence comes from Roseateles cavernae, assembly GCF_040187885.1. Taxonomy (NCBI): domain Bacteria; kingdom Pseudomonadati; phylum Pseudomonadota; class Betaproteobacteria; order Burkholderiales; family Sphaerotilaceae; genus Roseateles; species Roseateles cavernae. The sequence continues at coordinate 189,437 of NZ_JBDPLH010000003.1, forward strand.
CGATGTCCAGACCCTGGGCGGCAATCGCTGGGACACCTCCAGCCTGATCAAGCGGCTGAAGTAGTCCTCCCCGCCGGGTGCCGATCTATTTCGTCGGTGCCGGCTTCGGGGTGATGCGAGCCAGCTCTTCTTCGCTGATCAGCTCGACCGCGCGCACCACCTTCTGCACGCCGCTGACGCCCCGTGCGATCTCGGCGGCGCGGGTGGCTTCGCGCTCGGTGACACGGCCCATGATGTAGACGGTGCCGCGCTCGACCACGACGTAGAAGGCGTTGGAGATCAGGTCGCGGGCATCGACCAGGCTGGCCTTGACCTTGCTCGCGATCAGCACATCGTTGGAGCGGCTGGTCAGCGAGCTCTTGCCGGCGACGCCGACCTCGTTGAGCACCCGGCTGACGTTCTCGACCTGGGCCACCAGGCGCTCGGCCGCCTCGCGGTCGGCCTCGGTGGGCGCCTCGCCGGTCAGCAGCACGATGCGGTTGTAGCTGTTGACATTGATGTGCGCGCGCTCGCCGAACTGTTCGCGCAGCCGGGCGCCGGCCTTCAATTCGATGCCCTGGTCTTCGATCTGCGTGCCCGAGGTGCGGCGGTCGGTGCTCATCATCACGCCGCCCACCATCGCGCCGCCCAGTATCAGCGGCGCGCAGGCGCTGCTCAGCAGGGCCGCGCCCAGGGTGCTGAGCAGGACGGCGCGGCGCGCCAGCGATCGGGATTTCGGCAAGAACGGCATCATGGCTTTCCAGTGGCTAGGGTTCGGGCGCGGCTCACTCGCCGGCACCCAGCAATTGCAGGTCCACCGCATCGCACAGGCAATGCGAGAGCAGACGGTGCGCCTCGGCGACGCGCGCGGCGCGACTGTGCGGCACACGGATCTGCACATCGGTATCGAGCAGGGCGCCGCGCAGGTCTTCGTCCAGATTGCTGGTCAGCGCGATCACGCTCATCTCCTGCGCATGGGCGGCGTCCAGCAAGGCGCCATGGGTGGCGCGGGTGGCGCTCTGCGCCTCGAACATCAGCAGCAGGTCACCGGGATGGCCCAGGGCCTGGATCTGGCGGGTCAGTGCGGCCGTGGCATCGACCTGGCGGCTCAGCGCGTCCAGGCTCCAGGCCGCGAGACCGGGGCGCTCCTGCTCGAAGCGGCCGACCAGCAGCGCGGCCATATAGCGGGCGTCCAGATCCGAGAGCCCGAGCCCGCAGCACAGCACCCGGCCGCCGGCGGTGATGCCGTCCACCAGCATCTGCGCTGCGGCGGCCAGCGGCCGCGACAGGCTCTCGGCCACCTGGTACTGCAGGTCGGCGCTCTCGAAGAATTGTTGTTGGATCCGTTGTTCAAGCATTGGCGCGGATCATAAGCCAGGGAAAACGCCTAGCCCGCATCGAAGGCGGCCTGCAGCCATTCGATGGCCTCGCCGTCCAGCGCGACCACATCGAAGCGGCAGGGTGGCGGCGAGGCGTAGCGCATCAGATAGCGGCGCGCCGCATAGATCAGGCGACGCTGCTTGGTGGGGGTGACGCTGGCGGCCGCGCCGCCATGCGAGAAGCCGGCCCGGGCACGCACCTCGACAAAGACCAGGGTGCCGTCGCGATCACGCAGAATCAGGTCCACCTCGCCGGCCCGGGCGCTGGGTCCGGCGGCGACCCGATAATTGCGTTCCTGCAGCCGCAGGCCCTGCTGCTGCAGATGCTGTAGCGCCCGGTCTTCGGCAGCGTCCCCGCTTTTCTTGGGAGAGCCCTTTTTGTCGAACATCGATGCCTCCCTGCTGCTGCAGGTGGCCGCTGCGGCGGCCGGTGGCCAGCAGTATCCCGCAGCCACGCTCTATGTGGTGGCCACGCCGATTGGCAATCTGGCGGACCTGACATTCCGCGCCGCCCATGTGCTGAGCCTGGTCGATGCGGTGGCCTGCGAGGACACGCGGGTCAGCGCCGGCCTCTTGCGCCATCTGGGCCTGCACAAGCCGCTGATCGCGCTGCACCAGCACAACGAGCATCAGGGCAGCGCGGCGCTGATCGCCCGGCTGCAGGCCGGCGAGCGCATCGCCTACATCTCCGACGCCGGCACGCCGGCCATCTCCGACCCCGGCGCGGTGCTGGTGGCGGCCGTGGCCGCTGCGGGTCTGCGCGTCTTTCCGGTGCCCGGTGCCAGCAGCACGGTGACGGCGCTGAGTGTGGCCGGCGATGCGGCGGCGCAGGGCTTCGAGTTCGCCGGCTTCCTGCCGACCAAGGCGATGGAGCGCCGCACGGCGCTGCAGGCGCTGACCGGGAGCCCACGCAGCCAGGTGCTGTTCGAGGCGCCGCACCGCATCAAGGCGCTGGTCGAGCTGTTGGCCGAACTCTGCCCCGAGCAGCGGGTCACCGTCTGCCGCGAGCTGACAAAGCAGTTCGAGACCGTGCACACCGACGCCGCCGCCGCGCTGCCGGCCTGGCTGGCGGCCGACGCGCAGCGCGAGCGCGGCGAGTTCGTGCTGGTGCTGCATGCGCTGCCGGCCAGGGCCGCTGTCGAGGGCGACATTCCTGCGGACGCCTTGCGTGCGTTGAGCCTGCTGCTGGCCGAGCTGCCGCTGAAGCAGGCGGTGGCGCTGGCCTCGGAGCTGAGCGGGGCCTCGCGCAACCGGCTCTATGAGGCGGCGCTGGCGATCAAGAAGGCCCGCGAGGACTGAGTGATGACGCCGGTTCGTCAGATGCCTCAGGCGCTGCGCGGTGCGCTGCTGTCGCTGCGCGTGCTGCTGCTGTCGGCGGGGCCGTTCGCGATGCTGGCGGTGGCCCTGCTGGTGCTGGCCTATTGGTGGCTGAATCCCAACCCGCCCAAGCGCGTCACCTTGGCCACCGGCCCGGCGCAGAGCGCTTACGAGGAGTTCGGCAAGCGCTATGCCAAGGCGCTGGCGGCCGACGGCATCACGGTCGTGCTGCTGCCCAGCGAGGGCTCGGCGGCCAATCTGCAGCTGCTGCGTGAGGGCCGGGCCGATCTGGGCTTTGTACAGGGCGGCACGGCCGAGCCGGACGTGATGCAGGGCCAGGAACTGCTCTCGCTGGGCAGCCTGTTCGTCGAGCCGGTCTGGCTGTTCTACCGCGCCGACACCGCCCGCAAGGTGGCGGTCGGCGCGGGCGGCGGCAAGGCGGCCAAAGCCGCCATCAGCAGCGATGCGCGGCTCAGCAGCCTGGCGCAGCTGCAGGGCCTGCGTGTCAATGTCGGCACCGAGGGCAGCGGTGTGCCCAGCCTGGTGAACAAGCTGCTGGCGCTCAACAAGGTGGAGTCGTCCTCGGTGCGGCTCTCGCATCTGGCGCAGACCCCGGCCACCGTGGCCTTTCTCGACGGCGAGCTCGATGCCCTGGTGTTCGCCTCGGCGCCCGAGTCGCTGATGGTGCAGATGCTGCTGCAGACGCCCGGCGTGCGGCTGATGGACTTCGCGCAGAGCGAGGCCTATGCGCGCCGCTTTCCCTTTCTGACGCCTGAGACCCTGCCGCGCGGCGTGGTCGATCTGGCCGCCGACATCCCGTCCGACGATGTGCGCCTGGTGGCCTCGACCACCTCGCTGCTGGCGCGCGAGGACACGCACCCGGCGCTGCTGCAGCTGTTCGCGCAGAACGCCCAGACCATCCACGGCGGGGCCGGCTGGTTCAACCGGGCGCGCGAGTATCCGAACACCCGCCACAGCGAGCTGCCTGTCGCCAAGGAGGGCGAGCGCGCCATCAACGAGCCGGCGCCGCTGCTGCAGCGCTATCTGCCCTTCTGGATCGCCAATCTGGTCGAGCGCATGTGGCTGGTGATGGGTGTCCTGATCGCGCTGCTGCTGCCGCTGTCGCGGGTGGTGCCGCCGCTCTATGCCTTCCGCATCCGCTCGCGGGTGTTCCGCTGGTATGGCGAGCTGCGCGAGATCGAGGCCCGGGCGGAGGCCGACCCGGCCGCCGCGCCCGCGCTGCTGCAGGAGCTCGACAGCCTGGAGGAGAAGGTCGGCAAGATCGTCGTGCCGCTGTCCTACACCGACGAGCTGTATTCCCTGCGCAACCATATCCATCTGGTGCGCAAGGGTCTGCGCCGCTGAGGGCGGTGGCGCTCGGCCGCTCGCTCCTACAATGCCTCTCATGATCTCCCGCGAACCCACTCTTGCCCGCCTGGTAGCGGCCCGCAGCCAGTTGCTGGAGCCCTACGGCCTCAGCGAGCTGGATCTGGCCAAGGCCTTGCGTCTGATCACCGAGCATCGCGTCGATGACGCCGATCTCTATTTCCAGACCACCCGCGCCGAGGGCTGGAGCCTGGAGGAGGGCATCGTCAAGAGCGGCTCCTTCAGCATCGACCAGGGCGTGGGTGTGCGGGCGGTGGCCGGCGAGAAGACGGCGTTTGCCTACTCCGACGATATTTCGGAAGCGGCGCTGATGGACGCGGCCCGCACGGTGCGCACGATTGCTGCGGCCGGGCAGAGCAAGAAGGTCAAGGTGCCTGCCTCGCCGCTGGTGTCGGGCAGCCGCTCGCTCTACGGCGATGCCGACCCGATCGCCAGCCTGGACAGCACCGAGAAGGTGGCCTTGCTGGAGCGCGCCGAGAAGATGGCGCGCGCCAAGGATCCGCGCGTGGCCCAGGTGATGGCCGGCCTGGCGGCCGAGCATGAGGTGGTGCTGATCGCGCGTGCCGATGGCACGCTGGCGGCCGATGTGCGCCCGCTGGTGCGCCTCTCGATCACGGTGATCGCCGAGAGCAATGGCCGGCGCGAGGTCGGCTCGGGCGGTGGCGGCGGTCGTTTCGGTCTGGCCTATTTCAGTGACGCGATGATCGCCAGCTATGTGGATCAGGCCGTCACGGCGGCGCTGACCAATCTGGAATCGCGCCCGGCCCCGGCCGGCGAGATGACCGTGGTGCTGGGCTCGGGCTGGCCCGGCGTGCTCTTGCACGAGGCCGTCGGCCATGGCCTGGAGGGCGACTTCAACCGCAAGGGCTCCAGCGTCTTTGCCGGCCGCATCGGCCAGCGCGTCGCCGCCAAGGGCGTGACGGTGCTGGACGACGGCACCATCCCGGATCGCCGCGGCTCGCTGAATGTCGACGACGAAGGCTGCGCCTCGCAGCGCAATGTGCTGATCGAGGACGGCATCCTGAAGGGCTATATCCAGGACGCGATGAATGCCCGGCTGATGAAGGTCGCGCCGACCGGCAACGGCCGGCGCGAGAGCTATGCCCATGTGCCGATGCCGCGCATGACCAACACCTATATGTTGGGCGGCGACAAGGACCCGCAGGAAATCATCGCCAGCATCAAGAAGGGCTTGTACGCGACCAACTTCGGCGGTGGCCAGGTGGATATCACATCCGGCAAGTTTGTCTTCTCGGCCAGCGAAGCCTTCTGGGTCGAGAACGGCAAGATCCAGTACCCGGTCAAGGGCGCGACCATCATCGGCAACGGCCCCGATGCCCTGACCCGTGTCACGATGATAGGCAACGATATGCGGCTGGACACCGGCGTCGGCGTCTGCGGCAAGGAAGGCCAGAGCGTGCCGGTGGGCGTGGGCCAGCCGACGCTGCGCATCGACGGCCTGACGGTGGGTGGCACGGCCTGACCGGGGCTTGCTGACGTTTTGATGCGACGGCGGCGCCAAAGCCGCCGTGCTACATTCAGTGCCATGCATTCGCCAAAGTTTTACTTTGCTTTCTTTTGGTTCTCGCACCGCACCGGCGGCGGAGAGGCGAACGCGTAAGCAAGCAAGTCAAACGCAACGAATCTCTAAAAACCGCCGGGCTCAGCCCAGGCGGTTTTTTTTCGTCCCACGGATCAGCCACGGAAAGAGCCAAGCCCAATGAACGCCAAGACGACCTCCCAGCATCAGGCCGAGCGCTGGTACTCGCCCCAGGACAAGACCAGCGAGACCGATGACCAGCGCATCCGCGATGTCACGCCGCTGCCGCCGCCCGAGCATCTGATCCGCTTCTTCCCGATCTCGGGCACGCCGATGGAGCAGCTGATCAGCGGCACCCGGGCCAATATCCGCAAGATCATGCAGCGCAAGGACGATCGCCTGCTGGTCATCATCGGCCCCTGCTCCATCCATGACCCGGCCGCTGCAGTCGAGTACGCGCGTCGGCTGCTGACGCAGCGCGAGAAGTACGCCGACACGCTGGAGATCGTGATGCGGGTCTACTTCGAGAAGCCGCGCACCACGGTGGGCTGGAAGGGCCTGATCAACGACCCCTATCTGGACGAGAGCTACCGCATCGACGAGGGCCTGCGCATCGCCCGCCAGCTGCTGCTGGAGATCAACCGCCTGGGCATGCCGGCCGGCAGCGAGTTCCTCGACGTGATCTCGCCGCAGTACATCGGCGACCTGATCTCCTGGGGTGCGATCGGCGCGCGCACCACCGAGAGCCAGGTGCACCGCGAGCTGGCCTCGGGCCTGTCCGCGCCCATCGGCTTCAAGAACGGCACCGACGGCAATATCAAGATCGCCACCGATGCGATCCAGGCGGCGGCCCGGCCGCACCATTTCCTGTCGGTGCACAAGAACGGCCAGGTGGCCATCGTCGAGACCAAGGGCAATAGGGACTGCCATGTGATCCTGCGCGGCGGCAAGACGCCCAACTACGACGCCGAGCATGTGGCCGCCGCCGCCAAGGACCTGCTGGCCGCCAAGCTGGACGACAGCTTGATGATCGACTGCTCACATGCCAACAGCAGCAAGCAGCACAAACGCCAGCTCGATGTGGCGCGCGATATCGCGGCGCAGATGGGGGCGGGCAGCCAGCAGATCTTCGGGGTGATGGTCGAAAGCCATCTGCACGACGGTGCCCAGAAGTTCAGCCCCGGCAAGGACGATCCGTCCAAGCTGGAGTACGGCAAGAGCATCACCGATGCCTGCCTGGGCTGGGACGATTCGCTGGAGGTGCTGGAGGTCCTGAGCGCTGCGGTCAAGGCGAGTCGCAAGTAGTTCATGCGGCTGAGCGAAAATCGGCTCAGTCACAAGGAGCAAGCGATGCGCAGCGAAGTCAAGATCGTGTTCGGCCCGGACCAGGAAATCAATCTGGTGGTCGACGCCAGCGAGGTCCTGTCCTTCGAGGCCGCCCGCCTCTGGCTGGACGAGCAGTTCGTCAAGAACGGCTGCGAGCCGATGCGGGGCGCCGGCAAGGTCTTGATCGCCGACAAGATCCTCGGCGTGGCCGCCGCCGTCGGCCCCGAGGCCTTCGAGGATGCCGCGTTTGCGCTGGACTATGCCCGCGCGGCCAGCGGTGCGCTGAGCAAGGCGCTGCTGCGGGTCGACATCCCGAAGCTGAGCCTGTCTTACTGAAGCCTCTTGAAAGAGCGCCACGGCGCCCCCAGATGCGGGGCGCTGTCGGCGTTCTTGCCGTTTTCTCTTACCGATATCGACAAGCCATGATGGAAAAGCAAACCCATTCCTTCCAGGCCGAGGTCAAGCAGATCCTGCACCTCGTCACCCATTCGCTGTACTCCAACAAGGAAATCTTCCTGCGCGAGCTGGTGTCCAACGCCTCGGATGCCTGCGACAAGCTGCGCTTCGAAGCCCTGGACCAAGCCGAGCTGTTCGAGGACACGCCCAATCTGGAGGTGCGCGTCAGCTTCGATGAGGCTGCCAAGACCGTCACCATCAGCGACAACGGCATCGGCATGAGTGCGGACGAAGCGATCGCCCACCTGGGCACCATCGCCAAGAGCGGCACGCGCGAATTCATGGCCAAGCTGGAAGGCGACCAGAAGAAGGATGCCAACCTGATCGGCCAGTTCGGCGTCGGCTTCTACTCCGGCTTCATCGTCGCCGACCGCATCACGGTCGAGACCCGCCGCGCCGGCCTGAAGCCGGAAGAGGGTGTGCGCTGGAGTTCGGAAGGCACCGGCGACTACGAGGTCGAGACCATCGCCAAGCCCGGTCGTGGCACCGATGTGATCCTGCATCTGCGCGAGGGCGAGGAAGAGTTCCTGAAGACCTGGCGCCTGAAGTCCATCATCAGCAAGTACTCGGATCACATCTCGCTGCCCATCCTGATGCGCAAGGAGGAGTGGGACGCCGAGAAGAGCGAGCAGGTCCTGACCGAGGCCTGGGAGCCGGTCAACAAGGCCTCGGCGCTGTGGGCCCGCAGCAAGAGCGAGGTCACGCCCGAGCAATACGAAGAGTTCTACAAGCAGATCAGCTACGACCAGGAAGCGCCGCTGGCCTACACGCACAACCGCGTCGAGGGCCGCAGCGAATACACCCAGCTGCTCTACATCCCGAAGAAGGCGCCCTTCGACCTGTGGAACCGCGACAAGCGCGGCGGCGTCAAGCTGTATGTGAAGCGCGTCTTCATCATGGACGACGCCGAGGCGCTGATGCCCGTCTATCTGCGCTTCGTCAAGGGCGTGATCGACTCGGCCGACCTGCCGCTGAACGTCAGTCGCGAGCTGCTGCAGGAGAGCCGCGACGTGAAGGCGATCCGCGAAGGCTCGACCAAGCGCGTGCTGTCGATGCTGGAAACGCTGGCCGACAACGAGGATGCGGCCGAGAAGGCCAAGTATGCGGACTTCTGGAAGGACTTCGGCTCGGTGCTGAAGGAAGGCGTCGGCGAGGATCACCAGAACCAGGAGCGGCTGGCCAAGCTGCTGCGCTTCGCCTCCACCCATGCCGATGAGAATGTCTCGCTGGCCGACTACCTGAGCCGTGCCAAGGAAGGCCAGGACGCGATCTACTACATCACGGCCGATTCACTGCAGGCCGCCAAGAACAGCCCGCAGCTGGAGATCTTCCGCAAGAAGGGCATCGAGGTGCTGCTGCTGATCGACCGCGTCGACGAGTGGATGCTCTCGCATCTGTACGAGTTCGAGGGCAAGCCGCTGCAGTCGGTGGCCAAGGGCGCGATCGACCTGGGCAAGCTGCAGGACGAGGACGAGAAGAAGAAGGCCGAGGAGGCCGCCGAGGTCAACAAGCCGTTGCTGGACCGTCTGAAGGCCTCGCTGAAGGACCGTGCCAAGGATGTGCGCATCAGCACCCGCCTGGTCGATTCGCCGGCCTGCATCGTCGTCGAGGAAGGCGATATGAGCGGTCATCTGGCGCGTCTGCTGAAGCAGGCCGGCCAGGCCGCGCCGAGCTCGCTGCCGACCCTGGAGATCAACGCCGATCACGCGCTGGTCAGGAAGCTGGACAGCAGCGTGCATTTCGACGATCTGGCCCACGTCATCTTCGATCAGGCGGTGCTGGCCGAGGGCGGCCATCTGGAAGATCCGGCCGCCTATGTGAAGCGCGTCAACGCGATGCTGCTCGGCTGAGCGCCACCGGGCCGATGTGATGAAGGCCACTGCCCCGTCTCTCGGCCTGGTCCTGCTGCTGCTAGGCCCGAGTTCGGTGGCGGTCTTCGCGGCGCCCCAGGTCATCGTCGGCACGGTGCTGGAGAACCGCCGCGACTGCGAGCGCGACGGCGCCTGCCTGCTGACCCTGCGGGTCGACGCGAGCCTGTGGCAGGTGCTCTACCACCCCGGTGAGGGCGAGCGTCGCTGCGCCAGCAGCGAGGTCACCGCGCAGGGGCTGCGCATCCAGGTTGGCGACCGGGTGCGCGCCTCCGGCCTGCCGACGCTGCGCGCCGGCCACAATCTGCTCGATGTCTGCACATCAAGCACCGATACGCTGACCCTGCTCGTCAAGTCCGGCTGAAGCGCCGCCGCAGCTGCAACGCCACCAGGCCCAGTGCCAGCATCACTGCGGCCGGCAGCTCAGGCACCTGGGTCACAAGGGCCGAGTAGTTGAGCGAGATATCGTCGGCCAGCGCCAGAAACTGGCCACCGGCGAGCGGGTCGCCGTCCCACCACTCGGCGCTCAGCACGAAGCTGCCGAAGTTGACGAAGCCGACCGGCGCGTCGGCATCCCAGGTCAGCGCATAGAGCCCGGTGGCGCCGGTGTAGGCCGTCGTGGCCGAAGCGCCCGGAGCGATGATGGGCAGATCGAACAGCGAGTCCGCCACCGCATGCTGGACGGCGTCGGCGCTGAGGCCGGTCAGTACCAGCCAGTTGGTGGCCTCCTGGTTGTCGATCTGGTAGCCCCAGCCGATGCGAGCGCCGGCCGTGCCGGCGATATTGCCATCGAGCGGCGTGGTGGCCGCGTTCCATTGCTGGGCCCATGCGACGGGAGCGCCCAGCAGCAGGGTCACCAGGGCGAGGGCGCCGAGTCCGGCGCGGGCGGCTGACGGTCGACGGGCGACGTGTTGTGTCGTCATGCAGATCTCCTACTTGGGAATGACCGATTGCGAGATGGAGAAGTTCAAGACCCGGCCGAACTTGTCCGTCATCACACCGTCCTCGACGACGCTGAAGCGCGTCACCGAGGCCGGCACATTGAAGTGCAGCCGCACGATGCTGGACTGTCCCATCGTCAGGTCGGGCACGGTGATCGGCAGCGCCGGTGACAGCGCGCCGTTGTAGCTGACCGTGCCGCTGCCGGACAGCGTGCGAGGTCGGATGGCCTTGATCTGGATGGCCTGGGCCAGGCCCTGACCGCTATTGCTCAGCTGCACATCGATGAAGTAGACGCCTGCGGCGGCAAAGCCTTGGGCGACGATGCTGCCGGCCAGGCGCGGCGGGCCGCCCTGGTCACAGGCCGAGTTGATGAAGAACTTGGCGTCCTTGGCGACCGACTGGCCGGCCATGTCGTAGGCGCGTGCCACCAGATGGATGAAGCCGCTGCCCGGCACCAGCAGCTTGAAGGGCAGGCGATTCAGGGGAATCGCGGTCCATTGGAGCCCACCGTCCAGGCTGTACTCGACGTTCTTCAGCGCCACGCTGCCGGTCTCGATCTTTGGATCTATCGTGGCTTCGACACAGGTCGTCGGCAGCTGATCGAGGCCGCTGACGCTCAGGTTCAGGGTCGGCGCGGCACCGGCGACGTGGACGGTGGTGGTGGCCGTGGCGGTATTGCCGTCGCGGTCGGTGGCCGTCATCGTCAGGATGTGCGAACCCTTCGCGAGCTTGTCCGTCGTCAGCAGCGCGCCATGGCCGAGCGGGCCGCCGAGATTGGACTGCCAACTGACGGCGTTGCCGTCCAGCATGCCGTCATCGACGTCATAGGCCAGCCCTTCCAGGGGCACCGGCACGCCCGGCGGGAAGGCTTGGTTGGCCAGCGGCGAGACGATGGAGAGCGCGCTCGGCCCCTTGCGCGGCACGCTGAACGGTTCGGACAGCACGGAGCCCGAGTTGATGCCGTCGGATACCGACACCATCAGCCGGCCCGTGCCCTGTGCGCCCGGCAGCAGGTCGAAGTCCACGGTCAGGGAGGCGCTGTCGCTGAGCGCTGCGATCTGCGACCAGACCGCGCCGTTATTGGGCGAGTAATAGACCTTGGCGGTGTGGCCGGTGCTGTCGGCATCGCTGACGGCCCACTCGATGCGTTGCGGCCCGCTGAGCACACCGCCTGCGGGCTGCACGAGAGTGACGACAGGCTTGTCGCCGCCGAGGTCGAGGCTGCCTATCGGCAGGTTGGCGGCATCGAACACGACGATGCGTGCCGCGCCGGCAGCGACCGGGAGCAGCGCGAAGAAGCTGGCTGGTCCTTCGATGTCGGGGCCGACGCCTTCGCTGTGTGAGCGCGTCGGGGTGAAGTGCCGCAGCGCCAGGGTCGCGCCGGCCGCGCTCTGGACTTCAACCCTGTGGCTGCCGCTGCCGGCACCGACGGGGCCTGACGCCACGTCTTCGAACAAGGCATCGAACTGCACGCCAGCAGCCGTCAGCGTGCCGGAGATGGTCCAGTAGCCGCCGCCGACGGCTTGCTGTGGGCTGCGTATCGCGGATGTCGTCATGATGCTGCGGGCTCGGGAGGGAGCGACGCTCGCGCTGGTGACGGCGCCGCCGCTCAGCGCGGCGATCGCGGTCTTGTAGCGCTGCGGCGAAATCCAGCGCGGCACGCAGTAGCTGAGGATGTCATAGGTGTTGTCGGGGTCCAGCGGCTTGCGCGCCGCGACATCGAAGCCGACTTCCAGACGCGCCGCGCTCTGGATGCGGTTGTTGGCAAACGGCCAGTCGGTGGCGCCGTCGACGGCCTTGTTGTAGCAGCCCGGAGGCGCCGCACCGGCCACCGGCACATCGGTGTTGGTATGGCGCAGGCCCAGCGTATGCCCGACCTCGTGAGCGACCACCTCGGTCACGGTCTCGGTGCCCAGGCGGATCGCGCTGGTGCGGCTGCCGGCGCCGCGGCCGGGGATCTCGTGGGCCATGCCGCCGGTGCCGCCGGGCAGGGCCGGCCGTATCATGCCGTAGTAGACGGTGTGGGTGCCGAACAGATCGCCGATGCCGTCGAACAGGCCATACAGATCATTGACGTCCTTGATCGTGACCGGCCACCAGTTGTCGACCGAGGGGAAGGTCGCGACATCGCGCCTGACAAAGCTGTTGGTGACCTGCACCGTGACCGATGAGGTCGGTGCGAGCTTGCGCAGCACCCCGATATTGCCGGCCAGCGTGTTCGCGGCCGCGCACAGCCAGTTGCCGGCCGCGTCCTTGGCCTCGCAGATCGATACGGCCTTCAGTACCAGCGCATCCGTCTTGCGGCTCTTGAAGGGCAGGTCATGCGACTCGAGTACATTGCCGGCGCTGTCCAGTACCTTGGCGTTGAGATCCCAGTCGCCCTCGGGTGGGGAGAAGTAGAAGTCGAGCGATTGACAGCCGTTGCGCTGGCGGCGCTGGTCTTCGGCGCCGCATTGCGGCTGCAGCACCAGCTGGCGGGTCTGGTTGATGGCGCCGCTGAGCTTGACCGTCACCGGGGTCACGTTGTCGACCTTGTTCATATAGACCCGTACGACGGCCGGCTTGCCGGCGATGACGGGGACGGGTGCCTCGCGCCCCGCTTGCAGGCTGGTCTTCAAGTCCTTGATCGATTGGTACTGCTGGATCGCCTGCGTGACCTCGACGCCCTCGATGCCTATCGTGGTGCAGATCTTCAGATTGTCGATACCGGTCTGGTCGGTGTTGCCGGTGACACGCACCGTCTTGATCTTGTTGCCCTCGACCTCGACCTTGATCGGATCCCAGCGGTTGAAGTTGCCATTCGGATCACCGGTGCCGGTGTTGTAGTTGGGCAGGCCGAGGGCGCTGGTCAGCTCCACACCGGCTTCGTCATAGGCGGTCACACGGACGTTGACGAAGGAGGAGAAGTAGAACTCGGCCTTCGAGGCCGGATTGGCCAGCACGATATCGCGCTGCGAGGCATTGCCACCGAGCCAGAACGCGATCGTCTGTGGCGACGGCTCGTTGGCGAAGTTGCCGGTGCCGCCGGCATCGAAGTCGATGATGCCCAGCCAGCCCGGTGTGGTGATGCCGGCCACCGGGGGCACGGCGGCCAGATTGCCGACACCTTCGAAGTCAATCGTCGTGCAGACGCGGCCGCTCTCCAGGGTCGCTGCCATCGGCGCGGCGCTGCGCTTGACCGGCGCAGCCGCAGGCGAAGCGGTGGCCGCCGAGCGCGGTTGATGCAGACCTGGGACTGGCTGCGCCAAGGCGGCGCAGCAGGCGAGCGAGCACAGCCCGAGAAGTCGAGACCAGCGTTGCATATGAACCCTCCCTGTGCAGCTGGCGCTGCCGTTGGCATGAGGGCATGGTGTAGCGGTGGCGGGCCGGCAGTGTCAATTCCCAGAATGCCCTGTCCCCCTAGGTTCGCAAGCGGGCGGTGTCAGTCCAGAAACTGGTAGTCCTCGTCGGGAATCGCCGGGGCCGCGGGAGGCTGCATTGCTTCGAGCTGCTCCCGCAGCTTGGCCACCTGGTCGTTCCAGTAGTTCGGTGTGCCGAACCACGGGAAGGCCTGCGGAAAGGCCGGGTCACCCCAGCGCCGGGCCAGCCAGGCGCTGTGGTGGATCATCCGCAGGGTGCGCAGCGGCTCGATCAGGGTCAGCTCGCGGCGGTCGAATTCGGCCACTGTTTCGTAGCCCTCGAGCACGCAGGCCAGTTGCTGGCGCATGCTCAAGGCATCGCCGGACAGCAGCATCCACAGATCCTGAATGGCCGGGCCGGTCACTGCATCGTCCAGATCGACGAAGTGCGGCCCCTTGTCGGGTGTCCACAGGATGTTGCCGGGATGGCAATCGCCATGCAGACGCAGCGTCTGCAGACCAGGAATTGCGTCGAAGGCCTGCTGGGTCGCGTCCAGGCATTGCTGCACGACGGCGCGCCAGGCCGGCTGGATTTCCACCGGCACGCTGTCATGCGCCAACAGCCAGTCGCGCGCGATCAGGCCGGGCTGAGCACTGTCCCAATGCAGCCGGTGCACGAACGGCTGCCGCCGCCCGACCCCATGGATGCGCCCCAGCAGCCGGCCTATCCAGGTCAGCACCTCGGGGTCTTCCAGCTCCGGGCTGCGCCCGCCCTGGCGTGCGCTGACCGCGAAGCGCTGGCCACGGTAGTGGCTCAGTGTGCTGGCCGCATCATCCTGGCCCAGCATCCAGGGCGCGGCCACCGGCACTTCGGCGTCGACCAGTTCCTGGGCGAAGCCATGTTCCTCCAGGATCTGTTCGTCGCTCCAGCGTCCGGGTCGGTAGAACTTGGCGACCGCCACACGGCCGTCCTCCAGATGCAGCTGCAGCACCCGGTTCTCGTAGGAGTTCAGCTGCAGCATGCGGCCATCGCCATGGAGGCCGACGGCATCGAGGGCATCCAGCATGAACTCGGGCGTCAGGTCGCCGAAGCTGAAATCGTGATCAGTGCTCATTAAAAACGGCTGCGGCGCCGAGCCGGAGGCAGGCGCCGCAGCGAAGTGGCCGGTGCCGGAGCTTAACGGTGACCGTAGCGGGGCGTGTCGACCACCACGCCGACGATGTCATTCGGGGCCTCGTCCGGATACTGGGAGTCGGCGCTCAGCGGCTCGCCGAAGGGGCGGCTGTTGCGAAAGCCGGGCCGGGTTTCGCTGCGGGTCACGGCGACGCTGTCGTAGCGGCTGTCGGGCGCAAAGAAGGAGTCGTGGAACACGGCCGAGTCCTGCCAGAGGTTCTCACGGCTGCTGCGGCGCGGCGTCTTGCTGCTGATGCTGGGGCGTGCCGGCGTCAGGTTCGGTGTCGGTGCGGGCTGCGGACCCCGCGAGGCACTGCTGCTGAAGGGCACCAGCAGCTGCAACTCGGCCGCGCTCGGCAGGTTGTCGATCGGGCAGCGCAGATAGCGCACCCGGCAGGCGCCCAGCACCGACTGCTTGATCTGCAGGCTGCGGCTGGAGGCATGGCGCTCGGCATCCAGGTCCACGGCCGCCAGCACGCGGCCGTTCGGGCTGCAGATCGCAAACGTCACATGGGTGGCGCCCAGCAGATCAAACCAGTAGCGCACCTGCTTGGCCTCGGTCGGTTGACAAAAGCGCACCAGCGGCAGCTTGGACAGGATGACGTGGTGAGGCAGGGCTTCCTTGAGCAGACGGTAGACGCGCCGCTCATCGGTGCTGAAGACCGGGCGGGCGCTCAAGGCCCATTCGCTGGGCAGCGGCTTGGCGCCCTGGCTGGGTCGGCGCCAGACCCATAGCAGGGCCAGCACGACAAAGCCGCAGGCAAAGACCAGCGCGATGATCCACGGAACGGTGGTTTGCATGTCCCTCGTGATCTCGATGAGTGGGGATGCGCCTCTAAACAAGCGCTTATTCAGCTGAATGTAACTGAATATTGTGACAAGCAACCCCGGGCCTACCCCCGGAAACGGGGTAGGCCCGGGCGATGTCCCGTGATTGAGGGGGTTACTGTTTGGCGGCCTTGCCGGCGTCGTCGAACTGCGACTTGATCTCGGCCACGCCGTCGATGAAGTTGCCGAAGACTCGGGCATGGCGCTTGAACTGGAAGTCCAGTTCCGCCATATGGCGCTCGATGGCTTCGCCGACATGGGAGGCCACGGTGTCCGGCGGCAGGCGCAGCCAGGCTTCGGACTCCGAGCCGTCTCGCTCCACCTTGGCCCCGGCATTGCGGGCGATGCGCAGCATCGGCACGTTCTCGCTCAGTGCATGGATGAACAAGGTGTCGATGCCCCGATTGCGGGCGTGCAGGGCCGCATGCTCGAACAGCCTGGCGCCGAAGCCGCGACCTCGCGCCTTGCCCAGCACCGAGACGCCGAACTCTGCCATGGCCGGCTTGCCTGGCAGTTGCGGCGATGGCTCGTAAGCCAGATGCGCCATCGCGACCAGCTCCAGCCGGCGGTTGAAGATGCCCAGCACCTCGTCGCGGTCGAAGTTCAGACCCATCGCGTACTTGGCAATCTGCTCGTCCGAGGCGGGGTAGCCGAAGCGCAGATAGCGGTCGCGCGCGTCCAGCGACAACAGATGTTCCTTGATGCGGCGCCGATGCCGGCGTGCCAGCGAACGGATCGGCACCCAGGATGCCCAGCGCTGCAGGGCCGCCGCCGGTCCCCAGGCTGGGGATGGCTCGGCGGCTGTCGGGCTGGTTGTCTCTGGCGCGGTCATGGCATTGATCTGGTGAGGGATTAGTGAAAACCCTGATTTTACATGGGCGAAGGCGGCGTCTGTGCGTGATCGATGTGTCGGCTGTTTGATGGCGGGGCCGAATCTGATACACTCGCGGGCTTTCCCGGCCTTGGCTGCGGGTAAGAAGTCCGAGTGCAGTGCATGAGAGGTCGCCTTTGATAAGCGGCACCGAATGGCTGGCAAGGATAAGAATCAGCCATCCGACCGCCTGCCGGCCTCTTTATACAGGTTTGCAGGCACTCGAAAGTAATCTCATGAAGACCTTCAGCGCCAAGCCGGCCGAAGTGACGCACGAGTGGTTTGTGATTGACGCCACCGACAAGGTGCTCGGACGTGTTGCCAGCGAAGTGGCACTCCGTTTGCGCGGCAAGCACAAGGCCATTTACACGCCTCACGTGGACACCGGCGATTTCATCGTCATCATCAACGCGGAAAAGCTTCGCGTTACGGGCAACAAGGCCAATGACAAGGTGTACTACCGTCATTCGGGCTTCCCGGGCGGCATCTACGCCACCAAGTTCAAGGACATGCAAGCCAAGCACCCGGGCCGCGCCCTGGAAAAGGCTGTCAAGGGCATGCTGCCCAAGGGTCCGTTGGGCTACGCCATGGTGAAGAAGCTGAAGGTCTATGCTGGTGACACCCACCCGCACGCCGCTCAGCAGCCCAAGGCTCTGGAAATCTAAGGAGCGGTTGATGATCGGAAACTGGAACTATGGTACCGGCCGCCGCAAGTCGTCGGTCGCTCGCGTCTTCATGAAGAAGGGCACTGGCCAAATCATCGTCAACGGCAAGACCGTCGACGAGTATTTCGGCCGTCAGACCTCGATCATGGTCGTCAAGCAGCCGCTGATGTTGACCAACAACGGCGAAGCCTTCGACATCAAGATCAACGTCCACGGTGGCGGTGAGTCGGGCCAAGCCGGTGCAGCGCGCCACGGCATCACCCGTGCGCTGATCGACTACGACGCAGCCCTGAAGCCCGAACTGAGTCGCGCCGGCTTCGTCACGCGCGATGCGCGTGAAGTCGAGCGTAAGAAGGTCGGTCTGCACGGCGCGCGTCGTCGGAAGCAGTTCAGCAAGCGCTGATCCCCTGGTTTGCCACTTCGGTGGCATGCCGGCAACAAGGCCGCTGTGTTTTCGCAGCGGCCTTGTTTCATTTCTGATCGCCCACAAATACCCTTGACGGCCATGGCTGCGCTGTTTGCGTAGACAATACCGGTCAGAACTAAACATTCAGGAAATCCTATGAGCGCTGTTCTCGAAACTTCCCTGGCCGGTGCCGACGAGATGCCGGTGCCGCTGATCTTCACCGACAGCGCGGCCGACAAGGTGCGCGATCTGGTTGCCGAGGAAGGCAATCCGGAGCTGAAGCTGCGTGTTTTCGTGCAGGGCGGTGGCTGCTCCGGCTTCCAGTACGGTTTCACCTTCGACGAGGCCGTCAACGAGGACGATACGCAGATGAACAAGAACGGCGTCACCTTGCTGATCGACGCGATGAGCTTGCAGTATCTGGCCGGTGCCGAGATCGACTACAAGGAAGACCTGCAGGGCGCGCAGTTCGTGATCAAGAATCCGAACGCAAGCACCACCTGCGGCTGCGGTTCCAGCTTCTCGGTCTGAGGCCTGGTCTTCGCAAGGCAACAAAGCCGCCCTCGGGCGGCTTTCTCATTGCTGCATGGCCCGCTCAGGCGGGATGAAGCGCACCCAGCAGGCGCGGGCCCGCAGCGCCGGTCACGCTCGGCAGATTGCCCGGCTGGGCCTGGACAAAGCGCTGGGCCAGCCAGGCGAACGCGGCCGCCTCGACCTGCATGGCCGGTAGCCCCCGGGTGTCGGTGCTCAGCACGGCCAGGCGGGGCAGCAAGGCCTGCAGGCGCCGCATCAGCTGCCCGTTCAGTGCGCCGCCGCCGCAGACCAGCAGCTCCTTCGATGAGGGGCCATGCCGGTGCAGATCCTCCGCGACGCTTGTTGCCGTCAGCTCCAGCAGGCTGGCTTGCACATCCTGGGCGGCTGCCTGCGGTGCGTGACGCGCCAAGAGGCGGTCCAGCCAGTCGGGGTTGAACAGATCGCGCCCGGTGCTGCGCGGCGGCGCGAGCTGGAAGTAGGGCTCGGCACGCATGGCCTGCAAGAGTTCTGGCAGCACCCGGCCTGTTGCGGCCCAGGCGCCATCGGCGTCATAGGGGCGGCCCAGATGGCGATCGGCCCAGTGATCCATCAGGCAGTTGCCCGGTCCGCAGTCGAAGCCCCGCGTGCTGCCGTCGCCGGCCAGCAGGCTGATATTGCTGATGCCGCCGATGTTCAGCACCGCGATATCACACCCGTCCCGGGCAAACAGTGCCCGGTGGAAGGCCGGCACCAGTGGTGCACCCTGGCCGCCTGCGGCCAGATCACGGCTGCGCAGATCGCTGATCGCCGCGATGCCGCTCAGCTCGGCCAGCAGGGCGCCATTGAGGAGCTGCAAGGTGTAGCCGCAGCCATCGAACTCGCCGGGCCGGTGCCGGATGGTCTGGCCATGGGCGCCGAGGGCGCGGATCTCGCTGCGCCGGTGGCCGCTCTGGCTCAGCAGTGCGTCGACCAGCTGTGCATAGGCACGGGCCACACCATTGGCAGCCAGAGCGCAGCGGTGGGCCTCGTTGTCTCCCGGCGTGTTGAGTGCCAGCAGTTCGGCGCGCAAGGCTGCATCAAAGGGCTGGTGGCTGTGGGCCAGCACGGTGATGCCGGCATCCAGGCGTGTCAGCACCGCATCGACACCGTCCAGCGAGGTGCCGGACATCAGCCCGATGAACAGATCGCTCATCCGGGTCGGGGCTTCAATCGGCGCCGCTGACGCCCACGCCCATCGATTCGGCCGCCGAGAGCTGGCTCTTGACGCTGGCCACGGTCTGCTGGAACTGCGCCTTGGCGCTGGCCGGCAAGGTGATGGCCTCCGAGGCGCGAGCGATCACTCGTGGATCCTGGTGCTGGCCCTTGACGCGGAACTCGAAGTGCAGGTGCGGGCCGGTGGCCCAGCCGGTGGCGCCGACCGCACCGATGCGCTGGCCCTGCTCGATGCGTTGGCCCTTCTTGACGTCCATGCGGCTCAGGTGCGCGTACACCGTCTGGCGCTCGCCGGCATGACGCACATAGATGACGTTGCCGAAGCCGTTCTGCCAGCCGGCGAATTCGACCAGGCCGTCGCCGACGGTGCGCACCGGCGTGCCGGTCGGCGCACCGAAGTCGGTGCCCAGGTGGGCGCGCCATTTCTGCAGGATCGGGTGGAAACGCATCGCGAAACCGGAGGTCACGCGCGAAAACTCCATCGGGCTGGCCAGGAAGGCGCGGCGCTTGCTCTGGCCGTCGAAGCCGTAGAAATTGCCCTTGCCGCTGGCCGAGTCCTTGTACCAGACGGCCGAATAGCTCTTGCCGTTGTTGACGAACTCGCCCGCGATCACGCGGCCGGCGGCCTGGCCCCAGTTGATCGGCTCGCCATCGGCGGTCATGCTCTCGAACACCACCGAGAAGCGATCGCCCTTGCGCAGCTCGCGGTGGAAGTCGATATCGCCGGAGAACATATCGGCCATCTGCGAGGCGATCGCATCGGGAATGCCGGCCTCGTCGGTGGCAACAAACAGCGAGGAACGCACCATGCCGCTGCCCAGGCGGACCTGGCTTTGCAACGGGGCGGTTTCCAGCTTGGCGCTGAAGCCGGCACCATGGCGCTGGATGCTCAGCCGGCTGAAATGGGTGGTCTGCTGCTCGGCCAGCTCGGCGGGGAAGCGCACGATCATCGACTGCACGGTGCCGGCGTCATCGGCGCTCAGCTGCACCAGCTTGCCGACACGGCCCTGCAGCACGCGGCGGGCCAGCGCATCATTGCGCAGGAACTCGGCGGCGGCCGGGTCGAAGGCGCCCATGCGGCGCAGCAGTGAATCGGCGGTGTCGCTGGCGCGGGTCACATCGTTGCGCACCAGCGAAAGCTGATGGCTGGCCAG
Source organism: Roseateles cavernae (assembly GCF_040187885.1). NCBI lineage: Bacteria > Pseudomonadati > Pseudomonadota > Betaproteobacteria > Burkholderiales > Sphaerotilaceae > Roseateles > Roseateles cavernae. The sequence continues at coordinate 209,791 of NZ_JBDPLH010000003.1, forward strand.
TGCGCTCAGCTGTTCTTCCAGATCCAGGGTCTGGACCGGCTCGCTGATCAGCTGTCGGGGCAGGTCGGCGGCATTCGGCGCCAGCGGCGCGATACCGAAAGCGGTGATGGCGAAGCCGCCCAGCAGGCCGACCACCGTGCCGGTCAGTGCCCGTGGGTGTCGGGCCGCGAAGGCTTCGGCGCCCGTCAGCGCCCGCTTCAGTTCCGTTTTCCAGTCAGTCACGCTCAAGATGCCCAAGCCCTGTTGTTGTACCGGGCCGTAAGCAAGCGGACCACCCGGCGTGGTCACCGGGGGTGTCCACTAGAATCTGGGGATTGCCGGACCACCCCATTTAGGGGGGATTTGGCAAAACAGCGGCGAGTATAACGAGGCGAAAGCCGCGTCAACGCCAAGAAAACCCGATAAATCAAGGCTTTACCCTGGCCTGCGCACACAACTTTCCAAACATGTCCGAATCGCGAACACCCGAGACCGCCGCCCCGACCCCCGCAGCAGCCGCCGGTGCGACGCGTTATCCGGTCACCGACAAGGTGCGCGAGGCGATGGCGGTGTCGCTGCGCGGGGTCGAGGAGTTGTTGCCCGAGGCCGACTGGCTGCAGAAGCTGGCCCGCTCGGAGGCCACCGGCCAGCCGCTGCGCATCAAGCTGGGCCTGGATCCGACCGCGCCCGACATCCATCTGGGCCACACCGTGGTGCTCAACAAGATGCGCCAGCTGCAGGATCTCGGGCACACGGTGATTTTCCTGATCGGCGACTTCACCTCGATGATCGGCGACCCCTCGGGCCGCAACGCGACCCGGCCGCCGCTAACGGCGGAGCAGATCAAGCACAACGCCGATACCTACTATAAGCAGGCCAGTCTGGTGCTGGACCCGGCCAAGACCGAGATCCGCTACAACAGCGAATGGAGCGATCCGCTGGGCGCGCGCGGCATGATCCAGCTGGCCGCCAAGTACACGATGGCCCGGATGATGGAGCGCGACGACTTCGCCAAGCGCTATGCCGCGCAGACGCCGATCTCGGTGCATGAGTTCCTCTACCCGCTGATGCAGGGCTATGACTCGGTGGCGCTGAAGAGCGATCTGGAGCTGGGCGGCACCGACCAGAAGTTCAATCTGCTGATGGGCCGCCATCTGCAGCAGGAATATGGTCAGGAGCCGCAGTGCATCCTGACGATGCCGCTGCTGGAGGGGCTGGACGGCGTCGAGAAGATGTCCAAGTCCAAGAACAACTATGTGGGCCTGACCGAGCCGGCCACGCAGATGTTCGCCAAGATCCTGTCGATCAGCGATGTGCAGATGTGGAAATGGTTCCAGCTGCTGAGCTTCAAGAGCCTGGATCAGATCGCCGCGCTGCGCGCCGAGACCGAGGCAGGGCGCAACCCCAAGGAAGCCAAGGTGCTGCTGGCCAAGGAGATCACCGCGCGCTTCCACGGCGCGGCGGCGGCCGACGAGGCCGAGGCCGACTTCAACAAGCGTGCCCAGGGTGGCATTCCCGACGACATCCCCGAGCTGAGCCTCGGCGGCGCGCCGCTGGGCATCGGCGGCCTGCTGAAGGCCGCCGGCCTGGTCAGCTCCGGCAGCGAGGGGCTGCGCATGGTGGAGCAGGGCGGTGTGCGCATCGATGGCGCCACCGTCAGCGACAAAGGCCTGAAGGTGGCGGCCGGTACCTTTGTGCTGCAGGTGGGCAAGCGCAAGTTCGCCCGCGTGACCCTGACCTGATCAGACCGAGTAGGTGCTGGAGGCGGTGCGGCCGCCGCTGCCGGTCCAGTTGGTGTGGAAGAACTGGCCGCGCGGCTGGTCCACCCGCTCATAGGTGTGGGCGCCGAAGTAGTCGCGCTGGGCCTGCAGCAGATTGGCCGGCAGGCGGGCACTGCGCAAGCTGTCGAAGAAGGCCAGCGCGCTGCTGAAGGCCGGCACCGGGATGCCCTTGGCCACGGCCGTGGCCACCACCTGGCGCCAGCCGGCCTCGCTCTTCTTGACGGCCTGTTCGAAGAAGGGCGCCAGCAGCAGATTCTGCAGCTGCGGGTCCTGCTCGAAGGCGGCCTTGATATCCCCGAGGAAGGCGCTGCGGATGATGCAGCCGCCGCGCCACATCAGCGCGATGCCGCCGTAGTTCAGGTGCCAGCCGTTCTGCTCGGCGGCGGCCGCCATCAGCATATAGCCCTGGGCGTAGCTGATGATCTTGGAGGCGTAGAGCGCCTGGCGGATCGCCTCGACGAAGGCGGCGCGTTCAACATCCACCTTGCGGTTGCTGCCACCGAAGACCTTGGCGGCCTGTACGCGCAGGTCTTTCATCGCCGAGACGCAACGGCTGTACACCGCCTCGGCCATCAAGGTGATCGGGATGCCCAGATCGGCCGAGGAGATCACGGTCCACTTGCCGGTGCCTTTCTGACCGGCGGTGTCGAGGATCTTGTCGACCAGGGGTGCGCCGTCCTCGTCGGTCTTGGCCAGGATGTCGCGCGTGATCGCGATCAGGTAGGAGTCCAGCTCGCCCCGGTTCCAGTCGGCGAATACCGCACTCATCTCGGCCGGCGTCATGCCCAGACCCTCCTGCATCAGCTGGTAGGCCTCACAGATCAGCTGCATATCGCCATACTCGATGCCGTTGTGCACCATCTTGACGTAGTGGCCGGCACCGCCTTCGCCGACCCAGTCGCAGCAAGGCGAACCATCGTCAACCTTGGCCGCGATGGCCTGGAAGATCGGTTTCACATGGGGCCAGGCCGCGGCCGAACCGCCGGGCATGATGCTGGGGCCGAAGCGCGCCCCTTCCTCACCGCCGGAGACGCCGCTGCCGATATAGAGCAGGCCCTTGGACTCGACGTACTTGACGCGCCGTGCGGTGTCGTCGAACAGCGAGTTGCCGCCGTCGATGATGATGTCGCCCGGCTCCAGATGGGGCAGCAACTGCTCGATGAACTCGTCCACCGGGCTGCCGGCCTTGACCATCAGCATCACGCGGCGCGGGCGCTTGAGCAGCGACACCATCTCCTCGATGGAATGCGCGCCGATCACCTTCGTGCCTTTGGCCTCGTGGGCCAGGAACTCGTCGACCTTGGCGGTGCTGCGGTTGTGGGCGACGACGGTGAAGCCGTGGTCGTTCATGTTCAGGATCAGGTTCTGGCCCATCACGGCCAGGCCGATCACTGCGATATCGGCTGGGGCTTGCATATTGTTTTCAGGTCGAAGAAAAACCTGAATCCTAGGGGAAACCCGGTTTTGTGTCGTGAGTCGGGCGAAAAGTCAGTGGTTCTTGATGCCCGTCGCCACATGGCCCGAGGGCACATGGGCGGTGGCGTTCTGGACATGGCCGATCTGGTCGTCGAAGAAGAAGTCGGGCTCGAACTCGCGCAAGAACTCGCCCTTGGGCAGGCCGCCGAGGAACATCGCCTCGTCGACCTCGATGCGCCAGTCCATCAGGGTGCGCAGCGCCCGCTCATGGGCCGGGGCGCTGCGTGCGGTGACCAGGGCGGTGCGCACCGCCATCGCATCGGTCTTGTCCTGCTGCAGACCATGCAGGGCGGCCAGCACCGGCTTGAAGGGGCCGGCGGCCAGCGGCGTCAGCACGCGCTCGCGCTCATGGGCCTGGAAGGCATCCAGACCGCCGGCCTGGAAGACCCGCTCGGCCTCGTCGGAGAACAGCACGGCGTCGCCGTCGAAGGCAATGCGCAGCTCATGGGGATGGGCGTCCGAGGCGTGGGCCGACAGCGGCAGCACCCGCGCGGCGGCCACACCGGCCGCCAGCGCCGAGCGCACATCGGCCTCGTTGGCGGACAGGAAGAGCTGGGCTTTCAGCGGGCGCAGATAGCGCCAGGGCGACTCACCGCGGGTGAACACGCCGCGCTCGATCTTCAGGCCGTAATGCTGGGCCGAACGGAACACCCGCATGCCCGAGATCGGGTCATTGCGTGACAGCACGACGACCTCGACCCGCGGGCCCGCTGCGGTGTTGAAGCCGAGCAGTTTGCGCACCAGCGAGAAGGCCACGCCCGGTTTGGCCGGCATGTCCAGGCGCTGCTGCTGCAGCTGCATATAGGCGCGGTCATCGCCGTCTTCGAAGAGCTGGTTCTCTTCCTCGAAATCAAACAGCGCGCGCGATGAGATGGCGACGACCAGCTGGCCGTCCAGATTTGCAGGCATGGCCCATCATAGAGGGGCTACGCGGGCCGATGCTCAGGATCAGTGCGTGAAGCCGATAGGCGCGCGCTTGAGTCCGGGCTCCGGCAGGTCCTCGCACAGCACGGTGGCACGCTTGGCCAGCTTGGCGTTGCCGAAGGCCGTCATCCAGGCGCGCCGCATCTCGCGCGGCGCCAGCTCGGCCATGCGGTCCAGCAGCGCGGCGCTGGGCGCCTCGTCGAAGCGCCGGCCCCAGTCGTGCTGTTCCCGGATAGCGCTGTAGAGCCGGGCCGCGATGGCGCGGGCCGCCGCGAAATCGGGCGCCTGCACCTCGTAGACATTGACGCGGTTCAGGATGGGATCAGGTATTGCGCGGGCGTCGTTGGCGGTGGCGACCCAGATCACCTGGCTGGCGTCGACCGCGATCTCGGCGAACTCGTCGGTGAAGCTGCCGGCCGTGTCGTGTTCGAGCAGGCTGTAGAGCGAGCCCAGCGGGTCGTAGCTGAGCTCGCCACCGGCCTTGTCGATCTCGTCGACCACCATCACCGGATTCGCGTAGTCGCCGTCGATCAGGGCCTCGAAGACCTTGCCGGGCCGCGCACCCTTCCACTGGCTGGAGGCGCCCGACAAGACCCAGCCGGCGGTCAGCGAGCTCATCGAGATGAAGCCCATGCCGGTGCCCAGCAGCTGGGCGATCTGGCGGGCGAAATGGGTCTTGCCTATGCCCGGCGGGCCCAAGAGCAGCAGCGGGGTGATCTCCAGCGGGTCGCCGCTGTCCTCGCACAGCGCGATCTGGCGCCGCACATCGTCGAGCACCTCGTGGAAGTTGGGCAGCTCCTCGTAGAGCGCGGCCATCGCCGGCAGGCCCGAGGGCTTGACCTGGAAGCGCTGCGGGCCTTTGTCCAGCATACGCTGGTAGGTGTTGCGCAAGGGCTCGTGGTCGCGCTCGGGCAGCTTGGCGAGCTTTTGCTCGACCTCGTGGACGCTGAACACACTGCGCATCTGCGCAATCGGGATGCGAGGGGCCAAGGCGATGGCGTGAGAGCTGCTCATGAACCGACTCCAGGCCCTGAACCGCAGGGCTCGTGTCTATTCAAGCAAACAGCGGGCCACCGTGCGCATCGAGAAAAGCCCCGATTGCCCAATAGTTCACCGTTCGGTTTTTCATTTGACCCAGGTATTGAGCTGGATGATGGGCAGCAGCACGGCCAGCACGATCAGCATCACGATGGCGCCCATCGCGACGATCAAGAGCGGCTCGAGAATCGTCGCGGCGGCCATCGCGCGGCGCTGCACCTCGGTGCCGAGCTGGCGGGCGGCGCGTTCCAGCATCTGCGGCAGCGAGCCGGTCTGCTCGCCCAGGCGGGCGAACATCGCCAGGATGCCCGGGAAGCGCTTCTTGCCGGCCAGGGCCGAGCCCAGCGGCGCGCCCTCGCGCACCTGCACCAGCGCGTCCAGCGCGTCGGCGCGCATCGCGCGGTTGCCCAGGGTCTCGGCCGCCGCCTGCAGGGCCTTCAGAATCGGCACGCCGGCGCCGGCCAGCATCGCCAGCGTGCTGGCGAAGCGCGCCGCGTTGTAGCCGCGCGCCAGCCGGCCGATCAGCGGCACGCCCAGCATCGCGGCATCGAAGCGCTCGCGAAAGGCATTGTTGCGCAGCATCCACGACAGCCCGCTGAAACCGGCCACCAGGGCCGCCAGCACGGCCCAGCCCCATTGGCGCACGAAGTCGCTGATCGCCAGCATCGCGACGGTCAAAAAGGGCAGGGCGCGCTTGGAGCCGGTGAAGACGGTGGCGATCTGCGGCACCACATAGGTGACCAGAAAGATCACGATGACGATGGCGATCAGCGAGACGATGGCCGGGTAGGCCATCGCGCCGATCAGCTTGGCGCGCAGGTTCTGGCGTTCCTCCAGATCGTCGGCCAGGCGCTCCAGCACCAGGCCCAGCGCGCCGCTCTGTTCGCCGGCCGCGACCACCGCGCGGTAGACCTCGTCGAACTCGCGCGGCGCGGTGGCCAGCGCGCGCGCAAAGGTGGCGCCGCCGTTGACCTCGGCCTTCAGCTGGGCCAGCAGTTCGGCGATGCGCTGGTCCTCGCTCTCGTCGGCCAGCGCGGTCAGCGCCCGCTCGATCGGCAGGCCGGAGCCGACCAGGCCGGCCAGCTGGCGGGTCCAGACCGACAGCGCCGTGGCGCTCAGCACGCGCCGGCTCCAGCGGCTGCCCTGGCCCTCCTGGCCTTGCTGTTCGACCGGCTGCACGCTCAGCGGCACCAGCGCTTGAGCGCGCAGCTGGGCCCGTGCGGCGCGCGCGCTGTCGGCCTCCAGCAGACCGGTGCTGCTGCGGCCGGCGGCGTTCAGGGCTTCGTACTTGAAGGCTGGCATAGCGGCTTCGTCAGTCGCGGGTCACGCGCAACACCTCTTCGGCCGAGGTGATGCCGGCCGTGATCAAACGCTCGCCATCCTCGCGCATCGAACGCAGGCCCTTGGTTCGCGCCGCCGCCTGCAGCTCGCCCTCGGACGTGCGCTGATGGATCAGCGCGCGCAGCTCGTCATCGACCACCATCAGCTCGTAGACCCCGGTGCGGCCCTTGTAGCCGGTCTGCCCGCAGGCCGGGCAGCCGACCGGATGCCAGCGCCCGTCGGGGCTCTGGCGCTTGCAGCTGCCGCAGAGCTTGCGCACCAGACGCTGGGCCTGCACGCCCAGCAGGCTGGAGCTCAGCAGAAAGGGCTCGACCCCCATGTCCATCAGCCGCGTCACCGCGCTGGGTGCGTCATTGGTGTGCAGCGTGGCCAGCACCAGGTGGCCGGTCAGCGAGGCCTGGATCGCGATCTGGGCGGTCTCGTAGTCGCGGATCTCGCCGATCATGATGACGTCCGGATCCTGGCGCAGGATGGCGCGCAGGGCCTTCGCGAACGTCAGGTCGATCTTGGTGTTGACCTGGGTCTGGCCGATGCCGCCGAGCTCGTACTCGATCGGGTCCTCGACCGTCAGCACATTGGTCGTGCTGGTGTCCACCGTCTGCAGCGAGGCATAGAGGCTGGTGGTCTTGCCCGAGCCGGTCGGGCCGGTCACCAGCACGATGCCGTGCGGCTGCTGCACCAGATGCTGGAAGGCGCTCAGCACATCGCCGCTCATGCCCAGGCCTTCGAGCGTGAACTTCGATTCGCTCTTGTCCAGCAGGCGCAGCACCGCGCGCTCGCCATGGGCCGAGGGCAGGGTGGAGACGCGCACATCGATGGCACGGCCGCCGATGCGCAGCGAGATGCGCCCATCCTGCGGCAGGCGCTTCTCGGCGATGTCGAGCTCGGCCATGATCTTCAGCCGCGAGATCAGCGCGGCATGCAGGCCGCGGTTGGGCTGGACCACCTCGCGCAAGGTGCCGTCGACCCGGAAGCGCACCGAGCTGGCGCGCTCGTAGGGCTCGATATGGATGTCGCTGGCCCCGTCCTTGGCGGCCTGGGTCAGCAGCGCATTGAGCATGCGGATGATGGGCGCGTCGTTGGCCGCCTCCAGCAGGTCCTCGACGGCCGGCAGATCCTGCATCATGCGGCTCAGGTCGACCGCGCTCTCGACCTCGCCGACCACGACGGCCGCACTCGATTCGCTGCCCGCATAGGCGCGGTTGATGCGCTCGGCCAGGCTGGCCTGGGCCTCATGCTCCATGCGATCGATGCTGTAGAGGCGCTGCACCTCGGACAGCGCGGCCAGGGTCACCAGCGGCGGCGCCCACAGCACCAGCTGGGCGCCGTCGTCCTCCAGCAGCACCGTGTGGGTGCGCGCGAAGGCATAGGGGAGGGGGTGGCGTATCGCCATGGCTTTAGTTTGTCTTGCCTTGCTGGGGCACCGCCGGCTGCGCGCCCGGCAGCAGGGGCAGGATCGGCGCGCCGGTATCGGGCAATACCGGGTTCGGGGCGGGCTGGGCGTTCTGCTGCAGCGCGCGTATCGATTCGTAGCGGTCCAGGGTCACCTGATCGGCGCCGAGCTGGTTGCGCAGCACCACCGGGCGCAGGAAGACCAGCAGATTGGTCTTGATGCGCTTGCGGTTCTCGCCCTTGAACAGATTGCCCAGCAGCGGGATATTGCCCAGGCCCGGCACCTTGTCCTCGCCGTCGCTGTACTCGTCCTTCATCAGCCCGCCCAGCACGATGATCTGGCCGTCGTCGGCCAGCACCGTGGTCTCGATCGAGCTCTTGTCGGTGGTCGGGCCGGCGCTGTTGGTGACCCCCTGCACCACCGAGGAGTTCTCCTGGTAGATCACCATGCGCACCGTGCCGCCCTCGCCGACCTGGCTCTTGATGCGCAGGGTCAGGCCGACGTCCTTGCGCTCTATGGTCTGGAAGGGGTTGACCGTGCCGCCGGTGCCGGCGCCGGTGTTGGTGAAGGAGCCGGTGATGAAGGGCACGTTCTGGCCGATCACGATCTTGGCTTCCTCGTTGTCCAGCGCCACCAGATTGGGCGTCGACAGGATGTTGGCGCCGGTCTGGGTTTCCAGGAAGTTGGCGATCGCGCCCAGCGTGTAGAAGTCGCTGACCTTCTTCAGCACGCCGATGTTCAGGCCCTGGTTGACGCCGCTGGCGACCGCCGTGCCGATGGTCGTGCGCCCGCCGGCCGTCGCGGCCGACAGGTTGACGATATTGGAATTGCCGCTGCCGAAGTTGGTGCCCAGGCCTGAGATCGTGCGGTCGCCGTCCTTGCCGAACAGGCTTTGCCACTGCACACCGAACTGCCCGGTCTTGTTGGCATCGACCTTGACGATCATCGACTCCACATAGATCTGGGCGCGCCGGCCGTCGAGCTGGTCGATCACCGCGCGCACCTGGCGGTACAGCGGCTCGGCGGCGGTGATGATCAGCGAGTTGGTCGAGGGGTCGGCCTGAATGAAGCCGCCGGTCGACGGGCCCGCCGAGGCGCTGACCGGCGAGGTCGAGGCTGATGAGTTGCCGCTGCCGGTACTGCTGTTGCTACCGCCGCTGCCGGTAGCGCTGATCGTGCCCTGGGCGGCCGGCGTCAGCTGCGCGTTGTTGCTGGAACTGCCGCTGCTGCTGCTGCTGCCGCCCGCGCCACCGAAGGCGGCGCGCAGCACCACGGCCAGCTTGGCGGCCTCGGCGTTCTTCAGATGCACGACGCGGATGCCCGGTGCGTCGCCATCGGGCAGCGGCTGGTCGAGCTTGGCAATGGTGGCGCGGGCGCTGGCCAGCCGGGCCGGATTGGCTGCGCGCAGTATCAGCGCATTGCTGCGCGGGTCGACCAGCACGCTCAGCGATCCGCTGGCCTGGCCGGGCGCACCGGCGACGGCGCCGCTGCCGGCCTCGCCGAGTTTTTGCACCAGGGCCGCGATGTCGGCAGCCAAGGCATGCTTGAGCGGCACGACCTCGATATCGGTGCTGGACGGCGTGTCCATCGCCGCAATGATGCGGGTGAGCCGCTGCAGGTTCTCGGCGTAGTCGGTGATCACCAGGCTGTTGTTGCCCGGGTTGGCATTGATGGTGTTGTTGGGGCTGATCAGCGGGCGCAGCACGGCCACCAGATTGTTGGCGTTCTCGTGGTTGAGCTTGTAGATCTGGGTCATCACCTGGTCGCCACGCTGGCTGCTGGCGCCCACCGCGACCGCGCCGGTCTGCAGCTTGGCGTCGGCCTCGGGCACGACCTTGTAGAGGCCGCCGGCCTCGACCACCGTGAAGCCGAGTCCGCGCAGCCCGGCCAGATAGCTCAGATAGGCCTCGCGCACGCTCAGCGGCTGCTCGCTGTAGAGCGTGATCACGCCCTTGACCCGCGGGTCGATGACGAACTGCCGGTCCATCATCACGCCGATGGCGCGGGTCACGGCCTCGATGTCGGCGTTGACGAAGTTCAGCGTCACCGGGGTCTGGGCCTTCAGCGCCGGGCCGCGCGCGGCCGCGCTTTGTGCCTGAGCCGGCGTGGCAGCGGCCAGGGCCAGCAGCGCCAGCAGCGGGAGGAGCCGGTGTTTCTTGATCATCTCGTTCATCCAATCGAGATCACCGAGCGGGCGCCTTGGCGCCGGCCGATGATGTTCAGAAGATTGTTCAGCGCGGCTTCGCGCTCGGGCGCGGCCTGGGCCTCGCCCTGGAAACGGGCCTTGCCGCCACTGAGCACGCCCTGGCCGCTCAGCAGCAGCGCACCCTCCAGCGTGCTCAGTCGCAGCGTCGAGACGCCGGCCGCCGCCGGATCGGCCGCGACGCTGAAGCGGTAGCTGCCCAGCGGCGCCAGGGTCGAGATGCGCGAGGACAGGTTGACGAAGTCCAGGTCCAGCTGGCCCAGCTGGCGCCAGCGCCCCTGCGCCCATTCGAGCCGGAACTCGCGCGCGCTCAAGCGCACGCCACCGCCCAGCTGCAAGGTGTTCCAGGGCGTGCCCAGCCCGCCCAGCCAGGCGGCCGGGAAGCGCGTCAGCCAGTCGGCGCCCTGCTGCTGCGGCAGGCTAAAGCCCAAGCTGCCCAGGCCCGGCTGCAGCAGGATCTGCAGCTCGCCGTTGATGCAGCAGGCCTGGCGTGCGCTCAGCAGCAGGCCCAGGCCCTTGGGCGCCAGCGTCCATTCGATGCGGCCGGGCAACAGGCTGGCGTCGCGGCTGCCGGTGCCGCCGGTCAGCACCAGCACGCCGCTGCCGCTCCAGAGGCTGCCGCGGGTTTCGGCCAGCAGCAGATGGCCGTTGCTGGCCTGGGCCAGGCCGCGCGCCAGCCAGCTGGCCGGCGCGAACAGGATCAGGCCCAGCAAGGCGCCGAGCAGGGTACCGCCGAGACTCCAGCGCAGACTCGGTGGCTTGATCATGCCGGTGCTCCCAGCGCCAGCACGATGCTGCCGCTGAAGCCCTGCGGGCCGCGCTGCAAGGTGGCCTCGACCGGCCGGGCGCGGGCGGCACTGCGCACCTCGCCGAGCCAGGCCTGCAAGTCCTCGCTGCCGACGCCGTTGAGGCTCAGCACCGCACGCTCGCCGCTGATCGACAGGCGTGCGGCCGGCCCCAGATGCTCGCTGGCCGCCTTCAGCGCCTGCAGCGACTGCGCCGCCGGCACGGCCGGCTGCTCGCGCAGCTCGCGCGCTTCCTGCGCCAGGCGCTGCATCTGCTGCAACTGGGCATCGACCTGGCTCAGCTGGCCCGGCGCGGCGCGCACGGTGCGCAGCGCCGGTTGCACCGCGACGCTCCACAGCAGCAGCAGGCCCAGCGCGGCCGCGCCCAGCTGAGCGATGGTGCGCTCGCGCTCACCCAGCGCCTGCCAGCGCGACTTCAGCTGCTGCCACTGGGCCGCCTGCTCGGGGCTGAGGGCAAATCCGAGGGTTTTCTTGCTCATAGGGCGCGGGCGCGGCTCAGGGCCATGCGGCCATCGTTGATCTCGAGCTGCCAGCCTTCGCTGTGCAACTGGCGACGGAACTGCTGAATCTGGGCCTCGCTCCAGCCGGCGGCGGGGATCAGCAGCCGGCCGGTCTCGAAGGACAGCGCATCGGCCGGGCCGCGTTCGGCCGGCCAGGCGGTGGCGGCGGCGGCCAGCAGGGTTTCCAGGTCCTGTTCGCCGGCCCTGCCGGCGCTGGCGCGCAGCAGCTCGGTCTCGCGCTGCATCTGCAGCGGCGCATCAAGAATGGCACGCACCTGCGGGTGGGTGCTGCTGAGTGTCCGGTTCAGCGCGGCGCGTCGCTCACCGAGCTCGCTCCTGAGCTGCCAGGCCCACAGATTCAGGCCCAGCAGCTGCACCGCCACCAGGCCGGCCAGGCCCCAGCGCACCGGGCGCCAGCGGCTGCTCATCAGGCTGCGCCAGACCTCGCGCAGCGCGCGGATGCCGCGGGTGCGCGGCGCCAGCTCGAACTGGCGCAGATTCCAGGGGCTGTTGATGACATGCAGGGCGCGCTCGGCGTCGGACAGCGGCGCCACGGCCGTGCCCAGCCAGTGCTCGGCGGCGCCGATCACGCCGGGCGAGCCGGTCCAGCGTGCCGCTTGCACCACCGCAGCCGGGAACAGGTCGCGGGCCAGGCTGCCCTGCAGGCACAGCGTGCTGACGCCGTCGGCATGGCTCCAGCGCAGCCCGCATTGATCGGGCTGGGCGGGCTGGGCGGACTCGAGCCCGCTGGCGAAGAAATGGCCGCGCGCCTGGGCCTCGGGCCAGGACAGCGGTGCCAGCCGGTCGACAAAGACCTGGGCCTGTTCCAGATGCGCCAACTGCTCGACCAGCCAGGCCTTGTGCGTGACGACCACCCAGGCCTGCTCGCCGGCCTGCACCCCGGGCTCGATCGCGAAATGCAGGCTCTCGGTATCGTCGAGCAAGGCTTCTTCCATCGTGCCGGCCAGCGCGGCGCGCAGGTGGGCGCGGGCGGCACGCGGCAGCGCCAGCCGGTGCCAGCTCAGGTCGGCCTCGGCGGGCACCGCGATCACGGTGTCGGCGCGCGGCAGCAGCGCGGCGACGCTGCGACCCTGGGCCGTCGCCTGGACGCCGTCGTGGCTCAGCACATAGTCGTACTCACGGCCATGCTCGCCGCGGCTCAGGCCGTCGGGCGTGGCTTGGCCTTGGGCGCGCAGTCGGCCACGCTGGGGCAGGAGCAGGATCAGGGTGGTCATGGCTTATGGGTGGGGCATTCTAGGAGCAGCTTGTGTCGGCCCGACGCTCATCGTCCGGCTTCGAGCACCAGGTTGACGCGCTGACGGCTCAGCACCAGCATTTCAAGGTCGCGGCGTTGTACCAGCGAGCGCTCCTCCAGCACCCGTGCCTCCAGCCGCAGCCGGCCGTTGACGATGAAATAGGAGGAGACGAAGGCGGCGCGCTCGCCGCTGAGCACAACGCCCTCGGGCAGCAGGGCCTTGGCGTCTTCCAGATTGCGCAGCGGCGAGTGCTGGCGCTGCTGCACGACGCGCTCTGCCGAGGCCAGGTCCATGCCGTCGAACAGCGCGGCGATCACCTCGCGCGGTGCGGTGTTTAGATTGACCGGTGTGCGGGCCGGCAGCAGGGTCAGCAGCGGCCGCAGCCGGGCCACGATCTCGGCCGGAATGCCCAGCCATTGCAGCTGTTCGATGGCCTGCGGGCGCAGCGGCGCCTGCGCTTCGGGCTTCTCGGCCAGCGCGGCGCGCAACTGGCCGGCGATCTTGGCAGCGGTATCGCCCGGCACGCCGGCGCTCTCGCACAGGCGGGTCAGGGTGCGCAGTTCCAGGGCCTGGGCGGCCTCGTCGCCGCCGACCAGATTGCGCAGGTTGTACTGGGCCTGGGCATCCAGCAGCGTGCCGGACAGAAAGGCCTCGGGGCCCTCGTCCTTGCCGGTGTCTTCGCTGGCGTTCGTGCGGTCGGCGGCCAGAAAGGTCGAGAGCCTGGCTTCGGCCAGCGGCACGGCCCAGACCTCGCCGAGATGGTCGACGGGGTCGTTGCGGTTGGCGCGCGCGTCCTCGCGCAGGATCAGCCGGGCCCAGTCCAGCGCGCCCTGCAGAATCCAGGCCGACTGCGCGCGGGCGCGGTCGGCGGCCTCGATCTGCACCGCCCGGTACTGGCGCCACACCATGGCCGAGGCCAGGCTGGCCACCAGCGCGACGATCAGCAGCGCCGTCAGCAGCGCGGCGCCCCGGCTTCGGGTGTTTCTCATGATTGCGGCCCCAGCACGACCTGCCGGGTCAGCGGTCCGCCATGGCCGCTGCCGGGCGCGAACTGCAGAATCATCCGCACGCCACTGGGCAGCACCCGGCTGTTGCCGGCCACACCCGAGGCTGGGCCGGGGGCCTGCTTGACGTCGTCACTGGACATGGCATTGCTCCAGGCATTGCCGCGATAGAAGAACATCTGCCAGCCGCTGACGCCGTCCAGCGCCATCAGCTGCCGGTCCTGGTCGCCCAGGCCTTGCTGGCTGCGCAGCAAAGCATCGTTCAGGGCCGCGACGGTGTTGAGCGTCGCGGTCTCCCAGCGGTAGAGCCGGCCTTCGCGCACGGTCCAGGCCACCAGTTGCAAGCCACCGGGCTGCTGGCGGGTGATGCGCAGGCTGGCACCGTCGAAGCTCAATGGGCTGACGTCGCCGCCGCCGTCCTGCAGCGAACGCAGGTCCTGTTCCCATTGCGCCAGCACGGTCTGCAGCCGCTCGGTTTGCGCCAGGCTGCCCTGGCTGATGTCGCGGCTGCGCAGCATGCCGTCGATGCCGCGCCAGGACATCACCGCGATGGCGGCCATGATGAGCAGAGCCACCAGCACCTCGACCAGGGTAAAGCCGCGCTCGCTTCGGTGCACCTTCAATACCTTCCGACGATGGTGGACAGGCTCAAAAGCGGCACGCCCTGATCATTGGCTATCAGCGCATCGACGCGGCGGAAATTCGGGTTCGGCGTGGGCCGCACGACCAGGCGCCCGGCATAGTCGCGGCCCAGCTGGCTGCAGGCGAACTCGATATCACCGACGCCGGGGAACTGCCGCGCCAGACGCAGCTCGGCCAGCTGGTTCTCGGCGCACCACTGCGCGGCGCTGACCTGGGCCAGGCGCTCGGCATTGCCGGTCAGCGCACCGGCCGCCTTCAGGCCGGCCGCCAGCGTGATCGCGACGATGGCCAGCGCGACCAGCACCTCGATCAAGGTAAAGCCTTGCAAAGCTTTCTTCACGGAGCGGTCTCGGGCTCGTGCTGGGGCTCGAAAGGCCCCAGGCCGTCGGTCACCAACGCGATGCGTTGCGCGCCCAGGCGCAGGCGCAGGCGCTGTGCGCCGACCATGGGTTCGGGTCCGAGCTGAACCGATCGTGCGCCGACGATCTCCACCGCCACCGCCTCGCCCAGCCAGCGGCGCGGCAGCTGCATGCGCTCGGGCAGGCCGCGAAAGCGGAACTGGTCGCCGGAGTCGTCGCTGACCGGCGCCCATTGCACCGTCAGCCCGGCCGCACGCGCCTCGGCACGCGCGCTCTCGAACAGCGCCGCCAGGCGCTCGGCCTCGCGCTCCAGCTGCGCGCCGGCCGGGTCGCGCAGCGCCAGGCTCAAGGTCGCCGTCGCGATCGCAATCAGGGCCACGACGACCAGCAGTTCGATCAGCGTAAAGCCGCGGCCGAAGCGCGTCGTCCGTCCGCCGGGCTGTCCCACAGCTACTGCCAAGAGCCGATGTCGGCGTCCTTGCCCTCGCCGCCGGCCTGGCCATCGGCGCCATAGCTGTAGACATCGATCTCGCCCTTCACACCCGGGTTGGCGAATTGGTAGGGCCGGCCCCAGGGGTCGTTGGGCAGCTTCTCGACATAGGGCTTCCAGTTGGCCGGGGCCGGGCCGCTGCTGGGCTTGCGGACCAGGGCCTCCAGGCCCTGCTCGCCGGTGGGGAAGCGCTGGTTGTCGAGCTTGTAGAGCTTCAGCGCCTGCATCAGATTGTTGACGTCGGTGCGCGCGGCGGTGACGCGGGCGTCATCGGCCCGGTCCAGCACATTGGGCACGACCAGGGCGGCCAGCACACCGATGATGACCAGCACCACCAGCAACTCGATCAAGGTGAAGCCGCGCGGGCGGTGTGACGTTTTTTTAACGCTGAGGCTTGGCATGGAGGCGCCCGGTTGTCGCATTGGCATGAATCATAATCGGCGCATGCTCGCACGATTGTTGACCTTTGCCGTCTGGGGCCTGCTGGCCCTGTGCAGCGCCTTCTGGCTGCTGAAGCTGTTGCCGGCGCCGCTGCGTGTGCCGCCGCAGGCGCTGCCGGCCGCTGACGGTACGGGGCCGCGCGCCGACCTGAGCCGCTTGTTCGGCGCGCCGCAGGCCGCGCCGGTGGCCGAGGTCGCGGCACCGGTCGATGGACGCTACAAGCTGGTCGGCCTGGTGGCGCCCAAGCAGGGCGGTGGCCGCCATGCCGGCGAGGGCGTCGCGGTGATCACGGTGGACAACGCGCCGGCACGCACGGTGCGGGTCGGTGCGGCGGTCGACGGCGACTTGCAGCTGCTGGCGCTGGACGGCAATTCGGCGGCACTGGGCCGCCAGGGCGTGGTCAGCCTGCGCCTGAGCTTGGCGCCGCCGGTGCCGGCCGCAACCGGCAGCCTGCCGGCCGCCGTCGCGCTGCCGCCGCCGCAGATCAACAGCAACCCGCCGCCGCAGGCCTTGCCGGTGATGCCGCCCGCGCAGCCACTGCCGCCGGAGCTCCCACCCACCCAGACCGGGCAGGACGGTAATACCGGCAGCAATACCCGCTGATCCTCAGCGCTTGCTGAGCGGGCCGCCGACGGTGCTGAGTGGGCCCCCGGCGGTGCTGAGCGGCTGTGTCAGCATGGGCAGCGGCGCCGAGTCGATCGCGCCGGGCCGGTCGGCCAGCTCATGCAGATCGGTCAGCAGCGCGCCGGCGCTGCGTATCAGCGGCCAGGCCAGCGCGGCGCCGGTGCCGTCCGCGCTCTGCATGCCCAGTTCCAGCAGGGCCGAGGCATGGAACAGGGCCAGCGCTTCGTCCAGGCCTCGATGCGCGTGGCTGCGGCAGAACACCGCATAGTCGGTCACCGGCGCGGCGATCAGCGCGGCGATCTTCAGAGCTGCGCAGGCGGACATGCCGTCGACGATGATCAGCTGACGTTTGCTGGCTGCCACCAGCATGGCGCCGACCATCACTGCGATCTCGTAGCCACCCAGCCCCGCCAGCACCTCCATCGGCTCCTGCAGCTCGCGGTGCCGCGCCTGAGCGCCTTGCAGGATATGCAGCAGCCGGGCCAGGTCGTCCTGGTGCATATCGGGGCCGGACACGATGAAGTCACGCAGCGGGCTGTCGGCCAGGCGTGCCAGCAGCAGCGCTGCGCTTTCTTCCGAGCCCTGGCCGAGGCCGGCGCAGGCCAGCACATTGCCGCTCAGGCTGTCGGCGATCTCCATGCCGACGCGCACGCCGGCATGGGCTTGTTCCATGCTCATCGCCGAGCCGACGCGCGAGTTGCGCGTGCCATGGGCAATCTTGCGCGACAGCAGCCGGGTATGGGGCAGCAGCGGCTCGGCAATGCCGCAGTCCACCACGGTCAGCTGCAGCCCTTGCTGGCGGGCGAACACCGCCACCGGCAGCCGGTGCTGCAGGGCCAGCAGGGCCTGCTCGCGGGTGGAGCGGCCGTGCAGCAAGGCGATGCCCTCCACCGCGATGCCGTGGTCGGCGGCGAACATCAGCAAGGCGGGGTCGCGAAAGCGCGGGGTCAGCGTGTTCTGCACCAGGCCCAGGCGGACCGCCAGCGGCTCCAGCTCGCCCAGGCCGCCGGCGATCGCGGCGCGCCGGTCAACGCGCTCGCGCAAGGCGCGCTCGAGCTCGGGATTGGCGGTCGGCGAGATCAGCGATTGGTGGATGGGCATGGCTGGCTGGATTCTGGGCTATGCGATTGCCGACGTCATCCGCACTTGCCCGGCGGCGCTCAGCGCAGGAAGAGCTTGTAGACCGGGTTGCTGCTTTCGTCTTCGTAGGGGTAGTTGAGCGAGTCGAGAAACTCGCGCAGCGCCGCGCTGTCGCCACGCGGCACCTGGATGCCGACCAGGATGCGGCCGTAGTCGGCGCCCTGGTTGCGGTAGTGGAACAGGCTGATGTTCCACTCCGGGTGCATGCTGGAGAGGAAGCGCATCAGCGCGCCCGGCCGCTCCGGGAAGATGAAACGGTACAGCCGCTCGCTCTTGGCCAGCTCGCTGCGACCGCCCACCATATGGCGGACATGCTGCTTGGCCAGCTCGTTGTCGCTCAGGTCGACCGCCGGGAAGCCGTGCTTGGCAAGCTGGCGGGCCAGCTTGTCGGCCTCCTCGCGCTTGGTGATGGCGACGCCGACAAAGACATGAGCCTCGTTCTGGTCAGAGATGCGGTAGTTGAACTCGGTGACGCTGCGCGGCCCAAGCAGCTCGCACAAACGCTTGAAGCTGCCGCGCTCCTCGGGGATGGTGACCGCGAACAGGGCTTCGCGCTGCTCACCGACCTCGGCGCGCTCGGCGACGAAGCGCAGGCGGTCGAAGTTCATATTGGCGCCGCAGGTGATGGCGATCAAGGCCTGACCCTTGGCGCCGGTCTTGGCCACGTACTGCTTGAGTGCGGCCACACCCATCGCCCCGGAGGGCTCCAGGATGCTGCGGGTGTCTTCGAACACGTCCTTGATCGCGGCGCAGACCGCGTCGGTGTCGACGACAATGTAGTCATCGACTAGGGCCTGGGTGATGCGGAAGGTCTCCTCGCCGACCAGCTTGACGGCCGTGCCGTCGGCGAACAGGCCGACGTCCTGCAGCTGCACCCGCTTGCCAGCCTTGATCGAGCGCAGCATCGCGTCCGAGTCCTTGGTCTGCACGCCGATCACCTTGATCTCAGGGCGCACCGCCTTGATATAGGCGGCGATGCCGGAGATCATGCCGCCGCCGCCGATCGCGACGAAGATGGCGTCGATGGGGCCGGGATGCTGGCGCAGGATTTCCATCGCGATCGTGCCCTGGCCGGCGATCACATCGGGATCATCGAAGGGATGGACGAAGGTCAGCTTCTGCGCGCGTTCCAGCTCCAGCGCGCGGCCATAGGCGTCGGTGAAGCTGTCGCCGTGCAGCACGACTTCGCCGCCCATCGCCTGCACCGCATCGATCTTGACCTTGGGTGTGGTGACGGGCATCACGATGACGGCGCGGCAGCCCAGCTTCTTGGCCGACAACGCCACGCCCTGGGCATGGTTGCCGGCCGAGGCGCAGATCACGCCCTTGGCGCGCGCCTCGGGGCTCAGATGCGCCATCTTGTTGTAGGCGCCGCGCAGCTTGAAGCTGAACACCGGCTGGGTGTCCTCGCGCTTGAGCAGCACCTTGTTGGCCAGGCGTTTGGAGAGGTTCTTGGCGGTGTCCAGTGCTGTCTCGTCGGCAACCTCGTAGACCTTGGCATTCAGAATTCGCTGCAGATAGCTGTCGCCGCTGGGCATCAGGGCGGGCTTGCCGATGCTGGTGGATAGTTTGGTGCGGGGCTTCCGTGCAGGGCCGGCCATGAATGCTCTCCAATGCGGGGTGTTGCGGCGCAGCATCATAAGCCAGGGCCTGCCAGCGCTTCGCCGCCGGCGCGGGCACGAAAAAAAGCCCGAGTCCTTGCGGGCTCGGGCTGAATCCACCATGGAGGCGGTGGAGGAGACAATCGGTGCAGTGAAAAAACGCACAGGCGCCAAGGCGCGAACTTGTTCGTTTATTTTCGTTTGCTTGCTTAGAATTCTACTCGCAGCTTATGTTGCGCCGCAATATTTTTTCACCAAGCGGCGGTGGAAAGTCACAGGGCAAAGCAAGATGGAATGCACGATCAATTGGATGGGGGCCGATGGCATGGCTTTTGTCGCCGAAACGGGCAGCGGCCATCTGCTGAATATGGATGGGGCGCCTGCGGGCGGCGGTCGCAATCTGGCGCCGCGGCCGATGGAGACGGTGCTGGCCGGCACTGGCGGCTGCACGGCCTATGACGTGGTGCTGATTCTGAAGCGCGGCCGCCAAGATGTGCGTGGCTGCCAGGTCAAGGTCAAGGCCGAGCGGGCCGAGACCGACCCCAAGGTCTTCACGCAGATCCATATGCACTTCATCGTCAGCGGCCGGGGCCTGAACCCGGGCGCGGTCGAGCGGGCGGTGGCGCTGTCGCATGAGAAGTACTGTTCGGCCAGCATCATGCTGGCCAAGACGGCCAAGATCAGCACATCGATCGAACTGGTCGAGCTCTGATCAGATGCGGTGAGCCGTCACCGTCATCACTTTGGCGGCCAGACGCATCAGGCCTTTGACCGGGGCCGGCAGCTCGGCGGCGCCAGCGGCCTGTGCTTCATCGGCATGCCGGGCCTCGTCGAGCTTCATCTGCTCGACGATGGCGCGTGAGCCGGCGTCGTTGGCCGGCAGTCGGTCCAGATGGCCGGCCAGATGCTGCTCGACCTGGCGCTCGGTCTCGACGACAAAGCCCAGGCTGACACGGTCACCGGCCAGGCCGGCGAGCGCGCCCAGCGCAAACGCGCCGCCATACCAGAGCGGGTTCAGATAGCTGGTGTGGCTGTTCAGGTCCTGCAGGCGGTCACGGGTCCAGGCCAGGTGATCGATTTCCTCGGCGGCGGCCTGGTGAAAGTGGCTGCGCAGCTGCTCATTGCGGCAGACCAGAGCCTGCGATTGATAGAGCGCCTGAGCGCACACCTCGCCGACATGGTTGACGCGCATCAACGCGGCCGACAGTCGTCGCTCGGCCTCGCTCATCGCGATCGGCTCGGCCGCAGCCTCGGGCATGCTGCGCCCGGCGGTGTAGGCGCCGGACAGCGCACGCAGGCTGTTGTCCAGGCTGGCGAGCAGGCGGTCTTTGGCGTCAAGTCTTTGTTGGGCATGCATACGCCGATAGTTTAGGGGCGGCCCTGCGGTTTACCCCTGGGGCGGCCGCGTCTCGAAGCGGAAAACGGCGCTTTGTCAACCGCTGGCGCGGTATTGCTGTTCTGTGACGCTTTTCAAGCCTTTGTGCCTCGTTGCGTGATGACAACGAAGCCTTGGTTTTTCCTCTCGGTCGGCTGGTCATTCAGGGTTTGCTCTGGTGCAATACGGCAACTTCCGCTGAGGAGGTTGGCCTGATCAGCCCCGCAAGAGGGCTTCCCGGATCGGGGCCTCTTATTCAACCTAGGAGAAACGAATGAAGAAATCCCTGATTGCGTTGGCCGTGCTCGGCTCTATGGTCGGTGCTGCGTCGGCACAGTCGTCCGTCACGCTGTTCGGCGGCGTTGACCTGAATGCCCGCTACAACAAGGGCGGCGGCAAGACCTTCAAGACCATGGGCACCGACGGTATCTACAGCAGCCGTTGGGGCGTGCGTGGCGTGGAAGACCTGGGCGGTGGCCTGAAGGCCGGTTTCTGGCTGGAAGCCGCGATCAACCCCGATGATGGCACGACCAATGCGTCGCGTTTCTGGCATCGTCGCACCTCGGTCAGCCTGATGGGTGACTTCGGTGAAGTGCGTCTGGGCCGCTTCCTGACCAACCAATTCACGGCATATGCTGACTTCGATCCGTTCGGCACCAATGGTGTGGGCGACTCGAGCAAGTTCTATGCTGCTCCTGCGGCTGCTTTGAACGGCGTCATCACGAGCAGCACACGTGCTGACAACATCGTTGCTTATTACCTGCCTTCGAACCTGGGCGGTTTCTATGGCTCGGCCGAAGTCGCCGCTGGCGAAGGTGCTGCTGCCCCTGGCAACAACAACAAGTACCTGGGTCTGCGCCTGGGCTACGCCGCCGGCCCGCTGAACGTCAGCGCCGCCTTCTCGAACGCCGATCCGGACACTTCGAACGCCGATTACAAGCGCACGACCTTCTCCGGTTCGTATGATCTGGGCGTGGTCAAGCTGATGGGCTTCTACACCCAGAACAAGTTTGGTGCAGCGAAGCAGAAGATCGGCCTGATCGGCGCCAGCGCACCGCTGGGCAGCGGCACCTTGCGCGCTTCGTACATCAAGGCTTCGAACACGTCGCAGATCGCTGTTGGTTACATCCACGACCTGTCCAAGCGCACTGCGCTGTATGGCACGGTGGCTCGCGTGGATAACAAGCCTGGTGCCAGCGTCAAGGTTGCTGGTCCGGCGGCCTGGACCCTCGGCAGCGGCGCTGACAACGGCGGCGTCGAAGTCGGCGTGCGTCACACCTTCTGATTCCGCGCTCGCGCAAGCGAGCTTGTGGTCTCAGCGAAACCGCCCCTCGGGGCGGTTTTTTTTATGCCTGCGTCATAGCTGTCGAATGCGCCTGTCGCACAAGCGACAGGGTTATCGCCTGTGGGTCGCTTGCCACAAGAATGAACTTTGCCGCTGCGACCGACTCAGAATAGAAACACAAGGAAATTTCTAAGTAGGAGACAACGATGATGAAAAAAGCTTCCCTTGCTCTGAGCCTGCTCGCCGCCAGCACCACCGCCGCCTGGGCGCAGTCCTCGGTGACTGTATACGGCATCCTGGATGGCGGCGTCAGCTACACCTCGGGTATCGCCGGTGGTGCACGCAAGCAGGTGGTGAGCGGCATCATGGACGGTTCGCGCCTGGGCTTCCGTGGCAACGAGGACATCGGTGGCGGCTATCGTGCGCTTTTCGTGCTGGAGAATCGCCTGGAGCTGGACACTGGCACCAATAGCAACACGCCTGTCTCCGGCACCACCTTCCTGCCGGACCGTTGGGGCAAGCAGTCGGCGATCTTCACGCCGACGACCTTCACCCTGCCGGGCACGATTCCTCCGGCTCTCGCTGCGCAGCTGATCGGTGGCGCCACGGCCGGTCTGAATTCGGCCATGCAGAACGTCACGAGCACTCTCGGTGGGCGCCTTGCGGCCGCTTCGTTCGGTGTCAATATCGGCAACGCGCGATTCTGGGATCGCCAGGCTTATGTTGGCCTGGTCACGCCTTTCGGCGCGGTGCTGGCTGGGCGTCAGTACACCCCTGCGTATGAGCTGAATGCGGCATTTGACACGATGGCCACGCAGTCCAGCCTGGCGGCAGGTCAGGTTGCGGCGGTGCCCGCCGTGATCGATATCCGCCAGGCCAATGCGCTGCAGTACCGCATCCAGCAGGGCGGTCTGTCCGCCAGCGTGATGGTGGCGGCCGGTGAGGGCTCGACCTCTCAAGGGCGCTTCTATGGTGCGATGGTTCAGTACAAGACCGATGACTACGGTGTCGGCGTTGGCATGAACTCCAAGGACAACGAGTTGGGTCAGCGCTCGCTGCGCTCCATCACGCTGGGTGCGTCGGCCAAGGTCGGCCCCGGCACCGTGAGCTTCTTGTACAACGACATTTCCGACCCCAATCCCTCGGGCCTGTCGGCGCTGCTGGATGGCTTGCGCACGGCGCTGGTTGGCCAGGTCCGGCCGGGCCTGGCGGCCCAGCTCAACGCCGCAGCGCCCGGTGTCGGTACTCTGCTGGCCAGTCAGATCAATGTCGATGGTCTGGTCAACAACTACAAGTCGGCCTTTGTGCAGGACGCTGCAGCTTTCAGCATCGGCTATCGCATGACCATGGGGCAGCACACCTTCTACACCGCGTTCAACCGCCTGGATGACAAGACGCGTGTCAATGCGGACACGGATTCTTACGGTGTGGCCTACAGCTACGCGCTGTCCAAGCGCACCGATCTGAATTTCGTGCTGACGCATTTCGACAACAAGGGCATGGGCCAGGCCGCACCCGGCCAAGCCGGTTTCCTGGGCGGCTTCACCAGTGCGCCGGGCGTGGACTCCAACAATGTGGCCATGGGCATCCGTCACCGCTTCTGAGTGCATGTTCAAGACGTGATGGCACCGTGGTGCCGTCAACACAAGGCCGCTGCGAAGCGGCCTTTTTTATGCGCGCTCATCTGCCGTGACTTTTCACCGAGCGATGATGACTGCCCTGCTCTAGTTTGTTCCCATGCTGTACCGATTCAAACCTTGCCTGCTGCTCGTCCCCGTTCTGCTGATGCTGGGTTGCGCCCAGACGCCTGAGCGGGAGCCGCAAGAACCGGTGCTGGAGGGCTGGTCGGCGCGCGAGCTGCCTGGCAAACGCGCGACCCGCTACAGCCTGGCCAGGCGTGAGGGCAGGGCTTGCGTGCATGCGCAGGCCGATCAGTCCGCCAGCCTGTGGCGGCGCCGCTTGCAGCTGGACCCGCAGCAGCTGGGCCCGCTGGAGTTCGACTGGTGGATCGCCGGCCAGCCGGGTGGTGCCACGGTGACCGACCCCGAGACCGACGACGCGTCGGCGCGCCTGGTGCTGGCTTTCGACGGCGATGCGAGCCGCTTGTCGGTGCGCAACCGCATGATGTTCGAGCTGGCCCACACCCTCAGCGGCGAGGCGCCGCCCTTCGCGACGCTGATGTATGTCTGGGATGCCCAGGCCACGCCCGAGACCGTGGTGATCAGCCGGCGCAGCGATCGGGTACGCAAGATCATCGTTGGCTCCGGCCCGAGCGCCAAGCCGCGCTGGCAGCGCTTCACGCGCGATGTCGCGGCCGACTATCGCCTCGCGTTTGGTGAGTCGCCCGGCCCCTTGATCGGTGCGGCCTTCATGACCGATGCCGACAACACCCGCGGCCGGGCCGAGGCATGCTATGGGCCGCTGGTGTTCCGCGATGGCGAGCAGCGCAGCCTGCCGGGCAGCCTGCTGTTCTGACGCCGGTTTTCATGCCAGGCCCATCAGGGCTTTCCCGTTTGTCGCGCCGGGCAGACTTCTCCATGATGGCGCCCAGATGACCTTGCCCTGATTTGGTGCCTCGCTCATCGCTTGCCGTGACAGGCGGGTGCATTGCTTCGAAGAAGCAATGCCAAGGCTTGGCCTGATTCATGCATACCATGCGCTCAGCAATGGCCTCGATGCACCCCTCACTCTCTGCTGACAAAGCGCCGAACAAGACATGCTAGTTTTTATTCTGAGACGCCTTGCCCAGGCCATCGCCGTGATGCTGACGGTGGCCTTCATCGCCTTCATGCTGTTCCAGTACGTCGGCGATCCGGTGACCAATCTGCTGGGCCAGGACGCGACGCCCGAGCAGCGCGAGCAACTGCGCAAGGATCTGGGCCTGGATGACCCGTTTCCGGTCCAGTTCGCCAAGTTCATCGGCAACGCGGTGCAGGGCGAGTTCGGCCTGAGCCTGCGCCAGGGTCGCAAGGTCTCGACCCTGATCGCCGAGCGTTTCCCGGCCACGCTGGAGTTGTCTATGGCGGCCGGTGTGATCGCGCTGGGCGTCGGGATTCCGCTGGGGGTTTATGCGGCGCTGCGGCGCGGCCGCTTTCTCTCGCAGATGCTGATGACGCTGTCGCTGCTGGGTGTGTCGCTGCCGACCTTTCTGATCGGCATCCTGCTGATCCTGATCTTTGCCGTGACGCTCAAATGGCTGCCCAGCTTCGGCCGCGGTGATGTGGTCGCACTGGGCAGCTGGACCACCGGGCTGCTCACCGTCGATGGGCTCAAGCATCTGCTGTT
Source organism: Roseateles cavernae (assembly GCF_040187885.1). Taxonomy (NCBI): domain Bacteria; kingdom Pseudomonadati; phylum Pseudomonadota; class Betaproteobacteria; order Burkholderiales; family Sphaerotilaceae; genus Roseateles; species Roseateles cavernae. Next base: position 234,734 of record NZ_JBDPLH010000003.1, read on the forward strand.
GCCGGCGATCACGCTGTCGGTGTTTCAGCTGACCCTGATCATGCGGCTGGTGCGCTCGGAGATGCTGGAGGTGCTACGCACCGACTACATCAAGTTTGCCCGTGCCCGCGGCCTCAGCAACAACGCGGTCTACTTCGGCCATGCGCTGAAGAACACCCTGGTGCCGGTGATCACGATCACCGGCCTGCAGCTCGGCTCGCTGATCGCCTTCGCCATCATCACCGAGACCGTGTTCCAGTGGCCCGGCATGGGCCTGCTCTTCATCCAGGCGGTGCAGTTCGCCGACATCCCGGTGATGGCCGCCTATCTGTGCCTGATCTCCTTCATCTTCGTCACCATCAATCTGCTGGTCGACATGCTTTATTTCGCGGTCGACCCGCGCCTGCGCATCGAAGGCAAGGCCGGAGGCCATTGATGAGCGGCGCCTACCAGCGACTCAGTGCGCTGCATGGCGAGCTGACCGCGCTGCGGCGCGAGTTGCACGCCATGCCCGAGCTGGGTTTCCAGGAGACGCGCACGGCGGCCCGCGTGGTCGAGGCCTTGCGCCTGTGCGGGGTCGACGAGATCCACACCGGCATCGGGCGCACCGGCGTGGTCGCGCTGATCCATGGCCAGGGCGGGGCGGGCGGCCGCCTGCTGGGGCTGCGCGCCGATATGGATGCGCTGCCGCTGCAGGAAGACAACGACTTCGCCTGGCGCTCGGCCAGCCCGGGCCTGATGCATGCCTGCGGCCATGATGGCCACACGACCATGCTGATCGGCGCGGCCCGCTACCTCGCGCAGACGCGGGCTTTTGCCGGCACGGCCGTGCTGATCTTCCAGCCCGGCGAGGAGGGTTATGCCGGCGCGCGCGAGATGATCAATGACGGCCTGTTCGAGCGCTTCCCGGTCGAGGCTGTCTATGCGATGCACAACTGGCCGCAGATGCCGGTCGGCCATATCGGCATCAATCGTGGCGCGATGATGGCGGCGGCCGATCAGGTCGAGATCGTGTTGACCGGGCGCGGGGGCCACGGCGCGCACCCGCACCTGGCGGTCGATCCGGTGCTGATGGCCGGCCATGTGATCACGGCCGTGCAAAGCCTGGTTTCGCGCAATGTGGCGCCGCTGGACCAGGCCGTGGTCAGTCTGTGCTCGCTGCGTGCCGGCGAGCCGGGCGCCTTCAGCGTGATCCCGCGCGAGGCCCGGTTGACCGGCACGGTGCGCAGCTTCCGACCCGAGGTGCAGCTGCTGATCGAGCAGCGTCTGGCCGAGTTGGTGCAGTCGCTGGCCCAGGGCTTCGGTGGCAGTGCCAGCGTCAGCTACCAGCGCCTGTACCCGGCCACCATCAACTCGGCCGCCGAGGCCGATTTCGCGGCCGATGTTGCCGAGCGCCTGGTCGGCGCGGCCCGCCTGAATCGCGAGCTGCCGCCCAGCATGGGCTCGGAGGACTTCTCCTTCATGCTGCAGGTCAAGCCGGGCGCCTATCTGCGCCTGGGCCAGGCGCGCACCGAGGGCGAGAACTGCGGCCTGCACAACCCCCGTTACGACTTCAATGACGAGGTTCTGCCTCTGGGTGCGGCGCTGTTCGCCGGCCTGGTCGAGCAGGGCCTGCCCCTATCACCGTCCGGAGTATCCACGCCATGAGTTCCCCGAGTTCCCCTGTTGCTGCGGCGCCGAATGCCTTGCAGCGCTTTTTCGATGGCGATGTCTGGCATTCCTTCCGTGCCTCGCCGACGGCCATCATCGCGGCCGTCATCGCCTTCATCTGCGTGTTCTGCGCGCTGTTCGCCGAATTCGTCGCGCCGCACAACCCGTTTGATCTGGCTTCGCTGGAGCTGATGGATGCGCGCCTGCCGCCGGCCTGGATGGAAGGTGGCAGCAGCAAATACCTGCTGGGCACCGACGACCAGGGCCGCGACTTGCTGTCGGCGCTGATGTATGGCGCGCGCATCTCGCTGTTCGTCGGCCTGGCCTCGGTCGTGCTGTCGATGATCATCGGTGTCGGCCTGGGTCTGCTGGCCGGCTTTGTCGGCGGCAAGGTCGATGCCTTCATCATGCGGGTCTGCGATGTGATGCTGTCCTTTCCGTCCATTCTGGTGGCGCTGCTGATCGACGGCGTCGGTCGGGCCATGTTCCCGAACGCGCATGATGCGCTGGCCTTCGGCGTGCTGATCTTCGCGATCGCGCTGACCGGCTGGGTGCAGTACGCCCGCACGGTGCGCGGCTCGACCATGGTGGAACGCAACAAGGAGTATGTGCAGGCGGCCCGCGTGATCGGCGTCAGCTCGCTGCGCATCATGCGCAAGCATGTGCTGCCCAATGTGCTGGGGCCGGTGCTGGTGCTGGCAACCATCCAGGTCGCGGCCGCCATCATCACCGAGGCGACCCTGTCCTTTCTGGGCGTCGGCGTGCCGCCGACCAGCCCGTCTCTGGGTACCTTGATCCGGGTCGGTAACGACTTCCTGTTCTCCGGCGAATGGTGGATCACGATCTGGCCCGGCGTGATGCTGGTGCTGATCGCCCTGTCCGTGAATCTGCTCGGCGATTGGCTGCGCGACGCCCTCAATCCCCGCCTGCGCTAAGAGTTTTCTATGACCGCACCTCTTCTTGAAGTCCGCCATCTGCGGGTCGAGTTCCCGACCCGGCGCGGCACCCTGCTGGCGCTGGACGACATCAATTTCGACATCGCACCCGGCGAGATCCTCGGCGTGGTCGGCGAGTCCGGCGCCGGCAAATCGCTGACCGGTGCGTCCATCATCGGCCTGCTAGATCCTCCGGGGCGCATCGCCTCCGGCGAGATCCTGCTGGAAGGCCGGCGCATCGACAACCTGCCCTATGACGAGATGCGCAAGATCCGCGGCCGCCAGATCGGCGCGATCTTCCAGGATCCGCTGACCTCGCTGAATCCGCTCTACACGGTGGGCCAGCAGCTGACCGAGACCATCACCACCCATCTGAACCTCAGCGAGAGTCAGGCGCGCAAGCGCGCGATCGAGCTGCTGGAGCAGACCGGCATCCCGGCCGCCGCGCAGCGCATCGACCAGTATCCGCACCAGTTCTCCGGTGGCATGCGTCAGCGCGTCGTGATCGCGCTGGCGCTGGCAGCCGAGCCCAAGCTGATCGTGGCCGACGAGCCGACCACGGCGCTCGACGTCTCGATCCAGGCGCAGATCATTTCGCTGCTCAAGCGCATCTGCAAGGAGCAGGGCGCGGCCGTGATGCTGGTGACGCACGATATGGGCGTGATCGCCGAGACCTGTGACCGCGTCGCGGTGATGTATGCGGGCCGGGTCGCCGAGATCGGCCCGGTCCACGATGTGATTCACAAGCCGGCGCATCCCTACACCGTTGGCCTGATGGGCTCGATCCCGGCGATGGACGAGGACCGTGAGCGCCTGCTGCAGATCGACGGCGCGATGCCGCGCCTGAACTCCATCCCCAATGGCTGCGCCTACAACCCGCGCTGCCCCAAAGTCTTCGGCCGCTGCCGTACCGAGCGCCCCGAACTGCTGGCCACAGGCGCGACCCGCGCCTCGTGCTGGCTGCATGCTGCCGAGAAGGAAACCGTTGTATGAGCCGCCCGCTGGTTGAAGTCCAGGACCTCGCCAAGATCTTCGATGTCTCGCAGCCCTGGTTGAACCGCGTCGTTGAACGCAAGCCCAGGCAATTCGTGCACGCCGTTGACGGCGTCAGCTTCAGCATCCAGAAGGGCAAGACCCTGGCCTTGGTCGGCGAGTCCGGCTGCGGCAAGAGCACGGTGGCGCGTCTGCTGGTGGGCTTGTATAAGCCGACCTGCGGCAAGGTCAGCGTGGACGGCGTCGATACCGCCCAGACCCTGGCCGGCCCCGGCGCTCAGGCGCTGCGCCGACGCATGCAGATGATTTTCCAGGATCCCTATGCTTCGCTGAATCCGCGCTGGAAGGTGCAGGACATCATCGGCGAGCCGCTGCGCGAGCATGGCCTGATCAACCAGGCCGAGGAGCTGAAGGCACGCGTCGGTGAGTTGCTGCAGTCGGTCGGCCTGACGCCCAGCGACCGCGAGAAGTTCCCGCACCAGTTCTCCGGCGGCCAGCGCCAGCGCATCTCGATCGCACGCGCCCTGGCCACCCAGCCCGAGTTCCTGGTCTGTGATGAGCCGACCTCGGCGCTGGATGTCTCGGTGCAGGCCCAGGTGCTGAACATCATGAAGGACCTGCAGCGCGAGCGCGGCCTGACCTATCTCTTCATCTCGCACAACCTCGCCGTGGTGCGCCATGTCTCGGACCAGGTCGGTGTGATGTATCTGGGCCGCCTGGTCGAGGTGGCCGACAAGGCCGATCTGTTCGGCCGCCCGCGCCACCCTTACACCCGCATGCTGCTGGATGCGATTCCCGACATCCATATGAGCGGGCGCGCCCGCACGCCGGTGCAGGGCGAGGTGCCGAACCCGCTGAGCCCGCCCAGCGGCTGCAGCTTCCATCCGCGCTGCCCCCATGCCAACGAGCGCTGCAAGGCCGAGCGCCCGCCGCTACAGGACTTTCAGGGCATCAAGGTGGCCTGCCACGCAGTGGAAGAAGGCCGAATCTAAGGACCTTGCGGGACAGACCGCTCGAGCGAAGCGAGTAGCTCTGTCCCCAACTGGCTAAGGGCTGGCGGGAGCGGATGCCGCCTGTTTGGGCGCGGGCAGGGTCAGCGGGCCTTTTTGCCCGCAGGCCGTCAGCAGCAGGGTGATCAGCAGCAGGCCTACACTTGCGTTTGTCTTTTTCATTCCGCGAGTTTATCGGTCATGACCGCCCCTGTTGCCACCCCGCTCGACGATGCCGACTACCACGCCAAGACCCGGGCCGTGCTGGACGGCGTCGAGGCCACCGTCGATGCCTGGCTGGAGCAGGACGTGATCGATATCGACAGCCACCGCACCGGTGGTCTGCTGGAGTTGAGCTTCCCGAACGGCAGCAAGATCGTGCTGAACACCCAGCCGCCCCTGCAGGAGCTGTGGCTGGCGGCGCGCGCCGGCGGCTATCACTTCCGCTATGTCGACGGCCGCTGGCTGGAGCGCGAGGGTCAGGAGTTTCATGCCCTGCTGTCGCGCCTGGCCAGCGCCCAGGCCGGCCAGGCGCTGAGCTTCAGCGCTTGAACAGATCGAGGATGCTCTTTTTCTCGTCCTCGCTGGCCGACTGAGGCAGGTGGCCCTCGTCGCTGCTGAGCTCACGCACCGCATTGCCGCCGGTGAACTCGTCGTAGTACCACTCGCCGTTCAGATTGACGACACCTTCGGGGGCGCTGTACTCGGACACCGGGATATTGCGCAGCGCGTACTGCATGTACTCGATCCAGACCGGCAGTGACAGGCCGCCGCCGGTTTCGCGGCTGCCCAGCTTGCGCGGCTGGTCGTAGCCTATCCAGACCACGGCCACCACCTCGCGCTGATAGCCGGCGAACCAGGCGTCCATCGAGTCGTTGGTGGTGCCGGTCTTGCCATAGAGATCAGGGCGCTTGAGCTGGGCCTGGGCCTTGGCGGCGGTGCCGCTGCGCGTCACCTCCTGCAGCAGGCTGTTCATCAGGAAGGCATTGCGCGGCTCGATCACCTGCGGGGTATCTTCGGCCTTGGGTGTCGGGGCCTCATAAAGCACGCGCCCCTGGCTGTCGGTCAGCTTGGCGATCAGGCGCGGCGTCAGCAGATGGCCGCCGTTGGCGAACACGCCATAGGCCTGGGCCATCTGCATCGGCGTCACCGAGCCGGCGCCCAGCGCCATCGTCAGATAGGCGGGGTGCTTGTCGGCCTCGAAGCCGAAGCGGGTCAGCCAGGCCTGGGCCTCGTGCACGCCGACCGACTGCAGCACGCGGATCGACACCATGTTCTTGGAGCGGGCCAGGGCCCGGCGCAAAGGCATCGGGCCCTCAAAAGTACCGTCGTAATTCTTCGGCTCCCAGGGCTGGCTGCCGGTATTGGCAGCGCTGAAGAACAGCGGCGCGTCATTGACCACGGTGCTGGGCGTCAAGCCCTTTTCCAGCGCAGCCGAGTAGATGAAGGGCTTGAAGCTGGAGCCGGGCTGGCGCCAGGCCTGGGTCGCGTGGTTGAACTTGTTCTTGGCGTAGTCGAAGCCACCGACCATGGCGCGCAGATTGCCGCTGCGCGGATCCATCGCGATGAACGCGCCCTCGACCTCGGGCAGCTGGGTGACGGTCCATTCCTCCTTGACCCCGTCCTTGCCAGTCTTGACCGTCTTCAGCACCCGGATGATGGCGCCGCGGCGGATGCGGGTCTTCGGATTGCCTTGCTCGGCCAGGCCCGAGGTGGCGGGCTTCAGACCTTCGCCGACGATGGTGATCGGGTCGCCGCTTTGCAGAGCTGCGACGACTTTCTTCGGACCGGCCTCCAGCACCACGGCGGGCAGCAGCTCGTCATTGGCCGGGTGGTCGGCCAGCGCCTCGGCAATGCGGGTGTCCAGGTCCTTGGGGTCCGCCGGCAGATCGACATAGTCCTCCGGGCCGCGATAGACCTGGCGCCGCTCGTAGTCCATGATGCCGCGGCGCAGCGCGCGATAGGCGGCGTTCTGCTCGTCGGCGCGCACGGTCAGATGCACGTTCAGGCCGCGGCTGTAGGCCTCATCGCCATACTGGTTGAAGATCAGCTGGCGTGCCGCCTCGGCCACATACTCGGCGTGGGTGGTGCTCTCGCTCATCTGTGGCCGGTAGCGCAGGCGCTCGGCCTTGGCCGCGTGATGCTGCTCCTCGTTGATGAAGCCGTTGTCCAGCATGCGGTCGATGATGTACTGCTGGCGCAAGGTGGCGCGGCGCGGATTGCTGATCGGGTTGTAGGCCGAGGGGGCCTTGGGCAGGCCGGCCAGCATGGCCGCCTCGGCGATCGTGATGTCCTTCAGAGCCTTGCCGAAGTAGACCTCGCTGGCGGCCGCGAAGCCGTAGGCGCGATGACCCAGGAAGATCTGGTTCATATAGATCTCCAGGATCTTGTCCTTGGGCAGGGCGCTCTCGATCTTCAGCGCCAGCAGGATCTCGTAGATCTTGCGTGTCAGCGTCTTCTCGGTGGACAGATAGAAGTTGCGCGCCAGCTGCATCGTGATCGTCGAGGCACCCTGGCTGCGCGACTCGCTGACATTGGCCAGACCGGCCCGCAGCACGCCCAGGTAGTCGACGCCGCCGTGCTGATAGAAGCGCGCGTCCTCGATCGCCAGCACCGCGTCCTGCATTACCTTGGGGATCTGTCCCACCGGCAGATAGTTGCGCCGCTCCTCGCCGAACTCGCCCAGCAGTGCGCCCTCGGCCGACAGCACGCGCAGCGGCAGCTTGGGGCGGTAGTCGGTCAGGCCGCTGATGTCGGGCAGATTGGGATAGGCCATGGCCAGTCCCAGGGCCAGCAACAGCAGCACGCCGGCGCAGCCAGCCAGCAGCAGGCCGGCCAGCCAGGCGAGGCTGCGACCGGCGAAGAGCAGGACAGGGTGGCTGGGTGTTAGGGGTGCGGACTCGGGTGACTGACCCCGCGTGGTCTTGTTCTTGGCGTCGCTCATGGGCCTCCGGATGGCGTCGGCCGATTATAGGAAGACGCTCGCCCGGCTTGCCGTGCCTGGCCTGTCGTCACATCCCGACACCACTGGCCGGAAACAAGCCCTTATTCGAGGCTTTTGGGGCTGCAAGAGGCGTGTATGTTTCGCAACGTGGTGTTACGGGCTGTGGCGGCAAAACCATGGGCTGTCATAGGCTTTGCTGCTAGCATTCAAGTAACTTATTAATAGTGCCGCGCTCCTAAAGCGTGTTGGGGCTCAAATTGGGGGAATAAGCGTCATGGGATTACTTGACGTACTGCTGGGTCGCAAGCATCCGCCCATGATTGGCCTGGATATCAGTTCGTCCAGCGTCAAGCTGGTAGAGCTGGGTCAGAACGCCAGCGGCGAAATGGTGCTGGAGCGCTTTGCTACCGAATCTTTCGAGAAGGGCTGGATTACCGACGGCCAGATCGAGAAATTCGACGAGGTGGCCGATGCCGTGCGCCGCGTTGTCGCTCGCAGCGGCACCCGCACCCGTGATGCCGTGCTGGCGATGCCGCAATCGGCGGTCATCACGAAGAAAATCATGCTGCCCGCCGGCCTGCGCGACGAGGAACTTGAAATCCAGGTCGAAGCCGAGGCCAATCAATACATTCCGTTCTCGCTCGATGAAGTGAGTCTGGATTTCTGCGTGATCGGGCCCAGCCCGACCTCGGTCGGCGATGTCGAGGTGCTGATCGCGGCTTCGCGCAAGGACCGGGTGCAGGATAGGCAGGGTCTGGCCGAGGCGGCGGGTTTGCGGCCGGTGATCCTGGATATCGAATCACATGCCTCGCGCATGGCGATGGGGCGGCTGATTACCAATCTGCCCAATGCCGGCAAGGATGCGCTGGTGGCCTTGTTCGAGATCGGTGCCGACACGACCAGTCTGAAGGTGCTGCGCGACGACGAAATGCTGTATGACCGCGACCAGGCTTTTGGTGGCTCGCAGCTGACGCAGCTGATTTCTCGCCAGTATGGCTTTTCCTTCGAGGAGGCCGAGCAGAAGAAACTCTCCAACGAGCTGCCGGAGGATTTCGAGACGGTGGTGCTGAATCCTTTCGTCGACAGCCTGTCACAGGAAATCGGCCGCGCGCTGCAGTATTTCTTCACCAGCACGCCGCACCACAAGGTCCACTATGTGATGCTGGCCGGTGGCACCGCGACGCTGGCTGGACTCAAAGAGCGCGTCACCGAGCTGACCGGTTTTGCCTGCATGGTGGTGAATCCGTTTGAGAACATGGGCTTGGGATCGGCCGTGCGCGAGCCCAAGCTGCGCCGCGAGGCTCCCGCCTATCTGACGGCCTGCGGTTTGGCGATGCGGAGGTTTTTCCAGTGATTCTGATCAACCTGCTGCCTTACCGGGAAGAGAAGCGCAAGCGTCGCAAGAATGCCTTCTTTGTCGGCGTTGGTTTCTCCGCCTTGCTGGGTGCCGGTGTAGTTGCAGCGACCTGGGCTTTGTTGCTGCATCTGACCGATGAGCAGCAATCACGCAACCAGTATCTGGGCTCGCAGATCAGTTTGCTGGAGGCGCAGATCAAGGACATCGCCAATCTGCGCGCCGAGATCGAGGCCTTGAAATCGCGCCAGCGTGCCGTCGAGGATTTGCAGACCGACCGCAATACGCCGGTGCATCTGCTCAATGAACTCGCCCGCCATACGCCCGAGGGGATTTACCTGACCAGCATCCGGCAGACGGACAAGGTGGTGACCGTGAACGGCATTGCCCAGACCAATGAGCGGGTGTCGGAGTTCCTGCGCAATGCGTCGCGAGGCTCGGAATGGCTGGATAAGCCGGAACTCGTCGAGATCAAGCTGGCGAATCTGAGCGCCAATACCCGGGATCAGAAACGCTTGTTCGAGTTTTCGCTGCGCGTGAGCATCAAGACGCCGTCGGCCGAGGCTGCGGCAGGTGCGGCTAGCGCGGTGGCGCCCAACAGGAGCTGAGCAGAGCCATGGTGACCAAGCGACCTTCCGTCGATATCAATGCCTGGTTCGAGGGCGTGGCCGAGCAGTTCCGTGGCCTCAATCCGAACGAGCCCGGTCAATGGCCTCTGCTGCCGAAGCTGGCGGCTTTCTTCGTCGTGGTACTGGCGGTGATTGCGCTGGGTTGGTTTTTGGTGCTGGCCGATGTGCAGGCCGCACTCGATGCCGAGCGCGAAAAAGAACCCAATCTGAAGCAGGACTACAGCAGCAAGCTGGCCCAGGCCGTCAATCTGCCCGAGTTGCGCAAGCAGAAGAGCCAGGTCGAGGAGTATGTGACCCAGCTCGAGAAACAGCTGCCCGGCAAGGCCGAGATGGATGCCTTGTTGTCGGATATCAACCAGGCCGGCCTGGGACGCGGCCTGCAGTTCGAGCTGTTCCGCCCCGGTCAAATCCTGGTGAAGGACTATTACGCCGAGTTGCCGATCGCCTTGCGCGTATCCGGTCGCTATCACGATGTGGGTTCGTTTGCCGCCGATGTGTCCAATCTGTCGCGCATCGTCACCTTGCACAACCTCAGCGTGGTCGCCCCCACCGGTAAGGACCTGGGTGGGGCGCTGAGCATGGAGGCCACTGCGCGAACCTACCGATATCTGGATGCTGGCGAAGTGGCCGAACAGAAGAAAGTAGCAGCCGGCAAGAAGGCTGCAGGAGCCCAAAAGTGATGGACTGCGGCAAGCGCCGATGGCGCGCTCTGGCAATGCTGAGCCTGGCCCTGTTGGGTGGCTGCGCGGCCGATCTGGACGAGCTGCAGCAGTGGATGGAGCAGGAGCGTAAGTCCGCCCGCGCGACCATCAAGCCGCTGGTGCCGCCGAAGAAATTCCTGCCGCAGCCCTACGAGGCGCAGGCCGGTGCCGACCCTTTCAGCACGCAAAAGCTCAGCGTGGCCCTCAAGCAGGAGGCGGCCCAGCCCAGTTCCCTGCTGGCCGCCGAGATGAACCGTCGGCGCGAGCCGCTGGAAGCCTATCCCTTGGACAGCATGTCCATGGTCGGCAGTCTGACCCGGCAGAGCCGTCGCTACGCCTTGCTGCGGGTCGACAACCTGCTGCACCAGGTCAAGGGTGGCGACTATCTGGGCCAGAACTTCGGCCGTGTGACCCAGATCAGCGAGACCGAAATTACCTTGCGAGAAGTCGTCCAAGACGCTGCGGGCGAGTGGATTGAACGCACCAGTACCCTCCAGCTGCAGGAGACGGGACGATGAAGAATTTTCAGGAGACCATCAGGATGAGCCTCTGGCGCCATATAGCGGGACCTCTGGCTTTGGCCTTCGGCGCATGTGTTCTTGTGCCGGCGCAGGCCTGGGCCCAGAACGCGATACGCTCGATCAACAGCGTGCAGCAAGCGGGCGTGGAGGTGGTGCGTATCGAGCTCACCCAGCCGCTGACCGAAGTGCCCAAGGGATTCACGGTGCAGACGCCACCGCGCATCGCGATCGATCTGCCGGGCATCAGCAATGCGATGGGGCGCAGTCTGGTCGAGATCAATCAGGGCAATCTGCGTTCGGCCAATGTGGCTCAGGCCGGTGACCGGACCCGGCTGGTGCTGAATCTGCGGCAGCCCTCCGGCTACCGCGCCGAGATCCAGGACAACGCGCTGGTGATCGTGCTGGACAGCGCGCCCGGAGTTGCCGCCGCGCCGAGCGGCAGCGCCGAGCCAGTGCACTTTGCGCAGAGTCTCAACAGCTCGCCGCAGACCTTGCAGGATATCGACTTTCGCCGCAGCGCCGATGGCACCGGCCGCGTGATCGTCAACCTGCCGAGCAACCAGGTCGGCGTGGACATCCAGCAGCAGGGTCAGAACCTGGTGGTCGAGTTCCTGCGCGCGAATCTGCCCGACCGGCTGCGCCGCAAGCTCGACGTCGCTGATTTCGGCAGCCCGGTGCAAACCATCTCGACGACCCAGAACGGCGAGCGCGTGCGCATGCTGGTCGAGCCCAAGGGCAATTGGGAGCACAGCGCCTACCAGAGCGACAACCAGTTCGTGCTGGAGGTGCGGCCGGTCAAGGTCGACCCCAACAAGCTGACGACGGGCCCTGGCTATGCGGGCGACAAACTGTCGCTGAACTTCCAGAACATCGAAGTTCGGGCCCTGCTGCAGGTGATCGCCGACTTCACCAACTTCAATGTGGTGACCAGCGACACCGTGACCGGCAATGTGACCTTGCGCCTGAAGGATGTGCCCTGGGATCAGGCGCTGGACATCATCATGCAGGCCAAGGGCCTGGGGCTGCGCAAGTCCGGCAATGTCTTGTGGATTGCACCCAAGGATGAGTTGGCGGCCAAGGAGAAGCTGGATCTGGAAACCAAGGCCCAGATCGCGCAGCTGGAGCCGACCCGCACGCAGGCCATCCAACTGAACTACACCAAGGCCGAGGAAGTGGCCAAGGGGCTGAGTGGCCAGACGGCCGGCCAGGGTGGCGGTGGCGGTGGCGGTGGCGGTGGCGGTGGCAGCAACAACACCCGCATCCTGTCGCCGCGCGGCAGCGTGATCTACGAGACCCGGACCAACCAGCTCTTCGTCTCCGACATCCCGTCCAAGCTGGAGGAGATCCTGGCGATGATCGCCAAGATCGATGTCCCGGTGCGGCAGGTGCTGATCGAGGCCCGCATCGTCGAGGCCGACGACAAGTTCGGTCGCTCGCTGGGCGTCAAGCTGGGTTCGCAGGACTTGCGCGGCCTGCAAGGCGGCATCCCCGGCTATAACGTCGGCGGCAGCAACTATGTGACCATAGGCGGCAACTCGCTGGCCGTCGGTGCGCAGACCAACCAGGGCGTGGCGCAGAACTACGCCAACAGCAACTTCGTCAACCTGCCGGCCAATGTCTCGTCGGACAGCTTCGGCGGCGCCACGGCGGCGACCTTTGCGCTATCGCTGTTCAGTGCCTCGGCCAACCGCTTCCTGAATCTGGAATTGTCGGCACTGGAAGCCGATGGCAAGGGCAAGATTGTCTCGAGCCCGCGTGTCGTGACGGCCGACCAGGTGCGGGCGCTGATCGAGCAAGGTGAAGAGCTGCCCTACCAGGTGGCCACCGCCAGCGGCGCCACCTCGATCCAGTTCCGCAAGGCCAATCTGAAGCTGGAAGTGACGCCGCAGATCACGCCCGAGGGCAATGTGATCCTGAATGTGGACGTCAACAAGGACAGCCGCGGCACCTTGACGCCACAGGGTTATGCGATCAACACCAAGCATGTGCAGACCCAGGTGCTGGTCGAGAACGGCGGCACCGTCGTGATCGGTGGCATCTTCACACTGGACGAGCGCGAGGACGTTTCTCAAGTGCCGCTGCTGGGCGATGTGCCGGTGCTGGGGCATCTATTCCGCAACAAGTCGCGGACATCAAGCAAGACCGAGTTGCTGATTTTCTTGACACCCAAGGTTGTGAATGATCGGGTGACCGTGCGTTGAGTCATCCGCACGCACAAACATAGGGAGAAGGCCGCGTCCTTTGAACAGGGCGCGGTGCATAAGGAGTGATCGAATGATGAGTTTCAAATTACCGAAGACGAGCGTGTGGCGCTATGCCGTGGTGCTCGGTCTGACGGCGCTGCTGGGCGCATGTGGTGGTGGTGGTGGTGCTTCCGGAGACCCAGTAGTGGGCGGTGGTGATGGGACTGCTCCTCCTGCAGCGTCGAAGGTCGCAGATCTCGCTTTGCAACTGACTCCTGACACGGTCGCCAACGATGGTAGTCAGCAGGCGACACTGACGGTGACCTCGCTGGATGCCTCTCGCAACGCAACGGGCGGCGTACCCGTGAGCCTGCAGGTGGTCGATCCTTCAAACACGGCCTTCATGAAAGGCGCCCCAGCCACAACCGACGCGACGACCGGACAGCTTACGGCCCAGGTTGATCTTGGAGGCGGTAAAGGCAATCGCAGCATCACTTTGAAAGCAGTTAGCGGTACGATTGAAAAGAGCGTGACTTTGAATGTCGTCGACGCGGTCGTGGTCGTTCCCGAAGCCAATGACATGTCGATAGTGCTGAGCCGTACCAATGTCACGAATACTGGGACAGACCCGGTGGAGGTGACTGTGACGGCCGTCGACTCTGCACGAAACGCAGTGTCAGGTCTGCCCGTAAGGTTTGTGGCTGACGACAAGGGCGCGGTTATCGTTGTAGGTAATGCAACGACCGATGTCAACGGCCAGGCCAAAGCCTCGGTGCGGATTGGCGCCGACCGTACCAACCGCACGATCAAGGTCACGGCCAATATTGGTGCCCTGTCCCGCGAAGCCAGCTTTATCGTCACCGGTTCCCGGCTGACGGCGACCCTGCTGCCGGCAACCCTGACGACCGGTTCTCCAGGTCAGGTGGAATACACCTTGACGGATTCGGGATCGAACCCGATGGCGGGTGTCGACATCACTGTGTCGGGCCCTGGCGCCTCGAGTGGCGCAGGCAAAACCGATGCGCTCGGCAAGTATCTCTACTCCTATACCGCTGCCGGAACTGGGCCGACGGTGATCAGGGCAGAAGCGCCCGGTGGTGTTCGCCTGGAGAGCACGGTGCAGATTGACGCCAGCGTCTCCGATGTGCCGGTAGGAACAGCAATTGCCTCGGCCACTTTCACGGCCTCGCCGGTGGTGGTCAATGTCAATCAGGTGGGCAGCACCAACAACCGTTCGGAGTTGCGCCTGCTGTTCCGTAGTGACAAGAACGAGCCTGTGCCGAATGTTCGTGTGCGGCTTGGCTTTGGTGCCAATGTCTCTGGCACCGATGGCGACATCAGTTCGGGCAAGGACAAGGTGATCGTGGCCGATGCCAATGGCGTGGCAGTTTCCAGTTTTATCGCCGGTCGCCGCTCCAGCCCGACCGAGCAACTGAAAATCTATGCATGCTTCGGCAAGACGGATGCGGTCGAGCAGATAGCCGCTTGCCCGGTGGAGAGATTGCGCACGGTATCGCTGACTGTGGTGGAGGAGGCGGTGTCGGTCTCCGTGGGTTCCAACAATCTGGTGATCGTCAACCAGAATACATACGCGCATGACTTCACCGTGCTGGTTGTTGATGCGGCCGGTAACCCGCGGCCCGATGCCCAACTGGCGGCTGTGCTGGATCTGCCGACCTATCGAAAGGGTTTCTGGAGCCGCGTCGGCTCCAACTGGATCAAGACCGAGCTTGCCACTTGCATCAATGAAGACAATGCGGTCGGTGTCGGTTATCGGAACGGCACGATAGAGACGGGTGAAGACGTCAACGGCAGCGGTCAGTTGGATCCGCGCAAGTCGGATGTGTCGATCAGCTTTGTCGGCTCGACCAGGACCAATGCTGCTGGTATGGCGACTTTGCGAATCGAGTATGCGCAGAGCTTTGGCTCTTGGGTTGAGTTCTCGATCCGGGTCAGTGCTTCCGGCGTCGTGAGCCCGCCTGCCTGGACCGGCCGGCTTGCTGCGGAAGGAGACACGGTGGGGACGCTCAAGGGCACGGCGCGGCTGCTGATCGTGCCCGCCGATATCTTGACGCAAGACGGTGCCCCGCCTTTTGTGCTTAGCCCTTACGGCACGACCGGCAACTGCGCCAGCCCGAACTGAATGGGCGAACTGTCTTGCCTTTTGTAGTTGCTCTTGTCGGCATGCCCGGCGGTGGCAAGTCCACCGTCGGCCGCCAGCTGGCGCGGCAATTGAGCGTGGCTTGTGTGGACTCCGATGCCGAGATCGAGAGTCGCCTGGGTCAGAGCATCCGCAGCTTTTTCGACCAGCAGGGCGAGGAGAAGTTCAGGGATGTCGAGTCCGAGGTGATTGCGGACTTGCTTTGCAGCCCGCAAGACATGGTGCTGGCCACCGGCGGCGGTGCCGTGCTGCGCGAGGCCAATCGAGAGGTCTTGCATCGACAGGCCACGGTGGTCTACCTCCGCTCCTCCCCCGAAGAACTCTTCCGCCGCCTGCGCCACGACACGCAGCGCCCGCTGCTGCAGGTCAAGGATCCCTTGAAGAAGCTGCGCGAGCTCTATGCCCAGCGTGATCCGCTGTACCGGCGCACCGCGCATTTCGTGCTGGAGACGGGGCGGCCATCGGTGCATGCCTTGGTCAATATGATTCTGATGCAGCTGGAACTGGCCGGGCTGGTGGATCCGGCGCGGGTGGCGGCGACGGTGGGCGCGGAGCGTTGCTGAACCAACAGCGCTGCGGCACGCCCGTACACTCGCTGCTTATGAGTAGTGATCGCTGTTCCCCCTCCACGGTTTCCATCGCGCTGGCCGAGCGCAGCTACGACATCCTGATCGGCCCGCAGCTGCTGGAGGATCCTGCCACCTGGCACGGCTTGCCCCGTGCCGCGGCGGCCCTGATCGTCAGCAATGCCACGGTGGCGCCGCTCTACCTGGAGCGACTGCGCAGCAGACTGCTGGCTCACTACAGGCGGGTCGATGCCGTGGTCCTGCCGGACGGCGAGCAGTACAAGGACTGGGCGACGATGAATCAGATCGTCGACCACCTGCTGGGCAGCGCCTCGGATCGCAAAACCGTGCTGTTCGCGCTGGGTGGTGGCGTGGTCGGCGACATGACCGGCTTTGCGGCCGCCATCTATATGCGCGGCGTGCCTTTTGTACAGGTGCCTACCACCTTGCTGGCCCAGGTCGACTCCTCGGTCGGTGGCAAGACCGCGATCAACCATCCGCTGGGCAAGAACATGCTCGGCGCCTTCTACCAGCCGGCCCGGGTGATTGCAGACCTGGACACGCTGGACACACTGCCACCGCGCGAGCTGGCCGCAGGCCTGGCCGAGGTCATCAAGTACGGGCCGATCGCTGACGCCGACTTCCTCGACTGGATCGAGGCCAATCTGGGTGCGCTGCTGGCGCGCGACAAGGCGGCGCTGGCCTATGCGGTCAAGCGCAGCTGCGAGATCAAGGCCTGGGTCGTCGGCCAGGACGAGCGCGAGCAGGGCCTGCGTGCCATTCTGAATTTCGGCCACACCTTTGGCCATGCGATCGAGACCGGCCTGGGCTATGGCGAATGGCTGCATGGCGAGGGCGTTGGCTGCGGCATGGTGCTGGCCAGTGATCTGTCGGTGCGCTTGGGCCTGATGCCGCCGGAGTTTCTGACCCGCATGCGCCGCCTGATCGCGGCGGCCGGCTTGCCGGTGCGGGCGCCGCGCCTGGGTGTTGATCGCTATCTCGAGCTGATGCGGGTGGACAAGAAAAGCGAGGGTGGCGAGATCCGCTTCGTGTTGATCGAGGGCCTGGGCAAGGCTGGCATGCGCGGGGCACCGGATGCGCTGGTGGCCGAGGTGCTTGAAGCCAACGCCGCCGACTGAACAATCAATCCCGCCACGATGCCGCTCGCCCGCTACGCTTGTGATCCTCTCAACAGCCGTGGTCGGCGGTTCGCCGAGCCGCCGGCCCCGACACGCAGCGAGTACCAGCGCGACCGTGACCGCATCGTCCACAGCACCGCGTTCCGGCGTCTGGTCTACAAGACCCAGGTCTTCCTGAATCATGAGGGCGATCTGTTCCGCACCCGGCTGACGCATTCGCTGGAGGTGGCGCAACTTGGCCGCTCGATCGCCCGCACCTTGCGGCTGGATGAGGATCTGGTCGAGGCGATCGCGCTGGCCCACGATCTGGGCCATACGCCTTTCGGCCATGCGGGTCAGGACGTGCTGGACGCATGCATGCGCGGGCATGGCGGCTTTGAACACAATCTGCAGAGCCTGCGCGTGGTCGACCAGCTGGAGCAACGCTACCCGGCCTTCGACGGGCTGAACCTGAGCTTCGAGACCCGCGAGGGCATCCTGAAGCATTGCAGCAAGCGCAATGCGCAGCTGCTGGAGGCGGCCGAGCCGGGCGGCGTGGCGGCACGCTTTCTGGGCGGCCAGCAGCCCGGCCTCGAAGCCCAGCTCTGCAATCTGGCCGACGAGGTGGCCTACAACGCGCACGACATCGATGACGGGGTGCGTTCCGGGTTGATCGAGCTGGAGCAGCTGGAAGAGGTGTCGCTGGTGCAGCGCTATCTGCGCCAGGCGCTGGCCGAGTTTCCGCAACTCAAGGGCAAGCGGCTGCTGTTCGAAACCATACGCCGCATGCTGTCGGAGCAGGTCTACGACATCATCAAGGCCAGCCAGGCCGCCTTGGATGCGGTGGCGCCGGCCGACGTCGATGCCGTGCGGGCGCAGGCTCCGCTGCTGCGCTTCAGCCCCGAGATGCGCACCGCCAGCACCGAGCTCAAGCGCTTTCTCTTTGCCAAGCTCTACCGCCACCCCCAGGTGCAGGAGACCCGACTGCGTGCCGAACAGGTGCTGCGCGAGCTGTTCGAGATTTACATCAACGACAGCAGCCAGCTGCCTGCCGATCACGCGCAGACCGATGACGCCCACCGTGCCTGCGCCGACTACATCGCCGGCATGACCGACCGCTTCGCCTTGCGCGAGCACCAGCGCCTGACCGGCAAGCAGCTGTTCTGATCTTTCCTTCATAATGGGGTCAGGTTCAATTAAAGCCCGATCCCATGGCCCGACTTCCCCGCCTGGTGCTGCCCGGCCAGCCGCACCACATCATCCAGCGCGGCAACAACCGCCAGGCCATCTTCGTCGACGACCAAGACCGTCAGCATTTCCTCGCCACCTTGCGGGAGTGTGCGCTAACCCATCAGGTTGCCATCCATGCCTATGTGCTGATGGACAACCATGTACACCTGCTGGCCACACCGCGGCAGGTGGATGGCTTGAGCCGCATGATGCAGTCGCTGGGGCGGCGCTATGTGGGCTGGTTCAACCATCGTCATGGTCGTAGCGGCACCTTGTGGGAAGGGCGCTTCCGCGCGGCACTGATCGAGGGCGAGCGCCATCTGCTCGCCTGCGCGCGCTATATCGAGCTGAATCCGCTGCGGGCCGGCATGGCGGTGGATGCGGGCGCCTACCCCTGGTCCAGCTGCGCCCACCACCTGGGGCGCCGGCG
The DNA here is from genome assembly GCF_040187885.1 of Roseateles cavernae. NCBI lineage: Bacteria > Pseudomonadati > Pseudomonadota > Betaproteobacteria > Burkholderiales > Sphaerotilaceae > Roseateles > Roseateles cavernae. The sequence continues at coordinate 253,117 of NZ_JBDPLH010000003.1, forward strand.
CGATCCGCTGGTCACCGAACATCCGATGTACTGGGCCTTGGGCAACACACCCTTCGAGCGCGAGGCTGCCTACCGTGAGCTGATGGAGCAGGGTCTCAGCGACGAAGAGGTCGGGGCACTGACGGCCTCCGCCCTGAAGGGCTGGCCGCTCGGCTCGGCAAGTTTCTTGCAAGGGCTTGCCGCACAGGTTGACCGTCCGATGGCGCCCCGCAGCCGGGGCCGCCCGCGCAAGCGTGCTGATGACTCTGTCCCTAATTAAAAGGCGTGATTTGATTTGGCGGGTTTTTATTTGAATCTGACCCCATTTAATCGAACTTGATGGTTTTGCTGCGGCGCAGTACGCTTCGCGCCATTGCTGATAGCGTGGAGAGAGCCATGACCAAGGCCACAGAGTTGCAACAAGCCGAGATCCGAGACCTGGCCGAACATGGCTTGTATCGCCCGTCGAACGAGAAGGACGCCTGCGGCCTCGGTTTCGTCGCCCACATCAAGGGGCTGAAGGCCCACTCCATCGTTCAGCAAGGTCTGAAGATCCTTGAAAACCTGGACCATCGCGGTGCCGTCGGCGCTGACAAGCTGATGGGCGATGGCGCCGGCATCCTGATCCAGATCCCGGACGACTACTACCGCGCCGAGATGGCACAGCAGGGCATCACCTTGCCCCCCCCGGGTGAGTACGGCGTCGGCATGGTTTTCCTGCCCAAGGAGCATGCCTCGCGTCTGGCCTGCGAGCAGGAGCTGGCCCGCGCGATCAAGGCCGAGGGTCAGGTCTTGCTGGGCTGGCGCGATGTGCCGGTGAACCGCGAGATGCCGATGTCGCCGACGGTGCGCGAGAAGGAACCCATCATCCGGCAGATCTTCATCGGCCGCGGCACCGATGTGATCGTGCCCGACGCGCTGGAGCGCAAGCTCTATGTGATCCGCAAGACTGCCTCCAGCGCAATCCAGGCGCTGAAGCTGACCCACAGCCGCGAGTACTACGTGCCCAGCATGAGCTGCCGCACCGTGATCTACAAGGGCCTGCTGCTGGCCGACCAGGTGGGCAGCTATTACAAGGACCTGGCCGACCCACGCGTGGTCTCGGCCATCGCGCTGGTGCACCAGCGCTTCTCGACCAACACCTTCCCCGAGTGGCCGCTGGCTCACCCGTATCGCATGGTCGCCCACAACGGCGAGATCAATACCGTCAAGGGCAACTTCAACTGGATGCGGGCCCGCGAGGGCGTGATGAAGTCACCGGTGCTGGGCGACGACCTGAAGAAGCTCTACCCGATCAGCTTCGAGCACCAGTCCGACACCGCGACCTTCGACAACGCGATCGAGCTGCTGACGATGAGCGGTTATCCGCTGGCCCATGCGGCGATGATGATGATCCCGGAAGCCTGGGAACAGCACGAGCTGATGGACCCGCGCCGCCGCGCCTTCTACGAGTACCACGCGGCGATGATGGAGCCCTGGGACGGCCCGGCCGCGATGGTCTTCACCGATGGCCGCCAGGTCTGCGCCGCACTGGACCGCAATGGCCTGCGCCCCGCCCGCTACTGGGTCACCGATGACGATCTGGTCATCCTCGCCTCCGAGTCCGGCGTGCTGCCGATTGCCGAGGGCAAGGTGGTCAAGAAGTGGCGCCTGCAGCCGGGCAAGATGTTCCTGATCGACCTCGAGCAGGGCCGCATCGTCGATGACGAGGAGCTGAAGAACCAGTACGCCAACGCGCGGCCCTACCGCCAGTGGATCGACAACGTCCGCGTCAAGCTCGACGACATCGAAGTGGCCGAGGTCAAGCCCGTGGTCTTCGAGACGCCGCTGCTGGAGCGCCAACAGGCCTTCGGCTTCACACAGGAAGACATCAAGTTCCTGATGGCGCCGATGGCGACCAATGGCGAAGAGGGCATAGGCTCGATGGGCAACGACTCGCCGCTGGCGGTGCTGTCGAGCAAGAACAAGCCGCTGTACAACTACTTCAAGCAGCTGTTCGCCCAGGTCACGAACCCGCCGATCGATCCGATCCGCGAGAACATCGTGATGAGCCTGAACAGCTTTGTCGGCCCCAAGCCCAATCTGCTGGACATCAATGCGGTGAACCCGCCGATGCGGCTGGAAGTGACCCAGCCCATCCTGGACTTCAAGGACATGGCGCGCCTGCGCGGCATCGAGTCTCATACCAACGGCAAGTTCAAGTCCTATGAGCTGGACATCACCTACCCGCTGGCCTGGGGCCATGAAGGTGTCGAGGCCCAGCTGGCCTCGCTGTGCGCTTCAGCCCAGGACGCGATCCGCAGTGGCCACAACATCCTGATCATTTCGGACCGGCACCTGAGCGCCAGCCGTGTCGCCATCCCCGCGCTGCTGGCGCTGTCCGCCGTGCACCACCATCTGGTGCGTGAGGGCCTGCGCACGACCGCCGGCCTGGTGGTCGAAACCGGCACGGCGCGCGAGGTCCATCACTTCGCGGTGCTGGCCGGCTTCGGCGCGGAGGCCGTCCACCCCTATCTGGCGCTGGAAACGCTCAGCAGCATGCATGCCGAGCTGCCGGGCAATCTGAGCGCCGACAAGGCGGTCTACAACTACATCAAGGCGGTCGGCAAGGGCCTGTCGAAGATCATGTCCAAGATGGGCATCTCGACCTATATGTCCTACTGCGGTGCGCAGATCTTCGAGGCCATCGGCTTGAAGAAGGACTTCGTCGAGAAGTACTTCCGTGGCACCGCCACCCAGGTCGGCGGCATCGGCGTGTTCGAGGTGGCCGAGGAGTCGATCCGCCTGCACAAGGCCGCCTTCGGCGACGACCCGGTGCTGGAAACCATGCTGGACGCTGGCGGCGAATACGCCTGGCGCGCCCGCGGTGAAGAGCATATGTGGACGCCCGACGCGATCGCCAAGCTGCAGCACAGCGCGCGCTCCGGCAAGTTCGAGACCTACAAGGAATACGCGCAGCTGATCAATGATCAGAGCAAGCGCCACATGACCCTGCGCGGCCTGTTCGAGTTCAAGATCGATCCGAGCAAAGCGATCCCGCTGGATGAGGTGGAGCCGGCGGCCGAGATCGTCAAGCGCTTTGCCACCGGCGCGATGTCGTTGGGCTCGATCAGCACCGAGGCCCATGCGACCCTGGCCGTCGCGATGAACCGCATCGGCGGCAAGAGCAATACCGGCGAGGGTGGCGAAGATCCGGCCCGCTACCGCAACGAGCTCAAGGGCATCAAGATCAGCGCCGGCACCAAGGTCAGCGATGTGATCGGCAACAAGGTCATCGCGGTCGACTACGAGCTCAAGGAAGGCGACAGCCTGCGCTCCAAGATCAAGCAGGTCGCGTCCGGCCGCTTCGGTGTCACGACCGAGTACCTGGTCAGTGCCGACCAGATCCAGATCAAGATGGCCCAGGGCGCCAAGCCCGGCGAGGGCGGCCAGCTGCCCGGTGGCAAGGTGACCGACTACATCGGCATGCTGCGCTACTCGGTGCCCGGCGTCGGCCTGATCTCGCCGCCGCCGCACCATGACATCTATTCGATCGAGGATCTGGCCCAGCTGATCCACGATCTGAAGAACGTCAACCCGCGCGCCGATGTGTCCGTCAAGCTGGTCTCCGAAGTCGGCGTCGGCACGATCGCGACCGGCGTGGCCAAGGCCAAGGCCGACCATATCGTGATCGCCGGCCATGACGGCGGCACCGGCGCCTCGCCCTGGAGCTCGATCAAGCATTGCGGCACACCCTGGGAGCTGGGCCTGGCCGAGGCGCAGCAGACCCTGGTGCTGAACCGCCTGCGCGGCCGCGTTCGCGTGCAGGCCGATGGCCAGATGAAGACCGGCCGCGACGTCGTGATCGGCGCGCTCTTGGGCGCCGACGAATTCGGCTTCGCGACCGCGCCGCTGGTGGCCGAGGGCTGCATCATGATGCGCAAATGCCATCTGAACACCTGCCCGGTTGGCGTGGCCACGCAGGATCCGCTGCTGCGCGCCAAGTTCACCGGCAAGCCCGAGCATGTCGTCAACTATTTCTTCTTCGTCGCCGAGGAAGCCCGCCAGATCATGGCCCAGCTGGGTCTGCGCAAATTCGACGAGCTGATCGGCCGCAGCGACCTGCTGGACACCAAGAAAGGCATCACGCACTGGAAGGCCAAGGGCCTGGACTTCGCCCGCGTGTTCCACCGGCCGGTGATGCCGCCCGAGGTGGCCCGCATCCACAACGACACGCAGGACCACGGCCTGGACCGCGCGCTGGACGTCAAGCTGATCGAGAAGTGCCTGCCCGCCTTCGAGCGCGGCGAGAAGGTGCAGTTCATGCAGCAGGTCAGCAATGTGCGCCGCACGGTCGGCGCGATGCTGTCCGGCGAGCTGATCCGCCGCAAGCCCGAGGGCCTGCCGGACCAGACCATCTTCATCCAGATGGAGGGCACCGGTGGCCAGAGCTTCGGCGCCTTCCTGGCGCAGGGCATCACCTTCTATCTGATCGGTGACGCCAACGACTACACCGGCAAGGGCCTGTCCGGCGGCCGCGTCGTCGTGCGCCCCAGCATCGACTTCCGCGGCGACGCCACCAAGAACATCATCGTCGGCAACACCGTGCTCTACGGCGCGACCCGTGGCGAGGCCTTCTTCCGCGGCGTGGCTGGCGAGCGCTTCGCGGTGCGGCTGTCGGGCGCCTCGGCGGTGGTCGAGGGCACCGGCGACCATGGCTGCGAGTACATGACCGGCGGCACCGTCGTCGTGCTGGGCAAGACCGGCCGCAATTTCGCGGCCGGCATGAGCGGCGGCATCGCCTATGTCTATGACGAGGATGGCCAGTTCGCCGGCCGCTGCAACCCGGCCATGGTGGCGCTGGACAAGGTGCAGCCCGCCGCCGAGCAGGAAGCCACGCTGGAGCGCGCGGTCTGGCACCACCTGGCCGGTGCCGAGCAGCAGACCGACGAGGCGATCCTGAAGAAGATGATCGAGGATCACCACCGCTGGACCGGCAGCCAGCGCGCCCGCGACATCCTGGACCACTGGGCCGCCTCGCGCGCCAAGTTCGTCAAGGTCTTCCCGCACGAGTACCGCCGTGCGTTGGGCGAGATCCATGCGGCCAAGGAGGCTGCCGACACCATTGCTCATGCCAAGGCACCCGCCTCGGCCGCCAAGGTCTAAGAAAGAAAGTCTGTCATGGGAAAAGTCACCGGCTTCATGGAGTATGAGCGTCTGGAAGAGGGCTATGAGCCCGTCGCCACGCGCGTCAAGGGTTACAAGGAATTCGTCATCGGCCTGAATGCCGACCAGGCCAAGATTCAGAGTGCGCGCTGCATGGACTGCGGCACGCCCTTCTGCAATAGCGGCTGCCCGGTCAACAACATCATTCCGGACTTCAATGACCTGGTGTACCGCGGTGATTGGCGCAACGCCATCACCGTGCTGCACAGCACCAACAACTTCCCCGAGTTCACCGGCCGCATCTGTCCCGCGCCCTGCGAGGCGGCCTGCACGCTGAACGTCAACGACGATGCGGTGGGCATCAAGTCCATCGAGCACGCCATCATCGACCGCGCCTGGGAAGAGGACTGGGTCAAGCCCCAGCCGCCCAAGACCCGGACCGGCAAGACCGTGGCCGTGGTCGGCTCCGGCCCGGCCGGCCTGGCGGCGGCCCAGCAGCTGGCGCGTGCCGGCCATGCGGTGACGGTGTTCGAGAAGAACGACCGCGTCGGCGGCCTGCTGCGCTACGGCATCCCCGACTTCAAGATGGAGAAGTCGCATATCGACCGCCGCGTCAAGCAGATGGAGGCCGAGGGTGTGGTGTTCCGCACCGGCGTGCTGGTGGCCGAACTGCCCGCCGACAGCAAGATCACCAACTGGGCCAAGGAAAGCATCAGCCCGGATGAGCTGAAGAGCCAGTTCGATGCGGTGCTGCTGGCCGGCGGTGCCGAGACCTCGCGCGATCTGCCGGTGCCGGGCCGTGAGCTGAGCGGCATCCATTACGCGATGGAATTCCTGCCGCAGCAGAACAAGGTCAATGCCGGCGACAAGCTCAAGGGCCAGATCCGCGCCGACGGCAAGCATGTGATCGTGATCGGCGGCGGCGACACCGGCAGCGATTGCGTGGGCACGAGCAACCGCCACGGTGCCAAGAGCGTCACCCAGTTCGAGCTGATGCCCCAGCCTCCCGAGGTCGAGGACCGCCCGCTGACCTGGCCCTACTGGCCGATCAAGCTGCGCACCTCGTCCAGCCACGAAGAAGGCTGCGAGCGCGAGTTCGCGATCGCCACCAAGGAGTTCCTCGGTGAGAAGGGCAAAGTCACCGGCGTCAAGACCGTGCGCGTCGAATGGCAAGGCGGCAAGATGGTCGAGGTGGCCGGCTCCGAGCAGGTGCTGAAGGCCGATCTGGTCTTTCTGGCGATGGGTTTCGTCGCCCCGGTCGCGACCGTGCTGGACGCCTTCGGCGTGGCCAAGGACAACCGCGGCAACGCCAAGGCCACGGTCGAGTTCACCGGCGGTTACCAGACCAATGTGCCCAAGGTCTTTGCCGCCGGCGATATGCGCCGTGGCCAGAGCCTGGTCGTCTGGGCCATCCGCGAAGGCCGTCAGGCGGCGCGGGCGGTGGATGAGTTCCTGATGGGGGAGAGCGAGTTGCCGCGCTGAGCAGCGGCTAAGCCCGTCTCCAAAACGACAGCGCCGGCTTGATGCCGGCGCTTTGCTATCGGAGTTGCTTACTGGTTGAGTTGGCGCCAGTTGAGTCGCCGCAGACCTTGCTTTCCGCTGTAGCTGCCAGGCAACGGGGTGATCTTGCCGGTGTCTGTGCCTGCCAGCAGCCGCGGCTTGCCGCTCACGCTATAGAAGCGCAGATCGGTTACAACGCCGGCCAGATCGATGAAGGTCTTGTTATTGGGCTCGAACACCGACTGGCCTCTGCCCAGATCGATCGCATAGACGCGGCTGCTGCCCGAAGGCGCACAGGCGTCGGCCGAGGAGGGCACCATCGCTGCGAAGGCCACGATGCCGTTGAAGGAGGCCGGGTCCGAGATCACGCGCCAGCCGGCGCCTGCGCCCAGGCGCCCCAGATCCACATACCAGCCGATTTCGCTCTTCAGGTCCAGCACGATCGCCTGCGTCAGATCGGTCAGCTGCTTGAGTTTGGCATTGCCAATCGGGAAGCTGATGCCTGCCGGCAGGTCCGACGCCTTGTTGGGGCGCACGCCGACGCCGTCGATGATGGCGTAAAAGCGCTGGCCCTGGGTATTGCCGCTGTCGGTGCTGTGCAGCAAGCGGCCGGTGCCCACCGTCACATAGCGCTTGTTGGTGTTGGGCTGTATCACCACCAGGGGTCGCGAGGTGATGGGCAGGGCGACCGTGCCGGTCGAGTCCTTCAACTCAGCGAATAGTTGCGGGCTCGGATAGTCGCCGGCATCGGTCTTGGTCAGGTCAAAGCGCCACAATTGGCCGAACAGGTCACCGGCATAGACGCTTTCGACGGTGTTGTCGGTCAGGTCCGGCACATAGGCCTGCACATGGGCCAGGCCCGTAGGTGCGGCGGCTGTGCCCTCCTTGCCGCCTTTCGCCTCGACCTTGGCAAGCAGCTCGCCGGTGCGCGCGTTGAGAATGAAGAGATAGCCCTTGCCGTCCCCGTTGTTGTAGCCGGAGCCGAAGACCACCACCCAGCCGTGCTTGCGGGTCTTGACCAGGGCCGGTTCGCCGTAGGTGAAGCCCAGGCCGTCCTTGTCGCTGAACTCCCACAGCACTCTGGTGGCAGCGCTGCTCTCGGTGGCCATATTGGCCGCTTCAGTCGCGTCGGTCGTGCCGGCCGGGTTGGTGACATCGAGCGCAAAAATGGACTTTCCGCCCTTGCCCAACGAGCCGATCATCAGGGTGCGCCAGTTGGTGCCGCTACCGCCAACCGTGCGGCCGAGATCGACGTCGCCCACCACCGGCGAGCCATCGACGAAGTTGTAGTGGGTGAACTCGGGCTTGCCCAGGGCCTGCAAGCCGTTGACGGCGGGCGTTCCGCTGGGGCCCTCATAAAGCGCGCCGGGCACATAGGCAAACACCTCATTGCCAGCCGTTGTGGTCGATGAGGCATCGACACCGTGCAGCATGCCCGCATTGGTCCCCACATAGACCATGGCCTTGCGCTTGGCGTACTTCTTCTTAAAGTCGTTGTAGCCGGGGTTGGTGGCATCCGAGTAGCGCTCGTTGGGTTCCACCACGACGCGTACGCGGGAGTTGACGATATCGCCGACCAGGCTGCTGCGGTCACGGTAGACCTTTTTGCTGGCGTCGGTTGCTACCGATATCTCGTACTGGCGCTCGCCGCGCAGATAGTTCACATAGTCCACGCCATCGTCGCCGCTGCGGTAGGCCGTGTTCAGAGCTGTCTTTTGCGAACTGGCCAGACTGTCATAGCGGAAGGGTACCCCGCTGGTGCCGTTGTGCGTGATGATCACCCGGCCGCCGTCCCAGCCGGTGCCCTTGGCCTGGTTGTCGAGCTTGGCTGAGAATTTCCAGGACTCGGTCTGCACCGGTGCGCCGGAGGTTTCATCGAAGGTCGATTTCGAGGCGGCCAACTCACCGCTCCAGGTGGTGGCGTCAAACAGCGCCGCAAAGCTGGCCGAGCCGGTGGTCGTGACCTGGGGCATGGCGGTTTGCAATGTGGTGGTGTTGGCCTTGAGCTTGGAGGCGATGCTTGCAAAGGCCTTGGTCAGGCCGTCCACCATCAGGTCCGGGCGGTCGGCGGTGAAGTAGTTGTCCGGGCGCGGGATATTCGTTCCCACCGTGTCCGTGTTGGTGCGCCACCAGGTCTCCGGCAGGGCGGTGGTCCGCGCATCGGGGTCGAAGCCCTCGGGCACGGTGAAGCCGCCGAACTTGGTGGCCAGATAGAAGGGGTTGGTGTTCTGATTCTTGAACCCGGTTTCCAGCACGTCCAGCCAGTAGGTCTGGACGGCCTGGCGGCCCGGCATCTTTTCTTCCGGCCGGATGTCCTTGGTGTTGGCGTAGTAGGCCATGCCGGCCATCAGCGCACCGGCATTGTTATTGGCGATGTTTTGCTGCGTACCCAGGGACTTGTTGGAGTTCTGCAGCTCGCCGACCTTGTTGGTGGCGTCCACGGCTTTGAACGTGTCGTCATTGAGCAATTTGTCTGGGGTGGGCTCGGAGTTACCGCCCGCGAACGGCAAGTTACGGTCGGCATGGCTATTGGTGTCGCCGATGCCCAGAATGAAGTTTTTCTGGCAGGAGTAGAGGATCGGGTCTTCCCACGCGGTCAGCACCGGGAAACCATCCGCAAAAACGGCGCTCTGCTCCGGAGTGGTGCCAGGGGCTGACCAATCCGGCACATTGCCCAAATTTCTGAAGTAGCGCACGGCTGCATAGTGCAACTCGCTCACCGGGTCGTAGGTCTTGTAGTTGTTGGTCAGGCTTCGATTGATTTGACCGAACTTGTTCAGATAGTTCATCACGCCACTATTGGCGCTGGCCACGTCGAAGGCTTTGTTGGTTTCCTTTTCTTCAAAGTGCGGGTTGTCATAGATGACACCCGTGTCGGCATTCCATTCGGGGGCTGTGGTCGCGAGCGGCTGGCCTCCGGGTACCGGCCGGGTCGGCCCGACGAACTTCTGCTGAGCACGCAGCACCGCGCCGTCGCGCTTGAGATTGCCATCGTTGAGGTAGCCAAAGGCGCTGTAGCGGATCTGGTCGGAATATTTCTGGATCAGCCCGGTGGGCTTGTAGTTGCCGGCCGGGTACTTGGTGCAGTTCTTCTCCATGTTGTCGACGCCCAGCGCCGGGTCGCAGACCTTGACCCTCACCATGAGCTGGTAAACGGTGGCCGGGTCCAGGGTCTTGGTCGAGCCGTAGCGCGTGGGACTGGTGCCTGCCAGATTCCCGCTCGCCGTGAATCGCATGGCATTGCCCAGGCCATAGGTTCTCGTGTTGAACGTCGTCCAGTTGACCGGCGTGGCCTTGGGTACGTTTGCCGCCGGGCTGATCGCGCGATCGGGGAAGTTGCCAATGCCACCCTGGGCCGAACCCCAGCCTTTCTCTAGGATGGTCTCGGTCGCCGTGTCGGTAGAGCGGTAGCCGCCGGTCAGGGCCCAGCGGAACGGGTCGATGGTCTGCATCGTGGCCCAGTTCATATAGTTGCCGCTCCACTGGCCGCTGCAGGTACGACTCGCCGCCAGGCTGGCAGGGAAAAAATAGCTCGAATCCACCTTCGTGGTGTCGTTGAACTGGTAGGTGTAGACGTAGCACTTGTTGGGGTCGAAGTAGCCCAGATAAGTGTTCGCGCTGCTGTAGGTGCCACCCTTGTGCGCCACGCTGATCGCGGTCGGAAACTCCACCGACAGGGCCAGCGCCATATTGCCCGGCACGCTGACCGAGGAAAACACCGGCTGGTCGGCGAGCTGTATCTGGGCCCAGCTGCTGTTCAGCAGGGACAGCAGCAGCAGGCCGGTGCAGTACCGGCGTGCCGGCGCGCTGATAGGCTTGGTTTTCATGAGACTCTCCTGCGGACGGCCGGTCACGGCTTCGCTCAGTTGCTGTTCGTGAACGTGGATTGGAAGAAGGATTGGGTGCCGCGCGGCCCGTTGACACGGATGCTGACGCGGTACACCACCTGCAGGGGCACGGCGCCGGCGCCGGCGCTCGAGCTGTCTTCGGCGCGCAACCGTTCGGACCAGCTGACGCCGGACGGCGGCGGCGGGCCGGCCATGCTGCAGCGGGACGGGTCGACAGCGCCGGTGTCGCTGCACAGACGGTCGATCACGTAGCGCACCTCGACGCCCGTGTCGGCCGGTTTGATGTCTCTGGTCGCGACTCCGACCTCAGCGAAGGCGGTGTCGGTGAGCAAGGCCAGCGGCACGCCTTGCGGATTGGTGGGCAGAATGACTTCGCTGTAGTTCTCTGCCTTGTTGGCCGCAAGCCGGGCGGCTTCGGTACTGAGGTTGCCAGTGCTGAGCACGGCGACCACCTGGTTCATCGCGAGTTCTCCCTGGTTGGTCAGGTCGCGCTTGAAGCCGATATTGCCCGCGTTGGTCAGCGAGACGTTCATCGAGCGCATCATCGCGGCTGCACCGACCAGCAGCAGCACCAGGGCGATCAGCGCGAAAACCAGGACCACGCCGCGCTGGCGGCCGGGGAGTTGGGGGGCTTGGAAGCGTTTCATGGCCGTACCGTCAGCATGATGTTGCGAAGAGGCACGGTGAACTCCACCGTGCGATGGCGTTGCCGCTGCTGAAGGCTTTCGATCTTGACCTCAACCTGCAGCGCGGCCGGCATGCCGGCGAACAGCGTCAGTTTGTCGGGGGCAACCTCCTCGCCCTCTTTTTCCACCCGGTCGCTGCGCAGCACCATGCCCACGCGCACCGCCATGATGCTCATCAGGCGTGCCTGTGCCGCTGCCGAACCGTCGGTGAGCGCGGCAGGCGCGAAATCGCCGGTCGGGGTCACCCATTGATCCACGGTGAATAGGAGGTTGTTGGGGGTGCTGTCAATGCCGTAAATCACCCGGAGGTCGGCAATGCCGTCGGCCATCACCTGCACTGCATCCTGCCCACCGAGTTGCAGCAGGTCGTAGGACACCAGGGCCGAATCAGCATTCATGCCCAGCAGCTGAAAAGAAGGCTGGTTGCCAGCCACATTGCCGAGCGCCGCCACCGAGGCGCTGCCCGTCTTCGCGAAGTCCGCCATCGCCAGACCGTTGATGACGGAGCTGGCATAGACACCATCCAGGTTGAGCTGCTGGGTGGCGCCCCCCGCAAAGGGGCTGGCGACCTCCTGCATCATGCAACCCACGCCTGTTTCTGCCACCAGCATCAGATCGCCGCCGCGCATGCCGACGGTGTTGGGCATGCGCAGCGATGTGGCTGTGGTCGAGTTGGGCAGTACGGTGGAGGTCGTCTCGGCCAGGCCCGAGGTGCCGGTCGCGATGGCAATCACATCCGAGTCGCCGTTGCCGGCGCCGGGAAAGACCAGTACCGGGGCCAGGCGCACCTGCTGGGGCAGGGTGTCGAAGGGGGCGGGGAAGGGCCCCAGACGCGGCAGGATCTGCTGACCATTTCGAGAGACGCGCAGCAGGCAGCCGAGGTTGTCTCTCCAACCCTGCACATAGCCCGAGCCCGCGCTGCGCAACTGGCGGTCGAGCTCGTAGGAGATGAAGTTGCCGTTGGCCGTCATGTCATTGGCCGTGCCCAGCACCCGCTTGCCGCTTTCGTACCGGACGGTGATCATGGTCATCGCCAGGGTCAGGGTCAGGCCGATGACCAGGGCGACCATCAGTTCGATCAAGGTCAGCCCCTGCGACAGGCGGCGCCCGAGGATTCGATAGGGTTTGATCGGATTCATGGCGCAGGAGCGGGGGCTGGAGGGGGGGGGGCTGGCGCCACGGGGATGACCGGTATGGCTACATCGGTCGTGTAGCGGTTCTTGGACTCGTCCTTGGTCTTGGGCGGGCTCCATTCCACCGTGATCCTCATGGTATTGCTGCCGAGATCTTTGACCGTGACTTCTCCGTTGGCCAGCCCGGCGCCAGTCGGATCCTTCGCCAGTTTTTGCCATTTCTCCAGCGTTGCGGCATCGATATTGACGCTGCCTAGCCCCCACATCTCCGATGCCAGCTCATTGGCCAGCAGCGCGGCGCGGGCGCGATCATCGGCGCCGACCGAGAACTGGGTGGCACGCGACTGCAGCGAGATCAGGCCCAGCAGGCCGAATGAGATCAGCAGGGCTGCGACCAGCACCTCGATCAAGGCGATGCCGCGCTGGGAGGAGCGCCGTCGGTGTGGGCAAGAATTCATGGGGGGCATCCTTCCGGGGTGTCGGCGGCAAAGGTCTTGGACTTGTCGCACATCCGCACACTGCCGCCCAGACTGATACGCACGCGCATCGGCCGACTGCCTTCGCTGGTGCCGCCGCTGACGTCGTAAGCGCTGGCAGTGCCGTCTATCGCACAGGTCGGGGCGCCCACGCCGGGTGCCGCATTGGCCATCAGGCGGCCGTTGGCGCTGAAGCATATGGCTGTTGGGCCCAAGACTTCAACGCCTGAGCCGGCCTCCACCAGTGATCCGCAGTGCACTGTTTGGGCCGCCGGACCGCCGGCGTTCGGCACGGTGCGGATCGCCCAGAAGGTACCGGTGGCCGAGGCCGTCGTGGCCAGGGGGCAGTTGGCCTGGTTGGTTCGGAAGAAGACCACCTGCTGGTAGCGACGCACCGCCTCGGCCTGGGCGAGTCGCACACCGGACTGCAGGGACTCGCTGACCGAGCGCACCTGTGCGTTGCGAATCCAGGTGCGAAACGATGGCGCGGCCAGACTCATCAGCAGCGCGCCCAGCGCGACCGTGACCATCAACTCGACCATCGTGAAGCCGCGCATGCGCATCAGCATGTCTCACCCTTCTTCATCAGCCATTTGGTCGCGCAGGTGTTGTAGCCCTTGCCGGAGGGTACTTTGTGGGTCACCCGCACGTCCATTTCATTGACCCGGTAGATGAAGTCGGCCGCCGCGCCGTTACCAATGGCCTGCAAGGTGTAAGTAGTGGCTGTGGGTGCCTCAACGCAACTGACCACGAAACGTCCGAAGGTGCGCCCGGCCTCAGCCGTTGCACAGGGTGTCGTGAATGCGCCGACGGTGGCGTAAGTGCGGTTGTCTTGATAGTGGCGCTCCATCTGCGCCCGCATCGTCGCCAGACCGCTGTTGGCGTCGGCCAGACTGCCACGGACGATATAGTCGTTGTAGGCGGGGTAGGCCACCGAGGCAAGAATGCCGATGATGGCCACCACCACCATCACCTCGATCAGGGTAAAACCTTGGGGGCGGCGTGTTCGGCGGTTGAGGTTCATGAGCGACATGGGTCTGGTTCTCCGGCTGTGAGCTTATTGTTCCGTTTCGTCGAGCTATCGCGGCGCCGTTAGTCGGGGCTCGGTGAACGCTTGTCGCCCACTGGCGTCCATTCGTGAAATGCCTCACGCTCAGGTCGGCCTGGGATCTGAAAGCAGAGGTAACGAAGCTCGACGTTGCATGCTGCTCAAAGAGGGCTGTTTGCCGCTTTCTGTACCTGAGGTAAAGGCATTGCCGTCAACAGCGGCAACTCGTGCTTTCCCCTATGATGCCGACTTTGCAAGCCGGGCCCTGGGCCCTCTTTTTGTGCCCACATGGCTCCACAACACACGGTATCGACAGCTTCTGACGCCCCCTTGGTCGAACTCCGCGACGTCAGCTGCGGCTACGGCGACCGGATCATCCTGGAGCGTGTCAATCTGCGGGTGCCGCGTGGCAAGGTGCTGGCGCTGATCGGCACTTCGGGCGGGGGCAAGACCACGGTGCTGCGCTTGCTGGGGCGGCAGATCAAGCCTATCTCGGGCCAGGTGCTGTTCGATGGTCAGGATCTGGCGGGCTTGAATCAGGATCAGCTGTACGCGGTGCGCCGGCGCATGGGCATGCTGTTCCAGTTCGGCGCGCTGTTCACCGATCTGTCGGTGTTCGAGAACGTTGCCTTCCCGCTGCGCGAGCACACCCGGCTGCCCGAGGCGATGATTCGCGATTTGGTGCTGATGAAGCTGAACGCGGTGGGGCTGCGCGGCTCGCGCGATCTGATGCCCTCCGAGGTGTCGGGCGGCATGGCGCGGCGGGTGGCGCTGGCGCGGGCGATCGCGTTGGACCCCGATCTGGTGCTCTACGACGAGCCCTTCGCCGGCCTGGACCCGATCTCGCTGGGCGTTGCGGCGCGGCTGATCCGCGATCTCAACGACGCGCTGGGGCTGACCAGCATCATTGTCTCGCATGATCTGCATGAGACTTTTGCCATTGCGGACCAGGTGGCGATGATTGCCAATGGCCGTGTCGTGGCCCAGGGTACGCCGGAGGAGCTGCGGCGCAGCGAGGACCCGCTGGTGCAGCAGTTTGTCGGCGCCAAGCCCGATGGCCCGGTGCATTTCCACCAGCCGGCGGTGCCGGTGGCCGAAGATTTTGGTGTCGGAGGTCAGCGATGATTTTTGCCCCCGTCGGGCGTGCCGTGCGCTTGTCGCTGGCCGATATCGGCGCCAGCGCCCGCCTGTTCTTTCTGCTGCTGGCGCGTAGCCCGCAGGCCTTGCTGCGCTTTTCGCTGGTGCGCGAGCAGGTGTTCTTCCTGGGCAACCGCTCGCTGTCCATCATCGGCGTGTCGGGCCTGTTCGTCGGCTTCGTGCTGGCCTTGCAGGGCTACTACACCTTGCAGCGCTATGGCTCGGCCGAAGCGGTGGGCCTGCTGGTCGCGCTGAGTCTGGTTCGCGAACTGGGCCCGGTGGTGACGGCGCTGCTGTTCGCCGGCCGTGCCGGCACGTCGCTGACGGCCGAGATCGGCCTGATGAAGGCCGGCGAGCAATTGACGGCGATGGAGATGATGGCCGTGGACCCGGTCAAGCGGGTGCTGGCGCCGCGCTTCTGGGGCGGTGTGATCGCGATGCCCTTGCTGGCGGCGGTGTTCTCGGCGGTGGGCATCATCGGCGGCTGGCTGGTGGCGGTGCCGCTGATCGGCATCGATGCCGGCGCCTTCTGGTCACAGATGCAAGGCGGGGTCGATGTCTGGGCCGATGTCGGCAATGGCGTGGTCAAGAGCCTGGTGTTCGGCGTGACGGTGAGCTTTGTCGCGCTGCTGCAGGGCTACACCTGCAAGCCGACGCCCGAGGGCGTTTCCCAGGCTACCACCCGTACCGTGGTGGTCTCGTCGCTGGCGGTTTTGGCACTGGACTTTGTGCTGACGGCCATGATGTTTTCGATTTGATTCTGGAGAGATGGGCATGCAATCTCGTCGCGATGCGTGGGTGGGTTTTTTCGTGCTGCTGGGGGCCGCGGCCCTGCTGTTTCTGGCGCTGAAGGCCGGCAATCTGCTGAGCCTGAACTTTGATGAAACCTATCAGGTGACGGCCCGTTTCGACAATATCGGTGGCCTCAAGCCGCGTGCAGCCGTCAAGAGCGCCGGTGTCGTGATCGGCCGGGTGGAATCCATCGAGTTCGATGACAAGACCTTTCAGGCCCGGGTTGTTCTGAATCTGCACAAGAATGTGGCTTTCCCCAAGGACAGTTCGGCCAAGATCCTGACCTCGGGTCTGCTGGGCGAGCAGTACATCGGCCTGGAGCCGGGTGCGGAGGAGAAAAACCTGGTTGCCGGCGACCGCATCTCGCAGACGCAGTCGGCCGTTGTGCTTGAGAACCTGATCGGCCAGTTCATCAATAACAAGGCGGCCGATATGGGTAGTGCTGCTGGAGAGAAGCAATGAAAAAATCCCATGCCGGCGCGTCCTGGCGTCGGCTGGCTCTGCTGAGCATCATGGCCTTGAGCCTGGGCGGCTGCGCCAGTCTCAAGGGGCCGGGTTCGCCCGGCCAGAAACTCGATCCCTGGGAGAACTGGAACCGCAAGGTCTTTGGCTTCAACGAGAAGATCGATGAGAACGTCCTCAAGCCGGTGGCCACCGCCTACAGCGAAGTGGTGCCGGCGCCGGCCCGCCTGGGTGTGGACAATTTCTTCGGCAATGTCGCCGATGCCTGGTCGGCGGTGAACCTGTTCCTGCAGGGGCGTCTGAAGACCGGTGTGCTGCAGACCATGCGTTTTGCGGTCAACACCACGCTGGGCTTTGGCGGCGTGCTGGACATCAGCACCGAGGTCGGGCTGGAGCGCCATAGCGAGGACCTGGGCAAGACCTTTGGTCGCTGGGGCACCGGCACCGGCGCCTATATCGTCTGGCCGCTGCTGGGCCCTTCGTCGGTGCGCGATTCGTTTGCGCTTCCTTTCGACCGTCGCGCCAGCCCGGCGCTGCTGCTC
The DNA here is from genome assembly GCF_040187885.1 of Roseateles cavernae. Taxonomy (NCBI): domain Bacteria; kingdom Pseudomonadati; phylum Pseudomonadota; class Betaproteobacteria; order Burkholderiales; family Sphaerotilaceae; genus Roseateles; species Roseateles cavernae. The sequence goes on from NZ_JBDPLH010000003.1 coordinate 269,865, forward strand.
GACTCCGGCAATGCGCAGTTCGGCATCACCGTTCTGCAAGCCGTCAATGCGCGCTCGAATTTCCTGCGCGCCGGTGAGATGCTGGACGGCATTGCACTGGACAAATACACCTTTATCCGCGACGCCTACCTGACCCGGCGCGGCAGCTTTGAGGAAGATGGCGGCGACGAGTACGAGGTCATCAGCCCGGAGCCGCAGAGCGATCCTCAGGCCGGGCGCTGAATCCCTGAATCAAGAAGGACCCTCATCGATGAATGCAAACAAACGTGGCCTGATGCGCACCCTGCTGGCCCTGGGCCTGGCCGCCGTGAGCGCGCTGCCGCTGGCGGCGCGGGCTGCCGACGCCAGTGCCGCCGACACGCTGATCCGCCAGCTGTCGCTGGAGACCATCGAAGCCGTCAAGGCCGACAAGGCGATCCAGGCCGGCGATGTGCAGAAGATCATCGCCCTGGTCGACGCCAAGGTGATGCCGCACATCAACTTCCAGCGCATGACGGCCTCGGCCGTCGGCCGCTTCTGGCGCCAGGCCACGCCCGAGCAGCAAAAGCGCCTGCAGGACGAGTTCAAGACCCTGCTGGTGCGCACCTATGCCGGTGCGCTGACCCAGGTCAAGGACCAGACCATCGCGCTGCGCCCGCTGCGCGCCAGCCCGGACGATACCGAGGTGGTGGTGCGTACCGAGGTGCGAGGCCGCGGCGACCCGATCCAGCTGGACTACCGGCTCGAGAAGGCCGGCAATGTCTGGCGCATCTATGACGTCAATGTGCTGGGCATCTGGCTGGCTGACCAGTACCGCAACAGCTTTGCACAGGAGATCGGTGCCAACGGCATCGACGGCCTGATCAAGACCCTGGCCGAGCGCAACCAGAAGGCGGCGGCCGCTCCGGCCGCCAAGTCCTGAGGCGATGCCGGCCTCGATGCTGAAGCTGCCCGAGTCGGTACGGCTTGATGAGGCACCCCAGCTCTGGGCGCATCTGCAGGCCGGCCTGCTGGCCGAGGCGGCCCAGGTCGGCAATGCGGCGGGCAAGGCTGTGCAGCTCAATGCCGGCGAGTTGCGCCATTTCGACTCCGCCGCGCTGACGCTGCTGCTCGGCGCGGCACGGCTCTGTACCCAGCAGGGCTTGAGCCTGCAGATCCACAACGCACCCGACAAGCTGCAGGAGCTGGCTCGGGTGTATGGCGTGACCGAGCTGCTCTGGCCCGAGGCGTCCTGAAATTAGGCCGCGTAGCGCTTGCTGCGCAGATTGCGCTTGATCTCCTGCAGCATGGGCCGCAGCTTCTGCCCCAGCTGCAGCGCGACGCCGGTGGTCAGGATGTCGATCGCGATCAGGTGCAACAGCCGCGACACCATCGGGCTGTAGCGGTCGAAGTCTTCCGGATGATCGACCGCCAGCAGGATCTGGCCCGGTGCCTGGCCCATCTGCGCCAGCGGTGAGCCGCTGGCGGTGATGATGATGGTGGTCGCGCCTTTCTTGCGCGCGATCTCGGCCGCGTCCATCAGGTCGCGGCTGCGCCCCGAGTTGCTGATGATGACGGCGCAATCACCCGCCTGCAGCATGGTCGCGCTCATCAGCTGCACATGGCCGTCGCTGCAGGCGGCGGTGTTGACCCCCAGGCGGAAGAACTTGTGCTGGGCGTCCTGGGCCACGATGCCTGAATTGCCGACGCCGTAGAACTCGATGCGCCGGCCGTTGCGGCCCGACTCGGCCAGCGCGGTGATCGCGCGCTCGAAGGCGTGGCTGGCGGCATCGTTGCGGTAGTGCAGCAGCGCGGCCACCGCGTTGTCGACCACCTTGACGATCAGATCGCCCGGCTTGTCGTCCTCGTCGACGGCGCGGTGCACAAAGGGCACGCCCTCGTTGACGCTGCCGGCCAGCTTGAGCTTGAAGTCGGCCAGCCCGTCATAGCCGACGCTGCGACAAAAGCGCACCACGGTGGGCTTGCTGACGTGGGCCCGGTCGGCCAGCTCGCTGACCGGCAGGCTGGCGAAGGCGCGGGCGTCGATCAGCAGGAGCTTGGCAACGCGCTGCTCGGCCGGTGGCAGCGCGGGCAGCGCCGCCTTGATTCTTTCGAGAATGCTCACTGTTCCTCAGCCCAGGTGAAGCCGTCGCGCGCCACCAGCGCGCTGGCCGCCGGCGGGCCCCAGGAGCCGGCCGTGTAGGTGCGTGGGCCGGCGCTGTCGCGCTTCCAGGCGTCCAGGATGGGCTCGACCCAGCGCCAGGCCTGCTCCTGCTCGTCGCTGCGCACGAACAGGTTCAGGCGGCCGGCGATCGCGTCCAGCAGCAGGCGCTCGTAGGCACCGACGCGGTTGGCTGCGAAGGCCTTGTCGAAGTCCAGATCCAGCGACACCGGGGTCAGGGCCTCGCCGCTGCCCTTGGTGGCCAGCAGCTGCAGCTCCAGGCCGTCCTCGGGCTGCAGCTTGATGACCAGGCGATTCGGCTGGTTCGGTCCGGGGAAGATCGGGTGCGGCACCTGACGGAAATTGACGACGATTTGCGCGTCGCGCGCCGCCAGGCGCTTGCCGGTGCGCAGATAGAAGGGCACGCCGGCCCAGCGCCAGTTCTGCACCTCGGTGCGCAGCGCGACAAAGGTCTCGGTGGCACTGTCCGCCGGGATCTTGCCCTCGTCCAGATAGGACACCACGGCCTTGCCGTCCACCGTGCCGGCGCGGTACTGGCCGCGCACCACATCGCGCGCCACGCTCTCGGCGGTGAAGGGTTTCAGCGAACGCAGCACCTTGAGCTTCTCGTCGCGGATCGCGTCGGCATCATTGGTCGACGGCGGCTCCATCGCGATCATGGTCAGCAGCTGCAGCGCATGGTTCTGGATCATGTCGCGCAGTGCGCCGGTGCCGTCATAAAAGGGGCCGCGGGTGCCGACGCCCAGGCTTTCGGCCAGGGTGATCTGGATATTGGCAATGCTCTCCCGGCGCCACAGCGGCTCGAAGAAGGCATTGCCGAAGCGCAGCGCCATCAGGTTCTGCACCGAGGGCTTGCCGAGATAGTGATCGATGCGGAAGGCCTGCTCCTCGGCGAACACCGAGCGCACCACCTTGTTGATCTGCTGGGCGCTGGCCAGATCGTGGCCCAGCGGCTTTTCCAGCACGACGCGCACCTTGGGCTGGTTCAGGCCGGCCACGCCCAGCTGCTCGCAGATCTGGGTGAACAGATGCGGGCTGGTGGCCAGATAGAGCACCACGGTGTCCGCATTGCGCTCGTCCAGCCAGTCCTTGAGCTTCTGGTAATGCTCGGGCTGGGACAGGTCCATGCGTCGGTAGTGCAGCAGCGCGGCGAAGCGCTCGAACTCCTCGTCGCTGGGGCGCTTTGGTCCGTCGACCTCTCTGAAACGTTCCTTGAGCCATTCGCGATAGCGTTCGTCGGGCATATCGTCACGGGCCACGGCCAGAATACGGCCACCCTCGGGCAGCTTGCCGTGGCGGAAGGCCTGGAACAGCGCCGGCATCAGCTTGCGCCATGTGAGATCGCCAGTACCGCCGAAAAAAACGAGATCGAATGACATGCGCGCTTGCTGTTGGAATGTTTTGTTGATGTAACGAAGTTACCGGATTTATGATGCACGAGTTTCTTCCGGGGGTCAATCCGTGTCGCCCTGGCGGTTCTAATAAGGGATCTGCATCACCAACGGACCTTGCTCATGAATCAGCTCGAACAACTGAAGACCTGCACCACCGTCGTCGCCGACACCGGCAACTTTCTGCAGCTGGCGCAGTTCGCGCCGCGCGATGCCACGACCAATCCCTCGCTGATCCTGAAGGCCGTGCAGTCGGCCGACTATGCCCCGCTGCTGAAGGACACGGTGGCTGCGCATCGCGGCAAGCCGCTGGACGAGATCGTCGACCAGGTGCTGGTGCGTTTCGGCCTCGAAATCCTGAAGGTGGTGCCGGGCCGGGTGTCGACCGAGGTTGATGCCCGCCTGAGCTTCGACAAGGCGGGCACCCTGGCGCGAGCCCGCCGCATCATGGCCTTGTACGAGGCTGCGGGCATTGGCCGTGAACGGGTGCTGATCAAGATCGCCTCGACCTGGGAGGGCATTCAGGCCGCCGCCGAGCTGGAGCGCGAAGGCATCCACTGCAATCTGACCCTGCTGTTCTCGTTCGGCCAGGCGGTGGCCTGCGGCGCGGCCGGCATCCAGCTGATCTCGCCCTTTGTCGGCCGCATCTACGACTGGTACAAGAAGAGTGCCGGCGCCGCCTGGGACGAGGCCGCCCAGGCCGGTGCCAACGATCCCGGCGTCAAGTCGGTGACGCAGATCTTCAACTACTACAAGAAGCACGGCATCGCCACCGAGGTGATGGGTGCGAGCTTCCGCAATATCGGCCAGATCCGTGCGCTGGCCGGCTGCGATCTGCTGACCATCAGCCCCGATCTGCTGGCCCAGTTGCAGGCCTCGGAAGAGCCGCTGGCCCGCGCGCTGGATGCCGAGGCGGCGCGTGCCGCCGACATCCCCGCCGTTTCCTTCGACGAAGCGGGCTTCCGCTTTGCCCTCAACCAGGACGCCATGGCCACCGAGAAGCTGGCCGAAGGCATCCGCCTGTTTGCCGTCGACTCGGCCAAACTGGACCAGATGATTGAAGAGAGCCGCTGATGACTTTCTCGCGTTGTGATCAAAGCCCGGCCTGGGCCGCCTTGCGCAGCCACTATGAAAAGGCCGGCCAGGCCTTTGATCTGCGCAGTGCCTTTGCCGCCGATGCCGGCCGCTTTGCGGCCTGGTCCTTCGAAGCGCCGGAGGTCTTCGCCGACCTGTCGAAGAACCGCGTCGATGCGGCCACGCTGGACCTGCTCCTGCAGCTGGCGCGCGATTGCGGGCTCGAATCACAACGCGAGGCCTTGTTCAAGGGCGAACCGATCAACCATACCGAAGGCCGCGCCGTGCTGCACACGGCCCTGCGCGCGCCGGCCGGCGAGGGCTTGTTCAGCGACGAGGTGCAGGCCTCGCTGGCGCGCATGCTGGCCTTTGCCGAGAGCGTGCGCGATGTGGCCAGCAGCGGCTTTCGCGACATTGTCCATATCGGCATCGGCGGCAGCGACCTCGGTCCGGCCATGGTGGTCGGCGCGCTGAATGCCTACACCCAGGCCGGGCAGCGCCTGCATTTTGTCTCCAATGTCGACGGGCATGACCTGGCCCCGGTGCTGCGCGATCTGGATCCGGCCAAGACCCTGTTCGTGATCGCATCCAAGACCTTCACGACCCAGGAGACCCTGGCCAATGCGCTGGCCGCCAAGGCCTGGTTTCTGAAGAATGGCGGCAGTGATGTGGCGCGCCACTTCGTCGCCACCAGCAGCAATACCGAGGCGGCGGCGGCTTTCGGCATCCACACCAGCTTCGGCTTCTGGGACTGGGTCGGCGGCCGCTACTCGCTCTGGTCTGTGATCGGCCTGCCGATCGCGATCGCGATCGGCGCCGACCACTTCCGCGCCTTGCTGGCCGGCGCCCATGCAATGGACCAGCATTTCCGGCAAGCGCCACTGGCGCACAACCTGCCGGTGCTGCTGGGTCTGATCGACATCTGGTACCGCAATTTCCATGGCTTCAGCAGCCGCAGCGTCGCGCCCTACCACCAGGGCTTGAAGCGCCTGCCGGCCTATCTGCAGCAGCTGGAGATGGAGAGCAATGGCAAGGGCGTGGACCGCGAGGGTCAGGCCTTGCCCTATGGCACCAGCCCGGTGGTCTGGGGCGAGGCCGGCACCAATGGCCAGCATGCCTACTTCCAGATGTTGCACCAGGGCACGGACGTGATTCCGGTCGAGTTCATCGCGGTCAAGCACACCCATCATGGCCCGCATATCGGCGGCGAGCTGGCCGGCTTGCTGCAGGACCAGCACAGCAAGCTGCTGGCCAACTGCCTGGCCCAGTCGCAGGCGCTGATGCAGGGCAAGACGGTGGAGGAGGCGCTGCACGAGAAAGCGCCGACGGCGTCGAAATCGCTGGGCGCGCTGACCGTGGCCCGGCACCGCAGCTTTCCCGGCAACCGGCCCAGCACGACCCTGGTGCTGGACGAGTTGAGCCCGCGCTCGCTGGGCGCGCTGATCGCGCTCTACGAGCACCGTGTCTTCGTGAGCGGTGCGCTGTGGGGCATCAACAGCTTCGATCAATGGGGCGTCGAGCTGGGCAAGGCCCTGTGCAACAGTCTGCTGCCGCGCTTGAGCAGCGGCGACACCGCCGGCCTGGATGCCTCCACCGCCGGCCTGCTGCAGAGGCTGCGCGCATGAATGTGGTGCTCGATTTCGGTGCTGTGCTGTTTCGCTGGCATCCAGCGAGTTTTCTGGCGCGGGTCTGGCCGCACCGCGTGGCCGATGCCGAGTCAGGCATGATCGTGGCCGCCGAGTTCTTCCAGAACTACAGCGGCGACTGGGGCGCCTTCGACCAGGGTCTGATCGACGCAGTGACAGTCACCGAGCGCGTTGCCACCCGCACCGGCTGGCCTCATGCCGAGGTCGGGCAGGTGGTGCGCGCGGTACCGGACGAGTTGCAGCTCTTGCCCGGCACGGTTGAGCTGATCAAGGATTTGAAGCAGGCCGGCCATCGGCTCTTCTATCTGTCCAATATGCCCGAGCCCTATGCCGACCATCTGGAGCGGCACTACCCGCTGCATGAATGGTTCGAGTCGGGCCTGTTCTCGGGCCGGGTCAAGCAATCGAAGCCGGGCGCCGAGATCTATCGCCTTGCGACCGAGCGGTTCGGCGTGGCGCCGGCGAGCTGCCTGTTCCTCGATGATCATCCGGCCAATATCGAGGCGGCCCGGGCGGCCGGCTGGCAGGCCTTGCTGTTCAGCGACGCGGCCGCGATGCGGCCGCAGCTGCAGGCCCTGGGCTTACTGCTCTAGGTCGCGGTCTTCCGGCGGCGGCGGCGCCTCGACGCGGAAGCTCTCGCTGGCCCAGGCGCCCAGATCGATCTGGCGGCAGCGCTGGCTGCAGAAGGGGCGCCAGCTGTTGCTGGGCGCGAACACGCTGTCACCGCCGCAGGTGGGGCAGCGCACGATGCGCGGCGGCTTTTTGCTCTCGTCGGTCGTCATCACAAGTCATCACAAATTCAGGCACACAGCGTCAGCTCGAAGCTGGCGTCTTGCGGGGCCAGCTTGAGCCGGCCTTCCTCGTCCTGCCGCATCAGGCGGATATTGATCATCAGGCGGTGGCCGCTGATCTCGGGGATCAGCCCCAGGCTGGGGTCCAGCTTCATGCGCAGCAACTGGTAGACCCGGCCGGCGGCCAGGCTTTGCTGGAACTGGCCGGCCTGGGCCGCGACCTTGTGCGGCGCGCCCGAGTCGCGCAGCAGGCCAAGCAGCACCTGCAGGCCCTCAGCCAGCGGCATCAGCGACTGGGTCCACTGCATCAGGTCGTTGCGGCGGCGCGCCGGCAGGAATTGCTGCCAGGTGTAGTAGGCCGGCAGATCGAATTCGCAGGTGCCACCGGGGATGCTGATGCGGCTGCGTATGCTCATCAGCCAGTCATTGGTCGTCAGCACATGGCCCGCCTTGCCGACCAGCTGGTTCAGGCCGCTGTAGGCATGGTCGATGCGTGCAACCACCTCGTTGAGCGCGTCCTCGGCGATGGCCGGATTGCCGCGGTAGCTGTTGAGCTGGGCCTTGTGGCGCTCGAGCTCCTTCAGCAGGTCGGATTTCAGATCGGCGCGCGAGGCGACATCCATGATCTCGAAAATCGTCACCAGGGCGAAATGATGGTCCAGCGGCGTCTCGCGCGGGATCAGCTGTCCCAGGCGGTCGAACAGGTGTTCGAGACGCAGCATCGTGCGGATGCTTTCGTTGAACGGGTATTCGTAGAGAACCAAGGGGGCCATTCCTCGTCTGTCAGCGTGGGAGGCAAGCCGGGCGCCGATTGCGCGCCGGTGGACGCTATTGTTTCATACGCTGGCGACGCTGCGCCAATGAGCCGCAAGGGTCAGGACTTGCTCGCGCAAGCCGGCCAGATCCAGCCCTTCGTTGTGGATCACCGCATCGGCCGCTGCACGCCGCTGCGCACGGCTGGCTTGCTGCCTAAGCACCGCTTCCACCGCAGCCACGGTCCACCCCGAGCGCTGTGTGACCCGCGCGATCTGACTGGCCTCGTCACAGTCGACCAGCAGCACACGCAGCACCTGCGAGCGCCAGCGCCCCGACTCGACCAGCAGCGGCACATCGAATACCAGCAGGTCGCTGCTCGCCGCCTCCGCCTGGGTCCGGGTCTCGGCGCCTATCATCGGGTGCATGATGGCCTCGAGGCGGCGCAGCGCCTCAGGGTCGGCAAAGGCCAGCTCGCGCATATGGGCCCGGTTCAGCGCGCCCTCCGCCGTCAAGGCCTGGACGCCGAAGGCGGCGGTGATCGCCGGCATCGCGGCCCCGCCGGCGGCCGTCAGCTGTCGTGAGATTGCATCGGTGTCGATCAAGGCCGCGCCGGCCTCGCGCAAAAAGCCTGCGACCGTGCTCTTGCCGCTGCCGATGCCGCCGGTCAGGCCGACCCGCAAGGCCATCAGGCCCAGCCCAGCCAACCGAGCACCCGCTCCGAGCCGGCAAACAGCACGACCAGGCCGCCGCCGGCGAGGAAGGGACCGAAGGGCACATAGCGGCCTTCGCGCAGGCTGCTGCTCATCTTCATCGCGATGCCGACGATGGCGCCGATCACCGAGGCGCCCAGCACGATGGGCAGAATCATCTGCCAACCCAGCCAAGCACCCAGCGCCGCCAGCAGCTTGAAGTCGCCATAGCCCATGCCCTCCTTGCCGGTCGTCAGCTTGAACAGCCAGTAGACCGACCAGAGCGAGAGATAGCCGACCAGGGCGCCGATCAGGGCCTGGTCCAGCGCAATCGTCCAGCCCAGCAGCGCGGCCAGCAGGCCGGCCCACAGCAGGGGCTGGTTCAGCGAATCGGGCAGCAGGGTGGTGTCCCAGTCGATTGCCGCCAGGGCCAGCAGGCAGGCCGCGAACGCGCACCACATCAGGCTTACAGGCTGGGCGCCGAAACGCCAGCCGATGGCGGCGAACAGCAGGCCGGTCAGCAGCTCGATGATGGGATAGCGGGCCGAGATGGGGGTCTTGCAGGCCGAGCAGCGGCCACCGAGGCGCAGCCAGCCGATCAGCGGCAGGTTCTCATGCCAGGCCAGCTGGTGGCCGCACTGGGGGCAGCGCGAGCGCGGTGTGGCGATGCCCAGCCTGGGCTGCTTGTCCAGATGCAGGGCCAGGTCTTGCGCGGCCGCCGCCAGCTTGTCGGCGGGCGCCTTGGGCAGGCCGGAGCGCTGCAAGTCTGGGCTGTCCGACAGCTGAGCCGCCGCATCGCCGAGCCATTGCCGCTCCAGCATCAAGGGCAGCCGATGCACCACCACATTGAGAAAGCTGCCGATGCACAGCCCCAGGATGCCCAGGCCGTAGGGAGACAACAGCCATTCGATTTCTTGTGTCATGCAGTGGCTTGCTCAGACCACCTGGCCGAGCTTGAAGATGGGCATGTACATCGCGACGACGATGCCGCCGATGAGGCCGCCGAGGATCACGATGATGAATGGCTCCATCAGGCTGGACAGGGCCTTGACGGCCTCGTCGACCTCGTCCTCGTAGAACTCGGCCGACTTGGCCAGCATATGGTCCAGCGAGCCGGACTCTTCGCCGATCGAGGCCATCTGCAGCACCATGGTCGGGAAGATGCCGGTGGCCTGCATCGAGGTGGTCAGGGCCGCGCCAGTCGACACATCGCGCTGGATCTTCTCGGTGGCCTCGGCGAACACCGCATTGCCGGAGGCGCCGCCGACCGAGTCGAGCGCCTCGACCAGGGGCACGCCGGCCGCGAACATCGTCGACAGCGTGCGGGTCCAGCGCGCCACCGCCGACTTGTAGAGCAGATCGCCGAACACCGGGATCTTCAGCAGCAGGCGGTCCATGGTGTGCTGCATCTTCACCGAGCGTTTCCAGGACTGCAGGAAGAAGTAGAGGCCGCCACCCAGGCCGCCGAAGATCGCCCACCAATAGGAAACAAAGAACTCAGACATCGCGATCACCATCAGGGTTGGTGCCGGCAGGTCGGCGCCGAAGGACTGGAATACGTCCTTGAAGGCCGGCACAACGAAGATCATGATCACCGCGACGACAACGAAGGCCACGGTCAGCACCGCGATCGGGTAGGTCAGGGCCGATTTGATCTTGTTCTTGAGTGCGACGGTCTTTTCCTGGTAGATCGCCAGCCGGTCCAGCAAGGCTTCCAGAATACCGCCCGATTCACCGGCCTCGACCAGATTGCAGTACAGCGCGTCGAAGTACATCGGGTGCTTGCGGAAGGCCGAGGACAGGCTGGTGCCGGTCTCGACATCCTGGCGGATATCGTTGAGCAAGCGGGTCAACCGTGGGTTGGTGCTGCCGCGCGCGACGATGTCGAAAGATTGCAGCAGCGGCACACCGGCTCGCATCATCGTGGCCAGTTGCCGGGTGAAGACGGCGAGGTCTTTTTGCTTGATGGACTTGCCACCGCTGGCCCGGCGCTTCTTGACCTTGCTGACCAGGATGCCCTGGCGGCGCAGGGTCGCGCTGACCATGGCTTCACCGCCGGCGCGCAGTTCGCCGCGCACGGTCTTGCCATTGCGGTCCTTGCCCTCCCACTCGAAGACAAAGTCCTTCACGCTTTTGGCTATTGCGCTGGTCGCCATGGTTTCTCCTCGAGATGTTCAGCGGGCCGCTTTGCAAGCGGACTGCTTTTTTTCATTCATTGGTGGCGGCCAACACCTCTTCCAAGGTGGTGACACCGGCGCGGACCTTCACCAGTCCCGATTGGCGCAGATCGCGCACGCCTTCCGCCTGGGCCTGGACGGCAATGTCCATCGACGTTCCCTCGGACAGGATGATGCGTTGAATCGCTTCCGTGATGGGCATCACTTGGTAAAGGCCGACCCGGCCCCGATACCCGTTGTTGCAACTGGAGCAACCGACGGCGCGATAGGGCTTCCAGCTGCCGTCCAAGTCTTCCTCAACGAAACCACCACGCAGCAAGGCTTCGCGCGGATATTCGGCCGGGGCCTTGCAGTGCTCGCATAGCCGCCGCACCAGACGCTGCGCGGTGATCAGCAGCACGCTGGAGGCGATATTGAAAGGCGCTACGCCCATATTCAGCAGCCGGGTCAGCGTGGTCGGCGCGTCATTGGTGTGCAGTGTCGACATCACCATATGGCCGGTCTGCGCGGCCTTGATCGCGATATCGGCCGTCTCCAGATCACGGATCTCACCGACCATGATGATGTCCGGGTCCTGGCGCAGAAAGGACTTCAGGGCGGCGGCAAAAGTCAGGCCGGCCTTGTCGTTGACATTGACCTGGTTGATGCCGGGCAGGTTGATTTCGGCCGGATCTTCCACCGTCGAGATATTGACGCCCGGCTGATTCAGGATGTTCAGGCAGGTGTAGAGCGAGACGGTCTTGCCCGAGCCGGTCGGGCCGGTCACCAGCACCATGCCGTAGGGGCGCTGAATGCAGGCCATCAGCCGGTCTTTCTCGATCTTCTCGTAGCCCAGGGCCTCGATGCCCAGCTTGGCCGAAGACGAGTCGAGAATCCGGATCACGATCTTCTCGCCGAACAGGGTCGGCAGCGTGCTGATGCGGAAGTCGATCGACTTGGCGCCGAACTTGAGTTTCATCCGGCCGTCCTGCGGCACCCGGCGTTCCGCAATGTCCAGTCGAGAAATCACCTTGATGCGGGAGGACAGCTTGTCCTTGATCGCGATCGGTGGCTGGGTGATCTCGCGCAGCTCACCGTCGACCCGGAAACGCACCCGGTAGTGGTACTCATAGGGCTCGAAGTGAAGATCCGAGGCCCGCATATTGATCGCGTCGACCAGCATCTTCTGCAGAAAGCGCACGACCGGCGCGTCTTCCACGTCGGCAATGTCGGCGGCCGATTCCTGCGTCGCGCTGCTGTCTTCTTCGGCGATATCGAAATCAAAGTCGCCGCCGGCAATGGCGTCCAGCGTTTCCGCCGCCGTGGCTGCCGAGCCCTGCAGCAGCTTGGTGAGTTTGTCGTACTCGACGATCACCCACTCGGGTGCCAGCTGGGTGGCGAACTTGATCCTCTCGACCACTTCCTGATCGGTCGGATCGGCGCCGCCGATGAAAAGCCGGTTGCCGCGCCGCCCCAGCACCACGACCTGGTATTGCTGCGCCAGCTTGTTGTCGATCACATTGCTGGGCATGCGCTGCGGATCCATCGCATTGAGATCCAGCACCGGCAGGGCCAGGGCGAGCGACAGCGTATGGGCCAGATCCGTCGGCGAGACGGCATTGGCGGCCATCACCGAAGAGACAAAGCTGATCTTCTTCTCGCGCGCCTGGCGCGCCAGGTCCTCGGCGGTCTTGACGGGCAGCTTGCCGGCGTGCACGAGCACGCGCGCGACGCCGGACAGCGCGGAATGAGGCGGCTCGATCAGAGTGGTGTCCACGGGCTTTGGTGTTGACGGGCTGCAGGGCGGGTCGAAAGATCCGCCATCTCAGCAGCTCATCTTCTCGCAAGGATTTCACACTGTAAACCGAGTGAAAGCCTGGAAAAGCCTCCCAGTCGTGTGCAAGCTCACGCTTCGGGGAGCGAGGTGGCAAACTGATGCGTACAAGCGTCACCGCAGACGTACTGACGTCGCTCTGCTTGCGGCAATTGACTCTGTGGGAGATTTAGGAGGAGCCGTCACGGCCCTCATCATCCGCCGCGCTGGCGATGCGCGCAGCGACGAAAAACTGGTCGGGGTGAGAGGATTCGAACCTCCGGCCTCTACGTCCCGAACGTAGCGCTCTACCAGGCTAAGCTACACCCCGATTTTTTGAACTTCTGCTTGAGGGGCTCAAGCGTTCAAGATTCGATCTGCTGGAAAATCTTAAAAAGATCTGTCAACCGACCGAGCACAAAATTCTAGCAGAGCTTCGCGCCAAATTGAAGGGGGGAGTAAATTTAAACATTCGCGTGCGTGCTCGGCCTCGTGACGAGCGGCCTCGCGAGTGGCTTCTAGTGCGCCGGTGCTGCGCACGATCTTGACGATGTCGCTGAGGCCTTGGACTTCGCCATGCTCGATGGCGTGGCGTATCAGGGTGCGTTCTGCCGGCTGGCAGCGCTCCATGGCGATCAGCAGCGGCAGCGTCGGTTTGCCCTCGCGCAGATCGTCGCCGACGTTTTTGCCCAGCGCGTTCGGGTCGCCTTCGTAGTCGAGCACATCGTCGATCAGCTGGAAGGCGGTGCCCAATGCCCGGCCATAGCCGGCGCAAGCCTCTTCGATCTCTGGTGTGCTTTGGGCCAGCACGGCGCCAAGTCTCGCGCTGGCCTCGAACAGCTTGGCGGTCTTGTAGCGGATCACGCGCAGATAGCGATCCACCGCGATATCCGGGTCATGCATATTCATCAGCTGCAAGACCTCGCCTTCGGCGATCACATTGGTGGCTTCGGCCAACACCTCCAGCACGCGCATGCGGTTCACCGAAACCATCATCTGAAAGGCGCGCGAGTAGAGGAAATCGCCCACCAGCACGCTGGCGGCGTTGCCGAACAGCGCATTGGCCGTCTGCTTGCCACGGCGCAGCGATGATTCGTCGACCACATCGTCATGCAGCAGCGTGGCGGTATGGATGAACTCGACCACGGCTGCCATCTCAAAGCGCTCGCGCTTGTCGAAGCCCAGTGCGTTGGCAAACAGCAGGACCAGCTTGGGCCGCATGCGCTTGCCGCCGGCATGCACGATGTAGCCGGCGATCTGATTGATCAGGGCGACATCGGAGGTCAGTCGCTGCGCGATGACGGCATCAACCTCACGCATTTCGGCGTCCAGTTTGGCTTGAACCTCGGCGACGGGGGAGGGGGACGAGGCGGACGCAGCGTGCACACTCAGCTCTCTGTTTGGCGAAGCTAGGATTATAGGAACAGCCAGGGCTTGCCCGGGCTTCGGTGTGAGCTCGCGGCAGCGCTGGTGGGCGGATCTTGGTGTTTTCCCCGGCGCATGCTACACTCGCGGGCTCTGCGCCGTTGACGGTGCGGGGTTTGATGCTTGTGCGCACTCGCTCGGCGGGTGCTTGCAAGTGGGTTTTATTGAAAGGGCTGATATGTACGCGGTCATAAAAACCGGTGGCAAGCAATACAAAGTTGCTGCTGGCGAAAAGATCAAGATAGAACAGATTGCTGCGGATGTTGGCCAAGTGGTTGTGATTGACCAGGTTCTTGCTGTCGGTAACGGCGCAGACCTGAAGATCGGTACTCCCTTGGTTGCTGGCGCAAGCATTACTGCCACGGTTGTGGCTCACGGTAGGCACGACAAAGTGCGCATCTTCAAGCTGCGCCGTCGTAAGCACTACAAGAAGAGTCAAGGCCATCGCCAGAACTTCACCGAGCTGGAAATCAGCGCGGTGAATGGCTGATCGATAGTCGATTCTTCTTCGCCAACAGTTTCAAGGAGCTAATCCATGGCACAGAAAAAGGGCGGCGGTTCCACACGGAACGGCCGCGACTCCAAACCTAAGATGTTGGGTGTGAAGGCCTTCGGCGGCCAGACCATCTCGGCAGGTTCCATCATCGTGCGTCAGCGCGGCACCAAGTTCCATCCCGGCACCAATGTCGGTATCGGCAAGGACCACACGCTGTTCGCACTGGTCGACGGCCAAGTGTCGTTCGCCATCAAGGGTGAGAAGAGCCGTCAAACGGTGTTCGTCACGCCGGTCTGATTGACCGCGTGTATCGCTGGCGGCAGCGCTGCAGCCGTTCGCCAGCGACCTGAAGCCCCGGCTCGCCGGGGCTTTTGCTTTTTGAGGCTGCGGCAGCGGGCGAGGTCGCGACAGACCTTGCCTTACCATAGCCCTCAAAAGGCGCAGACAAGCATATGAAGTTCGTAGACGAAGCCACCATCGATATCGTGGCCGGCAATGGTGGTGCCGGTTGTGCGAGCTTTCGCCGCGAGAAGTTCATCCCATTCGGAGGACCCGATGGCGGTGATGGCGGTCGCGGCGGCAGCGTCTGGGCGGTTGGCGATGTCAATCTGAACACGCTGATCGACTACCGCTACGCACGCCGCCACGAGGCCCGCAACGGCGAGGCCGGCCGCGGTTCCGATCAGTATGGCGCGGCCGCCGATGACATCGTGCTGCGCATGCCGGTCGGCACCATCATCAAGGATCTCGAGACCGACACGGTCATCGCCGAGCTGATCGAGCCGGGCGAGAAGATGCTGCTGGCCAAGGGGGGTGACGGCGGCTTCGGCAATCTGCATTTCAAGACCAGCACCAATCGCGCACCGCGTCAGAAGACGCCGGGCTGGCCCGGTGAAGCCAAGAAGCTCAAGCTGGAACTGCGCGTGCTGGCCGATGTCGGCCTGCTCGGGCAGCCGAATGCCGGCAAGTCGACGCTGATCACGGCCGTCTCCAACGCCCGCCCGAAGATCGCCGACTACCCCTTCACGACCCTGCACCCGAACCTGGGTGTGGTGCGCGTCGCGCCGGAGAAGAGTTTCGTCGTCGCCGACATCCCCGGCCTGATCGAGGGCGCGTCCGAAGGTGCCGGCCTGGGTCATCAGTTCCTGCGGCATCTGCAGCGCACCCGCCTGCTGCTGCATGTGGTCGACCTGGCGCCTTTCGATCCCGAGGTCGATCCGGTCGTTGAGGCCAAGGCCATCGTCAACGAGTTGAAGAAGTACGACGAATCGCTCTACAACAAGCCGCGCTGGCTGGTGCTGAACAAGCTGGATATGGTGCCCGAAGACGAGCGTGCCAAGCGCGTCAAGGACTTCGTCAAGCGCTACAAGTGGAAGGGTCCGGTGTTCGAGATCTCGGCGCTGACCCGCGAGGGCTGCCAGCCCTTGATCCATGCTATCTATGACCATGTGGCGGCCGAGCAGCGCGTCATCGTCGAGCCGGATATCCGCTTCACACCGGCGGAGGGTGGCGAGCAGGAGCAGGCATGAGCGGCCATGCGCTGAAGGATGCGCGCCGCATCGTCGTCAAGGTCGGCTCCAGCCTGGTCACCAACGAGGGCCGTGGTGTCGACGCCGAAGCCATCGGCAACTGGTGCCGGCAACTGGCCGCGCTGGCGGGCCAGGGGCGCGAACTGGTGATGGTGTCCAGCGGCGCGATCGCCGAAGGCATGAAGCGCCTGGGCTGGGCCACCCGGCCCAAGGAAATCCACGAACTGCAGGCCGCGGCCGCCGTCGGTCAGATGGGCCTGGCCCAGATGTACGAGACCAAGCTGCGCGAGCAGGGCATGGGTAGTGCCCAGGTCTTGCTGACGCATGCCGACCTGGCCGACCGTGAGCGCTACCTGAACGCTCGTTCGACCCTGCTGACCCTGCTGCAGCACCGCGTGCTGCCGGTCATCAACGAGAACGACACCGTCGTCAACGACGAGATCAAGTTCGGTGACAACGACACCTTGGGCGCCCTGGTGGCCAATCTGGTCGAGGCCGACGCGCTGGTGATACTGACCGATCAGAAGGGCCTGTACTCGGCCGACCCGCGCAAGGACCCGAATGCCCGCTTCATCGACGAGGCGGTGGCCGGCACGCCCGAGCTGGAGCTGATGGCCGGCGGCGCCGGCTCATCGCTGGGCCGCGGCGGCATGATCACCAAGATCCTGGCCGCCAAGCGCGCGGCCGGCAGTGGTGCCAGCACGGTGATTGCCTGGGGTCGCGAGCCCGATGTGCTGCTGCGCCTGGCGGCGGGTGAGGCCATAGGCACGGCCCTGCTGGCCAGCACGCCGAAGCTGGCGGCGCGCAAGCAGTGGATGGTGGACCATCTGCAGATGCGCGGTGCGGTGACGGTGGATGCCGGTGCGGCACTCAAGCTGCGCGAGGCCGGCAAGAGCCTGTTGCCCATCGGCGTCGTCGAGGTGCAGGGCGAATTCCATCGGGGCGATGTGATCGCGGTGCGCGATCCGGCCGGGCTGGAACTGGCCCGCGGCCTGACCAACTACTCCAGCGCCGAGGCGCGCCTGATCGCGCGCAAGGCCTCCGGCGAGTTCGAGCGCCTGCTCGGCTATGCGGCCGAGCCGGAGCTGATCCACCGGGACAATCTGGTGCTGGTCTGACAGCGGCCGGCCGGCGCTTTAGTCGCCCTCGGTACTGGTCTCCGGCGGCGGGGCGCAAGGGTCGGGCTGGGCGGCCGTGCCCGAATCGCGATGCTGCGGCCGCATGCCGGCGCGCAGATAGCGGTTGTGGTGGTTGATGCGCGGCAGATAGCGGGCCAGCTCGGTCAGCGCCATCTGGTAGACGCCGCGCTTGAACTCGATCACCGCTTCCAGCGGCACCCAGTAGTCATTCCAGCGCCAGGCATCGAACTCGGGATGGTCGGTGGCGCGCAGATTCATATCGCAGTCGCGACCCATCAGCTGTAGCAGGAACCAGATCTGCTTTTGTCCTCGGTAGTGGCCGCGCGCATCGCGGCGGATGAAGTGCTCGGGCACCTCGTAGCGCAGCCAGTCGCGGGTGCGCGCGACGATGCGCACATGGTCGGGCAGCAGCCCCACTTCCTCGTGGAGCTCTCGAAACATCGCCTGCTCAGGCGTCTCACCGTGCTTGATGCCCCCTTGCGGGAACTGCCAGGAATGGGTGCGGATGCGCTTGCCCCAGAACACTTCATTCCTGTGGTTGAGCAGGATGATGCCGACGTTGGGCCGGAAGCCTTCACGGTCGAGCATAATCAACCTCAAATCTTTAGTTAGATCGATTATTGCATTGGGCCGCCCTCCGGGCATTACCCTCGCTAACCCTCACACCTTTTGACTCTGCTTGGCCTCGGGCCAGGCCCCGCTCTTGCCATGAAAGCCAGCCAGTTCTTTGTCTCGACCTTGAAAGAAGCGCCCGCCGATGCCGAGGTCGTCAGCCACAAGCTGATGATGCGCGCCGGCATGATCAAGCGACTCGGTGCCGGCATCTACAACTACATGCCGATGGGGCTGCGCGTGATCCGCAAGGTCGAGGGCATCATCCGCGAGGAGATGAACCGCGCCGGCGCGGTCGAGCTGCTGATGCCGGTGGTCCAGCCGGCCGAGCTATGGCAGGAGACCGGCCGCTTCGACAAGATGGGCCCTGAACTGCTGCGTGTGAAGGACCGCCACGAGCGCGACTTCATCATCCAGCCGACCAGCGAAGAGGTGGTGACCGACATCGCCCGTCAGGAGCTGCGCAGCTACAAGCAGCTGCCGAAGAACTTCTATCACATCCAGACCAAGTTCCGCGACGAGCGCCGGCCGCGCTTCGGCATCATGCGCGGCCGCGAGTTCACGATGAAGGACGCCTACTCCTTCGACCGCGACGTCGAATCGGCCGGCCGCAGCTACGAGAACATGTACGCGGCCTACTGCAAGATCTTCGACCGCCTGGGCCTGCAGTACCGTGCCGTGGCGGCCGATACCGGCGCCATCGGCGGCGACCGGTCGCACGAGTTCCAGGTCATTGCCGATACCGGCGAAGACGCCATCGTCTACTGCCCGACCAGCGACTTTGCCGCCAATATCGAGCTGGCCGAGGCCGTATCTTTGCTGGCCGCTCGTGGCGCCGCCACTCAGTCGCTGAGCAAGACGCCGACGCCGGGCAAGAGCACCTGCGCCGGCGTGGCCGAGCTGCTGGCCTTGCCGCTGGCGCAGACCGTCAAGTCCCTGGTGCTGGCCACCGATGAGCTGGACGACAAGGGCGACATCAAGAAGTCCACCGTCTGGCTGCTGTTGCTGCGCGGCGATCATGAGCTGAACGAGGTCAAGGCCGGCAAGCTCGAAGGCTTGAAGGCCGGCTTCCGTTTCGCCACCGTGGCGGAGATCGATGAGCACTTCGGCTGCAAGCCCGGCTATCTGGGGCCGATCGGCATGAAGAAGCCGGTCAAGATCGTCGCCGACCGCACCGTCGCCCATATGGCCGACTTCGTCTGCGGCGCCAACGAGGCCGACTTCCACTACACCGGCGCCAACTGGGGCCGCGACCTGCCCGAGCCCGATCTGGTGGCTGATATCCGCAATGTCGTGGTCGGCGACCCGTCGCCGGATGGCCGGGGTGTGCTGGCCATCCAGCGCGGCATCGAGGTCGGCCATGTGTTCTATCTGGGCACCAAATACTCGCTGGCGATGAACGCCAACTACCTCGACGAGACCGGCAAGCCCAAGCCGATGGAGATGGGCTGCTACGGCATCGGCGTGACCCGCATCCTGGGCGCGGCCATCGAGCAGAACCATGACGAACGCGGCATCATCTGGCCGGATTCGATCGCCCCGTTCACCGTCGTGCTCTGCCCGATCGGAATGGAACGCAGCGAAGAGGTCAAGGCCGCCGTGACGCAGCTGCATGATGAGCTGCAGGCCCTGGGTGTCGACGTGCTGCTGGACGACCGTGGCGAGCGCCCGGGTGCGATGTTTGCCGACTGGGAGCTGGTCGGCGTGCCGCACCGCGTGGTGCTGTCGGATCGCGGGCTCAAGGAGGGGCAGGTCGAATACCAAGGCCGCCGCGATGCCGAGGCCACGAAGCTGGCGCTGAGCGAGGTGCTCGGCCATCTGAAGGGCAAGCTCAAGCTTTGAGCGGGCTGCATCGACGCGCTCTGCTACTGGGCGCGCTGCTGGCGCTGCCCGGTGGGCGGGTGTTGGCGGGCGCTCAGGTCGAGGAGCCGCTGGCCGATGCGGTGCGTTCGGCGCTGTCGGCGGCCATCGCCAACAGCGCGCCGCCCAAGCCCCGTTTCGAGCGGGTCGAAGACCGGCTGGCCTATCTGCGCTGGTTGGGCGAAATGAGCGAGCGGCTCAAGCGCCGGCTCTCGGAGAGCCTGACCCGCATCGAGTTTCTCGAGACCCTGTGGTACGAGAGCAAGCGTGCGGGCCTGGATCCTGCCCTGGTACTGGGGCTGGTGCAGGTCGAGAGCGGCTTCCGCAAATACGCGATCAGCTCGGCCGGTGCGCGCGGCTATATGCAGATCATGCCCTTCTGGGCGCGCCTGATCGGCGATGGCCAGGCATCGCGGCTCTTCCATATGCAGACCAATCTGCGCTTTGGCTGTGTGATCCTGCGCCACTATCTGGACCGCGAGCGTGGCGATCTGTTTCTGGCGCTGGGCCGCTACAACGGCAGCCGTGGCCGGGCCGAATACCCGGATGCGGTGTTCGGCAACCGCAAGCGCTGGCTGATGCCCGGCGAAGTCTAGGCCTTCAGCCCCGCCCAGGCCTTGGGCGTGGCTCCGGCCACGCCGGCCAGCTCCAGCACCCGCTCGGCGCTTTCGTTCACCAATTCCTCGATGCTTTGCGGGTGGTGATAGAAGGCCGGCAGCGGCGGGAAGATGATGCCGCCCATCTCGGTGACGGCCGTCATATTGCGCAGATGCGCCAGGTTGAAGGGCGTCTCGCGCACCATCAGGATCAGGCGGCGGCGCTCCTTGAGCGTCACGTCGGCCGCGCGCGTCAGCAGATTGTCGCCAAAGCCATGGGCGATGGCCGCCAGGCTCTTCATCGAGCAGGGGGCGATCACCATGGCGGCCGTGGCGAAGCTGCCGCTGGCCACACAGGCGCCGACATCGGCCGGCGCATAGGAGAAGGAGGCCTCGGCCTCCAGCGCCTTGCGGTCCAGCCCGAGCTCATGATGCACATTGAGCACGCCGGCCGGCGTGATGATCAGATGCGTCTCCAGGCCCAGCTCTCGGCCCCGGCGCAGCAGTCGCAGTCCGTAGGCCGCACCGGTGGCGCCGGTGATGCCGACGACCAGCCGCTGTCCGATCATTGTGCGGGCGTCAGCACCTGCTGCAGCTCGCCGGCCTGGTACATCTCCATCATGATGTCCGAGCCGCCGACGAACTCGCCGTTGACGTAGAGCTGCGGGATGGTCGGCCAGTTGGCGTAGTCCTTGATGCCCTGGCGCACGCCCTCGTCCTCCAGCACATTGAAGGTCTTCAGATCGCTGACACCGCAGGCCTTCAGGATCTGGATCGCACGGCCCGAGAAGCCGCACATCGGGAACTGTGCCGTGCCCTTCATGAACAGCACGACCCGGTTGTTCTTGACCAAGTCGTCAATGCGTTGCTGTACGTCGCTCATATCGTCTCGCCTGAAGTGGTGGAAAGCGCACCGGCTCCGAGCCGGCGCATGCCGCCTATTATCGGCGAGGGCTGCGATGCTTGCCGGCCCGAGGCTTTGCTGCTCAGTAGCTGTAGCTCAGGCCCAGCTGCAGAACGGGCCGGAAGCGCATGTCCATCAGCAGGTCTTCCAGGCTCTGCGAGCCCGGCACACTGCGGCCCAGGCGCAGCTCATCGCGTGGACTTGACTTGGTCAGCCCGAGATCGGCGCTGAAGCCCCAGCCACCGCGCAGCGACTGGCCGGTGTAGCCGATGCCCAGATAGGAGCGGGCATGGCCGGCATCGATGCCGGGCGGCAGCGCGCCGCCGAACAGGCTGACGCTGCGCTGGCCCACAGCCAGGCTCTGCCCCAGGCCCAGCGAGCTGTGCCCGAGCGCCAGGCCGCCGCTGCTTTGCGACAGCGTCGGCGAGCCCATCAGCAGGCCGCCGGTGGCGCGCAGGCCGCCCTGGGTGTGGGGGCCCAGCAGCGATCCGGTCAGGTAGTAGTCGCCCAGCAAATTGGCGCTGAGTACCCGCGAGCTTCCGCTCACGCTGTCCAGCTGGCTCAGCTGGACGCGGGTCTGCCACCGCAGGGAAGCGATCTCGGGGACCTTGATCTTCAGGCCTTCAGCATGGGCGGATGCGCCGGCCAGCAGCAGCAGGGCCAATGGCACCAGCCAGCGCGGGTTCGCGGCAAGGACATGGGCGACGGTACTCATGGCGACCTCCTCGTAAGCTGGCGCCTGAGGTCCAGGCGCAACTGATGCTAACCCGGTCGGCGCAAGTCTGCAGGCCGAACTGAGGCGCTATGGGCCGGCAAATGTGGCTTTTTGGACAGCGTCAGCCCGGCCAGCGCCCGCCGCTGACCCGGGGCTGGTCACCGAGGTCGCGGCGGCACTCGATCCGCTCGAAACCGCGGGCCGCCAAGGCCTGGCCGACCGCCCCGGCCTGGTCATAGCCATGCTCCAGCAGGAGCCAGGCACCGGGCCGCAGATGTCCGGGCGCACCGGTGATCAGGGCCAGCAGCGCCGACAGACCGTCGCCACCGGGCGTCAGCGCGCTCAGCGGTTCGTGACGCAGCGCCGGCAGATGCGGGTCGGCGCCGGCGATATAGGGTGGGTTGCTGACGATCAGGTCGAAGCGGCGGCCGGCCAGCGGCTGCCACCAGTCGCCTTGCTGGAACTCGACCACCAGGCCCAGGGCCTGGGCATTGGCGCGCGCGACGGCCAAGGCGCCGGCGCTGAGATCGACCGCCGTGACACGGGCCTGCGGGTGTCGGTGCTTGAGCGCCAGCGCGATCGCGCCGCTGCCGGTGCCCAGATCGACCAGCTCCGGCTGCGCCAGCGCGCCGGCCTGCAGCAGCTCCAGCGCCCAATCGACCAGCACCTCGGTATCAGGCCGGGGTACCAGGGTGTCGGCATTGACCCGCAGCCGCAGGCCATGGAACTCCTTGTGCCCGCTCAGATAGGCCAGCGGCACACCCTGCAGGCGCTGCGCCAGCCAGTCCTCGAATCGGCAGGCCTGCTCCGCGCTCAGCAAGTCCTCGTCATGCGTGATCAGCCAACTGCGGTCGCGGTCCAGCAACTCGGCGAGCAGCAACTGCGCCTCGAGCCTATCCAGTCCGCGCTCACGCGCGCGGGTCAGCGCGGCGGCCACGCTGAGACTCACCGGCCGCCCTCCAGGCTGGCCAGTTGCTCGGCCGCCTGAGCCGCTTGCAGGCCCTGGAAGACGTCGTCCAGATCGCCGTTCATGATGGCGTCCAGCTTGTAGAGCGTCAGATTGATGCGGTGGTCGGTCAGCCGGCCTTGCGGGAAGTTGTAGGTGCGGATGCGGTCGCTGCGGTCGCCCGAGCCGATCAGGCTCTTGCGCTGGGCGGCCTCCTTGGCGGCGCGCTCGTTCTTGTCTTTGTCGCGCAGCCGGGCGGCCAGCACGGCCATGGCCTTGGCCTTGTTGCGGTGCTGGCTGCGGTCGTCCTGGCACTCGGCCACCAGGCCGGTGGGCAGATGGGTGATGCGGATCGCGCTGTCGGTCTTGTTGACGTGCTGGCCGCCGGCGCCGCTGGCGCGGAAGGTGTCGATGCGCAGCTCGGCCGGGTTCAGCTGGATCTCCTCGGCCTCGTCGGGCTCGGGCATCACCGCCACGGTGCAGGCGCTGGTATGGATGCGGCCCTGGCTTTCGGTGGCCGGCACGCGCTGCACGCGATGGCCGCCGGACTCGAACTTCAACCGGCCATAGACCTGCTCGCCCTCGATGCGCACGACCAGTTCCTTGTAGCCGCCCAGGTCGGAGTCGCTGGCCGACAGGATCTCGGTCTTCCAGCCCTGGCGCTCGGCAAAGCGCAGATACATGCGGGCCAGATCGCCGGCAAAGAGGGCCGACTCGTCGCCGCCCGTGCCGGCGCGGATTTCCAGGAAGGCCGGGCGCTCGTCGTCCGGGTCCTTGGGCAGCAGGGCCAGTTGCAGGGTCTCGTGCAGACGGGCGATGTCCGCCTCGGCCGCCGCGATTTCTTCGCGTGCCATCTCCGCCATGTCCGCCTCGGCCAGCAGCTCGCGCGCCGTCGCCAGATCGGCTTCGCGCTGCTGGTACTGCCGATAGTGGCCGACCAGGGCCGATGCCTCGGACTGTTCCTTGCTCAGCGCACGGTAGCGCTTCATGTCGGCGGCGACCGAGCCCTCGGCCAGGATGGTGTCCAGCTCGCTCAGGCGATAGGCGAGGCGTTCGAATTGCTGGCGCAGCGAGTCTTTCATGGGGGGGCGATGGCGGTGGAGCTGAAGGGCCGGCAGCGGCTGCCGGGGCGGGCTTCAGTACCGCTAATGCTCGGCAGCGGAGTCGAAACTGCCGCCTGGGCTGCTGCGCAGGAACAGGCGCGAGACGGTCTGCGCCAGCTGCACGCGCTGCTCGCCATCGCTGGCATGCAGCTCGGCCAGCGCGCCATGCAGCATCTTCTGGGTCAGGCCGCGCGACAGCGCTTCCAGCACCGCGTCGACATCTTCGCCGCGCGCCAGCAGCTTGCGGGCCCGGGCGATCTCATGGGCGCGCCATTCGTCGGTCTGCGCGTTCAGGGCCTGGATCAGCGGCACCGTGTGGCGCTGGCCCAGCCAGTGGACAAAGCTCTGCACGCCGCTCTCGATGATGGCCTCGGCCTGCTGAACGGCGGCCTGGCGCTTCTCGCCGGCGCTTTGCACCAGGGTCGAGAGATCGTCCACCGTGTAGAGATAGACATCGTCCAGCTGCGCGACCTCGGGTTCGATATCGCGCGGCACGGCCAGGTCGATCATGAACATCGGCCGGTGCTTGCGGGTCTTCAGCGCACGCTCGACGGCACCCAGGCCGATCAGCGGCAGGCTGGAGGCGGTGCAGGAAATCACCGCATCGAATTCGTGCAGACGCTGCGGCAGATCGGCCAGCCGGATCGCCTCGGCGCTCAGATGGCCGGCCAGCTTCTCGCCGCGCTCCAGCGTGCGGTTGGCCACGGCCATGGCCTTGGGTGCCTTGGCGGCGAAATGGGTGGCGACCAGCTCGATCATCTCGCCGGCGCCGACGAACAGCACCTTGATCTTGCTCAGGTCCTCGAACAGCTGCGAGGCCAGGCGCACCGAGGCGGCCGCCATGCTGATCGAGTGCGCGCCGATCTCGGTCGAGCTGCGCACCTCCTTGGCGACCGAGAAGCTGCGCTGGAAAAGCTGGTGCAGCGTGCTGCCCAGGGTGCCGGCCTGGTCGGCCTCGCGCACCGCCTGCTTGAGCTGGCCGAGGATTTGCGGCTCGCCCAGCACCATCGAGTCCAGCCCGCTGGCAACGCGGAAGGCGTGGCGCGCGGCGGCGCCGCCTTCCATCACATAAGCATGGTCCAGCAGCGCATTGCTGCCGACACCGCCGACCCGGGCCAGCCAGTCGACGGCCGGCTGCACCATGGCCGCACTGCCGGCCACATAGAGCTCGGTACGGTTGCAGGTGGAGAGCAGGGCGGCCTCGGGGCCGGCCGCGGTCTTGCGCGCCTGCCCGCTCTGCAGCTGATCCTTGAAGCCCAGCAGGGTGGGGGCCAGTTGTTCGAGCGAGAACGCAAAACGTCCACGCAGATCCAGCGGCGCGGAGTTGTGATTCAGACCAAGGGCGAACACGCTCATAACGGGATTATAAAATTCGGCGTTCGGCTGTGCCCCGGCGGGGCTGTTGCGGGGCGCACATGCGATTGATGCGCATCAATTCCAGGCTACTTTTTCTCTACTCTTTGGCAAGCCGAGGCTTATGAATCTGCTGGACGTCGTATGGCACCTGGGCAACTTCCTCGCGCCCGCCTGGTTTGTCGCCGCCCTGATGGCGCTGGGGCTCAAGCTGCTGTGGCGTCGCGAACTCAAGGCCCTGGCCTGGCGCCGCCTGGCGCTGTGGGGTGCGCTGGGCGGCTGCCTGGGTCTGGTCGCGGCCCTGTTGCTGCTGGGCCGTGACGGCAAGATGCTGGGCTATGGCTTGATGATCGTCTGCATTGCGCTGCCGCAATGGGGGCTCAGCCTCAAGCGTTGATCAGGCGCTAGCGTCCTCGGTGATCAGGACCTCGGCGCGCAGCGAATGCGCAAAGGCCTGGGTGATGCTCACATCGATCAGCTGGTTCATCAAACGTGGCGCGCCCTTGAAGTTGACGATGCGGTTGCACTCGGTGCGGCCCATCAGCTCGCTGGCGTCCTTGCGGGCATTGCCGGTCACGAGAATGCGCTGGGTCGAGCCGACCATGGTCTCGCTGATCCTGACGGCGTTGGCCTCGATGGCGGCCTGCAGTTCCTGCAGTCGGCGCACCTTGAGCTCGTAAGGCGTCGTGTCCTCCAGCGCGGCGGCCGGCGTGCCGGGGCGCGGGCTGAAGATGAAGCTGAACGAGGCATCGAAGCCGACCTCGTGCACCAGCTTCATCAGCTTGGCATGGTCGTCCTCGGTCTCGCCGGGGAAGCCGACGATGAAATCGCTGGCGATGCGGATGTCCGGACGGATCGCGCGCAGCTTGCGAATCGTGCTCTTGAACTCCAGTGCGGTGTAGCCGCGCTTCATCGCCATCAGGATGCGGTCGCTGCCATGCTGGACCGGCAGGTGCAGATGGTTGACGAGCTGCGGCACTTTGGCATAGGCCTCGATCAGGCGCTGGCTGAACTCGTTCGGATGGCTGGTCGTGAAGCGCAGGCGCTGGATGCCGGGGATCTCGGCCGCGTATTCGAGCAGCAGGGCCAGGTCGGCGTACTCGGCCGTGTCGCCCATCTTGCCGCGATAGGCATTGACGTTCTGACCCAGCAGATTGATCTCCATCACACCCTGGTCGGCCAGGCCGGCGATCTCGGTCAGCACATCCTCGAAGGGGCGCGAGACCTCCTCGCCGCGGGTGTAGGGCACGACGCAGTAGGAGCAGTACTTGGAGCAGCCTTCCATGATGGAGACAAAGGCGCTGGCGCCCTCGACCTTGGCCGGCGGCAGATTGTCGAACTTCTCGATCTCGGGAAAGCTGATGTCGACCTGCGGGCGGCGCTGCTCGCGGCGTGCGTCCAGCATCTGCGGCAGGCGGTGCAGGGTCTGCGGGCCGAACACGACATCCACATACGGCGCGCGCTCGATGATGGCCGCGCCTTCCTGCGAGGCGACGCAGCCGCCGACGCCGATCAGCACCCCTTTCTCTTTCAGGTGCTTGACCCGGCCGAGGTCGCTGAACACCTTCTCCTGCGCCTTCTCGCGCACCGAGCAGGTATTGAACAGGATCAGATCGGCCTGCTCGACGTCCTTGGTCTCTTCATAGCCCTGGGCCGCGCCCAGCACATCGGCCATCTTGCCCGAGTCGTACTCGTTCATC
The DNA here is from genome assembly GCF_040187885.1 of Roseateles cavernae. NCBI lineage: Bacteria > Pseudomonadati > Pseudomonadota > Betaproteobacteria > Burkholderiales > Sphaerotilaceae > Roseateles > Roseateles cavernae. The sequence goes on from NZ_JBDPLH010000003.1 coordinate 296,699, forward strand.
TGGCAGCCGAAGGTCTTGATGAATACTTTCTTCGTGTCGCTCATGGCGGCCTCTCTCAGCGCTTGGTCCAGGTCTGCGTGGCCGGCTCGAAGGCCCAGGTCGCGGCTTCTTGCGGCGTGCGGGGCCAGGTCTTGTTGGCCAGCTCGGCCGGGTTCAGCACCCAGACGTCCATCAACATGCCCGACGAGGGCTCGATCGTGTAGTGCACGATGAGCTTCTGGCCGGCGACGCTGGCGGGTTGCAGCAGCAGATGGGTGTCGCCGCGCAGACGGGCGCCGGGCGCCAGGCGGGCGGGCTGGCCGTTCAGGCTGACCTGAGGTGTTTGCAAGACCACCAGCTCGCCGCGCAGCGCCTGCACGGGAAAGGGTCGGTGCACCTGGGCTTGGGCCGAGATGCAGACGGTGCTGGCCGCGAAGGCAAGAAGAGCACAGCGGTACATGGTATGTGTCCAAGTGGCTGCGTTGATCGGATAAAGCAAAACGGCCCGAGGGTTGCTCGGGCCGTTCACTTATTTTGGTGGCGCTTCAGGGATTCGAACCCCGGACCTGCGGATTATGATTCCGTCGCTCTAACCGGCTGAGCTAAAGCGCCTCAAGCCCGCCATTCTAGCGAGCTTTTGGGAGACAATGCAAGCCCCTCCCGGCATGTTTTTAAAAAATGTGCCTTGCTCTCTAGAGAAGCGTATCGATGTTCAGTTTCTTCAAGAAGAAGTTTGGTTCCGCGCCGGCGCCGACCGAGGCGCCTGCAGTGGCGGTGAATGTGGCGGTGGACGTGGTGGCCGAGCCCGTGGTTGCGCCGGCCCCCGCCGAAGTGCCGCGCAAGAGCTGGCTGGACAAGCTGCGCCAAGGGCTGCGCAAGACCGGCTCCAGCATCGCCCAGGTCTTCACCGGCACGCAGATCGACGACGCGCTGTACGAGGAGCTGGAGGCCGCGCTGCTGATGGCCGATGCCGGCGTCAAGGCCACCGAGTTTCTGCTCGAGGATCTGAAGCGCCGTGTCAAGGAGGCCAAGGCTGCCGATCCGGCCGCCGTGCGCGGCCTGCTGATCGAGGCGCTGACCGACCTGCTGCGGCCGCTGGAGAAGCCGCTGGCGGTGGGGCAGCACAGCCCGACCGTGATGATGGTGGTCGGCGTCAATGGCGCCGGCAAGACCACCAGCATCGGCAAGCTGACCCGCCATCTGGCCGATGCCAATGCCAAGGTGCTGCTGGCCGCGGCCGATACCTTCCGTGCGGCGGCGCGTGAGCAGCTGTCGGTCTGGGCCGACCGGGCCCAGGTCGAGATCGTCAGCCAGGAGGGCGGCGACCCCTCGGCCGTGACCTTCGATGCGGTGGTGGCCGGCCGCGCGCGCGGCTGCGATGTGGTGCTGGCCGATACCGCCGGCCGCCTGCCGACCCAGCTGCATCTGATGGAGGAGCTCAAGAAGATCAAGCGCACCATCACCAAGGCCCAGGCCGACGCGCCGCACGAAATCCTGCTGGTCGTGGACGGCAATACCGGCCAGAACGCGCTGAGCCAGGTCAAGTCCTTCGACGATGCGCTGGGTCTGACCGGCCTGATCGTCACCAAGCTCGATGGCACGGCCAAGGGCGGGGTGCTGGCGGCGATCGCGCGCGAGCGCGCCATCCCGGTCTATTTCATCGGCGTCGGTGAGAAGCTGGAAGACCTGCAGACCTTTGACGCGGCGGAGTTTGCCCAGGCCCTGCTGGCTTGAGCGTTGCGGCCAGGCCGGCCTGCAGCTGCGCGAACTCGCGCGTCAGCCAGTCGGCAAAAGCCTGCAGCGGCGCCGCGTCCAGGCGGGCCGGGCTGAGCAGCAGGCGGTAGCCGTAGCCCGAGTCCAGCGCGGGTGTGTCCGCGCGCAGCAGCCGGCCGCGCTGCAGGTCCTCATGGGCCAGCGCATAGGGCGCCAGCGCGACGCCCAGCCCGGCCGCAGCCGCCTGCACCAGCAGACCGCCATGGCTGTAGGCGCGCGAGAAGTCCAGATGGCGGGTCGGCAAGCCCAGCGATGTCAGCAGGCTTAACCAGCTGTCCGGTTCGCCTTCGTGCAGCAGCGGCTGGCGCAGCAGCGCGGCCAGCTCGGCCTGCGGGCCGGCCAGGGCCGGGCTGTAGACGGCGACCAGGCGTTCGGTGTAGATGAAACTGTCCGGGGCGCTGCCTTCCAGGCTTTGGTAGCGCAGCGCCAGATCGCAGCCGCCGCCGTCCAGATCGGCCAGCTGATCGCTGGCTTCGAGGCGGACATCCAGGGCCGGATGCTGGGCGGTAAAGCCGTGCAGCCGCGGCACCAGCCACTTCATCGCCAGCGAATGCGTGGTCGAGATGCGCAGCAGATGCGGGTCCTGGGCCAGGCGCAGTGCCGCGACCTGGGCGCGCAGCTCGGCCAGCGAGCGCCTCACCGTGGCCGCCAACTCGCGGCCGGCCGGCGTGATCGCGACGTGACGCGGGTGGCGCACGAACAGGGCCAGCCCCAGCGCCTGCTCCAGCTGCCTGATCTGCTGGCTCAGCGCGGCCGGGGTCTTGTGCAGCTCGGCGGCGGCCGCGCGAAAGCCGCCATGGCGGGCAGCTGCCTCGAAGTCGATCAGGCCGGCGAGGCTGGAGAGTTCGGCTGCAGGCATTGTGAGGGCAGGAATTTCTGAGTCTCAGGGCCAGGCATTCTCGCTTTCATGCCGGTGATATCAAGGGAAAACTTCGGCCATCTGCACTTTTCTGGATTCCCCATGAGTCAATCCATCTTGGTCATCGGCGGCACACGCTATTTCGGCATCCGCCTGGTCGAGGCGCTGCTGGCGGCCGGTCACCGGGTCACGCTGGCAACCCGTGGCCGCGCGGCCGACCCTTTCGGTGCGCGGCTGCGACGCCTGCGGGTGGACCGGCGTGACGCGGCGGCGATGCGCGCCGTCTTCGGGGAGGGCACGCGCTACGACCTGGTCTATGACCAGATGTGCTACAGCCCGGGCGATGCCGCGATCGCGGTCGACTGCTTCGGCGGGCGGGTCGGGCGCTATCTGATGACCTCGACGATAGAGGCCTATGACGCGCTGCATGGTCGGGTCCTGCGGCCTTACCGCGAGGCCGATCTGGATCTGGCCGCCGAGCCCACCGACTCGGCCCTGCCCTGGACCGATCCGGTCTTTGCCGATCGCCACTACGGCCGCGGCAAGCGCCAGGCCGAGGCGGTGCTGGCGCGCAGCGGGGCCCGCCTGCCCTGGGCCAGCCTGCGGGTGGGGCATGTGCTGGGCGGGCCGGAGGATTTCACCGGCCGGCTGCGCCAGCATGTCGAGCTGGTATGGCGCGGCGACGCGCCGCTGCGCCACGCGACGGCGGCCGGGCTCAGCTCCTTCATCGATGTGCCGGGCGTGGTGGATGTCCTGCTGTGGGCGGGCAGCCAGGACTTCAGGGGGCCGGTCAATGTGGCGGGCGAGGGCTTGTGGTCGGCGCCGCTGCTGCAGCAGCGCATCGCGCGCCGGCTCGGGCGGCCGGTGCTGGCCCAGCCGCAGGCAGCGCCGGGGCCGCTAGCGTTTGACTACGCCGCGCCCCATGTGATGGACACCGACCGTGCGCGCGCGCTGGGCTGGACCTTCAGGCATAGCGATGCCTGGCTGGATGCCTTGATCGACGCGCATGCCCAGGTGCTGGCGCGCGAGGAGCACGACCATGCTCGCGCCTGAGACCCTGCTCGCCTTCGTCTCGGCGGCGCTGCTGGTGATTGCGGTGCCGGGGCCGGCGATGCTGATGGTGCTGGCCCAGCTGCGCCATTCGCGCAGGCGGGCGGTGGCGGCGGTGGCCGGGCTGGTGGTCGCCGATCTGCTGCTGATCTCGGCGGCCGGCCTAGGCCTGGCGACCCTGTTGCGCCAATGGCCGCTGCTGCTGACGGCGCTGCGCTGGGCCGGCGCGGCCTATGTGGGCTGGATGGGCTGGGCCATGCTGCGCGCCGCGCCTGCAGCGGTGGCGGCGCCCGCCGCCGGCGGCTTCCGCGCGGCCCTGCTGCTGACGCTGATCAATCCGAAGCCGGTGCTGTTCTTCGCAGCCTTTTTCCCGTTGTTCCTCGGCGCGGGGCCGCAGCCCTGGCTGCTCGGCTTTCTGGGCCTGGGCCTGCTGTTCGAGCTGCTGAACATCGGCTTCTACGCACTGCTGATCGCCGCCGCCGGACTGCTGGGCGCACGGCTCAGCGGGGCGGGGTGGGGCGCGGGCCTGTGGCTGCAGCGCGGCGGCGGCGTGGCGCTGTTGCTCTGCGCGCCGCTGGTGCTGCTGGCCTGAGCGGGCCGGGCGGCCTGTTCGCTTACTTCATGCCGGGCGGCATCATGCCGCCCAGGCCCTTCATGCCGCCCATCTTCTTCATCATCTTCATCAGGCCGCCGCCCTTCATCTTCTTCATCATGCCCTGCATCTGGTCGAACTGATTCAAGAGGCGGTTGACCTCCTGGATCTGCACGCCGGCGCCGGCGGCGATACGGCGCTTGCGGCTGGCCTTGCTCTTGCCGTCCATCAGGAGGCTGGGCTGGCGGCGTTCCTTGGCGGTCATCGCGTTGAGGATGCCTTCCATGCGCTTCATGTCCCGCTCGGCCTTGTCCATATCGCCCTGGCCGGCCTTGGCGGCCATCTGGGCCGGCAGCTTGTCCATCAGGCTGGACAGGCCGCCCATCTTCTTCATCTGCGAGATCTGGGCCAGGAAGTCGTTCAGGTCGAAACCGTCGCCGCTCTTGAGCTTGTTGGCCAGCTTCTCGGCCGCCGCCATGTCGACGCCCTTGGTGACCTCCTCGACCAGGGCGACGATATCGCCCATGCCCAGCACGCGGCCGGCATGGCGCTCGGCGTCGAATACCTCCAGCCCGTCGATCTTTTCGGACACGCCGGCGAACTTGATCGGCGCGCCGGTGATCTGACGCACCGACAGCGCGGCGCCGCCGCGCGAGTCGCCGTCCAGCTTGGTCAGCACGACGCCGGTCAGCGGCAGCGCATCCTTGAAGGCCTTGGCGGTGTTGATCGCATCCTGACCCTGCATCGCATCGACGACGAACAGCGTCTCGACCGGGTTCAGCACCGCATGCAGGTCCTTGATCTCTGCCATCAAGGCCTCGTCGATGGCCAGGCGGCCGGCCGTGTCGACCAGCAGCACCTCGAAGTGATGCTTTTTCGCGTAGTCGATCGCGGCCAGCGCGATGTCATGTGGCTTCTGGTCGGGGGTCGACGGGAACCACTCGGCACCGGCCTGCTTGGTGACGGTCTTCAGCTGCTCGATCGCGGCCGGGCGGTAGACGTCGGCCGAGACCGTCAGCACCTTCTTCTTGCGCTTCTCGATCAGGTGCTTGGCCAACTTGGCCGTGGTCGTGGTCTTGCCGGCGCCCTGCAGACCGGCCATCAGGATCACGGCGGGCGGCTGGGCGGCGAGGTTGATGTCGGCGATGCCCTCGCCCATGGTCGCGATCAGCTCCTTGTGCACCACCGAGACCAGCACCTGGCCGGGGTTCAGCGAGCCCACCACCTCCTGGCCCAGCGCCTTCTCCTTGACCCGGGCGATGAAGTCGCGCACCACCGGCAGCGCCACATCGGCCTCCAGCAAGGCCATGCGCACTTCGCGCAGCATCTCCTGGACATTCGTTTCGGTGATGCGGGCCTGGCCACGCATCGTTTTGACGAGCTGGCTCAGGCGGTTGGTCAGATTGGAGGCCATCAAGGTTCGCACCGACCGGCAAGGCGGGCGCGCAAAAGTACACTGTGGCGATGATTTTATCGTTTGCGTCCGAAGGGCTGCCCGCCATGCTGCTGAGCCTCAGTAGTCTGGCCGCCTTGCTGGCCTATGCAGTGGCCGCCGGCGTGCGGGAATCGGCAGGGGCGGGTGCGGGCCGCCTGCGCGTCCTGCTGCTGCTGGCCTGGCTTGTTCATCTGGCGGCCCTGTTACTGGATATCGCCGGCTTCGGCCTGGCAAGACCTGGCGCCCGCTTCGGTTTTGCGCCGGCGCTGTCGATGACGATATGGCTGGTGCTGGCGGTCTATCTTGTCGAGAGCCGCTTCGTACCGCTGCCGGGCGCGCGGCGCGTGCTGGCCGGCCTGGCGGCGCTGACCGTGCTGCTGGCCTGGGCCTATCCGGGCGAGAGCCGCCCGCTGGCCGCCTCGCCCTGGGCGCCGCTGCACTGGGTGCTGGGCCTGGCCTCCTATGGTCTGTTCGGCGTTGCGGTACTGCATGCGGTGATGCTGAACCGCGCCGAGCGGCAGATGCGGCTGAAGTCCGCCCAGGGGCCGGCGACGCTGGGCATGCCGCTGCTGCGGCTGGAGCGGCTGACCTTTCAGTTCGTCGGCTCCGGGGTCGTCGTGCTGTCGCTGGCCTTGCTGCTGGGCTGGTGGTTCACGCCGCAATGGCATTGGGACCACAAGAATCTGCTGTCCATGCTGGGCTGGCTGGTGCTGACCGGGCTGCTGACCGGCCGGCGTGTGTTCGGCTGGCGCGGCCGGCGCGCGACGCGCTGGCTTTATTTCGGCGCGGCCCTGCTGCTGCTGGCCTATGCCGGCACCCGTTTCGTGTTGGAGGTGCTGCTGCAACGCGGCGCGGGCTATTGATATGAAGTACCTGCTGATCATCCTCGTCATCGGTCTGGTGTTCTTCATGCTGGGCTTCAAGCGCAGCCGCCCCGGTGTGAAGCCGCCCGCGCCACCGCCGGCGCCGCCCGCACCACCGGCCGCGCCGCAGCACATCGTCAGCTGTGCCCATTGCGGACTGCACCTGCCGCAGTCCGAGGCCCTGCCCGGGCTCGGCGGGGTGTTCTGCAGCGCCGCCCACCGGGCGGCCCATGAGGCCGGCAAGACGCCATGAGCGAGGCGCGGTCGAGCCGGGATCGCCGCGGATCCGACCGCCGACGTGGTGACCGCCGCCGCAGCGAGCGACGCGGACCGGCCGCCGACGGCCGCGACCAGTCCTGGTTCGGCCCGCCGCACGAAGGTGAGGGTGAAGCGGCTGCCGGCGTCGACTCGGCCGGCACCGCCGATGCCGCCGACTCACAGTTCTTCTTTCAGCAGGCGCGCCGGCTCGCGCACGCCGGTGGCAGCGCCTTCCAGCGCTTGTACCGGGCCTTTCTGGCGGCGCGCGCGGCGCTGGGCCTGGCCCTGGTCGGCGCGCAGGCGCTGGCGGCGCTGCTGGGTTCGACGACCCCGTTCTGGACTCTGGCGCTGAGCGGGGTCTATGCGCTCGAGGCGGTAGCGCTGTGGTTGTTGCCGCGCCTGCAGCGGGGCGCCTCGGCGCAGTCGCTGGCCCGGCTCAGCAGCCCGCGCTGGTGGCTCAGCATCGGCCTGGACCTGGGCCTGTTCGGCCTGCTGCTGGCGCTGGACCGCAGCGCCGGGGTCAGCTATGGCGCGCTGTTCGTGCTGCCGGTGCTGATGGCCGGCGTGCTGACACCGCGTCTGCTGGCGCTGGCCACCGCTGCGGCGGCGGCGCTGATGACCCTGGGCGTGGCCTGGTGGTCGGTGCTGCAGGGCGCCGATGCCGGGCTGCGCATGACGCAGGCCGGCCTCGTCGGCGTCGGCTTCTTCGTGATCGGGCTGCTGGCCAGCGAGCTGGCCAGCCGGCTGGCGCGCGAGGAGCGCGCCGCGCGCGGCAGCATGGAGCTGGCGCGCCAGCAGGCGCAGCTGAACCGGCTGGTGATCGACGAGATGGCCGAGGGCGTGCTGGTGGTGGACAGGCGTGGCCATGTGCGTGCCGCCAATCCGGCCGCGCGCGGCCTGCTGGCCGAGCAGCAGATGGTGCGCACCGCGCCCTTCCAGCTGCGCGGCGTGCCGACCTGGGAGCCGCTGGTGGCGGCGGTGGAGCAGGCCTTCTCGGCCGGCGGCTGGCCGGAGGAGGGGCGCGATGTGGCCCTGGTGTTCAATGCGGTCGAGCGGCGCGCCTTGCGCCTGCGCATGCGTTTCACGCGCCGGCGCGAGGTGCATGGCACCGAAGACCTGTGTGTGCTCTTCGTCGAGGATGTGCGCAATCTGCTGGCGCGCAGCCGCCAGGAAAAGCTGGCCGCGATGGGCCGCATCTCGGCCGGCATCGCCCACGAGATCCGCAATCCGCTGGCCGCCATCGATCAGGCCAATGCGCTGCTGGCCGAGGATTGTGTCGACCCGCAGTCGCAGCGCCTGACGGCGATGGTCAGCTCCAATGTGCAGCGCCTCAAGCGCATCGTCGACGATGTGATGGAAGTGGCGCCCGGCGTGCCGCCGCAGCCGGTGCCGGTGGACGCCAGCGCGCTGGTCAGCGAGGCCTGCCTGGACTGGGCCCGCACCAACAAGCTGCCGGCAGGCCCGGACAGCCCGCTGGGCCTGAGCCTGCCGGCTCATGCGCTGCGCATCAGCTTCGAGCCCGAGCATCTGCGTCGCGTGCTGATCAATCTGCTGGACAACGCGCTGCGCCATGCGACACCGGGCCCGCGCAGCGTGCAGGTCAGCCTGCGCGCGCAGTCCGAGCAATGGGTCAGCCTCGGTGTGTTCAGCGCCGGCGAGCTGATCGCGCCCGAGGTCGAGCGCCATCTGTTCGAGCCCTTTTTCTCGACGCGCAGCCGGGGTTCGGGCCTGGGCTTGTATATTTGCCGCGAGTTGTGCGAGCGCTATGGCGGGCGCATCGATTACCGCAGCCAGCGCTCGGCCGCACTGGGCGGCAATGAATTCGTCGTGACCCTGCGTCGCCTGCCGGCCGACGCGCCTCTTGCCCCGGCTTCTTCCTGATGAGCTCTGCCAATCCCGCCTTCAGCCTGCTGGTCGTCGATGACGAGCCGGATCTGCGCACGCTCTACGAGCTGACCCTGCTGCGCGAGGGCTATGAGCTGGAGACCGCCGGCACGGTGGAGGAGGCGCTGGCCCGGCTGCAGCAGCGCCGCTACAGCGCCGTCATCACCGATATGCGCCTGCCTGACGGCAGCGGCCTGGATGTGCTGGCCTGGCTGGAGCAGCAGGGCCGGCCGGAGAAGGCCCTGGTGATCACCGCCTATGGCTCGGCCGAGAACGCGGTCGAGGCGCTGAAGGCCGGTGCTTATGACTACCTGACCAAGCCGGTCGATCTGCGCCAGTTCCGCAGCGTCGTCGCCTCGGCGCTGGGGCGTCTGCCGCAAAGCCAGCCCTCGGTGGTGCCGGCGCAGCTGCCGTCGGAGCGGCAGTCGGTGGCCGAGCTGCCCAGGCCGGCGAAGGCCGAGGCGCGCGTGTCGCCAGCTGCCGCATCGCGCGCGCGCGTCGAGGATGCTGCCTCGGCGGCGCCGGCCGGCGCGCTGCAGCGCCTGGCCGGCGAGTCGACCGCGATCCGGCAGGTGCGCTCGCTGATCGAGAAGGTGGCGCGCAGCATGGCGCCGGTGCTGCTGCAGGGCGAGTCGGGCACCGGCAAGGAGCTGGTGGCTCGCTCCATCCATGAGAGCAGCGTGCGCGGCAGCCAGGCTTTCGTCGCGGTCAATTGCGGCGCGATTCCCGAACAGCTGCTGGAGGCCGAGTTCTTCGGCTATCGCAAGGGCGCGTTCACCGGCGCCAATGAGGACCGCGAGGGCTTCTTCCAGGCCGCCCATGGCGGCACCTTGTTCCTCGACGAGATCGGCGACCTGCCGCTGGCGATGCAGAGCAAGCTGCTGCGCTCGATCCAGGAGCGCTCGGTGCGGCCGGTCGGCGCGGTGGCCGAGGCGCCGGTCAATGTGCGCATTCTCAGCGCCACCCACAAGGACCTGAGCGCCGAGGTGGCGGCCGGGCGCTTCCGCCAGGACTTGTTCTACCGGCTCAACGTGATACAGATCCGCGTGCCGCCGCTGCGCGAGCGCATCGAGGACCTGGCCGCGATCAGCGAACGGGTGCTGGAGCGCATCGCCCGCGATGCCGGCGTGTCGCCGGTGCCGCGGCTGACACCGGCGGCGCTGTCGCAACTGGCGCGCTATGCCTTCCCGGGCAATGTGCGCGAGCTCGAGAACCTGCTGCACCGGGCGCTGGCGCTGTCGGGTGGCGAGCTGATCGACGCGGAGGATCTGGGCCTGCCCGAATCGCTGCTGGATGACTCGCAACTGGGGGCGCTGGATGTGCTGGAGGCGCCGCCGGCGGCGCCGCTGCCCGACCTGGCCGACGACCAGGCCGAGCTGCCGCAAGACCTGGCCCTTTATCTGGATGAGGTCGAACGAAGCATCTTGTTACGCGCTTTGGAGCGCCACCGCTTCAATCGCACGGCCGCCGGTGCGAGCCTGGGCTTGTCGCTGCGTCAGATTCGTTACCGGATGGCACGGCTGGGCATCACCGAAGGTTCGACCTCGGGCGATGGCGAGGGCTCCGACGCCCACTGAGCGCCGACTGAGCGCCGACCGAGGCCGCGGTCCACAAAGCCTTTGTTGGCGCGGCCTGGCGGGCGGTTTTGCGCTGCAGGCCGCGACTGTCGCGGGCCCCGGATTTCAAACCCCGATCAATGCTGGGTGCTGGCGCGATGCGAGCGGCATCGAGGCGGCCCTGCAAGGCTTTTTGCGGCGTGCGGCTAGCGCGTGAAGGGTCGCCGGTCAACCGGGTTCGATATGCGGGTTTGACGCTAGCTGTAGTGCTTGAAGAGCTGGGTAGCCCCAGATATAGTGTTTCTTCATGCTATCCTTCTAGCCTCGGCAAAGCACTGAAATGCCCTATCCCTTCGCAGTCGTCTTGCCCAGCGTGACCGGTACAGCGCCGTGTTCTGCCTGGCTTGCGATGCGAACGATGGCGGGCTCGCCGGCCTGCCCGGTGGGCTCGCGCAGTCGCACAGCCCCAAGCCCCGACGACAGCAATAACGAACGCAGATCCATGGCCGCCCCTGGCGTGTCGCGGACCTGCCATTTCTGATTCGAACAAGACAGACGAGGAATTATGCAAAGCACAGCAGCCCAGACCCGCTCGGACGCTCCCGCTGCCGCCTCCGCGCCCGCCGCAGCGGCCGGCGCGGCCAAGCAGACCGCTTATCAGGCCTACCAGATCATCCGTCGCAATGGCGCGGTGGTCTCGTTCGAGCCCAGCAAGATCGCGGTGGCCTTGATGAAGGCCTTTCTGGCCGTGCATGGCACCAGCGGCGCGGCCTCGGCCAGCGTGCGCGAGACGGTCGACGGCCTGACCGAGAACGTGGTGCGCGCGCTGCTGCGCTCGCGCCCGAGCGGCGGCACCTTCCACATCGAGGATGTGCAGGACCATGTCGAGCTGGGCCTGATGCGCGGTGGTCACCATGAGGTGGCGCGCGCCTATGTGCTGTATCGCGAGCGCCGCTACCAGGAGCGCGTGGCCAAGGGTGAGGTGGCTCAGGCCGCCGCGCTGGAGTCCGGCCTGACGGTGATCGACAACGGCCAGCGCATTCCGCTGGACCTGGCCCATCTGCAAAGCCTGATCGTCTCGGCCTGCGAAAACCTCGGCGCCGACGTCAAGCCGGAGCCCATCCTGGCCGAGACCAAGCGCAATCTGTATGACGGCGTGCCGATCGACGAGGTGTACAAGGCCTCGATCCTGGCCGCCCGCACCCTGATCGAGAAGGATCCCGGCTACAGCCGCGCCACCGCACGCCTGCTGCTGCACACGATCCGCCGCGAGGTGGTCGGCGGCGAAATCACGCAGGAGCAGATGCAGAGCCGCTATGCCGAGTATTTCCCCGGCTATATCAAGAAGGGCGTCAAGGCCGAGCTGCTGGACGAGAAGCTGGCGCAGTACGACCTGGCCAAGCTGGGCGCGGCGCTGAAGGCCGAACGCGATCTGCAGTTCGACTACCTCGGCCTGCAGACCCTGTATGACCGCTACTTCCAGCACATCGACGATGTCCGCATCGAGATGCCGCAGGCCTTCTTCATGCGTGTCGCGATGGGCCTGGCCCTCAACGAGATCGACCGCGAGACCCGCGCGATCGAGTTCTATGAAGTGCTGTCGAGCTTCGACTTCATGTCCAGCACGCCGACCCTGTTCAACTCCGGCACGCGTCGCTCGCAGCTGTCGTCCTGCTACCTGACGACGGTGGCCGACGATCTGGACGGCATCTACGAGGCGCTGAAGGAGAACGCGCTGCTCTCCAAGTTTGCCGGCGGCCTGGGCAATGACTGGACCCCGGTGCGCGCTTTGGGCTCGCACATCAAGGGCACGAACGGCAAGAGCCAGGGCGTGGTGCCCTTCCTGAAGGTGGTCAACGACACCGCCGTCGCGGTCAACCAGGGCGGCAAGCGCAAGGGCGCGGTCTGCGCCTATCTGGAGTCCTGGCACCTGGACATCGAGGAGTTCCTGGAGCTGCGCAAGAACACCGGCGACGACCGCCGCCGCACCCACGACATGAACACCGCGAACTGGATCCCCGATCTGTTCATGCGCCGTGTGATGGACGGCGGCGACTGGACTCTGTTCTCGCCGTCGACCTGCCCGGACCTGCACGATCTGTTCGGCACCGCCTTCGAGAAGGCCTATGTCGAGTACGAGGCCAAGGCCGACCGCGGCGAGATCAAGCTGTTCAAGCGCATGCCGGCCAAGGACCTGTGGCGCCGCATGCTGTCGATGCTGTTCGAGACCGGCCATCCCTGGATCACCTTCAAGGACGCCTGCAATGTGCGCTCACCGCAGCAGCATGTCGGTGTCGTGCACTCGTCGAATCTGTGCACCGAGATCACGCTGAACACGAACGACAGCGAGATCGCCGTCTGCAACCTCGGCTCGGTCAATCTGGTCCAGCACCTGAAGGACGGCGGCATTGACCACGACAAGCTGCGCAAGACGATCTCGACCGCGATGCGCATGCTCGACAACGTGATCGACATCAACTACTACGCGGTCAAGAAGGCGCGCGACTCGAACCTGCGCCACCGTCCGGTGGGCCTGGGTCTGATGGGCTTCCAGGACGCGCTGTACGCGCTGCGCACGCCCTACGCCTCCAACGAGGCGGTCGAGTTTGCCGACCGTTCGATGGAAGCGATCTGCTACTACGCCTACCAGGCCTCCACCGAGCTGGCCGCCGAGCGGGGTCGCTACTCGAGCTATCGCGGCTCGCTGTGGGACCGCGGCGTCCTGCCGATCGACTCGTTGGACCTGTTGGCCAAGGAGCGCGGTGGCTATGTCGAGGTGGATCGCAGTTCGACCCTGGACTGGGATGCGCTGCGCGCCAAGATTGTCCAGCACGGCATGCGCAACAGCAACTGCGTGGCTATCGCGCCGACCGCGACGATCTCCAACATCATCGGCGTCGATGCCTCGATCGAACCCTGCTTCGGCAATCTGTCGGTCAAGTCCAATCTGTCGGGCGAGTTCACCGTGATCAATGAATCGCTGGTGCGCGACCTGAAGAAGCTGGGCCTGTGGGACGACGTGATGGTGATGGACCTGAAGCACTTCGACGGTTCGCTGCGCCGCATCGACCGCGTGCCGGAAGAGCTGAAGACCTTGTATGCGACCGCCTTCGAGGTCGAGACGCAGTGGCTGGTCGAAGCTGCCGCCCGTCGCCAGAAGTGGATAGATCAGGCCCAGAGCCTGAACATCTATATGGCCGGCGCCTCGGGCAAGAAGCTCGACGAGACCTACAAGCTGGCCTGGCTGCGCGGCCTGAAGACGACCTACTACCTGCGCACGATGAGCGCGTCGTCGGCCGAGAAGAGCACGGTGACCAAGTCGGGCCAGCTCAATTCGGTGTCCTCCGGCGCAGGCGCTTCGATGTTGTCGGCACCTGTTTCGGCCCAGCCCGCAGCGCCCGTTGCTGCGGCGCCGGTCGAGGCAGAGTTGCCTGCAACCGACATGAAGTTCTGCTCGATCGACAACCCGGACTGCGAGGCCTGCCAGTAAGGTCTTGAAGTCCAAGCACTGGCATCGCGAAAAGCTCCAACGCCCGCGATGCCAGTGTTCATCGGCTCAAACGCTGATGCATGGGTTTTCCTGCGAAGCAAATCCAGGCCTCAACGACTGACCTCCGAGGGCTTCGATACGCGTCCGATGCGATGCGACACAGCAACGCGCATCGCGTGTTGATGTCAAGAAGTCCTTGGTGTTTGAACACAACACTCTGATAATTCGACACGATAGGAAGTCCACCATGTTGGTTTGGGAAGAAGACCTGAAGCCCTCGAACAGCGTCACCACGAATGCCGCGCCGCGCACTGCGCCGGTCGCGAGCGCAGCAGCCACCGCGTCGCCCGCCACAACGGCCGCCGTGAGCAGCACCCAAACCGTCCCCGCGTCCACCGCAACGGCCCAGGTTCTGGGCAACGGCGCGCGCGTCAAGGCCTCGGACAAGCGCATCATCAATGGCCAGACCGACGTCAACCAGCTGGTGCCCTTCAAGTACAAATGGGCCTGGGAAAAATACCTGGCCACCTGCGCCAACCACTGGATGCCGCAGGAAGTGAATATGTCGCGCGACATCGCCTTGTGGAAAGACCCGAACGGTCTGACCGAGGACGAGCGCCGCATCATCAAGCGCAATCTCGGCTTCTTCGTGACCGCCGACTCGCTGGCCGCCAACAACATCGTGCTGGGCACCTACCGCCACATCACGGCCCCCGAGTGCCGCCAGTTCCTGCTGCGCCAGGCCTTTGAAGAAGCGATCCACACCCACGCCTACCAGTACATCGTCGAGTCGCTGGGCCTGGACGAGAGCGAGATCTTCAACGCCTACAACGAAGTCAAGTCGATCCGCGACAAGGACGAGTTCCTGATCCCCTTCATCGAGGCGATCATGGACCCCAACTTCCACACCGGCACGCCCGAAAACGACCAGACCCTGCTGAAGAGCCTGATCGTCTTCGCCTGCCTGATGGAGGGGCTGTTCTTCTACGTCGGCTTCACGCAGATCCTGGCGATGGGTCGTCAGAACAAGATGACCGGTGCCGCCGAGCAGTACCAGTACATCCTGCGCGACGAGTCCATGCACTGCAACTTCGGCATCGACCTGATCAACCAGCTCAAGGCCGAGAACCCGCATCTGTGGACGGCCGAGTTCAAGGCCGAGATCAAGGCGCTGTTCCTGCATGCCGTCGAGCTCGAGTACCGCTATGCCGAGGACACGATGCCGCGTGGCGTGCTCGGCCTGAACGCCTCGATGTTCAAGGGCTATCTGCGCTATATCGCCAACCGCCGTGCCACCCAGATCGGACTGGAGGAGCTCTTCCCGAATGAAGAGAACCCCTTCCCCTGGATGAGCGAAATGATCGATCTGAAGAAGGAACGCAACTTCTTTGAAACCCGCGTCATCGAATACCAATCCGGTGGCGCATTGTCCTGGGACTGAGCCCGGACACAGGACAAGCTCTGCGGCTTGTTCCGTGCCTGATGAAGGCCCAAGCGCCTGCAAGCGCTTGGGCTGAACTAGCAAATGGCTGGTGCCGCATGCTGTTCAGTTCCCAGATTGTTGTGAGGTCAAGAGATTCGCGAGACCCAAGACCATGGCCCTAGAAATTTGGCTGGTGCTCGCAACCCCATTCACCGTACCGGGGCGCTCCTCCTGGGCGACTTCCGGACGATGAATAACTGCGCTGTGGCGGACCGGTCTGCTGCGGGCAGTGCTTTTTCCACTTGATCAAGGAGAACTGAAATGGCAACTGCAAAGAAGGCAACGGCAAAGAAGGCCGCTCCCGCCAAGAAGGCTGCGGCTCCGGCCAAGAAGGCCGCCGCTCCGGCGAAGAAGGCCGCTCCGGCCAAGAAGGCCGCTGCTCCGGCAAAGAAGGCCGCTCCGGCCAAGAAGGCTGCTGCTCCGGCGAAGAAGGCCGCTCCGGCCAAGAAGGCTGCTGCGCCCGCCAAGAAGGCTGCCGCTCCGGCGAAGAAGGCCGCTCCGGCCAAGAAGGCTGCTGCGCCCGCCAAGAAGGCTGCCGCTCCGGCGAAGAAGGCCGCTCCGGCCAAGAAGGCTGCTGCGCCCGCCAAGAAGGCTGCCGCTCCGGCGAAGAAGGCCGCTCCGGCCAAGAAGGCTGCTGCGCCCGCCAAGAAGGCTGCCGCTCCGGCGAAGAAGGCCGCTCCGGCCAAGAAGGCTGCTGCGCCCGCCAAGAAGGCTGCCGCTCCGGCGAAGAAGGCCGCTCCGGCCAAGAAGGCTGCTGCGCCCGCCAAGAAGGCTGCCGCTCCGGCGAAGAAGGCCGCTCCGGCCAAGAAGGCTGCTGCGCCCGCCAAGAAGGCTGCCGCTCCGGCGAAGAAGGCCGCTCCGGCCAAGAAGGCTGCTGCGCCCGCCAAGAAGGCTGCCGCTCCGGCGAAGAAGGCCGCTCCGGCCAAGAAGGCTGCTGCGCCCGCCAAGAAGGCTGCCGCTCCGGCGAAGAAGGCCGCTCCGGCCAAGAAGGCTGCTGCGCCCGCCAAGAAGGCTGCCGCTCCGGCGAAGAAGGCCGCTCCGGCCAAGAAGGCTGCTGCGCCCGCCAAGAAGGCTGCCGCTCCGGCGAAGAAGGCCGCTCCGGCCAAGAAGGCTGCTGCGCCCGCCAAGAAGGCTGCCGCTCCGGCGAAGAAGGCCGCTCCGGCCAAGAAGGCTGCTGCGCCCGCCAAGAAGGCTGCTCCTAAGGCTGCTGCCAAGCCGCCGGCCAAGAAGGCTGCACCGAAGGCCGCTCCCAAGGCTGCTGCCAAGCCGCCGGCCAAGAAGGCTGCACCGAAGGCCGCTCCCAAGGCTGCTGCCAAGCCGCCTGCCAAGAAGGCTGCTGCCGCTGCACCCAAGGCCGCTGCCAAGCCGCCTGCCAAGAAGGCAGCCAAGAAGCCTGCAGCCAAGAAAGCCGCCACGGCCCCTGCCCCTGCCGCCGCCAAGCCGGCTGCTGCACCCGCCGCCAAGACGGCGCTGAGCCCGCAAGCGGCTTGGCCCTTCCCGACGGGCAGCAAGCCCTAAGAAGCCCGGGCCTTCGGGCCCTTGGCATCAAACCCGGCCTCGGCCGGGTTTTTTTATGGCTGGCGTGGTGCACTTGCCGCGCCGGAGGCCTGCCGCTGCGATGTGTGTGTTGCCCGCCTCGTCGCCTGTGTCGCACCACACCCTTATGGGGGCGTTGACAGTGGAGATGAGCGACATGGATGATCTGCCCGCCGTTGATGCGACCTGGTGATGTTGGGTCGTGTCCGATGTGCGTAGTCAAATGCCCGAAGAGGACCGGCAACTCAGGTTGATGCAATTAAGGTAGCAGTCGGGTGATTTTGGGGTGTAGGCATGTGTCAGTGGCAAAGCATCACTGGCCATGCAAAACGGGGGGGATTCATGAGCGTGGGCAAATGGCCAGGATCCGCAATGCGCGGATGGGTGGTGGGTGTTTGTGCAGCGATGCTGCTGCTTGCTGCTTGTGGAGGAGGAGGAGGCGGCGGCGGTGCTGAAGAAGTTGGAGCATCACGACCCGACCCCGCAGTTTCCGCCACTATTGAGACCGTTCAGCCTGTCGCACCGCGTGCGCAGCAAGGTGTGACCTTCAAAGCGCTTGCGGGCGGAGGTAACGGCGTCTACACCTACCGCTGGGATTTTGGCGATGGCCAGACGGCCACCGGGGAAAAGCCCCAACACATCTATGCCAGGGCCGGTACCTACAAGGTGGTCATGTCCGTCACTGACGGACGCTCTCAAGTGGCCTCGGCCAGTACCAGCCTCGCCGTAGCAGCGGCCAGTGAATGGACGATAGATGCCACCTTCGGCGAGGTCTCCATCAATCAGCCTATACGTTTCAATGCCAAGGCGATCTACAACGCGTTCTTCGGCAATGAGAAGGTTCGCTGGGATTTTGGAGATGGGGCTACGTCGGAAGGCTACTGGGTCGAGCACGCGTTCAAGACCAAGGGCAGCTACGAAGTGAAGCTCCTGGTTTCCGAACCCGGGGGCGAGACGGTGGAGTCCAAGCTTGTTGTCAATGTCGTGCACGACGGGCCATCCGCTTTGATTGTCTCGGCGCCGGACAAGGTCGTGGCGGGTCAAGTACCTACCTTCGTTGCCAAAGGTAGCGGACGAGGCAAGCTGGTGTTTGAATGGAACTTCGGCGACGGATTCATTGATCTAGGCGAGCGTATTAATTGGAAGATCTATGACAAGGTCGGGCCGCAGGAGGTTCAGCTGCGTGTGCGCGACGAGTTCTTTGCGCGATCAGAGCCTCTGCTTATAAAGTTCGAAGTCGTGCTGCCTGAGAAGCCATCGGCAGTCCTGATCAGGCCGGAGCAGGTGCTCGTGAACGAGAGTGCTGCCGTCCAGTTCTACGCCTCTTGGCTTGCCCCCGGGTACACAGACAAGGTTCTGTGGGACCTCGGCGATGGAGCCGTGTCAACGGAGCAATATCTCAAGCACACGTACAAGAAGCCGGGAGCCTATAGCGTCAAGCTGACTGTGACCGATCGCTTTGGACAGACGGCCACTGGCTCAGCAACGGTGCAGGTGAGCCCACGCCAGAGCCTCGGCCTGTTTGCAGGTTCCAAGCCGCCGCATGGCGACGAGAACGGGTCAACCGATGCGGCTCGCTTCTACTATCCACAATCGGTAGTGGTAGGCAAGCAAGGCGACATCTTCGTGGCAGACAGTGCAAACCGTCGCATCAGGAAGATCAGTCAGGGACGTGTGACGACCTTTGTCGGAGAGCCGGCTCGGTGGGGTTGTGAGGCACCCGCCTTGTCGGCTGACCTGAAACTGGCCATGGACTCGCAGGGCACGATGTATGTCGTCGATGGCTGTTCGGTCGTGAAGAAGGTGGGGCTTGATGGCACGGTATCGCTGCTGGCGGGCAGCGCAAGTCATCCGATCGGCTACCTGGACAGCGTCGGGCGAGCTGCACGCTTCGGCTACCTCAGCGCCATTGCGATCGATCATCAGGACAATGTGGTGGTTGTGGACGGTGTTTACATCCGCAAGATCACACCTGATGGGGTGGTGTCGACCTTGGCGGACTTGCGCAAAAAGTGCTGGTATCCCGATTACCACGGTGGGGCACCCCTCAGTATTGACTGCGGTTTCACCGCCGTCCAGGTATCGCCCAGCGGCAGCATTTATGTGGCTGAATCCGGCGGGGGGATTTACCGTGTCGATGCCGGCAACCAACTTGTCCTGCTGGCAGGGCATACCCACGAGCGCGGCTTCGTGGATGGCGTGGCAGGCGCCGCGCGATTCAGCCGGGTGGACGCCTTGCTGGCCGATGCAACTGGAAATCTCTATGCGGCTGACAGCGGGAACAATGTTTTGCGCAAGATCATCGCCGGTGGGACCGTTTCCACTCTTGCTGGTCAGTCGGGTGCCTGGGGCGGAACGGACGGACAAGGAAGCAATGCCAGGTTTGGTCGGCCCACGGGACTAGCCTTCGACCTTGATGGCTCCATCGTCCTGGCGGACAGGGATCTGCAACTGATTCGCCGCGTCGCGCTCGACGGAAGCACCAGCACGGTCGCGGGCTTGAAGTCGCCGTTCGGGCTTAGGGACGGCCGAGGGACGGACGCTTGGTTTGCCCGTCCGGCCGGAATGACGGTATCGGCCCGCGGTACGGTTTATGTGTCGGATGTCGGGAACTATGCCGTTCGGCGCATCACGGATGATGGCTCGGTCACGACCTTGGCGAGATTTCCCTACCGATACATGCAAGTCTTCGGCACTCATCCTTTCGGGGATGTGCCAGCTTTTGGTGGAGTGGCGGTCGATGCTGATGAGAATGTCTATGTGGCGGACTCGGGCAACAACGTCATCCGCAAGATTGCGCCTGACGGGACGGACACCATTCTGGCCGGGCAGTTGGGTTTGTTCGGCTACCAAGATGGCCCCGGCGCCACCGCGCTCTTTTACTCTCCCATAGGCGTTGCGGTCGATGCGGCCAAGAACGTCTATGTGGCTGATACCTTCAACCATGTGATCCGCAAGATCGATCCCAATGGCGTGGTCAGCACCTGGGTCGGTATGGCTCGCGTCGAAGGTGACACCGACGGACCGCGTGTGGTCGTCCAGTTCAGTTTTCCCACGCATCTAGCGCTGGCGGTCGATGGCAGTCTTTATGTGGCGGATTACGGCAACAAAACCGTCCGCAAAGTGGCTCCGGATGGCTGGACCTCTTTGATTGCCGGCAAGACACGCACTTATACAAATGGGAGCTCGGACCAGTTGGGTTCCGATATGGTTTTCGGGGGGGAACTGGGCGGTCTGGCTGTCAATGCGGACGGTGATCTCTTCTTGGTCGACAAGTCCAGCGCTGTGGTGCACCGCATCAGCTCTGATGGGATGGTAAGAAGGGTGGTCGGATCCTGGTGGTCGCACCGAGTTGATCTGGGGCCCTTGCCCGGCAGCCTATTCATCCCTGAGGGTGTGGCGGTGACGGCCGATGGCCAACTTCTGATCACTTCCGGCAACGCCGTGCTACGAACTGGTTGGTAGTTGGGCAAAGCGTGCAGGCGGCGCTTACGCCACCTGCCCTCAGGGATAGAAGATCTCGACGCTATAGCCGCTGACGCGGTGCCGACCGGTGCTGAAGACGAGCTGAAGCTGCTGCTCGCTGTCGCCTTTCATGCTGAGCTGGCTCAGATTGAAATCAGTGGGTTTGAGCATGCGCCGTGCAACCACCGCGCCGCTGGCATCGGTCAGGCTCAGATCGACCCAGGGCAGGGCCAGCGCATAGGCGGCCTTGTTGCGCAGCTGCAGTGCGAGCTTGTAGCTATTGCCCGAGCCAGCCTGGGTCAGCCCGCTGTTCTCGACCGCCAGCGCGTCGATGCGCCGCCAGGGCTGCAGCTCGCAGCCGGCTACGCCGCACAGCGACTGCAGCAGCGGCGTGCTGGGCGGGTAGAGCGCGGCAATGGCATTGCGGAACTGCAGGCCCAGCTGCAGCAGCAGGGCGGCCAGCAGCAGCAGGGCGCTCAGGCCCAGCGCGATGCGCACGCGCGGTTGCTGCCAGCGTGCGGTGGACGAGGCCTGGCGCAGAAAGCTGGCCTCGACCGTCTTGTGCTCGGGCGTGTCGTGGGCGGCCACCTCGGCGGCCAGCGCCGCCAGGCGGGCATCGACCAGCACGTCGGGGTCCGAAGCGGACTCGGGAGCGACCGTCGACGGCAGCGGCGTCACCTCGGGTTCGGGCAGCACGGCCGGCTCGGGGCTTGGCTCGACGCTGATGGCCTCGTCCCAGAAGGGCTCGCGGCGCGGCTCGGCGCTGCCGACGGCAAAGTGCGGCAGCGGCGCAGCTTCTTCCTCGCGTGCGGTCGGCGCTGGCTCGTCCTCGAACTCGCGTGGCACGACCCAGGTGGTGGCGTCGGGCGGCGGCGCGCTGACGGCCATCGCTTCGACGGCTTCCATTTCGGCCACCGGCTCCGGCTCGGGGGCCGGCACAGGTGCGACCGCAGCGGGCCAGGGTGGCGGCAGCTCGCGGTCGATGTCGAACAGCTGCTCGCGGGCATCGAAGACCTCGGCGCAGCGGCCGCAGCGCACCCAGCCTTCGGAGACGCGGAGCTGATCCTGCACCACCCGGAAGATGGTGCCGCAAGCGGTACAACGGGTGGCAAGACTCATGACCGGAATCATGCCATGAGCACAGGGCTCAAACCCGTTGCGCGCTCATCAGAATCCAGCCTTCTTCGCTGTCGCTGACCTCGAGCTTGAGCCAGGGCGCATAGGCCGCCTTCAGCTCGTCGGCCTGGCGCTCCAGGATGCCGGCCAGCACCAGGTGCGCGCCGGGGGCCAGGTGTTGACACAGCAGCGGTGCCAGCAGCTTCAGCGGCGTGGCCAGGATATTGGCCAGCACCAGCGGGTACTCTCCCTGGGCCGCATCGGGCAGGGCTGCATTGACCGCCACCTGGTTGTCGCGTGCGTTCGAGACGGTGGCCGTCACGGCCGCCGGGTCGATGTCGACCGCGTCGATGTTCGTGGCGCCATAAAGCGCCGCACCGATCGCGAGGATGCCGGAGCCGCAGCCGTAGTCCAGCACGCGCGCCCAAGTCGGGGCCAGGTCTTGATGCGCGGCGATCCAGCGCAGACACATGCGGGTGGTCGGATGGGTGCCGGTGCCGAAGGCGAGGCCCGGGTCCAGTCGCATCACCTTGCTGGCCTGGGCGGGTGCCTCATGCCAGGACGGCACGATCCAGAACTCGGGCGTGATCTCCACCGGCGCGAACTGCGACTGCGTCAGCCGCACCCAGTCCTGCTCGACCACCGCCTGGATGGTCTGCACATGGACATCGCCGGCCCAGTCCTGGCTCAAGAGCAGGGTCGCGGCCTCGGTGGCCTCGGCCTCGCCGGGGAACAAGGCCTTGACCACCGAGCGCTGCCAGCCGCCTCGCGGCGCCGGCATGCCGGGCTCGCCGAACAAGGCCTTCTCGGCATCGGTGTCGGCGTCGGCGTCCTCGACCGAGACGGCCAGCGCGTCGAGTTCGACCAGCGCATCGCTGACGGTCTCGACCTCGTCCTCGCCGCAGATCAGCACCAGCTCGTGCAGGTCGGGTGTGCTCATCGCTTGTGCTCGCTCATCCAGCTTTCAAGATAGTGAATGCTGGTGCCGCCTTCCATGAACTTGGCGTCGACCATCAGCTCGCGGTGCAGCGGGATATTGGTCTGTATGCCTTCGACCACGGTCTCCGACAGCGCGATGCGCATGCGCGCCAGCGCCTGCTCCCGCGTGTCGCCGTGCACGATGATCTTGCCTATCATCGAGTCGTAGTTCGGCGGCACGTAGTAGTTGGTATAGGCATGCGAGTCCACGCGCACGCCCGGACCGCCCGGCGGGTGCCACATCGTGATGCGGCCGGGCGAGGGCGTGAACTTGACCGGATCCTCGGCATTGATGCGGCACTCGATCGAGTGGCCGCGCATCGTGATATTGCGCTGGGTGAAGGGCAGCTTCTCGCCGGCCGCCACCTTGATCTGCATCTGCACGATGTCGATGCCGGTGACCATCTCGGTGACCGGATGCTCGACCTGCACGCGCGTGTTCATCTCGATGAAGTAGAACTCGCCGTTCTCGTAGAGGAACTCGAAGGTGCCGGCGCCCCGGTAGCCCATCTTGCGGCAGGCGGCCGAGCAGCGGTCGCCGATCTTCTCGATCACGCGGCGCGGGATGCCCGGCGCCGGCGCTTCCTCGATGATCTTCTGGTGGCGGCGCTGCATCGAGCAGTCGCGCTCACCCAGCCAGACCGCGTTCTTGTGGCCGTCGGCCAAGACCTGGATCTCCACATGGCGTGGGTTCTCCAGGAACTTCTCCATATAGACCTGCGGATTGCCGAAGGCCGCACCGGCTTCCGTGCGGGTGGTCTGCACCGCATTGACCAGGGCCGCCTCGGTGTGGACCACACGCATGCCGCGGCCGCCGCCGCCGCCGGCCGCCTTGATGATGACCGGGTAGCCGATGGCGCGGGCGATCTTGACAATCTCCTTCGGGTCTTCGGGCAGGGCGCCCTCGGAGCCGGGCACGCAAGGCACGCCGGCGCGAATCATGGCCTGCTTGGCCGAGACCTTGTCGCCCATCAGGCGGATGTTGTCGGAGGTCGGGCCGATGAAGACGAAGCCGCTGCGCTCGACACGCTCGGCAAAGTCGGCGTTCTCGCTGAGGAAGCCGTAGCCGGGGTGGATGGCCTCGGCATCGGTCACCTCGGCGGTGGCGATGATGGCCGGCATGCTCAGATAGCTCTGGGCCGAGGCCGCCGGGCCGATGCAGACGGCCTCGTCGGCCAGCTTCACATACTTGGCATCACGGTCGGCCTCGGAATAGACCACCACCGACTTGACACCCAGCTCGCGGCAGGCGCGCTGTATCCGCAGGGCAATCTCCCCGCGGTTGGCGATAAGAATCTTCTTGAACATCGCGAGGCCTTATTCGATGACGAACAAAGGCTGGCCGAATTCCACCGGTTGGCCGTTCTCGACCAGGATCTTGGTGACCGTGCCGCTCTTGTCGGCATCGATCTCGTTCATGATCTTCATCGCCTCGATGATGCAGATCGGCTCGCCTTCCTTGATCTGCTGGCCGAGTTCGGCAAAGGACTTGGCATTCGGGCTGGAGGCGCGGTAGAAGGTGCCGACCATCGGCGACTTGACGATATGGCCGGTCTCGACCGCCGGCGCCGGTGCGGCGGCCGGGGCCGCGGCGACCGCCGGGGCGGCGGGCGCGGCCGCAGCGGGGGCCACGACGGGCGCTGCCACCAGCGGCGCGGCGACCGAACCGTCGGACTTGACGATGCGCACCTTGCCGTCGGCCTCGGTGATTTCAAGTTCAGAAATATTCGACTCGGACACCAGGTCGATCAGGGTCTTGAGCTTGCGCAGATCCATAAGGCTTCTCCAACAGAGATGATGGTTGTTATGTTTCAGTGTGCGGCCGCCCGTGCGGCACGCCGATGACGGGCTTGATCAGCCCGCCCCCTCCGACTTGTTCTTCAATGCCGTCAGCGCGTACTGCAGGGCCAGTTGATAGCCCTGGGCACCCAGCCCGCAGATCACGCCATCGGCGAGTGCGGAAAAAAAACTGTGATGCCGGAAAGGTTCGCGCTTGTGGATGTTCGACAGATGGACTTCAACAAAAGGCAGGCCCACGGCCGCCAGCGCATCGCGCATGGCCACGCTGGTGTGCGTGTAGGCCGCCGGGTTGATGATGATGAAGCGGCAACCGTCGCGGCCCGCTGCCTGAATGCGGTCGACCAAGGCACCCTCATGGTTGCTTTGGAAGGATTCCAGCTTGACGCCAGCTTTGGTTGCGATCTCTGTGAGATCAGCATCTATCTGGGCCAAAGTCCGCGAGCCATACACCCCAGGCTCCCGGCTGCCCAGGAGATTGAGATTGGGTCCGTGAAGTACAAGAATCTGCATCTGCAGCGTGCCTCAGGCATTAGAGCTTGGACACTAGAAGCGATAAAGGCTGGACTTTACGCTTTTTAGGGGCTGTTCAAGGCAGCTGCCTAAAAATATATCGCTTGACCTGAGTCTCGGCTTGGGCTTGCCCACTCAGGGCTGGCTGCGGCCCAGCTCGCGCAATTCTGCCAGATGGGTCGCACCCAGCTTGCGCCAGAAGGGCTCGCCTGCAGCGTCGAAAGCCACGCTGAAGGGCAGGCCGCCTTGGAGATTGCCCAGTGTGCGGGCCAGCTCGGTGCCGGTCAATCCGGCCAGACCGATGGTGAAACCGACCGGCAGCTTCTTCAGGAACGCGCGCACCGGCGTCGGGGCATCGACCGCCAGCCCGACCAACTGCCAGCCCGGATGCTCGCGCGCGAACTGGTCGAGCTCGGGCATTTCCTTGACGCAGGGCGCGCACCAGGTGGCCCAGAAATTCAGCAGCAGCGGCTTGCCCCGCAGGCTGCTGGCCTGCAGCAGACCCCCCTCGGGACGCTCGAAGCTCGATGACCAGAAGCTGTTGGCGGCGGCCGAGATCGGTTCGGGGCGATGGCCGCGCAGCCCATAGCCGACACCCAGCGCCGCGGCGCCCAGACCGGCGGCGCCGATCAGCAGCCGCCTCTTGTTGATCGAGGTCAAGATGGGTTCTCCTGCAGCAGTTTGCGCAAAGCGCCCAGGTCGCCGCGCTCGCTGCGGCCCTTGGCATCGGGTTTGAGGGCGCCGCGCACATCATCGAAATCCAGAATGCTCAGCGCCACCGTGACGCTCTCGCCCAGCGCCTGGCAGGGGGCGGCCAGGGTCAGCACATCGATGGGCTGGCCGCGCGGGCCCGTGATCGAGCCGACCTCGTAGTCGACCCGCCAGTTCAGCAGGGCGATCTCGGCGGACTTGCTGTCGTCGCAGAACAGCTGCAGATGGATATTGGACAGCCGGGTGGCCGTGCCGCGCCAGACCGCGCCGCACAGATGGGGCCGGAACTCGGCCAGCCGTTCCATCCATAGCGCCGCCAGCTCGCGCAGCGCGGCCAGCTCGGCCGGCTGCGTGTCGGCGCAGAACAGGGCCAGATAGTCGCGCACCTGCTCCTCCAGCTCGTCATTGCCGGGCAGGGCGGTGCGCTTGGGCAGGCCCAGGGTTTTCAGCGCGCGCTGCTTGGCCGGGCCATATTCCAGCCCCTCCTCGACCACCAGTCGGGCGGCGGTGGCGGCGATCTCCTGACTCAGACTGCTGAATTCGTCCATCGTTTCGGCTTCAATCGGGCAGTTCGACCGCGCCCATCCGGGCCGCTATCGTCGCAGCTCGTGAAAGCACATAGGGCGAGGCGGGGCGTTTCTCGAAACGCTTGGGCGCCGGCAGCATCACCGCCAGCCGGGCGGCCTGGCCGGCGGACAGCCGGGCCGC
Source organism: Roseateles cavernae (assembly GCF_040187885.1). Taxonomy (NCBI): domain Bacteria; kingdom Pseudomonadati; phylum Pseudomonadota; class Betaproteobacteria; order Burkholderiales; family Sphaerotilaceae; genus Roseateles; species Roseateles cavernae. Next base: position 322,745 of record NZ_JBDPLH010000003.1, read on the forward strand.
ATCGACGCTGAAATAGTGGCGCGCGGCGGCCTGGGCGCCGAACACGCCCTCGCCCCATTCGACATTGTTCAGATAGATGGTCAGGATGCGCTGCTTGCTCAGCAAGCCCTCCAGCATCAGGGTCAGCACCAGCTCCTGGCCCTTGCGCAGCAGATCGCGTTCGCCGCTGAGGAACAGATTCTTGGCCAGCTGCTGGGTGATCGTGGAGCCGCCGACGATCTTGAGCTTGGGGGCCGGCCGGCCGCGCTGCTCGGCGCGCTCGACCCGGGCCTCGGCCTTCTGGTTGCGCTCCCAGGCCTTTTCCAGCGCGTCCCAGTCCACGCCGGCATGCTCGGCAAAGCCGGCATCCTCGCTGGCGATCACCGCGCGGCGCAGGTTCTTGGACAGCTCGGCCTCATCCACCCACTGCTGGCTCCACAAGACCTGCCCCTTCTCGCTGGCCAGTCGCCAGATCTCCGAGCGCTGGAAGCTGGTCGACTGCGGGTCCAGCACATTCATCAGCAGGATGCGGGCGGCGAAGTAGAGTTGCAGCGCCAGCAGGCCCAGCAGCAGCAGGATCAGCAGGCGGCTGAGCTTGCCCATCATGGCGCGGCCTCCAACTGGGCGCGCAGCGCCGCCAGCACCGGCGCGGTGTCGGGGCGCCGCCCGCGCCAGATCAGAAAGGACTCGCCGGCCTGCTCGACTAGCATGCCCAGGCCGTCGCGGCCCTCGAAACCATGGGTGGCGGCCCAGTCCAGAAAACCCCGGGCGGCCGGGCCATACATCATGTCCAGCGCCAGCGCGCCGGGCTTGAGCACCGCAGCCGACACCGGCACCGCTGCACCGCCCAGGCTGGCGCTGGTGCCGTTGATCAGCAGGTCAAAGCCCTTGTCCCTGCCGTTCATGCAGTCGTCCAGCCCGCTGGCTGCGAGGCGCACGCCATGCTGGGCGGCCCAGGCGGCATGGCTGTCGACCAGGGCCCGGGCCTTGTCGGCCGAGCGGTTGGCCAGATGGACCTCGGCCGGCCGCGCCGCGATCAGGCTGCCCAGCACGCCGGCAGAGGCGCCGCCGGCGCCCAGCAGCAGCACATGTTGCCCGGCCAGCGGCCGCGCCGCGTTGTGCTCGATATCGCGCACCAGGCCCAGGCCGTCGCTGTTGTCGCCGAACCAGCCGCCCTGTTCCTCGGCGTCGAAGCGCAGCACATTGACCGCGCCGGCCAGTGCCGCGCGCGGGCTGCGCCGCGCCGCCAGATCATGGGCCTCGAACTTGAAGGGCACGGTCACATTGCAGCCGCGTCCGCCGGCCGCAGCAAAGCCACGCAGGCCGGCCTCGAAGCCGTCCAAGGGGCACAGCAGGCGTTCATAGACCAGCTGCTCGCCGGTCTGGGCGGCGAACATCGCATGAATGTCCGGCGAGCGGCTGTGGGCGACCGGATTGCCGGCGACCGCATAACGATCGGTGGGTGCAGTACTCATGGTTGGGCAGACAAGGTGGTTTCCAGGCCGTCCTCGCGGGTGAAGCGAAAGCGCGAGGTGATCACCAGCACCTCGGCGCCCTGGCGCATCGCGGCGCTGAAGGGGCCGAACGGGCCGGCGGCGCGCACGATGGCCACCGCCCGCCGGTCCAGCACCGTATTGCCGGAGGAGGCGACGACATCGGTCTCGATCACGCGGCCGCGCAGATCGACATGGATGTTCAGCGTCAGCTCGCCATAGAGCTTCTTGCCGCGATGCTCGGGGAAGTCGCGCGTGCCGCGCGCCTCGATGCGCCGGCGCAGCTGGTCGTAGTACTGGGCATAGACGACTTCGCGGGTGGCCGGGCTGATGTAGCGCTTCTTGGGCCGGGCATTCTCGTCATTGACCCGTTTCTCGATCTCGGCCAGCAGCTGGATCAGGCGGCGGCGCTTCTCGGCCTGCTCGATCGCCTCGGGCTTGCTCTGGTCGCGCTGCGGGTCGGGCGGCGGCAGCAGGGCCAGCGCGCGTCGCAGCTGGGCCAGCAGCTGTTGCTGCTGCTCCTGCAGCTGGGCGATCTGGGCGCGCTGCAGCTCGGCGCTGTCGCCGCTCTCGGGCTGGCGCGAGGGCGGCAGCGGCGAGGTGGCGCGGCCGAAGTCGGCCTCGCCGCCGCCGGCCAGATTGGCCTGGGCCAGCGCCTGGGCCTTGACCGGGGCCTCGTTGCCGCGGCTGTTGACCAGCACCACCTCCAGCGGCGTGTCGCGAAAGATGCGATCGAAGCTCTCCGGATCGGCGATGCGCAGGGTCAGCAGGCCGGCATGCAGGCCCACGGACAGCAGCAGCGCCATCTGCAGATTGGAGAGCCGCAGCGCCATCGTCAGGAGCTGCTGGTCTCGGTGGCAGCAGCCTCACCCTCGGCCGGCGTCAGATCGATGGCCAGGGTCAGCGCGCCGGCCGGTTCTTCGTCCTCATCCTCGGCTTCGGGCTCGGCCGCCGTCTCGGCCACATCATCGAGGCGGGCCAGCAGATTGGCGTGCACGTCCAGCGTCATCTCGTCCAGGCCGGTGATGCGCACCCGCACATGGGCGCCGCGTGGCAGGGCCTCGCAGCCCAGGGTCTTGAAGACCAGGGGCAGATCGTCGGCGCGCACCAGGCCGTCCTTCATCACCGCCGCGTTCAGCTCGCTGATGCCTTGCTGCTGCAGATAGCGCAGGGTCCAGAAGCGCTCGATGCCGCTCTGGAAGCCGTTGTAGGCGCTGTAGGCGGCGTCAAAGCCCGAGATGATGGAGAAGAGTTGCGCGTCCTTGGGCTTGAACGGGGCCACCAGCGCGGCCGTGCGGCCATGGCGGGCGCAGGCGATGATCTGCCACTGGTTGACCAGGTCCACATAGCGGCGCAGCGGCGAGGTGGCCCAGGTGTATTGCTTCACGCCCATGCCGGCGTGGGGCTGGGCCCGCGTGCCCATGCGCACCTTGACGCCCGGGGCCATGCTGGCCTGGCTGCGGTAGATGCCCGGCAGGCCCAGCTCGTCGAGCCAGCCACCCCAGGTCGAGTTGGCCAGGATCATCGCCTCGGCGACGATCAGGTCCAGCGCCGAGCCGCGCTGCCGGGTCGTGATGCTGACCTGCTCGCTGCCGTCGGGCTCGCGCCCGGTGCTGCTGTCGAGGCGGAAGTTGTAGTCGGGCCGGTTGAAGTTCTCCGGCTTGCCGCGCACCACCTCGCGCTGCGCCTTCAGCACCTTGGCCAGGCGCATGCACAGCGCCAGCTCGGGCGCGAAAGCGTAGTCGGCCGGCGCCTCGCCATTCAGCGAGGCCTCGGTGATGATGCCGTCGAGCTTGTCGTGGCGCAGATTGGCCACGATGGGCACGCGTTCGAGCCTGGTCTCGCTGCGCTTGACCGCCAGCGTCGCCTCGTCGAGCGCGAAGTAGATCGACACCGCCGGGCAGTCGCGCCCTTCGATCAGCGTGTAGGCCTGCACCACCTCGTCGGGCAGCATGGTCAGCTTCCAGCCCGGCATATAGACGGTGGACAGGCGCTCGCGCGCGACCTTGTCGACGGCCGAGTCGGGCTGGAAGGCCAGGCCCGGCGCGGCGATATGCACGCCGAAGATCACCTCGCCCGTACCCAGGCCCTGGACCGACAGCGCGTCGTCGATCTCGGTGGTGGCCGAGTCATCGATCGAGAAGGCCTGCACGGCGGCCAGCGGCAGCTCGTCCTTGATCTCCGGTGCCTGCAGCGCCGGGAAGCCGACGCCCTTGGGGAACTGCTCGAACAGGAAGCGCTTCCAGTGGAACTGGTAGGGGCTGGAGATCGCGCCGGCATCCTTCAGCAGGTCCAGCGGCGCCTTGTGGGCGCGCCGCGTGGCCTCGACCACGGCCTTGTACTCGGGGCCGTTCTTGTCGGGCTTGAACAGGATCTTGTAGATCTGTTCCTTGATCGGCGCCGGGCACTGGCCGGCGGCCAGTTCCTCGGCCCAGGCCTCGATCTGCAGCGCCTGCTGGCGCTTGCGCTCGATGCCCAGCAAGGCGGCCTTGACGATGTCCTCCGGCGCCTTCTTGAACTGGCCCTTGCCAGCGCGGCGGAAGTAGTGCGGCGCCTCGAACAGTCGGAACAGCGCCGCCGCCTGGTGGGTGATGCCGGCCTTGGCGTCGAAATAGTCGCGCGCCAGCTCGGCGAAGCCGAACTCGGCCTCGGGCGCGAACTCCCAGGCCAGGTCGAGATCGATCTCCTGCGCCAGCCGCTGGCCCTCAGCGATCAGCTCGGCCGGCGCCGGTTTTTCGAACTTCAGCAGCACATTGGCTGATTTCACTTTGACGCGCTTGCCGGACTCCAACTCGATCTGCATCGAGCTATCGGCTTCGGACATCACGCGGCCGGCGAGGAATTTTCCGGCTTCATCGAACAGGGCAAACATGGGGGGATTGTCACCGATGCCGGGGCAGCCACTCGACGCGGGTGCGGCGCACCAGCTCCTGGTAGCTGATCGGCCGGGAGGCCTGCTCATCGTCGCGGTTGGCCTGCCAGTGAGCCCAGGCCTGGCCGGTGTGGCTGTCGTACACCAGCTTGAACAGATGGCTGGGCACGCGCACGCCGTTGGGGCCGATGCGCGGGCTGGCGCTGTCGAACACCGGCGCGGTGATCACATAGACATCGCCGGCGGCGCGCTGCACGTATTTGCGCGTGTCCTGCTCGATCTTGGACCATGCGCCCGAGTTGTGGCGTATCGCCTGGGGCACCATATTGGCCAGCGAGAAGGACTGCGCCATCGCCGCCTCGGTGGCCATATCACCGGACGGGGCCAGATGGCCGCGCGAGTAACCGGAGCGTTTGTAGTCCTCCAGCTCCGCACGTTCCAGGCGCGGCAGCCGGGCATCGGCAAAGAAGCGGTCGGACTTCTGCCGCTTGACCCCGCCCAGGGCCTTGCTGTTGAGCCGCTGCGCCACAAAGACCGGGGTCTTGCTGTCGCCGCTGTGCAGCACCGCGAAGCCGTCGAAGCAGAGCTCGCGCTGGCGCGGCGTCCGCGGCACCGGGGGTGCTTGCTGCCCGGCAAAGAAAGCCAGGCAGCGGCTGAAGGATGTGGGGAGCTTGGCGAACTCGGCGGCGGGGGAGGCGCTGGCCTGGGCGGCGCAGGCCAGCAGGGCCCAGCACAGGCGGCTGGGCCAACGGAGCAGAAGCATCACGGAAGGGACGGTAGGGAAGAGAAACCCTCGAAGGCCGACGGCCTTGAGGGGAGGGCCGAACGCTGGCCGAACCTACACCGTCATCCCGCCCGACACCTCCAGCACCGCACCATTGACATAGCTGGCCTCGTCGCTGGCCAGGAAGGCATAGACGTTGGCGATTTCCTCGGGCTTGCCCAGGCGCTTGAGCGGCACATGTTCCTGCATCTGTTCGATCACCTTGGTGGGGATGGTCGACAGGATGGGCGTCTCGATGAAGCCCGGCGCCACCGCATTGACCCGCACGCCCTTGGGCCCCAGCTCGCGGGCCCAGGTCTTGGTGAAGCCGATCACGCCGAACTTGGCCGCGGCGTAATTGGTCTGGCCGAAGTTGCCATAGATGCCCACCACCGAGCTGGCGTTCAGGATCACGCCCGAGCCCTGGGCACACATGGTGTCGGCGACCGCCTGGGCGCAGTGGAAGACGCCGCGCAGATTGACATCGATCACCGCGTCGAACTGGGCCAGGCTCATCTTCTGCAGCCGCGCGTCCTTGGTGATGCCGGCGTTGTTGACCAGCACATCGATGCGGCCGAAGGCCTCCAGCACCGAGGCCACCATCAGGTCGACCGAAACGCGGTCGGTCACGTCGACGGTATGGCCCTGGGCCGTGCCGCCGCCGGCCTCGCAGGCTGCGACCGCCGCCGCCACGCCCTCGGGCTTCAGATCGCAGACGACGACGGTGGCCCCCTCGCGGGCGAATTTCAGCGCGGTGGCCAGACCTATGCCCTGGGCGGCGCCGGTGACGATGGCAATCTTGTTCTGCAGTCTCATAGATGGAGGAAGTGGGTCAGTTCGTGGAGGTAGTCGTCGAAATCGGACAGGCCGTGGTCGCTGCCTTCCAGCAGCTTGATGCGGCAGCCGGCATAGCGCTGATGCATCTCGCGCCAGTCCAGCACCTCGTCGCCCTTGGCGATCACGGCCAGATAGCGCGATGGGTCGGTCAGCGCACCGGGCGCGAGCGCGCGCAGCTCGTCGACGAAATCAGGCTTGAAATAGAAATGCTGGCTCGGGTCCTGCCAGCAGACCTGTGCACCCAGGTAGTTCGCCAGATCGCGCGCCGGATCCACGGCCGGATTCAGCAGCACGGCCGGGCAGCCCAGGCGCTGGGCCAGCGCCGTGGCATAAAAGCCGCCCAGCGAGCTGCCCATCAAGGCCATGGAGTCGCGCGGCCAGCCGGCCACCAGAGCCTCGGCCAGGGCCAGGGCCTCGGCCGGCGAGGGCGGCAGCTGCGGGCAGGCGAAGACCAGATCGGGGCGGTGCTCGGCCACCCAGGCCGCCATGCGCTGGGCCTTGGCCGAGCGCGGCGAGGAGCGAAAGCCATGCAGATAAAGCAGATGGGTGGTGGTCTGGGCTTCGGGCAGCATGGCGGCGAAGTCTAGCGATTTGCGCCGCGATGGCTGTCCGCTGCGCGTCTTTGTGGTCTTGTTGTGCGGTTTTCGCCCGAACTCATGCGATGAAGCACGGTTTCCGGCGGCCGGCTGGCGTTCTGCCGCATTGACTGGAGGCGGCCATCAAGAGACAGTTGCCGACTTTCATATTTCTCTCCCTACCAACCCCGCTGGCCGTGGGGGCCTACCGGCCCCGGCCGGCCGCCAGTGAGTGCCGAATGAGTCTTGCGAAGAAGTCTGTGAATATGCCCGTGCCCATCCGGCGCGAGGGCCTGGGCCTGTCGGCGGTGGCTGCCGCCATCGTCTTGCTGAGCGGTTGTGCCAGCCTCGAGACTCCGAAGACGGCCGCGCCAGCGCCAGCCGCGAGCAGCGCCGCCCCGGCCGCCGCGCCTGGCTTCCCCGGCGCTGCTGCCAGCGCGCCGGCCAGCGCTGCTGCCGCTGCCAAGCCGCCGGTCGACCCGAGCGCGCCCAAACCCTTTGCCGAGGTCAGCAAGGGCGCGACCCAGCAGGACGGCCTGTTCCCGATCTGGCGCAAGGACGACAAGGTCTGGATCGAGATCCCGAAGGCGATGCTGAACAAGCCGGTGCTGTTCACCGTCAATATCGCCAACTCGGTCGGCGAGCGCGGCCTCTACGCCAGCCAGATGGGCTCGGACTGGATGGCCGAGTTCCGCCTGGTCGGCAAGCAGGTGCAGCTGATCGCGCTGAACACCAAGTTCCGCGCGGTGGCCGACCAGGGCTCCAAGCGGGCCATCGAGCAGGCCTTCTCGCCCAGCCTGCTGGGTTCGGGCGCGGTGGCCAGCGCCGAGCATCCGGAGCGCAAGTCGGTGCTGGTCGACGCCGGCTTCCTGCTCAGCGACATTCCCGGCTACTCGACCCGGCTGGAGATGGCTTACCGCCTGCCCTATGCGATCGACCGCGCGAACTCCTCGATCGAGAGCAGCCGTGCCGAGGCCACGCTGTCCACGCTGAGCGCCCGCATCCACTTCGCGACGCCGCGCATCCCCGCGCCGCCGCTGGTGCCCACGCCCAGCCCGGTGCCGCCGCCGACGCCGCCGCAGTCCACGCCGGACCCGCGCAGCTTCTTCGTCGACTACGTCTACAGCTTCGCGGCCCTGCCCGAGACGCCGATGGCGGTGCGCCATGCCGACCCGCGCCTGGGTCACTTCATGGAGTCCTTCACCGACCTGGGCGGCGATCTGAAAGCCAACCCGCGCCTGCACTATGTGCAGCGCTGGCGCCTGGAGAAGCAGGACCCGGCGGCCGCGCTGTCCGAGCCGGTCAAGCCCATCACCTTCTGGATGGACAAGAACATCCCGGCCCGATACCGGCCGGCGGTCGAGGCCGGCATTGTTGAATGGAACAAGGCCTTCGAGAAGATCGGCTTCAAGAATGCCGTGCTCGCCAAGCAGCAGCCCGACGATGCCAACTGGGACAATATGGACGCCGGCCATGCGTCGATCCGCTGGTTCGTCGGCGCCGATGTCGGCTTTGCGATCGGCCCCAGCCACACCGACCCGCGCAGCGGCGAGATCCTGGACGCCGACATCGGCATGAGCGATGTGTTCGCGCGTGGCTCGCGCCGCATGATTGTCGAAGACGTCGGTCTGAGCAGCGAGCAGCGCCTGGCCCAGCTGAGCCAGGGCTGGCAGGGCCTGCAGGCGGGCGAGGCGCCGGCCCAGTGCCACTATGCGCAGGAGGCTGCGGCCGAGATGAACTTCGCGCTGGACCTGCTCGAAGCGCGCGGCGATATCGCGCCCGACAGCCCCGAGGCCGAGGCCTTTGTGCAGGCGGTGATCAAGGACACCATCATGCATGAGGTGGGGCACACGCTGGGCCTGAAGCACAACTTCAAGGCTTCGACGACCATCACCCGCGAGCAGCTCAAGGACAAGGCCCTGACCGAGGCCAAGGGCATCTCCGGCTCGGTGATGGACTACAACGCCTACAACCTCGCGCTCAAGGGCGAGACCCAGGCCGCGTTCAACAACAGCACGCTGGGCGCCTACGACTACTGGGCCATCGAGTACGCCTACAAGCCGATCGCGCCGGAGCAGGAGAAGGCCGAACTGGCCCGCATCGCCGCGCGCAGCACCGAGCCGGCCCTGGCCTATGCCGACGATGCCGATGCCGGTGGCTTCGGCCCCTATGACGGCCTGGACCCGCTGGCCAATCGCTTCGACCTCGGCGACGACCCGCTGGCCTATTACAAGAAGCGCCTGCAGCTCTCGCAGGAGCTGTGGACCCGCGTGCAGGACCGCAAGCCCGAGGCCGGTGACGATCCGCTGCGCCAGCGCCGCGCTTTGCTGGCCGGCTTCAACCAGCTCTACCGGGCGGCCGAGCTGGTGGGCAAGTATGTCGGCGGCATGCATGCGCTGCGCGATCTGCCGGGCAGCACCGGCCGTCCGGCTTTCCGGCCGGTCGAGCCGGCCAAGCAGCGCGAGGCCTTGCAGTTCCTGTCCACCGGCCTGTTCAGCGAAAGCAGTTTCCGCTTCCGCCCCGAGTTGCTGGCCAGTCTGACCCTGGACTACAACGAGTGGGAGCGCGGCGTGCCGGTCAACCTGCCGGCCGCGGTCGCCCGCGTGCAGCTGGTGGCGCTGGACCGCTTGCTCAGCGCCAACACCGCGACCCGCCTGCTCGACACCCCGGCCTATCTGGCGCCGGCCCAGCGCAAGAACATGATCTCGCTCAACGAGGTCTATGCCACGGTGCAGGGCTCGGTCTGGAGCGAGCTGAAGAGCGGGGCCGAGATCGACCGGCTGCGCCGCAATCTGCAGCGCGAGCATCTGAAGCGCCTGCAGACCCTGCTGACCCGGGGCTCGGCCAGCCTGCCGCCCGATGCGCTGAGCCTGCTGCGCTACAACGCGACCCGTCTGCAGGCCGAGCTGCGCCAGGCCGCGGGCAATGGCGCGCTGTCGGTCGAGAGCCGTGCCCATCTGGCCGAAAGCCTGGGCAGCCTGACCGAGGCCTTGCGTGCGACGATGACACGCAGCTGAGCCGCCGCGGCCCGCCCCTCGCAAAAGCCGGCCGCGTGCCGGCTTTTGTTTCCCAGGATCCACGCACGATATTCCGATGACGAGACGCTGCCCCCACGAAATGTCGGCGCTGGTGCTGGCCCTGCTGCTGAGCAGCGGCGCCAGCCTGGCCCAGACGCCACCGCCCAATGCAGTCCCTGCTGCCGCTGCCGCCGCCAAGCCCTTCGACGAGGTCGTCAAGGGCGCCAGCCAGGACGCGGGCCTGTTCCCGATCTGGCGCAAGGACGACAAGGTCTGGATCGAGGTGCCCAAGGCGGCGCTGAACAAGCCCTTTCTGTTCAGCGTCAATTTTTCCAACTCGGTCGGCGAGCGCGGTCTCTACGCCAGCCAGATGGGCCCGGCCTGGCTGGCCGAGTTCCGCCTGGTCGGCAAGCAGCTGCAGCTGATCGCGCTGAACACCCAGTTTCGCGCGGTCGCCGACCAGGGTTCGCGCCGCGCCATCGAGCAGGCCTTCTCGCCCAGCCTGCTGGGCTCGGGCGCACTGGTCAGTGCCGAGCATCCGCAGCGCCAGTCGGTGCTGATCGATGCGGGCTTCCTGCTGTCCGACATTCCCGGCTACTCGACCAAGCTGGAGGCGGCCTACCGCCTGCCGTTCACGCTGGACCGTGCCAATTCCTTCATCGAGGCCGCGCGCGCCGATGCCGGTCTGTCCACGCTGAGTGCCCGCCTGCATTTCGCGACGCCGCGCATCCCGGCGCCACCGCTGCAGCCCGGCCCAGCCCCGACGCCGCCGCAGGCCACGCCCGATCCGCGCAGCTTCTTCGTCAGCTATGTCTACAGCTTTGCGGCCCTGCCCGAGCAGCCGATGGCGCCGCGCCTGGCCGATCCGCGCCTGGGCCACTTCAGCGACGCCTTCAGCGATCTGGGCGGCGATCTGAAGGCCAACCCTCGGGTCCACTACATCAAGCGCTGGCGGCTGGAGAAGCAGGACGAGGCGGCCGCGCTGTCCGAGCCGGTCGAGCCCATCACCTTCTGGCTGGACAAGAACATCCCGCTGAAATACCGCCCGGTGGTGGCCGAGGCCATCCTGGAATGGAACAAGGCCTTCGAGAAGATCGGCTTCAGGAATGCGCTGGTGGTCAAGCAGCAGCCCGATGATGCCGATTGGGACAATATGGACGCCGGCCATGCCTCGGTGCGCTGGTTTGTCGGCGCCGACATCGGTTTCAATATCGGCCCCAGCCGCAGCGATCCGCGCAGCGGCGAGATCCTCGACGCCGATATCGGCCTCAGCGATGCCTTCGGTCGCGGCGCGCGGCGCCAGATCGTCGACGACATCGGCCGCCACGGCCACCAGCATGCCGACGGCTCGGTCTGCATGGACGGCGAGTTCAGCGCCGCCGAGGCCGAGTTCGCGCTGGACCTGCTGGAAGCGCGCGAGGAGTTCGCGCCCGACAGCCCCGAGGTCGAGGCCTTTGTGCGCAGCACCATCAAGGGCACGATGATGCACGAGGTCGGCCACACCCTCGGGCTCAAGCACAACTTCAAGGCTTCCACCGGCATCAGCGCCGCGCAGCTGCAGGACAAGGCCTTCACCGAGGCCCACAGCATCTCCAACTCGGTGATGGAGTATGTGGCGCTCAATATCGCGCTGAAGGGCGAACCCCAGGCCGGCTTCCACCGCTCGACCCTGGGGCCTTACGACTACTGGGCCATCGAGTACGCCTACAAGCCGCTGCCCAAGGAGGGCGAGGCGGCCGAGCTGGCGCGTATTGCCGCGCGCAGCACCGAGCCGGCGCTGGCCTATGGCGACGATGTCGATGCCGGCACCGGCGGTCTCTACGACGGCATGGACCCCGGCGCCAATCGCTTCGACCTCAGCAACGACCCGCTGGCCTATTACAAGAAGCGCCTGAAGCTCTCGCAGGAACTCTGGGCCCGCGTGCAGGACCGCCAGCCCCAGCCCGGCGACGATCCGCTGCGCGCGCGCCGCTCGGTGCTGGCCGGCCTGACCCAACTGGCCACCGTGGCCGAGCTCAGCGCCAAGTACGTCGGCGGCATGACGGCGCTGCGCGACCTGCCCGGCAGCACCGGCCGGCCGAGCTTCGCGCCGGTCGATCCGGCCAAGCAGCGCGAGGCCTTGCAGTTTCTGGCCAGCGGCATCTTCAGTGCCGACAGCTTCCGCTTCCGGCCCGAGTTCCTGTCCAGCCTGGGCCTGGACTACAACGAACGCGATCTGCGCGGCCTGCCGCTGAGCATCCCGGCCTCGGTCGCGCGGGTGCAGCTGGGGGCGCTGGACCGCCTGATGGGTGCGCCGACGGCGCAGCGCCTGCTCGATCTGCCGGCCTATGTGGCCGTCGAGCAGCGCCGCGGCCTGATCTCGCTCAGCGAGGTCTATGCGAGCTTGCAGGGCTCGATCTGGAGCGAGCTGAAAAGCGGCGCCGAGATCGACCGGCTGCGCCGCAATCTGCAGCGCGAGCATCTGAAGCGGGTGCAGACCCTGCTGACGCGCGGCTCGACCAGCCTGCCGCCCGACGCGCTGAGCCTGCTGCGCCATCACGCCACCCGGCTGCAGGCCCAGCTGCGCCAGGCCGCAGGCCGCGGCGGCCTGTCGGTCGAGAGCCGCGCCCATCTGGCCGAGAGCCTGAGCCTGCTGACGCAGGCGCTGCGCGCGACGATGACGCGGGCCTGAGCCCGGCCGCGTCTTCAGGCGGTCTTCAGGCGGCCATGCTCCAATCGCGGTGCTCATGAACATCCTGCTGCTCGAAGACGATCTGGACCTGGGGGACGCGGTGCGCCTGGCTTTCGAGGCCGAGGGCTACCGCGTGGTCTGGGTGCGCCGCCTGGCCGACGCGATCGCGGCCCTGGGCGGTGCCCGGCCCGACCTGTTGGTGCTGGACCTGGGTCTGCCCGATGGTGACGGCCATGAGCTGCTGGCCTGGCTGAAGCAGGAGTCGGCGGCCGTGCCGGCCCTGATTCTGAGCGCGCGCGACGGCCTGGATGAGCGTCTGCGCGGCCTGGACGGCGGCGCCGACGACTATCTCGTCAAGCCTTTTGCCTTGCAGGAGCTGCTGTCCCGGGTGCGGGCGCTGGCGCGGCGCAGCTATGGCCTGGAGAGCGGGCAGCTGAGCCTGCGCGGCCTGCTGCTGCACGAGGCCTCGATGCGGGCGACGGTCGATGGCCGGTTGCTGGAGCTCTCGCCCAGCGAGTTCCGTCTGCTGGCGGCCCTGCTGAAGCGCGCCGACCGGGTGCTGACCCGGCGCTTCCTGGAAGATCAGGTGTTGGCCGGCAGCGCGGCCGAGAGCAATGTGCTGGATGTGCACATCTCCAGCTTGCGCCGCAAGATTGGCGAGGGCTATATCCGCACGATACGGGGCCTGGGCTATGTGATGGACCGCCAGCCCGTCACCACCCGATGAGGGGCTGGTGGCGCCGGCTGGTCGAGCCCTCGGTGCTGCGTGGCCTGCTGCTGGCGCAGATCGCGCTGGTCAGCCTGGTCTGGCTGGGCCTGGTGCTGCTGGTGGTCAGGGAGAGCCAGCAGGAGACGGCGCTGCGCCAGTCGGTGCCGGCGATGGAGGCCCTGGTGGCCACGGCCGAGGCCTTGGTCGACCAGCCCGAGGCCTTGCACCGGGTGCTGGGCAAGGTCGATGAATGGAACCGCCTGGGCGGCGGCGCGCTGGATGACCCGATGCTGCGCACCGGCATGCTGGTCTGGCGCGGCGCGGCCCGGGTCTTCGCCACCGACGGCCTGCCTCCCTCGCTGTATCAGCGCCATCCCGAGGGACTCAAGGAGATCGAGATGGTCGATGGCCGCTGGCAGGTGCTGACTGTGCACTCCGGCAGCGGCAGCGATGTCGCGGTCAGCTTCATCTACCCCCAGGGCATCATGGCCGTGATGGTGGCGCTGAATAGCCGCGGCTATCTGCTGCTGCCGCTGATCGTCAGCCTGCCGCTGCTGGTGCTGCCGGCCTGGCTGTCGGTGCGCTGGGCGCTGCGGCCCTGGCGCCGGCTCAGCGCCGAGGTGGCGCGGCGCGATGAGCAGGAGCTGTCGCCGATCACGCTGCCGGCGCGCGAGCGCGAGCTGCGGCCGCTGCTGGAGGCTATCAACCGGCTGCTGGGCCGCCTGCGCGGCGCGCGCACGCGCGAGCGTCAGTTCGTCGCCGATGCCGCCCATGAGCTGCGCACGCCGCTCAGCGCGATGAGTCTGTATGCCGAGTCGATGCAGCGCCTGGCGCTGCCGCCGCCGGCCGCGCCGCTGCTGGACGGCATGCTGCGCAGCAGCGCCCGTGCCACGCGCCTGATCAACCAGTTGCTGACCCTGACGCGCAGCGAGGCCGAAGCCCAGGCGCCGGCTCGGCGCCTCGACTTGGCAGTCCTGGTCGGCGAGGTGCTGGCCGAGACGGCCATCCTGGCCGAGGGGCGGCGCGTGCAGCTGGACTGCGAGTTGCCGGAGTCGCTGTGGCTGGACGGCCAGGCTGAGGGCCTGGGCTCGCTGTTCGGCAATCTGATCGAGAACGCGATCAAGTACAGCCCTGAGGGTGGGCGCGTCAGCCTGCGCCTGTGGCGCGAGGGGGGCGAGATCTGCGCGCGCCTCAGCGATCAGGGGCCGGGCATTGCCCCGGCCTGGCGCGAGGCGGTGCTGCACCGCTTCGCGCGCCTGCCCGACCAGAGCCAGGCGGGCAGCGGTCTGGGGCTGGCCATCGTGGCCAGCGTGCTGCAGAGCCATGGCGGCCGGCTGACGCTGGACGATGCGCCGGGCGGCGGCCTGCTGGTGCGGCTGTGGCTGCCGGCGGCGGATTCCGCCCGCGCCTGAGCACCGCGCCGGGTTGCCGGCGCTTAGACATGAGATCAGCGGCCAGCCCCGGGAGGGGCTGGGCTCAGCATGCCGGCGTCGCCTGTTTCATCTTCATTTCAAGTTCATCCTCCACTTGCAGTGCCCTATGCAAGTCCTTCTTTTTGAACGAATTTTGCCTGGCCGAAAGCTCGAACAACAGAATGTAAGTGCTTGATTTCATTGGGAAAACATCGAGTTTCACCTTGACCGATGGCGACTCGGTGAGTAAAGTGGTGAAAAGTGCAATTTAGTGGGTCGCTGTGGCGAATTTTGTGTTTCAAGGGGCGAGCGCCTTGGCAATGGATGCCAAGGGGCGTTTGGCCGTCCCGACACGCCACCGCGAGGTCCTGCAGGCGCTGTGCGCCGGCCAGCTGACCGTCACCAAGCATCCGGAAGGTTGTCTGATGGTGTTCCCGCGCCCGGCCTGGGAAAACTTCCGCGACCGCATCGCGGCGCTGCCGATGTCGGCCTCGGGCTGGAAGCGCGTGTTCCTCGGCAATGCCCAGGATGTCGAGATCGATGGCGCGGCCCGCGTGCTGATCTCGCCGGAGCTGCGCGCGGCCGCCGGCCTGCAGAAAGACGTGATGCTGCTGGGCATGGGCAGCCATTTTGAACTCTGGGATGCCCAGGCCTATGCGGCCCATGAGGCGCAGGTGATGCAGTCCGAACTGCCGGACGCCCTCAAGGACTTCAGCTTCTAATGGACACCGCCACCCCCGAGTTCTCCCACACCACGGTGCTGCTGCACGAGACCGTCGATGCGGTGCTGACCGCGCCCGATGGCATCTATGTCGACGGCACCTATGGCCGCGGCGGCCACTCGCGCCTGCTGCTGTCCAGGCTTGGGGAGGGCGGGCGGCTGATCGCGATCGATCGCGATCTCGAGGCCATTGCGGCCGCCACCTCGGGCGAGACGCGGGTCGATGACCCGCGTTTTTCCATCTGTCACTCGGCCTTTGCCGAAATGCGGGCGCAGCTCGCGGCGCTGGGCATCGAACAGGTGCAGGGCATTCTTTTGGATCTGGGGGTTTCCAGCCCGCAGATCGACAACCCCGAGCGCGGTTTCAGCTTCCGCTTCAGCGGACCGCTGGACATGCGCATGGACACCACCCGCGGCGAAAGTGCCGCGGATTTCCTGGCCCGCGCCGATGAGCGCCAGATTGCGGAGGTCATACGCAACTATGGGGAAGAACGGTTTGCTTCACAGATTGCAAAGGCGCTTGTTGCTCGCCGGGAAAGCGGGAGTGCTGTTCGAAGCACCGACGAGCTTTCCAAGGTCGTGGCTGGCGCGGTCAAAACCCGCGAGCCGGGCCAGGACCCTGCAACGCGCACATTTCAAGCGCTTCGGATTCACGTCAACGCCGAGCTTGAAGAGCTCGAGCAAGGGCTGAATGCGGCGCTGCGCCTGCTGGCCCCCGGTGGCCGGCTGGCGGTGATCAGCTTCCATTCGCTGGAAGACCGCATCGTCAAGAATTTCATCACGGCGCACAGCAAGGAAGTGTTCGACCGCCGCGCGCCCTTTGCCGAGCCGCAGGCGCTGGCGCTGGCGGCGCTGGGGCGCATCAAGCCCAGCGAGACCGAGGTGCGCGCCAACCCGCGTTCGCGCTCGGCCATCCTGCGCGTGGCCGAACGCACCGAGGCGCCGCTGCCCGCCGAGCACCACCGCCACAAGGGCGGCAAGCGATGAGCCGGCTGAACCTGCTGCTGCTCGTTGCCGTGCTGGTCAGCGGCATGCTGCTGGTGCGCAGCGCCTATGACTCGCGCCGCCTGTTCACCGCGCTGGACCGCTCGCAGGCCGAGGCCCGGCGCCTGGAGACCGACAGCCAGCGCCTGCAGGCCGAGCGCCACGCGCAGGCGACCAATCTGCGTGTCGAGCAGGTGGCCCGCGAGCGCCTGCGCATGCAGACCATCACGCCGGCGCTGACCCAGGTGGTCGAGGGCGGCCGTGCTGCCGCCTCGGGGGTGCAGCGATGAGTTGGTGGCGCCCCGAAGCGGGCCGTGGCGCCGGCGCGCGCGCGCTCAATACCCGCAGCGTCAGCTATTCCAGCAGCCCGCTGCTGGCCTCGAAGACGCCGCCCTGGCGTTCGCGCTTTCTGGTCGCCCTGGTCGGGCTGGGCTTTGTCGGCCTGCTGGGCCGGGCCGTCTATGTGCAGTTCATCGCGGCCGACTTCTATCAGCGCCAGGGCGAGGCCCGCTATGCCCACACGATGGAGCTGCCGGCCAGCCGCGGGCGCATCGTCGACCGCAAGGGCCAAGTGCTGGCCACCAGCGTCGCCGTGCCCTCGGTCTGGGCGATCCCCAAGGAGGTCGACGCCGACCCGGCCAAGCGCCGTGCGCTGGCCAAGATCCTCGGCATCAGTGCCAAGGAGCTGGAGAAGAAGCTTGACCCGACCACCCGCTTCGTCTGGCTCAAGCGCCAGGCCGATGACGACACCGCAGCCCAGATCAAGGCGCTGGCGTTGAAGGGCGTGTTCCAGGACCGCGAGTACAAGCGCAAGTATCCGGAAGGCGAGGCCGCCGCCCATGTGGTGGGCTTCACCAATATCGAGGAGCGCGGCCAGGAGGGCATCGAGCTGGCCTTCCAGAAGGACCTGCAGGGTCGCGACGGCTCGCGCTCGGTGGTGCGTGACCGGCTGGGTCGTGTTGTCGAGGACATCGGCGAGAGTCTGCCGGCCGTCAATGGCCGCGACATCGATCTGTCGGTCGACTCCAAGGTGCAGTTTTTCGCCTACCAGCGGGTGCGCGATGCGGTGGCCGAGCACAAGGCCAAGGCCGGCTCGGTGGTGGTGCTGGATGTGCAGACCGGCGAGGTGCTGGCGCTGGCCAACTACCCCAGCTACAACCCGGGCGATCGCAAGAACCTCAGCGGCGCCCAGCTGCGCAACCGCGCGCTGACCGATATCTTCGAGCCCGGCTCGACGATGAAGCCCTTCATCGCCGCGCTGGCGCTGGAGAGCGGCCGGGTACGGCCCGACACCATCATCAATGTCGCACCGCGCAGCGTCAATATCAGCGGCTGGTCGCCGACCGATGCCCATGTCTACGGCGATCTGACGGTGGCCGGCGTGATCCAGAAGTCCAGCAATATCGGCACAGTCAAGATGGCCATGCAGATGCCGGCGCGCGAGATGCACGAGATGTTCACCGCCATCGGCCTGGGCCAGCGCCCGCAGCTGGCCTTCCCCGGCGCGGTGACCGGCAAGCTGCGGCCCTACAAGAGCTGGCGCCCGATCGAGCAGGCGACGATGAGCTATGGCTACGGCCTGTCGGCCTCGCTGTTCCAGCTGGCGCGCGCCTACACCGTGTTCGCGCGCGATGGCGAGGTGATGCCGGTCACGATGGTCAAACAGCCCGAGGGGGAGGTGGCCCACGGCATCAAGGTGTTCTCGCCCAAGACCGCGCAGCAGGTGCGCGAGATGCTGCAGCTGGCGGCCGCGCCCGGCGGCACCGCGCCGATGGCCCAGGTCAGCGGCTACAGCGTCGGTGGCAAGTCGGGCACCGCGCACAAGCAGGAAGGCAAGGGCTATACCAACAAGTACCGCTCCTGGTTTGTCGGCATCGCGCCGATCTCCAAGCCCCGTATCGTCGTCGCGGTGATGCTGGACGAGCCCAGCACCGGTGTCTATTTCGGCGGCCGTGTGGCCGGTCCGGTGTTCAGCCAGGTGGTGGCGCAAAGCCTGCGGCTGCTGAATGTGCCGCCCGACCTGGAGGTCAAACCGCAAATCATGGCCAAGCACGAACTGGCCGTGGACGAGAGTTTTTGATCATGCCCATCACCCGACTCAAATCCCCCGAGGCCGCGGCCCGCTGGCTGCGCGAGTGGACCACCGGTCAGCTGCGCAGCGACAGCCGGCTGGTGGCGCCCGGCGATGCCTTCATCGCCTGGCCCGGCTATGCGCAGGACGGCCGCGCCCATGTGCGTGCGGCGCTGGCCGCCGGCGCGGCGACCTGCCTGGTCGAGGCCGAGGGTGTCGAGGCCTTTGATTTCAATGACGCCCGCGTCGCCGCGCTGCCGGGGCTGAAGGCCTGCACCGGCCGTATCGCGGCCGAGTACTTCGAGCATCCCAGCGAGGCCGGCCTGCAGGTGATCGCCAGCACCGGCACCAATGGCAAGACCTCGACCGCCTGGTGGGTGGCCCAGATCCTGGGCGCCCTGGGCCGGCGCTGCGGCGTGGTCGGCACCTTGGGTATCGGCGAGCCGCCGCTGGGCGCAGCACCGGGCCATATCGTCAACACCGGATTGACAACGCCGGACCCGGTGCAGCTGCAGGCAGGATTTCGCCGCATGCTGGATGCCGGCTTTGCGGCCTGCGCGATCGAGGCCTCGTCGATCGGGCTCAATGAGCAGCGTCTGGCCGGCACGCGCATCGCGGTGGCGCTGTTCACCAATTTCACCCAGGACCATCTGGACTACCACGGCTCGATGGCCGCCTATTGGGAAGCCAAGCGGGCGCTGTTCGACTGGCCGGGTCTGCGCGCCGCCGTGCTCAATCTGGACGACCCCAAGGGCGGCGAGCTGGCCGCTGCGCTCACCAACAAGCTCGATGTCTGGACCTATGCGGTCAATGGCCCGGCGCGCCTGTCGGCCCATGGTCTGCATTACCGCGATGGCGGCCTGGCCTTCGAGCTGCATGAAGGCCCGCAGGTGCTGACGGTGCAGACCGGCCTGATCGGCGACTACAACGTGGCCAATCTGCTCGCCGTGATCGCCAGCCTGCGGGCGCTGGGCCTGGATCTGGCCGATATCGTCGGCGCCGTGCCCCAGATCAGCCCGGTGCCGGGCCGCATGCAGCGGGTCGGCGACGGACTGGGCCGGCCGCAGGCGGTGGTCGACTATGCCCACACGCCCGATGCGCTGGACAAGGCGCTGTCGGCGCTGCGCCCGCTGGCGGCGGCCCGCGGCGGCCGGCTCGTCGCGGTGTTCGGCTGCGGTGGTAACCGCGATCCCGGCAAGCGCCCCTTGATGGGGGCGATCGCCGGCCGCCTGGCCGATGCGGTCGTGCTGACCAGCGACAACCCGCGCAAGGAGCCGCCGGCACAGATCCTGGCCCAGATTGCCGAGGGCTTGAGCGGCGTGGCACACCAGGTCGTCGAGGACCGGCGCGCGGCCATTGCGGCGGCGATTGGCCAAGCCGATGCGCGCGATGTCGTGCTGATCGCCGGCAAGGGCCATGAGGACTACCAGGAGATCGCCGGTGCGCGCCAGCCCTTCTCCGATGTGGCCGAGGCGCAGCAAGCGCAGGCCCGCTGGACCGGAGAACAGCCATGAGCGCAGCCCTGATGACATTGGCCCAGGCCCACCATCTGCTGCAGGCGGCGCTGCCGCAGGCGCGGCTGATCGGCGACGGCCAGATCGAGATCGCCCGCGTGCACAGCGACACCCGCACGCTGCGCGCCGGTGATCTGTTCGTCGCGCTGCGCGGCGAGCGCTTCGATGCGCACGATTTCCTGCCGCAGGCCGCGGCCAGCGGCGCGGTGGCGGTGATCGCCGAGCGCGGCGTGGCCGAGGCCTGCCTGTCCGGCATCGAGGTACCCGATGCCAAGCAGGCGCTGGGCCTGCTGGCCACCGCCTGGCGCGGCCACTGCCATCTGCCGCTGATCGCGGTGACCGGCAGCAATGGCAAGACCACGGTGACGCAGATGGTCGCCAGCATCCTGCGGGCCTGGCTGGGCCCGGCCTCGCTGGCCACCGAGGGCAATTACAACAACGATATCGGCGTGCCGCTGACGCTTTTGCGGCTGCGCCAGGACGATGCCGTCTGGCACCGCGCCGCCGTGGTCGAGCTGGGCATGAACCACCCCGGCGAGATCGCTCCGCTGGCGGCGATGGCCCGGCCGACGGTGGCCCTGGTGACCAATGCGCAGCGCGAGCACCAGGAGTTTCTGCAGACGGTCGAGGCGGCCGCGCGCGAGAACGGCGCGGCGATCGAGGCCCTGGGCGCGGCCGGCGTTGCGGTGTTTCCGGCCGAGGATGCCTGCGCGCCGATCTGGCATGCGCTGGCCGGCCAGCGCGCGGTGCTCAGCTTCGCGTTGCAAGGGCAGGCCGATGTGACGGGCCGTGCCTCCTGGATACAGGGCAGCGAGACGCAGGGCGCCGGCCACTGGGCGCTGGAGCTGCACACGCCGGCCGGTGATGCGCCGGTGGCGCTGCGCGTGGCCGGTCTGCACAACGTCCGCAATGCCTTGGCCGCCGCCGCCGCCGCGCTGGCCGCTGGCGCGCCGCTGGCCGCCATCGTCCGCGGCCTCGAGAGTTTCGAGCCGGTCAAGGGCCGCTCGCAGCTGAAGAGCCTGAGCCGCCAGGGTCAGCGCGTCACGCTGATCGACGACAGCTACAACGCCAATCCCGACAGCGTGCGCGCCGCCATCGATGTGCTGGCCGATCTGCCGGGCGCGTCCTGGCTGATCCTCGGCGATATGGGCGAGGTCGGCAGCCAGGGGCCGGAGTTCCATCGCGAGGTCGGCGCCTATGCGGCCGAGCGCGGCGTGGCCGCCTTCTGGGCAGCCGGCAGCGCCTGTGCCGACGCGGGCGGCGCCTATGGCGGCGGCGCCCGCCATTTCGACACGACCGAGGCGCTGATCGCGGCGCTGGCCGAAGCGCCGCGGGTCAAGAACATTCTCGTCAAGGGTTCACGTTTCATGCAGATGGAAAGAGTCGTCGCCGCCTTGCTGGCACAGGATCAGGAGGGCGCGAACCATGCTGCTTAGTCTGGCCCTATGGCTGCAGGGCCTGTACCCGGACCTGGGTTTCCTGCGCGTGTTCCAGTACCTGACCTTCCGCGCGGTGATGGCGGCGATGACGGCCTTGCTGATCGGCCTGGCCTTCGGCCCCTGGGTGATACGCCGGCTGACCGAGATGAAGATCGGCCAGCCGATCCGCGAGTACGGCGTGCAGCAGCACCTGGTCAAGAGCGGCACACCGACCATGGGCGGCGTGCTGATACTGATAGGCATCGGTGTCTCGACCCTGTTGTGGTTCGACTGGAGCAACCGTTTCGTCTGGGTCGTGATGCTGGTGACCATGGGCTTTGGCGCGGTGGGCTGGGTCGACGACTGGCGCAAGGTGGTCGACAAAAACCCCGAGGGCATGCGCAGCCGTGAGAAGTTCTTCTGGCAGTCGCTGATCGGCCTGGTGGCGGCCCTCTACCTGGCCTTCAGCGTCTCCGAGACCTCGATCCTGGGCGTGATCGAGCTGTTCGCCCGCTGGGTGCAAAGCGGCTTCTCGACCGAGCTGCCGCCCAAGGCCGATCTGATCGTGCCCTTCTTCAAGACGGTCAGCTACCCGCTGGGCGTGTTCGGCTTCATCGGTCTGTCCTACTTTGTCATCGTCGGCACCAGCAATGCGGTGAACTTCACCGATGGCCTGGACGGCCTGGCCATCATGCCGGTGGTGCTGGTGGGCTCGGCACTGGGCCTGTTCGCCTACCTGACCGGCTCGACCATCTACTCGAAGTACCTGCTGCTGCCCTATATCCCGGGCGCCGGCGAGCTCCTGATCTTCTGCGCCGCGATGGCGGGGGCGGGTCTTGCCTTCCTGTGGTTCAACACCCACCCGGCCCAGGTCTTCATGGGCGATGTCGGCGCGCTGTCGCTGGGCGGCGCGCTGGGCACGCTGGCCGTGATCACGCGCCAGGAAATCGTGCTGGGCATCATGGGCGGCGTGTTCGTCGCCGAGGTGCTGTCGGTGATGCTGCAGGTCAGCTGGTTCAAGTACACGAAGAAGAAATTCGGCACCGGCCGGCGCATCTTCAAGATGGCGCCGCTGCACCACCATTTCGAGAAGTCGGGCTGGAAGGAGACCCAGGTGGTCGTGCGCTTCTGGATCATCACGATGCTGCTGTGCCTGATCGGCCTGGCCAGCCTGAAACTGCGGTGATCTCGGCATGAAACATCTTCAAGGACTCAAGGTGCTGGTGTTGGGGCTGGGGGACTCCGGCCTGGCGATGGCTGCCTGGGTCCGGCGCTGTGGCGGCGACGCGCGGGTCTGGGATTCGCGCGAGGCCCCGCCGCAGCTGGCGGCGCTGCGCGAGCAGCTGCCCGAGATCGAGTTCATCCATGGCGAGCTGCCCGAGTCCGCGCTGAGCGGCGTGCAGCTCGTGCTGAAGAGCCCGGGCCTGTCGCCGCTGGATGCGCGGCTGTTGCCGCTGCTGACTCTGGCGCAGGGCACCGGCGTGCCGGTGCAGGGCGAGCTGGACCTGTTTGCCCGCGCGCTGGCCGACCTGAAGGCCGAGCGCCGCTACGAGCCGGCCGTGCTGGCCATCACCGGCACCAATGGCAAGACCACGACCACCAGCATGTGCGCGCAGCTGGTCGAGCGCTGCGGCCGTCGTGTCGTGATGGCCGGCAATATCGGCCCCAGCATGCTGACCACCCTGGGCGCGGCGCTGGATCTGGAGCCGGCCGCCGAGCCCGTGCTGCCGCCCGGGACGGTTGCTGATGACAGCTCGGATGCACCGGACGCACTTGAAGCACCGGTGGCGGCCGAACAGACGGTGCTGGAGAGCATCGATGCGATGCTCGATGAGGCCCCGCTGCCGATCAAGCCGCCGCCGCCCAAGCCGGCCGTCTTTGCGCATCTGCCCGAGGTCTGGGTGCTGGAGCTGTCCAGCTTCCAGCTCGACACCGTGCAGGGCTTCGAGCCCACCGCCGCGACGGTGCTGAACCTGACCCAGGACCATCTGGACTGGCATGGCGATATGGCCGCCTACGGTCGCGCCAAGGCCCGCATCTTCGGCACCGAGATCGACAGCCCGACGGTGATGGTGATCAACCGCGACGATGCGCTGGTCGAGGCCATGGTGCCGGCGCCGGTCAGGGTTCAGCAGGGACGTGGCCGGCCGGCCAAGCTGGTCGCGCGCAAGGTGGTGCGCTTCGGTCTTGACGCGCCGCGCCATCCGGGCGATTTCGGCCTGGTGCAGGAGGCCGGCATGAGCTGGCTGGTGCGCGCCCGCGAAGCCGACGAGACGATCAAGAAGAAAAAGGGCGAGGACGAAGAGGAGCTGCTGATCCAGCGCCTGATGCCGGCCGATGCGCTGCGCGTGCGCGGCCGCCACAACGCCGCCAATGCGCTGGCCGCGCTCGCCCTGGCCAGCGCGGCCGGTTGCCCGCTGGCGCCCATGCTGCATGGGCTGCGCGAGTACCGCGGCGAGCCGCACCGGGTCCAGCATGTCGGCGCGATCAAGGGTGTGGACTTCTATGACGATTCCAAGGGCACCAATGTCGGCGCCACCGTCGCGGCCATCACCGGCCTCGGCGCGGACCGTGCGCCGGCCCAACTGCTCGTGATCCTCGGCGGCGATGGCAAGGGCCAGGACTTCGGCCCGCTGCGCGAGCCGGTGGCCCGCCACGCGCGCGCCGTGGCCCTGATCGGCCGCGACGGCCCGCAGATCGCAGCCGCGCTGGAGCACAGCGGCGTGACCATGCAGGCGCATGAGACGCTGGAGGCCGCCACCGCCTGGTGCCTGGCCCAGGCCCGCAGTGGCGACAGCGTGCTCCTGAGCCCGGCCTGCGCCAGCCTCGATATGTTCCGCAACTATGGTCACCGCGCCGAGGTCTTTGTCGCCGCGGTACAGGCCCTGGCCCAGGATGAGGGGCTGTCGCTATGAACGCCGTGCTGCAGAACTGGCGCGAACGCCTGCTGGGCCTGATCCGGCGCGATAACGGCAGCAAGGGCGGCGAGGTGCCGGTGCGCGATTGGGTCAGCGTGTCCTCGGGCCAGCCGACCAAGCTGGCCGGCTTCGATACGACCCTGGCCTGGGTCGTGGTGTGCCTGCTGGCGCTGGGCCTGCTGATGGTGTACTCGGCCTCGATCGCGCTGCCCGACAACCCCAAGTTCAGCCGCTATCTGCCGACCCACTTCCTGGTGCGCCATGTGGTGGCGATCACGCTGGGCCTGCTGGCGGCCCTGGTGGTGGTGCAGGTGCCGGTGGCCAGCTGGGAGCGCGCCGCGCCCTGGCTGTTCGTCGCGGCCCTGGTGCTGCTGATTGCGGTGCTGATCCCGGGCGTCGGCAAGGGCGTCAACGGCGCACGCCGCTGGCTGCCGCTGGGGCTGATGAACTTCCAGCCTTCCGAGCTGGGCAAGCTGGCGATGGCCATGTATGCGGCCAGCTATATGGTGCGCAAGATGGATGTGAAGGAGAACTTCTTCCGCGCCGTCTGGCCCATGGTGGTGGCGCTGGGCGTGGTCGGCGTGCTGCTGCTGGCCGAGCCGGACATGGGTGCCTTCATGGTGATCGCCGCGATCGCGATGGGCATCCTGTTCCTGGGCGGCGTCAATGGCCGCATGTTCTTCCTGATCGTCGCGGTGCTGGTCGGTGCCTTTGTGCTGATGATCACCTTCAGCGAGTTCCGCCGCGAGCGCATCTTTGCCTATCTCGATCCCTGGAACGAGAAGTACGCCCAGGGCAAGGCCTATCAGCTGACCCATTCACTGATCGCCTTCGGCCGCGGCGAGCTGTTCGGCCAGGGCCTGGGCTCCAGCGTCGAGAAGCTGCACTACCTGCCCGAGGCCCATACCGACTTCCTGCTGGCTGTGATCGGCGAGGAGCTGGGCCTGGCCGGCGTGATCGTCGTGATCACCGCCTTCTTCTGGATGTCGCGCCGGCTCTTTCACATCGGCCGCCAGGCGATCGCGCTGGACCGCGTGTTCGCCGGCCTCTATGCCCAGGGCATAGGCATCTGGATGGGCGGCCAGGCCTTCATCAATATGGGCGTGAACCTCGGCGCCTTGCCGACCAAGGGCCTGACCTTGCCGCTGATGAGCTTCGGCGGCTCGGCGATCCTGATGAACTGCGTGGCCCTGGCCATCGTCCTGAGAATCGATCTAGAGAATCGTCAGCTGATGCGTGGAGGCCGCGCATGAGCACCAAGCACCTGGTCATCATGGCTGCCGGCACCGGTGGCCACATCATCCCGGGCCTGGCCGTCGCCGACGAGATGGCGCGCCGCGGCTGGAGCGTCAGCTGGGTCGGCACCGAGAGCGGCATGGAAAACCAGCTGGTGCCGCCCACCGGCATCCCGCTGGACCGGCTGGCTTTCTCGGGTCTGCGCGGCAAGGGCCTGATGCACACGGTCAAGGGCCTGTTCAAGCTGGTCCAGGCCTTTGTGCAATCGCGTCAGGTGTTTGTCACGCGCAGCGCCGATGCGGTGCTGGGCATGGGTGGCTATGTCTGCTTCCCGGGCGGGCTGATGGCCTGGCTGAGCGGCAAGCCGCTGATGCTGATCAATGCCGACGCGGCCATGCTGCTGAGCAACCAGAGCCTGAAGCCTTTTGCCCGCCGCATCGGCTTTGGCTTCGACGGCTCGGCCGCCGCATCGACACCCAAGGCCGTCGTCACCGGCAACCCGGTGCGCGCCGAGATCGAGGCCATCGCGCCGCCGGCCGAGCGCTTTGCCAGCCGCAGCGGGCGGCTGCGCGTGCTGGTGGTTGGTGGCTCGCTGGGCGCGCGCGCGATCAACGATTGCATCCCGAAGGCGCTGGCGCTGTGGCCCGAGGACCAGCGCCCCATCGTCACGCACCAGACCGGCCAGGCCAATTTCAGCACCGTGCAGGCGCTCTACCAGGCGGCCGGCGTCGACGCGACCCTGCTGCCCTTCATCGACGATATGGCGAGCCAGCTGGCCCAGACCGATCTGATCATCTGCCGCGCCGGCGCGGTGACGGTCAGCGAGCTGTGCGCGGCCGGCGTGCCGGCGCTGCTGGTGCCGCTGGTCGTGGCGACGACCTCGCACCAGCGCGACAACGCCCGCTTCATGGCCCAGCATGGCGCTGCCATCCATCTGCCGCAGGAAGAGCTGAACCCGCAGCAGCTGCATGCGCTGCTGCAGGGCATGGAGCGCGAGGCCCTGGTCGCGATGGCCGAGAAGGCGCGCTTGCTGGCGCGGCCGCGTGCGGCCAGCCGCGTGGCCGATGAGATCGAACAGATGGTGGCGGCATGAAGCACGCGTTGAAGCACATTCATTTCGTCGGCATCGGCGGTGCCGGCATGGGCGCGATCGCCGAGCTGCTGCATCAGCTGGGCTACCGGGTCTCGGGCTCGGACCAGAGCGATGGCGCGATGCTGCAGCGCCTCGCCGCCATGGGCGTGCAGGTCCATATCGGCCACGCCGCCGCCCATATCGACGGCGCCCAGGCCCTGGTGACCTCGACCGCGGTCAAGGCCGACAACCCCGAGGTGATCGCCGCCCGCGCCGCCGGCGTGCCGGTGGTGCACCGCGCGGTGATGCTGGCCGAACTGATGCGCCGCCAGCAGGGCATCGCGATCGCCGGCACCCATGGCAAGACCACGACCACCTCGCTGGTCACGGCGGTGCTGAGCGCCGCCGGTGTCGACCCCAGCTATGTGATCGGCGGCAAGCTGATGAGCGCCGGCGCCAACGCGCAGCTGGGTCGGGGCGACTACATCGTCGTCGAGGCCGACGAGAGCGATGCCTCCTTCCTGCATCTGCTGCCCACGCTGGCCGTCGTCACCAATATCGATGCCGACCATATGGACACCTATGGCCACGACTTCGCGAAGCTGAAGCTGGCCTTTGTCGAGTTCCTGCACCGCATGCCCTTCTATGGCGCGGCCGTGGTCTGCGGCGATGACGAGGGCGTGCGCTCGATACTGCCGATGCTGTCGCGTCCGGTAGTTCGCTACGGCTTCGGTGCCGACAATGCGGTGCGTGCGGTCGATGTGCAGGCGCTGGACGGCGGCCAGATGCGCTTCACCGTGCAGCGCGAGGGCGCGCCCGATCTGCCGGTGATCCTGAACCTGGCCGGCCGCCACAATGTGCTGAACGCCTTGGCTGCGATTGCAGTGGCCACCGAGCTGGAGTTGCCCGACACGCCCATCGCCGCGGCGCTGGCGGCCTTCGGTGGCGTTGGCCGGCGCTTCGAGCGCTATGGCGAGCTGCGCGCCGCCGATGGCGGCCTGTTCACGCTGATTGACGACTACGGCCACCACCCGGTCGAGATGGCGGCGGTGCTGAGCGCGGCACGCGGCGCCTTCCCGGGCCGGCGCCTGGTGCTGGCGTTTCAACCCCATCGCTACACCCGCACGCGCGACTGCTTCGCCGACTTCGTACGCGTGATCGCGCAGGCCGATGCGGCCTTGCTGACCGAGGTCTATGCGGCCGGCGAGGGCGTGATCGCCGGAGCCGATGGCGCGGTGCTGGCGGCCGCGGCCGGCGCTGACTTTGTGGCCGATGTGCGCGCGCTGCCGCAAGCCATCGCCCGGCAAAGCCGCGACGGCGATGTCGTGATCGTGATGGGCGCCGGCTCGATCGGCGCGGTGCCGGCGCAAACCGTGGAACTGCTGAAATGAATCTGAACATCGATCCCAAGAGCCTGGGCAAGGTGGCCGTGCTGATGGGCGGCAGCTCGGCCGAGCGCGAGGTCTCGCTGACCATGTCGGGCCCCGGCGTGCTGGCCGCGCTGCGCTCGCAAGGCGTCGACGCCCATGCCTTCGACCCGGCCGAGCGCGGCCTGCATGAGCTGAAGGCCGAGGGCTTCGCGCGCTGCTTTATCGCGCTGCATGGCCGCGACGGCGAGGACGGCACGGTGCAGGGTGCACTCGAGATGCTGGCCATCCCCTATACCGGCTCCGGCGTGATGGCCTCGGCCATCGCGATGGACAAGATCACCACCAAGCGCCTGTGGCGCGCCGACGGCCTGCCGACGCCGCGCTGGCTGACGCTGAAAAAGCATGAGCTGACGCGCGAGCGCATCCGCACGGTGCCTGATGAGCTGGGCCTGCCGCTGTTCGTCAAGGCACCGCATGAGGGCTCCAGCATCGGCCTGAGCAAGGTGATGGGCTATTCGCAGATGCAGGCCGCGGTGGAACTGTCGGCCCGCTATGACGACGAGCTGCTGTTCGAGGAGTTCATCGACGGCTGGGAGCTGACCTGCCCGGTGCTGGGCGAGGGCGATACGGCCCAGGCCCTGCCGGTCATACGCATCGAGGCGCCCGAAGGCAATTACGACTACCAGAACAAGTACTTCACCGACACCACGCAGTACCACATCGGTACGCTGCCCGAGGTCCAGGAGCAGGAGATCCGTGCGCTGGTGCTGGCGGCCTACCGCTCCCTGGGCTGCCGCGGCTGGGGCCGTGCCGACCTGATGCAGCGCAAGAGCGACGGCAAGGTCTTCCTGCTGGAGATGAACACCTCGCCGGGCATGACCTCGCATTCGCTGGTACCCAAGTCGGCCCAGGCTGCCGGCATCTCCTACGAACAGCTGTGCCTGTGGCTGCTGGCCCAGGCCCGGCTGGACAGGGCCTGACCCAAGCGCCATGAGCACCGCCGCCCAACCCCTGCTGCCGGCCGATATACGCCTGATGAATGGCGTGTCGGCTTTGCTGCTGGCCGGTCTGGTGCTGGCGGGTCTGGCGCTGGCCCTGCACCAGCTGGCGCGGCTGCCGATCTTCGGCATCCGGCATATCCAGGTCGAGGGCGATGTGACGCGCAATAGCGTGGCCTCGCTGCGCGCCAATGCGATGCCCCATGTCTCGGGCACCTTCCTGACCCTGAATCTGCAGCAGGCCGGCAGCGCCTTCCAGGCCGTGCCCTGGGTGCGCACGGCGGTGGTGCAACGGGTCTGGCCGAACCGGCTGCGGGTGCGGCTGGAGGAGCACCGGCCGGCGGCCTACTGGGAAGCCAAGCCCGAGGGTGCCGATGCGCAGAGCGAGGCCAGCGTCGAGCGGGCCCTGGTGAACAGCTTTGGCGAGGTCTTCGAGGCCAATCTGGGCGATGTGGAAGATGAGGACCTGCCGGTGCTGGCGGGCCCGGATGGCAGTTCGGCGGCGATGCTGGCCATGTGGCAGCAGCTCAATGCGCTGAGCCAGAAGCTGGGCGAGTCGGCCCGGCGCCTGGACCTGTCTGGCCGCGGCTCCTGGCGCCTGACGCTGGAAAAAGGGGCGGTGGTGGAATTGGGCCGCGGCAGCGAGGCCGAGGTGCTGGCGCGCTTCGGCCAGTTTGCCGCCAGCATCACCCAGATCAGCTCGCGCTACCAGACCGCCGTGCTGAGCGCCGATCTGCGCCACCACGACGGGTATGCGGTGCGGCTGCAAGGAATATCGACGAGCCCGGGCCCGGCGACGGGCGCGGCCAAGAAACGTTGAGACAAGAAAACATACGCTGAGGGGCATATGGCCAAGGAATACAAGGATTTAGTCGTTGGTTTGGATATCGGCACCGCCAAGATCATGGCGGTGGTGGCCGAGGTGCTGGGCAATGGCGAGCTGCGCATTGCCGGCCTCGGCGTGGCGCCCTCGCATGGTCTGAAACGCGGTGTCGTCGTCAATATCGACGCGACCGTGCAATCGATCCAGCAGGCCTTGAAAGAGGCCGAGATGATGGCCGACTGCAAGATTTCGCGGGTTTTCACCGGGATTACCGGCAGCCATATCCGCGGCCAGAACTCGACCGGCATGGTGATCGTGCGCGACAAGGAAGTCACGCCGGTCGATGTGGCGCGGGTGGTGGAAACCGCCAAGGCCATCAATATCCCCAACGATCAGCGCTTGCTGCTGGTCGAGCCGCAGGAATTCGTCATCGACGGCCATGAGGTGAAAGAGCCTATTGGTATGAGCGGCGGCCGGCTGGAGGTCAAGGTCCATATCGTGACCGGGGCCCAGAGCGCGGCGGAAAACATCGTCAAATGCGTGCGCCGCTGTGGTTTGGAGGTCGATCAGCTGGTTTTGAATCCGAGCGCGTCCAGTGCGGCCGCACTGACCTCGGACGAGCGCGATCTGGGCGTGGCCCTGGTCGATATCGGCGCCGGCACCACCGATGTGGCGATCTTCACCGGCGGCTCGATCCGCCATACCGCGGTGATCCCGATTGCCGGCGACCTGATCACCAGCGATATCGCGATGGCGCTGCGCACGCCGACCAAGGATGCCGAGGAAATCAAGGTCGAGCACGGGGTGGCCAAGCAGTTGCTGGCCGACCCGGCGGACCAGGTCGAAGTACCCGGTCTGGGCGACCGCGCCCCCCGCATGCTGTCAAAACAAGCACTTGCCGGGGTTATTGAACCCCGCGTCGAGGAGATTTTCTCGCTGGTTCACCAGGTGATTCGCGAGAGCGGATACGAAGAGTTACTGTCGTCCGGCATTGTTTTGACCGGCGGCTCGGCGGTGATGCCGGGCATGGTCGAGTTGGCCGAGGACATATTCCTGAAACCGGTGCGCCGCGGCAACCCGACCTATAGCGGGGCGCTGTTCGACATGGTTTCGAATCCGCGCTCGGCGACGGTGATGGGCCTGCTCGAAGAAGCGCGGATGTCGCGCACCCGGGGTTTGAAAGCGGCACAGCAGGCGGGTTCGGTCAAGACCATTATTGGTCGCGCCAAGGATTGGTTTCTGGGTAATTTCTGAACGGGTGGCGCCCCCGGACGGCGTAAGCGGGTCGAAATGTCGGAAAACAACGGCAGCGACTCAAAAAAAGGGGCTTCCCCTGTAGTTTTTAACGATTGGCAACTGCACAATTGCTGAAGGAGGTTTGATATGGCGATCGAGATGATCGAAGAGTTTGACCAAGGCACCCAAATCAAGGTGATTGGCGTGGGTGGTGGCGGCGGCAACGCGGTCGATCACATGATTGCGCAAGGGGTCCAGGGCGTGGAGTTCATCTGCGCCAATACCGATGCGCAGGCCCTCAACCGCTCCAAGGCCGACCAGCTGCTGCAGCTGGGTACCTCCGGCCTGGGCGCCGGTGCCAAGCCCGAGATGGGCCGCGCCGCCGCCGAAGAGGCCGAGGCGCGCATCCGCGACTCGATCCAGGGCGCCAATATGCTGTTCATCACCGCCGGCATGGGCGGTGGTACCGGCACCGGTGCAGCCCCGGTGATCGCGCGCGTCGCCAAGGAAATGGGCATCCTGACCGTCGGCGTCGTGACCAAGCCTTTCGAATTCGAAGGCAACCGCCGCTCCAAGGCGGCCGACTCCGGTCTGGCCGAGCTGGAGGCCAATGTCGACTCGCTGATCGTCGTGCTGAACGACAAGCTGCTCGACGTGCTGGGCGACGATGTCACGCAGGACCAGGCCTTCGCGCACGCCAACGACGTGCTGAAGAACGCGGTCGGGGGCATCTCCGACATCATCCATATGCCCGGCCTGGTCAACGTCGACTTCGAAGACGTCAAGACCGTGATGAGCGAGCCCGGCAAGGCGATGATGGGCACGGCGGTGGCCAGCGGCCCGGACCGCGCGTCCAAGGCCGCCGAGGCGGCCGTGGCCTGCCCGCTGCTGGAAGGCATCGATCTGTCCGGCGCGCGCGGCGTGCTGGTGCTGATCGCGGCCAACCGCAACACCTTCAAGCTGGCCGAGAGCCGCAATGCGATGAACGCGATCAAGCGTTACGCCGCCGAAGATGCGCACATCATCTACGGCACGGCCTATGACGAAAGCCTGGGCGACCAGCTGCGCGTCACCGTGATCGCCACCGGCCTGACCTCGGCGCGGGCGCGCGTGCAGGCCCCGCTGTCGGTGGTGCAGCCGCAGGTGCAGATGCGCACCGGCACCGACAATCTGCCGGTGCTGAACCAGCAGGTCACGCTGCCCCAGGCCGGTGGCCAGGTCGGCGGCGGCAATGACTTTGCCGGCATGAGCGTGCCCAGCGTCTGGCGTCATGGCCGCACGGCTGCGGCCAAGGTCGAGGCCCTGTCGTCCAACGGCATGGACGAGATCGAGATCCCGGCCTTTTTGCGCAAGCAGGCCGATTGAGCATCAAGCGCGCCTTTCGGGGTGCGCTTGTTTCAAAGAGTAAAAGCCCGTCGGGCGGCGACACCTCCTTCTCGCCGCGCGACGGGCTTTCTTTCTTGCCTGCGGGTGCAAAGCAATAGCCAGCGCGCTGTTCTGCAGGCAGACTCAGGGCAGTTGCACGGGGGTGTGACCGCAGGCTGGGTACCCAGATCCAGAAGCAAAAATAATCACGCGCGTATGGGGCTGTCCTTGATCTCGCACCTTGCCGGGCGCTGGCTGCGCTCCTTGCTGCTGCTGACGCTGTTGAGTGCCGGTGCGCTGCAGGCGCAGCCGCGTGGCGGGCTGCCGGATGCGGGGATGCGCAGCGCCGGCGAGCAGGCCACCGGCGCGCAGCTGGCGGTCTCGCAATGGTCGCGCGCCGATCTCGATGACTGGTGGGCGGCGCTGCGCACGATGGACGGCAGCACCGGCAATCTGCCGCCGCATCTGCAGCCGCCCAGCGACCCGCGCGCCTGGATGCCGGTGGTGCTGCCCGATGTGCGCCAGCGCGAGGCCGGCGGCAGCATGGCCGAGGACCAGCGCTACCAGATGCGCTGGTACCGGCTGCGCTACACCTCGCCGGACGGGCGCTGGCCCACCAGCGTCGCGCTCTACATGCCCAAGCTGGTCAGCCTGGCGGCGGCCGTGCTGGTGCGCACCGAGGACGGCTGGCGGCCGGTGTTCGACAACCAGAGCGGCGCGCGCGAGCAATGGGTGCGGCCGCTGTGGGCGGTGTTTCCGGGTGCCTTCACCGAGCTGCACAAGAACCAGGTGATCGAGGTCGTGGTCGCGACGCCGGTGCTCAAGGACAGTTTCTTCTCGGTCTCCAGCGCCTGGCTGGGCGCGCGCGAGGACCTGGAGCCGCTGTACAAGCGCCGCTGGGCGCTGCAGATCGGCGTGCCGCAGGCCACCGGCCTGACCCTGGTGGTGCTGGGCCTGTTCTCGTTCAGCCTGTGGCTGCGCCGCCGCGAGGAGCCGGCCTATCTGCTGTTTGCGATGGCCTCGGTGGCCTGGCTGGTGCGCAATCTGCACTACCACATCGACCTGCCGCGCACCCGTCTGGGCTTCGAGTGGTTCTGGTGGCTGACCCATGCCTCGATGTCCTGGGTGATGGCCCTGACCTTTCTGTTCGCGCTGCGCTTCGCGCACCGGCGCTTCCCGCTGTTCGAGCGGCTGCTGGGAGGGTTTGTGCTGCTCAGCAGCGTGCTGACCATGCCTTTGTGGATCGATCTGCTCGACCCGCTGGTGCTGCAGCATATGGTCAATGCGGTGGTCGGCGCGATCGGTACGGCTTTTGTCGCCGCCGTGGCCTTGCGCGAGGGCAGCCGCGAACTGCGCCTGATCGCGCTGTGCCTGGCCGTGGGCCTGGGCCTGGGTGTGCATGATCTGGGTCTGCTGGCCGGTTGGGGCTGGAGCGAGCATATCTATCTGATGCCTTTCGCGACGCTGGTGATCGTCGCGAGCTTTCTCTACGCGGTGCAGCGGCGCTATACCGGTGCGCTGGGCCAGGTCGAGCAGGCCAACAGCCTGCTGGCCCAGCGCCTGGCCGAGCAGGGCGCGCAGCTGCAGTCGCAGCACGAGCGGCTCAGCGAGTCCGAACGCCAGCAGGCCTTGCTGCTGGAGCGCCAGCGCCTGATGCAGGACATGCACGATGGCCTGGGCAGCTCCCTGCTGTCGGCCATGGTCGCGGTGGAGCAGGGCAGCATGCAGCAGGACCAGGTGGTCGAGGTGCTGCGCGAATGCGTGGACGATCTGCGCCTGGTGATCGATTCGCTGGAGCCGGTGGGCCACGACCTGGTGTCGCTGCTGGCGACGATGCGCTACCGCCTGGGCAAGCGCTTGCAGGCCGGCGGCCTGATGCTGGACTGGGATGTGCAAGACCTGCCCCCGCTGGACTGGCTGGAGCCACCCGATGCGCTGCATGTGCTGCGCCTGCTGCAGGAGGCGCTGAACAATGTGCTCAAGCATGCGCGCGCCTCGCGGGTGCGCATTGCCACCCGCGATCTGGGTCACAAGGTCGAGATCCGTGTCGAGGATGACGGCCAGGGCTTCGACCTGGAGACCGCGCAAAAAGGCCGCGGCCTGCGCAGCCAGCAGAAGCGTGCCCACCGGCTGGGCGGCAGCGTCCATGTCGACAGCCGGCCCGGGCACGGCACCCAGCTGAGCCTGCGCCTGCCGGTCAAACGCAAGCCGGTGCCCGCTCCGTAGTCGGCCCAAAGGCGGGCGGCTGCAGGGCTTCGGGTAATCACCGACAATCGCGCCATGCTCAAGCAACGAACCCTGAAGTCGCTGACCCGCGCCGTCGGCGTCGGCATCCACAGCGGCCAGAAGGTCGAGATGACGCTGCGCCCGGCCGCGCCCGACACCGGCATCGTGTTCCGGCGCGTCGATCTGAACACCCCGGTCGACATCCCGGTGCGCGCCGACACCGTCAGCGACACCCGCAT
Organism: Roseateles cavernae; assembly: GCF_040187885.1. Classification (NCBI taxonomy): domain Bacteria; kingdom Pseudomonadati; phylum Pseudomonadota; class Betaproteobacteria; order Burkholderiales; family Sphaerotilaceae; genus Roseateles; species Roseateles cavernae. The sequence goes on from NZ_JBDPLH010000003.1 coordinate 357,264, forward strand.
GGCCACCACGGTCAGCCCCGGCGGCGACCCCGGTGCGCCCAAGGTGCAGACCATCGAGCACCTGCTGTCGGCCTGCGCGGGTCTGGGCATCGACAACCTCTATGTCGACATCAGTGCCGACGAGGTGCCTATCCTCGACGGCTCGGCCGCCAGCTATGTCTACCTGCTGCAGAGCGCCGGCATCGAGCTGCAGAACGCGGCGAAGAAGTTTCTGCGCGTCAAGAAAACCGTCGAGGTGCGCCAGGGCGAGGGCAAGCGGCTGATGTGGGCGCGGCTGGAGCCGCACCATGGCTACACCTTGAGCTTCCAGATCGAGTTCGACAACCCGGCGGTCGCGGCCACCGGCCAGCACTATGTGTTCGATATGGGTTCGGGCCAGTACAAGCGCGAGATCGCGCGGGCCCGCACCTTCGGCATGACCAGCGATATCGAGACCATGCGCTCGCGCGGCCTGACCCTCGGCGGCTCGATGGACAACGCCATCGTCGTCGACGACTACCGGGTGCTCAATGCCGAGGGCCTGCGCTACGACGACGAGTTCGTCAAGCACAAGATCCTCGACGCGATCGGCGATATGCATGTCGCCGGCTACCCGCTGCTGGCCGCCTACACCTCCTTCAAGGGCGGCCACGCGCTGAACAACAAGCTGCTGCGCGCGCTGCTGGCCGATGCCGAGGCCTACGAGATCGTCAGCTTCGAGGACGAGCGCGAGGCCCCGCAGGGCTTCGCGGAGCTGGCGCCGGCCTGGTAGTACAGTCCGCCCCCATGCTGTTCTTCCGCATCCTCGTCGGCCTGCTGCTGCTGGCCGGCATTCTCTGCTTCGCGATGTATGCCGGCACCCGCCAGGTGGCCTGGCGCCAGCGCGGTCTGGTGATCATCAAGTGGACCGTGCTGGCGGCGCTGGGCTTTTTTGCGGTGCTGATACTGCAGCAGGTCTTGCAACTGGTTTAGCTAGAGCGCGCGCGCTGTCAGCGCGACCAGCCGCTCCGCTGCTTGCTGCAGCTTGCGGCGCTGCTGCTCGTCGCGCACCGTCACCCGCTCGGCGATGCGATAGCTCAGCAGCAGCTCATGGCCGGGCTGCGGACGCAGCTCGATGTCGACGCCGTCCTCGCTGCGCCAGCGCGCGGTCTCGCCGAGCGTCCGGCCATACTTGCTTTGCAGCGCGCCGCGCAGACGCTGTGCGGTCACTGCGAGCTCCGCGGGCCCCTGGGCCGGAAAGCGGTAGCTCAGTTCGGCCACCTGCAGCAGGCGTGATTGCGCGCCGCGCATATAGCTCACCACCAGCTGCCGTGCGCCGGGCAGCTTGTGCCCGACCGCGAAGACATCGCGCTCCCCATCGCCGCTGCTGTCCTGCTCGCGCAGGCCCTGGGCCCGCAAGGCCTGGCGCAGCTCGCCGCGCCGCATGCAGAAAACCGCCTGCTCGAACAGCTGCACCCGGGCCTGCTGGCGGCATTGCTGATCGCCGTCCAGCTGCTCCAGCATGGCCTTGGCCGCTGCGACGCCGCCCTGTTGCGCACGGCCCAGCAGCCGCACCGCCTCGTCCACGCTCAGCTCGGCCGCACGGCCGTCGCCGTTGAGGATATGGATCGCATGGACCAGCTCGCCCAGCGGGTCTTGCAGCCGGGCCGCCTGCTCCGCATGATGGATGCTGGCGGTTGGCGCTGCGGTGCCCTCGCTGCGCAAGCCCTCGGCGATGGCCAGGCGTGCGTTGGCCCGGCCTGCCTGCTTGGGGCGATCCAGAAAGCTCTTGCAGCCGCGCAGCGCATCGTCGAAACGGCGCTGCCGCATCGCTTGCTCGCAGCCGGCCTCGAACTGTGCTTCCAGATCGGCCTCGGGCTCGACCGAGGCGCCGGCGAGCGGCACATCGACCTGTTTGGGCGCCGAAGCCCTGGCCTGGCTGACCCAGATTGCAGCCGTCGCGCCCGCCGCCAGCAGCGCCAGGCCGATCATCCAGGGCAACCACCGGCCCTGGGGCCGCAATGCGAGGTCCATCGCTCCTCCGATCAATATGTAGGTAGGGGATGGATGGTTGCCCACCCCGGTGACCGGGGCGTGACCGCCATGGGCCGTAAGGCCCATGGGCTCATGGGGTCCGGCGTCCTGGCGCGGCGTGTCGGCAGTCCGCGACCGGCAGCCCGTGGAGCCTGAAGATCTCGGCGATGCGGCCCCGATGGCACAGGGCGCGGATCGCATCGCCGAAGACCTGCGCCTGCGTGCCGCTGATTCTTGTCGGGACGAAGGCGTAGGCGTAGACCAGGTTCTTGACCTCGCCCACCGGCCGCAGCGGAGCCAAGCCTGCCGTGGCGCTCAGCGCTTGTGCCGCCGTCTCATTGACCAGGGCGAGATTCGGCGCAGGCCGCATGCAGCAGCTCGACCAGGGGGCCGGCGGGGCGGCCGTCGAGACCGGGGTAGGCGTAAGGCGCAAAAGGCATGGTGACGAAATGCAAGGGTGCGGCCAGGCCTGGCGCCGCAAAGGCACGACCCGCCGCCGCCCCATATGCGAAACGCAGCGCCTGATTCATTGCAGCAGCCCCCCGGGCAATAAGAAAGTCAGGTCCTCAGGCCGCGCTGTCTGCGGCCGGCAGTACGGCAGCAGAGGCGACAAGAGCCTGGGCGCTGAGCTCGTGCCAGAAGTCGGCCGGCACCTTTTCGTTCAGCGCGGCCCGGTCTTCGGCGATGCGGCCCGGCCGGCTGGCACCGGGAATGACCGCAGCCACGGCCGGATGGGCCAGCGCGAACTGCAGCCCTGCGGCCTTCATGCTGATGCCGTAGCGGTCGGCGATTGCCTTGATCCGCGCAACCTTGGCGAGGAGCTCCGGCTTGGCCGGGGCGTACTCGAAATTAGGGCCGCCGACCAGCGCACCCGAGCTGTAGGGCCCACCGACGACGATGCTCAGGTCGCGCGCCATGACCTTGGGCATCACACGCTGCAGCGCGCGCTCATGGTCCAGCAAGGTGTAGCGGCCGGCCAGCAGGAAGCCGTCCGGGCGCGGGCCTTCCAGATCCAGCAGCAGCTCGATCGGCTCCACCCGGTTGACGCCCAGGCCCCAGGCCTTGATCACGCCCTCGTCACGCAGCCGGTCCAGGGTCTTGAAGGCGCCCTGGCGCGCGCTCTCGAACACGCTGAGCCATTCGTCGCCATAGAAGTCCTGCGCGACATCGTGCACCCAGACGATGTCCAGCCGGTCGGTGCGCAGGCGCTGCAGGCTGTCCGCTATCGAGCGCAGCGTGGCGTCGGCCGAGTAGTCGTTGACGATCTTGTTCGGACGGCCATGCTTGAACACATCGCCCTTCTCGCCGAGGTCGCGGGTGCCGACATCCTCCACCTCGTCCAGGATCAGGCGGCCGACCTTGGTCGCGACGACGTACTCGTCACGCGGCTGGCCGGCCAGGGCCTCGCCCATGCGCAGCTCGGCCAGGCCGGCACCGTAGAAGGGGGCGTTGTCGAAGAAGCGGATGCCGTCGTGCCAGGCGGCGTCTACCGTGGCTCTGGCCTCGGCCTCGGGGATGTCGCGGAACATATTGCCCAGCGGTGCGGTACCGAAGCCCAGCTTGCCGGGGAGCAGGTCCTTGATGATGGCCATGGCTATCTCCTGATTCGTTGAGGACGGGGCGGCTCAGGCCGCCTGCTGGGTCGTGAACTCGGTATAGCCCTCGGCGCCGCCGCCGAAATAGGCCGAGAAGGGGGCGTCGAACAGCGGCGCATTCAGGCGCAGACGGGCCACCAGGTCCGGGTTGCCGATGAAGGCACGCCCGAAGGCCACCATATCAGCATGGCCCGAGGCCGTGGCCTCCAGCGCGCGCTGGCGGTCGTAGCCGTTGTTGGCGATGTAGGCGCCGCTGCCGAAGGCCGCGCGCAGGGCCGCGTTGTCGTACCGCTCGCTGCTGCCGTCCTCGCCATGCATCTGGCCCTCGACCACATGCAGGAAGGCCAGGCCCCGTGCGCCGAGCTGGCGGGCCAGATAGGCATGGGTCTGCATCGGCGTGCTGTCCAGCGGCGTGTCGCCGATGGCGGTGGACAGCGGGGACAGGCGCAGGCCCACGCGGCCGGAGCCCCAGACGCCGGCCACGGCGTCCACCACCTCGAGGATCAGCCGGGCACGGTTCTCGATCGAGCCGCCGTACCGATCGCTGCGCCGGTTGGTGCTGTCGCGCAGGAACTGCTCCAGCAGATAGCCGTTGGCCGCATGCACCTCGACGCCGTCGAAGCCGGCGGCCTTGGCGCGGATCGCGGCCTGGCGGTAGTCCTCGACGATGCCGGCGATCTCATGGGTTTCCAGCGCACGCGGCATCGACGGCGGCTCGAAGCCCTGCTCCGTGAAGACGCTGCCGCCGGCCTGCAAGGCGCTGGGCGCGACCGGTGCGGCGCCGCCTTCCTGCAGGCTCACATGCGACATGCGACCGACATGCCAGAGCTGCATCACGATCCTGCCGTCGGCGGCATGGACGGCATCGGTGACCTGCTTCCAGGCCGCCACCTGGTCGTCGCTGTAGATGCCGGGCGTGTAGGCATAGCCGCGGCCCTGGGGCGAGATATTGGTGGCTTCGGTGATCAGCAGGCCGGCCGAGGCGCGCTGGCGGTAGTACTCGACGGCCAGCGGCGAGGGCAGGCCGTCCATGCCGGCGCGCGAGCGGGTCAGCGGAGCCATCGCGATGCGGTTCTTGACCTCGATGGCGCCGAGGCGGGCGGGAGAGAAGAGGGCTTCGGAAGACATGGGGATTCCTTTCGGGATGTGCGGAGAGCAAAGAGATTGCGTTCGGGTCAGGCAGAGTTTGGGTGCGGCGCATGTATTCATCAAATTTATTGGTTGAATTTCAGATATGTCTCTGACAATATGACTGGGTGCGCTACGACCTGAACCTGCTGCCCGTTTTCCTGGCCTTGATGGAGGAGCGCAGCGTGACGCGCGCGGCCGAGCGGCTGGGCATCACCCAGCCGGCGCTGTCGAACGCGCTGACGCGGCTGCGTGCGCTGCTGCTGGATCCGCTCTTCACCCGCGAGCGCTATGGCATGCAGCCGACACCCAAGGCCCTGGAGCTGGCGCCGGTGATCGCGGCCGCGCTGGTGAACCTGGACGTGGTGATCCTGGGCCAGCAGGAGTTCGACCCGGCGAAGGCGAAGCTGCTGCTGACGATCGCACCCAATAGCTATGTCGAGTTCGTGCTCGTTCCGGCCATCGTGGCGCGGCTGCGCGAGCGGGCGCCGGGTATCAGCCTGCGGCTCACGCCTTACGGCGCGGATCTGGCCGAGACCGGCGTGATCTCCGGTTCAACAGCCCTGGTGCTGGGGCGCATCACCGATCCGCCGGACAACCTGGTTGTGCAGCAGCTGATGGACGACGGCCTGTCCTGCATCGTGCGCGCCGACCATCCGCAGGTCGATCAGAAGATCTCGCGCAAGCAGTATGAGCAGCTCAGGCATGTGAACATGCTGCCGCCCGGGCGTTTGCGCGTGGGCCTGTTCCAGGCGCTGGAGCGCCAGGGGCTCAGGCGCGAGGTCGCGGTGTCGGTGACGCATTTCCTGGCCATCCCGGAAGTGATCGCCGTGACCGACTATTGCGCCACGCTGCCGAATCTGATCTGCCGCCGTCTGGTCCATGACGCTCGACTGAAGATACTGCCGACGCCGGCCGATCTCGGCCGCTTCCCGGTGCAGATGGCCTGGCATGTGCGCTACCGCCAGGACGCGGCGCACCGCTGGTTGCGTGCGCTGATCGCCGAGGTGGCGAGCGAGGTCGGCGCCGCCTGAGGTCTGTTTTCTCAGTCTTCGGGCAGGCTGCCTGGCGACAGCTTCGTCGCCAGACCATAGAGCGCCAGCAGCCCCATCACATGGCCGATCGCGACGCCCGGCTCACCGGCTTCGATGCGCGCGATGGTCTGCACATGGACACCCAGCCGGGCGGCTGCAGCCGCCTGGCCCTCGCCCGCCTCCAGGCGAGCCTGCTTGGCGGCGGCGCCGATGTCCTTGATCGCCTGGAGCGCGTCGCTGTCGATGTCGGCGGAGATTCGTTTGCCTTGGGCCATGGGGGGATTGTCGATCAGCTCTGCCCGGTTCCCGCATCCAGCGCCTGCAGCTGCACCAGCCGCTGGTAGATGCCGCCCTCGTGGCGCATCAGCTGCTCGTGCGTGCCGCGCTCGGCCAGGTGGCCGTGGTTCAGCACGATGATCTGGTCGGCCTCGCGGATGGTGGACAGGCGGTGCGCGATCGCCACCACGGTGACCTGGCCGCGCAGCGCTTCCAGGGCCTCGCTGATGACGCGCTCGGTGGCGCTGTCGATGTTCGACGTGGCTTCGTCGAGGAACAGGATGCGCGGTGCGCCGGCCAGCGCGCGGGCCATCGCGATCAGCTGCTTCTGCCCGGTGGAGACGCGGGCGCCGCCCTCGCCCAGCAGGGTGTCATAGCCCTGCGGCAGGGCGGCCAGGAACGCGTCGATGCGGGCGGCCTTGGCGGCGGCGATCAGCTGCTCCTCGCTGATCTTGCGGCCCATCGCGATGTTCTCGCGCGCGCTGGCGGCCATCAGATAGGGCTCCTGCGGCACCAGGCCGACGGCGGCGCGGAAGGCCTCGTCCGGCAGGCTGGCCAGGCTCAGCCCGTCTATCGCGATGCGGCCGCTCTGGGCCGTGTAGAAGCGCAGCAGCAATGACAGCAGCGTGGACTTGCCGCTGCCGGTGTGGCCGACGATGCCGACGAAGCTGCCGGCCGGGAAGTCCAGGCTCAGGTCGTGCAGCACCGGATGCGCCGGGTCATAGCCGAAGCTCAGGTCATCGATGCGGATATGGCCGCGCGCGATCTGCAGGCCGGCCTGGGTCTGCGGCACCGGCTGCATCTCCTGCAGCAGGGTGCGCACCCGCGCGGCCGCCACCATCGACTGCTGCAGCTGGCCGAACTGCATCGTGATCTGGATCAGCGGCTCGACCACGCGGGCGATATACGCCAGGAAGGCGTAGAGCAGGCCCACCTCCAGCGCACCCTGGCCCAAGGACACCTGGCGCTGGCCGAAGCCATAGATCAGGGTCACGATCAGCAGCACGTTCAGCAGGTCCAGCGCCGGGCGCAGCAGCCAGGCATTGGCGCGCAGCTCGTCCATGCGGGCGCCGAACTGGCGGCCGTTGGTGTCGGCAAAGCGCTCGGCGAAGCGCGGCGCGGCGCCGCTGGCCTGCAGCACCGCCATGCCGGCCATGCTCTCGGCCATATGGGCGTTGATCTCGCTGCGCAGCTGGCGCGAGCGCGCCACCGCGCTGCTGGACAGGCGCTGGTACAGCGTGATGATGATCAGCATGGCCGGCACCAGCATCGCAACGATCAGCATCAGCCGCCAGTCCAGCCAGGCCATCGCGATCATCGAGCCGATCACGACGATGCTGGAGTCCAGCATCACATAGAGCACCTGGCGGTAGAGCTGGTTGACGGCCTCGCTGTCATTGGTGACGCGGCTGACCAGCTGGCCGGTGATGGCCTTGTCGAAAAAGGCCATGGGCAGGGCCAGCACATGGGCATAGACCCGCTCGCGCAGCCGCATCACCGAGCGCCGCGCCACGCCGGCCATGCGGGTCAGCTGGGCATAGCGTATCCAGCTGGCGGCCCAGCCGCTCAAGAGCAGCGCCGCCAGCAGGCCGGCCATGGCCATCACATCGAACTGGCGCGGCAGCAGATAGTGGTCGATGAAGTACTTGCCGATGATGGGGCCCAGCGCTTCGAGCCCGGCCGCGATCACCAGCCAGACGAGCCCGCGCAGCAGGGTGGGGCGCTCGCCCTCGGCCGACTCCAGCAGCAGGCCCACCGAGGCCCAGGGCTTGGCTTCCTTGCTGTCTTCTTCTTTGACTTCAGGCGGCATCGAGGCTGGCCTCCAGTTGTTGGTAGCGCCATTGCGTCGCGTACCAGCCCTCCAGCGCCAGCAGCTCCGCGTGGCTGCCCTGCTCGGTGATGCGTCCCTTACGCAGCACGGCGATCTGATCGGCCTCCATCACCGCGCTGAGCCGGTGGCTGACGATGATCACGCAGCGCTCCGGGCGCTGCTCCCGCAGCTCGCGCAAATGATCGAGGATCTGCGTCTCGGTGCCGGTGTCGACCGCCGACAGCGCATCGTCCAGCAGCAGGATGGGCGCGTCGCTGAGCAGGGCGCGGGCGATCGCGACGCGCTGGCGCTGGCCGCCGGACAGGGTCACGCCGCGCTCGCCGACCAGGGTGTCATAGCCCTGCGGCAGGCGCTGGATATCGCCGTGCACGGCGGCCAGCTCGGCGGCCTGCTCGATCTGCTCGCGGCTCGCGCCGGGCTTGGCCAGCGCGATGTTCTCGGCAATCGAGGCCGAGAACAGGAAAGGCTCCTGCGGCACCCAGGCGATGGACCGGCGCAGCGCGGCCAGCGCTATCTCGGGCAAGACCTGGCCCCCGATGCACACCCGGCCGCTGCCGGGCTCGAACTGGCGCAGCAGCAGGCGCAGCAGCGTGGACTTGCCGGCTCCGGTCGGGCCGACCAGACCCAGGGTCTGGCCGGGCTTCAGGCGCAGGCTGACCGCCTCCAGCGCCAGGCGTGGGTTGGCCTCCTCGCTGGGGTAGGCGAAGGACAGCTGCTTGAAAGCGATCTCGGCGTTTGTCGGCAGCCGCGCCTGACCCTCGTCGGCCAGCGTCAGCGGCGCCTCCAGCACCGGTGCCAGCCGGTTCCAGGCGGCGCGGCCGCGCTCCAGCAGGGACAGCACCCAGCCGGCCGCGAACATCGGCCAGATCAGCTGGCCCAGATACATCGTGAACGAGGTCAGCTGGCCGATGCTCAGCTCCTGGCGCGCCACCAGAGCGCCGCCCAGGCCCAGCGCGATCGCCATCGCGGCGGTCAAGGTCATGCCCACGGCCGGCTCGTAGGCGGCCTCCCAGCGCTGGGCCTGGTAGCTGGCCTCGCCGGCGCTGTCGGCCAGCGCGGCGAACTGGCCCGCATTGCGCCGGGTCAGGCCCAGCGCGCGCAGCGTGCGCACGCTGGCCAGACCCTCCTGGACATGCTGGTTCAGCAGCGAGAAGCGGTCCAGCGAGGATTTCCAGGCATGGTGGACATGGTCGGAAATGCGCCAGAAGGCCAGCGCCATCAGCGGGAAGGGCAAGAGGGCCGCCAGGCCCAGGCGCCAGTCGACGCCCAAGGTCATCATGGCCAGCACCAGGATCAGGGTCAGCGAGCCGTCGAAGGCCGCCAGCAAGGCCTCGCCGGCGGCCATCTCGACCGCGTCGATGTCATTGGTCGCCAGCGCCATCAGATCGCCGGTGCGCTTGGCCTGGAAGAACACCGGGCCTTGCAGGGTCAGGCGCTCGTAAAGCCGGGTGCGCAGCTCGCGGCCGAGCTGGTAGGCGGCGCCGAACAGCGCGATGCGCCAGCCGACCCGGAACAGATAGATCAGCAGGCCCGCCAGCGCCAGCAGGCCCAGCTCGCGCCACAGGCCCTGCTCCAGCAGGCGGCCGGCCACCATGCCGTCGACCACGGCGCCGACTTGGCGCGGGATCCAGACGGTCAGCACCGCGATGGCCGCCAGCATCAGGGCCGAGGCCAGGTAGGCGCGCCAGTGCCGGCGCACAAAGCCGGCGATCAGCTGGGTCAGGGTCATGGGAGCCCGGGGTGTCGAGGAGGCTGGATTGTGCCAACAACGGCCGCCGCCCGGATGAGCCGAGCGCCGTCCCCGGCGTCAGGTCTTGCCTAGGTCGAGGACGGCCTGGCGGCGCTGGACAGCAGCCACAGCCCGGCGAAGGTCAGCGCACCGTTGATCAGCAGCAGTTCCAGCCCCAGCTCGTAGCTGCCGAACAGCGCGCGCTGCTGGCTGTCCAGCAACCAGCTCAGCAGCGGCGCGGCCACGGCCACCAGCGGCACCCAGCGGTCGCGCACCGAGCGCCGCGTCAGGATGCCGAAGGCGAACAGGCCCAGCAGCGGCCCATAGGTGTAGCCGGCCAGCTTCAGGATCAGGCCGATCATGCTGGGGTTGTTGACCCACTTGAACACCATCACCAGCAGCAGGAACAGCGCGGCAAAGCCCAGATGCACGCGCTTGCGCACGGCCAGGCGCCTGGCCTCGCTCCAGTCGCTGCGGCGCTGCAGGTTCAGGAAGTCGATGCAGAAGCTGGAAGTCAGCGCGGTGATGGCGCCATCGGCGCTGGGGAAGAGCGCCGAGATCAGCGCGATCACGAAGACCAGCTGCACCCAGGCCGGCAGATGGTTCAGCACGACAGCCGCGAACAGCGCGTCGCCCCGGGCCGCCAGCCCCGCTTGCGCCGCGAACAGATGCAGCAGGCCGCCGAGGAAGAGGAACAGCAGCACCACGCCCAGCATGATGGTGGCCAACACCATCACATTCTTCTGCGAGTCGGCCAGGCGCTTGACCGAGATGTTCTTCTGCATCATCTCCTGGTCCATGCCGGTCATCGCGATCGCGATGAAGGCGCCGGCCAGTATCTGCTTGCCGAAGAAGAAGCGGCTGTTCGGGTCGGTCTCGAAGACGCGCGACAGTCCGCTCGCGTCCATGCTCGCCAGGCTCTGCGCCAGCGACAGGTCCAGGCTCTGCAGCAGATAGGCCACGCAGACGATCAGGCCGCCTAGCATGCACGAGGTCTGCAAGGTGTCGGTCCAGACAATGGTCTTGACCCCGCCCTCGTAGGTATAGGCCAGGATCATCAACAGGATCACCAGCGCGGTCAGCCAGAACGGCAGGCCGATGCGCTCAAGAATCGCGTCCTGCAGGATCTTCACCACCAGGTAGAGGCGGGCGGTGGCGCCCAAGGTGCGCGACAGGATGAAGAAGCCGGCGCCGCTGCGGTAGCTGCGCGGCCCCAGGCGCCGGCCCAGATAGTCGTAGATCGAGGTCAGCTGCAGCCGGTAGTACAGCGGCAGCAGCACGAAGGCGATCACCGCATAGCCGATGAACTGGCCCAGCACGATCTGGAAGTAGCTGAAGGCGGTGGCGCCCACGGCGCCCGGCACGCTGATGAAGGTCACTCCCGACAGTGAGGTGCCGACCATGCCGAAGGCCACCAGCATCCAGTTGCTGTTGCGGTTGCCGATGAAAAAACTCTGGTTGTCGGCACGCCGCGAGCTCCACCAGGCCACGCCCAGCAGCAGCGCGAAATAGGCCAGCACAAAGAAAAGCAGGATCAGCGGCGACATCGCAGCGGCAATACCCAGGCACCAAGATGGCGCCGATTATCCGAAGCGTCATGGTTTTGACACATTCCGGTGCGACGCCCACCTATAACCGTGCATCGAATTTGCCGCCGGCCCACGCATCTCGCGATCCTGGTGAAAACACCTAGTTTGTTTCATATCGGGACAGAGGGTTTTCGGGCGGCGATGGAGTTTCGTACAAACCCTAGGAAATCAAGCCCGGAAGCGCTTTTTTCAGGGTTTGCGCAAACGTTTTGGGGCGCATGGCGTGACGCCGCAAATTTCACCGCTGTTTGCTCCGGGCAGACCCTGTAGGGACGCCTGTCAAGCCCGCTGCTCCATCGGCTACCCCCGCGTTTACGGTGTCTTCTGCTGTCATATCTTGCCGCTAGCATCCTGGCACGCGCTGCTCGCAGAGTCGGCGCGAAGCCGGGTTGCCAGCAATCCCGGCGTTCGCCGGCCGCCTTTGGCGAGGAATTGGCCTTTGTTTTGTGTCCTCCCCATTCCATCATGAAACTCAAACCTCTTGTTTCCCTGCTGTTGACGGCGTTTGCCGCGCCGGCGGTGCTGGCTTCGGTCAGCGGTGTTGTCATCAGCCAGGTTTATGGCGGTGGCGGTAATAACGGCGCGACGCTGACGCATGATTTCGTCGAGCTCTTCAATGCCGGCAAAAACCCGGTCAGCCTGAATGGCTGGTCGGTGCAATATGCCTCCAGCGCGGGCACCTTCGGCACCTCGACCGGCGCGCTGACGCTGCTGCCCAACTACACGCTGCAGCCCGGCCGCTACTTTCTGATCCAGATGGCTGCGGGCACCGGCGGTACCCAGGCGCTACCGACTCCCGACCATATCGGCTTGGCGGCGATGAGCGGAACCGCCGGCAAGGTGGCGCTGGTGCCCGGCCCGGCAGCGCTTGCCATCAGCAACCCGAGCGCGAGCCAGTTGGTCGATGCGGTCAGCTTCGGCAATGCCAGCACCGCAGTCGAGGGCGCTCCCGCTCCCGGCCTGAGCAACACGACCGCCGCACAGCGCGCCGGGAACGGCTGTACCGACACCAACGTCAACAGCGCGGACTTCAGCGCCGGCATCGCTGCGCCGCGCAATTCCGCCTCATCACCAAACGTTTGCGACGGTAGTGGCGGTGGTGGCGAAGACCCGCCGCCGGTCGGCACCCCGGTGGCGATCTATACGATCCAGGGCAGCGGCGCGCAAAGCCCGCTGAAGGACCAGACCATCAGCACCCGCGGCATCGTGACCCATGTCACCAGCACCGGTTTCTATCTGCAGGACAAGCTCGGCGACGGCAATAACGCGACTTCGGACGGCATCTTTGTCTACACGGCCGCCGCCAACAGCGCCCAGCTCGGCCAGGAGATCAGCCTGACGGCCAAGGTGTCCGAGTTCATCGCCGGTGCCAGCAGCCCGGCCGCTCAGGCCCGTCCGATCACCCAGCTGATCACGCCGACATCCATCACCGTGCTGAGCAGCGGCCACGCGATCACGCCGGTCGAGGTCGACCTGACCGCGCTGGGCGACGACGGCCTGGAGGCCTATGAGGGCATGCTGGTGACCTTGGCCGGCCCGGTGATGGTCCAGCAGAACTACTTCCTGGGCCGCTACGGCCAGCTGACCATCGCCGCCGGCGGCCGTCTGCTGAACCCGACCAATGTGCACCGTCCCGGCACACCCGAGGCGCAGGCATTGTTTAGCGCCAACGCGCGCCGCATGCTGCTGCTGGACGACAATCTGTCGCTCCAGAACCCGAACCCGACGCCTTATCTGGCCGCCGACAACACGGTGCGCGCCGGTGACACGGCCGCGTCGCTGACCGGTGTGATCGACTTCGGCCTGGCCACCGCCGCCTCGAACGGCGCGGCGATGTACAAGCTGCAGCCCACCGCGCCGGTGCAGTTCGAGCGCAGCAACCCGCGCACCGCCGCGCCCGCTGCCGCAGGCGGCAACTACACGGTGGCCAGCGCCAATGTGCTGAACTACTTCACCACCTTCACCAACGGCCAGACCGCCTCCGGCCAGAGCGGCCAGGGCTGCACGCTGGGCGGTGCGAGCTCGGCCTCCAACTGCCGCGGCGCCAACAACCTGGCCGAGTTCCAGCGCCAGCAGACCAAGCTGGTGGCCTCGCTCAGCGCGATCAATGCCGATGTGGTCGGCCTGATGGAGATCCAGAACAACGGCGACGTCGCGGCCCAGAACCTGGCCGATGCGATCAATGCCAAGCTGGGCTCGACGGTCTACCAGGTCGTGCCCAAGGGCGCGCTGGACACCGGCACCGACGCGATCCGCGTGGCCATGCTCTACAAGCCGGGCCGCCTGAGCCTGCAGGGCGCGCCGCTGTCGGACACGCATGAGGTCAACAACCGTCCGACCTTTGCCCAAGGCTTCGCCGCACCGAATGGCGAGCGCTTCGCGGTGGCCGTCAACCACCTGAAGTCCAAGGGCAGCTGCCCCTCGGGCGGCATCGACGGCGACCAGGGCGACGGCCAGGGCTGCTGGAACGCCACCCGCGTCGAGCAGGCCCAGCGTCTGCGCAGCTTTGTCGGCCAGGTGCAGGCCGCAGCCGGTACCCCGGACGTGATCCTGCTGGGCGACTTCAACGCCTACGCGCAGGAGGATCCTATCCACGCGCTGACCGGCGACGGTGCCTTCGTTGACCAGGTCGGCCGCTTCGACCCTGTGGCTTACAGCTATGTGTTCGACGGCTTCGCCGGCCGGCTCGATCATGTGCTGTCCACCGCCGCGCTCAGCGCCAAGATTGTCTCGGCCAAGGAGTGGCATATCAATGCCGACGAGCCGCTGATCATCGACTACAACCTCGAGTTCAAGCAGCCCGCCTGCGCGGCCTGCGGCCCCGATTACTACCAGCCGACGGCCTATAAGTCCTCCGACCATGATCCGGTGGTCTTGGGGCTGAACCTGGTCAAGCAGGTGGCCGGTACGGCCGGCCGCGACACCATCGTCGGCACGGCCGGTGATGACCAGATCGAGGGTGGTGCAGGCGCCGACACGCTGACCGGCGGAGCCGGCCGCGACCAGTTTGTCTTCAGCAGCGCACTGGACGGTATCGACACGATCACCGACTTCGCACCGGCCCAGGATCAGCTGGTCTTCACCAAGCTGCTGCAGGCGACGAACGTGGTGAGCGCCGATCCCTTGGCCAGCGGCCATATCACCTGTACCAACTCGGCAGGCGGCGCCCTGGTCGGCATTGATACCGACGGCAGTGTCGGTCCGCTGAAGACCCGCACGATGGCCCTGCTCAAGGGCGTCGGCTGCGCCGCACTGACGGCCGCCAATTACAAGTTCTGACCCGACTCAGTCAAAGGAAGCAATCATGATGATGCGTCAAACCCTGCTCGCTGCAGCCCTGGTCCTGGCGGGCCTGAATGCCCAGGCCGCCAGCTTCAACTTCAGCGGCCAACTCGATGATGGCCCGCTGCTCGGCCAAACCTTCGCCGGCCAGTTCAGCTATGAAGACTCGCTGGTGACCGGTGTCGAGTACGAGCTGGTGAATCTGAGTGGCTGGACCCTCAATGCACTGAACCAGAGCTTCTCGTCGGCCACCGTGCCGGTCGGCCCCCAGGCGGCCTTCGCCTTCGGTCAGTTTGTCGGCCTCAGCGGGCTGTTCTCGGCCAACGGCAGCACCCTGGCCCTGGTCGACGGCCAGGTCGATTTCGGCCTGGCCTATGTGGGCTACCAGACCCCGCTGGGCGAGGGCTTTGGCAGCTACACCATCAGCGCCGTCCCCGAACCCGGCACCTGGGCGATGAGCCTGGCCGGCCTGGCCGCGCTCGGTGCGATCGCGCGCCGTCGCCGTCAGCAGCAGCAAGCCTGAGGCCACAAGCCTCGTCGCCAGGGGCGGTGCCAAGAGGCACCGCCTTTTTTTGTGGCTCAGCGCGATAGCGCCAGCTTCAGCCCGAAGCCGATCAGCACGGTGCCGGCCAGGCGCTCCAGCCATTGGCCGATGCGCGGATTGCTGCGCAGCCGGGCCGCCAGATGCTGGGTCAGCAGCGTGACGACCAGGCCATAGGCCAGGGTCAGCAGCGCAATCGTCACGGCCATCGCGCCGAAGGTCGCCAGGCCCTGGTGCCGCGCCGGGTCGACAAAGAGCGGGAAGAAGGCCATATAGAACACAATGGCCTTGGGGTTCAGCAAGGTGATCAGCAGGGCCTGCTGGAAATACTGGCGCGGCCGGATCTGCAGCACCGGCGCGTCGCCCGGCTTGGCGCGCAACATGCGCCAGCCCAGCCAGGCCAGATAGGCCGCGCCCAGCCACTGCACGCCGGAAAACACACGCGGCGAGGCTGCCAGCAAGGCGGCAACGCCGGCCACCGCCAGCCACATCAAGACCTGATCGCCGGCGATCACGCCCAGCGTCGCGGCCAGCCCGCCCTTGAAACCGCCTTTGCCGGTGGACGAGATCAGGGCCAGATTGCCCGGGCCGGGAATCATCAGGAAGACGATGATGGCGACGACAAAGGCGCCGTAGTCTGCAATGCCGAACATGGGGACTCCGCGAGAACGAAGCCTGATGCTACGCCACGCCGCCGCTCAATGCCCATGGTCATGGGCATGCGCCGCAGGGCCGCCGCCATGACCGAGCTCGCTGCGGGCCTGGCGCAGCACCTGCCAGCCGCCATGCAGGGCCAGCGTGGCCATCAGGCCGGCGACGGCCAAGTCGGGCCAGGCACTGCCGGTGCCGAAGACGCCGGCGGCCGCCGCCAGCACGGCCAGATTGCCGATCGCGTCATTGCGCGAGCACAGCCAGACACTGCGCATATTGGCATCGCCCTCGCGAAAGGCGTACAGCATCCAGGCCACCGCGACGTTGGCCGCCAGCGCCAGCAGCGCCACGGCCCCCATCGTGGGCGCATCCGGCACCTGGCCGTGCCAGACCGCCCAGAGCGCATGGCCCAGCAGATAAAGCCCGAAACCCATCATGCTGGCGGCCTTCAGCATCGCTGCGCGAGCCCGCCAGGCCAGGGCCGAGGCCAGCACCGCCAGCGACACCGCATAGTTCAGCGCGTCGCCGGCGAAGTCGATCGCATCGGCCAGCAGCGACAGCGAGCCGGCGGCAATGCCGGCCGTGATCTCCAGCAGGAACATCGCGGCATTGACCGCCAGCGCGATCCACAGGATCTTGCGGTAGCGGCCCAGATTGAGAATCTGGCTGGCCGGCGGCGTGTCGTGTTCACAGCAATGGGCGGACATCGGAGCTCCAATCAATCATTTGGTCGATGCCTGCATTGGAAAGCCTGGAGTCGCTACGGTGTCAAGCGGCCGGCGGCGAGAGTCGCTCAATACGTCCGGCTGCCCTTGAACTGTGCGTGCTGGCGGCGCTGCAAGGTGGTGCTGCGGCTCATCGCCTCGAAGGAGACGCGGGCATGGGCATGCATGATGGCCAGGCCCAGCGCATCGGCGGCGTCCTTGCCGGGTTCGCCGGGCAGGGCCAGCAGGCGCTGCACCATGGCCTGCACCTGCTCCTTCTTCGCATGACCATGGCCGACGATGGCTTTCTTCATCTGCAGCGCGGTGTACTCGGACACCGGCAGGTCGCAGCTGACCAGGGCCGTCAGCGCCGCGCCGCGGGCCTGGCCCAGCAGCAGGGTCGATTGCGGGTTGACGTTGACGAAGACGATCTCGACTGCCGCGCACTGCGCCTGGTAGGTGGCCGCGACCTCGCGGATGCCGTCGAACAGGATCTTCAGCCGCGCCGGCAGATCGCCGGTGGCGACCGCGCTGGTCTTGATCGTGCCGCTGGCCACATAGCTCAGGCGCGGGCCGTCGGCGTCGATGACGCCGAAGCCGGTGGTCTGCAGACCTGGGTCGATACCGAGAATGCGCATGTTCAGAGATTGAGCTTGAAGTACCAGCGCACCGAATGGAAGAACACCGGGGCCGCGAAGCACAGCACCGCGATGCGGTCCAGCAGGCCCACCGCGCCGGTGATGGAGCTGCGGTTGCCCCAGTAGACCACGCCGGCGTCGCGCTTGAGCGCCTTCATCACCAGGCCGCCCATGGTGCCGGCGGCCGCCGCGATCACCGCCATCACCAGGGCCTGGCCGGCCTTGAACGGGGTGATCCAGTAGAGCAGGGTGCCGGTGACGGCTGCCGCCAGCAGGCCCAGCCACCAGGCCCGCAGCGAGAAGCTGCGGCTGATGCGGCGCGCCAGCGGCCGGCGCCGCAGCGAGCGGCTGGCCACCTCCTGGACGATCTGGCCGACACCGACCACCATCACCAGGAAGAACAGCAGGAAGGGACCGCGGCCTTCGTAGCCCTTGAAGTCCAGCAGCAGCAGGGCGGGCGCATGCGAGAGCCCGTAGACGCAGACCATGATGCCCCACTGGATCTTGGCATTGCGTTCGAGAAAGCGCTGCGGGTCGTCGGCCAGCGCGCTGACCACCGGGATGGCCAGAAAGCCGTAGACCGGGATCAGCACGCTGAACACATCGAAATGCCGGTTGCCAACCAGCGCGTACTGCAGCGGCAGCAGCACGAAGAAGGCCAGGATCAGGCTGCGATGGTCGGCACGCCGGGTGTGCATCAGCGTGATGAACTCGCGCAGCGCCAGAAAGGACAGCACGCCGAACAGCAGGGTTGCGCCCAGCGGCCCCGAGACCCAGGCGGCCCAGAACAGCAGCGAGCCGACCCAGGTGGCATTCAGGTCGCGGCGGAACTGGCGCCAGTTGTTCTCGGCCGCTTCGCTGCGCGCGGCACTGCGCAGCGAATAGAGAAAACCTCCGGCGGTGATCAGCACCAGCAGGCCGAACAGGATCAGGAACAGCAGCGCGATCTGGTCGCCGGCGTTCATCAGGCGCAGCGCTTTCATCAAGCACGCTCCTGTGTGGGTCGCTGAGCCAGCACGGCGTCGCGGGCACGGGTCAGGAAGTCGCGCTTGTCCTCGCCCGGCATCAGGCGCAGCGGCTCGCCGAAGGTCACGGTGCACAGAATCGGCACCGGCACGATCTCGCCCTTGGGCATCACGCGCTGGACGTTGTCTATCCAGGTCGGTATCAGCTGCACCTGCGGAAACTGCTGGGCCAGATGGAACAGCCCGGCCTTGAAGGCCTGCGGCTCGCCCTTGCTGGAGCGGGTGCCCTCGGGAAAGATCACCAGCGAATCGCCGTTGCCCAGCGCCTCGACCAGCGGCTCCAGCGGGTCCTCATCGGGTGTCGTGCGGGTGCGGCTCACATAGATGGCGTTGAACACCGCCGAGGTCAGCCAGGTCTTGAGCTTGCTGGAGGTCCAGTAGTCGCGGGCCGCGATCGGCCGGGTGCCGGCGCGCAGCTCGGCCGGCAGCGCGGCCCAGATCAGCACCCAGTCGAAGTGGCTTTGATGGTTGGCGAAATAGATGCGCTGTTCGGCGGTGGGCGGGCAGCCCTTCCAGTGGCCCTGGGCGCCGGTGATCAGGCGCGCCACGGAGGCCAGCAGCAGGCCCGTCGCTTCGGTCAATGACATGCGGGGATTATCCCCGGCCTCATGTCGACCTTAGGCCGACCTCATGCCGACAGTACTCAGAGCGCTGCCAGATCGTGCTGTGCCTGCGGTGTCGTCGCGCTGCGGCCGCGCATCAGATCGGCCGCCTTCTCGCCGATCACGATGGCCGGCGCATTGGTGTTGCCGCTGACCACCTGGGGCATCACCGAGGCGTCCACCACCCGCAGACCCTCGATGCCATGCACGCGCAGCTCCGCGTCCACCACCGCCAGCGCATCCCGGCCCATGCGGCAGCTGCCCACCGGGTGGTAGACCGTGTCCACGCGCTGGCGCAGCAAGGCCTCGATCTCGGCATCGCTATCGCCCGTCTGGGCCTCGCGGGTCCAGGCCTCATGGGTCCAGCAGGCCTTCAGGCTGGGCGCGCGCATCAGCTTGCGGGTCAGGCGATAGCCCTCGACCAGCTGCTGCACATCGTCCGGATGCTGCAAGAAAGCCGGGTCGATCAGCGGCGCGGCCAGCGGGTCGGCGCTGGCCAGGCTCAGCGTGCCGCGGCTGTGCGGGCGCAGCAGGCAGACATGGCAGGACAGGCCGTGGCCCAGGCCCAGCTTGCGCGCATGGTCCTGCACCAGGGCGACGACGAAATGCAGCTGCATATTCGGCGCCGGCAGGCCAGGCCGGGTGCTCAGAAATCCGCCGCACTCGGCGAAATTGGTCGTCAGCATGCCGCGGCGCTCGCGCCGGTAGCGGGCGATGGATTGCAGCAGGCGCCAGCCGCCCTTGGCCGAGATGCCTACCGTGTCGAGGCTGTCGGACAGGTAGCCAAACACAAAGTCCGGGTGGTCGTGCAGGTTCCGGCCCACACCCGGCAGATGATGGGTGACCGGCAGGCCCAGGCGCTGCAGCGCCGCGCCGTCGCCAATGCCCGAGAGCATCAGCAGCTGGGGTGATTGCAGCGCGCCGGCGCTCAGCACCAGCTCGCGTGCAGCGCGCAGCTCGCGCTTGTGGCCGTCCTGCAGGATCTCGACGCCGACCGCGCGCCGGCCCTCCAGCAGCAGGCGCAGCACGCGCACGCCGGTGAGTACCTGCAGATTGGGCCGGCTGCCCAGATGCGGGTGCAGATAGCCGCGCGCGGCGCTCCAGCGCTCGCCTTCGTGCTGGGTCACCTGGTAGACGCCCAGGCCTTCCATCTCGCCGGCATTGAAGTCGTCCAGCACCGGATGGCCGCAGTGGCGGGCGGCCTCCAGCCAGGCCGCATGCAGCGGGCTGTCGCTGCGCAGATCGCTGACGCGCAGCGGCCCGGACTGGCCGTGCCAGGGGGCACCCAGCCGGCTGTTGTTCTCGGAGCGGATGAAGTAGGGCAGCAGCTCGTCGAAGCTCCAGCCGGGGTTGCCGGCGGCGGCCCAGGCGTCGTAGTCGCTGCGGTGGCCGCGGATATAGACCATCGCATTGATGGCCGAGGAGCCGCCCAGCACCCGGCCGCGCGGCTGGTAGCCACGCCGGCCGTTCAGCCCGGCCTGGGGCACGGTCTCGAAAGCCCAGTTGTTGAGCTTGCTGGGGATTTGCAGCACTCCGGCAAACGGCGTCTTGACCACCCAGCTGTCGCCGGCGCCGCCGGCCTCCAGCACGGTGACGCGGCAGGACGGGTCTTCGCTGAGCCGGCCGGCCAGCGCGCAGCCGGCCGAGCCGCCGCCGATGATCAGATAGTCGTGTTCGGCTGTCATCGTCGCGCCGCTCATGCGATCTTCTTCAGCAGGCCCAGCAGGCGCTCGAAAGTCGCGCCATAGGGCGGGTAGAACAGCCGGGTGCCGGCCCAGCGCGGCTGCGTGAACACCGGCTTGAGCGCGCTGAAGGTATTGAAACCCCAGACGCCGTGATAGGCGCCCTGGCCGCTGGCGCCGACGCCGCCAAAGGGCTGATCCTCCTGGCCGATATGCCAGATGCAGTCGTTGACCGTGACGCCGCCGGCATGGGTCTCGCGCAGCACCCGCTCGCGCGCTGCGGCGTCGCTGCCGAACCAGTACAGCGCCAGCGGCCGCTCGTGGCGCTGCACATGGGCGATCGCGGCGCCGGCATCGTCGCAGCCGACGATGGGCAGCAGCGGGCCGAAGATCTCCTCGCGCATCACCGCCATCTCTTCATTGACGTCCAGCAGCAGATGCGGCACCAGCTTGCGGCCTTCGGGGGCCTCGTCATGGCTGGGCAGCAGCCGGGCGCCGCGCGCGCGGGCGTCGTCGAGCAGGCCTTGCAGCCGCGCGTGGTGGCGCTCGGTCGCGATGCTGCTGTAGTCGGGGTTGCCGGCGATGCTTGGGTAGAGTCGGCGCATCGCCCGCTGCAGTGCCTGGGTCAGCGGCTCGACCATGGGCTTGGGCGCGAGCACATAGTCCGGCGCGATGCAGGTCTGGCCGGCGTTGAGCAGCTTGCCGAAGGCCAGCCGCTCGGCGACGCGCTCCAGATCGGCGCTGGCATCGATGATGACCGGCGACTTGCCGCCGAGCTCCAAGGTCACCGGGGTCAGGTTTTGCGCGGCGGCCTGGGCCACCAGCCGGCCCACGGCGGTGGAGCCGGTGAAGAACAGATGGTCGAAGGGCAGGGCCGCGAAGGCGCGGGCCAGCGCGGCGTCGCCGCAGATCACCTGCATCTCCTCGGGCGCGAAATGCTCGGCCACGATGCGGGCCATCAGGGCCGAGGTCAGCGGCGTCAGCTCCGAGGGCTTGATCAGCACCCGGTTGCCCGCCGCCAGCGCGGCCAGCGCCGGGCTCAACGCCAGCTGATAGGGATAGTTCCAGGGTGCGATCACACCGACCACGCCCAGCGGCTGCGGCATCAGCCGGTTGCTGCCGGGCAGGAAATGCAGGGCGGTGGGCATGCGCTTGGGCTTCATCCAGCCGCGCAGATGGGCTTTGGCATGCTGGGCCGCCGACTCCACCGTGAACACATCGGCCAGCAAGGTCTCCTGGCGGGCGCGATGGCCGAAGTCGCGCGAGATCGCCTCGACCAGCTCGTCCGCATGCCGGCGCGTCATCGCCCGCACGCGCTCGACCCGGTCCAGCCGGGTGGCCAGGCTGGGCATGGGCTCGGCGCGGAAAGCGCTGCGCTGCAACTCCAGGCAGAGCTGCAGGCGCTCGGTGAGGCTGTGGTCCAAAGAGGTCTCCTTGTGTCTTGTGGCACAAGGCTAACCCCCAGGGCCTGCACCGCCAAGCGTGAAGGCCCTGGGATAGAGGCGGGGCTCTACAGAAAAGCCCGCCGCGCTGTCGCCTGCGGGACAGGGGCCGCTAGTTGTGCAGGCCGCGCCGCTCGGTGGCGACGATGTCCCAGACCGCGATGAACATGGCCGCGATCAGCGGGCCGATCACAAAGCCGTTCAGCCCGAACACGGCCATGCCACCCAGCGTGGAGATCAGCACGATGTAGTCGGGCATCTTGGTGTCCTTGCCGACCAGCAGCGGCCGCAGCAGGTTGTCGACCAGGCCGATCACCAGCACGCCATAGGCGATCAGGCCCAGGCCGGCCGCGATATTGCCGGTGGCCAGGAAGTACAGCGCCACCGGCAGCCACACCAGGCCGGCGCCAACGGCCGGCAGCAGCGACAGAAAGGCCATCAGCACGGCCCACAGCACCGGCGCATGCACGTCCAGCACCCAGAAGGCCAGGCCGCCCAAAGCACCCTGCAGCGCGGCCACCGCGATATTGCCCTTGACCGTGGCGCGTATCACGGTGGTGAACTTCTCGCCCAGCATGCGCTTGTAGGTGGCGCGCAGGGGCAGCGCTTCGCGGATGCGGCGCGACAGCTGCTCGCCGTCGCGCATCACGAAGAACATCAGGTAGAGCATGATGAAGAAGCTGACGACGAAGTCGAAGGTGTCCTGGCCGAAGCCCAGGGCCTTGCTCGCCAGCAGCTGGCTGCCCTGGTTCAGCGCGCTGACCAGCTTGTCCTGCAGCAGGTTGAGATTGCCCAGGCCGAAGCGGTCCAGCAGTTGGGTCAGCCAGGCCGGCAGCGCCGCATAGATCTGCTGCACATAGGTCGTGAAGCTGAACTCGCCCGACTTGCTCTTTGCGTAGAGCGCCGTGCCCTCCTGCACCAGCGACAGGGTGATCAGGGCCAGCGGCAGTATCACCAGCAGCAGCACGATGAAGATGGCGCCCAGCGCCGCCAGCGTGCGCCGTCCCTTGGCGGGCTTGAGCAGGCTCCGGTACAGCGGCGCGAACACGATGGCCATCGCCGTGCCCCACAGCACCGCGCCGTAAAAGGGCAGGAGGATCCAGCCAAAGGCCAGGGTCACCAGCACCAGCAGCAGCACAAAGGTCTTGTCGTGCAGGGCGGGGGCGTCATCGGGGGGCAGGGACGGCATCGAAGCTTCCAGGTCGGCAAAGATGGGCGCATGGTAGCGCCGCGGCCGTGAACCGACGGCCGGTTCAGGGCCGCGCCAGCGCCTTAAGCAGCTTGTCGTGGATGCCGCCAAAGCCGCCATTGCTCATGCACAGCACATGATCGCCGGGCTTGGCGGCCCGGACGACGGCGGCCACCAGCGCATCGATGTCGGCACAGACCTGGGCCTGCGCGCCCATGGTCGCCAGCACTTCCTTGGCGTCCCAGTCGACGCTGCCCTGATGGCAGAAACTGATATCGGCCTCTTCCAGCGACCAGGGCAGCTGGGCCTTCATCGTGCCCAGCTTCATCGTGTTGGAGCGCGGCTCGAACACGGCCAGGATGCGCTCGCTGGGCGCGATGCGGCGGCGCAGGCCGTTGACCGTGGTGTGGATGGCGGTCGGGTGGTGGGCGAAGTCGTCGTAGACCTTGACGCTGCCTCCTTCAACCAGGGCCTCGCCGCGCAGCTCCAGCCGGCGACGCACGTTCTGGAACGTGGCCAGCGCGGCGGCCGACTGCTCGGGCGGCACGGCCAGGTGTTCGGCGGCGGCGATCGCGGCCAGCGCATTGAGCTGGTTGTGCTCGCCGCTCAGCGCCCATTCGACTCTGGCGACCTTCAGGCTGCCGCGCAGCACGTCGAAGGCCTGCGGCTCGCCACGGGCGCGCAGCGCGCCGGGCTCTTCCTTGCGGGCACCAAAGCGCTGCACCTCGCTCCAGCAGCCGCGGCTGAGGACGCGCTTGAGCGCGTCCTCGCGGGCATTGACGACCAGGCGGCCGCTGGCCGGTACGGTGCGCACCAGGTGGTGGAACTGGGTCTCGATCGCGGCCAGGTCGGGGAAGATGTCGGCGTGGTCGTGCTCGAGATTGTTCAGGATCGCGGTGCGCGGCCGGTAGTGGACGAACTTGCTGCGCTTGTCGAAGAAGGCGGTGTCGTACTCGTCGGCTTCGATGACGAAAGGCTTGCCCTGGCCGAGCCGGGCCGAGACGCCGAAATTCAGCGGCACGCCGCCGACCAGAAAGCCCGGCTCCAGCCCGGTCTGCTCAAGAATCCAGGCCAGCATCGCGGTGGTCGTGGTCTTGCCATGGGTGCCGGCCACGGCCAGCACATGGCGGCCCTGCAAGACATGCTCGGCCAGCCATTGCGGACCCGAGGTGTAGGGCAGACCGGCGTCGAGGATGGCTTCCATCAGCGGGAAGCGGCCTTCCGATGAGCGCGTCACGACATTGCCGATCACGAAGAGATCGGGCTTGAGTGCCAGCTGCTCGGCGCCAAAGCCCTGGATCAGCGTGATGCCCAGGGCCTGCAACTGATCGGACATCGGCGGGTAGACATTGGCATCGCAGCCGGTCACCTTGTGGCCGGCCTCGCGGGCCAGCGCGGCCAGGCCGCCCATGAAGGTGCCGCAGATGCCGAGGATGTGGATGTGCATATCAGTTGTCTCTAAACCAGGAGGGCAGGCGGGGCAGGACCTCGTCCAGGGAGCCTAGCACCAGGCATTGCGGGGCGATAGCCGGGTCGGGCTGCTTCAGGTCGGGCACCAGGACCACGCCCATGCCCGCCGTCAGTGCCCCCTGGGCGCCGTAGCTGGAATCCTCGAACACCAGGGCCTTAGCAGGATGGATGCCAAGGCTGCGCGCGGCCAGCTCGAACAGGTCCGGATGGGGCTTGCCGCGCGCCACCTGGTCGCCGCCATGGATGGGGCCGAAGAAGGGACGGATGCCGGCGGCATCGAGCCGGTCCAGCACCTTGGTGTGTCGCGTCGACGAGGCCACGGCCAGCGGCACGCCCAGACCCTGCAGCCGCTGCAGCAGGGCCAGCGCGCCGGGCATCAGCGCGAAGCCGCGGTCCTGGAACTGCGCCGCGATCTCGGCATCGACCGCCGCATACACGCGCTCGGCCTCCGACAGGCTGCCCAGCTTCTCGGTCAGCACGGCCAGGCTGTCCGGCCGGTTGCGGCCTACCGTCAGCAGATAGTCGGCCTCGGTCAGCGAGGACAGCCGCAGCCAGGCATCGCGGATCGGTCGCTCGGAGTCGAGCAGCAGACCGTCCATATCGAAGATCACCGCATCGAAGCGGCGGGCCATGATCGCCATCTCAGCGCAGGGCGCTGCGGGCGGCGTCCAGCGTGGCCTCGATATCGGCCGCGCTGTGGGCGCCGCTGACGAAGCCGGCTTCATACAGCGCGGGTGCCAGGTAGACGCCGGCATTGAGCATGCCGTGGAAGAAGCGGTTGAAGCGCTCCTTGTCGGTCGTCATCACGGTGGCGTAGTTCTGCGGCAGCTCGCTCATCAGGAAGAAGCCGAACATGCCGCCCTGGCAATCGGCGCTGAAGGGCACACCGTTCTCGCGCGCCACGGCCACCAGGCCATCGACCAGGCTGCGGGTGCGCGCGCTCAGCGCGTCGAAGAAACCGGGCTTCTGGATCTCGCGCAGCGTGGCCAGGCCGCAGGCGGTGGCGACCGGGTTGCCGCTCAGGGTGCCGGCCTGGTAGACGCCGCCCAGCGGGGCGAGGTGAGCCATGATGTCGCGGCTGGCACCAAAGGCGGCCAGCGGCATGCCGCCGCCGATGACCTTGCCGAACACGCTGATATCGGGCTTGAAGCCGGGGATCAGGCCCGCATAGTGGCCTTGCGCGCTGGCGAGGCCGACGCGGAAACCCGTCATCACCTCGTCGAATACCAGCAGCGCGCCGTGGGTAGAGCACAGCTCGCGCATGCGGGTCATGAAGGGCACGCTGGCGCGCACGAAGTTCATATTGCCGGCAATCGGCTCGACGATCACGCAGGCCAGCTCGGGCCCATGCAGCGCGAAGGCCTCTTCGAGCTGGGCGATGTTGTTGTACTCCAGCACCAGCGTGTCCTGCGCAGCTGAAGCCGGCACACCGGCGCTGGTCGGGTGGCCGAAGGTGGCAAGACCCGACCCCGCCTTGACCAGCAGCGCGTCGGTGTGGCCGTGGTAGCAGCCCTCGAACTTGATGAACTTGCTGCGGCCGGTGGCGCCGCGCGCCAGCCGGATCGCGCTCATCGTCGCCTCGGTGCCCGAGCTGACCAGGCGCACCTGCTCCATGCTGGGTACCAGCTTCAGGATCTCCTCGGCCAGCTCCAGCTCGCGCTCGGTCGGCGCGCCGAAGGAGAAGCCCTCACGCGCCGCACTCAGCACCGCGTCCAGCACGGCCGGGTGGCCGTGGCCCAGGATCATCGGGCCCCAGGAGCCGATGTAGTCGATATAGCGCTTGCCCTCGGCGTCAAAAATATAGGCGCCGTCACCGCGCTTGATGAAGCGCGGCGTGCCGCCGACGGCGCGGAAGGCGCGCACCGGCGAGTTGACGCCGCCAGGGATGACGCGCTGCGAGCGCTCGAACAGGTCTTGATTCGTGGTCATGATCGGGAAAGACAGATTCAATGCAGGCGCTCAGTGCATGCGGCGGGGCGGCCGGCCCGGGGGTTCGTCGGCCACCAGCGGTTCCAGCGGGTCGATCAGGGTGGCCTCGGCGCCTTCCTCGTCCTCGGGCGGCAGGGCCCAGAAGAAGCGGTCGGGCAGCACATTGCCCATGCCGGGCCGGAAGCCGGCATCGAGCGACTGGTCCAGGAAGGACAGGGCCTCGGCCACGGCGCTGTGCACCTCGGCACCGACCGACAGCAAGGCGGCGATGGCGGCCGACAAGGTATCGCCGGCGCCGATGAAATTGACCTCGAAGCGCTCGAACTTCTCGCCGGTGATCGGGCCCTGGGCATTGGCCAGCACGTTGTCGATGAACTGGTTGGGCAGGGTGATGCCGGTCACCAGCACATGCTCGGCGCCATGCTGGCCGGCGGCGACGGCCAGCTCGCGCGGCGAGGCCGGACGGTCGGCATCCCAGTCGGGCAGCAGGAAATCGGTCAGGGTCTTGTGGTTGCCCACCAGCACATGGGTCTGCGGCAGCACCAGCTCGCGGAAGGCATCCAGATAGCTCTGCTGCTGCTCCTCGTCCAGCCAGGAGATCGCGGGCAGATAGGCGACCAGCGGAACATCAGGGTAATCACTGAGGACCTCGGCCACCGCGCTGACACCCTCGGCGCTGCCAAGGAAGCCGACCTTCCAGGCCGTGATCGTCACGTCCTCCAGGATGCTGCGCGCCTGCTCGACCACGGTGTCGCTGTCCAGCACATGCTGGTCGAACACCTCGGCGGTGTCGCGCAGCAGGATGGCGGTGACGACCGGCAGCGCATGCGCGCCCATCGCGGCGATGGTGGCGATGTCGCCGGCCAGCCCGCTGGCCCCGCTGGGCTCGCTGGCGTTGAAGCTCATCACGCAGGCCGGGGCGGGGGATTCTTGCTCTTCGGGGGGCAGGGCGGGGTCGGTGGGGAAGTCTGCTGTGCTCATGGTCAGGAAGGGATGAAAGGTCCTGTTACCAGGGACCCAAACAATGCGTGACTAAGCACCGCTAAGCATCGAAATGGCTGTTGCATCCGTGCCTACTCTCCCCATGGGGGGCAAAGTCGGGCTGGCTACAATCTTCGCATTGTAGTGAGCAAGCGATCCCACCGTGACCGAAGCAAGTACCTGGATGTGCCTGATCTGTGGCTGGATCTATGACGAAGCCACCGGCGATCCGGAGCATGGCATTGCAGCGGGCACCGCCTGGGCCGATGTGGACATGAATTGGACCTGCCCCGAATGCGGCGCTCGCAAAGAAGACTTCGAGATGGTGCGTATCTGATTGATCGACGGCATGGCCTCGCTTTAGGAGAATTCCATTGGACTCGCAGGCACCGGCAGGCATGAGCGCGGGCGTTATCTCCAAGGTGCTGGTCATCGATGACAGCAACACGATACGCCGCAGCGCCGAGATTTTTCTGAAGCAGGCCGGCCACCAGGTGGTGCTGGCGGAAGATGGCTTTGACGCGCTGTCCAAGCTCAGCGACTACCAGCCCGATCTGGTGTTCTGCGACATCCTGATGCCGCGCCTGGATGGCTACCAGACCTGTGCCATCATCAAGCGCAATCCCCTGTTTGCCGGCGTGCCTGTCATCATGCTGTCGAGCAAGGACGGCCTGTTCGACAAGGCGCGAGGCCGCATGGTGGGCTCGCAGGACTATCTGACCAAACCCTTCACCAAGGATCAGCTTTTGCAGGCGGTGCAGCAGCACCGCCGCGCCGGCTGAATTCTTCAATCCACAGGGATGCCCTTTAGAGGCAGCGCGAGGAGCACGAGATGCCTATCCAGAAGATATTGCTGGTGGATGATTCCAAGACCGAGTTGCACCATCTCAGCGAGATGCTGCTCAAGCGCGGTTACGAGGTGCGCACCGCCGAGAACGGCGAGGAGGCGATGAAGCGCCTGGCCGAGGAAAAACCCGACCTGATCCTGATGGATGTCGTGATGCCGGGCCAGAACGGCTTCCAGCTGACCCGCGCGATCACCCGTGACGAGCGCTTCGCCGATGTGCCGGTGATCATGTGCACCAGCAAGAATCAGGAGACCGACAAGGTCTGGGGCATGCGCCAGGGCGCGCGTGACTATGTGGTCAAGCCGGTCAAGTCAGAGGAATTGCTGGCCAAGATCAAAGCACTCGGCTGAGCGCGTATGAGCAATAAGCAAGCCCTGCGCGAACTCCAGCAACGCCTCGCGCAGCGCATGCAGGCCGCGCGCGAGCAGCCGCAGCAGGCGAGCTGGCTGGCGGTCGAGTGCGCCGGCATGCCGCTGCTGTTCTCGCTGCTGCAAGCCTCCGAGATCTTCACGCCGGTGCCTCTGCAGACCGTGCCCTATGCCCAGCCCTGGCTGCTCGGCGTGGCCAATCTGCGCGGCGGCCTGCACACGGTGGTCGATCTGGCGGCCTTTCTGGGCCTGCGCGAAGCGGCGGCGGTGACCCGTTCGGAAGGGGCGCGGCTGATCGCGATCAACCCCGACCTGGGCATCAACTGCGCGCTGATGGTCGACCGCCTGCTGGGCCTGCGCGGCGCGATGCAGGCCGAGACCGTCGACGCGGCGACGCCGCGGCCGCGTTTTGCCGGTGGTGTGATGCGCGATCAAGAGGGCCGTCGCTGGCAGGTGATAGACCTGGAAGCGCTGGCCAGACACGAGCAGTTTCTTCGGATTGTGGCCTGAGCGTGCCGCTTGAGCGGCCGCTGTCAACCACCGACTTCACGAGGGTGAGATGAGCTTCCTGGACAAGATCAAGAATCTGGGCAAGACCGAGGACGCCACGTCCGCCGGGTCTTCGCACTCGGCCGCCATGCCTCTGGGCACGCTCAGCGGGCCGCTCAGCGAGCCGGCGCGCTCCGAGTCCTCCATCATTTCCGAGGCCGTGCCGACCGAGCTGGCCGGCACCGAGTTCCCCGAGACCAGCAGCGCCTTTGCCAGCACCGTCGCGGCCGAAGGCGGCGCGGCGGCGGCCTTCGCCCCGGCGGCCAAGAGCGGGCGCCAGGCTGTGCTGACGGCGTTGGTGGCCTTCGGCCTGATCGGCACGGCGGCCAGCGTCAGCCTGATCCTGGTCAACGCCAACCGCAGCTCGGCCCAGGTGCGCGCCACCGGCCAGGCGCTGATGCAGTCGCAGCGCATGGCCAAGTCGGTGTCCTCGGCCCTGGTCGGCAATGCGGCGGCCTTCGGCGAGCTGCGCGAGAGCGTCGGCGTGCTGACCGGCATCGTGCCCCAGCTGCGCGAGGGTGCTCAAGGCCAGGCGGCGGTCCAGCAAGGCCTGGACGAGGTCGAGCCGCTGATCACCCGGGCCGACAAGAACGGCAAGGTGGTGCTGGCCCAGGAGAAGGTGCTGACCCAGGTGGGCCAGGCCTTGCGCAGCATCAACCGCCAGAGCTCCGACCTGCTGGAGAGCGCCGAGGCCGTCGCCTCGCTGTCGCTGCAGCAGGGCGCCTCGCTGGGCGAAATCTCGGCGGTGGGCCAGCTGGTGATGCTGACCCAGCGTATCGGCAAGAGCGCCAACGAGTTCCTGACCCAGGAAGGCGTCAGCCCCGAGGCGGTGTTCCTGCTCGGCAAGGACTTGAACACCTTCAAGGAAATCACCGAAGGCCTGCTCAAGGGCAACCCCGAGCTGCGCCTGCCCGGCGCCCGCGACCCGGAGCTGCGTGAACGTCTGAACACCCTGCTCAAGCAGTACGAGGACACCCGCACCCAGGCCGCCGCGATTCTGTCGAATCTGCAGGGCCTGGTGTCGGCCCGCGAGGCCCAGTCCAGCA
Source organism: Roseateles cavernae (assembly GCF_040187885.1). Lineage (NCBI taxonomy): Bacteria > Pseudomonadati > Pseudomonadota > Betaproteobacteria > Burkholderiales > Sphaerotilaceae > Roseateles > Roseateles cavernae. The sequence continues at coordinate 387,385 of NZ_JBDPLH010000003.1, forward strand.
TCCTGGCCGACAGCGAGCCGGTGCGCCGCAACCTGGAGCAGATCGCCGCCGAGCTGGAGGGCGGTGGTGGCATCACCTGGTGGAGCGGCCTGCTGCTGCTGGCCTCGCTGGCCGCGCTGGTGGTCGGTGCGCTCGGTTTCCTGCGGCTTTATGTGTCCGGCCAGGCCCAGCGGGCGGCGATGGCCGAGGCGCAAAAGCGCGAAGCCGAGGCCCAGGAACAGGAAGCCAAGCGCGTCAACGACGCCAATCAGGCGGCCATCTTGCGTTTGATGAACGAGCTGCAGGCGGTGGCCGAGGGCGATCTGACCCAGCAGGCCACCGTGACCGAGGACATCACCGGCGCGATCGCCGACTCGGTGAACTACACGGTGGAAGAGCTGCGCAGCCTGGTCAGCCAGGTGCAGAGCACGGCCGCCCGGGTGACCGACACCACCGGCCAGGTCGACCAGACCTCGACCGAGCTGCTGGCCGCCTCGACCGAACAGCTGCACGAGATCCGCGCCACCGGCGAGGCCGTGCTGCAGATGGCCGGCCGCATCAATGAGGTGAGCGCCCAGGCCCAGCAGACCGCCGAGGTGGCGCGCCAGTCGCGCCAGGCGGCCGAGACCGGCCGCGAGGCGGTGCAGAACAATATCGGCGGCATGAACTCGATCCGCGAGTCCATCCAGGAAACCTCCAAGCGCATCAAGCGCCTGGGCGAAAGCTCGCAGGAAATCGGCGAGATCACCGAGCTGATCTCGGACATTACCGAGCAAACGAACGTGCTGGCGCTGAATGCGGCGATCCAGGCCGCCTCGGCCGGCGAGGCCGGTCGCGGCTTCTCGGTGGTGGCCGAGGAAGTGCAGCGCCTGGCCGAGCGCTCCGGCGACGCGACGCGCCGGATTGCCGCGCTGGTCAAGACGATTCAGACCGACACCCAGGATGCGGTGGCGGCGATGGAGCGCTCCACCGTCGGTGTGGTGCAGGGGACGAAGCTGTCGGATGCGGCCGGTAGCGCGCTGGAAGAAATCGACACCGTGTCGCGCCGCCTGGACCAACTGATCGCGCAGATCTCGACACAGGCGCTCAGCGAGGCCCGTGCCGCCAACGAGGTGGCCGCCAATATCCAGCATATCTTTGCCGTGACCGAACAGACCGGCGAGGGCACGCGCTCGACCGCCCAGATGGTGCACGAGCTGTCGCGGTCGGCCGAAGCCCTGCGCGCTTCGGTGTCCCGCTTCAAGATCGGTTGAGCGCCTGAGCGCCGCCCCAGCATAGACGACAAGGCAAGCATGGACCTCCCGCGCGATTCCGAGTTTCCGGCCGATCTCAGCCCGCTGGCCTGGGTGCAGGAAGAGCTGCGCCGCTCGCTGGAGTCGGTGCACAAGACGCTGCGCCGCTTTCTGCGCGAGGCCGATGGCCGGGTCTCGGTGCTGGGCATCGACGCGCCGGCCAGCCCGCCGCTGCTGGCGGCCGCCGCCCAGCTGCACCAGGTCGCCGGCGTGCTGGTGCTGGTGGGCCTGCCCGGCGGCGCCACGGTGCTGCGCGCCGCCGAGACGGCGGTGCAGAACCTGGCCCAGCAGCCGCTGAACATCGATCTTGCGACGGTCGAGATCATCGAGCGCGCCGACTTTGCGCTGCTGTCTTTTGTGGCCCGCCTGCTGGCCGGCAACAAGACCTCCAGCCTGGCGCTGTTCCCGCCTTACCGCGAGCTGCAGACGCTCAACGGCGCCGAGCGCATCCACCCGGCCGATCTGTGGCCGCAGGAGTTCGCCTGGCGCGAGCTGCCCGCAGATGGCCAGGCCAAGCCGCTGGCGCCGGAGGCCGTGCGCCGCGCCTTCGAGGCCACCTTGCTCAAGCAGATGCGCACACCGCAGCCCGAGCATGCGGCCCTGCTCAGCGATCTGTGCGCCGGTCTGGCGGCCGGACTGACGGCCTCGCAGGCGCGCACCCTGTGGCAGCTGGCAGCGGCGCAGTACCAGGCGCAGTCCCAGGGCCTGCTGAACCCCGATACCTATGCCAAGCGGCTGGGCTCGCGCCTGCTGTCGCAGCTGCGCGCCGGCGGCGCGGCGGCCTCGCAGCGCCTGGCCCATGATCTGCTGTTCTTCTGTGCCCAGGCGCGCCCCGATCCCGCCGCCGCGCGGCTGATGGCGGTGCGCGAGGCCTATGGCCTTGGCGAGGAGTCCGGCGGCAATTACGAGGACGATTCGCTGGGTCGCATCGACCCGGCCTGGGTTGCGCAGGCGCGCCGGCGTGTCAGCCAGGCCAAGGAAAGCTGGTCCTCGGCGGCCGAGGGCGAGACCCACCGTCTGGCCGGCCTGGACGAACAGTTCGCCGGCCTGGCCGAATCGCTGGGCCGGCTCTTCCCGAGCGGCGAGGTGCTGGGCGAGACGCTGCAGCGCGCGGTCGTCGCGACCCTGCGCTCGAACCAGCCGCCCAAGCCCGATCTGGCGATGGAAGTGGCCACCGGCCTGCTGTACGTCGAGGCGGCGCTGGACGATGCAGCCTTCGACCAGCCCGAGCAGGCCGAGCGCGTGCGCCGGCTGGCGCAGCGGGTCGAGGCGGTCTCGCATGGTGAGTCGCCGGCGCCGCTGGAAGCCTGGATGGAGGATCTGTACCGCCGCGTCTCGGATCGCCAGACTCTGGGCAGCGTGGTGCACGAGTTGCGCGCCAGCCTGTCCGAGGTCGAGCGCCTGGCCGACGAGTATTTCCGGAACCCGAGCCAGCGCCAGGTGCTGATCCCGGTGCCGGGCCAGCTGCAGACCATGCGCGGCGTGCTGACCGTGCTGGGCCTGGACCAGGCGGCCCAGGCCACCGTGCGCATGCGCGACGAGGTCGATGCGCTGGCCAATACCGAGGTCGATCCCGAGCTGGCCGGCCCGCGTGAGCTGTTCGAGCGCCTGGCCAACAATCTGGGCGCGCTGGGATTCATGATCGACATGCTCAGCGTCCAGCCCCAGCTGGCCAAGCGCATGTTCCATTTCGACGAGGCCACCGGCCGGCTCGACGCGGTGATGGGCCGGCGCAGCGATGCGGTCAGCCTGCCGCCGCTGGACAGCGCGGCCGAGCCCAGCCTGATGAGCCAGGTGCAGGCGGCCGCCCAGGCTGCGGCCGATGGCGAGCGCCCGGCCGAGGAGCTGGCGCGCGATCTCGAGCGGCTGTCGCAGCAGGCCCGCGCCGCCGACGAGCCGGGCCTGGCCCATGCGGCGCAATCGGCCCAGCGCCTGCTCGACGAGGCCCTGCCGACCCTGCCGCTGGCGCTGGACGCGTCGGCGCAAGACCTGGCCCCGGTGGCTGACGGCGAGCTCGACACCGCGTTGGCCCAGGCCGCGCAATCGCTCAACCAGTTCCTCGAAGCGCATGCCCCGGCGCCGGCGGCCGTGCCGGTTGCAAGCTCGGTGCAGCTCGACGAGGACATGCTGCCCATCTTCCTGGAGGAGGCCGAGGAGGTGATCGCCAATGCCCGCGAGGCCCTGGCATTGCTGGAGCAGGATCACCACGACCTGGAGCAGCTGACCACGGTGCGACGGGCCTTCCACACGCTCAAGGGCAGCTCGCGCATGGTCGGGCTGAACGCCTTCGGCGAAGGGGCCTGGGCCTGCGAACAGCTCTACAACACCCGCATCGGCGAGCAGACCGGCGCCGACCCGGCGCTGCTGGCCTTCACCGCCGAGGCGCTGGACTATCTGGCCGACTGGTGTGAAGCGATCACCAGCCGCCGGCCCGGCCCGCACCAGCCCGACGGTCTGCGCAACAGCGCCGATGCGCTGCGCCTGGAAGGCCGCGTGCTGCCGCTGGACTGGCCGAGCTCGGGGGCAGTGCCGCTGAGCAGCGAGCCCGAGTTGCCGGCCGAGCCGGAGCTGGCTCAGCCTGTCGAGCCCGAACCCGAACCCGAAGCCGAACCCGAACCCGAGCCGGAACCGGAAGCGGAAGCGGAAGCGGAAGCGGAAGCCGTGCCCGAGCAGGAGGCCCTGCCCGTGCCCGAGGTGCTTGCCGACGATGCCGGCTTTGTGCTGGATCTGCTGCCGCCGACCGCGCCGAGCGCCGCGCCGGCATTCGAGCTGCCCGAGTTCGAGCTGCGCCTGGATCTGGGTGAGCCCGAGCCCGAGGTCGAGCCGCTGCTGCATTCCGCTGCGGCACCGCTGCTGGAGCTGGTGCCGCCCGCCGAGCCGGAGCCTATCGAAGAGCCCGAGGCGGAGGACAGCGTCAAGGTCATCGGTCCGCTGCGCATCAGCATCACGCTGTTCAATATCTTCCTCAACGAGGCCGACGAGCTGTCGCGCCGGCTCTCGACGATCCTGGCCGAATGGGCGCTGGAGCTGGCCGTGCCGGTGCCGGCCGACGCCGAGGCGCTGGCCCATGCGCTGGCCGGCAATGCGGCCACCGTCGGCTTCGAGGACCTGTCGGCGCTGGCGCGCGCGCTGGAGCATGCGCTGGGCCGCGCCGCCCAGGCAGGCTCCTACGAGGCGCAGGATGCCGAGCTCTTCGTCGGCGCGGCCGACGATCTGCGCCGCCTGCTGCACCAGTTCGCCGCCGGTTTCCTGAAGACGGTCGAAGGCGATCTGCTGGTGCGTCTGCACGACTATCAGCCGGCACCGGTCGAGCTGGTCGACTCCGGGGTCATGGGCTTGGAGCCGCCGCAGGACTTCGCGGCCCGCGCCGAGCTGGCCGCCAAGGACGAGGCCGGCTTTGTCGGCGGACAGCCCGACGACATCGATGCCGAGCTGTTCCCGATTTTCGAGGAAGAGGCCCAGGACCTGCTGGAGCAGCTGCATGCCAGCCTGCGCGACTGGCTGGCCAGCCCGCAAAGCCGCGCCCGGGCCGATGCCTGCATGCGCTCGCTGCACACCTTCAAGGGCGGTGCACGCCTGAGCGGTGCGATGGGGCTGGGCGAACAGGCCCACAAGCTGGAGTCCAGCGTCGAGGCCCTGCTGGGCCGTCCCGAGCTGGATGGCGGCGATCTGCGCGAGCTGCAGTCGCAGGCCGATGCGCTGGAAGCCAGCTTCGAGCAGCTGCGCCGCCGGCTCAAGCAAGGGCCTGCCGAGACCCCGGCTCCGGCCCCCGCGCCGGAAGCCGAGCCGGTCGTCGTGGTTCCCGTGGCTGCGTTGGTCGAGGACGATGCCTTGGTGGTCGAGGAGCCGCTGACGCTCGATGCCGGCCCGCAGATCGACTGGTCGCGCTTCGGCCGGGGCCTGCCGGCCGGGGCCGAGGAGGCCGCCGCTGTGTCGGCCCAGCCGCTGGTGCGGGTGCGCGGCGCGCTGCTGGAGCGCATGGCCACCCAGGCCGGCGAGGTCAGCATCCGGCGCGCGCGCCTGGAGTCCGAGCTGGCCCAGATGAAGAGCGCGCTGCTCGATCTGGACGACAACCTGGATCGCCTGCGCAGCCAGCTGCGCGAGCTGGAGGTGCAGGCCGAGGGCCAGATGGGCTCGCAGCAGGAGGCTGCCAAGCTGGCCGGGCGCGACTTCGACCCGCTCGAGTTCGACCGCTACACCCGCTTCCAGGAACTGACCCGCATGCTGGCCGAGTCGGTCAACGACGTGGCCACCGTGCAGCGCTCCTTGCAGCGCAATGTGCAGCTGGGCGAGGACGAGCTGGCCGGGCAGTCGCGGCTGACGCGCGAGCTGCAGGACGATCTGCTGCGCACCCGCATGGTCGAGTTCGATGCCAGCCTGGCCGAACGTCTGCACCGTGTGGTGCGCCAGGCGGCGCGCGAGTCGGGCAAGCAGGCCACGCTGACCATCGTCGGCGGCCATATCGAACTGGACCGCAGCGTGCTGGAGCGCCTGACCGGCGCCTTCGAGCACCTGCTGCGCAACAGCCTCAGCCATGGCATCGAGACGCCCGAGGCGCGCGTCGCCGCCGGCAAGCCCGAGAGCGGCACGATCACGCTGCGCCTGGCCCAGGAAGGCAACGAGGTGCTGCTGGCCTTCAGCGATGACGGCGCCGGCCTGAACCTTGCGCGCATCCGCGAGCGCGCAGAGATGCTGGGCCTGATCGCCCAAGGGGCCGAGCTGGAAGACAGCGCGCTGATGGAGCTGATCTTCGCGCCGGGCTTCTCGACCGCCAGCGAGGTCACCGAGCTGGCCGGCCGTGGCGTCGGCATGGACGTGGTGCGGGCCGAAGTCAGCACGCTGGGCGGCTATGTCGACATCCATTCGACACCGGGCCAGGGCGCGGGCTTCGATCTGCGCGTGCCGCTGACGACGGCGCTGACCCAGGTGGTGCTGCTGCGCTATGGCGAGCACAAGGTCGCGGTGCCGGCCGCGCTGATGGAATCGGTGCAGCGCCTGCCGCTGGACAAGGTCGAGCAGGCCTACAACAGCGCCAGTCTGCAGCAGGGCGACACGACGCTGCCCTTCTACTGGCTGGGCGGCCTGATGAAGCACAGCGGCCGCGGCGTGCTGCTGGGCCGCAGCCTGCCGGTGGTCTTCATCAAGAGCGCGCATCAGCGCCTGGCCCTGCATGTCGACGAGGTGCTGGGCAACCAGGAAGTGGTGATCAAGAACCTCGGCCCGCAGCTCAGCGGCGTGCCGGGCCTGGCCGGCATCAGCCTGCTGGCCTCCGGCGATGTGGCCCTGATCTACAACCCGGTGGCGCTGGCCCATTGGTACGGCGCGGCGGCGCAAAGCCATGCGCAGCAGGCGGCCGTCAGTGCGGCCTCGCCGCTGGACGCGCCCGAGGTGCTGGCACCGCTGGTGCTGGTGGTGGACGACTCGCTGACCGTGCGTCGCGTCACTCAGCGCCTGCTGGAGCGCGAGGGCTACCGGGTGCAGCTGGCCAAGGACGGCATGGATGCGATGGAGAAACTGTCCGGCGACGAGCTGCCGGCGGTGGTGCTGTCCGACATCGAGATGCCGCGCATGGACGGCTTCGATCTGGTGCGCAATATGCGTGCCGATGCGCGCCTGGCCGGCCTGCCGGTGATCATGATCACCTCGCGCATCGCGCAGAAGCACAAGGACTACGCACAGGAGCTCGGTGTCGACCACTACCTGGGCAAGCCCTATGACGAAGAGCTGCTTTTGGATCTGATAGGCAGATACACTTCGTCGCAAATTGCGGTGACGCAGTAGAAGCCGATCCTGGACCAGATCCGGGGCATCATGGAACAAGGCAAGGCGCCCTTTGTGGCGCCTTGTTCGTGTCTAAGTCGGGCGCCATGTCTGAAGTCGTTGAGCATCTTGCCGAGTTGACCGGATTCAGGGATCGTGACGTGATGGACGTGACCCTGGTCTCGGCCCTGCGCGATCTGGTCGAACCGCTGTCGGTGGCGATCTTCCGGCTGGTCGGCGAGGCCGGTCAGGAGCGCTGGCTGACGCGCGCGCGCCTGGTCGGCGACGCGGCGGTGGCCAGCGCCGACTCGGTCTGGGCCGAGCGCCTGCCCAGCGCCCAGTCCCACCCCGACCGGCTCGACTGCATGCACGAGCGCCATGTGCTGCAACGCCGCGAGGGCGAGCACTGGCTGACCTTGTTCCCGATCGCCACCGAGCGCGAGGTCGTCGGGGTGCTGGAGATCGAGTCGCGCGACAAGCTGAAGAACTCCGACCAGCGCCTGGTCGGCAGCATCCTGCGCATCTATCACAACTTCCAGGGCCTGCTGGACTACAGCGAGCGCGACACGCTGACCGGCCTGCTGAACCGCAAGACCTTTGACGAGAGCTTTCTGAAGGCCGTCGGCAACGGCTCGCCCGTCAGCGCGATCGAGCAGGCCGACGACGGCCGCCGCCACGAGGGCCAGCGCCCGAGCTACTGGCTGGGCGTGATCGACATCGATCATTTCAAGCGCGTCAACGACAACTTCGGCCACCTGATCGGCGACGAGGTGCTGCTGCTGCTGTCGCGCCTGATGCGCAACAGCTTCCGTTTCCATGACCTGCTCTACCGCTTCGGCGGCGAGGAGTTCGTCGTGCTGATGCGCTGCACCGACGAGCTCGACGCGGCCCAGGCCTTCGAGCGCCTGCGCCTGAATACCGAGGCCTACCAGTTCCCGCAGGTCGGCCGCATCACCGTGAGCGTCGGCTTCACGCCGGTGCGCCCCGAGGACTCGCCGGCCAGCGCCTTCGAGCGGGCCGACCGCGCGGTCTATCACGCCAAGAGTGCCGGCCGCAACCAGGTGCAAAGCCATGCGGCCCTGCTGGCCATGGGGCTGATGCAGGAGCCGGCCAAGCTCAGCGCGGTCGAGCTGTTCTGAGCTCTGGGGCGGCCCCTCAGCGGCGGAACTGCCGGGCCGCGAAGGCCCACACCATGCGCGAAGCATCGGGCCCCTGGCCGTCGCCAAAGGGCTGGCTGGCCAGGCCGCCGCTCCAGGCATGGCCCAGCCCGTCCACCTCGACCAGGCTGGCCACGGTCGCCGCGCCGCGCTTGAAATCGGTCACCGTGCTCGGATAGCGCTTGCCGCGCCGCACGCTGCGCGGCTGGGCCGCGCGCGCACCTGCGGCCTCGGCCCAGGCCTGCACGGCGGCGCGCCCATTGCTGAGCGCGACCACGGCGTCACGGCTGCCATGGATGACCAGCAGTGGCGGCCAGGGGCTGGGCGCCGGCGCGGCCGCGGGCGCTGATGCCGGCAGCGGCTGGGTGGCGCGCCGGCCCCGCATCGCACCGAGCGCCGACAGGCCTGAGTCGGCCGTGCCAGGCGGAATGCCCGAGTGCATCACCACGGCCTTGAAGCGCTCCGGATACCGGCTCGCCAGCAGCGCCGCCATGCTGGCCCCGGCCGACAGGCCCGCCAGCGCGACGCGCTCGCGGTCGGCCGGGTAGAGCAGGCAGACCTGGTCGACCGCCTGCAGTATCAGCGCGGCCTCGCTATGGGCGCGACCCGAGCGGGTGTCGAACCAGTTCCAGCAGCCCTGGGCATTGGCCAGCCGGTCCTGCTCCGGATAGAGCACCAGAAAGCGCTCGCGCGCGGCGACCCGGTTCATCCGGGTGCTGGCGGCAAAGCCTGGCGCGGTCTGGCCGCAGCCGTGCAGCATCAGCAGCAGCGGCAGTCGTTCCCCGGGCTTGAGCCGCAAGCCCGGCGGGCGATACAGCCAGTAGCGCCGCAGGCCGGCCGGGCCCATCACCGCGCCGGCCAGCCAGTCGCCATCGCCGGGCGGTGGTTGGCGGCTGGCCAGCGCCGGCTTGATCGCCTTGGCAACGGCCCGGCGGCCGGCGCGCAGATTCGAGCGCGCCAGCGCCGACCAGCTCTGCTGCATCAGCCGGGTCCAGGCGGCGGCGGGCTTGCGTTTGGCCATCGGAGGCGTGTTCCGGAGTGCAGGGCAGGCCACCCTAACAGCTCGGACGGGCGGGCTTTGTGTCATGCCACACACAGGCCCGGGCGAATCTGAAGTCTTCATGAGCCCTTAATCAATCGATTGATTAAATTCCCTTATGATCGCGCCATGTCCAGTTCCGCCCCCTCCCAGCCCGGCACCCGCGAGCGCATGCTTGCCGAGGCCACCCGCATCTTTGCGGACAAGGGCTTCGACAAGGCCAGCACCCGCGAGATCTGCCAGGCCGCCGGTGTCAATATCGGCTCGATCTCCTACTACTTCGGCGACAAGCAGGGCCTGTACCGGGAGGCCCTGGTCCAGCCCATCCTCGATCTGCTGGCCCAGGTGCCGGCGCCCGACGTCGAGGTGCCGCTGCAGGACTGGCTGCGCGGCTTCTACGAGGCCTTGCTGGCGCCGCTGCGCTCCGCTGATGGCAGCGCGGCCCAGCTGATGCGCCTGCTGGGCCGCGAGATGCTCGAGCCCAGCTTGGCTTACGAGCAGCTGTGCGCCCAGCACCTCGGGCCCCAGCATGCGGCGCTGATCGAGATGCTGCGCCAGCGCGTCGGCGCGGCCGAGGCCGATCTGGGCCTGCAGCACCTGGCCCATGCGCTGACGGCCCTGGTGCAGGACTACTGGATGTCGGCCGACTATATGGAGGCGCTGGCCCCCGGTGTCGTCTACGGCCCCGGGGCCTATGAGCGCGTGCTGGCGCGCATGGTGGCCTATGGCTCGGCCCTGGTGGAGCAGGAGCGCCTGCTGCGCCTGCCCCCGCCGCCCCCCTCTACCCACGGAAGAAGCTAGCCCATGAATTCCTCCTTGTTGCACCGGCCCAGGCGGGCCGGTCTGGCGCCGCTGTGCCTGCTCGTTATTGCGCTCGGCGGCTGTGCCGTCGTGCCGGCGCCGCGTGCCGAGCTGCCGGCGCCGCCGGCCTGGCAGGCCGGCTTGCCGGCGCTGCTGCCCCATCAGGGCAGTCCCGAACAGCTGCGCCAGTGGTGGGCGCGCTTTGACGACCCGCTGCTGGCCGAGCTGATCACCCAGGCCCAGGGCGCGAACCCGGGCCTGCAGCAGGCGCTGGCCCGCATCGGCCAGGCGCGTGCCGCCGCCGGCCTCAGCGCCAGCGCCGGCGCGCCGCAGCTGGGCCTGGCCGGCAGCGCCGGCCGGTCCCGCTCGGCCGTGCCCTCGAACGAGCCGGCCCGCGGCCAGGCCAGCCTGGGCCTGGACGCGAGCTGGGAGATCGATCTGTTTGCCCGCGTGCGCCAGCAGGCCCAGGCCGCCGGCGAACGGGCCGCCGCCAGCGAGCTGGACTGGCACCAGGCCCGTGTCAGCCTGGCGGCCGAGGTGGCCCGGCAATACCTGAGCCTGCGCAGCTGCGAGCAGTTGCTGGCCATCGGCGAACGCGAGGCCGAGTCGCTGGGCCAGCTGGCGCTGCTGGCGCGCGACAAGGCCAGGGTCGGCTTCGAGGCGCCGGCCGCCGCCGATCTGCTGGAGGGCGCGGCCGCCGAGGCGCACAGCCGCCGCCTGGCCCAGCGCGCCGACTGCGATCTGGCGGTCAAGGGCCTGGTGGCGCTGACCGCGCTGGACGAGGCGGCACTGCGCCAGCGCCTGGGCGCGGCCACCGCGCGCCTGCCGGCCCCGGCCTTGTTTGCGCTGCCGCGCCTGCCGGCCGAGCTGCTGGCCCAGCGCCCCGATCTGGCGGCCTCGGAGCGCCTGGTGCTGGCGGCCTGGGCCGAGCGCGGCGCGGCCGAGGCCGAGCGCTATCCGCAGCTGCGGCTCAGCGGCTCGCTCAATATCGGCGCGCTGCGCGTGGCCGGCTCGCGCGACGACGGCAATGGCTGGTCGCTGGGCCCCAGCCTGAGCCTGCCTTTGCTGGACGGCGGCGCGCGCCGCGCCCAGGTCGATGCGGCCCAGGGCCGCTACGAGGAGGCGCTGGCGGCGCACCGCGGAGCGCTGCTGCAGGCGGTGCGCGAGGTCGAGGAGGCGCTGGTGCGACTCGATGCAGCCCAGGCCCGCGAAAGCCATGTGGCGGCCAGTGTCTCGGCCTACGAGCGCTCGCTGGCCGGCACGCAGCAGCGCTGGCGCCAGGGGCTGGCCAGCGCGGCCGAGCTCGAAGACGCGCGCCGGCTGGCGCTGAATGCCCAGGCCAGCCTGGTGCAGGTGCAGGAACAACGGGTCGCCGCCTGGGTGGCGCTTTACAAGGCCAGCGGTGGTGGCTGGCAGCAAGGGAGTAGCTCATGAACAAGACAATCGGCCTTATCGCCACAGCCCTGCTGATCGCAGCGGCCCAGGCGCAGACGACAACAGCGGCCAAGGCCAAGCCGGCGCTCAGCGTCAATCTGGTCAGCGCCAGCGCGCAGCAATGGGAGCAGGCCGTGCAGGCCGGCGGCACGGTGGCCGCCTGGCAGGAGGCGGTGGTCAGCGCCGAGCTGTCCGGGCTGCGCCTGGCCGAGGTGCGGGCCCAGGTCGGCGACCGGGTGCGGCGCGGCCAGCTGCTGGCCAGCCTGGCCAGCGAGACGGTGCAGGCCGAGCTGGCGCAGAGCCGTGCGGCCGCCGCCGAGGCCCAGGCCCTGCTGGCCGGCGCCCAGGCCGATGCCGAGCGGGTGCGCAGCCTGCAGGCCAGCGGCAGCGGCGCACTGAGCGCCCAGCAGGCCCAGCAATACCTGGTGCAGGAACAGGCGGCCAAGGCCCGCTTCGAGGCCGCCCAGGCCAAGGTGCGCAGCGAGGAACTGCGCCTGGCCCAGACCCGCATCGTCGCGCCCGATGACGGCCTGATCGCGGCCGCGCCGGCCATCGTCGGCGCGGTGGCGCAGCCGGGCCAGGAGCTGTTCCGGCTGATACGCAAGAGCCGCCTCGAGTGGCGTGCCGAGCTGCCCAGCGCCGAGCTGGCCCGGCTCGCACCCGGGGCCGAGGTCGAGATCGAGCTGCCCGATGGCCAGCGCGCCAGCGGTCGGCTGCGCCTGGTCGGCCCGACCGTCGATGCGCAAAGCCGCAACGGCCTTGCTTATATCGACCTGAGCCCGCACGCCGCCTTGCGTGCCGGCGGCTTTGTGCGCGGCCGCATCCTCTTGGGCCGCAGCCCCGCGCTGGCGCTGCCGCAGGCGGCGGTGCAGCTGCGCGACGGTTTTGCCTATGTGTTCAAGGTCGGCACCGACGGCCGGGTGCAGCAGAGCAAGGTCAGCATCGGCCGCCGCCTGGGCGACAAGATCGAGCTGCTGGCCGGGCTGAAGGCCGGCGAGCGGGTGGTCGCCAGCGGCGTCGGCTTCCTGGCCGACGGCGATCTGGTGCGGGTGGTGGACGGGAGTAAGTCATGATGAATGTCTCGTCCTGGTCGATCCGCAATCCGATCCCGGCCATCCTGCTCTTCATCATGCTGACCCTGCTGGGTCTGGCGGGCTTTCGCTGGATGAAGATCCAGAACTTCCCCGATATCGACCTGCCCACCGTGACGGTCAGCGCGGCGCTGCCCGGGGCCTCGCCGGCCCAGCTGGAATCGCAGGTGGCGCGCAAGATCGAGAACCAGATCGCGACCCTGCAGGGCGTCAAGCACATCTACACCTCGCTGAGCGACGGCATGGCCACGATCACGGCCGAGTTCCGGCTGGAAAAGCCCACGCAGGAGGCGCTCGACGATGTGCGTGATGCGGTCTCGCGGGTGCGCTCCGACCTGCCCGGCGAGATGCGCGATCCGGTGGTCTCCAAGCTGGAGCTCTCGGGCACGCCCATCCTGACCTACACGGTGGCATCGAGCCGCATGGACGACGAGGCGCTGTCGTGGTTTGTTGACAACCAGGTGGCCAAGTCCATGCTGGCCGTGCCCGGGGTCGGTGCGGTCGGCCGGGTCGGTGGTGTCAGCCGCGAGGTGCGGGTCGAGCTCGACCCGGCCAAGCTGCAGGCGCTGAACGCCACCGCCGCCGATGTCTCGCGCCAGTTGCGCCAGATCCAGCAGGAGGCCTCGGGCGGGCGCTCCGATATCGGCGGCGCCGAGCAGTCGGTGCGCACCATCGCCACCGTGGCCTCGGCCGAGGAGCTGGCCGCGATGGACATCGCGCTGGCCGATGGCCGGCGCCTGCGCCTGGACCAGCTGGCCAGCGTCAAGGACACGGTGGCCGAGCAGCGCTCGGCGGCCCTGCTGAACGGCAAGCCGGTGGTGGGCTTCGAGATCACCCGCACGCGCGGCGCCGGCGAGGTCGAGGTGGCGCGTGGCGTCGCGACGGCCTTGCAGGCGCTGCGCGCCGAGCATCCGGAGATCGAGATCGTCGAGGCCTTCAACTTCGTCGACCCGGTGCAGGAAAACTACGACGGCTCGATGGTGCTGCTCTACGAGGGCGCCTTCCTGGCCGTGGTCGTCGTCTGGTTCTTTCTGCGCGACTGGCGCGCCACCATCGTCGCCGCGACGGCGCTGCCGCTGTCGGTGGTGCCGACCTTTGCGGCGATGTATTTCCTCGGCTTCACCGTCAACACCGTGACCCTGCTGTCGCTGTCCCTGGTGGTGGGCATCCTGGTCGACGACGCGATCGTCGAGATCGAGAACATCATGCGCCATCTGCGCATGGGCAAGACGCCTTACGAGGCGGCGATGGAGGCGGCCGACGAGATCGGGCTGGCCGTCATCGCGACCACCTTCACGCTGATCGCGGTCTTTCTGCCGACCGCCTTCATGAGCGGCATCGCCGGCAAATTCTTCGTGCAGTTCGGCTGGACGGCGGCGATCTCGGTGTTCTTCTCGCTGGTGGTGGCGCGCATGCTGACGCCGATGATGGCGGCCTATCTGCTGAAGCCGCCCACCGGCGAGCATCACGAGCCGCGCTGGCTGCTGCGCTACACCGGCTGGGCGCGCTGGTGCCTGCAGCACCGCATCAAGACGCTGCTGGCCACGCTGGTGTTCACGGTCGGCTCCTTCGGCCTGGCCGGCCTGCTGCCGACCGGCTTCATCCCGCCCGATGACCTGAGTCAGACCCAGGTCACGCTGACCCTGCCGCCGGGCAGCAGCTTCCAGCAAACCGCCGAGCTGGCAGAGCGGGCGCGCCAGATCGTGCAGGCCAACCCCCACGTCAAGCTGATCTACACCGCCATCGGCGGCGGCAGCGCCGGCGCCGATCCCTTCGCGATGGGCTCGGCCTCCAGCGTCGGCAAGGCCACGCTGACCCTGAACCTGACCCACCGCGACGAGCGGCCGGGCCTCAGCAAGCAGGCCATCGAGGCCCAGCTGCGCGAGGCGGTCGAGCTGATCCCCGGCGCCCGGGTCAAGGTCGGCTTCGGCGCCTCCAGCGAGAAATACGTGCTGGTGCTGGCCGGCGAGGACGGCCGGGTGCTGGCCGAGCATGCGCATGCCGTCGAGCGCGAGTTGCGCGGCATTCCCGGCATCGGCGCGGTGACCTCCAGCGCCAGCCTGACCCGGCCCGAGCTGATCGTGCGGCCCGACTTTGCGCGCGCCGCCGATCTGGGCGTCAGCGCCGCCGCCATCGCCGAGACGCTGCGGGTGGCCACGGCCGGCGACTACGAGCAGGAGCTGGCCAAGCTGAACCTGGCGCAGCGCCAGGTGCCGGTGGTGGTCAGGCTGCGCAGCGATGCGCGCGCGGATCTGGGCTATCTGAGCCGCCTGCCGGTGCCGGGCAGCCATGGCCCGGTGCCACTGGGCAATGTCGCCAGCCTGGCGCTGGACAGCGGGCCCTCGCAGATCGACCGCTATGACCGGCTGCGCAATATCAATATCGAGATCGAGCTCAATGGCCAGGCGCTGGGCGATGTCGAGCGCCAGGCCTTGGCTCTGCCCAGCCTGCAAAGCCTGCCGCCGGGCGTGATCCAGACCACGGTCGGCGATGCCGAGGCGATGGCCGAGCTGTTCGACAGCTTCGGTCTGGCGATGCTGACCGGTGTGCTGTGCATCTACATCGTGCTGGTGCTGCTGTTCAAGGACTTCGTTCAGCCGCTGACCATACTGGCCGCGCTGGTTCTGTCGATCCCGGGCGCCTTCCTGGCGCTCTATCTGAGCCAGACCGCGCTGTCGATGCCCTCGATGATCGGCCTGATCATGCTGATGGGCATCGCGACGAAGAACTCCATCCTGCTGGTCGACTACGTCATCATCGCTCGCCGCGACCATGGCCTGCCGCGCTTCGAGGCGATTCTCGATGCCTGCCGCAAGCGCGCCCGGCCCATCGTGATGACGACCATCGCGATGGGGGCCGGCATGCTGCCGATCGCGCTGGGCTGGGGGGTGGACCCGAGCTTCCGGGCGCCGATGGCCATCGTCGTGATCGGCGGGCTGATCACCTCGACCTTTCTGAGCCTGCTGGTGATCCCCATCGTCTTCACCTATGTGGACGATGCGGTGCAGCTGCTGCGGCCGGGGCGGGCCAAGGCCTCACAAGCCCTGACTTCCGCCAGGCCCTGAGGCCGGCCCCATACTGGCACGCCAAGGAGAGCCCCCCGATGTTGTTTGCTGTCTCACGTCGAATCCTGCTGGCCCTGGCCCTGATAGCACCTGGCCTGCCGGCGGCCCTGGCCCAGGCCGCGCCGCCAGCGCCCAGCGCGGCGCCGGCGATCCCGGGCCAGGACCTGGACTGGCAGGACACGCAGCGCCAGCGCGCCGTGCCGGTGCGGCTGTACTGGCCGGCGCAGGCGGACGGCGCGCCGGTGCCGCTGATCGTGTTCTCGCACGGCATCGGCGGCTCGCGGCGCGGCTACAGCTATCTGGGCCAGTACTGGGCGAGCCAGGGCTATGCCAGCCTGCATGTCCAGCATGTCGGCAGCGACCGCCAGCTCTGGATGGGCAATCCGCTGGGCCTGGTGGGCCGGCTGCAGGACGCGGCCCAGGAGCGCGAGGCGATCCACCGGGCCCGCGATGTCAGCTTCGCGCTGGACCGGCTGCTGCAGGGCGAGTGGGGCGCGCGCATCGATGCGCGGCGCATCGTCGCGGCCGGCCATTCCTATGGCGCCAACACCAGCCTCCTGCTGGCCGGCGCGCGGGTGGCGCGCCAGGGCGCGGTGATGGATCTGCGCGACGAGCGCTTCAAGGCGGCGCTGATCATCTCGGCCCCGCCCTTCTATGGCGAGGGCGATCCCGCCAGCATCCTGGGCTCCGTCAGCATCCCGACCCTGCACATCACCGCGACCGAGGACGTGATACGCATCCCCGGCTACTACTCCGACGCGCAGGACCGGCTGCGGGTGTTCGACGCCACCGGCAGCGCGACCAAGTCGCTGGTGGTGTTCGAGGGCGGCTCGCACAGCGTCTTCACCGACCGCGACGGCACCGGCGGCCTCACGCTGAACCCCAAGCTCAAGACCGCCACCCGCGAGCTGACCCTGGCCTTTCTGAGCCAGGTCTTCGACGGGCAGGGCGAGGGCCTGCTGAGCTGGGGCGAGCGCCACGGCGGCCTGCTGGCGCGCTGGGTGCGGCCCGGCGCTAGTAGTACGTCAGCGTCACGCTGAGGGTGTCCGTGTAGATGCCGGGCACGGCGCCGAGCTGGCGGCCCGGCAGCCGGCCGTAGACCCAGTGCGTCTGCTGCGGCGCCAGCCCGAGGACGTCCAGCGTGATCGAGGCCGACATCAGCAGCGTGGCGGCCGTGCCATCGCCCCAGACCGTGCTGCGGGCGGCATCGGTATAGAGGTTGTAGCCGAGCTGGTGGGCGCCCAGGCTCATGTGCCGGTTGGCAAAACTGCCGCTGCCGCCGGCGCTGATCGCGACGTTGTAGGGAATCAGGAGCCCGGCCACACCGCCGCAGTCGACCTTGATGCTGGCGCTGCTGTCGGTATGGCCATGGGCCAGCGGGTTGTAGCTGCCGAACAGCAGCGGCGTGGTGCCGACGGTGCAGCTGCACAGCACCGGCAGGCACAGGGCCTGGGCCGAGCCGGCGCCGCATGCGGCGCCCAGCAGCAGGACAAGCAGACGTAGCAGTCTCATGGGGTGGCCTTGCATTCAAGAGTGCCCAGCTCGGGCCATTCGCTGAGCTCGCGCGGCAGCGTCAGTATCAGGCTGCAGCCGCCGTCGGGCCAGCGCGCGTCGACGCGGCTGCGCTCGGCCAGGCCGCTGACAAAGGCGCGGCCTTCCAGCCCGACCGGAAAGCTGCGCGAGCCGCCCTCGACGCGCAGCTCGCTGCCCGGCGGCAGCGGCCGGCCCTGCGGGTCGATCACGCGAAAGCTTGCCGCGCGGCTGCGCTGCACCGGAAAGCTGATCAGCGCGGCGCTGCGGGCGGCCGGCGTCAGCCGCACTTCCACCGCGTCGAGCTGGGCGTCGAAGGGCAGGTCGGCGGCATCGATGCCGACCCGGTTGCTCTGGTAGCCGCGCAGGCTGCCGATGAAGGCGCGGCCGCTGGCATCGGTGCGGGCCACCGGCTGGTTGTCATGCAGCACGCCGACGCCGGCATAGTCGCCGACCTGCACGATGGCAAAGCCGCCGTCGATGCGCCGGCTGGCGAACAGCTCGCCATCCATCCAGGCCAGGCCGCCGCTGACGCCGGCGCGCAACTCCTGGGCCCGGCCCAGCTTGGCCGCGCCGGCGCTGAAGTCGGCCTTGTCGGTCTGCCAAACGGCCTGGGCCAGGCTGCGACGCTGGTCGCCGGCCTCGCTGAGCAACTGGTAGCCGAGGCCGCGGCCGAAGGGCGGGTTCTGCTGGACCTGCAGCTGCAGGTTCTGGGTTTCCTGGCGGCCGTTCGGTCCCTCGCTGCGGCTGCGCAGCAGATTGACGCTGGCGCTGCCGCGCTCGCCCAGCGCATGGCTCCAGGACAGCGACAGCGCCGTGCCGCCGCCCAGATCGCGCAGCGCCACCAGGCTCAGATAGCCCCAGTCGCCGAGATCGCGGCTGGCGCTGAGCGACAGCAGCCGGGCCCGGCTCGTCTCGTCGCTGCGCCCGCTCTGCTGCAGATAGCTCAGGCCCAGCGCGCTGCCGCCCCAGGCGCTGCCCAGCGCGGCGGCCACGCTCCAGCGGATCTTGTTGCCCGCCGCGCCGCCGGTATCACCGGCCTGTGTGAAGCCGGCGCTGGCGCTGCGCAGCTGCAGGCTGCCGCTCCAGTCGCGGCCCTGGCGGTCCAGGCCGGCGTCCAGCAGCCAGCCCCGGCCGGCCTGGCGCTGCCGGCTCAAGCCCAGTGACAGCGTGCCGGTGCCCAGATGCGGCCAGAGCCAGATGCCGGTGGCGCCCAGGGTCTGCTGGGTCCGCATCAGCTCGGCGCGCAGCTCGCGGGTGAAGCGCTCGCTGATCCCCTTGCGCTCGGTCAGGCTGGCCAGCGCGGGGCCGTAGCGGTTGCTGGCCAGGCCATAGTCCTCGCGCAGCCGGCCCAGTTCGACGCTGAAGGCGCGCAGCCCCGGCTTCAGCAGGGCGGGGCTGACGTAGTAGGGCTGGATCACGACCTGCTCGCGCCCCAGCAGATCGCGCACCACGCTGCGGATCTCGCCCTGGCCGGTGACGATGGGCAGCTCGCTGAGGTCGAAGGCGCCGGGCTGCAGCCGGCCTTGCAGGCGCTGGCTGTTGTTGACATAGACGTCCAGCGTCGAGGGCAGGGCGGCCTCGCCCTTCAGGCTGGGCAGCGGGAAGCTCAGGAAACCGGGCCGCAGCGAAAAGTCCGTGCCCCACTGCAGGCCGCCCAGGCGCAGCGCCCGGCCCCAGGCACCGGGCTGGCTGACCGTATCGCCGACGCGCAACCGCGCCATGCGTTCGGGCTGGTCCAGGGTCCAGCGCGTCTCCAGCCTCAGCAGGCCGCCTTGCTGGCGGTACAGCAGCAGATGGTTCAGGTCGCCCCGGGCGGTCAGCGCGCCGAGCTCGGCCAGGCCGTCCAGGCTGCTGCCGCCGCCCCGGCTGCGGCGCTGCCAGTAGAGATCGTAGTTGGCGAACAGGCCCAGCTGCTGCGGCAGGGTCAGGCGCGGCGCCAAGCTCTCCATGCTGAGCTGCTGGCGCTTGAAGGCCGAGGCGGCGGCCTCGATCACCAGGGTCTGGCTGGCCTCCTCGATATGCCAGCGGGTGTCCAGGCCCGGGTCGGGTCGGCCGTCGAGCACCATATGCGGCTCGCCGTCGATCAGGCGCGGCGCCAGCGCCGGGAGCTTCAGGTGCAGGGCCTCCCACAGCGGCTGCGGCAGCGCCAGGCCCTCGGCCACCCGCACCGCACGCAGGGTCTGCGGCTGGGCCACGCCGTTGATGCGCAGGCCCAGCAACAGGGTCTCGCCGGGGCGCCCGAGCTCGGCCAGCGCCTGGGCCAGTTCGGGGCTGGGCAAGAGGCCGCCGGACTGGGCGCCGAGAGGCTCGGACAGCCCCAGCAG
Organism: Roseateles cavernae; assembly: GCF_040187885.1. Taxonomy (NCBI): domain Bacteria; kingdom Pseudomonadati; phylum Pseudomonadota; class Betaproteobacteria; order Burkholderiales; family Sphaerotilaceae; genus Roseateles; species Roseateles cavernae. The sequence continues at coordinate 406,860 of NZ_JBDPLH010000003.1, forward strand.
CAGCGGCCACAGCAGGTGGCCGTGCCGGGACTCAGTCCTGCGCCTCATTCAGCGCCACCTGCTGCACACCCTGGTCGCTCACGACCTCCAGCAGCCGGTGCCTCTGCGAGCCCTGCAGGCGGAAGCTGCGCTGCTCGCCGGGGAAGATCACGCTGCCGCTGCCCTGCAGCGCCAGCACCTTGCCGCCTTCGCCCTGTAGGCGCAGCTCGCCGATCTTCAGATGCACATTGCCGGTGTTGCTGACGCTGGCGACCATCCCGCCGGAGGCATCACGGCGCAGCTGCCATTGCTCCTGGCGCACGACCTTGCTCGGCGCCACATAGACCGGCACCCGCAGCGCCACCAGCACGCGCACGCTGCCGCTGACATTGCCGATGTCGGACAGCCGCGGGCTCGGCACCTCCCGCAGCACCATGCGGTAGGTGGCTTCCTGCTGCAGCTCCTGGTTGCGGCGCAGGCCGACGCGCACGATCTGGGTCTGGCCCGGCTGGATCGTGAAGATCGGCGGGTTGACGATGATGTCGCTGGTCGGACCGTCGACATCCTGGCCCTGGACCCGGGTCCAGGCGATCGCATCGGCCTGCATGATGACGGCCTCGCTGCCGTTGTTCTGCACCTGCACGGTGGCACGGTCGTTGAGGCGGTCGAGCTTGACATTGACCGGCATCAGGCTGATGTCGGCAGCATGGGTCAGGCCGCTCAGGGCCAGCAGGCAGGCGAGCAGGGCGGTGCGCATGATGTCGAGACCTCAGTAGGAGATGGTGACGGTGACGGTGTCGGTGTAGCTGCCGGGCACCACATTGGCCAGCGAGGGCAGGCGGCCGTAGATGGTCAGGCTCTGGGTGCTGCCGGTGCCGGTGCCGCTGTGGGTGCTGCTGGCCGTGCCGTCGCCCCAGATGCTGGAGCGGCCGGCATCCAGATAGAGCTGGTAGCCCAGGCTGTTGGCGCCGCTCTTCATCGCGCGGTTCGTGAAGTTGGAGGCGCCGCCGGCATTGGCACCGGCATTCAGCGACACGGTATAGGGCGTGGTGTTGGTGCACACGACGCTCAGCGTCGAGCTGGCGTCCAGCGGCGTCGCGGTGGCCAGCGGGTCGATACTGGCGCCGAAGTTCATCGCCGAGCCCGACACCGTGCAGGCGCTGACCACGGTGGCCTGCACCTGGAAGGTGTTGCCGGCGGTGGCGGCGCCTGCCGAACCCGCACCCAGCAGGGCGGCGGTGAGCAGCAGCGATTTGAGCTTGGCGGAAGACATCATGGCGAACTCCGTAAGGGCTGAAGGCGGGGATCAGTGGCAGAAGACCGTAGGGCGCTGCGGCAGCGCCGCGCCATAGGCATGGGCCTCGGCCAGGGTCAGCAGGGCGCGGGCCGAGACCGCGTCGCGCGGGAACAGGGCCATGCCCAGTTCGCTTTGCAGGGCCAGGGCCCCGCCGTCAATCTGGAAAGGCTGGGCCATCAGCGCGCCGATCTGCCGGGCGAAGCTCGCGGCGTCGGCGGCCGAATCGATCCGCGTCAGCACCAGCGCGAACTGCTCGCTGGCATGGCGGGCCAGCACATCGGCCGGCGTGCAGGACAGGCTCAGCCGCTGCGCGGTCTCGCGCAGCACCGCCTCGACGGCGGCCTCGCCATGGGTCTGGCGCAGTGCGTCCAGGCCCTTCAGCACCAGCACGAAGGCGGCGATCTCGGCATTCTCGGCGGCCGCCAGCTTGATGGCCTGGTCGGCCCGCTCCAGCAGCGCGAGCTGGCTGTACAGGCCGGTCAGCGCATCGCGCAGCAGCAGGGCGGCCGGGGTGCTGGACTCGTCGTCGCGGCGTGCTTCCAGCTGCTCGCCGAGATCGTCGAACAGGGTGTCCAGGCCGCTGGCCTTGTCGTAGAAGCCATCGGCGCCGGCGGCCGTGCAGGCCTGGCGATAGGCATCGACGGCTTGCGAGGTCAGCACCATCACCTGGCCGCGAAAGCCCTTGCCGCGCAGCGCGGCCAGCACCTGCAGGCCCGAGCCCGAGGCCAGCGACAGGTCCAGCAGCACCATCTCGGGCTGCAGCCACTCGATCAGCGCGATCGCTTCGTCCTGGCGGCTGGCCTCGCCGACGATGCGTGCGCCGGCCATGCTGTCCAGCCGGCGTACCAGCAGGCGGCGGATGGACGGCGAATCTTCAACCAGAAAGATGTTCATGAAAGCCCCTGTGCGATGGCGCTTATCTTCTGTTTTCGCCCTGGCTTTTCGCAGAGGGGCTTGCCGCAAGCCGGGGTGCATGATCCGCGCAAGCCCGTGTCAGCCGATTGCCTACACGGTCAGGCCGTGCTGCAGGCAGTACTTGGTCAGCTCGGTGTTGTTCCGCCAGCCGGCCTTCTCCAGGATGCGGGCGCGGTAGGTGCCGACGGTCTTGACCGACAAGCTCATCGTGTCGGCGATCTCGGCCGGGGTCTTGCCGGCGGCGATCAGCAGCATCACCCGGTGCTCCTGCGTCGAGAGCTGTTCGTGCGGCAGGCTGGCCGGCGCCCGGCCGTCGAGCAGGCCCAGCAGATGGTCGGCCATGGCCGCCGTCACATAGCGGCCGCCCTGGAGCAGCCGGTGCAGCGCCTTGACCAGCTCGTCGCCGGCGCGGTCCTTGGGCAGATAGCCGGCCACGCCCATCTGCAGCAGGCGCGAGGCATAGGCCGACTCGGCGTTCAGGCTCAGGATCAGCACCGGCACGGCCTTCAGCGTGCGCAGCACGCGGCTGACGCCCTCGGTGCCGCTGGCGTCGGGCAGCGACAGGTCGAGCACCACGGCATCGGGGCGCTGGGCCTGGCCCAGGCTCAGGGCCTGCGCCAGGCTGGCCGCCTCGTCGATCTGGGCCTGCGGCCATTCGGCCAGGATCAGCTGGCGCACGCCGACCCGCATGATGGGGTGGTCATCGACGATCAGAAACCTCATGCCGCAGCCTCCGCCGGCAGCGGCAGGTGCACGGCCACCCGGGTGCCGCCACCGGGTGCCGGGCCGAACTCGAAGCGCCCGCCGGCCAGCGCCGCGCGCTCGCGCATATTGCGCAGGCCCGAGGCATCGGCGCGCACCGCGCCGGGGCCGCCGCCGTTGTCGCGGATGTCCAGCGTGTAGTGCCGGCCCGCCACGCGGCCGGCGATATGCAGGCGGTCCGCACGGGCGTGGCGCAGCACATTGGTGCTGGCCTCCTGCAGGATGCGGAACAGCTGGGTGCGCTGCTCGGGGCTCAGCAGCTGCTCGTCGTCCACCTCGACCTCGACCGCCAGCTCGCCCTGGCGCGCCAGGCCCTTGGCGTAGTGCCCGATGGCAGCGGCCAGGCCGAGGTCGTCGAGCAGCGGCGGGCGCAGCGCGGCCGAGATCTGGCGCGCGGCGGCGATCGATTCGTCGGTCATCGCCAGCAGCTCGTCGATCAGCTCCTCCTTGGCCGGCGCCAGCTTGCGGCGCAGCGCCAGCACCAGCATCTTGCTGGCGGTGCCGAGCTGGCCGAGCTGGTCGTGCACCTCGCGCGCCAGGCGGGCGCGCTCGGCCTCGATGCTGCGGTCCAGCTCGACGGCAAAGCTCTGGATGCGCGACAGCGCCGCCTGCAGATCGACGGTGCGCGCCGCCACCGCGCTCTCCAGATGGGCGTTGGCCTCGCGCAAGGCGGTCTCGGCCCGGTCACGCTGGCGGCGCTCCCGGACCAGGGCCAGCATCGCGCCGCCGATCAAGAGCGCGCCCACCAGCGGAAGCACGGCCGACAGCAGCGCGGTGCGCTGCTGCACCGCCAGATTGCGGCGCTCGGCCGCCTCAATCACGCGGCTCTGGTGGCGCTCCAGCAGGGCCAGCTCGGCGCGGATGTCGTCCATCAGCCGCTTGCCGTTGACATAGGCCGACAGGTCTTTCAGCGCGGCCTCGCCGATCTGCCAGCGCCGCTCGATATTCTTCTCGGCCTGCTCGACGCGCTGCCGGATGAAATCGTCCAGCCGCTCCAGCGCCGGTGCGGTCTCGGCGCTGGGCGGCAGCGCGGCGGTCAGCTGGGCGTAGGCCTGGGCCAGCTCCTTGCGGGCACTCTCATAAGGCGTCAGAAAAGCCAGCTGGCCGGTGATCAGGAAGCCGCGCTGGCCGCTTTCGAGGTCGATCAGCAAGGCGCCGAGCCGGCGCAGCTGCAGCTGGGTCTGCAAGGCCTGCACGCGCTGCGCATTGCCCGCGACCAGCTCGCCGAGGCTGCGATGCTCGCCATAGGCGGTGGCCAGAAAGGCGACACAGCCGGTCAGCAGCAAGCCCGCAGCCAGAGGGAATGACGTGAAACGCATGTCCGACCCAGTGAGCTTCAACACTTCGGATACATGCGGACGCTGTGCTGGCGGTGATGACAGGGACCCGCAGCGTCCACCCTACCCATGAATGGTGCCGGTGGAGCCTCGACCGGGCCCCTGTTTCCGACGCCGTCAGGCGAGGCTATGGGCTGGGATTCAAAAAAGCAAGATCAGAAGGCCGTCGGTGGCCCGGGCGCCACAGTGCCGGGTCTTGCCTGACCGTTCGGTCCTCTGGGTTCAGCCGGGCAGGCTGCGGCTCTTGACCACCGCATAGCGCGCCAGCGTGCGCTCGCGCGCCTCGTCGTGGCGCACCAGCGGCGGCGCATAGTCGGGCGCGGCCAGCGGGCCGGCCAGCCAGGGGGCGTGGATCAGCTTGGCCGGCAGCGCGGCGAGCTGGGGCAGGTAGCGCTTGATAAACTTGCCCTCGGCGTCGAACTTCTCGCTCTGCGTGACGGGATTGAAGATGCGGAACCAGGGCTGGGCATCGCAGCCGCTGGAGGCGGCCCATTGCCAGCCGCCGTTGTTGGCGGCGAGGTCGAAGTCCAGCAGCTGCTCGGCGAAGTAGCGCTCGCCCCGGCGCCAATCGATGCCGAGGTCCTTGATCAGAAAGCTGGCCGTCACCATGCGCAGGCGGTTGTGCATATAGCCGGTCTGGTTGAGCTGCAGCATCGCCGCGTCGACCAGCGGGTAGCCGGTCCGCCCCTCGCACCAGGCCTGGAACAGGGCCTCGGCCGCCGGACCCTGCTCCCATTGGATGGCGTCGTACTCGGGCCGGAAGGCGCCGCTCATCGCCTGCGGGTGGTGGTGCATCACCTGGTGATAGAAGTCGCGCCAGATCAGCTCGGACAGCCAGACCTCGGCGCCGCGCTCGCCGGCCTGCGCGCGTTGCCAGGCCTCGCGGGCCAGGCGCCGGATCGAGACGGTGCCGAAGCGCAGATGCACGCTCAGGTAGCTGGGGCCCTTGACGGCCGGGAAGTCGCGGGTCTGGTCGTAGCGATCAATGCGGTCCAGAAAATCGTCCAGCAAGGCCTCGGCACGGTCGGCACCGAGATGGGGCGCCAGCCCGGCCGGCTCGAAGCCGATCTCGGCAAGACCTGGCACGCCCTGGGCCAGCGGGCTGGCCGCCAAGGCATCGACGTAGCGCTCGACCGGGTAGGCGCGCAGGTAGAAGGGCGTGAGCTTCCTGAGCCAGGCGTTCTTGTAGGGCGTGAACACGCCATAGGGTTTGCCCAGGGTCGTCAGCAGCTCGCTGCGCTCGAAGACCACATGGTCCTTGAAGCTCGTGAAGCGGCAGCCGAAGCTGGCCAGGCGCTCGGCCACCAGGGTGTCGCGCGCCACGGCCTGGGGCTCGTCGTCATGATTGGCGAACACCGCCTGCACGCCCAGCTCGGCGGCCAGTTGCGGCAGCAGCTCGGCGGCGCGGCCGTGGCGCACGATCAGCGCGCCGCCGCGGGCGCGCAGCGCCGCATCGAGCTGGTTCAGGGCCTGCAGGATGAACTCGACGCGGCGGTCGGCCCGGGGCAGGGCGGCCAGGATCTCGGTATCAAGCACAAAGCAGCAGAACAGCCGGCGCGCCGAACGCAGGGCGTGGTAGAGGGCGGCCTGGTCGTCCAGGCGCAAATCGCGGCGGAACCAGAGCAGGGCCTTGTCGTGAAGCTTTTGCATAGAGGAAGTGTCGCCTACGAATAAAATGCACGGATGTCCAAGCACCAGATGGCCCTCTCCAATCAGTTCCTGATCGCCATGCCTGGCATGGCGGACGATACTTTCGCCGGCGCCGTGGTCTATCTGTGCGAGCACAACGACAAGGGTGCGCTGGGCCTGGTGATCAACAAGCCGATCGCGCTGACCCTGGGCAATCTGTTCGAGAAGGTCGAGCTGAGCCTGGACGACGACGATCTGGCCGCCCGCCCGGTGTTCTTCGGCGGCCCGGTGCAGACCGAGCGCGGCTTTGTGCTGCACGAGCCGCTGGACGCCGCCGGTGGCCACTACAACGCCACGCTGGCCGTGCCCGGCGGGCTGGAGATGACCACCAGCCGCGATGTGCTGGAGGCGCTGTCCAATGGCGCCGGCCCTAAGAAGGTGCTGGTGACGCTGGGCTATAGCGGCTGGGCCGCCGGCCAGCTCGAGGAGGAGATCGGCCGCAACGGCTGGCTGACCGTGAGCGCCACACCCGAGATCATCTTCGAGACCCCGGTCGAGCTGCGCTACGAGCGGGCGCTGGGCCTGCTGGGGATCGATCCGCGCATGCTCAGCACGGACGCCGGCCACGCATGAGCGGTCCGCTGCAATCGCTGTTGGCCTTCGACTACGGCATCAAGCGTCTGGGCGTGGCCACCGGCAGCCGCTTTTCAGGCAACGCCGAGCCGCTCAAGAGCATCCATCTCGAAGGCGACGCCCGCTTCGAGGCGATCGCCAGGCTGATCAAGGAATGGCAGCCCGAGGGCCTGGTGATCGGCGTGCCCTTTCATCCCGATGGCGCCGAGCACGAGATCACGCTGCGGGCGCGCCGCTTCGGCCGCCAGCTGAAGGGGCGCTTTCGCCTGCCGGTCTTCGAGGTCGACGAGCGCTACACCAGCGTCGAGGCCGAAAGCATGGGGGCGCGCGACATCGACTCGGCCGCTGCCGCCCTGATTCTTGAACAGTTCTTTCGTGAGCATCCATGAGCACACTTTTACTTGATGCCGAAGCCCTTTATGCCGACCTGCTGAAGGGCGTGCGCCGGCTGTTGATGCCCGACGCGGCCCTGGTGGGCATCTGGTCCGGCGGGGCCTGGCTGGCCGAGCGGCTGCAGAAGGATCTGGGTCTGGCCGGCGAGCCCGGCGTGATCTCCAGCTCGCTGCACCGCGACGACTTCGGCTCCAAGGGCATGAGTGCCAGCGCCGACCACACCAAGCTGCCCTTCGACGTCAACGGCCGCCCGGTGCTGCTGATCGACGACGTGCTCTACACCGGCCGCACGACGCGGGCCGTGATCAACGAGCTGTTCGACTTCGGCCGCCCGTCCAGCGTCACGCTGGCGGTGCTGGTGGACCGGGGCGGGCGCGAGCTGCCCATCGAGCCGGCCTTCTCGGCCGCGCGCGTGACGCTGGCGGCCGAGCACAAGCTGCGGCTGGCGCGCGCCGACGATGGCCGCTTCAGTTTCGATGTGGAATGAGCGAGGGGACGACCAGATGCTGAGTAAACGAAATCCCCAACTGAACAAGCACGGCGAGCTGATCCATCTGCTGTCGATCGAGGGCCTGCCCCAGGCCGTGATCCACCAGATCCTGGACACCGCCGGTACCTTTTTGTCGGTCAACGACCGCGAGGTCAAGAAGGTGCCACTGCTGCGCGGCAAGTCGGTGTTCAATCTGTTCTTCGAGAACAGCACCCGCACCCGCACGACCTTCGAGATCGCCGCCAAGCGATTGTCGGCCGATGTCTTGAACCTGGACATCGCGCGCAGCTCGACGGCCAAGGGCGAGACCCTGCTCGACACGGTGGCCAATCTGTCCGCGATGCATGCCGATATGTTCGTCGTGCGCCACAGCGAGAGCGGCGCCCCCTATCTGATCGCCCAGCATTGCGCGCCCCATGTCCATGTGGTCAACGCCGGCGACGGCCGCCACGCCCATCCGACGCAGGGCCTGCTGGACATGTACACGATCCGGCATTTCAAGAAAGACTTCCGCAACCTCACCGTGGCCATCGTCGGCGACATCGTGCATTCGCGCGTGGCCCGCTCCGACATCCACGCGCTGAACATCCTGGGCGTGCCCGAGATCCGCGCGGTCGGCCCCAAGACCCTGGTGCCCGGCGATCTGCGCGAGATGGGCGTGCGGGTCTGCCACGATATGGCCGAGGGCATCCGCGGCGCCGACGTCATCATCATGCTGCGCCTGCAGAACGAGCGCATGAGCGGTGCGATGCTGCCCAGCGCCGGTGAGTTCTTCAAGAACTTCGGCCTGACGCCGGAGAAGCTGGCGCTGGCCAAGCCCGATGCCATCGTGATGCATCCGGGGCCGATCAACCGCGGCGTCGAGATCGACTCGGCCGTGGCCGACGGCAAGCAGAGCGTGATCCTGCCGCAGGTGACCTTCGGTATCGCGGTGCGCATGGCGGTGATGTCCATCCTGGCTGGAAACGAAGCATGAAGATCCTGATCAAGAACGGTCGATTGATCGACCCGGCCTCGGGCCTGGACCGCATCGGCGATCTGGCGATCGCCTCCGGCCGCATCGTCGCGCTGGGTGATGTCAGCGAGTTCGAGGCGCAGCGCGTCATCGACGCGAGCGGCCTGGTGGTGGCCCCCGGCCTGGTGGACCTGGCGGCGCGGCTGCGCGAGCCCGGCCATGAGCACGAGGGCATGCTGGAGAGCGAGCTGAACGCGGCCGCGGCCGGCGGCGTCACCAGCCTGGTCTGCCCGCCCGACACCGATCCGGCGCTGGACGAGCCTGGCCTCGTGGAGATGCTGAAGTTCCGCGCCCGCAAGCTCAGCCTGTGCCGTCTCTTCCCGCTCGGCGCGCTGACCCGCGGCCTGGCGGGCGAGGCGCTGACCGAGATGGCCGAGCTGACCGAGGCCGGCTGTGTCGGCTTCTCGCAAGCCGACCATCCGATCCGCAACACGCAGATCCTGCTGCGCGCGCTGCAGTACGCGGCCACCTTCGACTACACGGTCTGGCTGCACCCGCTGGACCCCTGGCTGGCCGGCGGCGTCGCGGCCAGCGGCGCGGTCGCGACCCGGCTGGGCCTGTCCGGCGTGCCGGTGGCGGCCGAGACGGTGGCGCTGCACACCATCTTCGAGCTGGTGCGCGTCACCGGCGCGCGGGTCCATCTGTGCCGCCTCTCCAGCGCCGCCGGCGTCGAGCTGCTGCGCGCGGCCAAGCGCGAAGGGCTGAACGTGACGGCCGATGTGTCGATCAACTCGCTGCATCTGAGCGATGTGGACATCGGCTACTTCAACTCGGCGATGCGGGTCACGCCGCCGCTGCGCCAGGGCCGCGACCGCGACGCGTTGCGCGCCGGCCTGGCCGACGGCACGCTGGACGCGCTGGTGTCCGACCATATGCCGGTCGACGAGGATGAGAAGATGCTGCCCTTTGCCGAGGCCACACCCGGCGCCACCGGGCTGGAGCTGCTGCTGAGCCTGGCGCTGAAATGGGCCGAGGACCTGCAGCTGCCGCTGGCGCGGGCGCTGGCCGTGGTCAGCAACGAGCCGGTGCGGGTGCTTGGCAATGCGCTGGGTTCGCTGTCGGCCAGCGCCGGCCGCCTGGTCGAGGGCGGGGTGGCCGATGTCTGCGTCTTCGATGCGCGCGCGCGCTGGGCGGTCACACCGGATCAGCTCTTGAGCCAGGGCAAGTACACGCCCTTCGCCGCCGACATCACCGGATTTGAGCTGCCGGGCCGGGTGCGCTATACCCTGGTGGCGGGCCATATCGCCCACGAAGCCAAGACCTCCGCGACCTGAGATGCGAGCCCCCATCGCCGTGTGGCGTTTGTTGCGCCTGAGCCTGCACATCCTGCACGGCCTGGCGCTGATCGCCTTGCGCTTTGATGGTCTGGCCAAGCCGCAGCGCCAGCACCACATCCAGTGGTGGTCGCGCAAGACCTTGCGGCTGCTGGGGGTCGAGCTGCAGCTGCGCGGCCAGGGCCGGCCGGGCGCCAAGCTGGTGGTGGCCAACCATGTGTCCTGGCTGGATATCGCCGCCATGCATGCGGTGCTGCCCGAGGCGCGCTTTGTCTCCAAGGCCGAGCTCAAGCACTGGCCCATCGTCGGCATGCTGGTGGTGGGCGTGAACACGCTGTTCATCGAGCGTTCCAGCAAGCGCGATGCCCTGCGCGTCGTGCATCAGACGGCCGAGGCGCTGCAGGCCGGCGACACCGTGGCGGTCTTCCCCGAGGGCACGACCGGCCCCGGCCCCGAGCCCTTGCCTTTCCATGCCAATCTGCTGCAGGCGGCCATCGCCACCGAGATGCCGATCCAGCCGGTGGTGTTGCGCTGGCATGAGCCCGGTGAGCGCTTCAGCACGACGGCCCGCTTCGTCGGCGACATGACCCTGGTGCGCAGCCTGTGGAGCGTGGCCAGTGCGCAGGGCCTGGCCATCGAGATCCAGATCCTGAGCGCTCACAGCAGCGCGCACGCCGACCGGCGCGCGCTGGCCGAGCGCCTGCGCGGCGAGATCGCTGACGCCCTGGCTTGATCTGACAGGCCCCCGGGTCGCACGCTGCTGGCCTACAGTCGGGGCATGACGCTTGCACCGCTGCAGATACGCCGGGTCGGCATCGACACCTGGCGCGAAAACGTGGTCTATCTGCACCGCGACTGCCCGGTGGTGCGGGCGGCGGGCTTTCAGGCCTTGTCCAAGGTCGAGGTCCATGCCAACGGGCAGGCGATCCTGGCCGTGCTCAATGTGGTCGATGACGAACGCATCGTCAGCAATTGCGAGCTGGGCCTGAGCGAGGACGCCTTCGAGCGCCTGGGCGTGCTCGAGGGCCACGGCGCCAGCATTGCGCATGCCGAGCCGCCGGCCTCGATTGCCGCGCTGCATCGCAAGATCAATGGCGAGCGGCTGGGCCGGCAGGAGCTGGCCGCCATCATCCGCGATGTGGCCTCGGCCCGTTATTCCAAGATCGAGCTGGCGGCCTTCGTGGTGGCGACCAACCAGTACGAGCTCGACCGCGAGGAGGTGCTGCATCTGACCGAGGCCATGATTGCGGTGGGCCGCAAGCTCGACTGGCAGCACCAGGTCGGCGCCGGCCTGGTGGTGGACAAGCACTGCATAGGCGGCATTCCCGGCAATCGCACCTCGATGCTGGTCGTGCCCATCGTCGCGGCGCACGGCATGCTGTGCCCCAAGACCAGCTCGCGCGCGATCACCTCGCCGGCCGGCACGGCCGACACCATGGAGGTGCTAGCGACTGTGGAGCTGAGCTTCGAGCGCATGGTCGAGATCGTGCGCCAGACCCGGGCCTGCCTGGCCTGGGGCGGCACGGCCGATCTCTCGCCGGCCGACGACATCCTGATCTCGGTCGAGCGCCCGCTGTCCATCGATTCGCCGGGCCAGATGGTGGCCTCCATCCTCAGCAAGAAAGTCGCGGCCGGTGCCACGCACCTGGTGCTGGACATTCCCGTGGGGCCCAGCGCCAAGGTCCGGTCGGCCCCGGAGGCCCAGCGCCTGAAGAAGCTGTTCGAGTATGTGGCCGGCCATCTGGGCCTGCAGCTCGATGTGCTGCTGTCCGATGGCCGCCAGCCCATCGGTGCCGGTATCGGCCCGGTGCTGGAGGCGCGCGACGTGATGGCCGTCCTGCAGGGCGAGCCCGGCGCACCGCAGGATCTGCGCCAGAAGGCCTTGCGGCTGGCCGGCCGCATGATCGAGTTCGATCCCGATGTGCGCGGCGGCCAGGGTGAGCGGATCGCCCGGGACATCCTCGATTCCGGCCGCGCGCTGGCCCGCTTCAACGCCCTCATCGATGCCCAGGGGCGGCGCGCCGACAGGCCCGTCCTGGGCGCGCTGACCCATGAGGTGCTGGCCAGCGCGAACGGTGTCGTGATCGAACTCGACAATCTGCGCATCGCCCGTATCGCCCGCCTGGCCGGCGCGCCCCAGGCGGCCGGCGCGGGTCTGCTGCTGCTGAAGAAGCTGGGCGACCCGGTGCGCTGCGGCGAGCCGCTCTACCGCATCCATGCCGCCTTCGACGCCGACCTGGCCTTTGCCCGCGCCCATGCCGACAAGGACCCCGGCTGCCGCGTCGGCACCCCCGAACAACTGCCGCAGGACTTTGCCGGCGGCTCTTTCTTCTCGCTGTGATGACCGACACCCTGCTGCTTGCCTTTGACGATGAACGCGCGCTGGCCGAGGAACTGGCGCAGGCCCTGGGCGTGCCGCTGGACTTCGTGACACGCCATCGTTTTCCGGACGGCGAGCTGCGCCTGGTCCTGCCCAAGCCCTTGCCTGCGCGCGTGATCCTGCTGCGCGGCCTGCAGCAGCCCAATGAAAAGCTGGTCGAGCTGCTGATCGCCGCGCCCGCTGCCCGCGAGCTGGGCGCGCGAGCGCTGAGCCTGGTCAGCCCCTATCTGGCCTATATGCGCCAGGACATGGAGTTCACGCCCGGCGAGGCGGTCAGCCAGCGCCATATCGCGCGGCTGCTGGCCGCGCAGTTCGACCATGTGCTGACGATAGACCCGCATCTGCACCGCATCGCCAGCCTCGACGAGGTGATGCCGGCGGGGACGGGTCTTGCGCTATCGGCCGCGCCGCTGCTGGGGCGCTGGATCGCCGAGCGGGTGCCCGGTGCGCTGCTGCTCGGCCCCGACGAGGAATCGGGCCAGTGGGTCAGCGAGGCGGCCCGCGCCGGCGGCCTGGATCATGCGGTAGGCCGCAAGGTCCGCCATGGCGACCATGTGGTCAGCCTGGCGCTGCCCCAGGTCGAGGTGCAGGGCCGGGCGGTGGTGCTGCTGGACGATATGGCCTCGACCGGCCGCACCTTGATCGGCGCGGCCCAGGGCCTGCTGGCGCGCGGCGCGGCTGCGGTCGATGTCGCGGTGACCCACGCGCTGTTCAACGGCGACGCGCTGCCGGCGCTACAAGCGGCCGGCGTGCGCCATGTGTGGAGCAGCAACAGCGTGCCGCATGCCAGCAATGCCGTCAGCGTAGTGCCGCTGCTGGCCGCAGCACTGCGGCCGCTGCTGGCTCAGGCCTTGCCCTGATTCGCCACCGCCGCAGCGGCCTTGGCGGCCGCCTCGGCGTCGCCCAGGTAGTAGCTCTTGATCGGCTTCAGGTTGGCATCGAGCTCGTAGACCAGCGGGATGCCGTTGGGAATATTCACGCCAACGATCTCGTTGTCGCCGATATTGTCCAAATACTTCACGAGGGCACGGATGCTGTTGCCATGGGCCGCGATGACCAGGCGTTTGCCCGATAGGATGGCGGGCGCAACGCTTTCGTTCCAGAACGGCATCACGCGGGCCACCGTGTCTTTCAGGCATTCGGTCAGCGGCACATCGCCGTCCTTGAGCTTGGCGTAGCGGATATCGCTGCGTTCGCTGCGCGGGTCGCTCGCTTCCAGCGCCGGCGGCGGCGTGTCGTAGCTGCGGCGCCAGATCAGCACCTGCTCGTCACCATACTGCTTGGCCATATCGGCCTTGTTGAGCCCTTGCAGCGCGCCGTAGTGGCGCTCGTTGAGGCGCCACTCGTGCACCACCGGCAGCCAGGTGCGATCCATCTGGTCCAGGCAGTGCCACAGCGTCCAGACGGCGCGCTTGAGCACCGAGGTGTAGGCGACATCGAAATCCAGCCCGGCCTGCTTGATCAGGCGGCCAGCCTGCTTGGCCTGTTCGACGCCCGTGGGGGTCAGGTCGACATCGGTCCAGCCGGTGAAGCGGTTTTCGAGATTCCAGGTGGATTCGCCATGGCGAATGAGCACGAGCTTGTACATGGACGTGGGTCTTGTTGGATGCAGCCCGTTTTTGGGCTGGCGCGATTCTAAATGCGAGCAAAAGCCGGGCCATTGCCGGCCAGTTGTGATTCAAGACCGGGTGGCGATGGCCGAAAACCCGGTGATGCATGGGGCGAACAGCGCACGCTTGTGCTGTATTCGCGCACCAAAACCAGTTTGTCGTTGAAGGAGATGTTGTGATGATGTTGTCGACCGCTCGATCGAGCCTGTGCCGTCTGCTGCCCCTGGTCGCCGCCCTGGCGAGCCTGGGCGCGCAGGCGCAGAGCTCCCAGTCCGCGTTCACGTTCTCGGGCTTTGCCACGCTGGGCGTGGTGGGCACGGACACGAACAAGGCCCACTACGCGCTGCCCGGCCAGGTCCGTGGCGGCGACAAGTCCTTCAGCGGCGAGGTCGACAGCAAGCTGGGCCTGCAGGCCACCGGCCGGCTCAACACGGTGTTCTCCGGCACCGCCCAGCTGCTGACCAAGCAGAACGGCAAGGGCAGCTTCACGCCCGAGCTGGAGTGGGCTTTCGTCAAGGCCCAGCTGCTGCCGTCGCTGGCGCTGCGCGCCGGCCGCATGGGCGCGCCATTCTTCGCGGTCTCCGATTTCCGCGATGTCGGCTATGCCAACACCTGGCTGCGCCCGCCGCTGGATGTCTATGGCCAGGTGCCGGTCAGCCATTTCGATGGCGTTGACGGCCTGTATCAGACGAATATCGGTTCGGCCACCGTCAGCGCCCAGCTGTTCGCCGGCAGCTCCTCGGCCCATTTCGAGCGCACCAAGCTCAAGATCAAGGAGCTGATGGGCTTCAACACCACGGCCGAGCTGGATGGCGGCATCACGCTGCGCCTGGGCCATGCGGTGGGCAAGATCACGGTCGAGAGCGCGACGCTGGACCAGCTGGTGGCCGGCCTGCGCGGCGTGCCGCTGCCGAGCGTCTCCAGCGTCGGTGACCAACTGTCGGCGCGCTCCAAGGACGTCAGCTTCACCGGCGTCGGCCTGGCTTTCGACGAGGGCAACTGGCTGTTCAACAGCGAGTACACCTTGCGCCGCACCAAGACCTATATCCCCGACACCACCGGCTGGTACACGACCCTGGGCTACCGGGTTGGCAAGTTCACGCCCTATCTGACGCTGTCGCGCCTGAAGGTGGACGACAACAATGTCGACAACACCATCCCGCTGGGCCTGTCGCCCCAGCTCAACGGGCTGAAGGCCCTGGTGGACGGCACGGTCGAAGGCCAGCGCACCGAGCAGAAAACGGTGGCCCTGGGCCTGCGCTGGGACGCGATGCGCAATGTCGCGGTGAAGACCCAGTTCGACCGCATCAGCCCCAAGGGCAGCGGCCTGTTCACCCGTGTCCAGCCCGGCTTCGGCAGCGGCCATGTCAATGTCTACAGCCTGGCTGTGGATGTGGTGTTCTGAGGCGGGGTGCAGCCATGATCAAAAACAAGCTTCGTCTCTCCTTGACCGCCTTGGCCCTGGCCGCTGCCGGTCTGGCCCAGGCCCAGGTGGCCGTGATCGTCAACCCGAAGAACGCCACGGCCGCGATGACGGCCGACCAGGTGGCCGGCATCTTTCTCGGCAAGAGCAATACCCTGCCCGGCGGCGCCACCGCTGCGGCGCTGGACCAGCCCGAGAGTGCGGCCGTGCGCGAGCAGTTCTATACCAAGGTGACCGGCAAGCAGGCCGCCCAGGTCAAGGCCGCCTGGTCGCGCCTGGTGTTCTCGGGCAAGGCCACGCCGCCCAAGGAGCTGGCGAGCTCGGCCGAGATCAAGAAGTTCGTCGCCGCCAATGCCGATGCGATCGGCTATATCGAGAAGTCGGCGGTGGACGGCAGCGTCAAGGTTGTGCTGAGCGTCGATTGATATCCCAAGAAAAGCCGTGGCGCCACGCCGCTGGAGACTCTCAATGAATGTCCGAACCCGGATCTGGCTGCTGCCAGCGTTTGCCGCCCTGATCTTTGCCGTGGGCATTGCCGTGGTGTGGGCGTTCTCGGCCCGCACCTCGGCGGCCATCGCTGCAGTAGGGCAGACCGACTACCCCTATCTGGACGCCACCACCCAGTTCGCCTCCAATCTGGAGGCGCTGGGCGTGACGATACAGAGCGCGGTGGCCGAGGGCGAGAAAAAGCGCTTGGACGAGGCCAACGAACGCGCCGCGACGATGCGCAAGCTGCTCGACGCGATCGCCCGCATCGACGGCAAGGCCGAGATGGGCGCCAAGCTGAAGGCCAGCTTCGAGGCCTATTTCGCGGCCTCGGTCGAGACAGCCGAGCTCTTCATGGGCCTCAAGCAGGGTGATCAGGCCGGCGCCGTGCCCAGGATGCAGGCGGCGCTGAAGGCCGTCGAGACGGTCGTCGCGCAGGCGCGGGTGGAGGCCAACGAGGGCTTCGAGTCCGGCCTGGCGCGCGCCAATGACGGTGTGTCGGCCAGCCTGATGGCCATCCTGATCAGCGGCCTGGTGGTGGTGCTGGCGCTGGGGGTCGGCTCCTGGCTGGTGATAGGCAGTGTCTGGCGCCAACTCGGCGGCGAGCCCGAGTACGCTCGCGATGTGATGCGCATGATGGCCGACGGCGATCTGTCGCAGACCATCGCGGTGGCACCCGGCGCCGAGGCCAGCCTGCTGGCGGCGGTGCGGGCGATGTCGCAGGGCCTCTCGGCCATCGTCGCCAATGTGCGCAGCGGCACCGATTCGATGACGGTGGCCTCGCGCGAGATCGCAGTCGGCAACCATGATCTGTCGCTGCGCACCGAGAAGCAGGCCAGCTCGCTGGAGCAGACCTCCAGCAATATGCAGGACCTGACCGGCACGGTGCGCCAGAGCGCCGAAGCCGCCGCCCAGGCCAATCAGCTGGCCGGCTCGGCCGCGGCGGTGGCGCAAAAGGGCGGCGCGGTGGTGGGCCAGGTGGTCGCGACCATGGACGAGATCAATGCCAGCTCGAAGAAGATCGCCGACATCATCGGCGTGATCGACGGCATTGCCTTCCAGACCAATATCCTGGCGCTGAACGCGGCGGTCGAGGCGGCCCGGGCCGGCGAGCAGGGCCGCGGCTTCGCGGTCGTGGCCGGCGAGGTGCGTTCGCTGGCGCAGCGCAGCGCCGAGGCGGCGCGCGAGATCAAGGGCCTGATCGGCACCTCGGTCGACAAGGTCGAGACCGGGGCCCGCCTGGTGCAGGACGCCGGCAGCACGATGAGCGAGATCGTCGCCAGCGTGCAGCGGGTCTCCGACATCATCGGCGAGATCACCGCCGCCTCCAGCGAGCAGAGCGCCGGCATCGGCCAGGTCAACCAGTCGATCGCCCAGCTCGACCAGATGACCCAGCAGAACGCGGCCCTGGTCGAACAGGCCGCCGCGGCGGCCAGCAGCCTGGAGCAGCAGGCCCAGGCGCTGCAGACGGCGGTATCGACCTTCAAGCTCGGCTGAGGCCTGTGGGGTGGCCGGGTTTTATAATCCGGCCCTTTTCTCCAATCGGACCTGCCCTTGAACTTCCTGCTCGACAACTGGTATTTGGTGCTGGCGGCGCTTGCGTCCGGCGGTTTGCTGCTGTGGCCGAGCCTGGCGCGCAGCGGCGCGGCCATCTCGACGGCCGAGGCCGTGCGCCTGATCAACCGTGAGAAAGCGGTGCTGATCGATGTCAGCGAGCCGGCCGAGTTCGCCGCATCGCATGTCAGCGGTGCCCGCAACATCCCGCTGTCTGCCCTGCAAGAAGGCCACAAGCAACTGCCCAGCAACAAGGCCCTGCCTGTGGTGGTGGTGTGCCAGACCGGCGCACGCGCCGCGCGCGCCGCTGGCATGCTGCGCAAGCTGGGTTACGAAAAGGCCCAGCCGCTGGCCGGCGGCGTCACTGCCTGGCGCGAGGCGAATTTGCCTGTCGAGAAGAACGCCTGAGTCATTCCTATGCAAGCCGTGAAGATGTACACCACCCAGGTCTGCCCCTACTGCGTGCGGGCCAAGAGCCTGCTGAAGCAGCGCGGCGTCGAGCAGATCGAGGAGGTCCGCATCGATATGGACCCGGCGGCGCGCGACGCGATGATGGCGCTGACCGGCCGGCGCACCGTGCCGCAGATCTTCATCGGCGACACCCATGTCGGCGGATGTGACGATTTGATGGCCCTGGACCAGCGTGGGGGCTTGCAGACGCTCTTGCAAGGCGCCTGAGCGCGGGGGATGGCGTCGGGGTGGCCTGGGCCATAATCCCGCCCTGCTGCCCGTGGCGCTTGGCCGACGGGCTTTTATTTGGAAAGACATCATGGCCGACGAGAGCAACAACACCCCCGTGTTCCAGATCCAGCGCATGTACCTGAAGGACTTGTCGCTGGAGCAGCCGAATTCGCCCCAGATCCTGCTGGACCAGGCCCAGCCCCAGGTCGACATCAACCTCGCGCTGTCCGCCGAGCCGGTGGCCGACGGCATCTACGAGGTCTGCGTGACCGCCACCGTGACGACCAAGGTCAATGGCGACAAGACCCTGTTCCTGATCGAGGCCAAGCAGGCCGGCATCTTCGAGATCCGCAATCTGCCGCAAGACCAGGTCGAAGGCATTGTCGGCATCGTCTGCCCGCAGATGATCTATCCCTATCTGCGCGCCGTGGTCTCGGACGTCTGCACCCGCGCCGGCTTCCCGCCGGTGCTGCTGACCGAAGTGAACTTCCAGGCCATGTTCGAAGCCCAGCAGGCCCAGCGCGCCGAGCAGGCCGCCACCCCGACGATCAACTGAGACCGGTCTCGGTGATGATGCGCCCCGAGCAGCAGCAGCGGCCGGGGCGTTTTTGCATTTCAGATCCACTGTCATGAAGATCACGATATTGGGCGCCGGGGCCTGGGGCACGGCGCTGGCCATCCAGGCTGCGGCGCGCCATCAGGTGCTGCTGTGGGCGCGCAACAGCGCCGCCGTGGCCGAGATGGCCGCGACCCGCCTCAACCACCGCTATCTGCCCGACACCGCCTTGCCCGACGGCCTGGCGCTGAGCGCCGATCTGGCGGCGGCCATCGCCCATGGCCGCGAGGGCCTGCTGATCGTCGCGACGCCGATGGCCGGCCTGCGCGAGATGCTGGCCGCGCTGCCCGATGGCGCGGGCGTGCTGTGGCTGTGCAAGGGCTTCGAGGCCGGCACCGGTCTGCTGGGGCACCAGATCGCGGCCGCCGTGCAGCCGCGCCTGCGCGCCGGCATCTTGTCGGGTCCCAGCTTTGCGCAGGAGGTCGCGGCCGGCCAGCCCACCGCCCTGGTCGCGGCCAGCGGCGATGCGGCGCTGGTGCAGCTGGCGGTGGATGCCTTTCACAGCGAGCGGCTGCGCGTCTACACCTCGGCCGATCCGGTCGGCGTCGAGGTCGGCGGCGCGGTCAAGAACGTGATGGCCATTGCGGTGGGCATTGCCGATGGCCTGGGCCAGCGTGCCGGGGCCGGCAGTTTGCTGCCGGGTCTGAACGCCCGTGCCGCGCTGATCACCCGCGGCCTGGCCGAGATGCTGCGCCTGGGCCAGGCACTGGGCGCACGGACCGAGACCTTTATGGGGCTCTCGGGCATCGGCGACCTGGTGCTGACCGCCACCGGCGATCTGTCGCGCAACCGCCGCGTCGGCCTGCTGCTGGCCGAAGGCCTGGCGCTGCCGCAGATCCTGCAGCAGCTGGGCCATGTGGCCGAGGGCGTCTACAGCGCGCCGACCGTGCTGGCGCGCGCCGCCGCCGCCGGTGTCGACATGCCGATCACCGCTGCGGTCGTGGCCGTGCTGGAGGGGCGCTTGAGCCCGGTCGAGGCGGTCGAGTTGCTGATGGGCCGCGAGGCGCGGCCCGAACACTGAACAGGAACCCACTCATCATGCAACGCCGTCATCTTCTGCAGGCTGCGGCCGCTTCATGGGCCTTGCCGGCGCTGGCCCAGGCCTGGCCCAGCCGCCCGATCAAGCTGGTCGTGCCCTTCCCGGGCGGCAGCTCGCCCGACATCATCGCCCGCGCGATCGCCGAGCCGCTGGCCGCCAGCCTGGGCCAGCCGGTGGTCATCGACAACCGTCCCGGCGCCGGCGGCAATATCGGCACCGGAGCGGTGGCCAAGGCCGAGCCCGATGGCTACACGCTGCTGTTCACGATCCAGGGCCCGCTGGTGACGGCGCCGCTGCTGAGCGCCCGCCTGGCCTATGACCCGGTCAAGGAGCTGCAGCCGATCGGCCTGGTCGCGACCAGCCCGAATGTGCTGGTGGTCGACCCCAAGCTGGGCGCCCACACGCTGGCCGATTTCGTGCGCATCGCCAAGGAGCGCAAGGGCCAGCTGAACTACGGCAGCGTCGGCAATGGCAGCGCCGCCCATCTGGCGATGGAAAGCTTCAAGCAGCGCGCCGGCATCGATCTGGTCCATGTGCCGTACCAGGGCTTTCCGCAGGTGGTCAACGCGATCCTGGCCGGCCAGGTGCAGGCCGGCTTCATGGTGCCCGGCATCGCGATGGGCCAGGTGCGGGCCGGCAAGCTGAAGGCGCTGGGGGTCACCAGCCCGGGCCGGGTCGGCTCGCTGCCCGAGCTGCCGACCCTGGCGGAGTCGGGCTATGCCGGCTTCGAGGCGATCTCCTGGCAGGCCATGCTGGCACCCGCCAAGACGCCTGCGGCCATTGTTCAGCGGCTGTCGACCGAGCTGGTGCGCATCATCAAGAGCGACGAGGTGCGCGGCAAGATGTTGAGCCAGTACTTCAGCGCGGCGGCCTCGACGCCGGATGCGCTGGCGGCGCTGATGAAGAGCGAGCGCGGGCGCTGGGGCCAGATGATCAAGGCGGCCGGGGTGGTCGCCGAGTAGTCAGGCGGCGCCCGCGTAGCCGTTCTGCCGCCAGGCCTCGAACACCGCGACCGCGACGCTGTTGCTGAGGTTGAGGCTGCGCTGCTCGGGCCGCATGGGCAGACGCAGGCGCTGCTCGGGCGCAAAGCTCTCGCGCAGCGCCGGCGCCAGCCCGGCGGTCTCGGAGCCGAACACCAGCCAGTCGCCGGGCTGCCACCGCGCGTCGCCGAAATGGCGGCTGCCGCGCGTCGTGAACGCGAACATCCGGGCGAGGTCGGGTCTTGCCTGGTCGAGAAAGGCCTGCCAGTCGGCATGGCGGGTCAGCTGTGCGTACTCGTGATAGTCGAGCCCGGCGCGCTGCAGCAGCTTGTCCTCCATCGAGAAGCCCAGCGGCTCGATCAGATGCAGGCGGCAGCCGGTGTTGGCGGCCAGGCGGATGATGTTGCCGGTGTTGGGCGGGATTTCCGGCTGGACCAGGACGATATTGAACATGGTGTGGTGATCAGTTGTCTGCGGTGCGCGCCACCACCCAGGCCTGCACGCGGCTGACCCCGGCCTTGCGCAGCAGCCTGGCCAGCTCGAACAGGGTGGCGCCGGTGGTCATCACATCGTCGACCAGGGCCACATGGCAGCCGCGCAGCTCGCGCAGTCGCTTGGGTTCGATCGCGAAGGCGTGCTTCACGTTCGCGGCGCGCTGCTCGGGGGGGAGATTGAGCTGGTGTGCAGTATCCCTCACGCGCAAGAGCAGATGGGCGTGGCAGACCAATTTGCGGCGCTTGGCCAGCGCGCGGGCCAGCTCGTGGCTCTGGTTGTAGCCGCGTTCGCGCAGCCTCTCGCGCGACAAGGGCACCGGCAGCACACAGTCGGGCTCCTCGGCCTGCGCGCTGGCCAGGGCCTGGTCGAGCCGGTCCAGCAAGGTCTCGCGCAGGTCCAGGGCCTGGTGGAATTTGTAGCGCTGCAGCAGCGCGTCCCAGGGGAAGGCATAGTCCAGCGCCGCGATGCAGCGCGTCAGCGGCGGGGGGTGGCGCAGGCAGGCGCCACATTTGGGTTCGGGGTGGCCGGTCAGCTCGGCCGGCAGCCGCGCCGCGCAGGTCCAGCAGCGCGGCACCGGGCGCGCGTAGCGCATCAGGCAGTCGACGCAGACGCGCTGTGCCGACCAGGCGCGGCATACCGCGCATTGGCCGGGGCAGCGCATCAGCACCCGCTCGACCAGCGAGGGTTTGGAAGAGGCCAGGGCGCGGCGGTCCATGGCTCAATATACTGCCGCCCCATGTTGCCGCCCGATGAATCCACCGACGCCCGGCGTCCCGAACGCCAGCAGATCGATGCGCGGGCCCTGGTCCACCACCTGCGCCGCCTGGCGCGTGCCGATGATCCGCCCTGGCTGCACGCGGAGATTTCGCGCCGCATGGCCGAGCGGCTGCCGGTGATCAAGCTGCAGCCCGAGCGCGTCCTGCAGTGGTCGGCGTTCCTGGGGGGCAGCGGCGAGGACCTGCGCCAGGCCTATCCGCAGGCCGCCCAGCTGCTGGTGGAGCCGGTGCCTGCGCTGCGTGAGCGCAGCCTGGCGCAGCACAAGGGCTGGTGGCAGGTCTTGCGCGGCACTGCCAAACCCTCGGTCAGTCTGCCCCAGCAGGCGGGCGAGGGTGTGGCCCAGCTGCTGTGGGCCAATATGTATCTGCATCTGAGCCCGGATCCCGAGGCGTTGCTGAAGCTGTGGCACCGGGCCTTGGCGGTGGACGGCTTTGTGATGTTCTCCTGCCTGGGGCCGGACAGCCTGCGCGAGCTGCGGCCGCTGTACGAGGCCCTGGGCTGGGGTTTGCCGGGGCCGGAATGGATCGATATGCATGATGTCGGCGACATGCTGGTGGGGGCAGGTTTTGCCGATCCGGTGATGGACCAGGAGCGCATCACGCTGACCTGGGGCCAGCCTGAGCGGCTGTTGGCCGATCTGCGCGCGATGGGGGGCAATCTGTCGCCGGCGCGCTTTGCCGGCCTGCGCTCGCGGGCCTGGCGCGGCCGGCTGCTGCAGGCACTGGAGGCTCTGCGCGGGCCGGATGGGCGCCTGCAGCTGAGCCTGGAGCTGGTCTACGGCCATGCGTTCAAACCGGCCCCCAAGCTCAAGATGGCGGCCGAGACCCGGGTTTCCCTGGATCAAATGCGCACGATGGTGCGCGGGGCGGGCAAGGAATCATGAATGGGGCTGCGCAGCGACGCGCAAAGACCACAGGGCCGACAGAGGCGTAGGCTAAAATCCGCCGCCGATCAGGTTCCAGCCATATTGGCCCGAGTCCCTTGTTGATTCAGGTCAGTCGTCTTGTGCGACGGGGTGGCGGGCAAGAGGTGAATCACCGAAGTTTTGCGCCCGCTGTGTCCGATAGAGGCGAGGCCTGGTCCCGGGCGAAGATTGCGAAGGATGTAGCGGCAGCGAACGACACCGTTCTCTGCCGCTAAGTCCGTGGGTTGAATTTGAACTAGAAGCGACGACCATGACGATGATGAACGCACGAGTGCATCAGCTGAGGCGCCAGATCAGCCAGCTGGCGTTGGCCTTCGGTGCCACGCTGGCCAGCCAGGCGGCCTTGGCGGTGAATGACTTGCCAGGTGGCCCCAAGGTCAACCAGATCAATCTGCACGAGCCGGTCACCAAGATCGCTGCCGAACAGATGTGGTTGCACAACTTCATGCTGGTCATCTGCCTGGTCATCTTCTTCGCCGTGTTCGGCGTGATGTTCTATTCGATCTTCAAGCACCGCAAGTCCAAGGGTGCGGTGTCGGCCAACTTCCACGAGAGCGTCAAGGTCGAGATCGCCTGGACCGTCGTGCCCTTCGTGATCGTGATCCTGATGGCCCTGCCGGCCACCAAGGTGGTCGTTGCGATGAAGGACACCACCAATGCCGACCTGACCATCAAGGCCACCGGCTATCAGTGGAAATGGGGCTATGACTACCTGAAGGGCGAGGGCGAAGGCATCGGCTTCCTGGCCACGCTGGACGCGACGCAGCGCGAGATGTCCGACTCCGGCAAGCCCGAAGCCGTCGACAACTACCTGCTCAAGGTCGACAACCCGCTGGTCGTGCCGGTCAACAAGAAGGTGCGCATCATCACGACGGCCAACGACGTGATCCACGCCTGGATGGTGCCGGCTTTCGGCGTCAAGCAGGATGCGATCCCCGGCTTTGTGCGCGACACCTGGTTCCGCGCCGAGAAGATCGGCGACTACTACGGCCAGTGCGCCGAGCTGTGCGGCAAGGAACATGCCTACATGCCCATCCACGTCAAGGTGGTCTCGGCCGAGGACTACAGCAAGTGGGTGGACGGCGAGAAGAAGAAGCTGGCCGCCAAGGCCGACGATCCGAGCAAGGTCTGGGAGCTGGCGGCCCTGGTGGCGCGCGGCGAGAAGGTCTACAACGCCAACTGCGCCGCCTGCCACAAGGCCGACGGCACCGGCGCCGGCCCGATCAAGCGCCTGGACGCCTCGCCGCTGGTGCTGGATACCGATCATGGCAAGCAGATCGCGGTGCTGCTCAACGGCGCTGCCAACGGCGCGATGCCGGCCTGGAAGCAGCTCTCGGACACCGAGATCGCCGCCGTGATCACCTACACCAAGAACAGCTGGACCAACAAGACCGGTCAGATCGTTCAGCCCTCCGAAATCGTGGCGGCTCGCAAGTAAGCCCGGACGTCGAAAAAAGGAAAGCAAGATGAGTGCAGTGCTCGACCATCACGGTCACGACGTTCATGACCATCACGACGACCACCATGCCCCGACGGGCTGGCGGCGCTGGGTGTTTGCCACCAATCACAAGGACATCGGGACCCTGTACCTGCTGTTCTCGTTCACGATGCTGATGATCGGCGGCCTCTTGGCCCTGGCCATCCGTGCCGAGCTGTTCCAGCCCGGCCTGCAGTTCGTGAACCCCGAGCTGTTCAACCAGTTCACCACGATGCACGGCCTGATCATGGTGTTCGGCGCCATCATGCCGGCCTTCGTCGGCTTCGCGAACTGGATGATCCCGCTGCAGATCGGCGCGTCGGACATGGCCTTCGCGCGCATGAACAACTTCAGCTTCTGGCTGATGATCCCGGCCGCGCTGATGCTGGTCGCCAGCTTCTTCATGCCCGGCGGCGCCCCCGCCGCCGGCTGGACGCTGTATGCGCCGCTGACGCTGCAGATGGGTCCGTCGATGGATGCCGGCATCTTCGCGATGCACATCCTGGGCGCCTCGTCCATCATGGGTTCGATCAACATCATCGTCACCATCCTGAACATGCGCGCTCCGGGCATGACCTTGATGAAGATGCCGATGTTCGCCTGGACCTGGCTGATCACCGCCTACCTGCTGATCGCGGTGATGCCGGTGCTGGCCGGCGCGATCACGATGACGCTGACCGACCGCCACTTCGGCACCGCCTTCTTCAATCCGGCCGGCGGCGGCGACCCGATCATGTACCAGCACATCTTCTGGTTCTTCGGTCACCCCGAGGTCTACATCATGATCTTGCCGGCCTTCGGCATCGTCAGCCAGATCGTGCCGGCCTTCGCCCGCAAGCGCCTGTTCGGCTACGCCTCGATGGTCTACGCGACCGCCTCGATCGCGATCCTGTCCTTCATCGTCTGGGCCCACCATATGTTCGCCACCGGCATGCCGGTGACGGGCCAGCTCTTCTTCATGTACGCGACCATGCTGATCGCGGTGCCCACCGGCGTGAAGATCTTCAACTGGCTGGCCACGATGTGGCGCGGTTCGATGACCTTCGAGACCCCGATGCTGTGGGCCGTGGGCTTCATCTTCGTGTTCACGATGGGCGGCTTCACCGGCCTGATCCTGGCGATGGCGCCGATCGACATCCAGGTGCAGGACACCTACTACGTCGTCGCGCACTTCCACTACGTGCTGGTGGCCGGCTCGCTGTTCTCGATGTTCGCCGGCGTCTATTACTGGGGTCCGAAGTGGACCGGCGTGATGTATTCGGAGACCCGCGGCAAGATCCACTTCTGGGGCTCGCTGATCACCTTCAACATCACCTTCTTCCCGATGCACTTCCTGGGTCT
Source organism: Roseateles cavernae (assembly GCF_040187885.1). NCBI lineage: Bacteria > Pseudomonadati > Pseudomonadota > Betaproteobacteria > Burkholderiales > Sphaerotilaceae > Roseateles > Roseateles cavernae. The sequence continues at coordinate 432,368 of NZ_JBDPLH010000003.1, forward strand.
GGCCGGCATGCCGCGTCGCTATGCCGACTACTCGATGCAGTACGCCGACTTCAACGCGATTGCCTCGGTCGGTGCCTTCGGTTTCGGCTTCATGCAGGTCTACTTCTTCCTGTTCGTGGTCCTGCCGATGATGCGCGGCAAGGGTGAGAAGGCGCCGCAAAAGCCCTGGGAAGCCGCCGAAGGCCTGGAGTGGGAAGTGCCGTCGCCGGCCCCGTTCCACACCTTCGAGGAGCCGCCCAAGCTCAATGCCAGCGCCACCAAGGTGATTGGCTGAGGACTGACCGATGAACTCGCCTGAGCAACGCAGGAAGAATCTGCGCCTGGCCCTGATCCTGGCCTCGGTGGCGGCGATGTTCGCCATCGGCTTCACAGCCAAGATCCTGATGCTGGGTGCCTGAGATCGCCATGAAAAGCCGCCTCGACATGCTCGCCGCCGCGCTGCGCAGAGACAATCTGCAGCTGGTGGGCAAGCTGAGCCTGGTGGTGGCGCTGATGTTCGGCTTCGGCTACGCGCTGGTGCCGGTCTACAACGCCATCTGCACCGCGCTGGGCATCAATGTGCTGTCGCTCTCGGAGCGTCAGCACGCGCTGCGTGCCGAGGATGTCAAGAACAGCCAGATCGACTACAGCCGCAAGATCACCATCGAGTTCGACGCCAATGCGCGCGGCCCCTGGGACTTCAAGCCGGCCGTCAGGCATCTGGAGGTGCATCCGGGCGAGCTGACCACGGTGATGTACGAGTTCCAGAACATCCAGTCGCGCGCGATGTCGGCGCAGGCGATTCCCAGCTATGCCCCGAAGCAGGCCACGGCCCACTTCAACAAGCTGGAGTGCTTCTGCTTCAACGAGTACACGCTGCAGCCGGGCGAGAAGAAGGAATGGCCGGTGGCCTTCGTGATCGATCCCAAGCTGCCCAAGGACGTCAAGACCATCACCCTGTCCTACACCTTCTTCGAGGTGGCGGGCAAGGGGCAGCAGCAGGCACTGGTGCAGCCGGAGGCCAAGCTGTGAAAGCCGGTCAGGATCTGAAAGAAGCGGCGGCGCGGCCGGCCTCGTTCCTGCAGACGGTCAAGGCGATCGCCTGGGCCTTCTTCGGTGTGCGGCGCGGCGCCGACTATGAGAAAGATGTGGCCAAGCTCAATCCGGTGCATGTGATCATCGCCGGGGTGATCGGGGCCCTGCTATTTGTGCTGGTGCTGGTGCTGCTGGTCAACTGGGTGATCGGCAGCGGTGTGGCCGGCGCCTGAGAGTCAGCGGAACTGAACAGAGATTAAGTTCGAGGAGAAAAATATGTCGGCAGCGACCACGGCGGGGAAGACCCCCTACTATTTTGTGCCCGGCCCCTCACGGCATCCGGTCATGGCAGCCATCGGCTTGTTCTTCGTGATCCTGGGCGCGGGCCAGTGGATCAACGGGCATGACTGGGGCGCCTACTCGCTGGGCTTCGGCCTGCTGTGGTGGGCCGTGGTGCTGACGCAGTGGTTCGGCGACGCGATCCGCGAGAGCGAGAGCGGCCTCTACAGCGACCGCATCGATGTCTCCTTCCGCTGGAGCATGGGCTGGTTCATCTTCTCCGAAGTGATGTTCTTCGCCGCCTTCTTCGGCGCGCTGTACTGGGCCCGCATCCAGTCGGTGCCGAGCCTGGGCAGCCTGGAGAACGCGCTGCTGTGGCCCGACTTCAAGGCCCTGTGGCCCAGCGTCGCGGCCGGCATGACGGCCTCGCCGGCCGGCATCGTCGAGCCCTTCCAGACCATGGGCCCCTGGCCGCTGCCGACCATCAACACCGCCTTGCTGCTGACCTCGGGCGTGACGCTGACGATCGCTCACCATGCGATGCTGGACGGCAAGCGCGGCAAGACCATTGCCTTCATGTGGGCCACCGTGCTGCTGGGCATCGTCTTCCTGTTCGTGCAGGGCTACGAGTACATGCATGCCTACCGCGACCTGAACCTCAAGCTCAGCTCCGGCGTGTTCGGCTCGACCTTCTTCATGCTGACCGGCTTCCACGGTTTCCATGTGTTCGTCGGCATGCTGATGCTGCTGTTCATCACGCTGCGCCTGCACAAGGGCCACTTCACCAAGGATCGCCACTTCGGTTTCGAGGGCGCGGCCTGGTACTGGCACTTCGTCGACGTTGTGTGGCTGGGCCTGTACGTCGTCGTCTACTGGATGTGATGATGGGCGCGGCCTCGCGCTGAAATGAAAGCGCCGCTAGCAGCGGCGCTTTTTCATTGCTTGCTGGCGTGTTCGTCAGCGTGCCAGCGGCACCCCGGTCGGTTGAATCCAGCCCATGTAGTAGCTCAGCAGAATGAACAGGAACAGCGCCACCGACACGCCCACCCGCACGGCCAGCGCGCGTGCCATCCCGCGCGGCTTGCCGCCGCTGTTGCGCAGCATGAAGAGGCCGGCGGCTGCCAGCGCGCCGAGGATGCCGATGAAGGCGAGCAGAAAAACGGTTTTCATGGCTGCCGATTATTCCACCGGGCTGTCCAGCGGGGGGAGGCCATGACGGCGGCCGGCCGTCGCTGGGTCGTGCTGCTGGCCGCCGTGCTGGCGGTGGGCCTGGCCGCGCGCCTGGGTTTCTGGCAGCTGGACCGGGCGGCGCAGAAGCGCGCCTGGCAGGCCGCGCTCGATCAGCGTGGGGCGCTGCCGCCACTGGAGGCGGCCGAGCTGGCCGTCGCGCCGGCACAGGCCGAGGGCCTGCTGCATCGCCGGGTGTTGCTGCGCGGGCGCTGGCTGGCCGACCGGACGGTGTTCCTCGACAACCGGCCCATGAATGGCCGGGTCGGCTTTTATGTGCTGACGCCCTTGCAGCTGGAGAACCGGGCCGAGGCTGTGCTGGTGCAGCGCGGCTGGGTGGCGCGCGACGAGCGGCAGCTCGCGCAGGTGCCGGCGCTGCGCAGCAGCACCGATCCGGTCGAGGTGAGCGGGCGCCTGGCGGCATCGCCATCGAGGGCCTTTGAGCTGCCGGCGCCGGCCAGCGGCGCGATCCGGCAAAATCTGAGTTCCGCTGCCTATGCGCAGGAGATCGGCCGGCCACTGCTGCCGCTGACGGTCATCCAGCAGGCCGATGCGGCCGATGACGGCCTGCTGCGCGACTGGCCGGTGCCGCAGGCCGGCCTGCAAAAGCACTACGGTTACGCCTTTCAATGGTTTGCGCTCGCTGCGCTGTTCCTGGGTCTTTATGTCTGGTTCCAACTCGTCCGCCCCCGCCTCCGCTCGCTCTGACAGCGAGCCCCTGTCGATGAGCGTGCACAGCCTGCCCGACCCGGGCGCGATGGCCGCCCAGCAGCGCACCCGCGCCGGCCGGCTGAACATGCTGCTGGTGGTGCTGGCCTGCGCGGCGCCGGTGATCGCGTCCTACTTCAGCTTCTATGTGCTCAAGCTCAGCGGCAAGCCCTACGGCGATCTGATCGAGCCGACGGTGGAGCTGCCGGCCGCGCTGGCGCTGCGCGACCTGGCCGGGCGGCCGGTGCCCGTCGAGTCGCTGAAGGGGCAGTGGCTGCTGACCCTGGTGCAGGATTCGAACTGTGCCAAGGCCTGCGAGGACCGCCTCTATATGCAGCGCCAGCTGCGCGAGATGCTGGGCAAAGAGCGCGACAAGGTCGACAAGCTGCTGCTGATTCCCGATGACGCGCCGCTGCGCCCCGAGCTGCAGCAGGCCCTGGCGGCCGGCGTGCCGGTGACCGTGTTGCGCGCGCCGCGCGAGCAGCTGCAGGCCTGGCTCAAGCCGGCCCAGGGTCAGGTCTTGCAGGACCACTTCTATTTGATCGACCCGATGGGCCGCTGGATGCTGCGCTCGCCGGTCGATCCCGTGCCGGGCAAGCTCAAGAACGATCTGAATCGCGTGCTGAAGGCCAACGCGAGCTGGGACAAGCCGGGGCGCTGATGGGTACCGAGCTGATCGATCTGTCGCCGCTGTGGCAGCTGCTGCTGGCCGGTGCCCTGCTGGGCGCGGGCCCGCTGCTGTGGCTGGCGCTGCGTTCCAAGGGCGCGACGCCGCAGCAGCGGCTGCGCGCGCTGACCCTGCTGACCCTGTTCCTGACCTTCGATCTGGTCATCTTCGGCGCCTTCACGCGCCTGAGCGATTCGGGCCTGGGCTGCCCCGACTGGCCGGGCTGCTATGGCAGTGCCAGCCCCCTGGGCGCCAAGGACGAGATCCATGCGGCGCAGACCGCGATGCCGACCGGCCCGGTCACGCACGGCAAGGCCTGGGTCGAGATGATCCACCGCTATCTGGCCAGCGGCGTCGGCTTCCTGATCCTGGTGCTGTGTGCCCTCAGCTGGCGAAGCAAGAATCTGCAGGTCTCGCCCTGGTGGGCCACGCTGACCCTGGTCTGGGTCTGCATGCAGGGCGCGTTCGGTGCGCTGACCGTGACGATGAAGCTGTTCCCGGCCATCGTGACCCTGCATCTGCTGGGCGGCCTGGGCTTGCTGATGCTGCTGGCCTGGCAGGCCCAGGGCTATCAGCACAAGCCGCTGCTGCTGAGCACCGGCCTGCGGCGCGCGGTCTGGCTGCTGCTGGCACTGTCCATCGCCCAGGTGGCGCTGGGCGGCTGGGTCAGCACCAATTACGCGGTGCTGGCCTGCGACGCCTTCCCGCAATGCCATGCCGGCCAGTGGTGGCCGGCGATGGACTTCGGGCAGGGCTTCACGCTGTGGCGCAAGCTGGGTGTCGGGGCCGACGGCGCCTGGCTGCCCTTTGCCGCGCTGACCGCCATCCATATGGTGCATCGCATCGGCGCGCTGGTCGTCTTCGCGGTGCTGGGCCTGCTGGCCTGGCGCTTGTGGCACGGTGGTTCCGCCGATGCACGCCGCTGGTCGCGCCGCCTGCTCTTGGTCGCCGTCTGGCAGCTGATCAGCGGGCTGTCGAATGTGGTGCTGGACTGGCCCATCATCGCGGCCCTGGCCCATACCGGCGGCGCGGCCGCCTTGTTGACACTGCTGAGTTTTATGCTGGCACGCCTGTCTCAGGCGGCCCGACCCTCGCCATGACCCAAGCTTCCTCTTCCGCGCTGCCGGCCTCGCGCTTCCAGCAGTTCTACCAGCTGACCAAGCCCCGCGTCGTGCAGCTGATCGTGTTCTGCGCCGTCATCGGCATGGCGCTGGCCGTGCCCGGCATGCCCAGCAGTGCCCAATGGGGTGTGATGCTGGCGGCCACCGCCGGCATCTGGCTGGTGGCCGGCGCGGCCGCCGCCTTCAACTGCCTGATCGAGGAGCAGATCGACGCCAAGATGAAGCGCACCGCCTGGCGCGCCACCGCCAAGGGGCAGCTGAGCCGGGCGCAGACGCTGACGTTCTCGGCCGTGCTGTGTGCGCTGGGCTCGGCCATCCTGTGGTTCTGGGTCAACCCGCTGACGATGTGGCTGACCTTTGCGACCTTTGTCGGCTACGCGGTGATCTACACGGTGATACTGAAGCCGGCGACGCCGCAGAACATCGTGATCGGCGGCGCCTCGGGCGCGATGCCGCCGGTGCTGGGCTGGGCGGCGCTGCGGGGCGAGGTCGGCCCCGAGGCGCTGATGCTGTGCCTGATCATCTTTCTGTGGACCCCGCCGCATTTCTGGGCCCTGGCCCTGTACCGCGCCGAGGACTATGCGAAAGCCGGCCTGCCGATGCTGCCGGTCACCCATGGCGCCGACTACACCAAGCTGCAGGTGGTGCTCTACACCTGGATCCTGCTGGCCGCGACCCTGCTGCCCTTTCTGACCGGCATGAGCGGCTGGATCTATCTGGTGGCGGCCGTCGTGCTGGGCCTGGGCTTCTGTGGCTATGCTTGGAAACTCTGGCGCCATTACTCGGACGAGCTGGCGCGTGCCACCTTCCGCTTCTCGATCTGGCATTTGTCGCTGCTGTTCGCCGCACTGCTGCTGGACCATTACCTGATGCCCCTGCTGTCATGAACAAACGCCACCTTCTGCTCGGTCTCGCCGCCGTCTCCTCGTCCCTGCTGCTGGCCGGCTGCGACCAGCTCGGCTTCGGCAACACCGCCAAGCCGGCCTTCAAGGGCGTGGATCTGACCGGCGCCGAATATGCCCGTCAGCTCAATCTGAGCGATCAGGACGGCCAGCCCCGCACGCTGGGCGACTTCAAGGGCAAGGTGCTGGTGGTGTTCTTCGGCTTCACGCAGTGCCCCGATGTCTGCCCGACCACGATGGCCGAGCTGGCCCAGGTCAAGAAGGCGCTGGGCCCGGACGGCGAGCGGGTGCAGGGCATCTTTGTCACGGTAGATCCGGAGCGCGATACCGCGGCGTTGCTGAAGGCCTATCTGGCCAGCTTCGACCCGAGCTTTGTCGCGCTGCGCGGCAGCGAGGAGCAGACCAAGGCGGTGGCCAAGGAGTTCAAGGTCTATTACGCCAAGGTGGCTGGCAAGACCGAAGGCTCCTACACGATGGACCACACGGCCGCGAGCTTTCTGTTCGATGCACAAGGCCGGGTGCGGGTGTTCTCGCGCTATGGCTCGGGCGCCCAGGCGCTGACCGATGACCTGAAGCTGCTGCTGGCCGAGAAGGCCTGAATGAAAAAAAGCCCCTGCGAGCAGGGGCTTTTTGATGGGGCGGTGAAGGTGCTCAGGCCGGCTCTGCCAGCGCCTTGCGCATCTTCTTCATCGCCGCGACCTCGATCTGGCGGATGCGCTCGGCCGACACGCCGTACTCGGCCGCCAGCTCGTGCAGGGTCATGCCGCCCGAGCTGTCGTCGTTGACCTTGAGCCAGCGCTCCTCGACGATGCGGCGGCTGCGGTCATCAAGCACCGCCAGCGCGCGGCTGATGCCGTTGCCGGCCAGATCGTCGCGTGCCTGGGCTTCCAGCACCCGGGTCGGCTCCTGGCTGTCGTCGGCCAGATAGGCGATCGGGGCGAAGCTCTCGCCGTCGTCGTCGGTCTGCGGCTCCAGTGCCACATCGCCGCCCGACAGGCGCGTCTCCATCTCCAGCACTTCCTCGCGCTTGACGTTGAGCTCGCGCGCCACATGCTCCAACTCGGCCTCGGTCAGCGTGTTGCGGTGTGTCTGGCCCTCGGCCGCCTCTTCCTTCAGGCTGTGCTTCATCGAGCGCAGATTGAAGAACAGCTTGCGCTGGGCCTTGGTCGTCGCGACCTTGACCATGCGCCAGTTCTTCAGGATGTACTCGTGGATCTCGGCCTTGATCCAGTGCATCGCGTAGCTGACCAGGCGCACGCCCTGCTCGGGGTCGTAGCGCTTGACCGCCTTCATCAGGCCGACATTGCCTTCCTGGATCAGGTCGCCCTGCGGCAGACCATAGCCGACGTACTGGCGCGAGATCGACACGACCAGACGCAGATGCGACAGCACCAGGCGGCCGGCGGACTCCAGATCGCCGTGCTCGCGCAGGCGGCGCGAGAAGGACAGCTCCTCCTCCGGGGTCAGCATCGGCAGGCGGTTCACGGCCGTGATGTAGGCATCCAGATTGCCCAGCGAGGGCAGCAGAGCCCAGGGGTCACGAACAGCCAGTGCAGTAGGTGTGGTCATTGAATGTCCTCAGCCAAACGGAGCCCATGGCTCCAACGGGGCCAATATTAGCACTCCCCACAAAAGAGTGCTAAACCGCTGGGGTCAATGCTGCAGTTCATATTCATGAACAATCCCCGCGTAAGCGGGTACTAACATGGGTAGCTTGGTCTCAGTCGATCAGGCCGAAATCCGGGCTCCCAACCATGCCTTCGATGTCCAGCAGTATCAGCATGCGTTCGGCCACCTTGCCCAGGCCGGTGACGAAGCGGGTATCGATGGCCGAGCCGACCTCGGGAGCGGCCATGATCTCGCCGGCCTTCAGTTCCAGCACATCGGAGACCGAGTCGACGACGATGCCGACCACCCGGTTGCAGACATTCAGCACGATCACGACCGTGAAGCTGCTGTACTCGGCCGCCTGACCCAGGCGCAGGCGCAGATCGACGATAGGCACGATCACGCCGCGCAGATTGACCACCCCCTTGACGAAGGCCGGTGCGTTGGCGACCCGGGTCGGCGCCTCGTAGGAGCGGATTTCCTGGACCTTCAGGATGTCGATGCCGTATTCCTCGGCGCTGATGCGAAAGCTCAGGTACTGGCCGCTGGCGCGCGCGGACCGGGCGTCGGCGGCGAGCAGGGCGGTGGACGGGGCAGGGGCCAGTTCGTTGGAACTCATGAGCGGCAGGACCTTCAAAACGGTGGGCAGGAGTGCCTTATTTTGCCTGCGGCCCGGCGCCGCCCAGCAACTCGTCCAGCAGATCCAGCAACTCGCGTACCTCGACCGGCTTGGTCAGGTAGTGCTGGGCACCGGCGGCGCGGGTGCGCTCGATATGGTCGGGCAGGGCATTGGCCGACACCGCCACCACCGGCAGCGCCGCGCATTGCGGCGCTGCACGCAAGGCCTGCAGCAGGGCCAGGCCGGTGGTGTCGGGCAGTTGCATGTCCAGCAGCAGCAGATCGGGCGGATCGGCCAGCACGGCGGCCAGGCCGCTGCGGCCATCGGCATGGACCTCCAGCAGGATCTGCCGACGCTGCGCCAGGATGCCGCGCATGACCTCGACATTGGTGGCGTTGTCCTCGATATAGACCACCCGCTTGGGCGCCGCATAGGCCGGCTCGGTGCTCGGCACGGCGCTGGCGCCCGTCTGCGGGCCGGCCTCGGTCGCGGCCGGCAGGCGCAGCGCGAAGCGGGAGCCCCGGCCTTCGACGCTGCTGACCGTCAAGGCGCCGCCCATCAGCTCGGCCAGACGTTTGCAGATCACCAGGCCGATGCCGGTGCCCTCGGTGCCGCTGTGCTCGCGGCCCAGGCGATTGAAGGGCTGGAACAGCGCGGCCAGCTGGGCCGGGCTGAGCCCCAGGCCGCTGTCGCTGACGCTGAGCTCGACGCTCAGCGCATCGACCCGCTGCGAACCGATGGTGATGCTGCCGCCCTCGATGTTGTATTTGACGGCATTGCTGAGCAGATTGGTCAGCACCTGGCGGATCCGGGTCGCATCGCCCAGGGCGTGCAGCGCCTGCAGGTCCAGGTTCTTGTGGATCGAGATACCGCGCTGGCCGGCCGGCTTCTCGATCAGGGCCAGCGCATCGTCGAGCAGCTCGGCCAGGTTCTGGCGCTGCAAATCCAGCTTCATCGAGCCCGACTCGATGCGCGACAGGTCCAGCGTGTCGTTGATCATCTCCAGCAGATGCCAGCCGGCCTGCTGGACCTGGGCGGCCCAGCCACGCTGGCGCTCCGACAGCGGTTGCGTGCGGTCCATCTCCAGCAACTGGGTGAAGCCCAGCATCGCGTTCAGCGGCGTGCGCAGCTCGTGGCTCATGCGCGACAGGAACTCGTTCTTGGCCCGGTTGGCCGCCTCGGCCAGCGCACGGGCATGCTCGAGCTCACGCATCTTCAGCTGGTCGGTGATGTCCTCGACCACGCCGACCAGGCGATAGGGCTCGCCCTTGGCGTCGCGCAGCAGGCTGACCAGCGCGCGGCCATGGACGATGCGGCCATCCTTGGCCAGATAGCGCTTCTCGCGCCGGTACATGCCGATCTTGCCGGCCAGCAGCAGGCGGGCCAGGCGCACGTCTTCGCTGCGGTCATCCGGATGGGTGATGGCCAGGCTGCGCCGGCTGAGCAGCTCCTCGGCCGCATAGCCCAGCATGCGGCAGATGTGCGGATTGGCTTCCTGCGGCATGCCGTCGAGGTCGGCAAAGATGATGCCGATCGGCACGTTGTCGAAGATATTGCGGAAGCGCCGTTCGCTCTCGACCAGCGCGCGCGAGGCGCGCTCGCGCTCGCCGACCTCGTGCTGCAGCTCGGCCGTGCGCTCCTGCACCAAGTCGGCGATGCGGCGCGCCCGGCCGGTCACGGTCAGCAGCAGTGCCCCCAGCAACGCGGTGCACAGCAGACCCACCATCGCGAAGGCCCAGCTGCTGCGGCCCGACTCGCGCGGCCCGCCCTGTGGCGCGTAGATCACGATGTCCCAGTTGCGGCCGGCGAAGCTGACCGGGCGCAGCGTGTGCGGCACCGCGCTGGGCAGGGTTTCGCAGCCGTCCGGGCCGGCCAGGCGCCGGTGTGGGGCGGCCGGATCGGTGTCGACCAGGCAGATCCGCAGATGGGCCGGCATCGTGGTCGAGACGGTCTGCACCAGCAGATCGGGCCGGATGGTGGCGAACACCACGCCGCGCTGTGTCTGGCGGCGTTGCGCCTCGGTGCTGGGCTGGCCCCGATACAGGGCCTGATAGATGACCACGCCGATCGAGACCCCGCTGTCTTGCGAGAGCTGAAAGCCGGCGGTGGCCGAGGGCAGGGCGGTGCGCTGGGTTCGCTGCAAGGCCTGGCGCGAAGCCGGTATGGAGCGGATGTTGACTCCCAGGGCCGGCGCGTTGCGCGCCAGCGGTTCGATCAGCCGTATCGCCAGCATCGGCTCGTCGGCCTCGGGCTTGAAGTCGCCGGGCCGCTGGCGATCCCGGGCCTGGTAGCCGGGCAGGCCATCGGCCCGGGCCTGCTGGTCGAAGGCCGCGACATCGGCGCGGGCCAGATCGGCGGCCCAGCCCAGGGCCAGCAGATTGCCTCCAGGCAGCAAGTAGGCGGCGCTGCCGCGCTCGAAGTCGGCGCGGCTGATCTGCGGCGCCACCAGCAGCAGCCCGTGCATGGCTTCCAGCGCGCCCAGCGGCTCGCGCAGCGCGGTCTCCAGCGCGCTGGCGGCGGCGGCGGCCTCGCGTTCGAAATTGCTGCGCTCGCGGTGGGCGTCCCACTCGCCGACCTTCAGTGTGGCCAGGGCCATCAGCAGGGTCGCGATCAACAGCGGCAGGCCGACGCTGAGCCGGCGCGGCGCCCAGGCGCTGCGCGGCTGCGCCAGCAGGGTCAGGGCCACGGGCGCGCCGATCAGCACGCCCACCGTGTCGCCCAGCCACCAGGAGGCCCAGTTGGCGGCCAGTTCGGGCGGCGTGATGGCGCCGACCAGCAGCAGGGCCGCGGTGCCGCAGCTGGCGCTGACCACGCAGGCCAGGCCGGCGCCGAGCAGATAGAAGCGCGCCAGATCGCGCGGTTCCGACAAGGTCAGCGGCTGGCTGATCCAGCGCCCGACCAGCCAGGCCCCTGCGAGGGCTTGCAGCGTCGCGCCGAGACCGGCCAGCGCCGGCACCAGCAGGGAGTTCAGGCCGATGTCCTGGCCCAGCCAGAGATTGACGCCGAAGGAGCCCAGCCAGATCCCCGGCGCGACCTGGCGGCCCAGGCACAGCACGGCGGCGAGCGCCAGTCCGGCGCCGGGGTAGAGCGGCGAGGCGTAGTTCGGGGGGACGGCCAGCTTGACCGTCAGCAGGCCCAGCAGCGCATAGGCCAGGGCCAAAGCCAGGGCCTGCATGGGCCAGCTGGTGAGCAGACGATGAGGGCGCGGCATCCGCCCCATCCTAGCCCAGAGCTTGCGGCCGGTGTGGCCGCAATGCCGCTCGTTTTTTTAGACGTTGAACAGGAAATTCAGCACGTCGCCATCCTTGACGACGTACTCCTTGCCCTCGGCCCGCATCTTGCCGGCGTCCTTCGCACCCTGCTCGCCCTTGAACTGGATGAAGTCCTCGAAGGCAATCGTCTGGGCGCGGATGTAGCCGCGTTCGAAGTCGGTGTGGATCACGCCGGCGGCCTGCGGGCCGGTGTCGCCCTTGTGGATGGTCCAGGCGCGCACTTCCTTGACGCCGGCCGTGAAATAGGTCTGCAGGCCCAGCAGGCTGAAGCCGGCGCGGATCAGGCGGTTCAGACCCGGCTCTTCCTGGCCCATCTCGGCCAGGAACATCGCACGGTCCTCGTCGCTCATCTCCGACAGCTCGGCTTCGGTCTTGGCGCAGATCGCGACCACGGGGCCGTTCTGCGCGGCCGCGTATTCCTTCAGGCGGTCCAGGAAGGGGTTGTTGTCGAAACCGTCCTCGGCCACATTGGCCACGAACATCGCCGGCTTTGCGGTGATCAGGCACAGCGGCTTGAGCAGCACCAGCTCTTCCTTGCTGAAGTCGATGGTGCGCACCGGCTTGGCTTCATTGAGCGCGGCCTCGCACTTCTCCAGCACCTTGACCAGCGCGATCGCCTCCTTGTCGCCGGCGCGCGCCACCTTGTTGTAGCGGTGCAGGCTCTTCTCCACGGTGCCCATATCGGCCAGGCAGAGCTCGGTCTGGATCACCTCGATGTCGGAGATCGGGTCGACGCGGCCATTGACGTGGACCACATTGCCGTCCTCGAAGCAGCGCACCACATTGACGATGGCATCGGTCTCGCGGATGTGCGAGAGGAACTTATTGCCCAGGCCTTCGCCCTTGGAGGCGCCCGCCACCAGGCCGGCGATGTCGACAAACTCGACCACGGCCGGCACCACGCGCTCGGGCTGGACGATCTCGGCCAGCTGCTGCAGGCGCGGGTCGGGCAACTCCACGATGCCCACATTGGGCTCGATGGTGCAGAAGGGGTAGTTCTCGGCGGCGATGCCGGCCTTGGTCAGGGCGTTGAACAGGGTGGACTTGCCCACATTGGGCAGGCCCACGATGCCGCATTTGAGGCTCATGGGGGAACTTTCGCTGGGGCCGAATGGCAAAACGGGCATTTTAATCGCCCCCGGCCGCTGCGCCGGCGCCTCCTACAATGCGCGCCATGGAAAGAGTCGACATCCTGGTGCGTGGTGAGGGCTGTGTAGGCCGGGCTTTGGCGCTGGCGCTGGGCGCCCAGGGGCTGCGCGTGGCCTTGCTCGGCGGCGTCGCGCCGGCCGCGCCGCGTGATGACGATTTGCGCACCTATGCGTTGAATGCCGCCTCGGTGGCCCTGCTGCGCGAGCTCAGGGTCTGGGACGCGCTGCCGCCCGATGCCATCAGCCCGGTCTATGAAATGCAGGTGCAGGGCGATCAGGCGGCCGGCCAGCTGGCTTTCTCCGCCTGGCAGCAGGGCGTGCGCGAGCTGGCCTATATCGTCGATGCCGGCGCGCTGGATCAGCAGCTGGGCGTGGCGGTCGGCTTTGCGCCCCATGTGCGGCGCGTGAGCCAGCCGGTGGCGGCCGAGCTGCAGGCCTTGTGCGAGGGGCGCGACTCGGCCGGCCGCGCCGCTTTAGGCGTGCACTTTGACAAGCAGGCCTACGGACACCATGCGATCGCCGCCCGCCTGGTCGCGGACCGGCCGCACCAGGGTGTCGCGCGGCAATGGTTCCGCTCACCCGATGTGCTGGCCCTGCTGCCCTTTGAGCGGCCGGCGCCGGCCCGCTCTTACGGCCTGGTGTGGTCCCTGCCCGAGGCCCGCGCGGCCGAGTTGCTGGCGGCCAGCGAGGCCGAGTTCGAGCAGGCCTTGATGGCGGCCAGCGGTGGCGAGGCCGGCGCGCTGCGCCTGAGCGGCGCGCGTGCCGCCTGGCCGCTGGCGCTGGCCCGGGCCGATGCGGTCAGCGGGCCCGGCTGGGTGTTGCTGGGTGACGCCGCCCATCTGGTCCATCCGCTGGCCGGCCAGGGCCTGAATCTGGGCCTGGCCGATGTCGCAACCTTGGCCCGGGTGCTGCGGCAGCGTGAAAGCTGGCGGGCCGTGTCCGACGAGCGCCTGCTGCGCCGCTATGCGCGCGAGCGGGCCGCGCCGACCTGGGCCATGGGCGAGCTGACTGATGGCCTGCTGCGCGTTTTTGCCAGCGAGGCCCCGGCCCTGCGCGGACTGCGCAACCAGGGCATGGGCCTGCTGAACCGGCTGCCGCCCGTCAAGCGCTGGCTGACGTCGCGAGCGCTGGGTCTGTGAATCACATTGAATCGAGGATGTCCCGATGCTGAAGATGAAATCGCTGGGCCTGGCCCTGCTGCTGTGCGCGCCGCTGGCCCAGGCCAATGAGGCAGTGATCCGCAAGAACCTGAGCGAGCGCCTGCCCAATCTGCCCAAGATCGACGAGGTGCGCGCCGCCGCCTTTCCGGGCCTGTGGGAGATCCGCATCGGCACCGAGATCCGCTACACCGACCCGACCGGCAGCTATCTGATCGAGGGCGAGCTGATCGATGTGAAGGCACGCCCGGTCCGCAATCTGACCGCTGAGCGAGTCGACAAGCTCAACCAGATCGATTTCGCCGCGCTGCCGCTGAAGGATGCGGTGGTCTGGAAGAGCGGCAATGGCAAGCGCCGCATCGCCGTCTTCGCCGATCCGAACTGCGGCTATTGCAAGCGCTTCGAGCGCAGCCTGCAGGACGTCAAGGACATCACCGTCTACACCTTCCTGATCCCCATCCTGGGCGGCGACTCGCCGGACAAGTCGCGCGCGATCTGGTGCGCCAAGGACAGTACCGCGACCTGGATGGCCTGGATGCTGGAGGGCAAGGTGCCGCCCAAGCCCGCTACCAGCTGCGATGACGCGGCCATCGAGCGCAATCTGGCGCTGGCGCGCAAGCACCAGGTCAACGGCACGCCGGCCGTGATCTTCGAGGACGGCAGCCGCGCCCCGGGCGCGATCAGCGCCGAGCAGCTGGAGCGCCGCCTGGCTGCCAACAAGTCCTGACCTCTTTCTCTCGACTCTTTTCCCATTTCGGAGCGACGCATGCCTGCTGCCGCGAGCGCCAGCCCCCCCTTGTCATCGAACCCGCTGGCCCAGCGCCTGGCCTATGCCGGGCTGATCCCCTTTGTGCTGGGTGCCGCCCTGGTCTGGCTGCTGGCCGGCTTCAACGCCGACGCCCATGCCTTCGCGGCGCTGGGGCTGTCGGCCTATGCCGCCGTGGTCGTGTCCTTTCTGGGCGGTATTCACTGGGGCCTGGGTTTCAGGCAGCAAATCCCGTCGCCGCAGCCTTTTATCTGGGGTGTCGTGCCCTCGCTGCTGGCCTGGGTGGCGGTGGTGATGCCGGCCTATGCGGGCCTGGTCGTGCACGGGGTGATGCTGGTGGTCTGCTATCTGGTCGACCGGCGTTGCTATCCGGCCCTGGGCGCCGGTGCCTGGCTGACTTTGCGATTCCGGCTCAGTGCGATCGCCGGCCTGTGCTGCTTCCTGGGTGCTGCGGGCAGCTGAACGGATGATCAATTACAAGATCGAGATCGCCGATGCCCATGCGCATCTGTTCCAGCTCACGCTGACGATTCCGGCGCCGGCCGAAACGCAGGCGCTGAGCCTGCCGGTCTGGATACCGGGCAGCTATATGGTGCGCGAGTTCTCGCGCCATCTCGGCGGCCTGCAGGCGCGCCAGGGCAGCCGCGCGGTGGCCTTGCGCCAGACCAGCAAATGCAGCTGGGAGGCGCGCTGCAGCGGTCGTGGCGCGCTGGTCGTCAGCTACCAGGTCTATGCCTTCGACAGCTCGGTGCGGGCCGCCTTTCTGGACGCGCAACGTGGCTTCTTCAATGGCGCCAGCCTGTGCCTGCGCGCCCATGGCAAGGAGGCACAGAGCCATGGCATCGAGCTGGCGGGGCTGCCCGAGGGCTGGCAGGTCGCCACTTCGATGACAGCCACCGGCGTGTCGAGCTATCAGGCGGCCGATTACGACGAGTTGATCGACCATCCCTTCGAGCTGGGGCGCTTCTGGCGCGGCGAGTTCAATGCTTCCGGCGTGCCGCATCAGCTGGTGGTCAGCGGCGCGCAGCCGGTGTTCGACGGCACGCGGCTGCTGGCCGATGCGCAACGCATCTGCGAGGCGCAGATCGCCCTCTGGCACGGCGAGCGGCGCGGCGCCGGGCCGGCACTGCCGTTCGGGCGCTATGTCTTCCTGCTCAATGCGGTGGACGAGGGCTATGGCGGGCTCGAACACCGAGCCAGCACCGCGCTGATCGCGGCGCGCCGCGATCTGCCGGTGCTGGGGCAGCAGGAGGTCTCGGATGGCTATCTGCGCCTGCTGGGCCTGATCAGCCACGAGTACTTCCACACCTGGAACGTCAAGCGCCTGCGCCCCGATACCTTCGCCAGCTTCGATTACAGCCAGGAGAACTACACCGAGCTGCTGTGGTTCTTCGAGGGCTTCACCTCCTACTACGACGATCTGATGCTGCGCCGCTGCGGCCTGATCGACGAGGCCCGCTATCTGAAGCTGCTCAGCGCCACCATCAGCGCGGTGCTGGCCGTGCCGGGGCGCAAGCAGCAAAGCCTGGCCCAGGCCAGCTTCGATGCCTGGATCCGCTACTACCGCCAGGACGAGAACACGCCCAACTCCACCGTCAGCTATTACGCCAAGGGCGCGCTGCTGGCGCTGGCGCTGGACCTGAGCCTGCGCAGCCAATCCCAGGGACCGTCCCGCGGGGCCAGTCTCGATGAGGTCTTGCGCCTGCTGTGGCAGCGCAGCGGCGGCGGGCCGATCAGCGAGGCCGATATCCTGGCCGTGGTCGCAGAGGCCGGCGGTGCGGCGCTGGCCGAGGAGCTGCGGCAGTGGGTGCATGGCACCGAGGATCTGCCGCTGCCGGCGCTGCTGGAGCGCGTCGGGCTGCGCTGGTGCAGCGACAAGGCCAGCCTGGCCCAGCGCCTGGGCCTGCGCGTCAGCGAGACGGACGGCATCCGTGTCAAGCAGGTGCTGCAGGGCTCGGCGGCGCTGGCCGGCGGCCTGGCGGCCGGTGATGAGATCCTGGCCTGCAACAGCTGGCGCTTGCGCAAGCTCGACGAGGCGCTGCAAACCTTGGCGCCCGAACGCTTGAGCCAGATGGCGCTGCTGGTGGCGCGCGACCAGCGGGTGCTGAGCCTGAACCTGTGTCTGCCGCTGGAGCCTCAGGTCGGCGCTCCGGTGCGGCTGAGTCCGGCCGAGAAAGCCCCGGCGCGCGCTCTCGGCCTGCGCCGGGCATGGCTGGGCGGCTGAAGCGCCGGGGCCTGCTGGCCCTGATCGTGCTGCTGGTGCTGCTGGCGCATGGCTGGCTGGGGCGCACGCTGCAGCTGGGGCCGCCAGGCGAAGCGGCGCCGCCACGGCTGGCGGCGGCCTTTGTCCGCGAACTGGTCGAGCAGGCACCGCCCAAGCGTCTGGCCGCGCCGGCGCCTATGCCCAGGCTCAAGAAGCCCCAGCCACTGCACAGCAGCGTGCTGGCGCCGCTGCCCGAAGTTCCCGTGCTGGAGGCGCTGGCAGAGTTGTCGGCGCCGGCCGAGTTGCCCGCTGCAGCAGAGCTCGCGCTGGGCGAGCCGGCCGAGCCCGGCCCGGAGTGGCCGCTGTCCACCCAGCTCAGCTACCGCCTGCAAGGCAATTTCCGCGGGCCGCTGGAGGGGGAGGCCCAGGTGCAATGGCTGCGCCAGGGTCGGCGCTACCAGGTGCACCTCGATGTACTGGTCGGCGCCCGTTTCGCGCCGCTGATCACACGCCGCATGAGCAGCGACGGGCTGCTGACGCCCGAGGGAATAGCGCCCCAGCGCTATGACGAGGACACAAAGATGCTGCTGCGCGATGCGAGGCACAGCAAGATCTCGTTCGAGGGTCAGGTCTTGCTGCTGGCCGATGGCAAGGCGCAGCCCCAGCCGCCGGGCGTGCAGGATGCGGCCAGTCAGTTCGTGCATCTGACCTGGCTGTTCCTGACCGGGCGTGAAACGCTGCGGCCGGGCCTGGTCATTGAGATGCCCCTGGCCCTGCCACGCCGGCTCTACCGCTGGCGCTACGAGGTGATTGGCGAGGAGGAGCTGCACACGCCGATGGGGCCGCTGAGCGCCTGGCATCTGCGGCCCTTGTTCGACCACGGGGAGGGCCGTGTCCAGGACCTGAAGGCCGAGGTCTGGCTGGCGCCGGGCCTGCAATACCTGCCGGTGCGGCTGCTGATACGCCAGGACGACGGCAGCCACCTCGACCTGATGCTGAAAGCCCCGCCGCTGCAGGCCGCGCCTGACCCTATAGTTGCGCCCATCGAGCCACAAGACCCACGGAGACCCGAATGACTTATGAATGCATCCTGAGCACTGTGCAGGGCGAGGGCGAGCGCAAGACCGGCCTGATCACCCTGAACCGGCCCAAGCAGCTCAATGCGCTGAACGACCAGCTAATGGACGAACTGGGCCAGGCCCTGTTGGCCTTCGATGCCGACGACAGCATCGGCTGCATCGTGCTGACCGGCTCTGAGCGCGCCTTCGCGGCCGGCGCCGACATCCCGACGATGGCCCCGCACAACTTCATGAGCGCCTTCAAGAGCGGCCTGATCTCGAAGAACTGGGAAACCATTCTGCAGGTCAGGAAGCCGGTGATCGCGGCGGTGGCCGGCTTCGCGCTGGGCGGTGGCTGCGAGCTGGCGATGATGTGCGACTTCATCATCGCCGCCGACACGGCCAAGTTCGGCCAGCCCGAGATCAAGCTGGGCATCATCCCTGGCGCTGGCGGCACGCAACGCCTGCCGCGCGCGGTCGGCAAGAGCAAGGCCATGGACATGCTGCTGACCGCCCGCATGATGGATGCGGCCGAGGCCGAGCGGGGCGGCCTGGTGTCTCGCGTCGTCGCGGCGGACAAGCTGCTGGAGGAGGCGCTGGCCGCAGCCGAGCAGATCAACGGCTTCAGCGCGCCCTCGGTGGCCTTGATCAAGGAACTGGTGAACCTGGCCTACCAGGGCCCACTGATCGACGGCGTCAATGTGGAGCGGCGCTATTTCCACGCGCTGTTCGGCACCGAGGACCAGCGCGAGGGCATGGATGCCTTCATCAACAAGCGCAAACCGGCGTTCAAGCACCGCTGATCGCACAAACTGACGGCTCAGGGCTAACCCTGTCATGGATTCTTCTTATTTCTTGAACGGTCCATTCATGCTGGCCTAGTTTTTTTACCGAGTGGTGAGTTTTACAGTTGCATCCATGGACACGGCGGATCGACACACAAGGTCGGCGGTGTTCTCCAACAACCGTAAAGGAACTCATCATGAAGAAGCTGACCGCAATTGCCCTGACCCTGTTGACCGCCGGTGCCGCGATGGCCAATGGCCTGAGCCGTGAAGAAGTCGTCGCCGAGCTGATGCGTGCCCGCAATGCCGGCGAGTTGGTCGCCCAGAACAGCGAGAACCCCGATGTCTTCGGCCGCACCACCATCAACACGGCTTCGACGACCAGCCGTAGCGCCGTCGTGGCCGAGCTGCAACGCGCCCGCCAGGCCGGTGAGCTCGACGGCCTGAACAGCGAGTCCGGCGTCGCCATCAAGGCGACCGGCTCGACGACGACCCGCGCCCAGGTGCTGGCCGAACTCGAGCGCGCCCGCGCCAGCGGCGAGCTGGATCTGCTGAACAGCAACAACCCCAGCTACGCCCAGCTGATCGCGCTGATTCCGGCCAAGTCGGCTGCCCAACAGCTGGCGGGTCAGCCCAAGAGCGCCCAGTAAGTAAAAAACGGCTTCGGCCAAGACAAAGGCGGCCCGCGGGCCGCCTTTTGTCGTTCATCTGGCCTGGGTTCAGGCTTCGCGGCGCAGAGCAGGGAAGAGGATGATGTCGCGGATGCTGGGGCTGTCGGTGATCAGCATCATCAGCCGATCGATGCCGATGCCGCAGCCGCCGGTCGGGGGCATGCCGTACTCGAGCGCTCGGATGAAGTCGGCGTCGAAGAACATGGCTTCTTCGTCGCCGGCGTCCTTGTTCGCGACCTGGGCCTGGAAGCGGGCGGCCTGGTCCTCGGCATCGTTCAGCTCGGAGAAGCCGTTGGCGTACTCGCGGCCGGTGATGAAGAGCTCGAAGCGCTCGGTGATCGCCGGATTGGTGTCGGAGGCGCGGGCCAGCGGCGAGACCTCGACCGGATAGTCGATGATGAAGGTCGGCTGCCAGAGCTTTTCTTCGACCACGGCTTCGAACATGCCGAACTGCAGCTCGGGCAGCTTCCAGTGCTTGGGGGCTTCCTCGCCGTGCTTCTTCAGCTCGGCGCGTAGCACCTCGGCATCGTCGGCTTGGCTCGCCGTCAGGCCGGCATGGGCGATCAGCGAGTCGCGCACCGAGAGGCGGGCGAAGGGTTCGTCCAGCGCGACCGGCTTGCCGGCATAGCTGATCGCGGCGCTGCCGGTGGCGGCGATGGCCGCATGGCGCAGCACGTTCTCGGTGAAGTCCATCAGATCATGGTGCGTCCAGTAGGCCGCATAGAACTCCATCATCGTGAACTCGGGGTTGTGGCGCACCGAGATGCCTTCGTTGCGGAAGTTGCGGTTGATCTCGAACACGCGCTCGAAACCGCCCACCACTAGGCGCTTCAGATACAGCTCGGGCGCGATGCGCAGGAACATCTCCTGGTCCAGCGCGTTGTGATGGGTGATGAAGGGCTTGGCATTGGCGCCGCCGGGGATCGGGTGCAGCATCGGCGTCTCGACCTCCAGGAAGCCGTTGTCCACCATGAAGCTGCGGATCGACGACACCGCCTTGGAGCGGGCGACGAAACGGGTGCGCGCGGCCTCGTCGGTGATCAGGTCGACATAGCGCTGGCGGTACTTCTGCTCCTGGTCGGCCATGCCGTGGAACTTGTCCGGCAGCGGGCGCAGGCTCTTGGTCAGCAGGCGCAGCGACGTGACGCGCACCGACAGCTCGCCGGTCTTGGTCTTGAACAGTGTGCCCTCGGCGCCGACGATGTCGCCCATGTCCAGGTGCTTGAAGTCGGCGTAGGCCTCCTCGCCGATGCCGTCCTTGGTGACGAAGAGCTGGATGCGACCGGTAGCGTCCTGCAACGTGCCGAAGCTGGCCTTACCCATCACGCGCTTGAGCATCAGCCGGCCGGCGACGCTGACAGCCACGGCTTGCGGCTCCAGCGCCTCGTTGTCCAGCTCGCCGTAGCGGGTCGAGAGCGGCAGCGCGCGGTGCTGCGGCTTGAAATCGTTGGGGAAGGGGACCGCAGTCTTGGCACGGATGGCGGCGAGCTTCTCGCGGCGCTCGGTGATCAGCTGGTTTTCGTCGGCAGCGGCGGGCGCGGTGTGCGGCGTGGCGGGGGTGTGCTGGGTCATCGTCAACTCGTTGAATTTGCTGCGATTTTAGGGCTTGCGCGGGAGCGCCCCCGTAGAATCCGTGTTTCGCCCGATTCTGGCCTTCCATGCCGCCCAGCCTGCCCATCCTCGACCGCAAGATCCGCTTCGCCCTGGTGGGCTGTGGCCGCATCGCCAAGAACCATATCGAGGCCTTGGCCAAGCATGCGGAACGCGCCGAGATCGTCGCGGTCTGCGACACCCGGCCCGAGGCGCTGCAGGCCGCAGTGGCCGCTACCGGCGCGGCCGGGTTCGCGTCGCTGGATGCCTTGCTCGCGGGGTCGGACGCGGACATCGTCGTGCTGGCCACGCCCAGCGGCCTGCATCCGCAGCAGGCCATCGCTGTGGCCCGCGCTGGCCGCCATGTGCTCAGCGAGAAGCCGATGGCCACCAAGTTTGACGAGGGCATGGCGATGGTGCGGGCCTGCCGCGATGCCGGCGTCAAGCTCTTTGTGGTCAAGCAGAACCGGCTCAACGCGACGGTGCAGTTGGTCAAGCAGGCGATCGCCCAGGGGCGCTTTGGCCGCATCTTCCTGAGCACGGTCAATGTGTTCTGGACCCGGCCGCAAAGCTATTACGACGCCGCACCCTGGCGCGGCCGCTGGGATCTGGACGGCGGGGCCTTCATGAACCAGGCCAGCCACTATGTCGACCTGCTGGACTGGCTGGTCGGCCCGGTCGACAGCGTCCACGCCTACACCGCCACGCTGGACCGCGATATCGAGGCCGAGGACACCGGCGTGATGAGCGTGCGCCTGCGCCATGGTGGCCTAGGCTCGATCAATGTGACGATGCTGACTTACCCGCAGAATCTGGAGGGCTCGATCACCATTCTTGGCGAGAAAGGTTCGGTCAAGATCGGCGGCACCGCGGTCAACAAGATCGAGCATTGGGCCTTCGCCGACCAGCGGCCCGAGGACGAGGCGGTCAAGACCGCGAGCTATGCACTTGGTGACGGGGGCAGCGTCTACGGCCCCGGCCACCCGCTCTACTACGACAACGTCATCAAGACCCTGCGTGGCGAGGCCAGCGCCGAGGTCGATGGTTACGAGGGCTTGCGCTCGCTGGAGATCCTGATCGCGGCCTATCGCTCGGCGCGCGATGGCCAGCGCGTCGGTTTGCCCTTGGTGTTTTGAAGATGGCTTACTGGAAACACGAGTCGGCCATCGTTGACGAGGGCGCACAGCTGGGCGAGGGCAGCAAGGTCTGGCACTTTGCCCATGTGAGCCCCGGCGCACGCATCGGCGCGGGCTGCTCGCTGGGGCAGGGCGTTTATGTCGGCAACGATGTGAGCATCGGCGACAACGTCCGCATCCAGAACAATGTCTCGGTCTATGACGCGGTGACCTTGGAGGACGATGTGTTCTGCGGCCCGAGCATGGTGTTCACCAATGTCTACAACCCGCGTGCCGCGGTCGCGCGCAAGAACGAATACCGCAAGACGCTGGTGCAACGCGGCGCGACCCTGGGCGCCAACTGCACCATCGTCTGCGGCGCGACGATAGGCCGTTATGCCTTTGTCGGCGCCGGTGCCGTGGTGCAGAAGGACGTGGCCGATTTCGCGCTGATGGTGGGTGTGCCGGCGCGACGCATCGGTTGGATGAGCCGGCATGGCGAGCGCCTGCGCTTCGACGCGGCCGGTCAGGCTGTCTGCCCCGCAACGGGTGAGCGCTATCGCCTGGCGAGTGATGAACAAACCGTGGAGCTGATCCCTTGAGCCTGCCCTTCATCGACCTGAAAGCCCAGTACGCGGCGCTCAAGACCAGCATCGATGCCCGCATCCAGCGGGTACTGGACCATGGCCAGTACATCATGGGCCCCGAGGTCAAGGAGCTGGAAGACAAGCTGGCCGCCTATGTGGGCGTCAAGCACTGCATCACCGTCTCCAGTGGTACCGAGGCCCTCTTGATCGCACTGATGGCGCTGGACATCAAGCCCGGTGACGAGGTCATCACCACCCCGTTCACCTTTGCCGCGACGGTCGAGGTGATCGCGCTGCTGGGTGCGGTGCCTGTCTATGTGGACATCGAGCCCGACACCTGCAATATCGACGCGCGCCTGATCAGGGCGGCGATCACGCCGAGAACCCGGGCCATCATGCCGGTGAGCCTGTATGGCCAGGTTTGCGATATCGACGACATCAAGGCGGCGGCCGCCGGCATCCCGGTGATCGAGGATGCCGCACAGAGCTTTGGCGCGAGCTACCAGGGCCGCAAGAGCTGCGGCCTCAGCACCTTCGGCGCCACCAGCTTCTTCCCCAGCAAGCCGCTGGGTTGCTATGGCGACGGTGGCGCGCTGTTCACCGACGACGACGCCTTGGCGCAGGCCGCGCGGGAGATCCGCGTCCACGGCCAGAGCGCGCGCTACACCCACACCCGGGTCGGTGTCGGGGGGCGCATGGACACCATCCAGTGCGCGGTGGTGCTGGCCAAGCTGGAGCGCTTCGACTGGGAGATCGAACAGCGCCTGAAGATCGGCTCGCGCTACCAGCAGCTGCTGGCCGATCTGCCCGCTGAATTCGGTGTCCAGCGGCTGGCGGTGCGCGAGGATCGCGACTGCGTCTGGGCCCAGTTCACGCTGCAACTCAACAACAGGCCCGAGGTGCAGCGCAAGCTCAGCGAGGCCGGCATTCCGACCGCCATCCATTACCCCAAGCCCCTGCATCGCCAGCCGGCCTATGCCCGGCCTGATCTGCATTTCCCTTGCGCCGAGGCCGCCGCCCAGCGGGTCATCAGTCTGCCGATGAGTGCCGACCTGAGTGAGGCGCAGCAGGATGCGGTGATCGCCGCGCTGCGCCAGGCCTTGACTCACTGACATGCCGCGTGGCTTGCTGAGGTCCACGCTGACCCTGCTTGCGGGCGGTGCTTTGGCCCAGGCCCTGCCGCTGCTGCTAGGCCCCTGGCTGACGCGCATCTACTCACCGACCGAGTTCGGCCAGTTCTCCTTGCTGTGGGCCGTGGCCACCAATCTGGCCGTGGTCGGCTGCGCGCGCTATGAGTTCGCACTGCCGCTGGAGCGCGACGAGGGCGAGGCCGCGCGGCTGATGGGTTTGTGCGCCCGCGTGCTGCTGGCCGTCACCGCGGTCTCGGTGGTGGTCGGCTGGGTGCTGCTGCAGTGGCAGGAGCTGGACCTGGCCTGGCTGCTGCCGCTGGCCGTGCTGGCCGGTGGCGCGACGCAATGGCTGACCATGTGGGCCACGCGGGCGCAGCGCTTCGAGCTGCTGTCGCTGGCGCGCGTGCTGCAGTACGGCGGCGGGGCGCTGCTGCAGCTTGTCTTCGGGCTGCTGCAGCTCGGTGCCCTGGGCCTGGTGCTGGGGCCTATCGCCGCCGGTCTGGCGACGGCGGCCTTGCTGGCGCGCCCGGCGCCCGCAGGGGGATGGGTCGGGCTCCGGCGCGCGTCCGCGCTGAAGGCCATGGCGGCCAAGCATCGCGCCTTCCCGCTGCTCAACACCCCGCATGCCTTTGCCGGCGCCTTGCAGGACAGCCTGGCGCTGCTGATCATTGCCAGCGCCAGCGGCGAGGCGGCGGCCGGCTACTGGGCGCTGGCCTTGCGCTACCTGAAGGCGCCGGCCGGCCTGATCGGCGGGGCTTTGTCGCAGACGCTCTACCCCCGGTTGGTGCAGGCGCGCGACCCGCAGGAGGCCTTGACCATGGTCAGGCGCAGCATGGCGGTGCTGATGGCCTTGGCCCTGCCGCTGATGGGCGTGCTGCTGCTGTGGGGGCCGGGACTGTTCGCCTGGCTGTTCGGCGAGCGCTGGGTCGACGCTGGCGCACTGGCCCAGGCGCTGGCGCCCTATATCGCGCTGCATTTCATCGCCTCGCCGCTGTCGGTCGCGACGATGGCATGGCGGGCCCAGGCCTGGGCGCTGCGCCTGGCCCTGGTCGGGCAGCTGCTGTTTATCGCCGGCCTGGGCCTGGGCCTGCATCTGGGCGGCTTGATCGGTGCGGCCTGGGGGGTGTCGGCCGCTATGCTGGCCTACTTCAGCTACTTCTTCTGGGCCCTGGCAAATTGGAAGACCTTCCCCGATGAGAGCCTGGCTTAATCGCTGCCGCCGCGCCCTCTGGCGTGTGCTGTTCTTCCGCATGCTGTTCGGCGAGCAGGGCGCGCCGATGAGCCGCATCGCGCCCAGCAGCTGCATCGAGGGCGAGGCAGGCCTGGTGCTGGCCGACCATGTCTTCATCGGCCAGTTCAACTTCATCGACGCGACGGCCGGACTGACGATAGGCGAGGGCGTGCAGATCACGAATTTCGTCAGCATCGTCACGCACAGCTCGCACCGATCCATTCGCTTGCTGGGCCGCAGTTATTCGACTCACCAGGGCCCGATGCCGGGCTATATCAAGGCGCCGATCAGCATTGGCGCCTACAGCTTCATCGGCCCGCACAGCCTGATCGAGGCCGGCAGCCGCATCGGGCGCGGCGTGGTGATCTGCGCCTACAGCCAGGTGCGCGGCGAGGTGCCGGACTTTGCCATCATGGCCGGCCAACCGGCGCGCCAGATCGGCGATGTGCGCGAGCGCGACGCCAGGCTGCTGGCCTTGCATCCCGAACTCGCCCCGCATTACCAGGCCTGGGCCGAGGAGTTGCCCCAGTGAAGCTGGTGCTGATCGGCGACGGCCAGAGCCCGCACTTGCTCAAATGGGCGCGGGCGCTGAGCCCCAGCGTGGAGCTGTGGGCTGCATCCTCGCGCGGCTTCACGCCCGAGTTCGAGGCCTTGCTGCCGGCCGAGCGGCGCCTGGCGCTGCAAACCGACCCTGCTCACGGCGGCGGCAATCTCGGTTTGCTGAAGAAACTGCCGATGCTGGGCCAATGGTTGTCCAAGATCGACGCCGACTGGATCAACGCCCATTACCTGACCTCGCACGGCACCCTGGCCTGGGCCGCCAAGCGCGGTTGGCGGCTGCGCGCGCACATTGCCGGCTCGGCCTGGGGCAGCGACATCCTCGTCACGCCGCAGCAGAGTTTCGCCTACCGCTGGCTGACGCAGCGGGTGCTGCGCGCCTGCACGGTGTGCAGCTCCGACTCGCAGCACATGACGGCGCGGATGAAGGAGCTCGGGGCGCGCGAGGTGATGACTTTCCCTTTCGGCCTGGAGAGCCTGCCCAAGCAGGGCGCGCGCAAGGAGCCCTGGCTGTTTTTTGCCAATCGCGGGCTGGAGCCCCTGTACCGGCCGGAGCGGGTGATCACTGCCTTTGCGGCGGTGGCGGCGCAGCGGCCCGAGGCGCGGCTGGTGGTGGCCAATGAGGGCTCGCTGAAGCGTGCGCTTGAGCAGCAGGTGGTCGCGCTTGGGCTGGCTGATCGTGTCGAGTTTGTCGGCCGCCTGGCGGCCAATGCACAGGCCGGCTTCTATGCCCGCGCTCGCTGGTATCTGAGCCTGCCGGAGAGTGACTCGGTGGCGGTCTCGGTGCTGGAGGCGATGGCGCATGAATGCGTGCCCATCCTGTCGGACCTGCCGGCCAACCACGAACTGATCGATGCGAGTCGTGGTGTGATCCTGCCGTACGCTGAGATCACGCGGCTGCCCGCCTTGCTGCAAGGCCTGAGGCCCGAGGCTGCCGGCGCAGCCAACCGCGCCTGGGTGGCCCAGCATGGCCTGTTCGCGCCCGCCGTCCAGGGTTTTCTGTCCCGTTTGAAAGAGCTCTCCTCTTGAAGCTGCTGCTGATCAATCATTACGCCGGCTCGCCGCAACACGGCATGGAGTACCGGCCTTTCTACCTGGCGCGCGAATGGGTGCGCGCCGGCCACCAGGTGCTGGTGCTGGCGGCCTCACACTCCCATGTGCGCAGCACCCAGCCGCAGGCCGGCGGGCAGACGATAGAGGGCGTGTCCTACTGCTGGTACGAGACGCCGGCCTACCAGGGCAACGGCCTGGGGCGGGTGCGTAATATCTTCTCGTTTTGCCGCCAGGTCTGGGCCGATGCCGATGCGCTGGCCGAGGCTTTTCAACCCGATGCGGTGATCGCGTCCAGCACTTACCCGATGGATATCTGGGTGGCGCGCCGCGTGGCCAAAAAGGCGGGCGCCAAGCTCGTCTACGAGGTGCACGATCTGTGGCCGCTGTCGCCGATCGAGCTGTCGGGCATGTCGCCGCGGCACCCGTTCGCGCTGCTATGCCAGAGGGCCGAGAACGATGCCTATCGCGATGCCGATGTCGTCGTGTCCATGCTGCCCAAGGTTCAGGGTCATATGGCCGCACATGGCCTGGATCTGAAGAAGCTGCACATCGTGCCCAATGGCATCACGCTGGACGAGTGGTCCGGTGAGGGTGAGGCGCTGGATCCGCAGCTGGCCGCGCATCTCGCGGTGCAGCGTGCCTCCGGCCGCCTGGTGCTGGGCTATGCCGGCTCGCACGGCCTGCCCAATGCGCTGGACGTGCTGCTGGACGCGGCCAAGCTGCTGAGAGGCCAGCCCATCGCCATCGTGATGGTGGGCGGCGGTCATGAAAAGCAGCGCTTGCAGCAGCGCGTGGCCGACGAGGGCCTGGACAATGTGGCGATGTTTGAAGCCATCCCCAAGCGGCAGATCCCCAGCCTGCTGGCCGCTTTCGACATCGCCTATATCGGCTGGCAGCGCACGCCGATCTACCGCTTCGGCATCGCGCCGAACAAGCTGATGGACTACATGATGGCCCAGCGTCCTGTGCTGCACTCGGTCGAGGCCGGCAACGACCCGGTGGCCGAGGCCGGGGCCGGGCTGACGGTGCCGCCCGAGGACGCGCAGGCGGTGGCCGAGGGCGTGCGGCGCCTGGCCGCGCTGCCGGCCGAAGCCCGCGCGGCGATGGGCCGGCGTGGCCGCGAGTTCGTGCTGGCCAACCATACCTATCCGGTCCTGGCACAACGCTTTGTCGAGGCACTGGCATGAGCAACACGGAGCTGCGGCAGCGCGAACTCGACGCCATTGCCGAGCGCTATGCACGGCGCCAGGTGGCGGACCGCTACAGCCTGCTGCGGCCCGAGGTCTGGCAGATGCTGCAGGAGCGCCAGCGCGCGCTGTGGCGCGAGCTGGCCCGGCGTCCCGGCACGCCGGCCGACTGGCGGCTGACCGAGGTGGGCTGCGGCGCCGGCGGCAATCTGCTGGAGATGCTGCGGCTGGGCCTGGTGCCGGAGCATCTGAGCGGGGTCGAACTGCTGAGCGAGCGCTACGAGGCGGCACGCCACCTGCTGCCTGCCACCGTGGGTCTGCATCTGGGCGACGCTTCGCAAGCGCCATTGGCGGCTGGCAGCCAGGATCTGGTGCTGCAGTCCACGGTGTTCTCGTCCATCCTGGACGACGGTGTGCAGCAGGGCTTGGCGGATGCGATGTGGCGCTGGCTCAAACCGGGCGGTGCGGTGCTCTGGTACGACTTCATCGTCGACAATCCACGCAACCGCGATGTGCGCGGCGTGCCGCTGCGGCGCGTGCGCGAGTTGTTCCCGCAAGGGCGTTTGCGTTGGCAGCGGCTCACGCTGGCACCGCCGCTGGCGCGGGCCGTGTGCCGCCTGCACCCCGGCGCCTACCGCGTTTTCAACAGCATCCCGTGGCTGCGCAGCCATGTGCTGGCCGTGATCGAGAAGTCCCATGAGTGAATCCCTGCCCTTTCTGCCTTTTGCCCTACCCGAGATCGGCGAAGACGAGATCGCCGAGGTGGTCGACACCTTGCGCTCCGGCTGGGTCACGACCGGGCCGAAGGCGCGCCGCTTCGAGCAGGCCTTTGCCGAGTTTCTCGGTGAGCCGCAGATCGAGTGCATCGCGGTCAACTCGGCCACCGCCGGCCTGCATCTGGCGCTGGAGGCGCTGGGCATCGGCCCCGGCGATGAGGTCATCACGACCACGCACACCTTCACCGCGACGGCCGAGGTGGTGCGCTATCTGGGCGCCGATGTGGTCTTGGTTGACATCGATCCGAAGACGCTGAACATCGACCCGAAACTGGTCGAGGCCGCGATCACACCGAAGACCCGCTGCATCATCCCGGTCCACTATGCCGGCCTGGCGGTGGACATGATTGCGATCCTGGACATCGCGCGCAAGCATGGGCTGCGCGTCGTCGAGGATGCGGCGCACGCGCTGCCGACCACCCTGGAGAAAGAGCTGATCGGCACGATGGGCAGCGATGCCACGGTGTTCAGCTTCTACGCCAACAAGACCATGACCACCGGCGAGGGCGGCATGCTGGTGACACGCAATGCCGAGCTGGCCAAGCGCGCCAAGGTGATGCGCTTGCATGGCATGAACCGCGACGCCTTCGATCGCTTCACCGCCAAAGTGCCGAGCTGGTACTACGAGATCGTCGCGCCCGGCTTCAAGTACAACCTGACCGACATCGCCGCGGCACTGGGCCTGCACCAGCTCAAGCGCATCCCGACCTTCCAGGCGCGGCGCGAGCTGATCGCCCAGGCCTACAACGACGCTTTCGCTGACCTGCCGCTGATCCCGCCGCCGCAGCCCATTGAGGGCGACACGCACTCCTGGCATCTTTATGTGCTGCGACTGAGCGAGGAGCTGGAGATGGAGCGCGATGTCTTTATCGAGCGCATGTATGCCGCTGGCATCGGCTGCAGCGTGCACTACATCCCGCTGCATCTGCACCCCTACTGGCGCGACCGTTACGGCCTGCGGCCCGAACAGTTCCCGCACTCGCAAAAAGCCTTCGAGCGCATGGTCAGCATTCCGCTCTACACGGCGATGACCGATGCCGACGTGCAGCGGGTGATACGCGCCGTGCGCGAGATCGTGCTGGGCTGAGCTGATGGCTGAATCGTGATGCTCAAGCGGCTGGTCGACATCCTGCTGTCCGCGTTGGGCCTGGCCTTGCTGGCACTGCCTTTGCTGGCGATCGCGCTGTGGATCAAGCTCGATTCGCATGGGCCGGTGTTGTTCCGCCAGCAGCGGGTCGGGCGTTTCGGCCGACCCTTCATGATCCACAAGTTCCGCACGATGGCCGTGGATGCGCCGGCGCGCGGCCCGCAGATCACCGTCGGCGCCGATCCACGCATCACCCGCGCGGGCCAGGTCTTGCGCCGCACCAAGCTCGACGAACTGCCGCAGCTCTGGGATGTGCTGCGCGGCGCGATGAGCCTGGTCGGGCCGCGGCCCGAGGTGCCCAAGTATGTGGCGCTGTATCCCGACGAGATGCGCGAGCTGCTGCTGTCGGTGCGGCCGGGCATCACCGACCTGGCCTCGCTGCAGTACCGTGACGAGAGCGCGGTGCTGGCGGCTGCGGCCGACCCGGAGCGTGCCTATGTCGAGCAGGTGCTGCCGGCCAAGCTGGCGCTCTCCAGCCGCTATGTGCGCGAAGCCACGCTGCTCGGCGATCTGCGCCTGATATTGGCCACCCTGTCTGCGCTGCGGCGCTGAGGTTTGAGAAAGATCCGATGTTCTGGTTGTCACTCGACGGTTTTCTGACCCGCATCCGCCCCTACCGCCAGGGCCTGTCCCTGCTGCTGGACGCGGCCGTGGTCGCGCTGGCCTGGCAGGCCACCTATCTGTTCCGTCTCGGCTTCGAACGCTGGATCTCGGCGCGACCGAGCTACGACCACTGGGTGCTGCTGGGTCTGGTGATGCTCTATGCAACGGTGCTTTGGGTGCTGCGCGTGCCCAAGGGCATGTGGCGCTTCAGCGGCTTTGGCGAGGTCAAGCGCCTGGCCTTGGCCTGCGCGGTGGCCGGCGCGATCGCGGCCGTGATCGTGTTGATGGCCCAGCTGAGCAAGGTGCCGCGCGCGGTGCTGGCCCTGCATCCGGTGTTCTGCCTGATCGGCCTGGCGATGATGCGCCTGGGCTACCGCATGCTTTACGAGCATATGCGCGGCCGCATCAGCGGCAGCTCGGTCGAGTCGCACCGTGTGCTGGTGATGGGCGCCGGGCAGGCCGGCCGCATCCTGGTAGCCGGCATCCAGCACCAGGGCTGGGTCGTGGTCGGCTGGCTCGATGACGATGACGCCAAGCGCGACTCTCGCGTGGCTGGCATCCCGGTGCTGGGCAGCCTTGAAGATGTGGGCCGACTAGCCGCCTTGCATGGCATCACCCACTTGATCGTCGCAATGCCCTCGGCCGCACCCGACAAGCGCCGCCGTGCGCTGGACTTGGCCGGTGGCACTGGCCTCCATGTGCTGACCGTGCCCAGCAGCGCCGAGCTGATGCAGGGCAGCAAGGTCGACCAGCTGCGCGATATCGAGCCCGAGGACTTGCTGGGCCGCGAGCCCGTGGTGCTCGATGAGGGCGGCATCAGCGAGTGCATCAACGGCAAGGTCGTGCTGGTCACCGGCGCCGGCGGCTCGATCGGCTCCGAGCTGTGCCGCCAGGCGGCGCGCTACGGTCCCTCGAAGATCGTGCTGTACGAACTCAGCGAGTTCGCGCTCTATACCATCGAGCAGGAGCTGTCAGAAAAGTTCCCCCACATCCCGCTGGTGCGCCTGGTTGGTGACGTGAAAGACCTGGAGCATCTGCGATACGTCTTCGGAAAGTACAAGCCGCAGATCGTGTTCCATGCGGCGGCGTACAAGCATGTGCCGTTGATGGAGGAGGAGAATGCGTGGGGATGTCTAAGAAACAACATCCTGGGAACCCATCGTGCGGCATTGGCGTCGATCGAGGCGGAAGTTGAGCGGTTTGTATTGATCTCTACCGACAAGGCGGTGAATCCAACCAATGTCATGGGCGCGAGCAAGCGCGCGGCGGAGATGGCGCTTTCCAGTCTCGCCGGCCGTGGGGGACGGACCAAGTTGGTGGCAGTACGATTTGGGAATGTGTTGGGCTCAAGCGGGAGCGTGATCCCAAAATTCAAGGAGCAATTGGCCAGGGGCGGACCTCTGACTGTCACCCATCCCGATATCACGCGTTACTTCATGACGATTCCAGAGGCCGCTGGCTTGGTGCTGCAAGCGGCAGCCGTGGCGGACAATGGGCAGGTCTATGTACTCGACATGGGCGAGCCCGTACGCATCCTAGATTTGGCGCGCAATCTGCTGTTGTTGAGTGGTCAGCGTGACAATGGTGTGACAATCGAGTTCACGGGGTTGAGACCGGGAGAGAAGCTTTTTGAAGAGTTGCTGGCCGATGCCGACCTGACTCTTTCCTCACCTCATCCGAGACTGCGGATTGCGCGATTGCGGGATACGGTTTCTGATAAATGGCTACATGAGCTTACGACTTGGCTTGAGCATGTGGAAATCGATGTAGAGGTGGTGTCGGTGCGGCAGCGCCTAGGCAGCTTTGTGCCGGAATACTTTGCCCGCTGACTGGATAACAGAGAAAACCAATGACTAGGATGCGACAGCTAACGAAACTAAACCGCACCGGCTTGGCGATCAGCATGTGCTTTGCTCCTCTGAGCGCCTTTGCTTATGTTGATCCGGGCAGCGGTATGTTGATCTGGCAAGGTCTGCTGGCCTTGCTCGGCGCAGTCCTGATCTTCATGCGAAACCCTATCGAGGCAATTAAGCGGCTTCTGTCGCGCTTCAAGCGCAAATGAGAGATCCTGCGGCAAGTCTTCGTTTCGAAGATGATCGAGTGATCCGTGACTTGAAATCACCGCTCGGCCCCGATCACTTTCTTCATTCCGATCTTGCCCGTAAATGGGTAGACCGTGGCGATCTCGTCCAGTTCAAGTTCGAGAGTGACTGCATGGTGATCGGGCGGCGGATTCCCTTCGTGACTCAGCCCGCCGAGTGGAGTGATGCCCAATTGCATGCCGCAGGGGCTCTGACGTTGCGTCTCCAGGTCGAGGCAGTAGCTGCCGGTTACGACATGAAGGATGCTTCGGCTTGGAATGTGCTGTTTGACGGCGCGCGCCCGGTGTTCTGTGACCTCATGTCCTTTGATCGCTTACTCAACCGCAAATGGTGGGCGCTGGGACAGTTCGCCAGGCATTTCATTTTTCCGCTTGTTGCCTCTCGACGCTGCGGTCTCAGCGGTCATGTGGTGCACACCATGTGGCGCGACGGGATGCCTGTCGAGCGAGCTCGTCAACTCTTCGGCCGTTCAATTTTTCTGACTCGCTATGGCGCGTTGATGCTCGGCGATGGGCGATCAGCGTTGCACTCTGACGTGTCCTCGTTACAAGGCGGCCCGAGAACTTCCAGCGCGGCGCGCGTCGAAGAGGCTCAAGATTTCCGCAGGCGTGTCCATGCTTCCCTCGGCTGGATGATGGAAGGTCTGTCAGCTAAGGCTGTCGCATCAACAGGGGCGAGCGGTTGGTCAGGATATCGCGGAGATCGGCCTCACTACAGGGATGCGAGCTTGGTGACAAAGCGGAGCTTGGTCACCGAATGGATGAGGCATGTGCGTCCAGCTTGGGTGTTGGACCTGGGCTGCAACACGGGCGAGTTTTCGATCATTGCTGCTGAAAACGGAGCGAGAGTTGTCTCTGTCGACGCAGATCATGACAGTATTGCCACCTTGTTCCAGGCGCAAGCCAATCAGACTGCGATCCATCCAATGGTGAGCGTACTCGATGACTTACGCGGCGGGCGTGGTTGGGCTGCCTCGGAGCATCCGGGCCTTACCGAGCGCCTTGATGGTCGGATGGACTTGGTTATGGTGTTGGCGCTGACTCATCACCTCGCTGTCGGAGCGGCTGTGCCGCTTGATGCTATAGCCCGATTTGTCTTTAGCTGCTCCCGGGACGCGGCCATCGTCGAACTGATCGAGGCAGAGGATCCTCAACTCCGTTCTCTTTGCGATCAGCGCCAGCGTGATCCTTCTGAGTTCACCGCCGAGCGCCAGAGAGCTGCCTTCTTAGGCGCGGGGTTCGAGCTGATTCAGGAAGTTTCGCTGGACGGTGCGATGCGTTCCCTGGTCCTGTTCCGCAAGCTGTCCCGATGACAAACCACCGCACCGGTTTGCTTCGCCATGATGTGGTGGTGGCGTCGGTCCTGCTAAGTAGCGGACTGGCAGAGTTGACGATGCGTGAAGGCTTCTATCGTGTTTCATCCGAGGCGCCCAGAATCGTCGGGTTGCTGATCGTGTGGGCGGCCATCCTGGCATCTGCCGCGTGGGTCAGTGTGTGTCGAATGAGGAGTGGGCAACTGGGGCTTACTCAGTTGGACAGGCGCGGCGGTGCGTGGGTTGGGCCGATCTTTGTAGGTATAGCTGCGGCGGTCTGGGTTCAGCTTGTGTGTGGTCCGTGGCTAGCGAATGCGCTTGACACTACGCTGGGTGCAGAACTCGGCCCTTGGCCTGTTCTGTTGGCGCTGATTGTTGGTCTGACCATTGCGGGTGTAAGGTTGCCCTCCCATATGTGGGGCCGACTGCGACGCGGTATCGGCGCAGCCGCTGTGATCTTTGTGTTGGCACAGCCAGCTTTGGCCTACTGGTACGCCCGGGACATCATGTGGCCGGGTCCAGCAGAGGAGTCGGATTCGACGTTAGTGCCGCCTGAAATGCAGGTTTTCGTTCTGCTGGATGAATGGAACGACAAAGCAGCCGGACCGGTCATGGCGGCGATGGCACGTGCGGGTCACCCCGTCCACCACCGAGCTTTAACGCCCGTCGGTGATGGTACTGCCAAGGTAGTTCCTTCCATTTTTGCGCGCACGCCGTTCCTCGACGCAAAGCCTTGTAGCCTCGACACTGTATGTAGTGGCAATCAGGTGCTGGATTTTTCACGTGTCCACGCCAGCCGCCCAGATATTGACATCGTTGGCTTTTATCTTCCCTATTGCGCCATTCGGGGTTTGCGAAGCTGTCACGTCGCGATGCCCGCATCCCCAGTTTTTGATCTGGAGCGTTGGAAGTGTGCTTTGTTGCGTCGCTCTGCTGCGGTCGCTCGGCTAGCAGGTGAGCCATGGCATCGCCGTTGTGCCGCACTGAATGGCAATGTATGGTCTGAGCTGGCCTCAGATGTGGAAACACAAATCTGGAATTCGCCAGTGTGGAAGGACGGTGGTGTGCTTTTTGCCCATGTGCCGTTGCCACACCCGCCTGGCGAAGATCCTTCCCAAGGTTTGGGCTTGCATTACGCCGCGAATTTGCAGCGAGCGGCACGGTTGATTGGGCAAATGGCGGAGGCACTGGGTCGCGAGCCGACCCGGCGCTTTTCCTTGGTCGTGTTCTCGGATCACCCTCTTCGTACATCGATGTGGTGCGGATCGACGCAGTACATGGGAGTGGCCTGTGCCTCAGATGACACGCTGATCGATGATCGAGTACCGTTGCTGGTCACCGGTGAAGTGCCTTCCGCTTTCGGGCGCCTGCAAAGCAATCTTGAGGTCTTTGATCTGCTTCGCCATCGTTGACTTACGCAAGGTGACCTCTTGTGGTGAGTGGGACGGATGCCACAGATGGGCTGCCCTAGCTGGCACAATCTAGGGCCCTGCAAACTGTCGGTACCGTTGCCGGTCGACTGCTTGTCTCAGTTGCGCCGATGTCCCCGATCATCCATAGAATGAATTCTCAAGTTGTTGCTGTTGTGGGTCTAGGTTACGTGGGGCTGCCTCTGGTCGTGGAGTTCGGCCGACACATGCGCACCATCGGGTTCGACATTGCCCAGACCAAGGTCGAGTCTTGCCAAAAGGGTGCCGATCCGTCTCGGGAACTGACCGATGAGCAACTTCGTCAAGCCGCTCACGCTGTCTACACCGAAGACCCCGAGCTTCTCCGCGAGGCAGACATCGTTATCGTTGCCGTTCCAACGCCGGTGGACGAAGCTCATATTCCCGACTTTGGCCCGTTGATTGGTGCCTCCGCCAGTGTTGGCCGCAATCTCAAAAGGGGGGCGACGGTCATCTACGAATCGACTGTTTATCCGGGGGCCACCGAAGAGATCTGTATTCCGGTGCTCGAGCGTGAGTCTGGCCTTAAATGGATGCAGGATTTTTTCGTGGCCTACAGCCCAGAGCGCATCAATCCTGGTGATAAGGAGCATACGCTCACCAAGATTTTGAAAATCGTCTCCGGCGATACGCCTGAAACACTGGATAGGGTGGCCCGGTTGTACGAGACGATCATCGAACCTGGCGTGCATCGAGCCACCAGTATCCGCGCTGCTGAGGCGGCCAAGGTGATTGAGAACACGCAGCGTGATCTCAATATCGCTTTGATGAATGAATTGGCGATCATTTTCGATCGCTTAGGAATTGACACTAGCGAAGTTCTTGAGGCTGCAGGTACCAAGTGGAACTTTTTGAAGTTCAGGCCGGGTCTTGTCGGTGGCCATTGTATCGGTGTTGATCCTTATTACTTGACCCACAAGGCGGAGATGCTTGGCTACCATCCTCAGGTTATTTTGGCCGGCAGGCGTATCAATGACAGTATGGGTAAGTTCATTGCCGAGCAGACAATCAAGCAGATGATCGCTAGCGGCAGCAGCATTAAGGGGGCTCGAGTGCACATGCTGGGCCTAACGTTCAAGGAAAATTGTGGTGATCTGCGGAACTCAAAGGTCATCGACATCATTAGTGAGTTGCAGAGCTACGGCGTAGAAGTCATGGTCACAGATCCCCATGCCGATCAGACGGAAGCGATGCAAGAGTACGGCGTGCAATTGCATCCTTGGAACTCGTTGCCAAAGGCCGACGCCATAGTGGCTGCGGTAGCGCACGACGAGTTTCAGGGGTTGACGGAAGACGAGCTGCATTCCAAGTTAGTCGGCGGCGGAGCCTTCATCGACGTGAAGGCTCGGTTTGACAAGGCCCTCCTTCAGGCTCGAGGTGTGAGAGTCTGGCGACTTTGAAAGTATTGCCCTGCCGGGACGTTCAGCACGGACCGGTCGGTGCTCGGGAGTACACATGAGTGAAGTAAGACAGCAGAAACGTTTTGTGATCGAAGGCAAGGAAGTTGGTAACGGCCGACCGCCTTACGTGATAGCAGAGATCGCACAGACGCACGATGGCAGTTTGGGCGCGGCGATGGCCTTTATCGATGTTGCGAAGGAATGTGGCGCCGACGCCATCAAGTTTCAAACGCACATCGCTGCAGAGGAGAGTACCCTGCACGAGCCCTGGCGTAAGAAATTTAGTCACCAGGACGAGAGTCGCTACGACTACTGGAGGCGGATGGAGTTCACCTTTGCCCAATGGCAGGTGCTTAAGCGTCATGCGGACGAGGTCGGCATTGCATTCATTAGCTCGCCATTTTCGGTGAAGGCCTGTGAGTGGCTTCGGGAGTTGGGGATGCGCACCTGGAAAATAGCGTCCGGTGAAGTCCACAATCGCCAGCTGATGGACTGGATTCTTGCCACTGGCGACCCCATGATTCTCTCCAGCGGGCTGAGTTTGGGCGAAGAGTCCCGCCGTGTAATGAAAGAATTGCGCAGCGGCTCCAGAGAAGTAGCTTTCTTGCATTGCACAACTCAGTATCCGACGCCTGCAACGCAGGTCGGAATGAATGTTTTCAGTGACTTTAGGTCTGAGTTCAACGATATCCCCGTTGGACTATCTGACCATTCCGGGCAGATCTATCCAGCTGTAGTAGCGACCTACCTGGGTGCTGACATTTTGGAAGTTCATCTGACATTGCATCCGAAGATGTTTGGTCCGGATGTGTCGTCTTCATTGACTCCAGAGAAACTCAAATTGCTTGTAGAAGGCACCCGTTTTGCATGGGAGATGCGGAATCATCCTGTCGAGAAATCACAGCAACTTGCCAGCCTCCAGAAAGAGCGCAACATATTTACTCGCCGACTGGTTGCCGCGCGCGACATTCAAGCTGGGGAGCTGCTGGATATCTCCATGCTCGCTTACAAAAAGCCAGGCGGTGGTATGCCCTACGAAGAGCGTCACCAACTGCTCGGTAAGATATCTCGGCGTATGGTTTTGCGCGATGAACCCTTGAGCTTAAATGATGTCGAATAAGTTGAAAGTCTGTGCGGCGATAACTGCCCGGCCAAGCTATTCCCGAATCCGAGCGGCGTTACAGGAATTGCAGCGCAACCCAGAAGTGGAGTTGGTGGTGCTGTGTTCCGGTTCTGCGCTTCTCGATCGCTACGGCAGGGTGGTAGATCTGATTAAATCTGACGGTTTTCGCGTCGAGGAAGAGCTGTACACCTTCGTTGAAGGGAACGAACCGATCAATATGGCATTGACAGCGGCCAATACGATCAACCAGAGCGCATCGGCATTGCGCCGAATTGATCCTGACTGCGTCATCAGTATCGCGGACCGGTACGAGACACTTGGAACGGCTGTCGCTTCAGCCTATCTCGGCATTCCGTTGATTCATATTCAAGGCGGGGAGATTACGGGAAATATCGATGAGAAGGTCCGCCATGCTGTGACCAAGCTGGCTGATGTGCATCTTGTGGCGAACCAGCGCGCCGCGGATCGGCTCGTCCGCATGGGTGAGCATCCATCGAATGTGTTCGTCACGGGTTGTCCCTCCATTGACATCGCTCGGGAAGCCATGGCACTTGAGGTGCCTGCGGTGCAGGACGCTCTGCTCCGCAGCGGTGTGGGTGCAGACATTGACCTGTTGAAAGGGTATCTTGTGGTGCTGCAGCATCCGGATACTGATACGTATGGCGAGAGCTATGCGCAGATGCAGGCCACACTTGATGCCGTGCACCACTTGGACATGCCTACCATCGTGTTCTGGCCCAATGTCGATGCAGGATCGGACGCTACCTCTAAATGCATCCGAGTGTTCCGTGAATCAGGCAAGCTTGGCAAGGTCCATTACGTCAAAAATCTTGAGGGGAAGCTGTTCCTTCGGTTGTTGATGGGTGCGCAGTGTCTACTCGGAAATTCAAGTGTCGGCCTGCGCGAATGTGCCTACCTCGGGGTCCCGGTCGTCAACATTGGCGGCCGTCAGTTAGGCCGAGATCGCGCAGGTAACGTCATCGACGTTGGTCACGACCCTGTTGCCATAGAGCTTGCCGTGCGAGCTCAGATAGAGCACGGGCTACATGCGTCTTCCGACCTTTATGGCGATGGTCATGCGGGAGGACAGATTGCCCGGGTGATTGCCGGATTGCGCAAGACCAGCACGGAGAAGCGTTTTTATGAGGCATGAAGCCATCGGATTTATTCCAGCCCGCGGAGGATCCAAAGGTGTGCCAGGTAAGAATAAGCGGCTGTTGGCTGGCAAGCCCTTGATCCAGTGGTCCATAGAAGCTGCGCTGGATTCAGCTTGTATTGATGCCATAGTTGTTAGTACCGATGATTCCGAGATTGCGTTCATCGCGAGGGCCCTCGGTGCAGAGGTTGTTGAGCGCCCATCTGACATCGCTGAAGACGCGAGCCCTGTCATCGATGCTGTCCGGCATGCCATGTCTTGGTGGACCGGGACGGGGCGTCCCTTGCCGTCTTGCGTGGCGTTGCTGCAACCAACGGCACCGATGCGGCTTTCATCCGACATTGATGCGGCTGTAGATCTATTCTTTGACCATGCGATGACACCGGTCTGCAGTGTGGTCAGATGTGAGGACAATCACCCAGCGCGCATGTACCGCCAATCAGACCAGGGCTTGCTGCTGCCCTTGTTTCCAGAGTTGGCTGCTGCTCGGCGTCAGGATCTTCCCCCGGTGTTCCATCGCAACGGTGCGGTTTACGTCTTCGGGCAGCGCGAGATTGAGTCAGGAGTCATCATCGGCGAGCACATGCTGGCATACGAAATGCCGGCCAGCCGTTCCTTGAATATCGACACGGAGTTGGACATGGTCGTTCTTCAGGCCGTGATGTCCGGCGCATGACATCAATCCTGATCAGTGAGCCGGATGAGTTCCCGGTCGCCGCTTTGGATCTGCTTCGCCATTTGGGTCCGGTGTACCTTGCAGGTGAGAGTTTCGAAGCGGCGTCGATCGAGGTCATCTTCGTTCGGCTCGCGCGGCGGCTGGATGCTTCGTTGAGCGCGCAGTACCCAAATCTGCGATTCATTGTCAGCCCAACAACCGGACTCAATCACATTGATCTGGATCACTTCGCGTCCCGCGGTATCGAAGTGATCTCACTTCGCGGGCGCACCGCGTTCCTGGATACGATCTATGCAACAGCCGAGCATACGTTGGCTATGGTGCTGGCGTTAATCCGCAAGTTGCCGCAGGCGGTCTCCCATTCGCGGGCCCAAGGGTGGAATCGTTATCTCTTTAAGGGCTCGGAGCTCAATGGCAAGCGTGTGCTCCTGCTGGGCTACGGTCGCATTGGTCGCCAAATGGAACGCTTGTATGGCGCATTCGGATGTCAGATTTTCGCACATGACGTGGATCTCTCCCGGGTGCCTGAGGCACTGCGTTGCGGATGGCCGGCCGTGCTTGGGCAGACGGATGTCTTGTCGATTCACGTTAATCTAAGTTCGGAAACCGAGGGGCTGGTCAACGGTGCACTACTGGAGCGGCTGCCGCCGCACGCGGTCGTGGTGAATACGGCGCGCGGCGAAATAGTGGATCAGCGGGCGCTGCTTCAACTGCTAAGGGATGGCCGAATTGCCGGGGCCGCTCTGGACGTCCTGCGCGGCGAACCGCAGCCCTTCGACGCCGATACCGTAGCGCTGATCGAATCTATCGATGAGGGACGTCTGCTGTTGACGCCTCACATAGCAGGCTTCACGGAGGAGTCTTTGCAGAAGGTCGAGATCCATGTTGCTGAGCTTCTTGTAAGTCGCATGCGCGAAAAGGCTGGTGTGAAGCCATGACTGACGCCATTGCAGATTCCTATCGAGCTGAGGTCGTTAGATCGAGGATGCCGGTGGTAACCGCGCTGCGGGATGCCTACGCGCGGCCGATCCAAGTTGGTATCAATGCGCGCTATATGAACTCGCCCATGAGCGGCATTGAGCGATACATGGTCGAATTGATGCAGCACGCCGACCCGGCGGGCTGTGTATTCCGTCAGCGGACGGTCCGAGCTTTAGTCGGACAGCATCCTGCCAAAAATGCCGTCTTTGCCCAACTGCGCCCGTTCTATTTCGCCGCGTGGGACCGCTATATGGAGGCTTTGGAAGGCCGGCAGTTGGGCATCGACGTGTTCCATTCACCGTCCTTCATTGCGCCCAAACTTGCGCGCGGCCTGCCCAGTGTTGTTACTGTTCACGACTTGGCGTTCCGTATCTTTCCAGAGTTCTTCGATCGTAAGACCAAGGCTTACTACACGCTGTTCTTGGAGTCCTCGCTTGCCGAGGCGACGCGCATCATCTGTGTTTCCGAGACCACAGCATCGGACCTGATCCGATTTTTCCCGGCGTGCAAGGGCAAGGTGAGGGTTGTCTACAACGGGTTCACGGACTTCTCGCGGGTTGAGCCAGACGACACGGTCTTGCCCGCACTCAATCTAGTCCAAGACCAGTACCTCTTGTGCGTCGGTGCCTTCAATTCGCGCAAGAACATTCAGTCAGTGCTCGCATTGGCCCCGCGACTTTCCGATCGTTATCCTCATCTCAAGATCGCCGTTGTCGGCCGTTTGCCCCCACAGGAGCATGGGTGGTTGGCTCCCAACGTTATCTTCACCGGACATGTAACCGATGCCGCCTTGTCGGCGTTGTACCGAAACGCAGCGCTGTTCGTGTATCCCAGCAGGTACGAAGGCTTTGGGTTCCCCATGCTAGAAGCGATGAGCGTTGGTACTCCGGTCGCATACTCGCGTAGCAGTTGCCTGCCGGAAGTCGCCGGCCTCGACGATTCTCACAGTTTTGATCCGAATCGTCCCGACCAGATCCATGACACGATTGTCTGCTTGCTGGACCGCGGTCGTGCCGGTGTGGATGGGGCGCGTGTGCGTGAGTCACTGTCGAGGTTCAGTTGGGAGCGCATGAGTCGCGAAACCGTAGAGGTCTATCGAGAATGTCTTCGCTGAACGTCAGCCGGCTCCTGCTCATCTCTTTGCCATTGGTCAACTTCGGGCCGATTCCTGGCGGCAAGCTCACGTTTGCCCACCTGATCGCATTTGGCCTGCTCGTCATATGGGCGGTTAAGGATCGGCTCAGGTTGGGACATCCCTCTTTTGCCTTCGCGCTAGTGTTTCTGCTGTTAGTGGCTTCTAACGTGCTGCTTGGTGTCGTTGGAGACAGCAATGCGGGGCAGATCACGCAGTTGGTGAACTATGCCTTCATGATGGGCATCATGGTGGTCGCCTACACCCTAGCCTTGCGCAATGAAGTCGAACCGCGACGACTCCTCGAGGATTACTTTCATATTGGTGTCATTTATTCAGCGATCTCGCTGGTGCTGTATGTCTATGGCACGTTCAATGGCGCGTTTCTTTATGCCGTCACTGACTTCTTCAACATTGCCAACACTTTTGATCGCGGCGGGCTTTCGACAGAACTCTCTGAGAGCGTCTTGCCGCGTATCACTGGGCTGTCGCCTGAGCCTTCATTCTGGTCTATTTATCTTTGCACTGTGCTGGCTGTTGGCATAGCGCACGGTCGAAAGCTGTTTGACTGGCGGATTGCCTTCATAGCCTTGGTGATTGCCCTGACGCTCGCCCGAACGGGCATGGTGGTACTGGCGATTGTGGCAGTTTACTTAGTCATGCGCCGCTCGCCACTTTTGTTCGTTTGGATTATTTGCCTGACATTGATGGGATTGTTTGCATTCGTCGAAATAGATTTTTCCGGGGCAGATAGCTCGATTACTCAACGTTTCGGTTCGGTAGCGGATGGCTGGCAGGCATTTGTGCAGTCGCCACTGTTTGGGTTGGGTTGGGGAGGGTTCAAGGAGTACTCGCAAGTTCATCGGCTCGACTACCCCCTAATTTTTAACTACTACTTGCAGGTGGCGGCAGAGGGCGGGCTTATTGGGCTCGCTCTGCTTTGCATATTTCTAGTCTCACTGATCATCAATTCGCCGAAAGCGTATCGAGTAGTGCTGCTAACAATATTCGTCGCCTGGTTGTCTGCGCCGGCATACAACCTGGCTTACGTGTGGTTTCTCTTCGGTGTCTTGTTAGCTGCAAAGCGTCGCACCATGAAAGGGCATGCGTGTCATCGGCATTTGCGATACGTGTCTGACAAATGAGTCACCTAAAAGACTTTGCGCGCGGCATTAAGTACTGGCTGGGAAACTACGTTGTTAATCGTGTGCCCGTCCACATCTTGCGCGTTGGATGGTTGCGGTTGATGGGAGCCCGAATACACGCGCGGGCCAGCCTTCAAATCGCGGTCATGGTGCTTGGTCCCCCGTCTCGTCTCAGTATCGGTGCGGAGACTGTTATCAATCCCGAAGTACGCCTCGATGCGCGAAGCGGGTTGACTATCGGCCGCAACGTTTCCATTTCACGCGAGGCCTTTATTCTAACTTTAGGGCATGACTACAATCTTCCGCGATTTCCTTTGAAGGGCGCACCGGTGGTCATCGAGGACGACGTTTGGATCGGAGTCCGCGCGATGGTTATGCCGGGTGTGCGACTGGCCCGGGGCTGCGTGATTGCCGCTAACGCGACGGTGACTCGAGATACTGACCCTTGGGGGGTTTACGCGGGAACTCCTGCCCGGAAAATTGCCGAGCGAAGAGAACAAGAGTATGACTCGATCTATTATCGGCCTTACTTCGGGGCTATGACGTGAAGCGAAACTTGCTGCTCACCATCGTGGATGGCTTTCATTACCGCTATCTTGTTCAGACAGGCATTTTTGATCACCTAATTCAGCATAGCGACAAGTTGGTGGTCTGTGGAACAAAGCAGGTGCTCGCGATGTTGCGAGAGCGGACAGATCCCAAGCTAGTCCTCAGTCTTCTGCCAATGGCAAAAGCGACTCGCTGGACGTCTGCCCACCTATTCCTACGGAGTTGCGCCAGCCGACGCCTGACCGAGACTCTCAACATCAAAGCGGAGCAACAGAAGGAGCACTTTCCGGTCAGGTATCGCCTGCGTCGCTGGTTGGGCGCCCTGGTCGATGTGACTGGACTTGATCCTGCCCGCCTCTTGGAATTCGCTTGGCGTGATGGCCGGGTCGACAAGCTGTTGCGCGATCACGAAATCTCGCTGGTAGTGCTGTCAACCCCCGGACAGAAATTGGAAGACTTGCCTTACCTGTATGCGGCGCGTCGGCAGGGTGTCCGCTCGCTGTCGCCCGTTTACAGTTGGGACAACCTGACTGCCAAGGGCCCCTTCGTCATACCTCCTGATCAACTCGTTGTGTGGAACGATGTCATGAAGCGGGAGGCATGCCACTACCACGGATACGCAGAAAAGGAAGTGTTTGTCGGCGGTGTCCCGGTGTTCGACCCGTATATCGAGATTCAGAGTGAAGCCGACGATGGTTTGCGCCGGTCATTCCTAAGGGACCTCGGTTTGGATCCGGACAAGCGCCTGATAACGCTTACGACGATCCCCCCGATCTATTAC
The DNA here is from genome assembly GCF_040187885.1 of Roseateles cavernae. Taxonomy (NCBI): domain Bacteria; kingdom Pseudomonadati; phylum Pseudomonadota; class Betaproteobacteria; order Burkholderiales; family Sphaerotilaceae; genus Roseateles; species Roseateles cavernae. The sequence goes on from NZ_JBDPLH010000003.1 coordinate 476,355, forward strand.
GCAGCAAGTCACCGACAGTTGGCGAAAATGGTGATCGGATGGATGGCTAGCGGCCAGCTAGGGCAGGTTTCACTGTTGATTCGGCCGCATCCGATGGATAGCACAGACTATCTCGACTTGGTTGGGCCGAATGTGGTTGTGGATAGTTACGGCAGCACACCTAACGCTGATCCGCGCCAGTGGCGACCGACTGACAACAACACGCGTCATCTTGGCCGGACCATGTGTTTTAGCGATGTCGTCATCAATATTGCGTCGACTATCACAGTGGATGCCGCTTGCTTTGATACGCCGTCCATCAATATTGCATTCGATATCAAGCCTAGTGGCAATGACTATGTCGGATCGATTGATCGTTATTACCGCTTCACTCACTATCGACTGGTAGTAGAGGCTGGCGCTGCTGCGATCGTACGTTCGCCGGATGAGTTCCTCGCTGCATTGCAGGCCTATCTTAAAGATGGAGCCCGCGACCGCGAGGGGCGATCCCGGCTGGTAGCAAATCAGGTGGGCGCGTTGGATGGGCAAGCGTCACGGCGCACTGCCGAGGCAATCCTCAGCTCACTGCCATCTTGTTGAGAGAGCCCAGTCGGCTATCTCTCAATCACCTAACGAATCCATCGAGGAGTTTTATGCTAGTTGCGGCACTGCGTGTAAAGAATGAGACTTGGGTGATCCGCTATACCCTGTCCGCCCTGTCTGAGTTCGTCGACAAGATCGTTGTCGTTGACGATGGTTCCACTGACAACACGGTAGAGGTCTGCAAGAGTTTTCCGAAAGTAGTCGAAGTCTTCTGTAATGGACAGCGAGACGAGAACCAAGTCGATGAGGCCAAGGATTGGAATCGGATGACAGAGTTGTCGCGCAAGCATGGCGCGAACTGGATTCTGTATACCGACGCAGACGAAATGCTTGAGCCGGCTATCAAGGACTTTGCGCGCAAGCTGCCGGATCTGAAGCAGTACAACATGATTAGGTTTCGCAAGGTCTCGCCTTGGAAGGGTATCGATACTTATCGTACCGATAAACCGCGTTTCGACCACAAGGCCGCCGAGACGCTTAATCCCATCATCGTGAATGCTGCCTGCCCGATCGTCTGGCACGATGGTCGGGGCAACTGGCTGCGCAAGCTTGGCAAGCGACTGGTGCGGGGTGAGCGCGCGTTGCCGAGTCTTGGCCGAGGGTATCCGGACGGAGTCGGTGACAAGGTGCTGAACGTGGATGACTTGGTGTCTGTCCACTTCAACCATCTGTCGCTAGAGCGCCTGGTGCGCAAACAGGTGTTTTATGCGCTCGTTGAGAAGCGTATGAAGCCGTACCGTACGCGCGATGATATTGTCGAGTGGGTGAGCCACGGTTGGTCCGAGCAGGGCATGATGGCTGCACCGATAAAGCCAGAGTGGTTGTGGCAGGACTTTGTGCACTATATCGACCAGCGGGACGGCCTTGTCCTCTGAGGAAAGATAGTCGATGAAACACCGCGTCACCGCGCTGGAAGGGCTCAGAGGCTACGCTGCGTTGCTAATTGTGTTGTATCACCTTCCCAAGTGGCATGCAGCCTTGGACTGGCCCCTGATCAACAACGGCCATTTCATGGTGGAGTTGTTCTTCGTCCTGTCTGGGTTTGTGATCTACAGCGCCTACGGTGCAAGGATTACTGATGTGCGCGCTTTGAAGCGATTTCAGTACCTGCGGTTTTGGCGCTTGTACCCGGTGCATCTGTTGTTCTTGCTCATCTACTTGCTTTTCGAGTGCGTGCGTTGGGCCTCTGTAACATTTCTTCATGTTCAGAATGTACGTGTTGTTCCTTTCAGCGAGAATTCCCTCTTGGCGCTGTTGCAGCAACTGTTGCTGGTGCAAGCCATCGGTCCGACTGGCAACGCTCAAACTTTCAACGGACCAGCTTGGTCCATCAGCGTAGAGTTCTACAGCTATCTTGTGTTTGCTCTCGTGAGTCTCGCCACGCGGCGATGGCTACCACTCGCCATGCTGGGGCTCCTCATTGGGTGCATGGCCCTTCTTGGCTTTTCTACCGGCTTCGAATCGTTGCTGACCTGTGTCGCCGGCTTCGCGCTGGGGTGTCTCACTGCAGTGCTCTCGCAGCGGTATGGTTGCAGCCTTCCAAAATGGTGTGGCCCGGTAATGCTGCTGTCGTTTTTCGGATATCTGCAAGCCAGTGCTCAACCCTCGCTGGGTCTGGTGTTCGCGCTCGCGGCCTTGCTGGTGTTCTCCATCGCCAATTCGACCGGTGGTGTGGCGTTGGGACTATTGAACGCGAAGGTGTCGCTTTGGCTGGGCAGCATTTCCTACAGCCTTTATATGGCGCATGCGCTAGTGTTGTGGATCACGGCGATTCTTTTTAAGAGAGGTTTTGGTCTCTCGGAGACGCTGCGGCCGGACGGGAAGTGGGTGCTAGACCTGAACCTTTGGCAGGCATTGTTGGCGAGCTCAGTGGCAGTTGGAACTGCTCTGTTAGTGGCGCAACTGGTATACACCCGTATCGAGGCACCATTGCGAGACTGGTCACGTCGGCGCCTTGGAGTGTCAAGCTTGGCTGAGCCCGCAGTAAGCGCGGCGAGGCACGGTTAGTAGTTGTATGGCCCCAAAGAATCTTCATTTTTCTGCGGTCAATCTCGTCTATGACGGCCCCTGGAAATTCTGCGGCAATGCTTGTGCGAGGCTGCCAGTCGGTCCGGCCGAAGGCGCACTTCGATCATAGCTAGTGCAGCAAGATTTGGAGTTAATGCTGTCGAATACGTCCAGCCGTCGATCTTTAATCATGTCTACTCTGAAATTTTGAATTTCGTGGAATTACCGGTAATCTCCGACCAAGCTTCATGTTCCTATTGCTCGACATGGTGCCAAGGCTGGGTCGCCTATCCGGTCGCATATCGCAAACCTCGGCTGACCACATGCGACGTGTTCTTATGCAGTTCCATGCTGAGAAATATTGCTCAATCCGCATTGCATTGTTCCTGTTGGGCTACCTCTAACGTGCTTCCGAACTCACCTGTTTGGCTATGTCGCAGTAATTTTCCAGTCGCGTCGTATTAATACGAATTTGTAGCGACACCCTTGTTGAGCAAATGTGGTTGTGGTTCGCCCTGCGAGGATGTGCGGCAATAAAGCTGTGGGGAAGCGGGCCATGCATGGTGGCATCGCTCGTAGCAGCCCAGGTGAAGGAAAATTATTTGCGGACCATGGTAAGCGATTCTGCTTGCTGCAAGGCGTACTTGCGCACAGTAGGTCCGGCGTCTAAATCCGCATCCACTCAGATTATTACCAATTACTCAATGTCAACCAAGCACCTTGTTGTCTCAGCTGTCAATATTGTTGAAGCCGGCACTTTGGAAATATTGAAACAATGTCTATCAGAGGCGCGCCAACTAAACGATTGGAAAGTTACTGCAATCGTTCATGATGCTGCGCTAGTAGGCGTTTCAGATATCTGCTACATAGAGCGAAGAGAGATTAAAGGATCATGGTTGCGACGGATTATTTTCGAATACATCGAGTGTCGCAGTATTGAGGCGGACCTTCGCCCTGACTATTGGTTGTCGCTGCACGATATGACACCTTCGTTGCGGAATACTGCTCAAGCGGTGTATTGTCATAATGCAATGTGTTTTTACCGCTTTTCTTTCAGGGAGATGCTGCTGGACTTCAAGCTTTACATGTTTTCTAAGCTTTATGGCTTTCTCTACCAAATTAACATCGCTAAGAATAGTACGGTAATTGTTCAGCAGCAATGGATAAGGAAAGAGTTTTTTCAGCGTTTTGGATGTGAGAGCATCCTTGTTGCTCATCCTGAGCAGGGTGGTCGAGCGGTTGAGGTAGTTGGGATCAAGCGAACGGGTCGTAAGTTCTTCTACCCTTCAATTCCGCGGTTCTACAAGAATTTTGAAGTGTTGCTGGAGGCGTGGCAACGCCTGTGCGCGATTCCGGGCTGGGATGGCGAGCTGGTCGTGACAGTCGATGAGTCCAGTGGCGACTATGGGCGTGCGCTCATGAAGAAGTTTGGGGGGCTCAATGGGGTTGTTTATGCAGGACGACTGACGCGCGAGCAAGTACAACATATCTATTCGCAGAGCGACTGCCTTGTGTTCCCCTCCAAGATCGAGACGTGGGGTCTTCCAATCACTGAAGCGAAGCAGGCGGGACTAGCAGTATTCGTGGCTGATGAGCCCTATGCGCGCGAGGCGGTAGGGGGATATCCGGCTGCAGAGTTCTTTCCTGCCAATGATAGTGCAGCCCTTGCCAGTTTAATGAAGAGGTTTAGGGATGGGTTGCTGAACTTCGATGTCGGTCAGAACGAAATTGTGATCGATGAGCCTTATGCGCCGAACTGGAAAAGTCTTTTTGAATATATTCAATCGGTTCGATCTTAAGAATGGTGAGTTCTTCGGCTTGTATGCTTGAGAATATTGATGGATTGAAATTGTTTTGTGAGGAAATTATATGAGTACTCCTCTTGGTTTTTTGGTTGATGACCAGTTTCTCGACGAGTTGGCCGAGCGAATCGATACAGAAGGCGTCGCATGTATCAAGAATGGGGTGAACTCCGAGAGTTTAATGCGGTGGCAGAAACAACTTGATGTTTATTTGGAGAAGCAGGGTCAGCGCTATTTCTCGATGATTCAGCCTTGGCAGGAGCCGAACTCCTCATACGGCGAATTGGCCAGGGACGATAACTTCAAACGCCTTTTGTCGGGGTTGACCCTGCGCGGCGCCCCTGGCCGGAAGGCTGAAGGCTCTATCTATAATGTACTTCGGGTGGTAGCAGGGGCAAAAGGCAGCGAAAAGTCGATGATGTTTCACTACGATGCATCTGTCGTGACTGTGTTGATCCCGTTGCAAATCCCGGAAGGTAGCCCTGAAGATTGTGGCGATCTGGTTGCATTTCCTAATGCAAGGCCTATCCGGAGGAGCTCACTACTGAATGCTTTGGAGAAACTATTGGTTCAAAATCCAATTTCGCGGCGAATTATGGCGCAGCGGATAAAAAAACGAAGTAATGATGAGAATATTTTCCGCTTGAGTCCAGGAGATATTTATGTATTCTGGGGTTATCGGACGTTGCATGCGAATCTCTCTTGTAAGCCGCACAGTCTTCGTGCGACGTTACTTTTTCATCATGGTGATCCGCACTTGGGGTCGTTGACCACGCGGTTCATCAAGTGGACTCGTAGGGTTAGGGAGCGTCATAATCTTAAGGCCAGGTTCTAATGTCTGAAAATCTCCCCTTCTATCGTAAGTTGCCTGACGGACGAATGATAAGTTCGGTCTCTTTCGGGTGTTCCTCGATTTGGGCTAAGCCGAGCTTTGACTGTCATCTGGCTCGGCAAATTGTTGAAGCGGCGGTCGAGGGTGGCATTAACTATTTTGATTCTGGCCCAAGTTATGGTGCGGGGGAGGGTGAGCGTCGGCTGGGTCAGTTTCTTGCTCGTCGATCCCATGATGATCTTTTAATTTCCACTAAGGTTGGCACTTATGTCAATGGCCAGGGGCGCGCGTGGCGCTCATTTAGGTTGGCCGACATGGAGAAGTCATTTGATGAGAGTCTTCTTCGGCTTGGCGTGGAGCGGGTAGATATCTTGTACTTGCACGGCCCAAAGATATCAGACTTGAATGAGGAGGTTCTTAACTTCCTCGATAAACAGAAGCGTCGTGGCCGAGTTGTCTGGTCGGGTGTTAATTCGTTCAATGTTGAAGTCCTTTCGCACTGTGCACAACTGCCAATCGATGCTGTGATGCTGCAATATAACGTTGTGGATCAGACTGCTTCTGAGGTAATGGAATTGCTGCATAGTAAAGGGAAGATCATAATTTCCGGTACCGCTATGGCTCGGGCTATTTATTCTCCAAGAGTCTTTCTCCCAACCTCTTGGGAGCGCGTCTGGTATCTTTTAAGGGCGTTAAAGAGTGATCCAATGTTCCTCGTCAAAGGGGCTCAATTAAGAAAGAGGCTTCGTCTCGTTGGTGATGATGGTGCGCGAGCAGCAATACGGTACGTGGTGGGGAATCCGTTTGTACATAGTGCAACGTTTGGAACTAGTCGTATTGAGAATATGATTGCGAATATTGAGGCTGGCCGCCGTCCGATGTCGGCGGCCCATCGGAAGATTGTCGGCTGATGTCTTCACTATGCGTAGAATCAAGCCTTGTTCGGGTAATCAGGTGGCAGGTAAGTTCACTTCCATTGTCCGGCGATGGGGCGGCTTTTTGATTAAGCTGAGTTCTTGTGTAAATATGGAATATTGGAGTGTAGAGACACTGGTGGAAATTTGTGTTGCCGAAGTGGAGTTGTGTAAGTGCTGTTTCATAATCGGGTCGGATTTGCGATGGCATTAGTAATATGCAGTTCGTCCGTTGATAAAGGCTAGTTGAATCTGTACTTGCTGGCTTGTTGAATTCAGTATTACTGGACTTCGGCTAATCAATCCCTCTTGCGTCCGAGAACGCGCTCATTTGCCCGACTGGCGGCTAGCGCGAACTGTGGACGGATATACGAAGCAACTGGCTGCTAAGTAGTCTATTCTTCGTGTGTGGCGTCTTCTATGTGTCAGTCGCGAGTGCGGTTCCGGATTGTCATAGTTTTCGACGTGCGCTTCTGTCTCAACCGTGAAGATTACTACGTCTGCAGGCATACCTCTATTCCCCCCCCCCTTGAGCTCATTGCTTGGAGGAAATGATGCGTATGGGATTAAAACCTTTCGCCTAGCCAATTTCCGCGCATTACGTCACCATTGGCGGCTTGCTGCTTACGTCGTAAATATCCGAAGCCGCAGGGCTATTATGAGCCAAGTGATTTTGAGTAGATCCTGTATTGTGCGTTTGCTGGATCCCTAACTGTGCATGGGTGTAGGCGAGTCATGTTGAGGTTCCCTGGTAAGTGGAAAATTCATCTCCCAGAGCTATATGGACGGATTTGCCCTGAAGGCACGGCAATGGTTAGCGTTGGGTTTGATATTGATCAATCATTGAAGAACTCTCCACCAGTTTTATGTTTGCCAGGAATGAGTGTGACTGATGTTTGATCAATGTTTAGTGCATTAAGTAATTTCGGTGAGTCATAACCGTGCTTGAATGGTTGCCGCGCTATGACATAGGTGGATTGCTTTCGAAGCAGTTCTTGTCAAGTTTAGCCATCATTAAATTTTTATATTCGACTGTCTACTTGACAGGGGAGCTAGTATGGCAATAGCCGCTATTTCTGTTGTCAGCCACGGTCATGGCGAAATGCTTGACCATGTGTTGAGGGATCTTGAGAATCAGACCGTTCACGATCATTTGCTGGTCATCGTTACGCTCAATCTCGAAGATGAGATCTTCGATCCAAGCCGATATCCGGGTTTGCGGATCTCAGTTATCAAGAATTCCAGCCCGAGAGGGTTTGGGGCGAATCACAATTCGGCGTTCGCGCAGTGCCATACTGAGTGGTTTTTCATCTTGAATCCTGACGTTCGCTTACCTTGCGCCACTGCCATCGCGGACTTGATCCATAAGGCTGGCAATACCGCCGGCCTCATGTCTCCTCGCATCATGAACTCGTCTGGGGGGTGGGAGGATGCGGTGCGCCCTAATCTCAGTCTTTCATCACTGATGGCCCGGGTGCTGGTTGGTCGGCGCGAGTCACTGTTGGCCACGGTGACACGTAAGGGCATGCCATTCTTTTGGGTCGCAGGGATGTTTATGGTCGTGCGCTCCGAGGTTTTCCGGAAGATCGGCGGTTTCGATCATCGCTATTTCCTTTACTGCGAGGATTACGATCTCTGCGCACGGATTTACCTGGCTGGGCATGAGATTATGGTGCGCGATGATGTTCAGGTCATCCACGACGCCCAGCGCGATAGCCATAGATCCAGCAGGCATTTGCGCTGGCATTTGGAGAGTCTGCTTAAGGTCTGGAGTTCCAGCGCCTTTTGGCGCGTGGTCTTCAGTTGAAGGACTTGGCGAGGGTTTTGGTCGTATGGCGGGGCTGCGTCGATGCTTAAGCCTTAGCGACTGCGTAGCGCTTCCATGATGTCCGGCACCACGCGAGCGGCTCCAGCGTCGGATAGGTGATCGTCGTCATAGTAGAGGGGGATCCCATCCTCCTGGACGACACACCTGCCGGGGCGCTCGTGGTTACAGAAATGGTTGGCGGGCTTAACCGCGTGTAACCGCGGGTGGCCAAGCAGTTCGTCAAAGGCAGTGTTGACCAGCCGATTTCGTCGTTGGAAATCTATGTCTGGGAAGGTCAATTCTTGCATCGGTTTGCCGGTAGCCTGGAAGTGTCGATAGTTGAGCGAAGCGATGTTCCATGAGGTTTCCGGAATTGGATAGACCAATACCACGTGGCCGCCTGCTCCTAGCAGTCCTCGTACGGTTTCCTGAAGAGTAATGCGCTTGGCTGCAGCATCCATGCGACGGAGGTTCCCGGATTCCACTGCGTATTCGCGGTAGGTTTCATGCTCTACGCCTCCTTCGCTATTACGGGTCGGCATGTCCTCAATTTCGCCCACTATGGGATAGAGACGGAAAGACCAGCGGCTCGAGACGACCACATCGGCTTGTTGTTTGTGGATGAAGTTGATAAGAGTTTGGAACTGGCGTCCACAGGTCGCCGAGTTGCCGGTTGGGCTGGTAGTGGCCACCACGGATGGCAGCACTTCGCAGCCATCTAGTGCCATCTTTATGCCCCTAATGCTGGAGGTTCTGAACGCACGGTCGAGTTCTGAAGATAGCGCTTGAGCATGGGAATCACCGTAAAGGATGATCGTTCGCTGGGGTGTGCCAGTCTCGCCAAACTCGCAGCCGAGAAGGCCGGGAACCGAGGGCAGCGGTGCTAGGTCGCAGACATCGCCTGCCCTCTCCACCTTCTGGCCGAAGGAATCCCAGTCCAAATTCGGCGGACGCCGAGACTCGAAACCTTGAGTGAGGTGTATCGCCAGGCCCACGATCATCAAGCTCAGTGTGCCTGTTGCAGCGAACGCGAAAACTGTCCGCCTATCAACTCTGCCTTTGTCTCGGAACGGCGCTTCGACAAATCGCCAACTCAGGTACGCAAGAGGCAGAGAGAGCAAGCCGATCACCACAAGCAGTGACCGTGGTGGCTCCCCAGTGCTGTGAATCCTTGCGAAGGCCAGCAGTGGTTGGTGCCATAGGTAAGCGCTGTAACTGATGAGCCCGATCTGGACCGGCCAAGCGTGCCCGAGTAAGCGACTGGTTCTTGTGCCCGGTGCTGCGCAGAGGATGATTAGCAGGGCGCCGACTGTCGGAGGTAGCGCATGACGACCTGGAAACGGAGTATGCGCATCCATCAGGCCAATGCTCGCGCCTATCAGTAACACTCCAAGCGCTGCTCCGGCCTCGTTCCAGGGCGTCTTTACGGGTGTACGGCCACGTAGATGCCAAGCGGCCAACGCACCGACCAGCAATTCCCAGGAGCGCGTTGGTAGTAGGTAAAAAGTCGCTGTAGGTCGATTGGTCGATCCCCAGTCGGCTGCGGCGAAACTGGCTAGTACGGTGACGCCCATTGCCAGGCCTATCCAGCGCCTGCCCGCTCTCCAAAACAACATCAGGACGGGCGGGAAGAAAAGATAGTACTGTTCCTCGACAGCCAGACTCCATGTATGGAGCATTGGTTTTAGTTCCGTGGCGCTGTCAAAGTATCCACTCTGGCGCCAGAAAAAAATGTTGGAGCCGAAAGCTGAGACTGCTAACAGGCTGTCACCGAACTCCTTTAGTTCTTCAGCGGTCATCCACTGCCAAGCGAAGGGCAGCGTGAATACTATCACTAGGAATAACGCCGGAAGAATTCGCCTAGCGCGGCGCTCGTAGAAAGTTAGAATAGAAAAGCTGCCACGTTCCAACTCGGCCAGAATGATTGTGGTGATTAGATATCCGCTGATTACGAAGAAAACATCAACGCCTACAAAGCCTCCGCCAAACCCTTGCAAACCAGCGTGAAACAGAATTACCGGCAACACAGCCAAAGCTCGCAGGCCATCAATTTCGCGTCTGTATTCCATGGGTGACAATGCTTTTCGAGAGGGTTCGGGGGCTGGGGTGCCCCGTCAGGCGATGCGCCGAAGCGAGAATTTTAGGTGTGCCAGCGAGCCCAAACTCAGTATCAGTGTTCCCAAACAGTACAGCCAGGGGCTGACGGCCAAGCTGAACAGTGAAATGCCAAACGTTAGCAAGCCATATGCAGCGATACGGTTGACTGCGGGTCTCACCGGCTTGTGCTGCTCGCGCAGACGCCATAGGCGGAACGCTGCGAAAAGTGTGCATACGAGCATCGTCGAGTATGCCAAACCCGCAATGCCGAAATAGCGCATGCTCGGGTACAAGAGCACTATATTTGCGAGTGCCTGGGCGGTATTTAGGCGCGAATCTACCCTGAGGTCGTTTTGCAGCATGCTCTGTCGTGACAGCACGAAGTTGATGCCATCCGGCAGGTAATTGAGCAGCGTAACGCTCCATAGCAGGGGCGCATACGGGGAGGTCACGAACTCAGGGAGTCGAGACTGCATCGTTGGAAGGGAGCACAGCAACATCAACAGTGATCCACCAGCGTAAACGGTCAAGAATGAGAGCGTGTGCCGGTCGAGCAGGCGGACGGTTTCGCGAGGTGCTTCGGCGGGGTCGGTAAGCCGGGAGGCGCTTAAATTGAAGATGTTTACCGTGACCAGGTTTTGCAGGGCAGTGTAGTAACGGCGGTAGATGTTGAAGATTGCAAACAGTCCCGGCGCAAGAAACGCAGCACCGGCCAGATAGGCGAACTTGTTGAACTGTTGCAGCAAATTGGAGGGTATATAGGGCGCAGCCATCGCCAGTACGCCGGACAGGCCGTTTTCGTTTTCGCTCTGGCGGTCTGCCGCTTCCGCAACCTTGTTTTTATTGGATGCGCTCCCGCCCTTTGGGACGGCCCGCGGCCAAAAACAGATAAGGAGTTTCGGCAAAGTGCCAAGTACTTTGCCGACCGCGAATGCAAGCGCCATCGACTCGACAGGCAATTGCTCCGGTACTGCCATCCATGCGCAAGTTGCGGCCGCACTGATGAAATTGCCGAAATGGTTCTGAGCAAACAGCCGTCTATGCACCAGCACAGAAGATGCAATCGCATCAAGCCAGGTAAATAGACAGAAGACACCCACTGAGAGTTCTAGAAGGCCGAGGCCTGTGACCCTGACCGGGGCCTCTGGGTTGACGAAGAAGTGCGCGATCAGCGGGAAGAAAGCGGTCCACAGGCACAAACTGATCGCGGTGGCGGCGCCCCCAATGAGGAGGGCGGAGCGAACTGGGTGCGGGTTGTCTGCTCGGCTACGCATCGCAGCGATGCAGATAGGGCCAATCTGGGAAACGAAGAGTAGCTTTAGGATGGACTCGGTGGCATCGCGGTAAACGAAGTAGACGTCCAGTGCGTGAAGGTCAACCTTTGATGCAGCTAAGGTCAGCGCAATCAGGTTCAGTGCGGAGGCGCTGGCACTCCCCGCCATCATCGCCAACAGCTTTTTCATACGCGTGGTTCAAATGGCGCTTGGGTTTGATGTGGTGGGTCGTGATTGAGGGAGGGGCGTCCGAAACTGCGTTGAAACTAGCGCGCTGCGACGCACAACTCTGCGGCATTGAGGATCAAGCCTGAGTTGCATTGACGTCACGCCGGCGCCGCATGTGCAGATGGATAACGATGGTTGAAGAAAGCAGCAGCACGAGCAGGCCCACCGAACCTGCAATGGTTAGCCGGCGAGGCTTGGCTCGGCGCACAGGCGCTTCGGCCGGGTCCAGTACCTGCACCAGGGTGCCTTCTTTCGCCTCGTCGAGGCGAGCGAGTTCAAACTGCTTTGCGTAGATCTCGAACATCGTCTCGTTGTATTTGTACTCGCGATAAGCATCGACAAAAGAAGACTTCGGGTTGTTTGTCGGGGCTTCCACGCGGCTGACTTGGGCGCGCAGGTTAGCAATTACTGATTGCTGCCCGAGTACTTCCGGCGAATTGTCAGCTCGGCCACTTTTCAATAACGCTAGCCGGACCTCGGCGGTGGAGAGCTCTGCTTGTAGCTTCGCGTAGGTGTCTGCGGCCGCCTTGGGCTCCGCTTTAAGTTCGGCGGAGTTGAATCCGGTGGCGATCAACACCCTCTGTGCATCTGCAAGCTTTGCTTTCGCATCGACCAACTGCTTTTCGAAGAACATGCGACGCTGCTGTGCTTCTGTGAGAGCGAGGGTGTTCAAAAGGGATTTGAGTTCTTCGATGTGTGCGTTTGCAATGTCTGCAGCGCGTTGTGGGTCAGTATCTTCGGCCTCGATAAAGATCAGGTTGTCCTTCTTGCCTGTACTGAGGCGCACATTTGTCCCCAGAGCGACCCGCGCATCAGCCGGATGCTCGGCCTTGTAGACATCCTGGAGATCGAAACGTTTGATGACGCCATCCCTTACCACGGCACTTTGCATCAACGATACGTATTGATCGCTGGGGGTTTTGAGGCCTGCTGCAGCGCCAGCCAAACCACCCAGACTTCCCAGCGATGAGGCCAGGGCTGCCGCTGCTGAGCTTTGTTGCTGCTGTGGAGTGATGAAACTAGCGGTAGCGATAAATGTGGGGGTTATCAGAAAAGTACCAAACCAAGTGGCTGCACCGGCCAAGACGGCTGCGCCGACCGCCATCTTCCAGTTGGTCTTCAAAGCAGCGGCGAGGTCAGAGAACCGCAGTTCACCGGCGTCCATGGAGTCTGTTTTCATTGTGTGTGAAATTCAATGGGGAGTCCGGCAATCAGTTGTTCCGCAATGTTTGCAGCGCGGCTGCACCCAGGCCGAATTGATACAGGATCTGTGTCCATTCCTTCGCTTCTTGCACAAAGGTCGTCTTGTTCAACTCCTCAGGCACGAACACAGTGTCACCGGGCACTGCTGGGAGGGTGCTGAGTGCTGTGTTGAAGCTCACCCAACCGCTCTTAGACTGTCGAGCACTGACGACGGTGCCGTTGGCTCGCAGCACGAAGACGCTGTTGGTGTCGGCGCCTCTCGTGGGGCCACCCGCTAGACGAACGATGTCATCCACAGAGCTGCCGTCCTTGAGCAAGTAGCTGCCGCCGTTGAAGACACTGCCGAACACGCCCACTGTGTTGGGTCGAGCCGGGATAAGCAGGCGATCAGCCTCTTCGACGGCAAGGTCCGGCAGAGATGTGGCTGCAGTGTCCAGTTGCAGCACGATCCGACCTGTCGGCTTGACTGCGCGCAGGCGCTCGATCAGACGGATGGAGCCACTGGCTCGCGTGGCCTGTGCGGTCGCCTCATCTGCTGTCAGGGCTTTCTGCGTCGATCCGCTACGTGTGAACTCGGTTTCCAGGTCTCGCAATGCCCGCTCGTAATTCTCTTGTTGCGTCAGGCGTACGCTCTCTCGTGTGAATTCGGTGCCGAATACATAAGCCTGAGGCGTCAGACCACCGGCGGCCTTGATTAGATCATTGATGGTGCTGCTGGGCGGCAATACGTACTCGCCAGGGCGGGCGACTTCACCCTCGATGCGAACGCGCTTGAACTGCTTGTACTGCGGCAGTGTCGTGTTGACGCTGCTGAAGATGCGCAACACGTCGCCGTTGCTCAGTCGCTGGCCAGACTCAGCGGGCAAGCCCAACTCGACGACGCGGCGGTCATTGCGCTCGCTCAAGCGCTCCAGCGTCACGCGTGAGCGGTCAGCCACGGGATTGAAGCCACCGGCCATTGCCAGCACGTCGGCAATGGTTTCGTTGGGCTTGAGTTCGGCGATCACCGATTTGTTGACGCTGCCGAGGATGGCCACTTGGGCGCCGACGGGGCCGATATGCACAACATCCTCGGCTTGCAAGGGGATGTCGGCGGACTTGTTGCCCTTGAGCAGCAGGTCGTACATATCGAACTGCGAGACGGTCTTGTTGGCGCGGCGCAGTTCGATCTGCCGGAAGCTGCCAGCTGCCGAGGGGCCGCCGGCCTTCATCAGCGCGCTGACCAGGGTGGACAGGCTGCTGACGGTGTAGGCGCCCGGGCGTGGCGTGAAGCCAGTGACATAGACACGGATGCCGCGCAGGCGGCCCAGAGAGGCGCTGACCTGGAAATTGCGGAAGACCTGACCGACCCGGCTGCTGATCACGCTGTTGAGATCGGCGTAGCGGATGCCGGCGACCAGGATGGGGCCGACGCGTGGGATCACGATGCGCCCACCGCGATCCACCGTCAGGCGCAGGTCGGCGTCCACCGATCCCCAGATCGAGACTTGCAGTTCGTCGCCGACGCCAATCTGGTAGTCGGGCGGGATCTGCCGCGAGCTATCCGTGCCTGGCAAGCTCGGGTCCTCCGCGCTGAACTCGCCGTTGGTCTCGCTCATCAACTCGGCACCGAGTCGATGGATTAGCAGTTCCTTTTCCTCGGGTTCCTGGCCTGGCATTGGTAGAGGGGCGGGCTCCCAACCCAGCAGACGATTGACGTACAACTCGAATTCGCCTGGCTTGTAGCGGCGGGTGCTGCGCTCCTTGAGCGCCGAGTTCTGTCGACTCCTGTTGCTTGCATTGTTTGCATTGCCGGAGTTGCTGTTGTCGCCTTGTGTTCGTGATGTCGTCAGACGTACAGGGCCGCCGGCATCGGACGCGTCGTTCCTATCGTTGACCTCGGCCGCATGGGCGGAGGCCATGGCCAATCCGCCCAGCACAGCGATCAAAAGGGCGCGCACTTGCGGCTTGGGGGCGTTCGTTGTGAGCTTCATCGAGTGGGCTGTGGTGGCGCTAGGGGCGCGATCATTCATAAACTGTCTCCAGGCCAGGGCTAGATGCTGGCAGGCGAGGCCGTCGGCGCGCCATTCTAAGGGTGTCGCATTGAGTGCTCGGGCGGCTGGTGACTGTGGCGCCCTGGTTACACTGCCGCGCATGTCGTATTTACTGATTCCGTTCTTCGTGGCGACCATCGTGACCTTGTTCATCGTCCGGTCGTCGGCCACGCATGGGCATATTTCGGCGGACGATGATCTGTCGGGCCCGCAGAAGTTTCATGCCCGCCCTGTGCCTCGGATCGGTGGCGTTGGCATCTTTGTCGGCATGGCGGCCTGCGTCGCGGTCATGTGGGCGATGGATCATGCCTATGCCCGTTTGGGTCTGCTGCTGCTGCTGTGCGGCTTGCCTGCATTTCTGGCCGGCTTGGTCGAGGATCTGACGAAGCAGGTGTCGCCGGGCAAGCGGCTTGCTGCGACCGCTGTATCGGCGGCCCTGGGGGGCTGGTTGCTGCAGGCTTTGATCACACGCACCGGCCTTCCGGGGCTTGATTGGGTTGTGGCCACGTCTGTCGGCGCGATGATCGTGACCGTTTTCACGGTGGCCGGCGTTGCGAACTCGGTGAATATCATCGATGGCTTCAATGGCCTGTCGTCGATGTGCGTCAGTCTGATGCTCTTGTGTTTTGCCTATGTGGCCTATCAGGTCGGTGATGCCGAGTTGGCCATGTGGGCGCTGGCCGGCGTGGGGGCAGTCCTGGGGTTCTTCGTCTGGAACTATCCGGCCGGGTTGATCTTTCTCGGCGATGGCGGAGCCTATTTCATGGGTTTCTTGCTGGCCGAGTTGGGCATTCTGCTGGTGGCACGCCATCCCGAGGTGTCGCCGCTGTTTGCCTTGATGGTGTGCATTTATCCGGTGTTCGAGACTTTGTTCTCGATCTACCGGCGCCGGGTTCTGCGTGCCACGCCGCCGGGCCTGCCGGATGGCATCCATCTGCACTCCTTGGTCTATCGCCGGCTGATGCGCTGGGCGGTGGGTGTGAAGGATGCCAGCGCGATGACCCGGCGCAATTCGATGACTGCGCCCTATCTGTGGATGCTTTGCGTGGCCTCGCTGGTTCCGGCTCTGCTGTTCTGGGATTCGACACCGGCGCTCGCGGTATGCCTAGTGCTTTTTGGCGTCACTTATGTGGGCTTGTACTGGCGCATCGTTCGTTTTCGTACCCCGCGTTGGCTGGTCCTGCGAGGGGAGGGGCGGCACAAGGCGCGGGGGCGTGACGCACCCCCCGCCAAGGGCAAACCCGACTGACGATCGCGCATGGCGGATAATCAGGGGATGAATGACACCCAAATCCCCGAAGTTGCTCCCGAACCTATTCCGGCGCGCTTCGACACCCTTCCCCTGGATCCCAAGCTCCTGCGCGCTGTCGCCGACTCCGGCTACACCAGCATGACACCGATCCAGGCCAAGGCGATTCCCATCGTTTTGGAGGGCAGGGACGTGATGGGCGCGGCCCAGACCGGTACCGGCAAGACGGCTGCGTTCTCGATTCCGCTGCTGCAGCGCATGCTCAAGCACGAGAACGCCAGTGCCTCGCCCGCTCGCCATCCGGTGCGTGCACTGGTGCTGGCGCCGACGCGCGAACTGGCCGACCAAGTGGCCAACAATGTCAAAGCCTACTCCAAGCACACCAATCTGCGTACGGCGGTGGTGTTTGGCGGCATCGACATGAAGCCGCAGACGCTGCAGCTCAAGGCCGGGGTCGAGGTGCTGATCGCAACGCCGGGGCGTCTGCTGGACCACATCGAGGCCAAGAACTGCGTGCTCAACCAGGTCGAGTATGTGGTGCTGGACGAGGCCGATCGCATGCTGGACATTGGTTTCCTGCCGGATCTGCAGCGCATCCTGAGTTTCCTGCCCAAGACCCGCCAGACCCTGCTGTTCTCGGCCACCTTCTCGCCCGAGATCAAGCGCCTGGCCGAGAGTTATCTGCAGTCGCCGATCCTGGTTGAGGTGGCGCGCCCGAATGCGACCGCCACCAATGTCGAGCAGCTGTTCTACAGCGTGGCCGACGAGGACAAGCGAGCGGCGGTGCTGAAGGTGCTGAAGGATCGCGAGATCCGCCAGGCGATCGTCTTTGTGAACTCCAAGCTTGGCTGCGCCCGTCTGGCGCGCTCCTTCGAGCGCGATGGCCTGCGCACCAATGCCCTGCATGGCGACAAGTCGCAGGACGAGCGACTGAAGGCGCTGGACGCGTTCAAGCGCGGCGAGGTCGATGTGCTGGTGTGCACCGATGTTGCGGCACGCGGCCTGGACATCGCCGACCTGCCGGCGGTGTTCAACTTCGATGTGCCCTTCAATGCCGAGGACTATGTGCACCGCATCGGCCGCACCGGTCGTGCGGGCGCCTCGGGCATTGCGGTGACCTTGGTCAACAAGTCCGATGCCCGTCTGGTGGCCGACATCGAGAAGCTGATCAAACGCAAGATCGACCTGGACGCGATTGAGCTGGAAGAGGAGCGGCCGCGCCGCCATGTGCGTACCGAGCGGCCCGAGCGCAGCGAGCGCGATGATCGCCCGGCCGCACCTCGCTCGGACTATGCTGCAGCGCCTCGCGCTGCGCACCGCCCGTCTTCGCGCGATCCCTTCTTCGACAAGCCTTACGAGCCCAGCGCCAGCAGCGAGTCGCCGTCCTGGGAGAAGACCACGCCCGCCGCGGGTATGGGTGGCGGCAAGGGCTTGTCGCCCTATATCAAGCCGAAGAAGCGGGTCGCCGCGCTGTTCGGTGCCAAGCCGGCGCAGCCGGCCACCGCCGACTCCTGAGCCCTCAGCCGGCCAGCAAGGCAAACACGGCCGGCACCTTGTCCGGCAGGCTCTGCGGCTTGGCCCGCCATTGCGCCACCGTGGCGCTGCGGGTCCAGCCTTGGACCAGGCTCAGGCCGCAGCTGACCGACAGCCGTGTTTGCGGCTTCAGCTGGGTCAGCAGGGCTTGCAGCAGGGCCTCGTTGCGGTAGGGTGTCTCGATCATCAGCTGTGTTTGCTGCTGACGCAGCGACAGCGCCTCCAGCTCGCGGATCCGCGCGCTGCGCGCTGCCGCGTCGACCGGCAGATAGCCGACGAAGGCGAAACTCTGGCCATTCAGCCCACTGGCCGCCAGCGCCAGCAGCAGCGAGCTCGGGCCGCTCAGTGGCACCACCTCAATGCCTTCGGCATGGGCGGCCGCCACCAGATGGGCGCCGGGGTCAGCGATCGCCGGCAGGCCGGCTTCGGAGATCAGGCCGACATCATGGCCGGCGTGTGCCGGCGCCAGCAACTCGCTCCAGGCCTTGCTTTGGTCGCCGGCGGTTTTTCCGGTCGCCTGCCCTTTGGGCGGGCGCGGCAGCTCGGTGATCTGCAGACTCTGCAAGGGCTGAGTCAACGGTGTGACGGCATCCACCCGCTTCAGGAAGGCGCGGGTGGTCTTGGCGTTCTCCGCCGCCCAATAGCCCAGCCGCGCTGCGATCTGAATGGCATGCAGCGGCAGCACCGCCTGGAGATCGACCTCTGCGTCGGCGACGCCGAAGTCCAGGGTGTTGGGCACCAGATAGAGTTTGCCGCTCATGCCGAGGCTCCGGTCAGCAGCTCGATGCCGGCCTGGCGCAAAAGCCGGCAGGTGCGTATCAAGGGCAGGCCGATCAGGGCTGTCGGGTCGTCGGACTCGATGCTGCTCAGCAGCGCGATGCCCAGGCCCTCGGCCTTGGCGCTGCCGGCGCAGTCATAGGGTTGTTCGGCGCGCAGATAGTTCTCGATCTCTGCGGCGCCGAGTGTGCGAAAGCGTACCCGCACCGGGGCCAGGTCTTGCGCGGTGAAATCCTGCGCGGCGCAGACCACGGCCAGCGCCGTGTGAAAAACCACCGGCTGGCCACTCATGGCGTGCAACTGATCCCGCGCGCGCTCATGGGTGCCGGGCTTGCCCAGGGCCTGGCCGTGCAGATCGGCCACCTGATCGGAGCCGATCACGATGGCCTCGGGGTATTGCCTGGCCACGGCCTGCGCCTTGGCCAAGGCCAGTCGCGTTGCCAGCGCTGCCGGCGCTTCGCCGGGCAAAGCCGTCTCATCGATGTCGGGGCTGGCGACGTCAAACGGAATGCGCAGGCGGCGCAGCAGTTCCTGGCGATAGGGGGAGCTGGAGCCGAGAATCAGTCGGCGCTCGTGGGTGTCTGGGATGGGCATGGTCGCGATTTTCCCATTGCCGCGCCTCGTACACTTGCGCCATGACTATCCGTTCCAGCTCCAAGCCCGCGCGCGAACTCGATCCGCGCAAACTGGATGTCGCCGCTTTTGCGCGCGACGCCGCCAGCCTGCAGGGGCAATGGCCGGCTGCCGAGCTCATTCGGCTGGCCGATGCCGCCGCGCCCGAGGCGCCGGCCAGCGGCTGGCCGGACGTGCAATGGTCGGCGCGCGGCGAGCAGCGCAAGCCGCGCGGCAGCGAGCCGCAGACCTGGCTGCACCTGGAGGCTTCGGCGAACACGGCGCTGACTTGCCAGCGCTGCTTGCAGCCGGTTCATGAGGCCATCCAGTTCGAGCGTTGGTTCCGCTTCGCGCGTGATGAGAGCGAAGCCGCCAGCCTGGATGCAGAGAGCGAGGAGGATGTGCTGGCCTTGCCGCGCAGCCTGGATCTGCGTGAGCTGGTCGAGGATGAGCTCCTGCTGGATTTGCCACTTGTCCCCCGTCACGAGGTCTGCCCGCAGGCGCTCCCCTTGCCGTCGGATGATGCCGAGCATGCGGAGCAAGAGGAGCGGCCGAATCCGTTTGCCGTGCTGGCGGCACTGAAGAAGAAGTGATGGCTAAGCAGCGCTTGGGAGAAATCTCTGGTGCGTGCTAGAATCGCGGGCTTTCCCGGTTCAGGGGTCATTTGCGCATGGCAGGGGCCTGTGCTTGGCGCGTGGTGCGCATGACAAGAACGAACCGGGGCATCGGAAGTGAGCGGAAGCTGGGCAGCGGTAAGCAGGCTTGAACAAGTCTGGCCTGCAAGCCTTCCATCACCGCAGCTCTAGGAGAATTTTCATGGCCGTTCAGCAAAACAAGAAGTCGCCTTCCAAGCGTGGCATGCACCGCTCGCACAATGCTCTGGTCAATCCGGGCACCGCGATCGAGCCGACCACCGGCGAAGTGCATCTGCGTCACCACATCAGCCCGACCGGCTTCTACCGTGGCCGCAAGGTCCTGAAGACCAAGGCTGACGCCTAAATCGGCTTGTGCCGCCGGCCCTGAGCCGCGGCGCCCGAACAGGTGATAAGCGCAAAACCCGGCCTGTTCCGTGCAGTGCCGGGTTTTGGTGTTGGTGTGTGGCTTTGTCGTCCCGGGTGCACCCGCTTGTCCGCAGGCCTGGGCTCGCGTAAGGTCCGCACATTCGCAGCAAGGGCCTGAGGCCTGCTGTCATACCTCCTCCTGCCTCGATGTTCCCAATTGATTCAAGCGCTGGTGCGCCCCTTCGCCTGGCCGTCGACTGCATGGGCGGCGACCATGGCCCTTCGGTGACGCTGCCGGCTTGCCGGGCGTTTCTGGACAAGCATCCCGAGGCCGAGTTGCTGCTGGTCGGGCGCCCCGAGGCGCTGGCCGCTGCCGCGCAATGGCCGCGCTGTCATCTGGTGGCCGCCAGCGAGGTGGTCAGCATGGACGATCCTGTCGAAGTGGCCTTGCGCCGCAAGAAGGATTCGTCGATGCGTGTGGCGATCAACCAGCTCAAGGCTGTTGACGGCGCCGCGCCGCGAGCCCAGGCCTGCGTTTCGGCCGGCAATACCGGCGCCTTGATGGCGGTGGCCCGCTATCTGCTGAAGACGCTGGAGGGCATCGACCGCCCGGCCATCGCCACCGTGATGCCCAACCAGACCGGTCGCTACACGACCGTGCTGGACCTGGGGGCCAATGTCGATTGCACGGCCGAGCACCTGCTGCAGTTCGCGGTGATGGGCTCGGCCCTGGTGGCGGCGGTCGAGGGTCGCGAAGAGCCGACCGTGGGCCTGCTCAATATCGGCGAAGAGGTGATCAAGGGCAGCGAGACGATCAAGCGCGCCGGCGAGTTGCTGCGTCAGGCCGATGCCGCCGGGCAGCTGAACTTCTACGGCAATGTCGAAGGCAATGACATCTTCAAGGGTACGACCGATCTGGTGGTCTGCGACGGCTTTGTCGGCAATGTCGCGCTGAAGACGGCCGAGGGTCTGGCGACCATGATCTCGACCATCATCAAGGAAGAGTTTGGCCGCAATTGGCTGACGAAGGCGGCTGCAGTGCTGGCGATGCCGGTGCTCAAGCGCTTCAAGGGCCGCGTCGATCATCGCCGCTTCAACGGCGCGGCGCTGCTGGGCCTGCGCGGCCTGGTGTTCAAGAGCCATGGTTCGGCCGATGCCTACGCCTTCGAGCAGGCCTTGAACCGGGCGTATGATGCCGCCCGCAACCGGTTGTTGGACCGGGTTCATGATCGCATCATCGCCACGCTGCAGGCCATGCCGGCCGCTGCCCAGGGCGATGCAGGAGACAAGGTGGCCGACGCCGCCCAAGCCGCATGACAACTCCCTCATCGAAGCCAAGATTTGCCCGCATTCTCGGCACGGGCAGCTATCTGCCCCCGAAGCGTCTGTCTAATGCCGATCTGGCGGCCCAGCTGGCACGCGACGGCATCGAGACTTCCAATGAATGGATCGTCGAACGCACCGGCATCCATGCGCGGCACTTTGCCGACGACGGTGTGGCGGCCAGCGACCTGGCCCTGCCGGCCGCCCGTGCGGCGCTGGAGTCGGCCGGTGTGGCTGCCGACGAGATCGACCTGATCATCGTCGCGACCTCGACGCCGGACATGGTATTCCCGTCCACCGCCGCCCTGCTGCAGCACAAGCTGGGTGTGGCCGGCTGCGCCGCTTTCGATGTGCAGGCCGTCTGCTCGGGCTTTGTCTATGCGCTGACGGTGGCCGACTCGATGATCAAGACCGGTGCTGCAGCCAAGGCCCTGGTCATCGGCGCCGAGGTGTTCTCGCGCATCCTCGATTTCAAGGACCGCACGACCTGCGTGCTGTTTGGCGACGGCGCGGGTGCCGTGGTGCTGGGCGCCAGCGACGAGCCGGGCATCCTGGCGTCGGAGCTGCACGCCGATGGCCGCCATGCCGGCATCCTGTGCGTGCCGGGCACCGTGGCCGGTGGCCAGGTGCTGGGCGATCCGCTGCTGAAGATGGACGGCCAGGCGGTGTTCAAGCTGGCCGTGGGCGTGTTGGAGAAGGTGGCGCGCTCGGTGCTGGAGAAGGCCGGCCGCAGCGAGGCCGACATCGATTGGCTGATCCCGCACCAGGCCAATATCCGCATCATGCAGGGCACGGCCAAGAAGCTGAAGATGCCGCTGGACAAGCTGATCGTCACCGTCGACGAGCACGGCAACACCTCGGCCGCCTCGATTCCGCTGGCGCTCGATGTGGCGGTGCGCGGTGGCAAGGTCAAACGCGGCGACACCGTGATGCTGGAAGGTGTGGGCGGCGGCTTCACCTGGGGCGCGGTGCTGCTGGATTTCTGACGAGAGAAGAAACAAGACTGCTATGAGCGCAAAGTTTGCATTCGTGTTCCCGGGCCAGGGCTCGCAAGCCGTCGGCATGCTGGACGCCTGGGGTGACCA
Source organism: Roseateles cavernae (assembly GCF_040187885.1). NCBI lineage: Bacteria > Pseudomonadati > Pseudomonadota > Betaproteobacteria > Burkholderiales > Sphaerotilaceae > Roseateles > Roseateles cavernae. Next base: position 498,714 of record NZ_JBDPLH010000003.1, read on the forward strand.
TCCTGAGGTGCTTCGCACGCTGGCCGAGGCTTCGGCTGCGCTGGGCGAGGACATCGGCGCCCTGATCAAGGCCGGCCCGAAGGAACAGCTGGACCTGACGACCAACACCCAGCCGGTGATGTTGACCGCCGGCATTGCCTGCTACCGCGCCTGGATTGCCGAGACCGGCCTGCTGCCCGCCGCGGCCGCCGGGCATTCGCTGGGCGAGTACACCGCCCTGGTGGCCTCCGGTGCCCTGAGTCTGGCCGATGCGCTGCCGCTGGTGCGCTTCCGTGCCCGGGCCATGCAGGAAGCCGTGCCGGTGGGCGTCGGCGCGATGTACGCCATCCTGGGCCTGGACGGCGAGGCCGTGCGCGCCGGCTGCCTGCAGGTGGCGGCCGAGACCGGCGAGGTGATCGAGGCGGTGAACTTCAACGACCCCAAGCAAACGGTGATTGCCGGCAGCAAGGCCGGTGCCGAGAAGGCCGCCGAGGCGCTGAAGGCGCTGGGGGCCAAGCGCGCGCTGCCGCTGCCGGTGTCGGCACCCTTCCACTCCAGCCTGATGAAGCCGGCGGCCGAGCGCCTGCGCGAGCAGCTGGCCGCAGTGAATTTCTTGCCCCAAGCCTTCCCGGTGATCAACAACATCGATGTGGCCGTCACCGACAGCGCCGATGCGCTGCGTGATGCGCTGTACCGCCAGGCCTTCGGCCCGGTGCGCTGGGTCGAGGTGGTGCAGGCGCTGAAGGCGCGCGGCCTGAACACCCTGATCGAATGCGGCCCCGGCAAGGTGCTGGCCGGCATGGCCAAGCGTATCGATGCCGACATCATCAGCACCACGGTGCTGGACCCGGCCTCGCTGGCCGAAGCCAAGAATCTGCTGTCCTGAACCCATGAGCGATACCCGACAAACAGCCCTGGTCACCGGCGCCAGCCGCGGCATCGGCCGCGCGATTGCGCTGCATCTGGCGAGCCAAGGCTTCACCGTGATCGGCACGGCCACCAGCGAAGCCGGCGCCGCCGCCATCGGCGAAGCCCTGGCGCCGCTGGGCGGTCGCGGCCTGGTGCTGAACGTCAATGATGCGGCCGCCTGCGAGGCGGCGGTCGATGCCATCGTCAAGACCGATGGTGGCCTGCAGGTGCTGGTCAACAATGCCGGCATCACCCGCGACACCTTGTCCATGCGCATGAAGGACGAGGACTGGGACGCGGTGCTGGACACCAACTTGAAAGCCGTGTTCCGCATGAGCCGCGCGGTGATGCGCACCATGATGAAGCAGCGCTATGGCCGCATCATCAACATCACCTCGGTGGTCGGCGCATCCGGCAATGCCGGCCAGGCCAATTACGCGGCGGCCAAGGCCGGCGTTGCGGGCATGACCCGTTCGCTGGCCCGCGAACTGGGCAGCCGTGGCATCACCGTCAACTGCGTGGCGCCCGGTTTCATCGCCACCGACATGACCGAAGTCCTGCCCGAGGCACAGAAAGCCGCGCTGCTGGCGCAGATCCCGGTGGGGCGCCTGGGCGCACCCGAGGAGATCGCCGCCGCCGTCGCATTTCTGGCCTCGGCCCAAGCCGCCTACATTACCGGCAGCGAACTGCATGTCAACGGAGGCATGTTCATGAATTGAGGTGGGTGTTTCAGACACCCACCCACCGGATTTGCCCGGCCGGTGAAGGACCGCTGGACGTGATGTCTTGCCTTGACTTAGGCGCGTCACCCTAGAGGCCTTAGAATCCCGGGCTGTTCCTAGCAAACCCCTCCTGGAGGAGTCATGAGCGATATCGAAGCACGTGTCAAGAAAATCATCGCCGAGCAACTCGGCGTGCCTGAGTCCGATGTGTCCAACGAGAAGGCCTTTGTGGCCGACCTGGGCGCTGACTCGCTCGACACCGTGGAATTGGTGATGGCCCTCGAAGACGAGTTCGGCATCGAAATCCCCGATGAAGAAGCCGAGAAGATCACCACCGTGCAGCTGGCGATCGACTACGCCGTCAAGCACCAGAAGGCCTGAGCCTCGCGCTCTGGCATTTCCTTAACTGATCCCCGTACCGCATGAGCCGTCGTCGTGTCGTTGTTACCGGACTTGGTCTGATCAGCCCCGTGGGCAACACGGTGGCTGAAGGCTGGGCCAATATCCTGGCCGGCCAGTCCGGCATTGACCGCATCACCCGTTTCGATGCCTCGACCTTTGCCTGCCAGTTCGCTGGCGAGGTGAAGGGCTTCAATGTCGGAGACTACATCTCCAGCAAGGAAGCGCGGACGATGGACACCTTCATCCATTACGGATTGGCGGCGTCCATACAGGCGGTGCAGGACGCGGGCCTGCCCACGGGCGATCAGTTGACGGAAGAGCAGGCCGAGCGTATCGGCGTGCTGGTGGGCTCCGGTATCGGTGGCCTGCCGATGATTGAAGAGACCCACGCGGAATTGACGAATCGCGGCCCGCGCCGCATTTCGCCGTTCTTCGTGCCGGCCTCCATCATCAATATGATTTCCGGCCATGTCTCGATCAAGTTCGGCTTCCAAGGCCCGAATCTGGCGATCGTGACGGCCTGCACCACCGGCCTGCACGCCATCGGCGAGGCCGGCCGGCTGATCGAATACGGCGATGCCGACGTGATGATCGCCGGCGGTGCCGAATCTACCGTGTCGCCGCTGGGCGTCGGTGGCTTCGCCGCAGCGCGCGCGCTGTCGACCCGCAACGACGACCCGAAGACCGCGTCCCGCCCCTGGGACAAGGATAGAGACGGCTTTGTGTTGGGCGAGGGCGGCGGTGTGCTGGTGCTCGAAGAGTATGAGCATGCCAAGAAGCGCGGCGCCAAGATCTACTGCGAGCTGGCTGGCTTCGGCATGGGTGCGGACGCGTATCACATGACCGCGCCGAATGTGGACGGCCCCAAGCGCTCGATGCGGGCGGCCCTGCGCAACGCCGGACTCAACCCCGATCAGATCCAGTACATGAATGCCCACGGCACCTCGACGCCGCTGGGCGATGTGAACGAGACGAATGCCATCAAGCTGGCCTTCGGCGATCATGCCAAGCAGATGGTGATCAGCTCGACCAAGTCCATGACCGGCCATCTGCTGGGCGGGGCCGGGGGCATCGAGTCGGTGTTCACCGCCCTGGCCGTGCACAACCAGGTGGCACCGCCCACCATCAATATTTTCAACCAGGATCCCGAGTGCGACCTGGACTACTGCGCCAATGAGGCGCGGCCGATGAAGATCGACTACGCCGCGAAGAACAACTTCGGCTTCGGCGGCACCAACGGCACGCTGATCTTCAAGCGCGTCTGAGGCCGGGGCCATGCCGGCCCAGCGCCAGGCGAGCGCATTCCAGATCACCGTCGGGCCCGATCGGGCCTGGTGTGTATTGATGGCCGCGCTGGCGGTGCTGGCCGGCGGCGCCTTGCTGGCCGCGCTGATGAGCCAGTCCGGGCTGGGCTTGCCCGCCATTCCTCGGCTGGGCTGGCTCCTGTTCGGCGCGCTGCTGCTGCCCGGTGCCGGCTGGCTGGGCTGGCGATGCGGCCGCACACGACCCGCGAACTTGCGCTGGGACGCCCAGCAATGGTGGCTTGACGAGACGCCGGTGCGCCCCCGGGTGGTGATCGATCTGGGAGCCTGGCTGCTGCTGCGCCTGGCCTTGCGCTCGCGCCTGCCTTGCTACCTGCCGCTGGCGCGCACGAGTTGTGCCGCGCAATGGCCCCAGCTGCGGGCGACTCTCTACTCGGCGCGCACCGCCCCGAGTCCCGAACCATGAACGAGCCGGATCCCGACCGGCTGCTGGTCGAGCGCGTCCAGCGCGGCGACGTCGAGGCCTTCGAGATGCTGGTGCTCAAGTATCAGCGGCGCATCGAACGCCTGATCGCGCGCATGGTGCGCGATGTCGATCTGGTGGCCGATATCGCGCAGGAGACTTTTCTGCGTGCCTACCGCGCCCTGCCGGGTTTTCGGGGGGAGAGCGCCTTCTACACCTGGCTGCACCGCATCGCGGTCAATAGTGCGAAGAAAGCCCTGGTCCAGCTCCGGCGCGACCCGCTGCTCAGCGAGGCATCCCTCAAGTCGGGGGATGAGGACGAGGAAACTTTTGCCGTCGACAGCGTACTAAGTGATGGCGCAACGCCCGAGTCGCTGCTGTCCAGCAAGGAGTTGGGCGTGGCGGTGAATGCGGCCGTCGATGCGCTGCCGGACGAATTCCGGCAAGCCTTGCTGCTGCGCGAGGTCGAAGGCCTGAGCTATGACGAGATCGCGAGCCTGATGGGCTGCCCGGCGGGCACGGTCAGATCGCGCATCTACCGGGCCCGCGAGGCGGTCGCCGTGCGGCTGCGGCCGCTGCTGGGCACTCGCGAGGGCGAGCGCTGGTGAAATGAGCTTGAAGATGGAGTGTGCGATGCGAAGTTCCGAACCCCGGCCTGAGAGTCTGAGCCTGCTCGGTCCGGCCCTGTCGGCGCTGGCCGATGGCGAGGCCGATGCCGCCGAGGCCAGCGCGCTGCTGCGCGCCTGGCCCGAGCAAGGCTTGCGCGAGCAATGGCAGACCTATCAGCTGATCGGGGACAGTCTGCGCTCGGCCGAACTGGCGCATGAGATGGGCCGTGGCCAGGACCTGCTGGCCCGCTTGCGGCCGCAGCTGCTGGCCGAGCCGCGCATCGTTGCACCGCAGGCCCGGGTGCAGCGCTGGCTGGCGCCCGCGGCCGTGGCCGCCGGCTTCGTTGCCTTGGCGGCCGGCCTGACGAGCCTGCCGGTGTTTCTTCCTTCGCCACCGACCGAGGTCCTGGCGGCCGCGCCATCCGCCAGGCCAGCGCTGGTGCCGGCACCGGCCCTGTCTTTTGCTCAATCGGCCGGGCTTGCCGGCGATGCGCTGCTGATGGAGCTGCCGCCCGAGCCGGCTGTGACTAAAGACAATGGTCCCGCGCCGCAGCCATAGTGGCCTGACCCGAGTGGCCTGACAAAAGCCGCCGTCTTGCGGCAAGATCGCCAAAACCTCGACCAAGCGACCGAGCAGCGCTTGTGTCATCCTCACCCGTCCGAAAGCCCACCCTTCCTCATCATGCAAACAAGCTCTGATCCCCGTCATGCCCTGTCGCGCTGGTCTGCCGCGCTGCTGTCAGCGGCCGTCCTCTCGCTCGGCCTGGGTCTGAGCGTGGCGCCCCGGCAGGCCTTGGCGCAGGCGCGCGAGCTGCCCGACTTCGCCGAGCTGGTCGAACGCTCGGCGCCTTCGGTGGTCAATATCCGCACCTCGGAGCGCGTGCGCCGGGCGGCCGGCACGCCGGAGATGGATGAGCAGATGCTGGAGTTCCTGCGCCGCTTCGGCATCCCGCTGCCCAATCAGCGTCCCGGCACGCCGCGCGGCGGCGACGAGGACGAGCAGCCGCAGCGCCGCGGTGTCGGCTCCGGCTTCATTCTCAGTGCCGACGGCCTGGTGATGACCAATGCGCATGTGGTGGACGGCGCCGACGAGGTCTGGGTCACCTTGCCTGACAAGCGCGAGTTCAAGGCCAAGCTCATCGGCGCCGATGCACGCACCGATGTCGCGGTGGTCAAGATCGAGGCGACCGGTCTGCCGGCGGTCAAGATCGGCGATGTGAACCGGCTGCGCGTCGGCGAATGGGTGCTGGCCATAGGCTCGCCCTTTGGCTTCGACAGCACGGTGACGGCTGGCATCGTCAGCGCCAAGGCGCGCGACACCGGTGACTTCCTGCGCTTCATCCAGACCGATGTGGCCATCAACCCGGGCAATTCGGGCGGCCCCTTGCTGAATATGCGCGGCGAGGTGATAGGCATCAACTCGCAGATCTACAGCCGCTCGGGCGGCTTCATGGGCATCTCGTTCGCGATCCCGATCGACGAGGCCATCCGCGTCTCCGACCAACTGCGTAGCGCGGGCCGGGTGATACGCGGGCGTATCGGCGTGCAGCCCACCGATGTCAGCAAGGAGGTGGCCGAGGCCATCGGCCTGGGCAAACCGCAGGGTGCGCTGGTGCAGAACATCGTCGAGGACAGCCCGGCCGAGAAGGCCGGTCTGGAGGGTGGCGATGTGATCGTCAAGTTTGACGGCAAGGCGGTCGAGAAGGCCAGCGATCTGCGCCGCGTGGTCGGTGCCACCAAGCCCGGCAGCAAGGTCACGATGCAGGTGTTCCGCCGCGGTGCCTACAAGGATCTCAGCATCACGGTGGCCGAGCTGGAGGATGACAGCCCGCGCCGCGCCGCCGAGCCCAGCGCCAAGCCCACGCCGACCCTGGGGCTGACCGTGGTCGAGCTGACCGAGGCCCAGAAACGCGAGCTGAAGCTGCGCAACGGCGTGCGCGTCGAAGCGGTCGAGGGAGCGGCGGCGCGCGCCGGTTTGCGTGAGGGCGATCTGATCCTGTCTGTGGACAACACCGAGATCAGCAGTGTCAAGCAGTTCCAGGCCGTGGTCGCCAAGCTGGAGAAGGCCAAGCAGATCACCATGCTGGTGCGTCGGGGCGGCGCGGTCAACTTCGTGCTGGTCAAACCCGGTCGTTGAGCCTGCGGCCGCTGGCCCGGCGCCCGACAGCGGCGCCGGGTCTTTCCACTTGGTGGAATCGCGACAGGGCTTGCTGTGTGGACATGATGGGTTGGCGCTTGCTAACTTTTCCTGCTCGAGGCTCGATTGCGGAGCTGGTCAGATAGAATCAAGCCTTGTCCGGCGGGCTTTGTGCGCGCCGCACAATGCAAACGCGAGCTGGCTCAAACTATCCCCAGGCCATCCACAGCATCTTGTGGATAAGCTGTTGATAATTTGATGTTGGCGGACCGCAACGGCAGCAAATCCGGGGACGCCGCGGTTTTCAGCCGGGGGCTTTTGGCTACAATGAAAGCCCAACAAGCAGTTGCCATAAGTTTTGTTGGAAGGCGCGTCACCGTTTCGACGTGCCTTTTTTTTATGTCCGGCACGGCCCTCGCGGGCCTTCACATCGCTTCGCGATATGAGCCTTCCATGCAACGGCTGCGCCGTTGAAGCTTCGGCCGCTCGAGGCCGAGATTGAGTCCATGAACCACATCCGCAATTTCTCCATCATCGCCCACATCGACCACGGCAAGAGCACGCTGGCGGATCGCATCATTCAACGTTGCGGGGGGCTCTCGGACCGGGAGATGGAGGCGCAGGTGCTGGACTCGATGGACATCGAGCGCGAGCGCGGCATCACGATCAAGGCCCAGACCGCGGCGCTGCAGTACACCGCCAAGGATGGCAAGACCTACAACCTGAACCTGATCGACACGCCCGGGCATGTGGACTTCTCCTACGAGGTCAGCCGCTCGCTGTCGGCCTGCGAGGGCGCGCTGCTGGTGGTCGATGCCAGCCAGGGTGTCGAGGCACAGACCGTGGCCAACTGCTACACCGCGCTGGATCTGGGCGTCGAGGTGGTGCCGGTGCTCAACAAGATGGATCTGCCCAGCGCCGATCCCGACAACGCCAAGGCCGAGATCGAGGATGTGATCGGCATCGACGCGACCGACGCGATTCCCTGCAGCGCCAAGACCGGCATGGGCATCGACGAGATCATCGAGGCGGTGATCGCGCGCATGCCTCCGCCCAAGGGTGTGTTTGATGCGCCGCTGCGGGCAATGATCATCGACAGCTGGTACGACGCCTATGTGGGCGTCGTGATGCTGGTGCGCGTGGTCGACGGCACGCTCCGCAAGGGCGAGCGCATCCGCATGATGGCGTCGAACGCGGTCTACCCGGCCGAACACCTGGGCGTGTTCGCGCCCAAGTCCGAGAAGCGCGAGCAGCTCAACGCCGGCGAGGTGGGTTTCGTCATCGCCGGCATCAAGGAGCTGCAGGCGGCCAAGGTGGGCGACACCATCACGCTGGAAAAGAAGCTGCCGAACAACCTCGGTCCGGCCGAGCAGGCCTTGCCCGGCTTCAAGGAGATCCAGCCCCAGGTGTTTGCCGGCCTTTATCCGACCGAGGCCAGCGAGTATGACCAGCTGCGCGACGCGCTGGAGAAGCTCAAGCTCAACGACTCCTCGCTGCGCTACGAGCCTGAGGTCAGCCAGGCGCTGGGCTTTGGCTTCCGCTGCGGCTTCCTGGGCCTGCTGCATATGGAGATCGTGCAGGAGCGGCTGGAGCGCGAGTTCGACCAGGACCTGATCACCACCGCGCCCAGCGTGGTCTACGAGGTGCTGCTCAATGACGGCACGGTGATCGAGGTCGAGAACCCGTCCAAGATGCCTGACCTGGGTCTGCTGCAGGAGATTCGCGAGCCCATCGTCACCGTGCACCTGTACATGCCGCAGGACTATGTCGGCCCTGTGATGACCTTGGCCAACCAGAAGCGCGGCAACCAGATCAATATGGCCTACCACGGCCGCCAGGTCATGCTGACCTACGAGATGCCGCTGGCCGAGATCGTGCTGGACTTCTTCGACAAGCTGAAGTCGGTCTCGCGTGGCTATGCCTCGATGGACTACGAGTTCAAGGAGTACCGTGCCTCCGACGTCGTCAAGGTCGACATCCTGATCAACGGCGACAAGGTCGACGCGCTGTCCATCATCGTGCACCGGGTGCAGAGCCAGTTCCGCGGCCGCGGCGTGGCCGCCAAGATGCGCGAGCACATTCCGCGCCAGATGTATGACGTGGTGATCCAGGCGGCCATCGGCTCCAACATCATCGCCCGCGAGAACATCAAGGCGATGCGCAAGAACGTGCTGGCAAAATGCTACGGCGGCGACATCAGCCGCAAACGCAAGCTGCTCGAAAAGCAGAAGGCCGGCAAGAAGCGCATGAAGCAGATCGGCTCGGTCGAGGTGCCGCAAGAAGCCTTCCTGGCCATTCTCCAAGTTGAAGACTGATTAATTAGAAGCGACCGACGATCAATGAGTGCTCTGACCGGAATTCTCTATGCCGCCCTGATCGCCTATCTGGGCGGCTGGTACACCGGCTACTGGAGCGGCAACTTCGCGCTGCTGCTCTTCATCCTGACCAGCGTGACGATGGCCTATTGGCTGGCCGAGCGCTTCCATTTCCAGCCCGCGCGCGAGCGTGCGGCGGCCCAGCTGCTGGAGGCCGACGCGCAGCGCCGCGAGAAGCTGGCCGGCCAGGGCATCACCCGGGTCGACAGCGATGTCAGCAGCGCGCGCGAGGCCGTGCTGCGCCAGCCCTGGTGGCTGGACTGGACCGCCGGCCTGTTCCCGGTGATCCTGATGGTGTTCCTGCTGCGCTCCTTCCTGTTCGAGCCCTTCAAGATCCCGTCCGGCTCGATGGTGCCGACCCTGCTGGTGGGTGACCTGATCCTGGTCAACAAGTTCCATTACGGCGTGCGCCTGCCGGTGCTGAACAAGAAGATCATCGCCAACAACGACGTGAAGCGCGGCGATGTGATGGTGTTCCGCTACCCCGAGGACACCAGCCTGGACTTCATCAAGCGCGTCGCCGCCATCCCTGGCGACGAGGTCAGCTACCTGAACCAGAAGCTCTATATCAACGGCCAACTGGCCCCGGTCCAGCCCCAGGGCGACTACTACGACGAGGACAGCCTGGCCTATCGCGCGCGCTTCATGGAGAAGCTCGGCGACAAGGAGCACCAGATCCTGGTTGACCCGAAGCGCTCGCCGCTGTTCCGGGCCGACCGCCGCGATGGTCCGTTCCCGTTCCAGGACAATTGCAAGTACAGCCCCGAGGGCGTGACTTGCAAGGTGCCGGCCGGCCACTACTACGTGCTGGGCGACAACCGCGACAACTCGCGCGATTCGCGCTTCTGGGGCTTTGTGCCGGACGAGAACATCGTCGGCAAGGCCTTTGTGGTTTGGATGAATTTCGGTAACCTCAAGCGCGTCGGTACCTCGTTCTGAGGCGCTGCGGCTTGAACCACAACGACAAGGGAAGAAGATCGATGCGCCAGCCAGCCACAAGAAATCAGCAACGCGGTATCAGCCTGTTCGGCCTCTTGTTCTGGGGCGTGTTGATCGCTTGCACGGCCGTGGTCGGCATGCGGGTGTTTCCCAGCGTGCTCGAGTACTACACGATACAGGGCGTGATCACCCGCATTGCCAAGGGCAATCCGGCCACCGTGCCGGCGGTGCGCCAGGAGTTTGACCGCGTCAAGCAGGTCGAGTATTCGATCGTCAGCATCAGTGGCTCGGACCTGGTGGTCAGCAAGGACAATGACCGGGTGCAGATCTCCTTCTCCTACGAGAAGGAGATCGAACTGGCCGGCCCTGCCTTCCTGCTGCTGAAGTACCAGGGCCAGTCGAAGTAAGCCAGAGCTCGCGCATGAATCCGACCCACCAGTCATTGCAGCAACGCCTGGGCTACCACTTCGCCGAAGTCGGTCTGCTCGCACGCGCGCTGACGCATCGCAGCTTTGGCGCCGACCATAACGAACGCCTGGAGTTCCTCGGCGACGCGGTGCTGAGCCTGGCCGTTTCCAGCCTGCTGTACGAGCGATTCGCCGGTTCGGACGAGGGCGATCTGACTCGCGTGCGCGCGCACCTGGTGCGCGAGGACAGCCTGCACAAGCTGGCCGTCCAGCTGGGGCTGCCGGCAGTGCTGCGCATGTCCGAGGGCGAGGCCAAGGGAGGCGGCGCGCAGCGCCCGTCGATCCTGGCCGATGCGCTGGAAGCGGTGATCGGCGCGGCCTTTGTCGATGGCGGCTATCCGGCCGCGCTGGAGGTGGTGCGTGGCCTGTTTGGCGAGCTGATCGCGAACTCGGGCACCGACAACTGGGGCAAGGACGCGAAGACCGCCTTGCAGGAGTGGCTGCAGGCGCGCCGCCTGGCCGTGCCGACCTACCGCATCACCGAAACCCGCGGCCAGGCCCATGCCCAGACCTTCGAGGTCGAGTGCGCAGTGCCCGCACTGAGCCTGGCCAAGCGTGGCGAAGGGCGTTCGCGCCGCGCCGCCGAACAAGATGCCGCCCGTCGACTGCTCGACGAACTGATTGCCCGCGACAAGCCAGGCTCTGGCTTGCGCGACTAAGGAGCGGCCTCGCGCCGACACCCCATGACCGACAACACCACGCCCCCGGACGACTCCGCGTCCGAGGGCAAGCCGCCTGCGACCGGCTACACCCTCCCGCCGATACCGGCCGCCGGCTCGGGCGCGACCTCGCTGTCCACCGATGCCGCCCCCAAGCCTAGCGGTGGCAAGATGCCCGACGGCACGGCCCAGCGCTGCGGCCTGATCGCCATCGTCGGCCGCCCCAATGTCGGCAAGTCCACCCTGCTGAATGCGCTGGTGGGTCAGAAGGTCAGCATCACCTCCAACAAGGCCCAGACCACGCGCCACCGCATCACCGGCGTGCGCACGGTCGAGGAGGCCCAGTTCGTCTTTGTCGACACGCCCGGTTTCCAGACCAAGCACAACGCCGCGCTGAACCGCAATCTGAACCGCACCGTGCACGGTGTGCTGTCCGATGTGGACCTGGTGCTGTTCGTCGTCGAGGCCGGCCGTTTCGGCCTGGACGATGCCAAGGTGCTGTCCCTGCTGCCCGAGGACAAGCCGGTCGTGCTGATCGCCAACAAGCTCGACGCCGTGCACCGCCGCGCCGAACTCGCGCCCTGGCTCAAGAGCATGCAGGAGCGCCGCAACTTCAGCGAGTTCATCCCGATCTCGGCCAAGAAGCAAAGCGATGTGCAACGTCTGTTCAAGATCCTCAAGCCCTATCTGCCCGAGCAGGAATGGTTCTACGACGAGGACGCGCTGACCGACCGCTCGGAGAAGTTCCTGGCCAGCGAGATCATCCGCGAGAAGCTGTTCCGCCTGACCGGCGACGAACTGCCCTACACCTCGACCGTGGTGATCGACAAATGGGAAGACGAGGGCGCGCTGCGCCGCATCTCGGCCTCCATCGTTGTCGAGCGCGATGCCCACAAAGGCATGGTGATCGGCCAGGGCGGCGAGCTGCTCAAGCGCATCGGCTCCGAATCGCGCCAGGAGCTCGAGCACCTGATGGAGGGCCGTGTCTTCCTGGAGCTGTGGGTCAAGGTGCGCTCGGGCTGGGCCGATAGCGAAGAGCATCTGCGCTCCTACGGCTACGAGTAATGCCTCCCCGAGGCCCGCGCGTTCCGGCCGTCCAGCAGGCCTTCGTCCTGCACCATTACGACTGGAGCGAAACCAGCCTGGTGCTGGACCTCTTCACCCGTGAGCAAGGCCGGCTGGCCGTGGTGGCCAAGGGTGCCAAGCGCCCCTATTCGCAGCTGCGCGCCGTGCTGCTGCCCTTCCAGCGCATCCAGGTCAGCCTGTCCAAGCCGGCCAAGGGCACCGAGGGCGCGGCCGAGGTCGTGACCCTGCGCGGTGCCGAGTGGGCCGGCGGCGCGACGATGCCGGCCGGCGCGGCACTGTTCTCCGGCTACTACCTCAACGAGCTGCTGCTGAAACTGCTGGCCCGCCAGGACCCGCATCCGGCGCTGTTCGATGCCTATGCCCAGACCCTGCCGCAGCTGCATGCCCGCGAGGATGCGCAGTCGCAGGCGGCCTTGCGTGCCTTCGAGCTGCGCCTGCTGATGGAGCTGGGCCTGTTGCCGGACCTGAGCCTGTCCAGCCTCACGCAGGCGCCACTGGACCTGCAGCGGCATTACATGTTGTCGCCCGAGTCCGGCGTGGTCGTGCCCGCAGCCGATTCGGCGAGCTTCACCGGCGCCACCCTGGTCCAGCTGCAGGCGGCGCTGCTGCACGGCAGCATGGCCGCGCTGCAGCAGTCCTGTGCGCCGGTCTTGCCGGCGCTCAAGACCGGGCTGCGTGCCTTGCTTCACTATCATCTGGGTCACAAACCCCTGCGCACGCGCCAGGTCATGCTGGACGTGCAGAAACTGCTGGATTGAAGACGATGAACCCTTTGGTTGCTCCCGAATCCTCTTCGCACCACGCTGCGCGCTGCGCGCTGTCGGTCAATGTCAACAAGGTGGCCTTGCTGCGCAACACCCGGCACTTGGGGCTCCCCAGCGTCACGCGCGCGGCCGAGCTGTGCCTGCTGGCCGGTGCCCAGGGCATCACGGTGCATCCGCGGCCCGATGGCCGCCATATCCGAACCGCTGATGTGCACGAGCTGGCCGAGCTGCTCAAGACCTGGCCCCAGGCCGAGTACAACATCGAGGGCAATCCGACCCAGAATCTGATGGACTTCGTGCGCCAGCTGCGTCCGCATCAGGTCACCTTCGTGCCCGACAGCGAGGACCAGTTCACCTCGGACCATGGCTGGAGCCTGCCCGCCGATATGGCGCGGCTGCGCCCGCTGATCGATGAGTGCAAGAGCCTGGGCGTGCGCGTCAGCCTCTTCATGGATCCGAGTCCCGAGGCCATGCCGTTGGTGGCCGAGCTGGGCGCCGAGCGCATCGAGCTCTATACCGAGACCTATGCCAGCGCCTTTGGCACCGAACGCCAGGCCGCCGTGCTGGCCGGGTTCACGCGCACGGCCGAGGCCGCGCTGGCCGTGGGCCTTGGCATCAACGCGGGCCACGACCTGAGCCGCGACAACCTGACGAGCTTCCTGCGCGCCGTGCCCGGCGTGCAGGAGGTATCGATCGGCCACGCGCTGATCGCCGATGCGCTGGAGCTGGGCTATACCGAAACCGTGCGCGACTACCAGCGCGCGATCCAGAAGGCCTACGCCTCCTCATGATTTACGGCATCGGTACCGACATCTGCGACATCCGCCGCATCCGCGACACCCTGGCCCGGCGCGGCGAGCGCTTTGCCGAGAAGGTGCTGGGCCCGCATGAGATGGCGGTGTTTCGGGAACGCCGCGCCAAGGTCGAGGCGCGCGGGGTGGCCTACCTGGCCACCCGCTTCTCGGCCAAGGAAGCCTTCTCCAAGGCCATCGGGATGGGCATGCGCATGCCGATGACCTGGCGCGCCTGCGAGATCGTCAAGGCTGCGAGTGGCAAGCCCGAGATCCGCCTGCATGGCGAGCTGGCTGCGTGGTTCGAGGCCAAGGGCCTCAAAGCCCATGTGACCGTCACCGACGAGACCGAATACGCGGCCGCCTTCGTGGTGGTCGAAACCAAAGAGTGAAGACCTGACGATGAACGAAATGCATGCTCCCGTGGTGCTGGATGTGGCCGGCCTGAGCCTGGACGCCAACGACCGCCGCCGCCTGGCCCATCCGCTGGTCGGTGGCCTGATCCTGTTTGGCCGCAATTTCGAGAGCCGCGCTCAGCTGACCTCGCTGTGCGCCGAGATCAAGGCCATCCGCCCCGATGTGCTGATCGCGGTCGACCATGAAGGCGGCCGGGTGCAGCGCTTCAAGACCGATGGCTTCACCCAGCTGGCGGCCATGCGCACACTCGGCGAGCTGTGGATGACGGACGCCTTGCGTGCTACCGACGCGGCCACGGCCACCGGCTTTGTGCTGGCCGCCGAGTTGCGCGCCTGTGGCGTCGACTTCAGCTTCACGCCGGTGCTGGACCTCGATTACGGTGAGAGCAGTGTGATCGGCGAGCGCAGCTTCCACCGCGACCCGCGCGTTGTCAGCCTCTTGGCCAAGAGCCTGATGCAAGGCCTGCTGCTGGCCGGCATGAGCAGCTGCGGCAAGCATTTCCCCGGCCATGGTTTCGTGAAGGCCGACAGCCATGTGGCGATTCCCGTGGACAAGCGCAGCCTCAAGGCCATCCTGGCCGAGGACGCGAAGCCCTATGAATGGCTGGGCCTGAGCCTGTCGGCGGTGATGCCGGCCCATGTGATCTATCCCAAGGTCGATGCGCGTCCGGCCGGCTTCAGCCCGCGCTGGCTGCAAGAGATCCTGCGCGAGCGCCTGGGCTTTGGCGGTGCGATCTTCAGCGACGACCTGGGCATGGCCGGCGCCCGCGTGATCGAAGGCCGCCCGGTCGGCTTCACCGAGGCGGCACTGGCCGCGCTGACGGCCGGCTGCGATCTGGTGCTCTTGTGCAACCAGTCGAATGTGGGCCAGGGTGAGGCCATCGACGAGTTGCTGGAGGGCCTGACGGCCGCCCAGGCCCAGGGCCAATGGACGCCCGAGCCCGATAGCGAATCGCGCCGCCTGGACCTGCTGCCGCAGACCGTGCCGCTGACCTGGGACGAGCTGATGCGCAACCCGCGCTATCTGGCGGCGGTCGAGCGCCTGGCCTGATCCACACCCAGCTCCAATGAAAAACGCCGCCCCGGGGCAACCCGGCGCGGCGTTTCTTTATGTTGGGTGGCCCGCAGGCCACCCTGGCTTTCAGTGCTCGAACGGCAGCTTGGTCTGGCTCAGATCCTTGCGGGTCTCGACCAGCACCAGCGGGCCTTCATCGACCACGACCACCGGTTTGGGTTCGCGCGGCACATGCACCGGCTTGGGCTCGGCGGCGATGGCGGCTTGCACGGCGCGGATCTTGTCGGCGTCGGAGTTCACCCATTGCAGGCCGGCGGTCTCGGCGATGTTCTGCAGATCACCGATGGCCAGCTCGAAAGCGGGCACGACGGGCACTGCCGGGGCAGCGACCGGCGCGGCGACTGCGGCCACAGCGACCGGCGCAGCGACTGGCGCTGCAGCGGGCGCGGCAGCGGTCACGGGCTCGACCGGGGCCGGCGTTGCGTCGACAACAGGCGCGTCGGCCGGCGCTGCGGCCTGCTCATCGGCCGGCAGGTCGTCACGGCGCTCGCGGCGATAACGATCACGGCTGCGACGACGGCGTCCTTCGCCACCTTCGGCTTCCTCGCCGGCGGGCGGCGGGGTGTCGCCCGCTGCGGCGTCGGCAAGCCCTTCGACCACAGCCTCGGCCACCGGTTCGGCCGGCGTTTCGACGCCCGCCACGTCCTCACCATTGACGCCACGGCTGTCGTCGCGATCGCGCCCGCCACGGCGGCGGCGGCGGCGGCCCGGGCGCTCGTCATTGCCCGCCTCATCACCGGCGGTCTGCTCGGCCACCGGCAGCAGCGCTGCCGCTTGTTCGGGCATGTCCAGGCTGGCTTGCAGCGGCGCTGTGTTCAGCTCCTCAGCCTTCTCGACCACACGCTCGCCGCGTTCCTGGCGCTCGCCACGCTCACCACGCGGGCGGCGGTTGCCTTCGGCACCCCGTTCGCCACGCTCGCCACGTTCGGCGCGCTCTGGGCGCTCACCACGTTCCGGGCGCTCGCCGCGCTCGGGACGCTCTGCACGTTCCGGACGGGTGGCCTCGGCCCCCTCCGCCGGCTTGTCGGCACGCGGCTCGTTGCGGCGGCGGCTGTCGCCACGATTGCCTTCACGACTCTCGCGCGGCTCGTTGCGGCCACCGCCTTCGCGCTTGCCCTCACGACCACCTTCGCTCTTGGCGCCACGCTCACCCCGGTCGCCACGATCACCGCCACGGCGACGACCGTCACGGCCCTCGCGGCCACCTTCGCGACCTTCACGCGGCTTGCGCTCGCCGCCCTCGGCGGCGGGCTTGGTCTCGGTCTTGGCCGGCGTCGGTGCCACCGGCTCGGCGCCGCCGAACAGCTTCTTGATCCAGCCGAAGAAACCGCCGCCAGCATCGGCAGCGGCCACCGGGGCCGCTGCCACCGGTGCGGCTACCTTGACCGGCTCGGGCTTGGGTGCGGCCACCGGGGCCGGCTGCTCGGGCAGGATGCCCTTGATGACCGGCTCCTGCTTGTTCTTCTTGTCACCCGCGTCGCGGCGGGTGATGCCCACCTCGTCGGTGGCTTCCTCGATCATCGTGTAGCTGGCCTGCAGATTCTCCAGACGCGGGTCGTCGTGGCGCAGGCGCTCCAGCTTGTAGTTGGGCGTGTCGAGGTGCTTGTTGGGCACCAGCAGCACGGTGACGCGCTGCTTCAGCTCGATCTTGGTGATCTCGGTGCGCTTCTCGTTCAGCAGGAAGGAGGTCACTTCCACCGGCACCTGCACATGGACGGCGGCGGTGTTGTCCTTCATCGACTCTTCCTGGACCATGCGCAGGATCTGCAGCGCGCTGGACTCGGTGTCGCGGATGTGGCCGGTGCCGTTGCAACGCGGGCAGGTGATGTGGCTGCCTTCGCTCAACGCCGGGCGCAGGCGCTGGCGGCTCAGTTCCAGCAGGCCGAACTTGCTGATCGAGCTGAACTGCACGCGGGCGCGGTCCTGGCGCAGCGCGTCGCGCAGGCGTTGTTCGACCTCGCGGCGGTTCTTCGACTCTTCCATGTCGATGAAGTCGACCACGATCAGGCCGCCCAGGTCACGCAGACGCATCTGGCGCGCGATCTCGTCGGCTGCTTCCAGATTGGTGCGGGTGGCGGTTTCCTCGATGTCGCCGCCGCGGGTGGCGCGGGCCGAGTTGACGTCCACCGAGACCAGGGCCTCGGTGTGGTCGATCACGATGGCGCCGCCCGAGGGCAGGTTGACCGTGCGGCTGAAGGCGGTTTCGATCTGGTGTTCGATCTGGAAGCGGCTGAACAGCGGCGCGTCGTCGCGGTAGCGCTTCACGCGATGGCCCTGGTCGGGCATCACGTGGTTCATGAACTGCTGGGCCTGGTCGTACAGGTCGTCGGTGTCGATCAGGATCTCACCGATATCGGCGGTGAAGTAGTCGCGGATCGCGCGGATAACCAGGCTGGATTCCTGGTAGATCAGGAAGGCGCCCTTGCCGCCCTTGGAGGCGTCGTCGATCGCGCTCCACAGCTTCAGCATGTAGTTCAGGTCCCACTGCAGCTCGGCAGCCGAGCGGCCGATGCCGGCGGTGCGGGCGATCAGGCTCATGCCCTTGGGGTACTCGAGCTGGTCGAGGTTTTCCTTCAGCTCTTCGCGGTCTTCGCCCTCGATGCGACGGCTGACGCCGCCGCCGCGCGGGTTGTTGGGCATCAGCACCAGGTAGCGGCCGGCCAGCGAGACAAAGGTGGTCAGCGCCGCGCCCTTGTTGCCGCGCTCTTCCTTCTCGACCTGGACCAGCAGCTGGTCGCCTTCGCGGATCGCGTCCTGGATCTTGGCGGCGCGCACATCGGTGCCGTCGCGGAAGTACTGGCGCGAGATTTCCTTGAAGGGCAGGAAACCATGGCGGTCTTCGCCGTAGTCGACGAAGCAGGCTTCGAGCGAAGGCTCGACCCGCGTCACCACGGCCATATAGATATTGCCCTTGCGCTGCTCGCGGCCCTCGATTTCGGTCTCGAAGTCCAGCAGTTTCTGGCCATCAACGATCGCGAGGCGCCGCTCTTCCGGCTGCGTCGCATTGATCAGCATGCGTTTCATGTCGTCACTCCTGGCGCGTTCCTGGTCTTTGGAGGACCTTCAAACGCGCAGCATCATCCACGTCGCCCCTGACCCTGTCAGTGGGCGACTCTTCGATGCACGTACAAACGTGGAGGAACCGAGGAAGGAATCGCCCTGGACTGCTGGTGATCGTGAGCGATCAAACCAGCAGCGTTGGCGCGCGCGTGGCAGCAGGCGGTGCATCACCTCTGGCCCCTGGACGCGCTGATAGCGCGGCCCGGCCACGGCTGCGCAGTCCGGCCTCAGCGGCATGATGCCGGGGCAGCGCTTGCGAGCGGTGGGGGGTAGGGGAGGTCAGAGGGCTCATCCGCGAGGACTACTGGAACGCTGGCACAAGGTCGTCAGATGCTGGATCGACGGGCCTTGCGCGGTGTAAACCTTGTCTTGTGCCGGCTCTTGCGCCCGAAATTCGGGGGCCTGAGACGGCGTGGTTCTTTCTACGTCTGCGCTTCCACACAGGACTCGAAGCCGCCCCCTCACTTGGGGATGGGGCCCGCTTATTGCCCTGCGCGTTGCATCACCGATTGTTGGCCCGGCTCATCGCCGCGCCACCACACCCGCGCCTTTCGCTGCCGTGCCCGCTAAAATCAGGCAAATCAAACACTTACGGCGCAATTGTGGTTCGGAACATTATAAGGGCTAATAAAGCCAGGCCCGCTGGCAAGCCCGCCACAGCCGCCTCAGCACAAACCAGGAGGCCCGCCCATGGGCCGGCGTCGCGCGGTGAGCGCGTGCCCACTAAGCCGCTCAACACCGCGCCGGCCAAGCCGCAGCCGGTCGCCGTCGAGCCGGCACCTGCGCCGGCCGTGCGCCGTGTGCTGATCGACGAGAACTCGGCCGGCCAGCGCCTGGACAACTTCCTCTTGCGCGAGCTCAAGGGCGTGCCCAAGACCCATGTCTACCGGGTGATCCGGGCCGGCGAGGTGCGCGTCAACAAGGGCCGGGCCCATGCCGACACCCGGCTGGAACTGGGCGACGAGGTGCGGGTGCCGCCGGTGCGCCTGCCCGAGCGGGTCACCGCCCCGGTCGACTATGTGCCGGCCAAGGAATTCCCCGTCGTCTACGAGGACGAGCACCTGATGGCCGTCAACAAGCCAGCCGGTGTCGCGGTGCATGGCGGCTCCGGGGTCAGCTTCGGCGTCATCGAGCAGCTGCGCCGGGCCCGGCCCGAGGCCAAGTTTCTCGAACTGGTGCACCGGCTCGACAAGGAAACCTCGGGCCTGCTGCTGATCGCGAAGAAGCGCAGCGCGCTGACCGCCTTGCAGGACCAGTTCCGCGAACGTGAGACCGGCAAGACCTATGCGGCCCTGGTGATCGGTGAGTGGGCCGACAACAAGAAGGTCATCGATGTGGCGCTGCTGAAGTTCACCGGTTCGGACGGCGAGCGCTGGGTGCGTGCGGTCGAGAATTCGCACGACCCGCAGGCCGACCAGGCCAAGCGCTCGATCAGCCTGGTCAAGGTGGCGCGCCGGCTGCCGGGTTACAGCCTGCTTGATGTGACCATCAAGACCGGCCGCACGCACCAGATCCGGGTGCATCTGCAGCATGCTGGCCATCCGATCGTTGGCGACCCGAAATACGGCGACTTCGAGGTCAACCGGCTCATCGCACGTGGCGCGCTGAAGTTCGAGCGCATGTTTTTGCATGCCCAACGGCTGAAGTTCAGCCACCCCGCCAGCGGCGCCGAGATCGAGCTGCTGGCGCCGTTGCCGCCCGAGTGTGAGAAGCTGTTGAAAGACCTGAGCCCGCCACGATGAGACCGCAACGTTTTGACCTGATCGCCTTCGACTGGGACGGCACCCTGTTCGACTCCACCGCGCTGATCACCCGCTGCATCCAGGCGGCGGCCGTTGATCTGGGCCTGGAGAGGCCCAGCGATGCCGATGCCAGCTATGTGATCGGCATGGGCTTGCAGGAGGCGCTGGCCCATGCGGTGCCGGGCCTGGCGCCGGCGCGCTACCCTGAGCTGGGCCTGCGCTATCGCCACCATTACTTCGCGGCCCAGCACGAGGTCACGCTGTTCAAGGGCACGCTGGAGATGCTGGCGGCGCTGAAGGCGCGCCATCACTGGCTGACCGTCGCGACCGGCAAAAGCCGCCGTGGCCTGGACGAGGCGCTGAAGGTGGTTGAACTGCAAGGTCTGTTCGACGGCAGCCGCACCGCCGACGAGACCGCCGGCAAGCCCAATCCGCAGATGCTTCATGAACTGATGCGCGAGTTCGGCGCCGAGCCCGAGCGCACGCTGATGATAGGCGACACCAGCCATGACCTGCAGATGGCGCTGAATGCCGGCACGGCCAGCGTCGGCGTCAGCTACGGCGCCCACGACCACGAGACCTTCGAGGCCTTCAAACCCTTGCACATCGCGCATTCGGTGCCCGATCTGCATGACTGGCTGATCAAGAACGCATGAGCGATAGCCCGACGACCAAGCCCGATCCGCTGCCGCTATGCAGCTCCGACGAACTGCAGGAGCGCGGCCGCGCCCACAGCTTCGATGTGCTGCAATGGCGCGAGCCGGCGCGCGCCTTCGCGCTGCGCTTCGACGGCCAGGTGGTGGCCTATCTGAACCGCTGCGCCCATGTGCCGACCGAGATGGACTGGCAGGAGGGCGAGTTCCTCGATGGCGACAAGCAATACATCATGTGCTCCATCCATGGCGCGGTCTACGACCCGCTGACCGGCCGCTGCGTGACCGGCATGTGCGGCCGCATGGGGCTGACCAAGATCGAGGTCGAGGAGCGCCAGGGACAGGTCTATTGGTATCCTTCCCGCGACACCAAACCGGCTTTTGACGAGTAAGAAGAAGATCTGCATGAACCCCAACGACGACTTGCCACAGGCCATTCCCGATCCGATCGGCAGCCCGGCGCCGGCCCCGCAGTCCAGCGCGGCCGCGATATCCGGCCTGCCCGGCAGCCAGGAAGCGGTGCTGGCCCAGTTCGCCCGCGACTATCTGCGCGACCGCCGCAGCGAGCGCCGCTGGCGCGTGTTCTTCCGCCTGGCCTGGCTGGCGCTGGTCGTCGCGGTGCTGTGGCTGCTGCTGGCGCAGCGCCAGGTCGGCACCGCGCCGAACACGCCGCACACCGCCCTGGTCGAGGTGCGCGGCGAGATCGCCGTCGACACCGAGGCCAGCGCCGAGCTGATGCTGTCGGCGCTGAAAAGCGCCTTCGAGGACCAGGGTGCCCAGGCCGTGGTGCTGCGCATCAACTCGCCGGGCGGCAGCCCGGTGCAGGCCGGCATCGTCTATGACGAGATCGTGAGGTTGAAGGCCAAGCATGGCAAAAAAGTCTATGCGGTGGTCGAGGAGATCTGCGCCTCCGGCGCCTACTACATCGCCGCCGCCGCCGACGAGATCTATGTGGACAAGGCCTCGGTGGTCGGCTCCATCGGCGTACTGATGGACGGCTTCGGCTTCACCGGATTGATGGACAAGCTGGGCGTCGAGCGCCGCCTG
Organism: Roseateles cavernae; assembly: GCF_040187885.1. Classification (NCBI taxonomy): domain Bacteria; kingdom Pseudomonadati; phylum Pseudomonadota; class Betaproteobacteria; order Burkholderiales; family Sphaerotilaceae; genus Roseateles; species Roseateles cavernae. The sequence goes on from NZ_JBDPLH010000003.1 coordinate 520,270, forward strand.
ATCACGGCCGGCGCCAACAAGGGCATGCTGGACCCCTTCTCGCCCGAGAACGAGGCCCAGCGCGCCTATGCCCAGGCCATGCTGGACCAGATCCATCGCCAGTTCATCAAGATCGTCAAGGACGGTCGCGGCAAGCGCCTGAAGGAAACCCCGGAGACCTTCTCGGGCCTGTTCTGGAACGGCGAGGAGGCCATCAAGCTGGGCCTGGCCGATCATCTGGGCAGCCTCGACTATGTGGCCCGCGAGGTCATCAAGGCCGAGGAGGTGATCGACTACACGCCGCGCGACAACGTCGCCGAGCGTCTGGCCAAGCGCTTCGGCGCCGCGATGGGCGAAGGCGCGGTCAAGGCCTTCCGCTCGCTGGCGCCGATCCGCTGAAGGCTGCCGGCGTTCGTACCCTGACAAGAGGCCTTCGGGCCTCTTTTGCTTGGCGCCATCTTTATACGATCTTGATACCGCCTGCCCCAGCTTCTACGACAAGCTGAGGCCCCAATTCCTAAGCTCTGCACATCTCAACTGAGCGTGTGAGCACAAGATGATGGATTGGGTATTTCTGGGCTTGAGCCTGGCGCTGTTCGGCTTGGCCCTCGGCCTGGCCGCTGCCAGCCACAGGCTGGAGGGCGGCAAGCAATGAGCGGGCTCTATATCGTCAGCGGCCTGGTGGCCGCTGGCTTGTTTGTCTATCTGGTCGTGGCCCTGGTCCGAGCCGAGGAGTTCTGAGATGAATTCCCTGGCATGGATCAATTTGGGCCTGTTCATGGCCCTGCTGCTGCTGGCGGCCTGGCCGCTGGCGCGCTGGCTGCACCGGGTGGCCGAGGGCCGCCTGCCGCGCTGGATGGGCGCGGTCGAAGGGGGGCTGTTCCGCCTGGCCGGCGTCAAGCCGGCCGAGGGCATGCACTGGAAGCAGTATGCGATCGCGCTGCTGCTGTTCAACTTCATCGGCGTGCTGGCGGTCTATGCGCTGCAGCGCTTTCAGGGGCTGCTGCCGCTGAATCCGCAGGGCATGGCGGCGATCACGCCCGACTCGGCCTTCAACACCGCGATCAGCTTTGTCACCAACACCAACTGGCAGGGCTATGGCGGCGAGTCCGCGATGAGCTACCTGAGCCAGATGCTGGCGCTGACGGTGCAGAACTTCGTCTCGGCCGCCACCGGCATTGCCGTGGTGTTCGCGCTGATCCGCGGTTTCGCTGGAAAGAGCCTGGCCACCATCGGCAACTTCTGGGCCGATCTGAGCCGCATCACGCTGTGGGTGCTGCTGCCGATCAGCTTTGTGCTGGCGATTTTCTTCGTTGGCCAGGGCGTGATCCAGAACTTTGACGCCTACAAGGAAGTGAGCACCGTGGAGGCCACCAGCTACCAGACGCCCAAGCTCGGCGCCGACGGTCAGCCGCTGAAGGACGAGCAGGGTCAGGTCTTGATGGACGATGTCCAAAGCACGACCCAGACCCTGGCGATGGGCCCGGTCGCTTCCCAGGAGGCGATCAAGATGCTGGGCACCAACGGCGGCGGCTTCTTCAATGCCAACTCGGCCCATCCCTTCGAGAATCCGACCGCGCTGTCCAACCTGGCCCAGATGCTGGCGATCTTCCTGATCCCGGCGGCGCTGTGCTTCATGTTCGGCCGCATGGTGGGGGACACGCGCCAGGGTGTGGCCGTGCTGGCGGCGATGAGCCTGATGTTTGTCGCGGCGGTGTTCGCGGCGACCAGCGCCGAGCAGGCCGGCAACCCGGCGCTGACGGCCCTGGGCGTCGAGGCCGGCGCCGGCAATATGGAGGGCAAGGAGGCCCGCTTCGGCATCAATGCCAGCAGCCTGTTCGCGGTGGTCACGACGGCCGCCTCCTGTGGCGCGGTCAACTCGATGCACGATTCGATGACGCCGCTGGGCGGCATGGTGCCGCTGGTGATGATGCAGCTGGGCGAGGTGGTGTTCGGCGGCGTCGGCACCGGTCTGTACGGCATGCTGGTGTTCGCGCTGCTGGCCGTCTTCATCGCCGGCCTGATGATTGGCCGCACGCCCGAGTACCTGGGCAAGAAGATCGAGCCGCACGAGATGAAGATGGTGTCGATCGCCATCCTGATCACGCCTGTCGTCGTGCTGGTCGGCACGGCCATCGCGGTGCTGGCCACGGCGGGCAGGGCCGGCATCCTGAACCCGGGCGCCCATGGTTTCTCCGAGGTGCTGTATGCACTGACCTCGGCCGCCAACAACAACGGCAGCGCCTTCGCCGGCCTGTCGGCCAACACGCCCTTCTACAACACGCTGCTGGGTGTCGCGATGTGGCTGGGCCGATTCGGCGTGATCGTGCCGGTGCTGGCGATTGCCGGCAGCCTGGCCGCCAAGAAGCGCATCCCGCAGACCAGCGGCTCGATGCCCACGCACGGCCCCCTGTTCATCGTGCTGCTGATCGGCACGGTGCTGCTGGTGGGCTTGCTGAACTATGTCCCTGCACTGGCGCTCGGGCCGATTGCCGAGCATCTGATGCTGTGGGGAGTTTGATCATGACGACACAAGACAACAACAAACTCTCTTTCCTCGACCCTGCCTTGCTGAAGCCGGCCGTCGCGGCCTCCTTTGGCAAGCTGGATCCGCGCACGCAGTGGCGCAACCCGGTGATGTTCGTCGTCTACGTCGGCAGCATCCTGACCAGCGCGCTGTGGCTGGCCAGCCTTAAGGACCCGGCCGTCGCCGGCACCGAGGGATCCGGCTTCATGCTGGCCATCGCGCTGTGGCTGTGGTTCACCGTGCTGTTCGCGAACTTCGCCGAGGCGATGGCCGAGGGCCGCAGCAAGGCGCAGGCCGCGTCGCTGCGCGGCCTGAAGACCAAGACCTGGGCCAAGAAGCTGGAAGAACCCAGGCATGGCGCCCAATGGCATCCGCTGCAGTCCGATGAGTTGCGCAAGGGCGCGGTCGTGCTGGTCGAGGCCGGTGACCTGATCCCGCTGGACGGCGAGGTGATCGAGGGTGTGGCCTCGGTGGACGAGAGCGCGATCACCGGCGAATCGGCTCCGGTCATCCGCGAATCGGGCGGCGACTTCTCCTCGGTCACCGGCGGTACCCGCGTGCTGTCCGACTGGCTGGTGCTGCGCATCGCCGTCAATCCAGGTGAGTCCTTCCTCGACCGCATGATCGCGATGGTGGAGGGCGCCAAGCGCCAGAAGACGCCCAACGAGATCGCGCTGACGATTCTGCTGGTGGCGCTGACCCTGGTCTTCCTGGTCGTCACCGTGACCCTGCTGCCCTATTCGATCTTCAGCGTCGAGGCGGCTGGCGCGGGCTCCGTGGTGTCGATCACCGCGCTGATCGCGCTGCTGGTGTGCCTGATCCCGACCACCATCGGTGGCCTGCTGTCGGCCATCGGTGTGGCCGGCATGAGCCGCATGATGCAGGCCAATGTGATCGCGACCTCGGGCCGTGCGGTCGAGGCGGCCGGCGATGTGGATGTGCTGATGCTGGACAAGACCGGCACCATCACCCTGGGGAACAGGCAGGCAGCAAGCATGCTGCCAGCGCCAGGCGTGACGGAGTTGCAGCTGGCCGATGCGGCCCAGCTGGCCTCGCTGGCCGACGAGACGCCGGAAGGCCGCAGCATCGTGGTGCTGGCCAAGACCCGCTTCAATCTGCGCGAGCGCGAGCTCTCGGGCCTGGACGCGCAATTCGTTCCCTTCACCGCGCAGACCCGCATGAGCGGCGTCGACCTCGGCTCGCATGCGCAGCAACAGCGCCAGATCCGCAAGGGCGCCGGCGATGCGATCCGCCGCCATGTCGAGGCCCTGGGTGGCAGCTTCCCGAAGGAAGTCAGCCAGGCCATCGACGAGATCGCGCGGTGCGGCAGCACGCCGCTGGTGGTGGCTGATGGTGCCAAGGTGATGGGCGCCGTCGAGCTGAAGGACATCGTCAAGGGCGGCATCAAGGAGCGCTTTGCCGAGCTGCGCCGCATGGGCATCAAGACCGTGATGATCACCGGCGACAACAAGCTGACCGCCGCAGCGATCGCGGCCGAGGCCGGCGTCGACGACTTCCTGGCCGAGGCCACGCCCGAGGCCAAGCTCAAGCTGATCCGCGACTACCAGGGCGAAGGCCGCCTGGTGGCGATGACCGGCGACGGCACCAACGATGCCCCCGCGCTGGCCCAGGCCGATGTTGCCGTGGCGATGAACACCGGCACGCAGGCCGCCAAGGAGGCCGGCAATATGGTGGACCTGGACTCCAACCCCACCAAGCTGCTGGAGATCGTCGAGACCGGCAAGCAGCTCTTGATGACGCGCGGCTCGCTGACCACCTTCTCGATCGCCAACGATGTGGCCAAGTACTTCGCCATCATCCCGGCGATGTTTGTCGGCGTCTATCCGCAGCTGGCCAGCCTGAACGTGATGGGCCTGCACAGCCCCAGCTCGGCCATCCTGTCGGCGGTGATCTTCAACGCGCTGATCATCATCGCGCTGATCCCGCTGGCCCTGAAGGGCGTGCCTTACCGCGCCATCGGCGCCGCCGCGCTGCTGCGCCGCAATCTGGCGATCTACGGCCTCGGCGGCCTGATCGTGCCCTTTGTCGGCATCAAGGCGATCGACCTGTTCCTGGTCGCCACCCATCTGATCTAAGGAGCTTGTCATGAAAGCCCATCTTCGTCCTGCCATTGTCAGCTTCGTGCTGCTATCGGCCATCACGGGCCTGCTCTATCCGCTGGCCGTCACCGGCGTCGGCCAGTCGCTGTTCCCCAAACAGGCCGCCGGCAGCCTGATCGAGCACGGGGGCAAGGCCGTCGGCTCCGAGCTGATCGGTCAGAGCTTCACATCGCCCAAGTACTTCTGGGGCCGTCCCTCGGCCACCGGGCCTATGGCCAATAACGCGGCCGGCTCCGGCGGCTCCAACCAGGGGCCGATGAACCCGGCGCTGGCCGACGCCGTCAAGGCCCGTATTGCCGCGCTGCGCGCCGCCGATCCGGGCAACACGGCGGCGGTACCGGCCGACCTGGTCACGGCCTCGGCCAGCGGCCTGGATCCGCACATCTCGATGGCCGCCGCGCGCTACCAGGCCGCCCGCGTCGCGCGCGAGCGCGGCCTGCCGCTGGCCGAGGTGCAGCGCCTGATCGCGGCCAATACCGAGGGCCGCGACCTGGCGGTGCTGGGCGAGCCGCGCGTCCATGTGCTGAAGCTGAATCTGGCGCTGGACGCGCCGCGCTGAGCCCGACAATGCGACGATGCTGATCAACTGCGCCGCCTATCGCGAAGGCCACAAGGTGGCCGACCTGGCCCCCGAGGAGCTGGGGGCCTATCTGGACCAGCCGGACACCTTCGTCTGGGTGGCGCTGCGCGACAGCGATGCCGCCGAGCTGGAGAGCTACCGGCGGCTCTTCAATCTGCACAGCCTGGCGGTCGAGGACGCCAGCCATGGCCACCAGCGACCCAAGGTCGAGGAGTATGGCGACGATCTCTTCGTCGTGATGCACCTGATCGACTGGGTCGGCGGCGAACTGCAGCTCGGCGAGGTGATGGTCTTTGTCGGCCGCAACCATGTGCTGTCGGTGCGCAAGGGCAGCAAGCTGGATTTCCTTGGCGTGCGCGAGCGCTGCGAGCGCGAGCCCGAGCTCTTGCGCCAGGGCCCCAGCTTCGTGCTGTATGCGCTGATGGATGCGGTGGTGGATCGCTATTTCCCCATCGTCGATCTGCTGGAGTCGGAGCTGGAGGAGATCGAGCAAAGCATCTTCACCAGCGGTGCGGCGCGCGACAACATCCAGCGGCTCTATGCCTTGAAGCGCCGCCTGATGCTGCTGCGCCGGGCCGTGGCGCCGATGCTGGAAATGCTGTCCAAGCTGCATGGCGGCCGCACGCCGCCGATCTGTGCGAAGTCCGAGGACTACTTCCGCGATGTGGCCGACCATCTGGCGCGCATCCACGGCGCGATCGAGTCGGTGCGCGAGACCATAGGCACGGCCATCCAGGCCAATCTGTCGATGGTGGCCATCGAGGACAGCGATGTGACCAAGCGCCTGGCCGCCTGGGCCGGCATCTTTGCCGCAGCCACCGCCTTTGCCGGCATCTGGGGCATGAACTTCGAGGGGATGCCCGAGCTGAAATGGCAATGGGGTTATCCGGCCGCGCTGGGCCTGATCACCACGGGCTGCGTCGGTCTTTGGTATCGCTTCAAACGGGCAGGGTGGCTATGAGCGACGATCAGCGCCCCGACCCCGACGCGCTGCTGGAGCAGCTGCGCGAAGAGGAAGAGAAAGCCGCGCGAGGCAAGCTGCGCATCTACTTCGGCTCCTCGGCCGGCGTCGGCAAGACCTATGCGATGTTGCAGGCGGCCCGCAAGCTGAGTGCCGAATGGAGGGCCGAGGGGCGGGCGCCGCTGGTCGGCGTGGTCGAGACCCATGGCCGCAGCGAGACCATGGCGCTGACCGAGGGCCTGGAGATCCTGCCGCCGCGCCAGGTCGAGTACCGCGGCAAGACCCTGCCCGAGTTCGATCTCGATGGCGCGCTGGCGAGGCAGCCCGCGCTGATCCTGGTCGACGAGTTGGCCCACAGCAATGTGGCCGGCTCGCGGCATCCGAAGCGCTGGCAGGATGTCGAGGAACTGCTGGCCCATGGCATCGATGTCTACACGACGCTGAACGTCCAGCATCTGGAAAGCCTCAACGATGTGGTGGGCGGCATCACCGGTGTGCGTGTGCAGGAGACCCTGCCGGACACCTTCTTCGATGCCGCCGACGAGGTCGTGATGGTGGACACGCCGGCCGACGAGTTGCTGGCGCGCCTGAGCGCCGGCAAGGTCTATATGCCGGCCCAGGCTGAGCGCGCGGCCAGGAACTTCTTCCGCAAGGGCAATCTGATGGCCTTGCGCGAGCTGGCGCTGCGCCGCACCGCCGACCGCGTCGAGGATGATGTGCAGGCCTGGCGCAGCAAGCAGTCAATAGCCCAGGTCTGGAAGACCGAGGCCGCCATCCTTTGTGCGATCGGCCCTGAATCCAATGGCTCGGGGGCCGAGCATGTGGTGCGCGCGGCCGCGCGCCTGGCCCAACAGCTCAATGTGTCCTGGCATGCGGTCTACGTCGAGACGCCGGCGCTGCGGCGCCTGCCCGACGCGCAGCGCGAGCGCATTCTGCGGGTGGTGCGCCTGGCCCATGATCTGGGTGCGGTCACCGCCGTCTTGCAGGCGCAAGACCCGGCTCCGGCCCTGGTGAGCCATGCCCGCGAGAACAATCTCTCGCAGCTGGTGTTGGGCCGCGCCGCGCCGCGGCCGGCCTGGCGCCGTCTGCTCGGGGGCCCCGGCCTGCACCAGCGCCTGGCGGACAGCGCCAGCGATGTCGACCTGATCGAGGTCGGCCAGCCGGCCACGCCGGCGCCGCTGCCGGAGGCCGTCGACCCCGGCCTGGTCTGGAGCCGGCAATGGCAGCGCTATGCCTTTGCGGCGCTGGCCTGCGTGGGCACCACCGCGCTGGCGCTGCCGCTGCAGCCGGTCTTCGACGAGGCCAATATCGTCATGCTCTTCCTGCTGACGGTGCTGGGGGTCTCGCTGCGCTGGGGGCGCGGCCCTTCGGTGCTGGCCAGCTTTCTGAGCGTCGGCCTGTTCGACTTCTTTTTCATCGCGCCGCATCTGAGCTTCGCGGTCTCGGATGTGCAGTACCTCTTGACCTTTGTCGTGATGCTGGCCGTGGGCCTGATCACCGGCCAGCTGACCGCCCATCTGCGCTACCAGGCCCAGATCGCGGCCGAGCGTGAGGCGCGCTCGCGGGCCCTGTTCGAGCTGACCCGCGAGCTGTCCGGCGCGCTGCAGACCGAGCAGGTGGTGCAGAGTGCGCAGAGCAGCCTGTCGCGCGAGCTGCATGGCCGGGCCCTGGTGCTGGTGCTGGATCTGAAAGACGCCTTGCTGCTGCCCGAGGGCGAGGCCGATCCGCCCGACCTCGGCACCGCGCGCTGGGCGCTGGACCATGGCCAGGCGGCTGGCCTGGCCACCGACACCCTGCCGGGCAGCGCCTGGTTCTATCTGCCGCTGCAGGCGCCGATGCGCGCGCGCGGTGTACTGGCCCTGCGGCCGCGCGATCTGGCCAGCGTGATGCAGCCGGAGCGCCGCGCCCAGCTCGATACCTATGCCAGCATCATCGGCCAGGCGCTGGAGCGGGTGCACTATGTCGAGGTGGCGCAGGACGCGCTGGTGCATATCGAATCCGAGCGCCTGCGCAATTCGCTGCTCTCGGCGCTGTCGCATGATCTGCGCACGCCGCTGGCCGTGGTCTACGGCCTGGCCGACACCTTGGCCGCACTGCCGGCCCTGCCCGAGGCCGGCCGCGAGATGGCGCAGGCGCTGCAGCGCGAGTCGCAGCGCATCAACGCGATGGTCAACAACCTGCTGGACATGGCGCGGCTGCAAAGCGGCGCGGTGCAGCTGCGCCTGCAGTGGCAGCCGGTCGAGGAGGTGGTGGGCAGCGCGCTGCAGGCCATGCAGGCCAGCCTGGTCGCGCACCGCGTGCAGACCGAGCTGTCGCCGGGCCTGCCCATGATCAATCTGGACGCGGTGCTGATCGAGCGGGTGCTGTGCAACCTGCTTGAGAACGCGGTCAAGTACACACCGGCCGGCAGCCTGATACGCATCTCGGCCGAGCTGCGCGAGGCCGAGCTGTGGCTGCGCGTGGCCGACAACGGCCCCGGCCTGCCGCCCGGCCGCGAGGAGGCGCTGTTCGAGAAATTCGCCCGTGCCAAGAGCGAGAGCAGCACCCCCGGCGTCGGCCTCGGGCTGGCGATCTGCCGTGCCATCATGCAAGCCCATCAAGGCGGCATCCATGCAGAGCCGGTGCCCGGCGGCGGCGCTGCCTTCGTGCTGACCCTGCCGCTGGGCAACCCGCCGCCGCTCCCCGATATCGAAGACCATGAGTGATCCTTCTCCCGTTGCGCTGATCGTCGAGGACGAACCCAGCATCCGCCGTTTCGTGCGCATGGCGCTGGAGGCCGAGGGCTGGCAGGTGCATGAATGCGAGACCGTGCGCCAGGGCCTGATCGATGCCGGCACGCGCCGGCCCGAGCTGATCGTGCTGGACCTGGGCCTGCCCGATGACGACGGCATCAACTATCTGAAGGACCTGCGCGCCTGGTCCGGCGTGCCGGTGATCGTGCTGAGCGCGCGCGCCAGCGAGGCCGACAAGATCGCCGCGCTCGATGCCGGCGCCGACGACTATCTGACCAAGCCCTTCGGCGTCGGCGAGCTGATGGCGCGGGTGCGGGTGGCGCTGCGACGCAGCCAGTCGGCCGCAGCGGCGGGCGAGCCGGCGCAGACGGTGTTCCGCTTCGGCGCCGTCGAGGTGGACCTGGCAGCACGGCGCGTGCTGCGCGAGGGCCAGGCCGTGCACCTGACGCCGATCGAGTACCGGCTGCTGACCCATCTGATCGCCAACGCCGGCAAGGTGCTGACGCACCGTCAGCTGCTGAAGGCGGTCTGGGGTCCCAGCCATGTCGAGGACAACCACTATCTGCGCGTCTATATGGGCCAGCTGCGTCAGAAGCTCGAAGACCAGCCGGCCCAGCCCCGCCATCTGCTGACCGAGACGGCGGTGGGCTATCGGCTGATGCCCTGAATCAATCAGGGCTTGAGATTAGAATGCGAACAATTCGCATTAAATAACTCTCCCGCCCATGTCCACCCTCCGCCTGCCGGCTGCCCGGCGCAGCCTTGCCCTGTCCACGCTGACGCTCGCCGCCCAGGCCGCGCTGGCCGCTTCGCCCAGCCTGCTCGATACCGTCGTCGTGAGCGGCGAGCGCCAGAAGAGCTTCGCGCCCAGCTCGGTCCAGGTCGGCGCCTTCCGCGACCAGGACCCGCTGGACGTGCCGCTGACCAACAACGTGATGTCGCGCGAGCTGCTGGACGCGCAGGGGGCGCAAGGCCTGTTCGACGCGCTGCGCAACACCGCCGGCGTGACCCGCTCCCAGGTCAGCGGCTCGACCTACGACAACCTGTCGATCCGCGGCATCATCGTCGAGAACCGCGGCAACTACCGGCTCAACGGCAGCCTGCCGGTGATCAACCTGATCGACATCCCGCTCGAGAACAAGGAGCAGGTCGAGGTGCTGAAGGGCGCCTCGTCGATGTACTACGGCATGGTGCCGCCCTCGGGCATCGTCAACTTCGTCACCAAGCGCGCCGGCCTCAAGCCGGTCACCTCGCTGACGACGACGATCAATGATCACGGCGGCATCAAGGCCCATGTGGACCTGGGCCGGCGCTTCGGTGCCGACGACAGCATGGGCATCCGCCTGAACGCTGCGGCCGGCAAGGAAGAGAACGGCATCGCCAATTTCAAGGGCGACCGCGGCCTGCTGACCCTGGCCTACGACTGGCGCGTCTCGCCGGTCGCCAACCTGAAGGTGGACCTGGAGCACTACCGCAAGGACGTCAGCGAGCAGGCCGCGATCCAGCTGCCTGCTGCAGTGAACGCTGCGATCAGCCTGCCGAGCGTGCCTGACAACAAGACCAATCTCGCGGCCGACTGGGCACGTTATGACGCCGAGGCCACCAACGCGCTGGTGCGCGGCGATATCGCCTTGAATGACGACTGGGTCGTCAGCCTGGAGACCGGCCGCGCCGAGACCAAGCGCGACCGCAATCTCAACACCTTCCAGAACTACAACAACCAGACCGGTGCCGGGCGGGTCAACATCAATGTGCTGAAGGGCCAGGCCTACACCAACACCAACCACCGCATCGAGGCGATCGGCCGTTTCGCCACTGCCGGCGTCCAGCACGAACTGACCCTGGGCGGCAGCTACAACTTGCGCGAAAGCGCCGGCTGGCGCAGCGGCACGGCGACGGCACCGCAGAACCTCTATGCGCCGGTGGACGTCGCGCCGGTCACCCCGACGCTGACGCAGACCGGCTTCCCCTCCGAGATCCGCGACCGTGGCCTGTACGTCTACGACCGTATCTCGATCGGCGAGCAGTGGCAGCTGCTGGCCGGCGTGCGCCGCACCGACTACCGCAGCCAGAGCAGCAGCGCCAGCGGCCTCGGCAAGCCCTACGAGGTCGACAAGACCACGCCGAATGTCTCGGTGATGTGGACGCCGATGACGAACCTGAGTGTCTATGCCAGCCTGCTGCGTGGCCTGGAAGAGACCGGCACCGCGCCGCTGACGGTCAGCAACGCCGGCGCCATCCTGCCGCCGGCCTTGAGCAAGCAGAAGGAGCTGGGCCTGAAGGCGCGCCTCGGCCAGAGCCTGCTGCTGCAGACCGCGCTGTTCGAGATCGAGCGTGCGCAGGCCACCACCATCGCCAACGTCTACCAGGTCGGCGGCCAGAGCCGCTACCGCGGTCTGGAGTTCTCTGCCAGCGGCGAGATCGGCCGCGACTTCGCGCTGGTGGCGTCCACCGTGCTGCTGGATGCCGAAATCATCAAGGCGGCCAGTGCCGCCGAACTGGGCAAGACGCCCGAGAACACGCCCAAGAACACCCTCAGCCTGTTCGGCGAGTACCGCCTGCCGATGGTGCCGGGCCTGGCCTTCAATGCCGGCGTCTATCACGTCGGCAAGCGCGCGGTGAACAACAGCAACCAGGCCTGGATCCCGTCCTATCAGGTGGTCTCGCTGGGCGCCCGCTACCAGACCAAGCTGGCCAACCAGTCGCTGAGCCTGCAGGCCAATCTGGAGAACGCGACCGACAAGGACTACTGGAGCACCGCCGGGAACAACCTGCTGGGCGTCGGCGCGCCGCGCACCCTGCGCGTGACCGCCAAGCTGGACTTCTGATCCCGATGGCTTTCGTGCTGAGGGCGCGCCGCGCCTGGATGTGGCTGCACCGCTGGATCGGGCTGACCCTGGGCCTGCTGCTGGCGCTGGCCGCCTTGCTGGGCGCGGCGCTGACGGTGCTGCGCCCGCTGGACCAGGTCGTGCACCCTGAGCTGTTCCGGGCGACCACGCAGGGCGAGCCGGCGGCGCTGGAGCCGCTGCGCCAGCGCCTGAGCGCCGAATTCGGCCCGCAGACGAGCCTGACGCTGCGCCCGCCGCGCGAGGCCGGCGAGTCGCTGCACGTGGTGCTGAGGAGCCCGCAATGGGCCGGTACGGTCTATGTGGACCCGGCCAGCGGCCGCGAGCTGGGCCGGCGCGGCGAGGCCGAGGGCGCGGCCAACTTCATCTTCGAGCTGCACAGCGAGCTGCTGCTGGGCGATACCGGCAAGGCCATCCTGGCCGGCGTCTCGCTGTCCTACCTGGCCCTGCTGCTGACCGGGGTGGTGCTGTGGTGGCCGACGAACGCGGCGGCCTGGCGCCACGCCTTCGCGCTGAAGCTGGGCAAGGGCACGACGCGCGCGCTGTTCGACCTGCACCGCTCTAGCGGCGTCGTGATCGGTCTGCTGATCGCGGTCTCGGTAGCCAGCGGGGCCTGGATGGCCTGGCGGCCGATGGCCGTCTGGGTCAGCAGCCTGGCCGGCGAGACGCCACCCAAGCCGCCCAAGGTTGGCAAGGCCGAGGGGCCGCAGCTGACGCTGGACCAGATCGTCGCGCGAGCCCAGGCGCGCTGGCCCGAGGGCATGGTCGGCTATGTGCAGCTGGGCGCGGCGGAGAACCGGCCGGTGCGCGTGCGGCTGAAGCTGCCGGACGATCCGCATCCCAACGGTCTGTCCTCGGTCTGGCTGCATCCGGTCGACGGCCGCATCCTGGCCCAGCAGCGCTGGAACCAGCTCGACCTGGGCGGGCGCAGCACCGCCTGGATCTACCCGCTGCATGCCGGCACCCTGGGCGGGCCGCTGCACGAGGTGGCCACCGGCCTGGTGGGCCTCACGCTGTTCAGCCTGGGCTTCAGCGGTGCCTGGCTGTGGTGGCGCCGGCGCCGCTAGGCTGTCAGGCGAGTCCGTTGTGGTCGTGGCTGCGATTAGCGCCCCAGCAGTGGCGAGCGGCCAAGCTTCTCGGGCTTCGTGGGGCTGATGGGCTCGGGGTCAGAGAATTTGGCCGCCGCTATGGGCTTGTCCAGCGACGGCAGGCTCCATGTTTTCTGAAGACGCAGGCTGTTCATCCCGTCGTTCCAGGCATGCAGCATGCGCTTGCCCGTCTCGTAAAACGCGGGGTACTGCGCCGTGGCGGCGACCACCTGAGGCGTGACCTGCACGATGGCCTCGCAGATGCGCTCCACGCGGTCCAGCGTTTGCGCCGGCATCACGTTGCATCTCGTCTGCAGAAACCGCTCCAGGGCCTTGCCAGGCATCCAGGTGCTGCGCCCATCGACGGGCATGCCCGGTGGATTCTTCGCGTAGTCGTCGTAGACCGTGATGGTCAGCATGTCGTAGACGGGCGCCAGCTCGATGTGGTCGCGGGAGCTGTAGAGCAGGGCGATGTTTTTCGTGTGGCAGTCGGCATTGCGCAGCGCGTAGGTCAGCAGCAGCAGGTCGGCGAGACGCGAGAGCGCCGCGTTCTGCTGCTCGGCCTGAGGCGTGACGTCCTTGATACGCCCGACAACGCGCTCCCACGTCGACTCGTACTTCTGCTCGGGCCGCAGCGTGAGCAAGCTGCACAGGTCTTCCATGCCCTTGCGGGTCGTGCCGTCGGCCTCGAAGTCGAAGCGATGCACCACCAGGGCTTGTCCGTCGTCGGAGACCTCGGTCGTCGCCGTCGGAAACCCGGCCTGGCGCGACACTTCCATGCACAGGTGTTCGTTGAGGGCCACGCCGGGCAGCCGAGCGGTCGTGCCTTTGACGATGTAGCGCTCGGTGGCCAGGGTGCCCTTGCCGTGCTCGCCGAGTGTGTTCGGCGAGAGGAACTTCGGAACGACGCCGGACACGCCAGACGCCGCGTGACGGCGCACCAGGTCAACAAAGGCCTCTTCCGAGTTGTCGCCCCGCAGGATGCCGTTCAGGTCAAAGGGCACCGGCGGCTGCGTTGGGTCCGCACCTGGTGTGGCCACCTTGACCCGCCCGATGGCATTGCGCCCGACGACGGAGAGCAGGTTCAGTGGCGATGCGCCGACGTGCGGTCCCAGTTGCTCTTGCAGGATGGAGAGCAGAAAGCCCTCGGGCAGGTTCATCCGGAACAGCGGATGCAGTTCCGGATAGGCGTAGGACTCCGTGCGCACGGGCATGAGCAGGGAGACGAACTGCTCCGGCTGGACGTCCGGGTGGTAGGTCATCACATGCCGGAAGCCGTCCGTCGACTCCAGTGTGGCGACAGCTTGGTTGTGGACGTAGACGTGCAGCTTCATCGCTGGGTGCGTCCCGAGGCGTTGGCCTCAGTCGTTTCCTGCGCCTGACGCTGCCGTTCCGCCAGGGCATCGTCCAGGGTGAAGCTGCTGCTCTTTGGCGTGAACGACAGCTCGTGGCCCAGGACCTCCAGCAGGCGAAGCAGCTTGCGCGAGCCGAACTCCGCGACGCCGCCCGTCTCAAAGCGGGCCAGGGTCGACTGACCGAGGCCGCAAAGAGCCGCGAGCTGCTTCTGGGTCATCCCGTGTTCCTGCCTCAGCTGCGCCACAGCTCGGCCGAGGGAATAAAGGCTGTCCATATGCTGTATGTGCTATCGCGGTAGTGGCATGAAGCGCTCTCACCACCGGGCGACAACGCTTCTTGTATGCCTGACTATAGCAAATAAGGCATTTTTTGCTGCTAACGACATGGCGATTGATTGCTGTATTTGCTATGCGAAGTCGACGAAAGTCCGCTGATTACAGCTTGCAGATACGCTCTTCCTTACTCTGAGTGATAGCAAATACGGCATCGCTCATGGCGACGGTGCAACAGAGCATAGTCTTGGCATGCGCCTCGTCGTCGAATGCGTGGGCCAGCGAATCGGCCCAGGCCTCACCAGCCGCCATGCAGCTGCACCAGGGTCGGGCGGCTCAGGCCTGTGGCCCATTGCTGGTAGACGCCGCGCGCCACCCGGTGCAGCTCGGCGGTGCGCTCGCGCAGGCCCTGCAGCATCTGCGCCTCGGTCTGCACGGCCGGGCCGTGGGCCAGGGTCAGTTCTTGCCGGGATTCTTCGCACCAGGCGCGCACGCTGGCCTCGGTGACCTCCAGATGGGACTGGAAGCCCAGATGCTTGCCATGGGCGAAGCCCTTGTTCAGGCCATGCATGCCGAACAGCGTGCGGGCGGCGCCGCGCGGGATCTCGAAGCTGTCGTAATGCCAGTTGAACAGCGTGGCATGGCTCGCGCCACCGAATAGCGTGCGCGCCGCCGGCGTCACCGCCAGCCGGCTCCAGCCGATATGGGGCCAGGCATTGCGGTGCACCTGGGCACCCATCGCGCGGGCCAGCAACTGGCCGCCGAAGCAATGGCCCAGCACGGGCACATCGCGGCTCAGCGCCGCCTGCAGCAGCGCGATCTCCTGAGCTATCCAGGGCAGGTCTTCATTGGCGCTGTGGTTGCTGCCCAGCACCACCAGGCCGCTGTGGTCGCTGGCCCGCAGGGGCAAGTCCTGACCCTGGGCAGGATGGAAGATCTGGAAGGGGATGTCCTGCTGCTGCAGAAAGTCCAGCAGGTAGCCGGGGCCTTGGCTGGCCTCGTGCTGGAGGATGGCGACTGGGCGCATGGGCCGGGCCGGCACCGTGGCCGACCTGTTGTTGCGAGGCCTTCAGTCTCCCGGCCCGCAGCTCAAGAAATCGCCCAGCTTTTGCACTGCAGTGTCAAGACGCCATCAAGACTGCGGCCACCTGATTCAGCGCTTGCGGCGCGCCGCCACGAAGCCGATCACGCCCAGGCCGGCCAGCAGCATCGCCGTGCTGCCGGGCTCGGGCACGGCCGAGATCGCGCCGGCAAAGGCGGCGTCGTTGATCTGCACCGAGCCGCTCCAGCTCTGCGCGATCACCTGGCCATTGATCACGCCGGAGCCGGCCGTGAACTTGGCCAGCGGCGCGAGGAAGGAGGCGGTGACGCCGCCGCTGAAGCTGACCGTCTGCGCGTCGACCAGATTGAACAGCACGCGGCCACTGTCGAAGCCGGTGTAGCCGTGGTTGCCGAAGTCGACCTTGCTGCCGTGCACATTGATGATCACGGTTGCATTGCTGCCCAGATTGCTGAGCTCCAGGTTCTTGCCGACATCGGCGGCATTCAGGTCGAACACGGCCAGCCCGGCGCCTTGGCCGTTCAGCACCATATTGCCCCAGACATTGGCAACGCTGCCGCTGTTGGCAAAGCCGTCGAGCTGCTGCGAGAAGCTGCTCAGCCGCGCCTGCTCGGCCGCGAAATCGATGCCCAGCTTTACCGCGCTGCCGGCCGCGGCCTTCTGCGGCAGCGGGTTCTGCCATTGCTGCACGCCGGTGGCGCTGCCGCCGTAAGTGATGCTGTCGGCCGTCAACCAGGCCTTGTTGGCGTTCAGATTGCCGCCCACCCGCACATCACCGATGAAGCTGGCGCCGCTTTGCGTGCTCAGATTGCCGCCGACCACGGTATCGCCCCACAGCTGGCCGCCGCTGAACTGCAGATGGCCGCCGACCGCCAGGCCTATGCCTTCGTACAGCGCGCCCGAGCCCTTGGTGTTGATCGAGTAGCTGCCCAGCTTGGCATTGCCGCCGACCGCGACGCGGCCCTCGACATCGCTGGAGCTGGCGGTGAAGTTGTCGAACACCAGCAGGTTCAGGCCCTTGTCCAGACCCAGCGCATTCGGCGCCGCCTGGGCCAGCGAGCTCGCCAGCAGGGTGGCGGCGAGGGCGGAGAACGGGGTCGAGCGGCGCATGCGTGAGATCCTGTCTTGAAGGGGTGCGCGCATTCTTCTGGCATGAAAGCCCCGCGTAAACCCTGATTCCGGGTGTCGCGGCGCCGTACCGTGCGCTAACTCACGCTTTGCCCGAGAAAGTCCGCCCCCTGGATGCGCGCAGCGCTTCCAGGGGGCGGGCTTGTCTCAACCGCCGAAGCGGTGCTCGAACTCGATCCAGCCCTGACGCCCGTGCGGGCTGTAGCGGCTCGTCGGGTAGAAGGGCCAGCCGCCGCCCTTGTCCAGCGGCACGCTGCCTGCCACATTGTTGAGGATCAGCGAGAGCTTGCTGTTCTCGTTGAACTCGTAGCCGCCGCTGATATTGAACAAGGCCTTGGGCTTGATCCAGCCTTTGTCGCCATCGGGGATCTTGCCGTTGCGGGTCGCGGTCAGCGTGCTGGACCAGGGGCCGAGGTTCCAGCTCAGGCTGGCGACCAGCTTCTCGGGCCAGTCGTCGAAGTCGCGCGTGCCGACCTGGTTGCTGGCGGCGTCGCCGGCGAACTGGCGGTAGACATAGCTTTGCACCTTGGTGTACTTCACGCGGCTCTGGAACTGGCCGAGGCTGACGGTCTGCCAGCTGTAGCGACCGGCGATGTCGAAGCCGCGGGTGCTTTTCTGCGCCGCATTGATCGGGTTGACCAGGATGTCGCGCACCTCGCCGGGCCGGACCACCGCATTGGCTGGATTGCGGCGCACGCGCCGGATCGCATCCACGCAGGTCGGGCTGCCGATGTCCTTGGCGCCCAGGCGGCAGTCGGCCTCGTCGCGCAGCAAGGTGTCGGAACTCAGATTGGTGACCAGGTCATCGATATGGATCTTCCAGAAGTCCAGCGAGGCATCGAACTGCGTGCTGGGCGACCAGACCAGGCCCAGGCCCTGGCTGCGGCCGTTCTCGGACTTCAAATCCGAGCTGCCATTGCTGATGTAGTTGAAGCCCGGCGAGATATTGCGGAAGCTGCAGGTGGCCAGGGGCTGGCCGCTCAGGCCGCAGGCGTAGTAGTCGGTCGAGGAACTGTAGTAGCCCTTGGACTCGGCGGTGTAGATGTAGTTCATGTCCGGCGCGCGGAAGCTGGTCGCGTGGTTGGCGCGCAGCAGCAGCTCGGCGTTGGGGCGGAACTCCAGCCCGCCCTGGTAGGTGAATTTGTCGTCGCTCTTGCCGGCAAAGCGGTAGTCGTCGTAGCGGCCCGCGACGGTGGCGGTGAGCTGCCGGGTCAGCGGCGCCTGCAGCTCCAGCCCCAGCGCGGTGCGTTGGCGCGTGCCCTTGACCAGGGCCGACTCGGTGGTGTTGTAGAACACGCCCTGGCCCAGGCGCGGATCAGCGCGGTTGCTGAAGCCCTGGCTGCCAATCTCCGCCAGCGCGGCCATCTGCACCGGGCCGGCCGGCAACTTGAACAGCTCGCGGTTGACGTTCAGGCTCAGGCCGTGGGTCCAGGCCTTGCTATGGCCCTCGCTGCTGCCGCTGAGCTTGTCGTACTCGGCCGGCGTCAGCGCGGTGAACAGTCGCTTGGGATCGGGCGCGTAGATCGGCACGCCCTTGGCGTCCACGCCTTGCTGCTTGCCCAGGAAGAACTCGTCGATGTTGGCTAGCAAGCGCGGCACCGGCGTCTTGCTGCGGTAGACCGAGGCGTTGTAGCTCAGCTCATAGCCCCAGTCGCCGAGCTCGCCGCGCGCGCCGAGGGCCAGATTGCCCGAGCCGTCGCGCCATTCGCGGTTGAAGCGATCAACGCCGCCCAACTCCTCGGGCGCGATACGCCGGGTCCAGGTCTCCAGATTGCCAGTCACTGCATTGCGGAAGTAGCCAGTGGAGGCGGCCAGCGAGGTCCAGCTGGGGCCGCGGGTGTTGTTCTCGGTGCGGTTCAGGCCCAGCAGCGCTTCGGCGAACAGCTCGGTCCTGTCATCGAGCTGCCAGCTCAGCAGGCTGGCGGCGTTGAGGCTGCGGTTGCCGGTCTGGGTGGTCCAGTAGTTGGCGCCGGCGCGACCGCTGGCGCAGAAGCTGCCGGTCTTGCTGTCCCAGCGCCGGGTGCTGCCGGAGAACAGGCCGCCCAGGGCCTCGCAGGTGCCGGCGCCCGGATCGATGTAGTTGCTGCCGGCGTTGCGCCGGCCGAACACGACGGCGGGCGCGGCGCCCTGCAAGGTGCTGTCGGACATGAAGCTGCGCTGGCGCGCCCAGATCGGCTGGCGGCTGCTCAGCTCCAGGCCCCAGATGCCGCTGACCGCGCCGCTGGCCACATTGCCGGTCAGCTGCAGCCGGGCGTTCTCGCCGCCGCCGTCCTCGGTGCCGCCGGCCTTCAGGTTCAGGCGCAGGCCGTCGGTCTGCTTCTTCAGGATGATGTTGACGACGCCGGCGATCGCGTCGGAGCCGTAGACGGCCGATGCGCCGCCATGCAGGATCTCGATGCGGTCGATCAGGGCCGAGGGGATGTTGGCCAGGTCGACGAAGTTGACCGAGCCGCTGTAGGCGGTCGGGTAGTCGGCGACGCGGCGGCCGTTGATCAGCGTCAGCGTGTGGTTGGGGCCCAGGCCGCGCAGGCTGATCGCATTGGCGGCCGGCGTGAAGGTGTTGCCGAAGTCGGCGCCCTGGACGAAGCCGGTGTTCTCGGTCAGCGAGTTGAGGGCGTCGAAGACATTCTTGTAGCCGTGGCGGGACAGGTCCTCGGACTTGATCACGGTGACCGGGTTGGCGCTCTCGGCCTTGGCGCGCAGGATGCGCGAGCCGGTGACCTGCACGGTGGGGGCGGACTGGATGTCGCTGCGGGTTGCAGCACTATCGGCAGTGGCAGCGGTGGCGGGCAGGGCATAGGCCAGCAGAATGGCCAGCGCCAGCGGTGCGGGTCGGCAAACAGGGAGGTACGACATGGAGGCTCGGATATTGGGGTCAGGTCTTGCCCGCAAGCGTGGTGCGGCTTGTGGCCGATCGGCTTCGGGAGCGAGCTGCGCAGCGTAAGCAAGCCGGCCCGCTGGTCCAAGGAAGAAGCGCGCATATGGTTAAGCGTGTCTGCCGGCCTACAATGCCTTCATGTCTGCACCGGTCTTTGCTACCCGCTTCGCTGCCCAGCGCGCCGCTCTCGCGACGCCGCTGCAGTCGTGCGCCTGCCGAGCACAGGCGGCCGCTGCGCAGCATGCCCAGCCGGCCGCACCCCTCTAAGCCCGGCGATCCGCCACCCCTCCTCACTTTTCGCGCACCATCGATCGCCGGGCCTCTGCCCAGCGCGTCGGCGCGCGCCGCTCTTTTCAAAGCGGCGCGCTTGCCTTCGATCGGAGTGCCCCATGCACACACCAAACACCGGCAGGCCCGAGCGCCTGCTCACGGCCCTGGATCACCGCCGCCTCAGCAAGCTGCTCGAGGCTCAAGCCCATGAGACGCTGCAGGCGCTGCTCGACGGCGCCGATCTGGTGGACTCCCGCCAGGTGCCGCCCAATGTGGTCACGATGTACTCGCAGGTGGAGATCGTCGGCGTCCAGACCGGGCGGCGTCACCGCCTGACCCTGTGCTACCCGCATGACGCGGAGCCCAGCGTCGGCTTTGTCTCGGTGCTGTCGCCGGTGGGCATGGGCTTGCTGGGCCTGCCGGTGGGATCGCTGGCGCGCTGGCAGACACCCAATCGCGACGAGGCCGCGGCCGAGATCGACGCCATCCTGTTCCAGCCCGAAGCCACCGGCGACTACACGCTCTAGACCGATCCGGCGCCGCATCGCCGTTGCCGCCCGCTCGCGCCTTTGGCGAGCGGTTGGCCCCTCGGCGTGGCGCCTTCACTCAGGACACCGAGATGCACTGCAAGAGAATTCTGACCCTTTGCGATTTTTCAGCGAGCGGCAACCGTGCGATGGAGCGTGCTGCCTTGCTGGCCGCCGAACAGGCTGCCGAGCTGTGGGTGGTTTGTAGGCCGCTGTCGCGCGAGCACGGCCCGCCCGATGCGCATGATCGCCTGGAGCGCATTGCCCGCCAGCTGGCGCAGCGCCATGGCCTGCGGGTGCGCACCGAGATGGCCGTACGGCAGCCGGACCCGGTGGCGCTGTCGCACCGTGCCGATCTGCTGGTGCTGGGCTACCGGCGCGAACCCTGGCTGATGCGCTGGCTCTACGGCCACAGTCTGGCGCGCATGGCGGACCGCAGCGCTTGTCCGCTGCTGGTGGTCAAGCGCCAGCCGCAGCGCGCCTACCGGCGCCTGATGGTGGCGCTGGACCTGGCTGAGGCCGGGTCCGAACTGCCCGACATCAGCTGCAGCCTGGCACCGCAGGCCCATATCGAGCTGTTCCATGTGCTCGGCAGTTTCAATGAAGTGGCTTTGCGCGGCACCGATTCGCGGCATCCGCTGATCGATGCCTACCGACGCGAGCTGCGCAGCCGTGCCCAGCAGCGCTTGCTGCAGATCAGCGATTCGCTGGATGGCCGTCGCAATCGTGTGCTGGCCACACTCGGGCGCGGTGATATCGCCAGCCAACTGCTGGTTCACCAGCAGCGCAACGGCGCCGAGCTGATGGTGCTGGGCGGGGCCGGGCCGCGCAGCTGGCTGGGCGGTTTGCCGGGCTTACGCGGGCGTCTGCTGGCCGAAGCCGGCTGCGATCTGTTGCTGATGCCGCCTGGTGGCGGGCAAGAAAAAACCGCAGGCCACGCACTGGCGCGGCTGCGGTCTTGGTGTCAGGACCTGGCGAGGTCTTGATCAGGCGTGGCGGCGACGGCGTGCGATGAAGCCCATCGCGGCCAGACCCGCCAGCATCAGCGCATAGCTCTCGGGTTCGGGCACCGGCGAGGTCGGGATGAAGGGCTCGTGGCCGATCTCGAAGGCCTGCGACACCGACTGGCCGATCACCGTGCCTTCGACATGGCCCTGGCCCAGGAAGTTGGCCTTCGGGGCCAGGATGCTGCCCTCGATGAAGGTGTTGACGGCGATATTGCTGGCGTTCTCGAAGTTGAACAGCACACGGCCGCGCAGATCGTCGAACAGGCCCAGGAAGGCGCCGGTGAAACTCACGTCACCAGCATTGCGCACATTGATCACGACCCAGGAGTCGGCCGCGACATTGCCGAGTTCCAGCGTGCCAATGCTTTGCTTGCCTTCCCAGTTCAGCTTGGCGTTCAGATCGAAGACCTCGACCACACCGGAGCGGCCGCTGCCGGTCAGCGTGGTGTCGGACCAGGGGGCGGCGACCGTGCCGGTGGCGGCCTGCTGACCCAGCTGGCCCGCCAGGGCGCCGAGCTGGTTCTTGGCCTGGGCGAAGTCGATCACGCCGGCTTGCTGGCGCAGATCCATGCCCTGGGTCTTGCCGCTGAGCGTGCCGCCATAAACGCCGTAGCCCGGGGCCTTCTCGTATTCGGTGATCGGGCCGACCGTGGCATTGGTGTCCACCGGGGTCTTGGGGCCGTTGAAGATGCCGCCGTTGGCGTTGAAATGGGCGTTGCCACCGACCACCAGGCTGGGGCCGGTCGAGCCGTGGGGCGCGCGATAGCCGATCGAGCCATTGCCGCTGAAGTTGCCGCCGACGGCCAGCCGGCCCTCGACATCGTTCTGGGCCTTCACATCACCGAAGAAGAAACCGCTGTAGCCCTGGGCCACGCCGAAATCGATGACCGGCAGGGCTTGTGCCGCCTGCACCATCAGACCTGCCATCAGGGTAATAACCAGTTTGATACCAGTCTTGGGGGCTGTTCTCTGCAAGTTCATTCCTCATCCTCCGCTATGGGTGTTGTGTAGGTTGGCTGCCTTGTGGGCAGGCAACGAGCGGATTCTTCCCCGGGGGCATCCCCGGGTCTACCCCTTGCTTAAGTGGTATCTATCTGGTTTGTGATCTATGCACGGGCGATTCAGGCTTCGGTCGGCTTCTCGCTCAGGTGGCCCAGGGCCCGCTGCAGGCTGGAAGCGCTGGGTTTGTCGACGAAGACGCAGCGCTTGCCGTGGCGCTTGCAATGGTCCTTGACCCGCCAGTAGGCGTCGTGGCTGATGCAGCCGGTCTGGCAGATCACCAGATCGGCGGCTGCCAGGCTGGCATCCAGCTTGGCGACGGCGTCTTCCTCGCCGCCGTCATGATGCAGAAAGCGCCCGCCGGTGCGCTCGATCAGCTGGCGGTAGATCGGCACCACGGCCTGACGACCGCCGACGCAGAGCACCGCGCGCTCGCTCAGCTCGGGCAGGGCCAGTTCAGGCTCGGGGGCCGGCTGCGGGGCGCGTGCCAGCTCCAGCATCTGCCGGGTTTCCTCGACGCGGCGGCGCTCGCGCTCGACCTGCTGCTGGGCCGCCAGCAGCGCGCGCTCCAGCTCGTGGATGCGGCCCTGTTGCAGACGGATCTGGTCCGCCTGCTCCTGGCGGTTGCGCAGGCCCGGCACGGCGGCCTCCAGGCGTTGCAAGTCCTCGCGCAGACCGGCCATCGCCGTGTCGCGGCCCAGCAGCTCGCCGCGCAGGCGCAGCTGCTCGGACTGCAGGCGCTCGATCTGGCCGGTGCGTTCGGCCAGCAGCCGGCTGCTGCGCGACTGGGCCTGGGCGAGCTCGCGGCCCAGGATCTGGTTCTCGTCGAGCAGGGCCTCCAGGCGCTGCAGATCGGCGCGGTTGGCGGCGCCGACCTGGTGCTGCAGCATATGGATGTCGCGCAGCACCTGCTCCTGCAGGCCGGCGTCGCAGCGCGCATGGGTCAGCGTCGCCCACAGGCTGCCGGCCACATCGTTGCTGAGCTGGGCGGCGGCCCACCAGCGCGTCAAGGCCTCGGTGCTCTTGTGCTGGGCGGACTGGCGCAGCGCGATCGCGTAGCGCTGGTCCAGCTCGCGCTGCAAGGTCTCGGCCACGGCCGAGCGCGAGCCGCATTCATTGATGGCGCCGCAGTGCAGGTCGTAGTCGCTGGCGACCGTGCTGCCGCCCAGACTTTTGTCGATGCGCCGGCGCAGCACCGGCATCGGCAGGCAGACCCCGATCACCGGGCACAGCGCCTGCGATGGCAGCTCCCAGAGGCGGCGCCGGCGTGAGCCGCGCATCAGGGGCTGGGCGCTGTCACCGACCGGCGCGGGCAGGGCGCCCGCGACCGTGGGCTCATCGCTCAGCAGGCGGGAGAAGACATTGGGCTTGTCGCACATCGACGGGGTCCTCGTGGCCAGCGGGCGCAGCCGCCGCCCGGTTGCTTACTTGGTCAGGATCAGCTTGCCTAGCGAGGTCAGGCGCAGGCGGTAGAGCTGGCCGCCATGCTCGATCTCGACCTCGCGCTCATTGCCCAGCAAGGCCTGGCTGCTGAGCCGTCGCCGGTCCGGCACACCGGCCGCAGCCAGGGAGGGCAGAACCGGCAGGCCGGGCTCGTGCGCCACAGCGGGGCGCGGCAGGGTTTGGATGGATGGGTTCATGTGCTGCATCTTAAATGCGAACTATTCGCAATAGCAACAGGAATGATGAGGTCGCACTGCAAATAGTCAAATTGCGTCTGAGAACGCTTCGTATGCAGAGCGCGAGCTCACGGGTTTGCGCAGCGGGCTTGGCCGTCAGCAAGCACAATGCTCGCCAGATTCAATAAGAGGAGAAATGCCATGAAAGGCGATGCCAAGGTTCTGGACTACCTGAATGCCCAGTTGAAGAATGAGCTGACCGCGATCAACCAGTATTTCCTGCATGCCCGCATGCTCAAGAGCTGGGGCTACGAGCGCCTGGCCAAGCATGAGTACGAGGAGTCGATCGAGGAGATGAAGCATGCCGATCGCCTGATCGATCGCATCCTGACGATCGAGGGCCTGCCCAATCTGCAGGACCTGGGCAAGCTCTTCATCGGCGAGACCGCCGTCGAGACCCTGCACTGCGATCTGAAGATCGAGGTGGGCTCGCATGGCCTGCTGAAGGAAGCCATCGCCTATTGCGAATCGGTACGCGACTATGTGTCGCGCGAGCTGCTGGAAGACATCCTCAGCGACACCGAGGAGCATATCGATCATCTGGAAACCCAGATCGAGCTGGTGGCCCAGGTCGGCGAGCAGAACTGGCTGCAGACCCAGATGACGTCCTGAGCGTTTCCGAGCAATCCCGGCCGCCGGCTGGGGTTATTGATGCGAACATGATTGAGAAGGGTTCGCATTTGCGCTAGAGTTCGGGGCAAGCCGGCGTGGTGCCGGTCCCGACCAGGCCCTAGTGCTCCATGATCGTCTGCCTCTGCCACCGAGTTTCCGACCGCGATATCCGCCGCAGCGTAGACGCAGGCATCCGCAATTTCGATGTCTTGCAGGACGAGACCCGGGTGGCCTCGGCCTGCGGCTGCTGCCATGACTGCGCCCGCGAGGTCTTCGACGCGGCGCTGGCCAAGAGCGGCTGCCCGGGGCTGTGCCATATCGATCAGGCCGAAGCGCAGCCGGTGATGCTGGTTCGTGGCTGAGGCCTGGGCCCGCTGATCAGGACCTACCAGCCGCCGTCCTCACGGCGGTGGGGTTCGAAACGCAGCAGCAGAAAATCCACCAGCGCCCGGGTCTTGGCCGACAGATGGCTGCGGGTCGGGAATACCGCATAGATATCGGCCGAGGGCAGCGACCAGTCGGCCAGCACTGGCAGCAGCGCGCCCTGGCGCAGCAGCCCGGCCACGTCCCATTGCGAGCGCAGCAAGATGCCATGGCCGTCCAGGGCCCAGGCCAGCGTTGATTCGCCGTCATTGCTGCTCAGCGGGCCACGCACCTTGATCGTCTCCTGGCGCGCGCCCTGGCTCATATGCCAGGTGCCGAAGGTCTCGTCGCGCTCGCGCAAAAAGATGCAGGCATGCTGGGCCAGTTCCCGCGGTGTTGCGGGCATACCGGCACGCTGCAGATAGGCGGGGGCTGCGCACAGCAGACGGCGGTTGCGCGCCAGCAGCCGGGCCGTCAGCCGCGCGTCGGGCAGTTCGCCGAAGCGGATCTGCATATCGAAACCCTGCTCGACCAGATTGACCGGCCGATCGCTGAGGTGCAACTGGGCCTCGACCTCGGGAAACTCGCGCGCAAACACCGACAGTGCCGGCACGATGTGGCGGCGGCCGAAGCCCAGCGTCGCGCTGACGCGCAGCAAACCCATCGGTGCGGCGCGGCTGCCGGCGACCGTGCGCTCCAGCGCGTCCAGCTCGGCCAGCACCCGGGCTCCGTCGACCAGATAGGTTTCGCCCTCGGGCGTCAGGCTGATGCGTCGCGTGGTCCGATGCAGCAGACGCACGCCCAGGCGTCGCTCCAGCGCGGCCAGACGCTTGCTGACGGCCGGTGGCGTGATGCCCAGCTGCTGGGCCGCCGCCGCCAGGCTGCCGTGCCGCATCAGAAGCGAGAAGAAGGCGAGGTCGGAGAAACCGTCCATTGATGAATCTGAAGACTTGAAGAATTGTCGAAACAGACATTATGTTGCTTCACTTCATGGATAGCATCAGTGCACAAGATCACATCTGGAGACCGTCGATGAACAAGCGCCATGTCACCCACACCCTGCTTGCCGCGCTGGGCCTGCTGGCCCTCGGTAGCGCGCAGGCGCAGAGCTATCCGGAGCGGGCAATCAAGCTGGTCGTGCCCTATGCACCGGGTGGCAGTGCCGATATCGCCGCGCGTCTGATCGCCGATGAATGGGGCAAGCAGCTGGGCGGCAGCGTCTTCATCGAAAACAAGGGCGGTGCCGGCGGCAATCTGGGCGTCGACCAGGTCGCCAAGTCGACGGCCGATGGCTACACGGTGGGCCTGCAGACCGTCTCGCTGGCGATCAATCCGGCGCTGACGGCCAAGATGCCTTACGACACCCTGAAGGACCTGGCCCCGATCGGCATGGTGGCGAGCTCCCAGCATGTGCTGGTGGTCAACCCCAAGCTGCCGGCCAAGGACATCAAGGAGTTGCTGGCCGTACTGAAGGCCCAGCCCGGCAAGCTGACCTACGGCTCGGCCGGTGCGGGCAGCACCTTCCATATGTCGGCGGAGCTGTTCAAGGCCGTGTCCGGCCTGCCCATCGTCCACATTCCCTACCGGGGCGGTGGCCCGGCCTTGACCGACACGATGGCCGGCAGCGTCGACATGAGCTTTCCGGTGCTCTCGGCCGCGCAGCAGCATGTGCAGGCCGGCAAGCTGCGTGCGCTGGGCGTGACCGGCGCCAAGCGCTCGGCCCTGATGCCGGCCGTGCCGACGATTGCCGAGGCCGGGCTGCCGAACTATGCCTTCGAAACCTGGTTCATGGTGTTCGCGCCGGCCGGCACGCCCAAGCCGGTGCTGGACAAGCTCAACAACACGCTGAACCTGGCGCTCAACAGCCCGGCGGTTCGGGAGCGCATGATCCGCGAAGGCTTCGACCCGCTGCCCGGCACGGCGGCCCAGGCCCGCACACGGCTGGAGAAGGAAATGCCGCAATGGGCCAAGCTGATCAAGGAGCGCGGCATCACCGCGGATTGAGGTCCTCATGTCAAATTCCCTGTTCCCGGGTTTCGAGTCCCGCCTGATCACTGTCGAGGACGGCGTGCAGATCCATGCCCGCCTGGGCGGCGCAGGTCCCCCTTTGCTGCTGCTGCACGGTCACCCGCAGACCCATGCGATCTGGCACAAGCTGGCGCCGGCACTGGCCCGGCATTTCACGCTGGTGCTGGCCGATCTGCGGGGCTACGGCGATTCGTCCAAGCCGGCCGGTGCGGCAGACCATGCCAACTACAGCAAGCGGGTGATGGCCCGGGATCTGGTGACGCTGATGCGCACGCTGGGCCACGAGCGTTTTGCGGTGCTGGCCCACGACCGCGGCGCGCGCGTCGCGCACCGGCTGGCGGCCGACCATGGCGAGCTGGTGCGGCGCCTGGTGCTGCTGGACATCGCCCCGACCCTGGCGATGTACGAGCAGACCCACGAGGCCTTCGCCCGCGCCTACTGGCACTGGTTCTTCCTGATCCAGCCCGCGCCGCTGCCCGAGCGTCTGATCACGGCCGATCCGGCCGCCTATCTGCGCGATGTGATGGGCGGTCGCAGCGCCGGCATGACGCCGTTCGATCCAGACGCGCTGGCCGAGTACACGCGCTGTCTGAGCCTGCCCGGCACCGCGCACGGCCTGTGCGAGGACTACCGCGCCGCTGCCGGCATCGATCTGGCGCATGACCGGGCCGACCGTGATGCCGGCCGCCGATTGGCCATGCCGTTGCTGGCGCTATGGGGTGCGCAGGGCGTGGTGCAGCGCTGCTTCAAGCCGCTCGACGAATGGCGCCGAGTCGCCGACCGGGTCAGTGGTGAGGCCTTGCCCTGCGGCCACTACATCCCCGAGGAAGCGCCGGACGCCTTGTTGGCGCGGGCGCTGCCCTTCCTGCTGGAGGCCTGAGTCATGGCGAGCACCCTGTATCGCAAGCTGATCGATTCGCACACGGTGGCGGTGCTCGATGCGCAGAACGTGCTGCTGTTCTGTGACCTGCACCTGATGAACGAATACACCAGCCCCCAGGCCTTTGCCGGCCTGCACGCGCAGGGCCGCGAGGTGCTGGTGCCGGGGCAGAACCTCGCAGTGGTCAGCCACATCATCCCGACCCACCCGGACAAGCTGCGCATCATCCGGGACCCGGCTTCGGCCTTGCAGGCCAGCAATCTGAAGCGCAACTGCGATCGCCATGCGATCCCGCTGTTCGACACCAATGATGCGCTGCAAGGCATCGAGCATGTGGTCGCGCCCGAGCACGGCATGATCCGCCCCGGCATGGTGGTGATCTGTGGCGACAGCCACACCACCACCTACGGCGCACTGGGTGCGCTGGGCTTCGGCATCGGCACCTCCGAGGTCGAGCATGTGCTGGCGACCCAGACCCTGGTCTACCGCCTGGCCGAGGACATGCGCATTCGCGTTGATGGTCGACTGCCGACGGGCACGACGGCCAAGGACCTGATACTCAAGATCATCGGCCGCATCGGTGCCCAGGGCGCGCGCGGCTATGTGGTGGAGTTCTGCGGAACGGCCATCACGGCACTGTCGGTCGAGGCGCGCTTCACCTTGTGCAATATGGCCGTGGAGGCCGGTGCGCGCGGCGCGCTGATTGCACCGGATGCGGTGGCGATCGACTATGTGCTGGCGCGTGCGCCGGACATCGGCGGCGCGCAGCGCGAGGCGGCGCTGGCGCACTGGGCTGGCTTGCACAGCGATGCCGAGGCCGTATTCGCCGTCGAACATTGTTTCGATGCCGGCGCTGTGCTGCCGCATGTCAGCTGGGGCACCAGCCCCGATCAGGTGGTGGCGATCGATGCCCGTGTGCCGTATCCCGAGGGCGCACAGCGGCGCAGCACGGAGCAGGCCTTGCGCTACACCCGGCTGCAGGCCGGCGCACCGATCGAGGGCACGGCGATACAGCATGTCTTCATCGGCTCCTGCACCAATGCCCGCATCGAGGACCTGCGGGCCGTCGCTGAAGTCGTGCGCGGCCGCCGGGTGGCGCCGGGCGTGCGGGCCATGGTGGTGCCGGGCTCCGGCGCGGTGAAGGTCCAGGCCGAGGCCGAGGGCATTGCCGCACTGCTGCAGGCGGCCGGCTTCGAATGGCGCCAGCCGGGCTGCTCGATGTGCCTGGCGATGAATGACGATGTGCTGGCCGAGGGCGTGCGCTGCGCGTCCACCACCAACCGCAATTTCGAGGGCCGCCAGGGGCGCGGCGCCATCACTCATCTGATGAGCCCGGCGATGGCCGCGGCCGCGGCGGTCACCGGTGTGATCACCGATGTACGCCGACTGGAGAGCCTGCATGTCTGAATCGACCACGATCAGCGGCCGCGCTGCGGCGCTGCGCATCGACAATCTGGACACCGACCAGATCATGCCCAAGCAGTTCCTGCGTGGCATCGACAAATCGGGCCTGGATCGCGGTCTGCTCCACGACCTGCGCTTCGACGCCCAGGGCCAGCCCCGTCGCGACTTTGTGCTGAACCGCCCCGAGCATGCCGGCACCGCCATCCTGCTGGGTGGCGCCAATTTTGGCTGCGGCTCCAGCCGCGAGCATGCGGTCTGGGGGCTGCAGCAGTTCGGCATCCGGGCGGTGATCGCGAGCAGCTTCGGCGAGATCTTCTACTCGAACGCGATGAACAACCGGCTGCTGCTGGTGATGCTGGCCGAGGCGGAAGTCGCCGCGCTGATGGCCGAAGCCGAAGCGGGCCAGGCGCTGAGCATCGACCCCGATGCGATGCGCGTGCGCTGCGCGGCGGTCGATGCCCGCTTCGAGCTCTCGCCCCGCCACCGCCGCATGTTTGTCGAGGGCCTGGATGTGATCGGGCTGTCGCTGAGCTATCGCGAGCAGATCGAGGCTTTTGCGAGATCGCATTGGGCTCGCCAGCCCTGGCTGCAGGATGTGGCGCGCGGGACGCGCGAGCGCCTGGTCTAGAGTACGGGCATCAATAGACCGCAAGGATGCTGCCATGCTGAAAACACCGCTGCTGCTCGCTTCCCTGTTGGGTTTTTTTGCTGCGCCGACCCTGGCTCAGCCGGAGCATGAGCTGCAAAAGCTGGCCTGGCTGGCCGGCTGCTGGGCGCCCGACGGGGCAGAGCCGGGTTCGGTCGAGCACTGGTTGCCGCTGGCAGGCGACACCTTGCTGGGGCTCAGCCGCACGGTCAAGCGAGGCCGCACCACTGGCCATGAGTTCATGCAGATCCGCCGCAATGCGGCGGGCCGCATCGACTTTATCGCCACCGTGGGCGAGCAAAAGCCGGTGGCCTTCGCGCTGGTCTCGCTGAGCGAGACCGAGGTGCAGTTCGAGAACCCGACGCATGACTTCCCGCAGCGGGTGGTCTATGCGCTGGAGCAGGGGATGCTGAAGGCACGCATCGAGGGGCAGACCCAGGGCCGCAGCAAGCGCATCGACTTCAGCATGCGCCGGATCCGTTGCGAGGCCGCGCCGGGCTGAGCCCGGTCCCGCTCTTCAGGACTTCAGCAAGCCCTTGGTCTCGATGAAGGCGATCACCTCGTCCAGCCCGGCGCCGGTCTTGAGATTGCTCATCACAAAAGGCCGCGAGCCGCGCATGCGTTCGGTGTCAGCCTTCATCACGTCCAAGTTGGCACCGACATAGGGGGCCAGATCGGTCTTGTTGATGACGAACAGATCGCTCTTGGTGATGCCGGGGCCGCCCTTGCGCGGGATCTTCTCGCCGGCGGCGACATCGATCACATAGATCGTCAGGTCCGACAGCTCCGGGCTGAAGGTCGCGGCGAGGTTGTCGCCGCCGGACTCGATGAAGACGATGTCGGCATCCGGGTAGAGCTTGAGCATGCGGTCCACCGCCTCGAGATTGATCGAGGCGTCCTCGCGGATTGCGGTGTGCGGGCAGCCGCCGGTCTCGACGCCCATGATGCGCTCGGGCTCCAGCGCGCCGGCCACGGTCAGCAGGCGCTGGTCTTCCTTGGTGTAGATGTCGTTGGTGACCACCACCAGGTCGTAGCGCTCGCGCAAACTCTTGCACAGCACCTCGACCAGGGTGGTCTTGCCGGAGCCGACCGGGCCGCCGACGCCGACGCGCAGCGGCGGCAGCTTCTTGCTGCGGCCGGGGATGGAATGAAGGGCAGTGCTCATGGTGGGGAGTCGCTGAGTTGGTCAATGGCTGCGGAGCATGCAAGCATAGTGCCAGCCGCGCGCCTGCGGCGCCGCTCAGACGACAAGGCCGCCCCAAGCACAGCTCGGGGCGGCCAGCAGGGACTCGCGGGGATCAGGGCTTCTTGGCGGCGGTCGTGGTGTCCGCCTTGGCCGCGGCCTCGGCCTTCACATCGGCCTTCGCGTCGGTTTTCACCTCGGCCTTGGTGTCGGCGGCCGCCGGCTTGGCGGCCTTCTTGGCCTTGTGCTTGCCCTCTGCGGCGGGCTTGGCCTCGGCCTTCACCTCGGCCTTCGCGTCCACCTTGGCGGCGACGGCGGGCGCTGCCGTGACGGCCGGTGCCGTGGTGGCCGCAGGTGCCGGCGCGGCGGTCGGAGCGGCCGCGGTTTGTGCCAATGCAACGCCGGCGGCCAAGGACAGCAGCGCGGGGATCAGGGCGGTCTTCAGAGCGTTCATCAGGATTTCTCCAGGGTTGCGAAAGGTAGTGTCTCAACGACGCCTTGCTGCGCGTCGTTGACCCTGGAGCGGGGCGTTGCAATGACTTACACCTGCCGCAGCTGCTGGGCGACGGCCTCGGTCAGCGGGCCGCGCGCCTCGCGCCGGTACAGCAGGCCGATGCTGCGCGCCAGCCCGAGCTCGGGCAAGGCGATCACACGCAGGGTCAGGTCTTGCTCCCAGCTGGCGCGGCGCAGCAGCGGCAGCAGGCTGACACCGACGCGCTGGCGCACCAGCTCGGCCAAGGCTTCGATCGAGTTGAGCTCGAGAAACTCCCGCACCGGCACATGCAGGCGGCGCAGCGCGCGCTCCAGCAGCGCGCCGGTGCGCTCGCTGCGGTCAAAGCGCAGAAAGGGCTGCTCGGCCAGCAGCTGGGCGGCGCTGCGTCGCTTGCTGTCGGCATGGGCCAGCAGCACCAGCGGTTCCTCATAGAGCGGGCTCCAGCCCAGCTGCGGCGGCAGCTTGCCGGCGCCGCGCACCAGCACGGCCGCGTCGAGCTGACCGGCCTCCACCATCTCGGCCAGGTCGCCCGATTTGGCCGATACCAGTTTGAGCTCCAGCGCCGCATGCTGCTGCTTCAGCGCCACCACCGCATGGGCCAGCGGCGCGACCGCCGAGACCACCGCGCCGATGCGGTAGGCCCCCGCCATCGGATCGGCGCGCAGGGCCGCGCCGCGCAACTCCTCGTGCAGCTGGGCGTCCAGGGCCAGCATGCGCTCGGCCCAGGGCAGCAAGGCCTGGCCGGCCGCGTTCAGCTGGGCCTTGCGGCCGCTCTGGCCGTCCTGGCCACCCCGGTCGAACAAGACCTGCTTGAACTCCTGCTCCAGATTGCGCATCTGCAGACTGACGGCCGCCTGGGTCAGTGCGACCTCGGCGGCGGCCGCCGCGAAGGAGCCGCAGCGGGCCACGGCGACAAAGCTCTTCAGGCTGCGCAGGCTGGGCATTGCAAGTACTCCTTGTGATGAAGCCAAGAATTATTAGCTTTTCTTGTCATCGCCGCCGGCACACAATCGTTGCGCCCCTAGATGATGGAGTTGCGACGATGAAGTTTCGCCACCTGGCCCTGGCCCTGGGTTTCGGTCTGATCGGCCTGAACGCGCTGGCCCAGAGCTATCCCCACCGGTCCATCCGCCTGATCGTGCCCTTTCCGGCCGGCGGCGCCACCGATCTGCTGGCGCGCGCGATCTCGCAGAAGCTCGGCAGCCAGCTGGGCCAGACCGTCGTGGTCGACAACAAGGCCGGTGCCGGCGGCAGCCTGGGCTCGACCGAGGGCGCCAAGGCCGCGCCCGATGGCTACACCCTGGTGCTGACCACCAGTTCCACCCATGCCATCGGCCCGCATCTGAACCCCAGGCTGCCCTACAAGGTCGACGAGGACTTCACGCCGGTGGCCCATGTGGCCAATGCCGCCAATGTGGTGCTGGTGCCCAACTCGCTGCCGGTCAAGGATGTGCGCGAGCTGATCGCGCTGGTCAGGAGCAAGCCGGGCCAGTACAACTACGCCTCCAGCGGCAACGGCACCATCGTTCATCTGACCAGCGAGGCCTTCAAGACGCAGGCCCATGTCTTCATCACCCATATCCCCTATCGCGGCACCGGGCTGGCGGTGCCGGACCTGGTGGTGGGCAATGTGCATCTGCTGTTCGACTCCATCGTCTCCGGCATGCCGCATGTGAAGGAAGGGCGCTTGAAGGCGCTGGCCGTCACCGGCAAGAGCCGCTCGGCGCTGGCGCCGGAGCTGCCGACGGTGGCCGAGTCGGGCCTGCCCGGTTTCGAGTCCATCACCTGGTTCGGCGTCTACGGCCCCAAGGGCTTGCCGCCGGCCGTGGTGGCCAAGCTCAACAGCGAGCTGAACATCGCGATGCAGTCGCCCGAGGTGCGCGAGCGCCTGGCCCGCCTGGGAGCCGAGCCGGTCAGCAATGCCAGCCCGGCCCAGTTCGCCGCGATGGTCAAGTCCGACAGTGAACGCTGGGGCCGACTGATTCGTGAACGCAAGATTTCTGTGGAGTGAATGTGATGACTCAGAGCTTTGATTGGAACGGCGGCTACGCCAGCCAGCGCATGCCGGTGTTTGCCCGCAACATCGTCTCGACCTCGCACCCGCTGGCGGCCCAGGCCGGCCTGCGCATCCTGGGGCAGGGCGGCAATGCGGTCGACGCGGCTATTGCGACGGCGGCGGTGATGACCCTGGTCGAGCCCTGCAGCAATGGCCTGGGCTCGGACGCCTTCGCCATCCTCTGGGACGGCAAGAAGCTGCATGGCCTGAATGCCTCGGGCCGCGCGCCGCAGGCCTGGACGCCCGAGTACTTCCGGCGCAAATACGGCGCCGAGGCCAAGAGTCTGCCCAAGCGCGGCTGGGACGCCGTGACCGTGCCCGGTGCGGTGGCCGGCTGGGTGGCCTTGAGCGAGCGCTTCGGCAAGCTGCCTTTTGCCGATCTGATGGCGCCGGCGGTCGAGATCGCCGAGCGCGGCTACGCGGTGCCGGTGATCGTGCAGCAGAAGTGGACGCTGGCCGCGGCGGTCCAGGAGCTGACCTCGCAGCCGGGCTTTGCCCAGGCCTTTCTGCCCAAGGGCCGGGCGCCGGCGGTCGGCGAGCTGTTCCAGTTCAAGGACGCGGCGCGCACCCTGCGCCTGATCGGCCAGACCAAGGGCCAGGCCTTCTACCAGGGCGAGGTGGCCGAGGCGATCGCGGCCTTCGCCCAGCAGACCGGCGGTGCGATGAGCGTGGCCGATCTGGCCGGCTACAGCCCCGAGTGGGTCGAGCCGATTGCGCAGGACTATGCCGGCCACACCTTGCATGAGATACCGCCGAACGGCCAGGGCATCGCCGCGCTGATCGCGCTGGGCATCCTGAAGCATCTGGATGTGGCCGCGCACAAGGTCGACAGCGTTGCCTCGCAGCATCTGCAGATCGAGGCGATGAAGCTGGCCTTTGCCGATGTCTACAACTATGTGGCCGAGCCCGGCGATATGAAGCTGACGGCCGCGCAGATGCTGGACCCGGCCTATCTGGCCGAGCGTGCCAAGCTGATCGACATGAAGAAGGCCCAGGACTTCAAGGCCGGCAACCCGGTCAAGGGCGGCACCATCTACCTGACCACGGCCGACGAGAGCGGCATGATGGTCAGCTTCATCCAGAGCAACTATATGGGCTTCGGCTCGGGCCTGGTCGTGCCGGGCTACGGCGTCTCGCTGCAGAACCGCGGCCATGGCTTCACCTTGGAAGAGGGCCATGCCAACCAGGTGGCGCCGGGCAAGCGGCCCTTCCACACCATCATCCCGGCCTTCCTGACCAAGGACGGCCAGCCGGTGATGAGCTACGGCGTGATGGGCGGAAACATGCAGCCGCAGGGCCATATGCAGACCCTGGTGCGCATGCTGGACTACGGCCAGAACCCGCAGGCCGCCTGCGATGCACCGCGCTGGCGCTACAACGAGGGCCTGTCGCTGAATGTCGAGTCGGCGATGGATGCCGACACCGTCGACGGCCTGCGCGCGCTGGGCCACCAGATCGCCGACATCAACGACAGCTACCAGGACTTCGGTGCCGGCCAGTTCATCTGGCGCCAGGGCGACCCGGCGGTGGACGGCTATGTGGCGGCCAGTGATCCGCGCCGCGACGGTGCGGCGGTGGGCTTCTGACACCGTTATTTCCGGCACTTGGGGGTTGAGGGGAGGGCTGCTACCGTGTGCGGATGAGCACGATGCTGCAGTCTCTCTCCCTCGGTTGGCAGACCGATCTGATCTTTGCGCGCTTCGACGGCCTGGTGATCGAGCGCGCCGATTGCCTAGTGGTGCGCACGCCGACCAACCCGCTGTTCTACTGGGGCAACTGCCTCGTGCTGCCCGAGGCGCCGCGCGACGCCGACTTGCCCCATTGGCTGGCCCGCTTTGACGAGGAGGTGGGGCAGCACACGCGCGAGTCCGGCCACGTCGCCATCGGTTTCGACACCCGCGCGCCGCAGGCCGCGCTGCCGGGTTGGCTGGCGGCCGGTTTCGAGGTCTTTGGCACCGCGCAGCTGAGCCTGAGCGAGCCGCAGCTGCGCGAGCCGGCCAAGATGCTGGCCGGTGCATTCCGTTTTGCCGAGGTCGATCTCGCGGACCCGGCCCAGCGGCGGGCGGCGGTGACGCTGCAATGCGAGTCCAATGACAGCGGCTTCGAGCCGGTCAACTACCGCCAGCACCGCGAGCGCCAGATGGCCCGCTACGCGGCGATGCAGGCGGCCGGCCTGGGGGCCTGGTTCGGCATCTGGCATGGCGGCGAGCTGGTGGCCGACTGCGGTCTGTTCAGGCATGGCGCGCTGGGCCGCTTCCAGCATGTCGGCACGCACCCGGCCTGGCGCCGGCGCGGCCTGTGCAGCGCGCTGATCCAGGGGGTGAGCCGCCACGGCCTGGCCGGCATGGGTTTGCAGCGCCTGGTGATGTGCGCGGATCCGGACGATGTGGCCATCGGCATCTACGAGAACGTCGGCTTCCAGCGCGAGGGCCGCTACTGGGGCGCGCAGCGCCGTCCGGCGCACGATGTGCGATTGGCGTGATTTGTCCCCGGCTTGGGCTTCGTCGGCGCGCCGGCACGGCTTGTCCGCCGTCAAGCCGGCCTGTACGATGAGCGCCTCAAACAGGCAAGACCCATGACCAAGCTCCTCGACCGCAGCAGACCCCGCACACACCGTGCCGCGGGCGTGCGCGTCCGTGCTGGCGGTCTGCCGTGCGCGTCGGTCTGACCCGCCTTCCTCCGCTCCCTGATCCATTCGTTTTTCTCAGACCTGGCCCCACAAGGGCGAGGTGCTGCCCTCATTGGAGAATCCTATGCAAACCCGGCCCCTGTCCTGGTTTGACCAGCTCAGACAAGCCCTGACCCTGCCGCCCGGCGATCTGCTGCGCGACCTGGTCTACCGCCGGCTCTGGACCTCGATCCTGATCAGCTCGCTGGGCGGGCAGATCACGATGCTGGCCCTGCCGCTGACGGCGGCCGTGCTGCTCAACGCCAGCCCCACCCAGATGGGTCTGCTGACGGCGATGGAGATCGCCCCCTTTGTGCTGTTCTCGCTGCCCTCGGGGGTCTGGCTGGACCGGGTGCGCAAGCTGCCGGTCTATGTCTGGGGCGAGACCCTGCTGGCCTTTGTCGTGGCCACCGTGCCGCTGGCGCACTGGATGGGCTGGCTGTCGATGACCTGGCTTTATGTGGTCGGCTTTGTGCTGGGCACGGTCTACACGACGGCCGGCAGCGCCGCGCAGATCGTGCTGACCCAGGTGGTGCCGCGCTCGCGCCTGGTCGAGGCGCATGCGAAGAACGCGCTGGCCTCGTCCGGCGCCGAGGTCGCGGGGCCGGGTTTTGCCGGCGCGCTGATCAAGGTGCTGGGTGCGCCTATGGCGCTGGCGGTGGATGCTGTGCTGGTGCTGATCTCGGCGCTGATACTGCGCGGCATCAAGGTCAACGAGGAACCGGTCAAGGCCAAGAATGCCGACTTCTGGCGCGATCTGAAGGCCGGTGTGCGCTTCGTGCGCAACAAGCGCCTGCTGGTCAGCCTGGCCACGGCCGTGGGCTGCTGGCAGCTCTGCCATAACGCGGCCATCGTCGTGCAGATCCTGTTCGCGACCCGCACCCTGGGCCTGTCGGGTCAGACCGTGGGCCTGTCCTATGTGGCCCTGGGCGCCGGCACCGTGCTGACCAGCGTGATGGGCCACCGCATCAGCCGCAGGCTGGGCCCCGGGCCCTGCCTGGTGCTGGGCTTCGCGGTCTGCGGCCTGGGCTGGCTGCTGCTGTCGGTCGCGCCCGCCAATGCCTGGGGCGTGGCGGCCTTTGCCTTCATGCTGTTCACCTTCGGCATTGGCGCGGTGCTGATCTTCATCAACTTCCTGTCGCTGCGCCAGGCGGTGACGCCGGCGCCGATGCTGGGCCGCATGACCAGCACGATGCGCTGGCTGATCCTGATCCCGGCAGGCCCCGGCGCGCTGCTGGGCGGCTGGCTGGGTGAGCACTTCGGCCTGCGTTCGGCGCTGGCCTTTGCCGGCTGCGGCGCGCTGCTGCTGGCGCTGCTGGCCTGGCGCCACGCGACCATACGCGAGGTGCGCGAGCTGCCCAAGCCGGACGATGTCGAGGCGGCACTGGGCGCCGAAGCGACACCGGGCGTTGTGCCGGATTTGGTTCCCAACAAATGAGGGAGTGTGGACATGACAACACCTGACCCGGTGCTGATCCAGGTGCCCGAGCGCCTCCTGACCGAACGCCTGGTGATTGCCGCGCCGCATGCCGGCCTGGGTCAGGCGCTGAATGCGGCGGTGTGCGAGTCGCTGGACGAGCTCAAGCCCTGGATGCCCTGGGCGCAGACCGCGCCCAGCATCGAGGAGAGCGAGACCGTGCTGCGCCATCAGCTGGCACGGTTCATCCTGCGCAGCGACCTGACCTACCAGTTCTATCTGCGCGAGCCAGGCAGCGAGCAGGCCGGCCGCCTGCTGGGTGGTACCGGCCTGCACCGCTTCGACTGGACGCTGCGGCGCTTCGAGATCGGCTACTGGATTCGCACGAGCGCCCAGGGCCGCGGCTATGTCTCGGAAGCGGTGCAGGCGCTGGCCTGCATGGCCTTCGACCAGCTGCGCGCACGCCGGGTCGAGATCCGCATGGACGAGCGCAATCTGCGCAGCCGCGCGGTGGCCGAGCGCTGCGGCTTCGAGTTCGAGGGGGTGCTGCGGCGCGATGCCTTGAGCCCCAGCGGCGAGCCGCGCGATACGCGGGTGTATTCGCGGATCGCCTGAAGAGCGGTGGCGCAGGTCCGGCTCAGGACGCCGGGCTGGAAATCTGTATCTCCTCGTTCTGGACCTGCACCTGCAGACCGAAGCCGGCATGCAGCAGGCGGGCGAAGGCTTCGACATTGGCGGCATCGAACACGCCGCCAATGACGATGCGCGAGGCGGCGTCGTCCTTGATGACCAGCTGCTTGCGGCCGTAGCGGTTGAACTGGCGCGCGGCCTCGGCCAGGCTGACTTCATTGAAGACCAGCTTGCCCTGCAGCCAGCCGAGGCTGGCCGTCAGCTGCTGCGGCGACAGCTTGGTCAGCAGCAGATTGCCGGCGTCGGCCAGTGCGGTGTCCGCCCGGGTCAGCACCGCGGGGCGGTTCTGCTCGGCCTGCACCTGCACCCGCCCTTCGAGCACGGCCACGCGCAGCTTGTCGCCGTCGCGGTAGAGCGAGAACTTGGTGCCCAGCACGGTCACCGTCTGCTTGCCCGCATGGACGACGAAGGGGCGCTTGGCATCGTGGGCGATGTCGAAAAAGGCCTCGCCGCGCTCCAGCCAGACCTGGCGCGCCTGTGGCGTCACCTCGGTGCGCAGCTGCGTGGCGGTGTTCAGCGTCAGCTTTGAGCCGTCGGTCAGCGTGACCGATTCGCGCTGACCGCGCTCGGTGGCGTAGTTCTGCGTCGGCGCCGGCTTGCCGAAGTTCAGGCCCAGCACCAGGGCCAGCGTCGCCAGGCTCAGACCGGCGGCAGCATGCCGCAGCGGGGGACGTGCGGCCCAGGCCCAGCCGCGCGGCGCCGGCGGCGGCGCGAAGGCCGGTGCGGCGCCCTGCAGCGCGCGCAAGCGGTCGGCGCGCTGCCAGGCCTGGTCCAGGCGGAGAAAGGCGACACGGTGTGCGGTCGCCGCGCTCAGCCAGGCGTCCAGCTCGGCCTGGCGCTCGGGCGGCAGGTGGCCGTTCTGGCGGTCGCGCTCGGCGATCCAGTCGGCCGCGCGGGCCTCGATGTCATGCAGTGCTTTGTTTTTCATTGTGTTTTCCGTCCCTTTCTCAACGGCGCGGCGACGCTGCGTGCAGCGCTGCCCAGCCCCGTTGCCTGCAGCGCCAGCGCCAGGGCGCGCACGCCCTTGGAGACCTGGCGCTCCACCGTGTCCTCGGTGATGCCCATGCGTGAGGCCACCTCGCGCTGCGACAGGCCCTCGATCTTGCGCAGCTCGATCACTTCGCGACAGCGCGCCGGCAGCAGGTTCAGCGCGATCTGCAGCAGCTTGAGCTCGCTGCGCGCGGCCAGGTGGCGCTCCGGGCTCAGCTCGTCCAGCGTCGGCGCCAGCGCATCCATATCGGCATAGGT
This sequence comes from Roseateles cavernae, assembly GCF_040187885.1. Taxonomy (NCBI): domain Bacteria; kingdom Pseudomonadati; phylum Pseudomonadota; class Betaproteobacteria; order Burkholderiales; family Sphaerotilaceae; genus Roseateles; species Roseateles cavernae. The sequence goes on from NZ_JBDPLH010000003.1 coordinate 559,967, forward strand.
CTCGATCGAGACGATCTGCGCGCGCCGGGCGCGGTCGATCAGCAGATTGCGCGCCGTGGTCAGCACGAAAGCCTGGGCCGAATCGGGCCGGCCCCGTGCACAGCCGTCATAGACGCGCGCGTAAACCTCCTGACGCAGGTCGGAGATCTCGTCCATATCGCGCCAGTTGCGCCGCAAAAAGCGTTCAAGCATGGCTTCCAGCGGCAGCACTTGGTCCACGAACCAGGCGTTCAACTCTTCAGTGTTCAACACGGCTCCTCATGCCGGCGGAGCTTGCCACGATCCGCGGTGCCCGCCTGCTTCTGATGACGAAGCAGCTGCGGAAATCCGGTACGCGCGGCGCAAAGATTTTTTGCAGGCCGGGTCGGCCTTGGTAGATACCCAGGGTTTCCGCGGATCTCGGTCGCTGCCTCGTCTTGGTTTTGCAGCACAGCCCTTGAGCCGATCCGATATGCCCGCAGCCCTGTCCTCATCGCAGAAAGCCGATCCCCGCACCGCCGCCCTCGACGCCCTGTTCACTCCCCTGGCCCGCTGCGATGCGCCGGGCCTGGTCGTCGGTGTGGCTCAGCATGGCCGCAGCCTCTACCGGCGCGGCATCGGGCTGGCCAGCGTCGAGCAAGGTGTGGCCAACACGCCCTGGACCCGCATGCGCATCGGTTCGACCAGCAAGCAGTTCACCTGCCTGGCCGCGCTGCTGCTGGTCGAGGAGGGCCGGCTCGATATCGATGCTTCCGTGCGCAGCTATCTGCCCGAGCTGCCGGCATTCCCGGCGCAGGGGCCCGAGCCCAGCCTGCGCCAGCTGATGAACCACAGCAGCGGCTACCGCTGCTACCTCGACCTGGGCTTTATCGCCGAGGGCATGGCGATCAAGCCGGCCGGCGTGGCCTGGCGCGTGCAGCGGCGCCAGCGCGAAGCCAACTTTGCCCCCGGCAGCCAGGTCATCTACTGCAATAGCGGCTACCAGCTGCTCTCAAGAGTGATCGCGGACGTCTCCGGCTTGCCCTTCGAGCAGTTCCTGCAAGAGCGCATCTTCGCGCCGCTGGGCATGGAGGACACGGCCTCGGTGCCCAGCGATTTCGAGCTGCATCCGGGCACGGCCACCCTGCACCTGCCGGCCGCACAAGGCGGTGGCTGGCGGCGCGGCATCTTCCCGACCGAGGAGTTGCGTGGCGAGGGCGCGATGGTCTCCAGCATCGACGACATGCTGCGCTGGCTGGCCCATCTGCGCGCGCCGCACAAGCTCGTGGGCAGCGCGGCCAGTTGGCAGCAGATGCTGGCGCCGACGCGGCTGGCCAATGGCCACCACACGCCCTACGGACTGGGCCTGATGCGGCACGACTACCGTGGCCTGGAAGTGATCCACCATCCGGGTGCCGTGATCGGCGGGGCCAGCCAGATGCTGAGCGTGCCCAGCCAGGCGCTGGACATCGTCATCCTCGGCAATGGTGCGCCATGCAGCCCGCGCGAGCTGGCGCTGCGCATCGTCGATGCCTTGCTGGCCGATCAAGGGCTGGCCGCCGTCGCGCCGCCGGTGGCCGCCGAGCGCTTTGCGCCTATGCTGGGCCGGCGCTATCGCGGCCGCGACACGGGCCTGGTCTTCGGCTTTGCCGGAGCCGGCGACGCGCTGGGCCTGAGCCTGCTGGAGGGCCCGCCCATGCCCTTGCGCGACCAGGGCGCGCAGCTCTGCCAGCCCTTCGAGGAGGGCGGTATCGGCCAATACCTGCTGCCGACCGCGCAACTGGCCACCGCCGGCGTGGCGGCGCCGCCGCAACTCGATCTGGTCGCGGACGGCCGCAGCGAATGCTGCGAGCTGCTGCCCCAGACGCCACCACCGCTGGCCGAGGCCGGCGCGCCGCTGCTGGGCCGCTACCGCTCGTCAGACCTCGACGCCGAGGCCCACATCGCCTTCGACGGCGAGCGACTGCTGCTGCAGATTCGCGGCGCCTATGGTGGCAACCGCTTCGAGCTGCGGGCCCTCTCGGCCGAGGTGTTCGGCTGCCAGGCGCTCGACGTACCGATGGGCCATGGCGGCAACGCGGTGCTGCGCGCCGCGCCCGCTGACGGCCCGACGAGCGGTTCCGTGAGCGGCTTCCGTCTCGACACACCGCGCACCCGCCAGCTGGCGTTTGAGCGCTGCGGCGACTGATCCTCGTCTTCCCTTCCTTTTCCCTACGGATTCCTCCGACATGCTTGTATTGCGCAAACCCTATCTGATCTTTCTCGGCGACGCGAGCTCGGCCGTCGATGCCAAGACCGCCTTCGGCGTGGCCGACTGGTGCCCCGAGGATGTGCTCGGCGAGCTGGCCTTCCCCGAGGCTACTGTCAGCACCGGCAAGCCGGCGCTGAGCATCGCCGCGGCGGCCGCGGCCGGTGCCGGCTCGCTGCTGATCGGCATCGCACCGGTCGGCGGCAAGCTGCCGGCGCACTGGCTGCCCAGCCTGCTGGAGGCGGTGCGCGCGGGGCTGGACATCGTCAGCGGCCTGCACACCCGGCTGAGCGACATTCCCGAGCTGGCCGCCGCTGCCCAGGCCGCCGGCGTGCAGCTGCAGGATGTGCGCCACGGCGCCTGGCCGCGCGTGACCGGCACCGGCCGCAAGCGCACGGGCCAGCGGCTGCTGACCGTCGGCACCGATTGCGCGCTGGGCAAGAAGTACACCGCGCTGGCGCTGGCCCGGGCGCTGCAGGCGCGCGGCGTGCCGGCCAGCTTCCGCGCCACCGGCCAGACCGGGGTGATGATCTCGGGCAGCGGCGTGGCCATCGACGCGGTGGTGTCCGACTTCGTCGCCGGCGTGGCCGAGCAGCTCTCGCCCGACAACGAGGCCGGGCATTGGGACGTGATCGAGGGCCAGGGCTCGCTGTTCCATCCGGCCTATGCGGGCGTCACGCTGGGCCTGCTGCATGGCTCGCAGCCCGACGCGCTGGTGCTGTGCCACCACGCTGGCCGGCAGCACATCGCCAGCCTGCCCGACTTCCCGACCCCGCCGCTGGCCGAGGCCATCGAGGCCTATCTGCGCGCCGCACGCCTGACCAATGCGGCGGTGCGCTGCGTCGGCATCAGCATCAACTCGTCCGCGCTCAGCGATGCGGACTGGCTGGCCTACCGCGACCGCGTCGAGGCCGAGCTGGGCCTGCCCGTGGTCGATCCGATGCGCGGCGGTGTCGAGCGTCTGGCCCAAGCCATCCACCCACACAAGGAGTATTCCCATGTCGCTTGATTGCACGCTCACCAGCGAGAGCTGGGCCCTGCAGGAACCCTTCGAGATTTCGCGCGGCGTGATGACCGAGATCCAGGTGCTGGTCGTGCGCCTGTCCGATCGCGAGGGCCGCAGCGGCTATGGCGAGGCCACCGGCGTGCCCTACAAGGGCGAGACGACGCTGTCGATGGCCGCGCAGATCGAGGCCCTGCGGCCCCGGCTGCATCAGGACCTGTCGACCGAGGCGCTGATGCAGCTGCTGCCGCCCGGCGGCGCGCGCAACGCGCTGGACTGCGCGCTGTGGGACCTGCGCGCCAAGCAGGCCGGCCGTCGCGCCTGGCAGCTGGCGGGCCTCACGCACGTCGCGCCGGTGCTGACGGCCTACACGATAGGCCTGGGCAGCGAGGCCGATGTGCGGCGCAAGATCCGCGCGGCGCGGCATCTGCCCCTGCTCAAGCTGAAGGCCGATGCGCGCCGGCATGTCGACATGGTGCGCTTCGCCCGCGAGGAACATCCGTCCGCCCGCCTGGTCGTCGATGCCAACCAGGCCTGGAGCCGCGAGCTGCTCGAGCGCATCCTGCCCGAGCTGCAGGCCCAGGGCGTCGAGCTGATCGAGCAGCCGGTCGAACGCGGCACGGATGCCCAGCTCGACGGGCTGGTCTGCGCCATCCCGCTGGCCGCCGATGAATCCTGCGTGGACCGCAGCTCGCTGCCGGCGCTGGTGGGCCGCTATCAGTACGTCAACATCAAGCTCGACAAGTCCGGCGGCCTGACCGAAGCGCTGGCCCTGGCCCGCGAGGCCAAGGCGATGGGCTTCGGCCTGATGGTCGGCAATATGGGCGGCACCTCGCTGGCCATGGCCCCGGCCCATCTGATCGCACAGGACTGCAGCTATGTGGACCTCGACGGCCCGATGCTGATGCAGTCCGACCGCGCCCAGGCCATGCACTACGAAGGCGCCTTGCTTGGCGCCGCCGAGCCGGCGCTCTGGGGCTGAGCGGGGGGCAGGCCGGAGCCGAGGGGCGAGTGGGCGTGGCGCCGGCTGCGCCCACATCGCAGCGCAAGCCCTGGAGAGATGCTGTTAGATTTGCTCCCCATGCACCGACTCCTCTCAAACTCCCAAGGCCCTGGCCGCTTGTTCGCCGGGTGTTGTGGTGCCGCTTGGCAGGCCCGCTGCCCGCAACCTGCGGCATCGTAGGAGTCGTGCCGCCCGGCATCACGAAACCATTTTTACGCGGCGCGCCTCATCCTTCGCGACCTCGGGAGCGCGACGCTTGGCTTTGAAGCTCTCGCCGAACTGACGCGCAGGCCCGGCAAGAGCCGTTGAAGTACCGATGTGCTGAGCGCAGGAGGACGGGCAGACCTGCTGCTGCGTGCCAGGGCCTGGCGGCCCTGGCTTTCGCCAGGCACCGCAAGTCCACCGGACTTCCGGTGTCCGGGCTCAATCCCCCGGCCGCTTCGCGGCCTCCTCCTTTACCTCGGCATCAGGCCTGCCCGTCCTCCTGCTTGGCGCTGCATTGGTTTCTCCTCGCAAAAAACCAATGGTGGAGAAGCCGGGATGCGGGTGTGCGCAATTGCGCAAGTAAAGGAGGAGGGCCGCTTGCGGCCCGGGGGACATGGAGCAATTGCGCACACCCGTGTCCCGGCGCCCGACGGTCTCGCTGAGGCAAGCTCTCCTCGCGAAATTTGGACCGCAGGCGCATTTGAGTGGCCTCTGCCGCACTTACCGCTGCAACCGCTCCGGCGACAACATCGCCGCGCTGAGCCCGAAGTCAGCCAGCCGCTGCGGCAGCGCCAATCCCCGCGCCAGGGCCGCGCAGGCCTCGCCCATCGCGGCGCAGGTCTGGATGCCGTAGCCGCCCTGGCCGGCGAGCCAGAAGAAGCCGGGCGCCTGGGCATCGAAGCCGCCGACCAGGCCGCCGTCGGCGACGAAGGAGCGCAGCCCGGCCCAGGTGTGGCTGGGCCGGCGGATGGTCAGTGTGGTGGCTTCCTCGATGCGATGGATTGCCAGCGCGATATCGAATTCCTCGGGCTGCACATCTTGCGGCGCCACCGGGTCGGCATTGGCCGGCGAGCCGAGCAGCAAGCCAGCGTCGGGCTTGAAGTACCAGTCCTCGTCGGCGCCGAACACCAGCGGCCAGGCGTGCGTGTCCATCCCGGCCGGCGGCGCGAACATAAAGGCCGAGCGGCGCCGTGGCTCCAGGCCTATGGGCCGCACGCCGGCCAGGCCCGCGATCACATCGGCCCAGGCACCGGCCGCGTTGATCAGCACGGGCGCCTGATAGACGGCCGTGCCGGCCCGCACGCGCCAGTCGGCGCCGTGGCGCTCGATCGCCGAGACTTCGGCATTGCAGACCAGGCTGCCGCCGGCGCGGCGCAGCTCGCGCAGAAAGCCCTGGTGCAGCGCATGCACATCCATGTCCACCGCCTCGGGCTCGTGGATCGCACCGAGCAGCCGCTCGCGTCTGAGCACCGGCACCATCGTGCAGGCGTCGTCCGCCGAGAGCCGGTGCGCATTCGGGGTGATCGCGCGCAGCACCTCCCAGTGGCGCTCGTAGGCCTCGCGCTGCGCCTCGGTGGCGACGAAAAGTGCGCCGCGCGGCGTCAGCAGCGGATGCTCGGAATAGCCGGCCGGTGGCTGCTCGAAGAAGCTGCGGCTGGCGCGGGTCAGCGCGCGCACCTGGGTGTTGCCATAGCTCTCCATGAAGAGCGCGGCCGAGCGGCCGGTGGCGTGATAGCCGGGCTGGCTCTCGCGCTCCAGCACGATGGTGCGCGCATGCGGCGCCAGCCAGCGCGCCACTGAGGCGCCGGCGATGCCGCCGCCGATGACGAGGCAGTCGGCCGAGATAATGTCGGGAAGCGTCATGTGGATTCTTGCTGGTCGGCGGTGTCGAAACCGTGCGGGTCGGCCACGCGGGGCCAGTAGTCGAGCTCGCGCACCCGGTAGGGCAGGGCGGCAAAGTCCATGCTGATCGCGCCGGGTGTCGTCACATAGAGGATATCCCGGGCCAGCGGCGCGAACTGGGCGTGGAAGTGCTGGGTGGACTTGACCACGATCAGGCGCTTGCACGCGAGGTCGATGCCCAGGCCGGTGAAGACCATGGGCGAGAAGGTCTGGCTGCGCACGCTGACCAGCACGATGTCCAGCCCGTTCGCCGCCTGCACCCAGACGCTGGGGCCTAGCGGCGCGATCTCGTCGTTAGAGTTCAGGCCGATCTGCACGTGCTGGTCCAGCACCGCCTTGACGACGACCTCCAGATCCACCGGCTCACCCGAGGCCGGGCCGCACTTGCCGCCGATGCGCAGCGCGATGCGGGCGCCGACACCGGCATCGCGGCAGAGCTGGATTGCGCCCAGATCCCAGAAGGCGCCGATCGCCACGTCCTGCGCGCTGCGCGCCAGCAGGGCCTGCAGGATGAAGGTGCTGTCGCTCATCGCGCCGCCGCCGGCGTTGTCGGCGATGTCGGCAATGACGACCGGACCGTCCGCTGTCCGCGCGGCGCGGTCCAGCGCCGCGTCAATCTCCAGCATCGGCGTCACGGTCTGCTCGCGCAGCGCCCAGAACTCGCGGCCCAGCTGCTCGGCCAGCGCGCTGGCCAGGCCTGCGTCGTCGTCGGTGATGACCCACAGCCGCGCCCCCGACTCGGGCACATCGCCCCAGGGAAAGCCATGGCCCAGCGAGACCGAGAGCACGCCCGGCTGGCGCTCGACCGCCTGCATGCGACGCACAAAGCCGGCCATCGGTTCGCGCGTCGTGTGCCACAGGCCCACCATCTTGCAATCGAACATCGCGGTGGTCGGCCGGACCTTGCCGGCCGCCGTGTCCAGCACGATGCGCAGCAGCTCCTCGAGCCGGGGCAGCGCATCGACATGCGGATACTCCTTGTAGGCGATGAGCGCGTCGGCNCGGCTGGCGCTCGACCGCCTGCATGCGACGCACAAAGCCGGCCATCGGTTCGCGCGTCGTGTGCCACAGGCCCACCATCTTGCAATCGAACATCGCGGTGGTCGGCCGGACCTTGCCGGCCGCCGTGTCCAGCACGATGCGCAGCAGCTCCTCGAGCCGGGGCAGCGCATCGACATGCGGATACTCCTTGTAGGCGATGAGCGCGTCGGCCGAGCGCTGCATCAGCACGGTGGTGTGGCAGTGCAGGTCCAGCTCGACACCGATGGGCACGGCCGGCCCGACGAGGGCACGCACCCGCGTGATCAGATCGCCCTCGCAGTCCTCATAGCCCTCGGCCACCATCGCGCCGTGCAGCACCAGGATCACGCCATCGACCGGCAGCGCCGCCCGCAGATCGCTTAGGATCTCGTCGCGCAGGCCCTCGTAGACCGCGCGCACCGTGCGGCCCAGCGGCTGGGCGAAGGCGCTGATGCTCTCGACCAGCGCATGCCCCTGGTCGGCCAGCAGCCGGCGCAGATCGGCCATCGGCGCGCCAATGCCTTGCGGATCGCGCAGGCTCCCATCGCCATGGAAGATGCCGTATTCCTCGAAGCCGCCCCAGCCGGTCGGCGCGGCCGCATAGGTATTGGTCTCGGTGGCCAGGAAGGCGCCGAAGATCTTGTTGCTCATGCGGCGTGCTCCTCGCGGATGAAGCGCAGATGCCGCAGCCGCGGCGCATCCAGGCGCAGGCCGCTGACGCGGCCGGCCTCGCGATCGATATTGATGATGCCGGCGCCGCCCATGCCGGCGAACAGCGCATCGGCCGGCATGGCGAGCAGCAGGTCCGACGACAGCGGCTGCAGGCGGTAGGCACTGTGGCCGTGCCGGCCCTGCAGGCGCACGATGATCTGCAAGGCCTCGCCTTCGCCCTCGATCTCGACGTGGGCGTCGGTCTGCAGATCCGGCACACGGTAGCGGCCGGCCAGGGCCGGCGCCAGCGCGGCGCTGGTGGGAGCCACATCGGGCAGGCGCTTGCAGCGCAGCAGATGGCCGCCGTCGTTGAGGGTCAGGGTGTCGGGCGCGGTCTCGCCGGCGAGCTCCTCGAGTGCGAAGCCCAGCGGGTTCAGCGCGCTGTCCTCGCAGGGCAGCAGGGCCTCGCTGCCGGCCTGGCGCAGCGGCATGCCGCGGCTGCCCAGCCAGTTGAGCGCGAGCTTGCCGCCGGCGTCCTCGAAGCCGAATACCGCACCGGTCGCGGCGGCGTGATAACGCTGGCCGAGCAGCGCCGCATGGGCGGCGGCCAGCACAGGGGCGGGCGGCGCGTCCAGGGCCTCGCCGAGCAGTGCGTCGATGATCTGAAAGCCCAGCGCCACCGGCGAGATGGGGGCGCCGTTGACCATGATCATGATGTCCAGCTCATGAGAGGGCACCGTGATCATCTGCGAGGTGGCGCCGAGCACCGCGCCCGCATGGTGGATCACCTCGACGCCACGGTAGTCGTGGCGCATCAGGCCCAGCGCATAGGACAGGCGCATGCCGGTCGACAGCTGCGGCAGCGCAATCATCTGGGCCCAGCTGGCCGCGCTGCCGACTGTCTTTGCCGGGCTGCGCAGATGGGCCAGCCAGCACAGCATATCGGCGATAGTCGAGACCAGGGAGCCGCTGCCGCGCAGCTCGCCCGGGTAGATGCCGCGCTGCAGCCCGCCGCCCGCCGGCTGGGCCTGGTACTGCATGGCCATGCCGGCGCGGATCTCGAGGTCGCTGTTCAGCGACTCGGTGTCGTGCATGCCCAGCGGCGCGAAGATGCGCTCGCGCATGAAGTCCTCGAAGCGCTGGCCGCTCAGGCGCTCGATCACGCGCGCCAGCAGCTGGTAGCCGGTGTTCGAATAAATCATGCGCGTGCCCGGCTCGAAGTTGAGCTCGCGGTTGGGATCGTGCAGCGGCTTGGACCAGTCGGCCTTGGGCAGGATGGCCAGGCCCTGGGCGACGGCGGCCAGGTCCGTGCGCCAGCCGCCCGTGTGATGCATCAGCTGGCGCAGCGTCGGCCCGGCCGGGTGCAGCTGCGGCAGCTCGGGCAGGTGCCGGTAGACCAGGTCGTCGATGTCGAGCAGCCCGTCCTCGGCCAGCAGCAGCACGGCCAGGCAGGTGAACTGCTTGCTGGTGGATGCAATGCGCACACGCGTGTGCGGCGCCATCGCGACACCTTGCTCGATGCTGGCCAGGCCGACGCCACGGCGGTAGACGGTCCGGCCCGCGCGCGCGATGCCCACGACCAGGCCCGGCGCATCGCTGCGATTGAAGGGCTGCAGCAGGGCGTCGACGGCCGTCAGGCCGGTCGGGGAGGAGGAAGAGTCGGTAGAGGTCATGGCTTGATCGCAGTGGAGGGAAGACGGGTGTGCCTCCTGTACAGACGAGCCAGCCGCCCGTTTCCGGCATGCTGTCAGCTGCGGCCTAGGTGTTTACGCTGGGACTGATGAAATTGCTACCGGAATATGACGAGCGGCCCGTCTTCGTTGGATAGCAGTTCATCGTTTCCAACCAAGGAATTCCAATGAAGAAAAGCGTGCGCGGCCGGACTCTCCGTCATCTGGCCCTGGTGTGTACTCTGGCCATCGCCGCCACGGCCCATGGGCAGAGCCGCGAGTTCGACGTCGCTGCCGGTGATCTGAAGGCCGCCCTCGATGCCTATATCGCGCAGGCCGGCGTCCAGCTGCTCTACAAGGTCGACGACATCAAGGGCCTGTCGACCAAGGGCTTGAAGGGCAAGCTCTCGCCCGAGGACGCGCTGGCCCGCCTGCTCGACGGCACGCGGCTGAAGGTGCGGCGCGACGAGAGCGGCGCCATCGTGCTCTACAGCACGCCGCCCGACGAGCCCAAGCCGCGTGCCGATGTGTCGACCCTGGACACGGTCATGGTCAGCGCCTCGCGCCGCCGCGAGCCGGTGCGCGAGGTGCCGCTGAAGGTCGACGTGCTGCAGACCGAGGCGCTGGAGCGCGGCGGCGCGCGCGAGCTGGGTGACTATGTGGCCAGCCAGCCTGGCGTCACGCTGACGCATGGCGGTGCCTTCGCCGGCGCCCTGAGCATCCGCGGCCTGGCGACCGCCTCGGTGGGCGCCGCCTCGGTCGGGGTCTATGTCGACGATGTCGCCACCGGCTCCAGTGCGCCCTATGGCCTGGGGGCTGTCACGCCGCTGGACATGGGCCTGCTGGACCTGCACCACATCGAGATCCTGCGCGGGCCGCAGGGCACCCTGTACGGCGCCGGTGCGATGGGCGGCCTGATCAAGTATGTGACCAACGAGCCCGACACCGGCGAGTTCTCCGGCAGCGCAAGGCTCGCGCTGAGCTCCACCCAGTACGGCGGTACGGGTCACACGGTCAATGGCGTGGTCAATCTGCCGATCAAGCAGGACATGGCGGCCGTGCGCGTCGCCGCCTACAGCACGCGCTTCGGCGGCTATGACGACACCATCGGCGTGGCGGCCGAGAAGAACGTCAACCGCGGCACCACCACGGGCGCCCGCATCTCGGCGCTGCTGACGCCGAGCCGTAACCTCTCGATGCGCCTGACGCTCACCTCGCAGGAGGCCAGGCGCGTCGGCCACGACTACGAGGACCTGAATCTCGTCACCGGGCAGCCGGTGCTGGGCGAGCGCCTGCGCCGGCTCGGCGCCCGCGAGCCCAGCAGCGTGCGCACCGATCTGCTCGGCATGGACATCGAATACAACATGGGCTGGGCCCGGCTCAATGCCATCACCTCGGTGCAGGATGTGAAGCTACATGGCCAGCAGGACGCCTCCTCGTTGCTGCTGCCCGTGCTGGTCGGCGCCGGCGTTCCGGCCACCTCGGTCTGGGGCGACAGCCGTGGCGAGCAGCACCGTGTCAGCCAGGAGTTCCGGCTGACCTCGAGCGCCTCGCGCGATCTCGAATGGCTGGCCGGCCTCTACATCAACCGCGAGCGCTCCAGCATCGACGGCGGCTTCGGCTACACGACCGCCAGCGGCCCCGGCACGCTCAATCTCTACCAGACCAGCAAGCCCGCCACCTACCGCGATCTCGCGCTCTACGGCGATGTGACCTGGCATGCCACGCCCGCGCTGGCGCTGACCGGCGGCGTGCGTGTCGGCCGCATGGAGCAGCGCTTCACCAACACGTCGGCAGGCCTGCTGGCCGGTGGTACTTCGACCAATGGCGGCGAGTCCGAGGAGACCGCCACCACCTGGCTGGCCACCGCCGGCTACAAGCTCGACCCGCTGAGCTCGGCCTATCTGCGCGTCGCCAGCGGCTACCGGCCCGGCGGGCCGAATGGCCTGCTGCCGACGACCTCGCCTTCCGTCAAGCCGATGTTCAAGTCCGACTCGCTGTGGAGCTACGAGGCCGGCTACAAGGCCACGTTGCTGGACCGCCGGCTGATGGTCGAGGCCGCCGTCTATGACATCGAGTGGAGCGATATCCAGCAGACGATGAAAGACGGTGTCTTCGGCTTCTTCACCAATGCCGGCAAGGCGCGCATCCGCGGCGGAGAGCTGGGCCTGATCTGGCTGCCCAGCGCGGGCTGGCGGCTCGACGGCTCGCTGTCCCTGATCGATGCCAAACTGCGCACCGATGCCCAGGGCCTCGGCGGCCGTGCCGGCGACAAGCTGCCCAACACCGCCCGCGTCTCCGCCTCGATGTCCGCCACACGCGACTTCGAGCTCGCGGGTCGCCCGGCCTATCTGGGCCTGAATGCCCGCCATGTCGGCGAACGCCATGCCGGATTCCCCGGCAGCACGCTGGCGCGCGACTATCTGCTGCCGTCCTACACCGTGTACGGTTTGCAGGCCGGCATCGACTTCGAGCGCTTCAAGCTCTCCGCCTATCTGCGCAATCTGGCGAACAGCCGCGGTCTGGCGGCGGTCGCCGTCGACTCGGCGACCGCAGGCAAGGCCGTCGTGGTCGAGCCCCGCACCCTCGGCGTCGCCGTCAACGTCCCCTTCTGACCATGGCTTTCTTCACTCAGACCGCCGCTGCCCCGGCGGCTTCCTCCTCGCACGCCCCTGCATCGGCGCCAGCGACCCGGCGCGCCGGCGCGGCCTCCTGGTACACGCTGGCCGTGCTGCTGATCGCGACCATTCTCGGCTCGATCGACGGCATGCTGGTGACCCTCTTGACCGAGCCGATGCGCGTGAGCCTGTCGCTGTCCGACACCCAGATCGGCATGCTCAAGGGCGCCGGCCTGGTGCTGTTCTCCGGCCTGGCGACCCTGCCGCTGGGCTGGCTCGGCGACCGCTTCGACCGCCGCATCGTGCTGGCCGCCTGCGTGCTGGTCTGGAGCGCGGCGACCGGCCTGCGCGGCACCGCGATGGACTACGGCATGCTGTTCATCGCGTCCATCGGCCTGGGCGTCGGCGAGGCCGGGCTCGGGCCGCTCACCAACAGCCTGATCCCCGATCTGTTCCCGCGTGCCCAGCGGGTGCTGGCGAACGCGATCTTCGGCATCGCGGCCCTCTTCGGTGGCGCGCTCGGCGCGATCGTGGGCGGCAGCATCGTGCAGGCGATCGAGAAGTCGCACCACCTGCTGCCGGTCGCGCTGCAGGCCTACGAGACCTGGCGCCTGACCTTTTTTGCGATGGCGATCGTCGGTGCGCCGGTGATGCTGCTGGTGCTGACGATACGCAGCGCACGCGGCGCCGCCGCGGTCGGCTACGAGCCGCCTCCGCCGGGCATCGAGGTCAGCGGCGAGACCGACAGCATCAGTTTTGGCGACTACCTGCGCGCCCATTGGCGCACGCTGGCCTGCCTGGTGACCGCGGCCGGCCTGGCCTCGGTGGGCCTGAGCTCGATAGGCAGCTGGATCCCCATCGTCGCGGCGCGACAGTTCGGCGTGCAGCCGGCGCAGCTGGGGCAGGGCATCGGCGTGGCGGTGATGGTCGGCACCCTGCTTGGCGGGGTGCTGGGCGTCAATGCGATGCGGGTGGCGCGGCGCCGCGTCGGCCTGGCCGCGCCGGTGCGAGTGATGACGCTGGGCTACGCCGCTGCCGGGCTGATCTCGATTGCGCTGCTGTTTGTGCGCTCGGCCAACGATGTGTTCGTGCTGCTGGCCATGCTGCTGGTGCCGCTGATCTGCGGCGCGGTGGTGCTGCCGAACGTGCTGCAGGAGGTCGCGCCGGCCCATCTGCGCGCCCGCGTGGTCGGGGTACTGTCGATAGCCGGCCTGCCCTTCGCGGTGCTGGGGCCGCTGGCCATTGGCATGGTTTCGGACGCCGTGAAGCACATCCCCAACGGCCTGGCGATGGCCATCGTCGCCGCCACGATGACCGGCTGCCTGCTGGGCGCCGCCCTGCTGCGCGCGACCGAGCCCGCGTTCGTGCGCCTGATCAAGACCGTCAACCCTGCCGCTTGAGCCCGCTACCCATGTCTACCCTCACTACCGATCCGACCGCCGCGATTGCAGCGATCGACGCGCTTCTCCAACCGCTGTGTCGTGGCGATGCGCCCGGCATGGTGGTCGGCATCCACCAGCAAGGCCGGCTGCGCTACCGCCGCGGCTTCGGTCTGGCCAGCCTCGAGCAGGGCGTAGCGAACACGCCGCACACCCGCATGCGCCTGGCCTCGACCAGCAAGCACTTCACCGCGCTGGCCATCCTGCTGCTGGCCGAGGACGGCCGCCTGCAGATCGACGATGCGGTACAGCAGCATCTGCCCGAGCTGCCCAGGCTCGGCGCCGAAGGCCCGACGCTGCGCCAGCTGATGGCGCATACCGGCGGCTGGCGCGGCCATGATGAGCTCTGGACCTGGGCCAATGGACTGAACCTGCAGCCGACCGGCAGCAGCCTGGCGCTGATGGCGCGGCAAAGCGAGCTCAATTTCGAGCCCGGCACCCGCATGATTTACAGCAATGGCGGCTACCGCCTGCTGGCCCTGACGGTCGAGCGCGTCAGCGGGCTGAGCTTTGCCGAGTTCCTGCGCACGCGCATCTTCGAGCCGCTGGGCATGCTGGACAGCGAGTCCATCCCCAGCGTGCTCGATGTGCGAAGCGGCTTGGCGGGGCTCTACATGCCGGTGCCGGGCGCCGCGCCGGATGCGCGCGCGCAATGGACCCGTGCGCTCTACCCGACCGAGTTCGAGGGCAGCGGCTCGCTGGTCTCGACGGTGGACGATATGCTGGCCTGGCTGGCCCACCTGCGCAGCGAGAAGAAGACGGTCGGCAGCGCGCAGAGCTGGGCGCAGATGCTGGCGCCCAACACCCTGGCTTCGGGCGAGGTCTCGCCCTATGGCTTCGGCCTGGTCTGCCATCCTTACCGCGGCGTCGAGGTGATCCATCACAACGGTGCCATCCTCGGCGGCGGCTCGCAGATGATCACCGTGCCCGCGCATGGCCTGGACATCACGATCATGACCAATGGCCTGGCCGCCGCCCCCGCCGCGATCGCCCTCAAGCTGATCGACCTGCTGCTGGCCGATCAGCTGCCGCAAAGTGCCGAGGCGGCGGTGCCGCGGGTCGTGGCCAGCGCCTTCCCCGGCCTGCCCGGCCAGCACTACCACGAGCCCGAGAGCGGCAGCCTGATGCGCTTCGGCGAGGTGGCCGGCATGCTGGGTCTGTCCGTGCATGGCAGCCCTGTGCTGCCGCTGCGCAAACGCGGCGAGAGCAGTGCCTGGCTGGGCGTCATGGACATGGGGACCAGCGCCTTCGAGGTCGAGCTGGCCGGCGCGGATTCCGCGCAGGCCCCCGATACCTTGGAGGTGCGCGACGGCGGCCGGGTGCAGCGCTTCCGGCGTCTGGCCGAGGCCGCGCCCGAGTCGGCCGCGCTGGCGCCGCAGCTGGTCGGCCGCTACCGCAGCGCCGACCTCGATGCCGACGCGCAGATCGCCATCGAGGGCGCGATGCTGACGCTGACCGTGCAAGGCCGGCATGGCCAGCTGCGCTTTCGCCTGCAGCCCGTCTCGGAGGATGTGCTGTTCATCGTTCCGACCGACCCGCTGCTGGCCGCGCTCGCCAACAGCAATGTCGTCAACCTCGACCGCGCCGGCGCCCGGGTGGTCGGCCTGCGGATCGACAGCGTCCGCACCCGCCACATGCGCTTCACGCGCTTGGACCAGTAAGGGAATCCCGCCATCATGAAGTTCTTCACCGCCTTCCTCGCCACCGAGACCAACACCTTCGCCGCCGCGCCGACCGGCTGGGGCTGCTTCCGGGAGTACGGCATCTTTCGCGGCGATGCCAGCACGCGCGACCCGCAGGGCTTCGGCCTCTACCCGCTGACCCTGCGCCGCTGGCTGGCCGAGCAGGGCCACGAGCTGGTCGAGAGCACGACCGCCTTTGCGATGCCGCTGGGCCGCACGGTGCGCGAGGTCTACGAGGGCCTGCGCGACGAGATCCTGGCCGACCTGCAGGCGGCCCATGCAGCGGGGCCGCTGGACGGCGTGATCCTGGTGCTGCACGGCGCGATGGTGGCCGACGGCTATGACGATTGCGAGGGCGATCTGATCGAGCGGGCCCGTGCCATCGTCGGGCCTACCGTGCCCATCGGCGTCGAGCTGGACCTGCACTGCCACTACACCGCGCTGATGCAGCGCTCGGCTGATGTGATCGTGGCCTACAAGGAGTACCCGCACACCGATGCGCTGCCACGCCTGCGCGAGGTGCTCGACATCGTGCTCAAGGCGGCACAGGGCCTTGTCAAGCCGAGCACGGCCGTGTTCGACTGCAAGATGGTGGGCTTGTGGCACACGACGCGCGAACCGATGGCCGGCTTCGTGCGGCGCATGCAGGCCGTCGAGCAGCAGGCCGGCGTGCTGTCGGTCTCGCTGGGCCATGGCTTCCCCTGGGCCGATGTGGCCGAGGGCGGCGCCAAGCTCTGGGTGACGACCGACAACGATGCGGCGCTGGCGGCCGCGCTGGCCGAGCAGCTGGGCCGCGAGTTCTGGGCGCTGCGCGAGCAGACCCGCACGCCGAACCTCAGCATCGGCGATGCGCTGACGCAGGCGCTGGCGGTGCAGGGCGGTCCCGTGGTGCTGGCCGATGTGGCCGAGGGCGGCGCCAAGCTCTGGGTGACGACCGACAACGATGCGGCGCTGGCGGCCGCGCTGGCCGAGCAGCTGGGCCGCGAGTTCTGGGCGCTGCGCGAGCAGACCCGCACGCCGAACCTGAGCATCGGCGATGCGCTGACGCAGGCGCTGGCGGTGCAGGGCGGTCCCGTGGTGCTGGCCGATGTGGCCGACAACGCCGGCGGCGGCGCGATGAGCGATAGCACGTTCATCCTGCGCGAGCTGCTGGCGCAGGGCATAGCCGATGTCGCGATCGGCGGCTTCTGGGATCTGGGCGCGGTGCAGATCTGCAGCGATGCCGGCGTCGGCGCGCGCGTCGAGCTGCGCCTGGGGGGCAAGGGCGGCCCGGCCTCGGGCGCACCGCTCGATCTCAGCGCCACGGTGATGGCGGTGGTCGAGGATTTCTACCAGCCGGGTTTGAATGGCAGTAGCGACGGTGGCGACCGCATGGCCCTGGGCCGCAGCGTCTGGGTGCGCCTGGCCGATGGCATCGACATCGCGCTGATCAGCAAGCGCAGCCAGGTGCTCGATCCCCAGCTCTTCACCGGCCTGGGCATCGAACTCGCGCGCAAGCGGCTGATCGTCGTCAAATCGGCCCAGCACTTCCATGCCCGCTTCGCGCCGCTGGCCAAGGCGGTCTTCTATGTCAGCACGCCCGGCACGGTGAACACCGACTTCGCCAGCCTGCCTTATCGCGTGCGCAGCCTGGACTACTGGCCGCGGGTGGCCGATCCGCACTGGCTCGCGCCGGCGGCCCAGCCCCCGGGCCGGCTTTACGAGATCGACGGCCTGCGCCTGCACCTGCACCTGAGCGGCCCCGTGCCCACCGATCCGCGCCAGCCCACCATCGTGATCGAATCGGGCGCCGGCACCGTCTCGCCGGTCTACGCGCGCCTGCAGCGCACACTGGCCCGCAAATACCCGGTCTGCAGCTATGACCGACCGGGCCTGGGCTGGAGCCAGCCCGATGCGCAGCCGCTGGACGCCGAGCGCAATGCGCGCCGCCTGCATGCGCTGCTGGACGCGGCCGGCGTGCGCGGCCCGCTGCTCTTCATCGGCCACTCGCTGGGCGGCCTCTTGATGCGCGTCTACACCGGTCTCTACCCCGAGCAGGTGGCCGGCCTGATGATGCTGGATGCCAGCCATCCAGACCAGTTCGCGCTCTACGACGAGGCGCCCACGGAGCAGATGGCCGCCGAGCGCGCGAAACGCGTCAAGCTGCGCGCCGGCGGGCCGCCGCCGCCGGAGTTCGCGATGATCGATGCGGTGTGTGCCGACATGCCCGAGGTCGCCGAGCAGGTGAAGTCGACCTTCACGCCCGAGGCGGTGGACGCGATGCTTTACGAGGTGCAGGGCCTGCGGCAGGTAGGGAGCCAGGCCGCAGCCGCACCCGATCTGGGCGAGCGCCCGCTGGTGGTGCTGTGGGCGCCCAAGCCGCCGGCGCCGACCGGCATCGAGGGCCTGGATGCGGTCTACCAGCGCTGGCCGGGCTATCAGCAGGCGCATGCGGAGCTGTCGACGCGCGGCCGCGTGCGCGAGCTGGCCGGTTCCGAGCACATGAGCATCGCGGTGCTGCCGCCCTTTGTCGCCCAGGTCGCCGAGGAGGTTGATGCGCTGATGGCGCAGATCGCGGCGGCCCCGGGCCGGCGGCGGGAGCCCTGATGGCCGCGCTGCATGAGCTGAGCGCCGAGGCGCAGTGCGCGGCGCTGCAGCGCCGCGAGATCTCTTCCGTCGAGCTGGTCGCCCATTACCTGGCGCGCATCGAGCGCCATGGCGCGGCGCTGGGGGCCTTCGTGACTGTCTTCGCCGAGCAGGCGCTGGACGCGGCTCGGCGGGCCGATACGCAAGCCCCCTCGGGCCTGCTGCACGGCCTGCCGATGCCGCTGAAAGATCTGCATCCCAGCGCCGGCCTGCCGACCTCGCTGGGCAGCGCGGCGATCACCGGCTGGGTGCCCGAGCAGGACGGCGGTGTCGTCGGCCGGCTGCGCGAGGCCGGCATCATCGTGATCGGCAAGACCCATGCGCCCGAGTTCGGCCCCTGCTGCTATACCGAGACGCAGCTGGCCTCACCGGCGCTGAGCCCCTATGGCGAAGGACTGTCGGCCAGCGGATCGAGCGGCGGTGCGGCCGCCGCGGTGGCGGCCGGCCTGGCGCCCATGGCCCATGCCAGCGACGGCCTGGGCTCGACGCGCACGCCGGCCTCGAACTGCGGCCTGGTCGGCATCAAGCCCAGCCGCGGCCGCATCCCCTCGGTGCTGCCGTCCTGGTACCAGCTCGGCAGCGAAGGACCGGTGGCCCGCACGGTCGGCGATGCGGCGCTGTTCCTCGACGCCGTCGGCGCCATCGGCCCCGGCGAGCTGTGGCGCCAGCCAAGCTGGGCGCCCGATGCGCACCGCAAGGCCGCGCGCACGCCGCTGCAAGGCCGCCTGCGCATCGGTCTGTTGACCGACCCCGGTAGCGACGAGACGACGGTCCATGCGGACTGCCGGCAGGCCTGCACCGAGGCCGCCCAGGCGCTGGAAGCGCAGGGGCACGAGATCGTGGCTATGGTGCTGCCGCCGGCGTTGCGCATCTGGGCCTTGATGGAGCCGCTGTGCGATGTGATCGGCGTGAGCCTGAGCCTGCATGTGCAGACCCAGGTGAGCGAGGACCGCCGCGCGGCGCTGATGCCTTACACGCGCTGGTATGTCGAGAACGCCGAGGCAACCACCGGCCAGCGCTATGCCCAGTCGATGATGCGTCTGGCGGCGGCGGCCAGCGCCTGGCTGAAATGGCAGTCCGGCGTCGATGTGCTGCTGACGCCGACCAGCAGCGCGCCGGCCCTGCCCAGCGGCGCGTTGCGCCTGGATGACGGCCGCGCATCGAGCGAGGCCATGCTGCGCTGGAGTGCCTTCACACCCTGGGCCAATCTCAGCGGCGCGCCGGCCATCAGTTTGCCGGTCCATCAGACGGCATCGGGCCTGCCGGTCGGCGTGCAGTTGATGGCCATGCCCGGCCAGGATGAGCGCCTGTTGGGCCTGGCCGGCGCGCTGGAACAGATGTTTGCCTGGCAGCGGCGGCATCCGCCGGTCTGGACGGACTAGCAAGCTGGTCCGGGCCTCATGCGCCGGGTCGTATCGAAGTGCTTCCACTGCATCGGCTGCGTCTTGTTCTGGCCCAGGGTCAACCCTGAAGCTGGCGTCTCCCTGTGGCGGCAGCGCGCCAATTGTGCAGAAATCGGCGTGCCTCGCGGCGCCCCGCATCAATACGGCCCGGCCACCGATTTCTAAGCTCGCACCTCATATTTCTACAAGCATGAGGAGACACGTGAGCAAGCCCTTCCGCACCCCGACCGCCATGGCCGCAGCGCTGCTGCTGGCCCACCTGAACACCCATGCCCAGGAGGCAGCCAAGGAAGCCGACAAGACGCTGGAGCGCGTTGTCGTCACCGGCTCCAATATCAAACGCACGCTGGCCGAGACCTCGCAGCCGCTGCAGCTGATCTCGCGCGACGAGATCAAGGCCTCGGGCGCGCTGACCGTCGGCGAGGTGCTGGGCAACCTCACCGGCAACGACCGCGGCGCGCTCAGCGACCTGGGCGGCGCCAACTCCTGGGCCAGCGGCGCCTCGGGCATCTCGCTGCGCAACCTGGGCCTGGGCGGCACGCTGACCCTGCTCAACGGCCGTCGCCTCTCCAGCTACGGCTTTGCCGACGGCCTGCAGCTGAACTTCACCAATATCGACGCGATCCCGGCCAACCTGATCGAGCGGGTCGAGATCCTGAAGGACGGCGCCTCGGCCATCTACGGCTCCGACGCCATCGGCGGCGTCATCAACATCATCACGAGCAAGGACTTCACTGGCGTCGCGCTGAACGCCAGCGCCCAGCAGTCGCTGCGCCGCAGCTTCCTGGCCGGGGACAAGTCCGGCTCCGTCACCGCCGGCCATGGCCATCTGGATGCCGAGGGCTACAACGTCTACGGCCACCTCGAGCTCTACCAGCGCGGCAGCTACAAGGACAGCGAGGTGCGCCCCCTGCTGCCCAGTTGGTACACCGACGAGAACCCGGGCCGCCTGCAGAAATCATCCGGCTCCTTCCCGGGCAACTACACCGGCGTCAACCCGGCCACCGGCAAGACCTTCACGACGGCGGCCCCGGGCTGCGCAGCGGAGAATCTGGTCGGCGGCGTCTGCCTCTACGACTACTGGCAGGACAGCGACGCCCGCCCCGCCACCGAGCGTGTCACCGGCATGCTCGGCGGCCGCCTCAAGCTGGGCAGGGATCTGACGGCCTTCACCGAGCTGCAGTTCGCCGACATCAAGGCCAGGTACCACACCGCGGCACCGCGCAGCCAGGCCGCGGGTTTCACCCAGACCTGGTACGACTCGCTGAAGGGCGAGCTGCAGTCCTGGAGCTACCCGGCGCTGCCGGTGGGTCATCCGAACAACCCGTACAGCTTCCCGGTCACCCTGGCCTACCGCTTCGTCGACAACCCGGAGATGTTCAAGAACGTCGGCGCGTCGACCGATCATCGCTTTGTGCTGGGCATCGAGGGCATGTTCGCCGGCTGGGACATCAACACGGCGATCGGCACCATGGGCTCGCGCGCCACGCAGCGCCAGCACCTCTACCTGGACCGCTTCGGCTATACCGAGGCCGTGCTCAGCGGCGAGTACAAGTTCGGCCAGACCAACCCGCAATCGGTGCTGGACAAGATGTTCCCGGAGATGGGCTCGACCGGCCGCTACCGCCAGCAGTTCGCCGACTTCAAGGGCTCGCGCGAGATCGCCACGCTGCCCGGCGGCCCGCTGATGCTGGCCGTGGGCGCCGAGCTGCGCCACGAGGAGTTCTCCCATCGCAGCATGGACAACATCCTGCAGGCGCGCATCGTCGGCTTCTCGGGTGTTGCCATCGAGGGCAAGCGCGATATGGCCGCGGTGTTCACCGAGCTGGCCGCGCCCATCACCAAGCAGCTGGAGGCCACTCTGGCGCTGCGGGGCGACAAGGTGTTCGACGGCTTCGGCGCCGTCACGCCCAAGGCCTCGCTGGTGTTCCGTCCGTTCCAGGCGCTGATGCTGCGCGGCACGGTGACACAGGGCTTCCGCGCGCCCAGCCTGCCCGAGACCGGCAATGGCGGTGCCTCCTGGTTCAACAGCAGCATCGTCGATCCCAAGCGCTGCGCCACCGCCCGCGCGCTGCGCGACGCGCTGAAGACCGGCAACGCGGCCGACCAGATCGAGGCCACGCTGGCCTTCAACGCGGGCTGCGCGGCCGGCTTCCCTTCGGCCGTCACGCCCAATCTCGACCTCAATCCCGAGCGCTCCAGCAATGCCACGCTGGGCATGGTGCTGCAGCTGGCGTCCAATGTCAGCGCCTCGATCGACTACTACTCGATCAAGCGCCGCAACGAGATCGGCGTGCCCGACATCGCGCAGATCCTGGAGAACGAGGACCAGAGCCCGGGCCTGGTGCCCCGCGACCCCGTCTCGGCGCAGGACAAGCTCTGGTCGCAGCGCGCCAAGGAGCTCACGGGCAAGGACATCGGCTTCGCCGCCGGCCCGATCCGCACGATGCGCCTGCAGTACCGCAACCTCTACAAGACCAAGGTCAGCGGCTTCGACATCGACCTGCGCAGCAAGTGGAACCTGGGCGACTGGGGCAAGCTGGACGCGGGGCTGGAGACCAATATCCAGTCCAAGCTGCTGTACTGGGACCTGAATGCGAACGCCTACCGCATCAACCGCGTCGGCTACAACGGCGTGCCGCGCGAGCGCCTGGTGCTGAAGGCCAACTGGGCCCGCGGCGACTGGAAGCTGGGGACCCGCACCTATTTCAGCGGCTCCACCAAGCTGGCCTGGGACGAGAACGATGACGACTGGTACCAGGCCTCGGGCTGCGCCGAGCGCAAGGAGCCGGACAGCCATTGCCGCATCGCGTCCTGGACCAGCACCGACCTGTGGCTGCAGTACACCGGCATCAAGCGCTGGACGCTGTCGGCCAATCTGTCCAATGCCTTCAACGAGCAGCCGGCCGTCTACCGCCGCGCCAGCAGCACGCTGCCCGGCCTGAACGAGCGCGTGCTGAAGCTCAGCGCCGAGGTGAAGTTCTGATGATGATCAAGCAAGCACGACTCCTTCTTGCGCTGCTGGCGACCTTCGCCGCCGCGCCCCTGGTCTGCGCCGCACCGCCGGCCGACCTGCCCGATCCCTACCGCTGGCTGGAGGAGGTGGACGGCGAGCGCGCCCTCGGCTGGGTGCGCGGCCAGCAGCCGAGCCTGGCGCCGCTGCTGCAGGCGCCGGGCTTCGCCAGGCTGGAGGCCGAGCTGGCCGAGGTCATGGCCTCGCCGGCCAGGCTGGCGCCCGCCGAGCAGCTGGGGGCGCAGGTCTACAACTTCTGGCGCGATGCCGAGCATCCGCGCGGCCTCTGGCGCCGTAGCGCGCCCGAGGCTTATCTGCAGGACCGGCCGCAATGGGAGACCGTGCTGGACGTCGACCAGCTCGCCAAGACCGAGGGCGAGCGCTGGGTCTGGGCCGGTGCGAACTGCCTCGCGCCGCAGGCGAGGCGCTGCCTGGTCAGCCTCAGCCGCGGCGGCGGCGACGCCCATGTGCTGCGCGAGTACGACACGGTCGAGCGCCGCTTTGTGCCGGCCGCCGAGGGCGGCTTCGCGCTGCCCGAGGCCAAGGGCGGCGCGGGCTGGATCGATGCCGACACGCTGGGCGTCTACACCGACTTCGGCGCCGGCAGTCTGACCGCCTCCGGCTATCCGCGCCAGCTGAAGCTGTGGCGGCGCGGCAGCCCGCTGAGCGAGGCGCGGCTGTTGCTGGAAGGTGCCCGGGACGAGGTGGGGCTGTGGGCCTGGGGCGAGCGCCTGCAGGGCCGGCAGCAGTTCGTGCTGGAGCGCCGCACCAGTTTCTTCGCCGGCAAGCAGTACCTGCTGCGGGACGGACAGCTGGTCGAGCTGCCCAAGCCCGACGATGCGCAGGCCCGGCTGTTCGGCACGATGGCGCTGATCGAGCTGCGTTCCGACTGGGAGCAGGGCGGCCGCCGCTATCCGGCCGGGGCCCTGATCGCGACGCCGCTGCAGGCCTGGCTGGACGGCAGGCCGCGCTTCACCTTGCTGCACGATCCGGCCCGCGACGGGGCGCTGCAGAGCCTGACGATCCTGCGGGACGCGCTGCTCGTGGTCGGCATGCGGGACGTGCGCCAGAGCCTGACCGAGTGGCGCCCCGCGGGCCGGCAATGGCAGCGCCGCGTCGTGCCCACCGGGCCGCTGGAGAGCCTCTGGGTCGCCGCGCTGGCCGGGCAGAGCTCCAATCGCTACCTGCTGACGCGCAGCGGCTTCCTGGAGCCCGCGCGCCTGCAGGCCGCCGAGGTCGGCCGCACGACGCGGCAGACGCTGCAGCAGCTGCCCGCCTTCTTCGACGCTAGCGGTCTGGAGGTGCGCCAGCTGCAGGCGCGCTCCGCCGACGGCACGACGATTCCCTACTTCATCGTCGCGCCGCGCGGCCCCGCCCCCAAGGAGGGGCGGCCCACGCTGCTCTATGGCTACGGCGGCTTCGAGATCTCGATGAAGCCCGGCTATAGCGGCATCCTGGGGCGCGCCTGGCTGGCGCGCGGCGGCGTCTATGTGCTGGCCAATCTGCGCGGCGGCGGCGAGTTCGGCCCGCGCTGGCACCAGGCGGCGCAGCGCGAGCATCGCCAGCGCAGCTTCAGCGACTTCATCGCGGTGGCCGAGGATCTGCAGCGCCGCGGCATCACGCGGCCGGAGAAGCTGGGCATCATGGGCGGCAGCCTGGGCGGGCTGCTGACCTCGGTGGCGATGGTGCAGCGGCCCGAGCTGTTCGGCGCCGTCGTCAGCCAGGTGCCGCTGACCGATATGCGGCGCTATCACGAGATGCTGGCCGGCGCGTCCTGGATCGAGGAATACGGCAACCCCGACATCCCAGAGCAATGGGACTACATCGGCAAGTACTCGCCGTATCACAACGCCGCGCCCGGCAAACGCTATCCGCCGGTGCTCTACACCAGCTCCACGCGTGACGACCGGGTGCATCCCGGCCATGCCCGCAAGATGGTGGCCCGGCTGCAGGAGCAGGGCCACGAGGTGCTGTACTGGGAGAACATCGAGGGCGGCCATGCCGGCGCCGCGACACCGGCGCAGCAGGCGCGGCTGTGGTCGCTCAGCTATGGCTTCCTGCAGCAGCGGCTGATGGGCGGGCTGGCGAACTGACGCAGCCGAGGTTGCGCGCCGAGCGGCAAGGCTCAGCGCGCGACGACACCCCAGGCGAAGGGATCGTCGGCCTCGATCAGCAGGCGGCCTTCGCCCGAGAGATGAGCGCGCCCGGTGATGCGCGGCACGATGCGGCCTTGCTCGGCCGGCGTGTAGCTACCCTCGAACAGACTGCCGATGATGCTCTCCATGCGGAAGACCGCGCCGGGCGCCAGCTTGCCGTCGGCCGCCAGGCAAGCCAGCTTGGCGGACAGCCCGGTGCCGCAGGGCGAGCGGTCGTAGGCCAGGCCGGGGCAGAGCACGAAGTTGCGCGCGTCGTGGGCCGGATCGATGGGGGCGGCGTTCAGCTCGATATGGTCGATCTCGGCGCCGTCCGCGCCGCTGATGCCGGCCGCCGTCAGCGCCTCGCGCAACGCGGCGGTGTAGCGGGTCAGCTCGCGCCAATGGGCATGCTCCAGCGGCAGCGGGCAGTCCTTGCTGATGAAGAACCAGTTGCCGCCCCAGGCCACGTCGCCGCGCACCGTGCCGTGTCCAGGTATCTCGACCTCGATGCCTGCCGCATGCCGGTAGCTTTCGACATTGGCGAGGCTGACGCGGCCGTCGGCATGCAGCTCGGCCGTGATGGTGCCAACCGGCGTGTCGATGGCATGGCGCCCCGGCTGGATGCGACCCAGATGGGCCAGGGTGCGCACCAGGCCGATGGTGCCGTGGCCGCACATGCCGAGCACGCCGACATTGTTGAAATAGATGACCGAGGCCACCGAGCCGGGGTTCTCGGGCGGCAGCAGCAGCGCGCCGACCATGGTGTCCGAGCCGCGCGGCTCGCAGGCGATCGCGCTGCGCCAGCGGTCATGCTCGCGCACCAGCGCGGCGCGGCGCTCGGCCAGGCTGCCGCGATCCAGGCCGGGCAGGGGAGACAGGACCACGCGCGTCGGTTCGCCGCCGGTGTGGGAGTCGATGTAGTCGATGTATTGCATGGCCGGCAGCATGGCTTGAAAGCCCGGCGCCATCTAGGCATGTTCCGGCCATGCACATGCGGAAGTCGGCACAATAAATACCACCGGGAGTTCCTATAGTTGAGCCCATGAGCCAGCCCCTGCCCACCCAGGTCGATGCCGAGCAGCTGCAGTGCCTGATGGACACGCTGCCGGCCACCGTGTTCTTCATCAAGGACCTGAACGGCCGCTACACCCATGCCAACATGACCTTGGTGCGGCGCCTGGGGCTGTCGCGGCGCGAGGAGGTGCTGGGGCGCACGCCGCTGGAGGTTTTCCCGCAGCGCCTGGGTGAAGCCTATGCCTCGCAGGACCGGCGCGTGCTGGCCGGCCAGTCCATCGCCAGCCAGCTGGAGGTCCATCTGTTTCCGAACCGCGCCTCCGGCTGGTGCCTGACCCACAAGAAGCCGCTGCAGGACCGACCGGGCGGCGCGATCCTCGGCCTGATGGGCGTCTCCCACGATCTGCAGCAGCCGGACGGCCGCCATCCCGGCTTCGCGCGGCTGCGCCGCGTGCTCGACCATATGGAGACGCACTTCGGCGAGAGCGTGCGCATGCAGGCGCTGGCCGGCCTGGCGGGGCTGTCGCTGTCGCAGCTCGAGCGCCAGTTCCACCGCGTCTTCCACCTGACGCCGCAGCAATGGCTGACGCGGCTGCGCATCGAGGCCGCGATGGGCCTGCTGCGCGGCGGCGACAGCATCGCCTCCATCGGCCTGGCCTGCGGCTTCAGCGACCAGAGCGCCTTCAGCCGCCAGTTCAAGGCCTCGGTCGGTGCGACCCCGCGAGACTACCGGCGCATCATGCTCGAGGCGCGCGCCTGAGTGTCATTCCGACGCGCACCCCAGATGCGGAAATTGGCATAGCCGGGACGCGCCCCAAGCTCTAGCATCTTGAGAGCGCCGCGCGCTCATCCTCCCCACGCCTGCATCGGCGCCCTGGCCGCGCCTGCGTGAATGCCCGGCTGCTGGCTTGCTGAGCCTTCACTCGCTTCGATCAACAAGGAACCCTCGATGAACGACCAGATCGGCCACCTCACGACCGCGCAAGCCCAGGCGCAGTTCGACACCCGGCGGCAAAGTCTCCCGGCGCGCCCGCCTGCCATCAGCGCCGCCGAGTATGCAGCGCGCCTGGCCAAGGCGCGTGCGCTGATGCAGGAGGCTGACGTCGACGCGCTGCTGGTCACGGCGGGGCAGTCGCTGCGCTATTTCACCGGTATCGGCTGGGGCGCGAGCGAGCGCCTCGTCGCGATGCTGCTGACCGCCGCGGGCGAGCCGCTGCTGATCGCGCCGGCCTTCGAGGAGGGCTCGCTGGACGCGGTGCTGCGCATACCGGCGGGCAAGCGCCTGTGGGAGGAGCACGAAGACCCGTACGCGCTGGTGGCGCGTGCGATGGCCGAGCGCGGCGCACGCACGCTGGCGCTGGACCCCGAGGCTGCCTTGCGCATCAGCACCGGGCTGGGCCGCCACCTGGAGGCGGGACTCGTTGTCGACGCCCAGCCCATCATCGACGCTTGCCGCATGTGCAAGAGTGCTGCCGAACTGGCGCTGATGCAGCACGCCTGCGACATCACGCTGCAAGTCCACCGCCTGGCCGCCGGCATCGCGCGCGAAGGCATTGGCACGGATGAGCTGCTGCGCTTCATCGACCAGGCGCACCGCGCGCTGGGTGCGGACGGTGGCTCCACCTTCTGCATCGTGCAGTTCGGTCATGCCACGGCCTATCCGCACGGTATCCCCGGCGTGCAGCATCTGCGCCGCGATGAGCTGGTGCTGATCGACACCGGCTGCAGCATCGAGGGCTACAACTCCGACGTGACGCGCACCTGGATCTTCGGCGAGGCGAACGAGGCGCAGCAGCGCATCTGGGCGCTGGAGCGGGCCGCCCAGCAAGCCGCCTTCGACGCGGTGCGCCCCGGCGTGCCTTGCGAGGCGGTGGACGCCGCCGCGCGCCGGGTGCTGGAGGCCGCCGGCCTCGGCCCCGACTACCGCCTGCCGGGGCTGCCACACCGCACCGGCCACGGCTGCGGCCTGTCCATCCACGAGGCCCCCTATCTCGTGCGCGGCAACCGGCAGCCGATGGCGCCGGGCCACTGCTGCAGCAACGAGCCGATGATCGTCGTGCCGGGACAGTTCGGCGTGCGGCTGGAGGACCACTTCTACGTGACGGAGAACGGCGCGCAGTGGTTCACGCCGCCATCGATCGCGATTGATCGGCCTTTCGCCGACCGCTTTCCATCTGCAGCCGCCGACCCTCTCACCCCGCCGGCGCGAACCTGTCCACCGCATCGGTGATGATGCCGTCGACCCCATTGCCGATCAGCCACTCGGCCGAGGCGGGGTCGTTGACGGTATAGACCAGGGCTTTCAGCCCGGCGGCATGCAGCTGCTCGACCAGGGCTTGGTTCATCAGCGCATAGTTCGTGATCACGGCGCGGCATTGCAGGCGCAGGGCTTGTGCCAGCCAGCCATCCGAGAGCTTGTCCAGCAGCAGGCCGCGTGGCACGGCGGGCGCGGTTTCGAGGGCGCCGGCCAGGGCCTCGGGCTGGAAGGAGCTGAACAGCGGCAGCAGGCCCGAGCCAGCCCACAGGCGCAGCACCTCGCGGCCCACCACCTGACCGGTGACGAGTTCCTGACCCGGCGTCGGCTTGATCTCGATGTTCAGCGCGAAGCGGTTCGCGATGACGTAACGAGCCAGCGTATCCAGGCTGGGGAGTGGCTCGCCGGCATAGGCGCGGCTGTGCCAGGCACCGGCATCGATGCGCGAGAGCTCGGCCCAGGGGCGCTCACCGGCCACGCCGCGCTCGGGCGTGGTGCGGTTCAGCGTCGCGTCATGCAGCAGGAAGGGGATGCCCTCGCTGCTGAGCTTCACATCGCACTCGAAGGCGCGATAGCCATGCCGTGCGCCCTCGCGGAAGGCGGCCAGCGTGTTCTCCGGTGCGAGCTTGCCGGCGCCGCGATGGGCGATCCAGAACGGCATCGGCCAGTCGCTCATTGGTGCACCCTTCGGCCTGCGGCCTGTCCCGCCATGCGGGAGCGAGCTTGCTTGGGGCGGCCCTGCGCTGCGCTCATGACTCAGCTCCCGACGCGCTTTTGCGTCTGCGCGTCGAACCAGTGCAGCTGCTTGTCGCTGAGCTCCAGCATCAGCGTGTCTCCAACGGCCGGCGGCACCAGGGTGCCGTCGATGCGCAGCGTGAACTGCTCGCTGCCCAGACGGCCATAGACCAGGCGCTCGGCGCCCAGCATCTCGATCATCTCGACCTTCAGGGGCCAGCCGCTGCTGGCATTCCAGTGGTCCAGATGCTCGGGGCGCAGGCCCAGGATCAGCTCGCCTTCGCGCGGCGCCGGGGCCGGCAGGGCCAGGGTGATGCCGCCGACCGTGAAGCTATTGCCCTTGGCCTGGCCTTTCAGCAGATTCATCGGCGGCGAGCCGATGAAGCTGGCGACGAAGGTGGTGGCGGGGCGCTGGTAGACCTCCTCGGGCGTGCCGATCTGCTCCATATGGCCGCCGTTCATCACGATCATGCGCTGGGCCAGTGTCATCGCCTCGACCTGGTCGTGGGTCACGAACAGCGAGGTCACGCCCAGCTCGCGGTGCAGCTTCTGGATCTCGAGCCGGGTCTGGGCGCGCAGCTTGGCGTCCAGATTGGACAGCGGCTCATCGAACAGAAAGACCTGCGGGTTGCGCACGATGGCGCGGCCCATCGCGACGCGCTGGCGCTGGCCGCCGGACAGGGCGCGCGGCGTGCGGTCCAGCAGATGGCCCAGCTCGAGGATCTTGGCGGCCTTGTCGACGCGGGTCTTGATCTCGGCGATCGGCACCTTCTTGATCTTCAGGCCGTAAGCCATGTTCTCGAACACGCTCATATGCGGGTAGAGCGCGTAGTTCTGGAACACCATCGCGATATCGCGATCGGCCGGTTCCACATCGTTGACGACGCGCGGGCCGATGGCGATCTCGCCGCCGGAGACTTCTTCGAGCCCGGCCACCATGCGCAGCAAGGTGCTCTTGCCGCAGCCCGAGGGGCCGACGATGACGATGAACTCGCCGTCCTTGATCTCGGCGTTGACGCCGTGGATCACCTGGTTGGCCTTGGGGCCGTGGCCATAACGCTTGACCACATTGCGAAGGGAAATGCTTGCCATCTTGTTTGCTCTACTTTTGTTCTCTAGTCCGCTGGGAACAGCGCTGGCCGCAGCGCGGCGCTACGTCCCGCAAGCGATCATTTTTCGGTGTCCACCAGGCCCTTGACGAACCACTTCTGCATCAGCATCACGACCAGGGCCGGCGGGATCATCGCCAGCAGCGCGGTGGCCATCACGACGTTCCACTCGGTATAGGACTCGCCGGTGATCAGGCGCTTGATGCCCATCACGACCGGGTACATATCCTCCTGCGTGGTGACCAGCAGGGGCCACAGATACTGGTTCCAGCCATAGATGAACTGGATCACGAAGAGCGCGGCGATGCTGGTGCGCGAGAGCGGCAGCAGCACGTCCTTGAAGAAGCGCATCGGCCCGGCGCCATCCATGCGCGCGGCCTCGACCAGCTCGTCCGGCACCGTCATGAAGAACTGGCGGAACAGGAAGGTGGCGGTGGCCGAGGCGATCAGCGGCACGGTCAGGCCGGCATAGGTGTTGAGCATCTTCAGGTCCGACACCACCTGGTAGGTCGGGCCTATGCGCACCTCCACCGGCAGCATCAGCGTCACGAAGATGGCCCAGAAGAAGAAGCTCTTGAAGGGGAAGCGGAAGTAGACGATCGCGAAGGCCGAGAGCAGCGAGATCGCGATCTTGCCCAGCGAGATCACCAGCGCGCTGATCAGGCTGATCTTCAGCATGGGCAGGGCTGGCGGGATCTTGCTGCCGGCGCTGGTCTCGCCGCCGAACAGGGCCAGCTTCCAGGTTTCCAGCATATGGTCACCGGGCAGCAGCGAGAGCGGGCGGCTCTGCGCGATCTGCTCGGCGCTCTGGGTCGAGGCGACAAAGGTCAGGTAGACCGGGAAGGCCACGATCAGCACGCCGAGTATCAGCGTCAGATGGGCCAGCACGGTGAGGGCGGGGCGACGTTCGATCATGTCAGTACTGCACTTTCTTCTCGACGAAACGGAACTGCAGCACGGTCAGCGCGATCACGATGACCATCAGCACCACCGATTGCGCGGCCGAGCCGCCCAGGTCCAGGGCCTTGAAGCCGTCGTAGTAGACCTTGTAGACCAGGATGGCCGTGTCCTTGCCCGGGCCGCCGTGGGTGGCCGCGTCGACGATCGCGAAGGTGTCGAAGAAGGCGTAGACCACATTGATGACCAGCAGGAAGAAGGTAGTCGGCGAGAGCAGCGGGAACACAATGGTCCAGAAGCGCCGGGCCGGACTGGCACCGTCGATGGCGGCGGCCTCGATCAGCGATTTCGGGATCGACTGCAGCCCCGCCAGGAAGAACAGGAAGTTGTAGGAGATCTGCTTCCAGACCGCGGCGACCACGATCAGCGTCATCGCATGGTTGGAGTTCAGCAGGTGGTTCCAGTCGGTGCCGGCGGCTTGCAGCATGTAGGAGACCACGCCGAAGGAGGGCGCGAACATGAACAGCCACAGCACGCCGGCCACCGCCGGCGCCACCGCATAAGGCCAGATCAGCAGGGTCTTGTAGGCGAAGGCGCCCTTGATCACACGGTCGGCCATCACGGCCAGCAGCAGCGCGATGGCCAGGCCGAAGCCCGCCACCAGCGCGGAGAACAGCGCGGTGATCTTGAACGAGGCCAGATAGCTCTCGTCACTGAAGAGCTGGCGGAAGTTCTGCAGCCCCACCCACTCGGTGGACATGCCGAAGGCATCCTGCTGCTGCAGCGACTGCAGCAGCGCCTGGCCGGCCGGCCAGAAGAAGAACACGGTGATGACGATGACCTGAGGTGCCAGCAGCACCCAGGGCAGCCAGCCCGATTTGAAAAGCACGCGTTTTTCTACGGACATGATGTCCCTTCCCAAAAGCATCAACCCGCCGCCCCGGTTTCCCAGGGCGGCGGGTTCTATCGATCATTCAAAGCGAGGAGCTTAGCCCTTGTTGGCCTTCTCGAAACGCTCCAGCTGTTCGTTGCCGCGTTTGATCGCGGCGTCGATGCCTTCCTTGGCGCTCTTCTTGCCCCCCCAGACCTGTTCCATTTCCTCGTCGATGATGGTGCGGATCTGGACGAAATTGCCCAGGCGCACGCCGCGCGACTTGTCGGTGGTCTTGCGGATCATCTGCACCACGGCCACCTCGGTGCCCGGGTTTTCCTTGTAGAAGCCCGACTTCTCGGTGGCGTTGTAGGCCTCCTTGGTCACCGGCAGATAGCCGGTGCGCTTGTGGCTGTCGGCCGCCACATCGGTGCGGGCCAGATAGCTGAAGAAGGCGGCCACGCCCTTGTACTCGGGCGCCTTCTTGCCCGACATCACCCACAGGCTGGCGCCGCCGATCACGGTGTTCTGCGGTGCGCCGGTCACATCGGGGTAGTAGGGCAGCGGCGAGATGCCGAAGCCGAACTTGGCATTGCGCTTCACATTGGCATACAGGCCCGAGGAGCCGGTGGTCATCGCGCACTCACCCGAGACATAGGTGGCGTCGGCCGCATTGCCGCGGCCCTTGTAGACGAACAGGCCCTGCTTGGACATGTTCGCCAGGTTCTCGATATGGCGCACATGCAGCGGGGTGCTGAAGTTCAGTCGCGTGTCCAGGCCGCCGAAGCCGTTGTTCTTGCTGGCGAATTCGACGTTGTGCCAGGCCGAGAAGCTCTCGAACTGGGTCCAGCTGACCCAGCTGGTCGTGAACGGGCACTTGTGGCCGCTGGCCTTGAGCTTGGCGGCGGCCAGTGCCACCTCGGGCCAGGTGGCGGGCGCCTTGTTCGGGTCCAGGCCGGCGGCCTTGAAGGCGTCCTTGTTGTAGTGGAACACCGTGGTCGAGCTGTTGAAGGGGAAGCTCAGCATCTGGCCGTTGGGGGCCGTGTAGTAGCCGGCCACGGCGGGCACATAGGCGCTCGGGTCGAACTTGGCGCCGGCGTTCTTCATCACCTCGCCCACCGGCACGATGGCGCCCTTGCTGGCCATCATCGTGGCCGTGCCGACCTCGAAGACCTGCAGGATGTGCGGCGCATTGCCGGCGCGGAAGGCGGCGATCGCGGCCGTCATCGACTCGTCATAACTGCCCTTGAAGGTGGGCACGATCTTGTAATCTTTCTGGCTGGCGTTGAAATCCTTGGCCAGATCATTGACCCATTCACCCAGGGCGCCGCCCATGGAATGCCACCACTGGACTTCGGTCTGTGCTTGCGCACCGGTGGCAAGGCCGGCGGCCAGCAGCGCGGCGACGAGGTGTTGTGCTTTCATTGTCTTGGATGCTCCGTTATTCGACAGGGCTGGTGTGGATCATGTGGATCACAGCATGAGCCAACAAGCTTATGTGTCAATTGTGACATCCGTGTTGTGACATGGTCGCCGCGTCCGGGCAATAGGGCCTGGCCCGGGTGTGGTGCCCGATGCGCCTGAAGACGGCGTCGGCGCCATCATTTGGTGCGCCGCCATTGGCGTGCGCGCCACAGCCGCCTGTCCATACCGCCCCAAACAGGCGGGTCCGGCAAGGGCTCTCGGCCGTGCGCAGGGCGGGCATGCTGCACTGCGGTAGGATCACGGACCCGACGCGAGTGGGGTTGGCTGCCGGTGTGATGCCGGTGTGCGCACCTGATGAGGCTGCCGCCCGCATCCCCGCCAGCAGGTCACAAGCCCGGCGCGTCGATGCAGATCGAACGAGAGATTTCCAGCTTTCGCCGGGTGTTCCGCCTTGACCGGCTGCCCGGCCAACCAAGGGTGCGCAAGCGCCTGGCCGCCATGAATGCACCGCATCCGCTGATGCCTGTCGACCCGACCCACACCGCCGCCGCCGGGCATGAGGACGCCCCGCACGCCGCCCGGCTGCGCGAGATTCCCTATAACTACACCTCC
Organism: Roseateles cavernae; assembly: GCF_040187885.1. Lineage (NCBI taxonomy): Bacteria > Pseudomonadati > Pseudomonadota > Betaproteobacteria > Burkholderiales > Sphaerotilaceae > Roseateles > Roseateles cavernae. The sequence continues at coordinate 593,239 of NZ_JBDPLH010000003.1, forward strand.
TTCTCCGACCGCGAAATCGTCATCCGCCTGCTGGGCGCGCGCGCCTGGGAGCTGCTGAACAAGCTGCGCGAGGAGCGCCGCACCGGCCGCTCGGCCCGGATGCTGTACGAGGTGCTGGGCGATATCTGGGTGGTGCAGCGCAACCCCTATCTGCAGGACGATCTGCTGGACAACCCGAAGCGCCGGGGCCAGTTGATCGAAGCGCTGAACCACCGGCTGCATGAGGTCGAGAAGCGCCGCGACCCGGCCAGCGACCCACAGCGCGACGCCTCGGTGGGCGAGCTGCTTGCGGCCGCGCGCCGGGCGGTGCAGCAGTTCTCCAGCCAGTTCGACGAGGTGGCCGAGCTGCGCCGCCGCGCCACCAAGCTGCTGGGCAAGCGCACCGCCAAGGACAATATCAAGTTCGACGGCCTGTCGCGCGTCTCGCATGTGACCGACGCGACCGACTGGCGGGTCGAGTACCCCTTTGTCGTGCTGACCCCGGATACCGAGGCGGAGATGGCCCATCTGGTCAAGGGCTGCATCGAGCTGGGCCTGACCATCATCCCGCGCGGCGGCGGCACCGGCTATACCGGCGGCGCCGTGCCGCTGGTATGGAACAGCGCGGTCATCAATACCGAGAAGCTCGAAGCGCTGCGCGGCGTCGAGGTGATGGCGCTGCCCGGCGTCGACAAGCCGGTCGCGACGATATGGAGCGAGGCCGGCGTCGTGACCCAGCGCGTGGCCGACCTGGCCGAGCTGCATGGCTATGTGTTCGCGGTCGATCCCACTTCGGCCGAAGCCAGCTGCGTTGGCGGCAATGTGGCGATGAATGCGGGCGGCAAGAAGGCCGTGCTGTGGGGCACGGCGCTGGACAATCTGGCCAGCTGGCGCATGGTGACGCCCGAGGCCAAGTGGCTGGAGGTGGTGCGGCTCAATCACAACCTCGGCAAGATCCATGATGTCGAGACGGCCAGCTTCGAGCTGCGCTATTTCGATGCGAGCGGCAAGAAGCTCGAGCGCACCGAGGTTCTCAACATCCCCGGCCGCACCTTCCGGAAGGAAGGCTTGGGCAAGGATGTCACCGACAAGTTCCTGGCCGGCCTGCCCGGCATCCAGAAAGAGGGCTGCGATGGCCTGATCACCAGTGCCCGCTGGGTCGTGCACAAGATGCCGGCCCATGTGCGCACCGTCTGCCTGGAGTTCTTCGGCAATCCGAAGGACTGCGTGCCCTCCATCGTCGAGATCCGCGACTTGATGTTCGCCCTGTCCAAAAAGCCCGACGGCGACACAGGGGAGGGACGGGGCCCCTCCCCCGTCCTGCTCGCGGGCCTGGAGCATCTGGACGACCGCTATCTGAAGGCGGTGGGCTACGCGACCAAGAGCAAGCGCGGCGGCCTGCCCAAGATGGTGCTGGTCGGCGACATCGTCGGCGAGGACGCCGATGCGGTGGCGCGAGCGACCAGCGAGGTTGTGCGCCTGGCCAACGGCCGCAGCGGCGAGGGCTTTGTCGCGATCAGCGCCGATGCGCGCAAGAAGTTCTGGCTGGACCGCAAGCGCACCGCCGCGATCTCCAAGCACACCAATGCCTTCAAGGTGAACGAGGACGTCGTGATCCCCTTGCCGCGCATGGGCGAGTACACGCTGGGCATCGAGCGCATCAATATCGAGCTCTCCTTGCGCAACAAGCTGGCCCTGGTGGACGAGCTGCAGGCCTTTTTCGAGCGCGGCAATCTGCCGCTGGGCAAGACCGACGATGCCAGCGAGATCCCCAGCGCCGAGCTGCTCGGCGACCGCGTCGCGCAGGCGCTGAGCCTGCTGGCCGAGGTGCGGGCGCAGTGGCAGCAGTGGATGCAGGAGCTGGATATAGCCCGAGGCGAGGAACGCAGCTTCTTCGACCAGCTGCAGGACCACAGCCTGCGGGCCTCGTGGAAGACCCAGATCTTCAAGCCGCTGCAGGACATCTTCAGCGGCGGCGCCTTCGCGCAGATCCTGGACGAGTGCAAGCGCATCCACAAGGAAGTGCTGCGCGGCCGCGTCTGGGTGGCCCTGCATATGCATGCCGGCGACGGCAATGTGCACACCAATATCCCGGTCAACTCCGACAACTACCAGATGCTGCAGACGGCGCACGAAGCCGTCGCCCGCATCATGAAGCTGGCACGCAGCCTGGACGGCGTGATCTCGGGCGAGCACGGCATCGGCATCACCAAGCTGGAGTTCCTCAGCGATGCCGAGCTGGCGCCTTTTGCCGACTACAAGGCAAGGATTGACCCCGAGGGCCGCTTCAACAAGGGCAAGCTCTTGCGCCTGGGCGGCCCCGAGTCGCTGACCACCTATGCCGATCTGACCAATGCCTACACCCCGAGCTTCGGGCTGATGGGGCATGAGTCGCTGATCATGCAGCAGAGCGATATCGGTGCGATCGCCGACAGCGTCAAGGACTGCCTGCGCTGCGGCAAATGCAAGCCGGTCTGCGCCACCCATGTGCCGCGCGCCAATCTGCTCTACAGCCCGCGCAACAAGATCCTGGCGACCTCGCTGCTGGTTGAGGCCTTCCTCTACGAGGAGCAGACCCGCCGCGGCGTCTCGATCAAGCATTGGCAGGAGTTCGAGGACGTGGCCGACCACTGCACGGTCTGCCACAAATGCGCGAATCCCTGCCCGGTCAAGATCGACTTCGGCGACGTGACGATGAATATGCGCAACCTGCTGCGCAAGATGGGTCAGAAGAGCTGGCGCCCCGGCAATGCCGCCGCGATGCTGATGCTCAACGCCACCAATCCCGAGACCATCAAGCTGGCCCGCAGCGCGATGGTGGGCGTGGGCTTCAAGGCCCAGCGCCTGGCCCACGACCTGCTGAAGACCTTTGCGAAGAAACAGACCGCCGCGCCGCGCGCGACCCTGGGCGCCGCGCCGATCAAGGAGCAGGTGATCCACTTCATCAACAAGAAGCTGCCGGGCGGCCTGCCGAAGAAGACCGCGCGCGCCTTGCTGGACATCGAGGACAAGGACTACGTCCCCATCATCCGCAACCCCAAGGCGACGACGGCCGAGACCGAGGCGGTGTTCTATTTCCCGGGCTGCGGCTCGGAGCGGCTGTTCAGCCAGGTCGGCCTGGCGACCCAGGCCATGCTCTGGCATGCCGGGGTGCAGACCGTGCTGCCGCCAGGCTATCTGTGCTGCGGCTATCCGCAGCGCGGCTCGGGCCAGTTCGACAAGGCCGAGAAGATCATCACCGACAACCGCGTGCTGTTCCACCGCGTCGCCAACACGCTGAACTACCTGGACATCAAGACCGTGGTGGTCAGCTGCGGCACCTGCTACGACCAGCTGCAGGGCTACAAGTTCGAGGACATCTTCCCGGGCTGCCGCATCATCGACATCCACGAATACCTGCTGGAGAAGGGCATCACGCTCGACAGCAAGCAGGCCTTCCTGTACCACGACCCCTGCCACAGCCCGATGAAGCTGCAGGACCCGATGAAGACGGTCAAGGCCCTGGTCGGCGCCGAGGTGGTCAAGAGCGAGCGCTGCTGCGGCGAGAGCGGCACGCTGGGCGTGACCCGCCCCGACATCTCGACCCAGATCCGCTTCCGCAAGGAGGAGGAGCTGCGCAAGACCGAGACCCAGCTGCGCGAGAGCGGCAAGGTCGCGGCCGCCGAGAACCTGAAGATCCTGACTTCCTGCCCGAGCTGCCTTCAAGGCCTCTCACGCTATGGCGGCGATCTGCAGAACGGCCTGCTGGAGGCCGACTACATCGTCGTCGAGATGGCCAATCAGATCCTCGGCAAGGACTGGATGCCGGAGTACGTGGCCAAGGCCAACGCCGGCGGCATCGAGCGCGTGCTCGTGTGAGCGGGCAGCAGCTCAGACGCGAAAACGTCCGACCTGCTGCACCAGCTTGTCGGCCTGCTCCTGCAGGCTCTCGGCGGCGGCCGTGCTCTGCTCCACCAGGGCCGCGTTCTGCTGCGTGCCCTGATCCAGGTCGGCCACGGCGGCATTGATCTGGCCCACGCCTATGGCCTGCTCGCGGGCGGCGGTCGAGATCTCGCCGATGATGCCGGCCACGCGCTTGACGCTGCCCAGGATCTCCTGCATCGCCGTGCCGGCCTCGCCGACCAGGCGGGCACCGGACTCGACCTTCTCTGAGCTGCTGCTGATCAGGCTGCGGATCTGCTTGGCCGCCTCGGCGCTGCGCTGCGCCAGCACCCGCACCTCGCTGGCCACCACCGCGAAGCCGCGCCCCTGCTCGCCGGCGCGGGCCGCCTCGACGGCGGCGTTCAGCGCCAGGATATTGGTCTGGAAGGCGATCGAGTCGATGGTGCCGGTGATCTCGGCGATCTGGGCGCTGGCGCCGCGGATCTGCTCCATGGTCTGCACCACCTGCGCCACCACCTGCCCGCCATGCTCGGCCGCCTGGTCGGACGCGCCGACGAACTGATGCGCCTGCTCGGCGGCGGCCGCCGTTTGGCTCATCGAGCCGGACAGCTCTTCCATCGCGCCGGCCGTCTCCTGCAGGCGGCTGGCCGACTGCTCGGTGCGCTGCGACAGGTCGCGGCTGCCGGCCGCCACCTCGGCGCTGGCCAGACCGATCTGGTCGCTGGCGCGCGAAACCTCGGCAATCGTGCCCGCGAGCTGCTGGCGCATGGTTTCCACGCCGGTCGCCAGCGCGCCGATATCGTCCCGGCGCGCGACGCCGACCGGCTGGGTCAGATCACCATCGGCAATCGCCTGCACCGCGCCGTTCAGCGCTTCCAGCGGCTGGCCCACCCAGCGGCGCAGCAGCGCGGTGATGCCCAGGCCCAGCACCAGCACGGCCAGCATCATCAGGCCCCACAAGGCCTGCAGCGAGCGGTAGTGCGCGGCCAGCGCGGTCGATTGCGAGGCCTCGGCCACCACCCACCAGCCGGTGCCCTCGCTGCGCTGCGCGACCGCGAAGGCGTCGTCGTGCTTGTCGTTGTACAGGGCCGGGGCCTCGCTGAGCAGGCCCTTGGGCGCCTCGGCCAGCGCCTTCAGCAGGCCCTCGGCACCACCCGGTAGCAGCTCGGCCAGCTTCTTGCCTTGGGCGCTCGGATGGGCGCGCAGATAGGCGTCGGCGGCCGACTTGGCCGGGTCGATGATGTAGAGGCCGCCGCTCTCGTAGAGCTTCACGGCCTGGGCCATCGCCACCAGCTCCTGCTGCAGGCCGCGCATATCGAAGCCGACGAAGAGGATGCCGACCACCTGGCCCTGGGCGTCCTTGATGGCCTGGTAGCGGGTCATGAAGGGCACACCGAACAGCGTGGCCGGGCCCACATAGCTGCCGCCGGCCATCATCTTGGCGAAGGCCGGATGCTGGCTGTCCAGCAGCGTGCCCATCGCGCGCGAGCCGTCCTGCTTGGTCAGCGAGGTGGTGACGCGCATGAAGTCCTCGCCCTTGCGCGCGAAGATGGTGGCCACGCCACCGGTCTTGGCGCTGAAGCGATCCACCAGGCCCAGCTCGCCGGCCAGGGCCTGGCCGTCGTGCGTCAGCTCGGCCTCGCCCTGCAGCGCGAAGCTGCCGGTCAGCTCGGCGGCCAGCACCGCGTAGAGCCGGTCGGCGGACTGGCGGGCGGTGCGGTCCAGTGCATCGGCCACCCGCGCGACGGCGGCGGCCTCGCTGGTCATGTAGTCGACGCTGCGCTGGCGCGCCTGCTCGGTCAGCAGCCAGGAGATCAGCGCGCAGATGGCGATCAGCAGGGCGGCAATGCCCAGGCAGCTGATCAGCGAGACGCGGCGCGCCACGCTGGCGTAGCCCAGGGTCGATGCACGGGGGTCGGAGTTGTCGATTCTCATGATGCTCTTCGGTGGCGAGCCAGGCATTGCGATGCGCACGCGCGGCTCTCGCTGCAGCCGGGTGGGCTCAGCGGGGTCTATGCATGGGGATCGGTGCTATGCCGCAGAGCGAGCCCGGAGGGCGTGCTCGCCTTGTCTATGCGGCTGGCGCTGGTGCTTGGAAGAGAGGCGCGGTCCGCGCCTCGCACTCGCCCGATCGGGCAAGGGCGCAATGTACGGTAATCGCCCCCTCACGGGGGCGCGGAGCTGTCAGAAACCCAGCAATTGCGGCTTGATCTCGATCAATCCGTGACAAAGTTGGCCGCGCTGTCTGTCGCGCCGCCGGCGTTGCGCTGTCAGTTTTCCTGCAGCGCCACGCGATAGCTGCCGTCTTCGTCTTTCGGCGCCACGAAGCTGATCTCGAAGCTGTAGAGCTGGCCGTCCGTGGCCTGCTTGGTGCACTGCATGCCGCTGACCGCGCGGCGCACGGCCATGCGGTAGGCCAACGGCCCGCCCTGCGACTTGACCTCGGTGGTGTCCTCGCCCTGCAGGCGGAAGGAGACGCGCACCGTGGCCTCCTGCTCTTCGAGGTGCCAGGACTTTTCCAGTGCGTCTTGCAGCGTGGCGGCGACGCCGGGGCAGCTGCGGCTGACATCGCGGCGCACCGGCTCGCCTTGCTTGCCGCTGACTTCGACGCGCTTGAGCCCCTCGGGTTGGGCTTGGGCCAGGCCGGCGAGCAGAACCAGTGCGGTGGCGCTCAGTGTGCGGTAGAGGGTCTTGGTCATGGGAATCTCCTTGATCGATGGCTGTCGGTGGGTGCGAAGAACCGGAGCGCTCGCTCCGGAACATGGGCACAGCCTAGGGTTGCCCCTGGGGTCGGACCAAGGTCGCCGCGACCAAAAGCCAAAGTCGGGTGATGATCGGCCGGAATTCGCGACGAACTGATTTCGTCACAAGCCCCGCTGCGACGGGCCTGCCGTGCCGGAAGTCATGACGAAGCCGCGCGTCCGGTTACAGTGCCGCTGCCATGGACATCACCACTCAATCCGACTGCCCGCTGTGCCGCGACGACGGCGGCCTGCTGATCGCGCAAACCCCGCTGTGGCGCGTGATCCGCGCCGACGAGGCCGCGTTCCCGGCCTTCTATCGCCTGATCTGGCGCGCCCATGTGGCCGAGTTCAGCGACCTCGACGCCGCCGCGCGACTGGCCTGCATGGAGGCCGTCAACCGCATCGAGACGGTGCTCAGGCAAGACCTGGCCCCCACCAAGATCAATCTCGCCAGTCTCGGCAATGTCGTGCCCCATCTGCACTGGCATGTGATCGCCCGCTTCGACTGGGACAGCCACTACCCCAACCCGGTCTGGGGCAGCGCGCAGCGCCCCGCCGACGAGGCCCGGCTGGCGGCGCTGCGTCAGCGCCTGCCGGCGCTGGACGCGGCCATCGCGGCCGCCGTGACGGCCGCAGCCTGAGCCCTCACCAGACCCTGATCGGCTCGGCCGCCACCATGGCGTCGCCGGGCTTGCAGGCAAAGGCCTGGGCAAAGGCCGGCAGATTGGACATCGGACCCAGCACCCGGTACTTGGGCGGCGAGTGCTGGCCGGTGCGCAGCTGGTTGATCAGCAGCTCATTGCGCATCTTGGTGCGCCAGATCAGCGCGTTGGACAGGAAGAAGCGCTGCTCGGGCGTGTAGCCGTCGACCTTGTCGCGCGCGCCGCTGCGGGCCAGTGCGCGCTGCAGGCCCTCGAAGGCGATCGGCATGCCGGCGATGTCGGAGATGTTCTCGCCCAGCATCTGGTGGCCGTTGATGCGCTGGCCCGGCAGCGGCTCGTAGCCGCTGTAGAGCCCGGCTACCTGCTCGGCCCGGGCCTGGTAGGCGGCGGCGTCCTCGGGCGTCCACCAGTCGGCCAGATTGCCGACGCTGTCGTACTGGCGGCCGCGGTCGTCGAAATGATGGGTGATCTCGTGGCCTATCACCATGCCGATGCCGCCGTAGTTGACCGCGTCGTCGGCCGAGGCGGAGAAGAAGGGCGGCTGCAGGATGCCGGCCGGGAACACGATTTCGTTGAGCCCGCCGGCGAAGGCGTTGACGATGTGCGGGCTGGTGAACCAGCGCGAGCGGTCCACCGGCCGGTCCAGATCGGCCAGGCGCTGGGCGCTCTGCCAGGCGCTGGCGCGCAGCGCATTGCCGGCATAGTCATCGGCCTTCAGTGGCAGGCCGGCATAGTCGGGCCAGCGCTCGGGCGCGCCGATCTTCAGCGCCATCGCGTCGAGCTTGGCCAGCGCGCGCTGCTTGGTCGGCGCGCTCATCCAGGTCAGGCCCTCGATGCGGCCGCGCATCGCCGCCTTGATATCGGCCACCAGCTGCTGCGAGCGCGCCTGCGCCTCGGCTGGGAAGGCCTTGGCCACGAAGAGCTCGCCCAGGGCCAGGCCCACCGGTGCGCTGCCGGTGCGCCCGCCTATGCTCATGATCACGTCTTCGCTGCGCGGCGCCGGCGCCTTCAGCCCGGCGATGGCGGTGCCGTGATAGGCGAAATGCGCGTCGGCAAAGACCTTGGGCAGGCGCGCCGCGCTGGCGTCCAGCAGGCGCAGGCTCAGGTAGTTGCGCCAGACGGCTGGCTGCGCCTCGCGGGCCAGCTCGCCCAGGCGCTGGGCGAACTCGGGCTGGCCGACGATGAAGCGCGCCACGCCCTCGGGCCTACCGGTGTAGGCGGCCAGGTAGGCGGCCCAGTCGAATCCCGGCGCACTGGCCGCCAGGGCCTTGGCATCGAAGGGGTTGTAGTTGGCATTCGGTTCGCGCAGCTTGACGCGCGTGCGCGAAGCCTCGGCCAGCCGGGCCTCGAAGGCCATCAGCTCCTCGATATCGGCGGCCTCTGCCGGCAGCCCGGCCGCAGCCAGCAGCGTCTTGGCGTAGGCGCGATAAGCGGCCTGCAGGCGCAGCGAGACGGCATCGCTCTTGAAATAGTCCTCGCGGTCGGGCAGGCCCAGGCCGGCCTGGGCAACGATCAGCGCATGGCGGCGCGTGTCCTTGGGGTCGTGCCACACATAGGCGCTCAACGGTGCGGCCACCTGCACCCGGTTCAGCGCCGCCAGCGCCGCCGGCAGATCGGCCGGCCCGCGCAGCGCCGCGATCTGGGCCAGCAGCGGCTGCAAGGCCTTGAGGCCACCGGCTTCGATGGCGGCCAGGTCCATGCCGCTGGCATAGAAGGCCGCCACGGCTTTCAGTCCCGGGCTGGTCTGCAGCGCCGGTTTGGCGATCAGCTCGTCCAGGCCTTGCTGCAGGATGGCGTCATTGGCGATGCGCAGATCGATGAAGCTGCCGATGCGCGCGCGACCGTCGGGCAGCGGCGTGGCGGCGTCCCAGCGGCCGTTCACAAACTCGTAAAAGTCATTGCAGGCCGCAACATCGGGCGACAGATTCTTGAGGTCCAGCGCCCGCGCCGAGGGCAGGGCGAGCGTGCTGGCGGCCAGCAGGGCGGCGGCGATTTTTGTCAGGCGTGGCATGGGTTTGGCAGAGGCTTGTAAGAGCCGGCCAGCGTAGCGGCAAGCGGGGCCGCCGGCCATCGGGGCCGCCACCGGCGCCCGGGTTTGCCCGCCCTGCAAGGGTTGACAGGTGGGCGATATGCGCCCGTTTGGCCTGCCTACACTGCGCCCACTTTCGCGGGCCGGGTCCGGAACCGGCCCGCGGAAGCCACTGCCGCCGCCGGGCTACCCGCCCGTTCCGGCGGACATCAGGCCCCCCACCGGGGGCCAGCCAGGACGCCATGCCGAGCACGGCCGGGCGTCCGACTTCGGAGAGTTTCATTCATGCACTCACTTCGTCGATTCCGTGCCGGCCGCAAGCCGGTCTTGCTGGCGCTGGCGCTGGCCGCTGCCGGTGCCGCCCAGGCCGGCCAGTCCGCCGCCGAGGCCGATGACCCGGGGCTGCGCGCCGTCCCCAGCAGCGAGACCGATCGCCTGATCATCAAGTACCGCGATGCCAGCGAGGCCGTGCTGGAGCGCGGCCAGCTGGTGGCCCGGGCCCGGGTGCTGGAGGCCGGCACCTTGAGCCAGCGGGTCGAGCGGGCGCGTGGCCTGGTCTCGCAGCGCGGCCTGAAGCTGCAGCTGCTGCGCCAGAGCGGCGTCGGCGCCCATGTGATGGGCCTGGACCGGGCCCTGCCGCTGGCCGAGATGCAGGCGCTGGCGGCCCGGCTGAAGGCCGAGGACCCGGACATCGAGTATGCCGAGCCCGACCGCAAGATGTATGCGCTGCTGACGCCCAATGACAGCCAGTACAGCCAGCAATGGGATCTGTTCGAGGCCACCGGCGGCATCCGCGCCCCGGCCGCCTGGGACCTGGCCACCGGTGCCGGCGTCGTGGTGGCGGTGATCGACACCGGCATCCGCCCCCATTCGGATCTGTCCGGCCAGACCGTGGCCGGCTACGACATGATCGCCAATGTGCCCACCGCCAATGACGGCGGCGGCCGCGACGCCGACCCCAGCGACCCCGGCGACTGGAGCAGCGCCGGCCAGTGCGGTACGGGCAGCGGCGCGCGCAACAGCAGCTGGCACGGCACCCATGTGGCCGGCACCATCGCGGCGCGCACGAACAACGCGGCCGGCATTGCCGGCATCGCCTTCAACGCCAAGCTGCAGACGGTGCGGGTGCTGGGCCGCTGCGGCGGCTACACCTCGGACATCGCCGACGGCATCATCTGGGCCTCGGGCGGCAGCGTGCCGGGCGTGCCGGCCAACGCGACGCCGGCCAAGGTGCTGAACCTGTCGCTGGGCGGCGGTGGCAGCTGCGACAGCACGACCCAGAGCGCGGTCAATGGCGCGCGCTCGCGCGGCTCGGTGGTGGTGGTGGCGGCCGGCAACTCCAATGCCAACGCCAGCGGCTTCAGCCCGGCCAGCTGCGCCGGTGTGGTCACGGTGGCCGCGACCGACCGCTATGGCGCGCGCGCCCCGTACTCCAATTACGGCGCGGTCGTGGCCCTGGCCGCGCCCGGCGGCAACACCGGCGCGGGCACCAGCAACGGCATCCTGTCCACCTTGAACACCGGCACCAGCACGCCGGCCGCCGACAACTACGCCTTCTACCAAGGCACCTCGATGGCGGCCCCCCATGTGGCCGGAGTCGCGGCCCTGATGTTCAGCGCCAAGCCCAGCGCCACGCCCGACCAGATCGCTGCCGCGCTGAAGAGCAGCGCGCGCGCCTTCCCGGGCACTTGCAGCCAGTGCGGCAGCGGCCTGCTGGACGCGCACGCGGCGGTGCTGGCCATCAGCGGCGACATACCGACGCTGGACGAGGTCGAGCCCAATAACAGCCTGGCCCAGGCCAATGCGGTGGCTGCGCCGCGCAGCCTGCGGGCGGTGCTGTCCAGCAGCACCGACTCGGACTACTTCCGCGTCAGTCTGCCGGCCGGTCGCACCCTGTCGGCCAGTCTGCCCATGCCCAATGGCAGCACCGACTACGACCTGCACATCGTCAACAGCGCCGGTACCGTGGTCGCGCGCAGCGAGCGCGATGTCGGCCTGACCGACAGCGCCAGCTATCGCAACGCCGGCAGCACGACGCAGAACTTCTATGTGCGGGTCTACTACTACAGCGGCAGCACCAATGTGAACTACTCGCTGAGCCTGAGCTGGTAAGCCGACCTGCCACCTTGGCCGGCGGGGTCTGTCACGGTCTTGTCATCATCGGCGGGTCAAGCTCGCGGTTTTGGCATCCACCCAGACGAGGCAGACCGCAATGGCCAAGGATTTCCTGACGATGGAAGACAGCAACCGCAGCGCCAACACCAGCATCCACGAGGTCTCCGACCCGGCCCGCCGCAGCCTCTTGCGCGGCGGTCTGGGCCTGGGCCTCGGCGGCCTGCTGGGGCTGGGCGGCTGCGCCAGCGGCGGGGCCTTGGGTGGCCCGCTGCTGGGTTTCAAGAGCGTGCCGGTGTCGACGGCCGACAGCATCGTGGTGCCCGAGGGCTACAGCGCTCAGGTGATCGCCGCCTGGGGCGAGCCGGTTGGGCTGTCGGGCGAGGACAGCGCCTTTCGCTTCGACGGCAGCAACACGGCGGCCCAGCAGGAAACCCAGCTGGGCATGCACCACGACGGCATCCACTTCTTCGCCCAGGAGGGCTCCAAGTCCGGCCTGCTGGTGATGAACCATGAATACAGCGACGATGGCCTCTTGCACCCCGACGGCATGCAGAGCTGGAACGCCCAGAAGGTGCGCAAGGCCCAGGCCGCGCACGGCGTCTCGGTGATCGAGGTGCAGCAGCAGAGCGGCGGGCGCTGGGAGCTGGTGCGGTCCTCGCCCTGGGCGCGCCGCATCACCGCCTATACGCCGATGCAGGTGGCCGGTCCGGCCGCCGGCCATGCGCTGATGCAGACCGCGCAGGATGCCAGTGGCCGCCGTGTGCTGGGTACGCTGAACAACTGCGCCAGCGGCATCACGCCCTGGGGCACCTACCTGACCTGCGAAGAGAACTTCATCAACTACTTCAAGGGCCCGGATGCGCCCGATGCGCACCAGCGCCGCTGGGGCCTGCGCAAGGGCGACCCGGCCGGCTACCGCTGGCACGAGCATGACGAGCGCTTCGACGCGGTCAAGCATCCCAACGAGCCCAACCGTTTCGGCTGGGTGGTCGAGATCGACCCCTTCAACCCCAGCAGCACGCCCATCAAGCGCAGCGCGCTGGGCCGCGCGGCCCACGAGGGTGCGACCGTGGCGGTGACCCAGGACGGCCGCGCCGTGGTCTATATGGGCGAGGACGCCCGCTTCGAGTACATCTACAAATTCGTCAGCCGCGACAAGATACGCCCCGGCGGCTTTGCCGCCAACAGCGAGTTGCTGGACCACGGCACGCTCTACGTCGCTCGCTTCGACGCCGATGGCACGGGCCGCTGGCTGGCGCTGAGCCAGGGCCAGGGCCCGCTGAGCGCCGCTGCCGGCTTCGCCGACCAGGGCGAGGTCGTGATCAAGAGCCGCCAGGCCAGCGATCTGCTGGGCGCCACCAAGATGGACCGCCCCGAGTGGATCGCGGTGGACCAGCAGGGCTATGTCTACTGCACGCTGACCAATAACAGCAACCGTGCCGGCGACAAGCAGCCGGCCGTCGATGCGGCCAACCCGCGCGCCAACAACAGCATGGGCCACATCATCCGCTGGAAGGAGCAGGGCGACTTCGATGCCACCGCGCTGCGCTGGGATCATTTCGTGTTGGCCGGCGACCCGGCCAACGAGCGTGCCGAGGCCAAGGGCAATGTCAAGGGCGATGCCTTCGGCTGCCCCGACGGCCTGTGGGTCGATGGGCGCGGCGTGCTGTGGATTCAGACCGATATGTCCACCTCGGCGATGGGCAAGGGCGATCTGGCCCGGCTGGGCAATAACTGCATGCTGGCCGCCGATCCGCGCAGCGGCGAAGTGCGGCGCTTCCTGACCGGCCCGGCCGGCAGCGAGGTCACCGGCGCGACGATGACGCCCGACGGCCGCACCATGTTCATCAATATCCAGCACCCGGGTGAGAGCCCCAGCGAGCGCAGCGACCCGGCCCAGCCGCGCCGCTTCTCCAACTGGCCCGACCAGCGCCCCGACGGCCGGCCTCGCTCGGCCACCGTGGTGGTGCGCAAGCTCGATGGTGGGGTGATAGGCAGCTGAGGCGGGGCCCGGCCCGGGGCGGCCGGCTACACTGGCTCCCTCGCTCGCGCAGCAGTCCTCTCCCATGGCCGGCCTCACCCCCAACTCCCCCACGCCCACCGACATCACCGTGCACCAGCAGTCGCGGCTGCTGGAGATCGCTTTCTCCGACGGCGCGCGCTTCTCGATTCCCTTCGAGCTGATGCGCGTCTACAGCCCCTCGGCCGAGGTGATGGGCCATGGCCCGGGCCAGGAAACCCTGCAGACCGGCAAGCGCGAGGTGGGCATCACGGCGCTGGAGCAGGTCGGCCACTACGCGATCCGTCCGCAGTTCAGCGACGGCCATGACAGCGGCCTGTTCTCCTGGGACTATCTCTACCAGCTCGGCGCCGAGCAGGCCCGGCTCTGGACCGACTACGAGGCCAAGCTGGCCGCCGCCGGCAAGGGTCGCGACGATGCCATGCCGGCCAAGGGCGGCAGCGCCTGTTCGTCCCATTGAGGAATAAGTACCTATGAGCAGCACCCATTTCGGCTTCCAGACCGTCGACGAGCGCGAGAAGGCGAGCCGCGTGCGCGGCGTGTTCGATTCCGTCGCCTCCAGGTACGACGTGATGAACGACCTGATGTCCATGGGCATGCACCGGGCCTGGAAGGCCTACACGGTGGCCGTGGCCAATCTGAAGCCGGGCGAGCGCGTGCTCGACATCGCCGGCGGCACCGGTGATCTGTCGCGCGCCTTCGCCAGGAAGGTCGGCGAGACCGGCATGGTGGTGCATACCGATATCAACGAGGCGATGCTGCGCCAGGGCCGCAACCGGCTGCTCGACGAGGGCCTGGTGCTGCCCACCAATCTCTGCGACGCCGAGAAACTGCCCTACAAGAACGAGAGCTTCGACCTCGTCAGCGTGGCCTTCGGCCTGCGCAATATGACCCACAAGGACCAGGCCCTGGCCGAGATGTGCCGGGTGCTCAAGCCCGGCGGGCGCCTGCTGGTGCTGGAGTTCTCCAAGGTGGCGGCGCCGCTGCAAAAGCCTTACGACTGGTACTCGTTCAAGATCCTGCCCAAGCTGGGCCAGATGATTGCCGGCGATGCCGAGAGCTACCGCTACCTGGCCGAATCGATCCGCATGCACCCACCCCAGGCCGAACTCAAGGCCATGATGAAGACGGCCGGCTTCGGCCATGTGGACGTGCACAACCTCAGCGCCGGCATCGTCGCGCTGCACGCCGGCATTAAGTGCTGAGCTGAACCGGCCCCTCCCTGCGCAGCCCGCCGGGCCAACGAGCTTTCTGCAAATCAGCCACCCCCCGATCCACGGGGGTGTCCGGAACTCGGCGTGACTAAATGGATCAGTCATTCAGCCGACCGGTCAACAATATGCCGGAGGGGCCGGAAGCACCGGGTTTTCCCGGTGTTTGACAAAACAATGACGAGGGGTTCCCGACGGCTGGACTGCGGTCCGGGAGGGCGCGATCGAACAGGTTTCCTGTAGCAATATGGAACCGGATCACGCCTTAGGGGGGAGTCAATTGTCATTTTGCAAAGTTACACTCGCCGACTGCCACCGGGCGCCATTGTGCGCTGCAACATAGCGCCGTCGGAGAGCCCGGGGTGCACGCTCTCACCCGAGAGCCCAAAAACAGAAAGTCATAGCTATGAATCTGATGAAGCAAGAGCAGCCGCGCGGCATGCGCGCCAGCGCGATTGCCCTGGCGGCGGTGGCGGTCGTGCTGCTGGCCGCCTGCGGCGGCGGTGATAAGAAGGACAAGGCCTCGCAGACGGCGGCCAAGGTCAACAAGGAAGAGATCACCGTTCATCAGATCAACTTCGTGCTGCAGCGCCAGCAAGGTCTGAAGCCCGAGCAGGCCGAGGCGGCCAGCAAGCAGGTGCTGGAGCGCCTGATCGAGCAGGAACTGGCGGTGCAGAAGGCCGAAGACCTGAAGCTCGACCGCGACCCGCGCGTGGTCCAGCAGGTCGAGGCCGCCAAGCGCGAAATCATCGCGCGCGCCTATGTCGAGCGGCTCGGCGAGAGCGCGGCCAAACCTACGGCCGAGGAGGTTTCAAAGTATTACAACGAGAAACCCGCGCTGTTCAAGGAACGCCGTATCTACAGCCTGCAGGAATTGGCCATCGAGGCCAAGCCCGAGCAGATTCCCGAGATTCGCGCCAAATTGCAGGCGGCCAAGAATATGGCCGAGTTTGCCGAGTATCTGAAGGCCAGCGATATTCGTTTTGCCGGCAACCAGGCGGTGCGCGCCGCCGAGCAGCTGCCGCTGGCCAGCCTGGACGCCATCGCCCGCATGAAGGACGGTGACTCCGCCGTCACCGCCGCGCCCAACGGCTTGCAGGTGCTGTTCCTGGTGGGCTCGCGCAGCCAGCCGGTCGACGAAGCCCGCGCCCGCCCGGCCATCGAGCAGTTCCTCAGCAACCAGCGCAAGTCCGAGCTGGTCGTGAAGGAAATGAAGGCCATGCGCGAAGCCGCCAAGATCGAATATGTCGGCAAGTTCGCCGAGGGCGCGCCGCCGGCCGCCGCAGCGTCCGCTGCGGTGACGACGCCCAGCCCCGCCGCGCCTGCGGTCGCCACGCCGGCCGCCCCGGCCGCCAGCGGCCTGGACGCCAACGCCATCTCCAAGGGAATGGGCCTCAAGTAATGCGCAGCACTCAGCATCACCTCCTCGCTATTGCCCTGGCCGCCGCCGGCCTGCTCGGCGCTATCGCACCGGCCTCGGCCCAGACCAGCGCCGCTGCGCCGGCCACCGCCACGGCCGAATACCGGCTCGGTTCCGGCGATGTGCTGCGCATCAGCGTCTACCAGAACCCCGACCTGACGCTGGAGACCCGTGTCTCCGAGGCCGGCGTGCTGAGCTTCCCGCTGTTGGGCACGATCAAGATCGGCGGCCTCTCGGTCACCCAGGCCGAGAAGCTGATCGCCGACGGCCTGAAGAGCGGCAACTTCGTCAAGCAGCCCCAGGTCACCATCGTCGTGCTGCAGGTCAAGGGCAACCAGGCCAGCGTGCTGGGCCAGGTCAACCGCCCCGGCCGCTTCCCGATCGAGGTGGCCGATATGCGTCTGACCGATCTGCTGGCCAATGCCGGCGGCGTCGCGAGCAGCGGTGCCGAGATCGTGATCCTGAGCGGCACCCGCAACGGCCAGGCCTTCCGCACCGAGATCGATCTGCCGGCGCTGTTCGCCCCCGGCGGCCGCAGCCAGGACATCCTGGTGCAGAACGGCGATGTGCTGTGGGTCGACCGTGCGCCCATGGTCTACATCTACGGCGAGGTGCAGCGCCCCGGCGCGATGCGCCTGGAGCGCGGCATGACGCTGATGCAAAGCCTGGCCACCGGCGGTGGCCTGACCCAGCGCGGCACCGAGAAGGGCATCCGCGTGCACCGCAAGGGCGCCGACGGCAAGGTCCAGATCTTGCAAGCAGCGATGGATGAATCGCTGAAGGATGGCGATGTGGTGTATGTGCGCGAGAGCTTGTTCTAAGGCAGGGCCATTGCAATGACATTCAGACAGTTCCTCTCCATCCTCATCGCCCGCAAATGGCTGTTCCTGGCCGTCTTGCTGGCGGTGCTGATTCCGGCCGTGGTCATCAGCCTGCTCTTGCCGAAGCAATACACGGCAACCGCCAGCGTCGTCGTCGATGCCAAGCCCGATCCGCTGTCCGCGATCGCCTTCCAGTCGATGACCAACCCCGCCGTGATGGCCACCCAGGTGGACATCATCCAGAGTGATCGGGTGGCGCGCCGTGTCGTGCGCGCACTCAAGCTGGTCGAGAACGCGCAGATTCGCGAGCAGTGGCAGGACGACACCCAGGGCGAAGGCGATATAGAAACCTGGCTGGTTGCCCGTTTCCAGAAGGACCTGGACGTCAAGCCCTCGCGCGAATCCAGCGTCATCAATATCTCCTATCGCGCACCCGACCCGCGCTTCGCGGCCGGTTTGGCCAATGCCTTCGTGCAGGCCTATATCGACACCGCCGTCGATCTGCGGGTTGATCCGGCCAAGCAGTACAGCGCCTTCTTTGACAACCGGGCCAAGGAAGCGCGCGACGCCCTGGAACAGGCGCAGAACCGGCTCAGCGCCTTTCAGCGCGACAGCGGCGTCGTGATGACCGACGAGCGCATGGACATCGAGAACCAGCGCCTCAACGAGCTGTCCAGTCAGCTGGTGATCCTGCAGTCTCTGGCCGGCGAAGCCACCAGCCGTCAGGCGCAGGCGAATGCCGGCTCCGCCGACAAGATGCAGGAAATCACCAGCAACCCGGTGGTGTCTTCGCTGCGCGCTGACCTGTCGCGCCAGGAAGCGCGTCTGCAGGAGCTGAGTGCCCGCCTGGGGGACCGCAACCCGCAAGTGGTCGAGCTCAAGGCCAGCATCACCGAGCTGCGCGAGCGCATCGACAGCGAGATCAAGCGCCTGTCCGCCGGTGTCGGCGTCAGCGGCAACATCAGCCGCCAGCGCGAGGCCCAGACCCGCGCCGAGCTCGAAGCCCAGCGCAACAAGGTGCTGCGCATGAAGCAGGTGCGCGACGAGGGGGCCCTGATCCTGCGCGATGTCGAGAACGCCCAGCGCGCCTACGACGCCATCCTGCAGCGCCTGACCCAGACCAGCCTTGAGAGCCAGGCCACCTCCAGCAATGTCAGCCTGCTGAACTCGGCCGTGCCGCCGCTTGAACCCTCGTCGCCGCGTGTGTTGCTGAACTCGGTGCTGGCGCTCTTCGTGGGTCTGCTGATGGCCACCGGCGTCGGGCTGGGGGCCGAGCTGCGCGACCGCCGCGTGCGCGACACCGACGATATCGAAGGCCTGCTGGGCCTGCCCGTGATCGGTCTGCTGCCTGGCCCCAACAGCCACAGCGCCGCCGGCAAGAAGAAAGATGCCGCGATGCATCAGCGCCTGATCGGTCACATCGCCTCGCCCACGAAAGCCGCCTGAACCCATGTCTAACTTCAAAGATTCAGCCATCAGCGGCGAATATGGTGGGCAGGATGCCAAGCCTGCGCTGCAGGACCGCTCCATCGGTCACATCATTGCCGAGGCGAACAACCTCACGGCCGAGCAGGTCGAGCGCATCCTGGCGCACCAGCGTGCCAAAGGCCTGAAGTTCGGCGAGGCCGCCGTGGCCCTCGGTCTGGCCAAGGGCGAGGATGTGCTGTGGGCCCTGAGCCAGC
Source organism: Roseateles cavernae (assembly GCF_040187885.1). Lineage (NCBI taxonomy): Bacteria > Pseudomonadati > Pseudomonadota > Betaproteobacteria > Burkholderiales > Sphaerotilaceae > Roseateles > Roseateles cavernae. The sequence goes on from NZ_JBDPLH010000003.1 coordinate 611,804, forward strand.
AGTTCCACTACCCCTATGCGCCCGGTGGCGGCAAGCTGCCCAGCGAGGAATTGGTGCTGGCCAACAAGCCCTTCAGCCACCAGGCGGAGGCCTTCCGCGTGCTGCGCAGCCAGATCAATATGCAGCTGTTCAATGCCGATGAGCCGCGCCGCGCCATTGCCGTGATCAGCCATGACAGCGGCGATGGCAAAACCTTCTTCGCCGCCAATATGGCCATCGCCTTCAGCCAGCTCGGCGGACGCACCCTGCTGGTGGACGCCGATATGCGCAACCCGCGCCAGCATTCGGTCTTCGGCATCGAGAACAACTCGGGCCTGTCAGGCATCCTGTCCGGCCGCTCCGAGGCCAATGTGATACGCCCGGTGGCTGATCTGCCCAGCCTGTTCGTGATGCCGGTCGGCACCCAGCCGCCCAATCCGATGGAACTGGTCGAGCGTCCCGCCTTCGGCCTGCTGATGCGCGAGCTGGTGTCCAAGTTCGACTACGTCATCGTCGATACACCGGCCGCCACCTACGGCGCCGACTATGCCGTCATTGCTGCCCGCTGTGGCGCTGCGCTGGCGCTGGCCCGCAAGGGCACGACGCGCGTCAACGCGGTGCATGATCTGGTCGCCACCCTGAAGAACAGCCCTGCCAAGCTGGCCGGGGTCATCATGAACGAGTATTGAGGTGACCCCGATGAGCGCAGCACTGGCACCGGCCGACAAAGGCCGCGCCCATTTGGTGCCCTGGCTGATCGCCGGGCTCGGCCTGGTGGCCATGTATGGGCCCACGCTGGTGAGCCTGTTCAATGGCCTCTGGGCGACCGATGAGCAAGGTCATGGTCCCATCGTGCTGGGCGTCACGATCTGGCTGATCTACCGCAAATGGGGCGAGCTGATGGACGTCAGCAGCTCGCCGCCCAAACCCATGCTGGCCTGGATTCTGCTGGTGCTGGGCGGCCTGGCCTATGCCATCGGGCGCTCGCAAGGCATCTGGCTGTTCGAGGTCGGTTCGGCCATTGCGATGGTGTGCGGCATCGTGCTGCTGCTGCGCGGCCCGCGCCAGCTCAAGGCTATCGGCTTCGCGATCTTCTTCATGTTCTTCATGATCCCGCTGCCGGGTGCCGTGGTGGACGCGCTGACCCAGCCGATGAAGATGGCCGTCTCCTATGTGGCCGAGAACATCCTGCACGCGGCCGGCTACCCGATCAGCCGCACCGGCGTGATCCTGCAGATCGGCCCCTACCAGCTGCTGGTGGCCGATGCCTGCGCTGGTCTGCACACGCTGTTCACGCTCGAAGCGCTGGGCCTGCTGTACCTCAACATCGTTCGCTACGCCTCGCTGTTCCGCAATGTGGCGCTGGCCATCCTGATCGTGCCGATCAGCTTTGCGGCCAATGTCATCCGCGTGATGGTGCTGACCCTGATCACCTACCACTTCGGCGACGAAGCCGGCCAGGGCTTCCTGCACGGCTTTGCCGGCATGGTGCTGTTCATGAGCGCGCTGATGCTCATCATCGCCACCGACAGCCTGCTGCGCTTTGGCAGCGGCCGTCTGAGCAAGGAGCAAGCAACATCATGAACAACACGCCCCAAAGCCAGGTCCGGCGTGCCAGCGTGGCCCTGCTGCTGATGGCCGCCGCAGCCGCCGTCGGCTGGAAGCTCACGCCCACCACCCGCATGGCCACGCTGCATGGCGAATTCGAGCTGGAGCAGATCATCCCCAGCCGCTTCGGCGACTGGCAGCAGGACACCACCGTTGTGGGCGGCGTCGTCAATCCGCAGCAGGAAGAACTGCTGAACCAGCTCTACAGCCAGATCCTCTCGCGCACCTATGTCAACAGCCGTGGCCAGCGCATCATGCTGAGCATTGCTTACGGCAACGACCAGCGCGACAGCATGCAGATGCACTACCCCGAGATCTGCTACCCCGCGCAGGGCTTCCAGCTCAAGAGCAACAAGCCGGTGGAGCTGAACCTAGGCGCTGTGTCCATCCCGGCCCGCAGGCTGGAGACGGTGCTCGGCAACCAGCGCTACGAGCCGGTGACCTACTGGACGGTGATCGGTGAGACGGCTGTTCGTGGCGGCGTCAACAAGAAGCTGGCCGAGATGCGCTATGGCTTCAAGGATCTGATCCCCGATGGTCTGCTGTTCCGCGTGTCCAGCATCGACCGCGATACCGCCAATGCCTTCGCACTCCAGGACGCCTTTGCCGGCCAACTGCTGCGGGCCATGCCTCAGCAGCATGTGCCTCGCGTGGCCGGGTCTGTAGGCTCCTGATGCGAGGCCAGCAGTTGTGATGACGGGTTCGTCCATGCTGGGTCGGCCGCGCAGGCAAGGCCTGTCCCCCAGACCCTTCAAGAAGCGGGCTCAGGACACGCTGGCCATCGGAGCGCTGCTTTTTGCAGCGGCCTTTGCCGGCTTGTTGTGCGTGTTCCTGCCCTGGGTTTTTGTCGTGGCTCTGTGCATGGCCATCGTCTATCCCTTGCTGGTCTGGAACTTCCCCTGGCTGGGCATCGGGGCCTATGCGCTGGTCGTCCTGGTCGCGCCGGATGTGAAATGGGCCGACGTGGCGACGTTCGGAACCTTGGCCGTTCTCGGGCTGAAGGCCCTGGGTTCAAGCGGCCGATTCCTTCCGCCCAAGGCGATCCTGAATTCCTATCTGGTGTTCGTGGGCCTGGTGGCGCTGTCTGGCGTCCTGGCGCTGACCTGGTTCCATAACCAGGTGCCCTTTCTGTATCGAGATGGCCGGGCCTTCCTGTACTGGCTCTGGTTGCCACTGCTCTACTGGCTGGTGAACAAGGAAGCTGACGGCATGCGCAAGCTGTCCGGCCTGATACTGTTCATCGGGGGTGCCGTCTGCCTGATCGCGCTGCTGCAGTGGAGCACCGGCATCCAGATCGTGGCGTCGGGCCGTGTCGGGGCCCTCGACACCGCCGGCGGTTCTCAAGCAGAGCAGACCCGGGTGCAGATGCATGGCTTCGTGTTTGTGCTGTTCTGCTTTGTCTGGGCTTTTGTGTCGCTGGTGCACGGCAGGCGGCCATGGCTGCTGATCCCTGCGCTCTTCCTGCTGCTGGGCGCGCTGTATGTGAACTTCGGACGGGCGCTGTGGTTCTGGACCGCCTGTGCGGTTTTGCTGAGCATCTTCTGGGTCGGTCAGCGGCGGGCGGTCTACATGCTGACCATCCTGCTCTTCAGCGGCGTGATCGGTGTCAGTGCCCTGGCGCTCTTCAAACCCGCAGTGCTTGATGCGGTGGTCACCCGCTTCGTCAGCGTGCGTGACGAAGGCGGCAGCCGTACCTCCCTGGGCTGGCGCAAGCTCGAGAACGAAGACGCCATGCGCCGCATTGCCCGTTCGCCGCTGGTTGGTGTTGGCTTGGGTGGTGAATATCGACGCTGGATCAGCGAGATCCGGCTCTTCGAGGACCACACGCGCTATGTGCACAACAGCTATGTTTTTGTTGCGTTGAAGGTCGGTGTGCCGGCGCTGGCCGCTTTGTTGGCGCTGCTGGCACTGAGTTGGCAACGCGGCCGCAAAGCGATCGCTGCCAGTGATGAGCGGCACAAACCCTTGCGTATCGCGGCCGTCGCTGTCCTGCCTGCCATGCTGGGGTTGTGCATCACGCAGCCCGAGATGGTGACCGCCTACAGCGCGCTCTTTTTCTGCTGCCTGTTGGCCGTCCTCGCGTCCGGGGCACGTGCAGACACGGTACCTGCTGATGGCGTGGCACCCCGGTTCAGGCGGCGAGTGATCTGAAACGGCCCGGGTGCCTTGCCAAGCAGCACCCCTGAGCTTCACCATGAAATGAGAGCATGTGATGGATCCGAGCTGGTCATCATCGATCAAGTCAAGCGCATCGTGGATGGCTAAGCCATGCCTGTGCAGGCATCGGTTCCTGCGATGCGATTGAAGATTTCCCCCAACTTCCTGCTGGTCGTGCTGGGCAATGTGCTCAGGCTGGGCGCAGGCATGGTCGTGTTTGTCGTCCTGGCGCGTTGCCTAGGGCCGAGTGACTTCGGCAGCTTCGCCTTCTGGCTCGCCATCGCCACGCTGGCCGTGATCCCTGTCAACTTCGGTTTCACCACGGCGACATTGCGTGCCTTCGGTGTCGACCCCGAGCGCAAGCAGGCGCAGATGGCTGCGGTGCTCACGGCCAAGCTCCTGCTGGCGGGCGGCGTCCTGGCCATCGCGGCCGTCATCGGCGGTCTGACGCTCGATACCTCGGCTGCCTTGATCCTGATGCCGCTGCTGCTGGCCCAGATCGCGGAGTCGGTGTCTGAGCTCTATGGGCTGGGATTCAGGGCTGCCTCCAATTTCGCCGCCGAAGCCCGGACGGCCTCCGTTGTTTCCCTCGTCCACATCGTCATCATGTTGACGACGCCGTGGCTGTTCGATTCGGTCCAAGCGGTCGCGGCAGCGTTTCTGCTGTCGCGCGTGCTGGGACTCCTCATCACGCGCGCGCAGTCCCATGCCGCGTTCGATCACATCGGCCTTGCGCCGCTCAAGGATGCGCTGGCCTTCAGCCGCAGCGCCTTTGCCTATGCCGTCGAACTGGCGCTGTCGACGGCCTATACGCAGCTCGACACGCTGGTGATCAATGCGGCCCTCGGTTTGCGAGCCGTCGGGCTTTACCAGGCCGGCATGAAACTGGTGCAGGGCTTCTCGCGCCTGGCGCCCATTCTGGCCCTCTACATCCTGCCTCGCCTGGCCGGTGACATGAAGAACGGCAGCCGTTCGACCAAGCAGGCAGCCAGCACGCTGCTGTTGTTCGGCGGTGTCGGTTTGCTGTCTGGCGGGTGTCTTGCCGTGTTTGCGGAGCCGATCACATTGCTGCTGTTTGGTGCCGAATTCACCGAGCTCGCACAGCTGCTCCCCCTGTTCGGTTGCCTGTTGGCGCTGCGTTTTCTGGAAACCGGCTGCGGCCTGGTGCTGGTTGCCGCCGGCCTGCAGTCCAAGAAGGTCTGGCTGGTTGCCGGGCAGTTGACGCTGATGCTGGCGATTGGCTGGCTGGCCATCCACAAGGGCGGCATGCAAGCCTGGTTGCTGACGACGCTGGCTTGCACCTTGCTTCTGTTGCTGATGTATCTGCTGCTCTGGGTCAGAACCCGAACCGCAGCTGAGGAGCCCGTCCAGCCATGAGCGAAATTTCACCCAAGACCACTGTCATTACCCTCAACTGGAACGGCGCCGACGACAGCAAGGCCTGTGTTCGCTCCCTTTTTGCGCTCAACTACCCGCGCTTCGACATCGTTGTTTGCGACAACGCCTCGAAGCCCGAGTCCTGGCAGTCGCTGCAGGCGCTGACCGAGGAGTTCCCGGGGCGCGTGCAGGTGTTTGAGTCGCTGCAGCAAGCCCTGGCCAGCAGCGCGCCGCGCGCGGACATCACGCTGATACAGACCGGCGCCAACCTGGGCTACGCCGGCGGCATGAATGTCGGCATGCGTTATGCGCTGGCCAACCCCGCCACCGACTACTGCTGGGTGCTGAACAATGACACCGAGGTGCACCCTGATGCGCTGACCCATCTGGTCGGCCGCATGCAGCAGGACGAATCGATCGGCATCTGCGGCTCCAGCCTCGTGCTGCACCACGACCGCCAGCGCCTGCAGGCCTTTGCCGGCTCCAGCTACAACCCGCTGCGCGCGCGCTCGGCCGCGCTGGGCATCAATGCCAGGGTCGACGAGATCCCCGCGTCGCCGGCCGCCGTCGAAGCGAAACTGGCCTATGTGATCGGCGCGGCGATGCTGGTGTCGCGCCGCTACATGAGCGAGGTCGGGTTGATGGACGAGCGCTACTTCCTCTACTCCGAGGAGCACGACTGGGCACAGCGCGGGCGCGGGCGCTTCCGCCTCGGCTATGCGCCTCAGTCGCTGGTCTTTCACAAGCATGGCGCCACCATCGGCACCGCGTCGTCGGGCGGCTCCGAGCTGTCGCTGTTCTATCTGTTCCGCAACAAGCTGGTTTTCACGAAGCGCTACTACCCTGCCTATCTGCCGACGGCGGCGATCTCCCTGCTGATCGACGCGCTGAAGTTCTTCGCCAAGGGCAAGCCGGGCAAGGCCATGGCGTCCCTGCGCGGCCTGCTAGCGTGCAGAACCATGGCCAAGTTCTGAGCCAAGTCGCCGCAGCATGAATAGATTTCTGACTGGATTGAGGGAGCAATGATTCGGAGTGTTCTGAATTTCGTCGCGCGTTTGCTCAAGGGGCCGCAGTACAGATTGGCCGATGACATTCCACTGGGCGTGCTGCTCGGCCTGGGCTGGCGACGCGGCCTGGGCTTGCTGCGCGGCCTGCTGCGCACGGGCAAGACAGTGTTCATCGGCAGGCAGGTATCGCTGGTCAACAAGGGTTTCCTGACGCTGGGCCGTGCGGTCACGCTGCAGGACGGTGTCTATATCGACGCCTTCGCTGCCAAAGGTGTGCGGATCGGCGAGCGCTGCAATATCGGGCCCTATGTGCGCATCCAGGCCACCGGGGTGATGACCAAGATCGGCACCGGGCTAGAGATGGGCCCCGATTGCGGCATCGGTGCCTTCTCCTTCATCGGCTGTGGCGGCGGCGTGAAACTCGGCCGCAATGTGATCATGGGGCAGTACGTCAGCTTTCACTCCGAGAACCACAACTACGACGACCTGAGCCGCCCGATTCGCGCGCAGGGTGTCACGCGTGCCGGCATCGAGATCGGCGACGACTGCTGGATCGGCGCCAAATCCACATTCATCGACGGAGCCAAGGTGGGATCCGGCGTGGTGGTGGCCGCCGGCAGTGTGGTGCGCGGCGAGGTCCCCGACAACGTGGTGATCGGTGGTGTGCCGGCCCGCGTGTTGCGCCGCCGTGGCGACGCACCGGCGGCCGAGGTGGCGCCATGAAGGTCTGCGTGCTGGCTCCCGATGTGCCGTATCCGGCCAATCGTGGCGGTCGCGTCGACGTGATGCGGCGCCTGCTGGCGATGAAATCGTTCGGTCACGATGTGCTGCTGCTCACGCCGCAAGCGGACCGGGCTCATGAGAGTGAAGCCGACGCGACCCGTTACCTGGCGTCCGTCGGCATCGACTGGCGCCAGATTCCCCGGCGTCGCGGCGCAGCGCTGCTGGGCAGCATGGTGATGAATGCCGGACGCCTGCCATTCTTCGTCGCGCGTCGGCATCCTGCCGGACAGGACATGGTCGAGCTGACGACAGCGGTGGAGGCCTTCGGGCCCGACTTGCTGTGGCTGGACGGCCCCTGGTTGTGGCCGCTGGCACGGCAGATCCGTCGGCGACGGCCCTGCGCGCTGGCCTACCGCTCACACAATGTCGAGCATCGCTATATGCAGGGCCAGGCTGCGCTGACGCGCGGCGCCCTGGCGAAGCTGAAGATGCGGCTGTCATTCGCCGGACTGGAAGCGCTGGAGCGAGCGGCCATCGCGGATGCCGACGCCTTCTTCGACATCTCGTTAGACGATTTGCAGTGGTGGCGCGTTCAGAGCGGTCGCTGGCTGCCACCGCTGCCTGTGTCCGGCAATGCTGGGGCTGCCGCCGTGGAGCGTAACGATGTGGTCTTCGTCGGCAACCTCACCACGCCCAACAACGTGGCCGGCGTGCGCTGGCTGGTGGATGAGGTCATGCCGCTGGTACGCCAGCGCCGACCCGAGATCCGGTTGCACGTGGTGGGTTCAAACCCGGCATCGGAGTTGGTGGCCCAGGTGGAACGTGGCGGTGGGGTGGTCGACAAGAACGTCGACGATCCTTTCGCCTTCATGCTCAGCGCCGGTGTGCTGGTGAATCCGGTGATGGCCGGCAGTGGAGTGCAATTGAAGATGTTGGATATGTTGATGACTGATCGCCCCATCGTGTCGGGCACGCAAGGCATGCGCGGCTTGCCCGAGTCTTTCCTCTCCCAGGTCAGGCTGGCAAAGACACCGCAGGAGTTTGCCGAGCAGATCATCGCCAGCGTCGATGACGAAGCGGTCGATGTGCCCGGCCGCCAAGCGCTGCGCCGCATGTTCGACGCCCGCGCTGTTGACGATGCCTTGAATCAATGCGTGGCCTTGGCCCAGGGGCGCGGCGCATGAGAGTCCTCGTCGTCCATTCCTCCGCCGACCTCTACGGCTCGGACCGTTCGCTGCTCGATTTCGTGCGCCTGAACTCGGCGCGCTTCGATATCTCGGTGGTGCTGTCCGAGAACGGCCCGCTGGTCGAACACCTGCGCCGGGCCGGCGCGAGGGTCGAGATCGGGGACGTCTGCAAGGTGCAGCGCTCGATGTTCTCGCCGCGCGGCCTGCTGCAGGCCATCGGCTCGGCCTGGCGCTCGCGCCGGCTGCTGCGCAGCGTCGGCGGCGAGCAGGGTTTCGACATCGTCTACTCGAACACCGTGGCCCTGTTCGGCGGCGCGCTCTATGCGATGCTGGCCCGGCGCCCGCATGTCTGGCATATCCGCGAGATCATCGCCAGCTCGCCCAAGCTGGCGGCGGTGTTCAAGCTGATCGTCAGCCGCCTGTCCACCCGCATCATCTGCAACTCCAACCAGACCCGCGACTGGATCGCCACGCCACACAGCGCGCCGCTGTGCCGTGTGATCTGGAACGGCGTGGGCCTGGCCGCGCCGCCGGGCACCCGCGACGCCGAGCGCGCTGCGCTGGGTGTGGCGCCCGACGATCTGGTGTTCGCACTGGTGGGCCGCATCAATGGCTGGAAGGGCCAGGGCCTGCTGGTGGATGCGTTCGCGCAGCTGTGCGCGCAAGGGCAGCGCGGCATCAAGCTTGCCATCGTCGGCTCGGCCTACACCGGCCAGGAACATTACGAGACCGAGCTGCGCGCCAAGATCGCCGCCAGCGGCTGCGCCGAGCAGATCCGTCTGCTGCCGTTCCGGGCCGATGTCGACGCGGTATGGGAGGCCTCCGATGTGGTGGTGGTGCCCTCCACCGAGCCCGAGCCCTTCGGCCGCGTGGCCATCGAGGCCATGGCCTTTGCCAAGCCGGTGATCGCGGCCGGCCACGGCGGCCTGCTCGACATCGTGGCCGACGGCGAGACCGGCCTGCTGTTCAAGCCGCGCGACGCCGCCGCGCTGGCCGAGGCCATGGCCCGGCTGGCGGCCGACCCCGTGCTGCGCCAGACCATGGGTGAGCGTGCGCGCGAACGCCAGCAGCGCATGTTCTCGGTGGAGGCCTATGCGCAGAGCGTGGGTGACTGCCTGCAGGACGCCAAGACAGTGGCTGACGCCGCGCGCTGAACAGGTCGCGGTGGGCCACAACCAGGGAGGATCAATCGGTGACGACAACAGCAAACACAAGTACACAGGTGCAGCAGACGCTGCGCATTCTCGGCACGCGCGGCGTGCCTGCCGCGCATGGCGGCTTCGAGACCTTTGCCGAGTATCTGGCCCTGCATCTGGTGGCGCAGGGCTGGCGCGTCATCGTCTATTGCCAGGAGGAGGGCGCCGGCCCGGTGTTCGAGGACCGCTGGCAGGGCGTGGAGCGGGTGCGCATTCCCGTCGAGGGCAGCGGCCCGCGCAGCACCATCGCATTTGACTGGAAGGCCACCGCTCATGCAGCGGGCCACCGCGATCTGTGCCTCACGCTGGGCTACAACACGGCGATCTTCTGTGCCTTGCTGCGACTCAAGGGCATTCCGAACGTCATCAATATGGACGGCATCGAATGGTCGCGCGCCAAATGGGGGCCGGTCGCCAAGACCTGGTTCTGGATGAATGACTGGGCCGGCTGCTGGCTGGGCAATCATCTGGTGGCCGACCACCCCGAGATCAAGCGGCACCTGAGCACGCGCGTGAATCCCGACAAGATCACCACGATTGCCTACGGCGCCGATCACCTCACTCACATGCCCGAGGAGCCTGTGCGCGCCCTGGGGCTGGAGCCCGGTCGCTACATGACCCTCGTCGCGCGTCCCGAGCCCGAAAACTCCATCCTTGAGGTGGTGGCCGGTTTCTCGCAGCGCCCGCGTGGCATGCTGCTGGCGGTGCTGGGCAACTACAACGACGCCAATCCCTACCACCGTGCGGTCAAGGCGGCTGCAGGCCCCGAGGTGCGCTTCCTGGGCGCCATCTACGACAAGCCGGTGGTGCAGGCCCTGCGCTTCTACTGCGCCGCCTATGTCCACGGCCATCAGGTCGGTGGCACCAATCCTTCGCTGGTGGAGGCGCTGGGCGCCGGCAATGCGGTGATCGCGCATGACAACCGCTTCAACCGCTGGGTGGCAGGGCCGGGGGCACGGTATTTCGGCGACGCCGAACAATTCTCAGCCGTAATCGATGAGTTGCTCGATCCGCAGTCTCAGAGCATGTGCGCTATGAGAGATGCGAGCACGGCTCGCTTCCTCCAAGAGCTGACTTGGCCGCATATCTTGGTCCAATACCAACAGTTGCTGGAGCGTGTAAGCCCCGGCCGAGCGGGTAAATGATGAAGGCTCCCCCTTTGTTTGGGCAATCACGGTTGGCCGATTTCACATCGGGACGCGACAACAACTTCAACCTGATCCGCTTTCTGGCCGCTACGTTGGTGCTCGTATCGCACAGTTTTGCACTCAGCACCGGCCGCGCTGATTTGGAGCCTTTTCGTACCCAACTCGGCTTGAGCTTGGGAGATATGGCTGTTTGTGTGTTCTTCGCAGCCAGCGGATTTTTGGTTACAGGCAGCCTGCTGTCCCGGCAAAGCTTGAAAGAGTTTGTGTTGTCTCGGGCGTTGCGCATCTACCCCGGGCTTTGGGCCGCGCTGCTGCTGACAGTGATATTTACTGGGTTGTGTATCAGCACTGTGAGTCTGATGGAGTTTTTTGCAACCCCACTGACTTGGAAATATCTCGCCAACAATGCGTTGATGCTCAGAAGTGTTGAGCATTTTCTACCCGCGACTTTTCAGGACATTCCGTGGCCGCGTGCGGTCAATGGCTCTTTATGGACCTTGCCGCTTGAGCTACGTATGTATCTCGTCTTGGCTGGTCTGTGGCTGCTGGCGGGATTGCTGCGCCTACGCAACGCGCCAAACTTCATACGCTTCTGCTGTTTGGTGCTGGCTGTCGCTGGCTTCGCCTACAGCGCAAGCATGGCTGACCCATGGGCGCATGGTGGTCGCTTTTTTCTTCTGGGCGGTTTCTTCTTTACCGGCGCTGCGCTGCGGGCTTTCCAGGGGCGCATCCCGATGTCTGCAACCCTGGCCTGGTTTGCACTGCTTGCGCTGATCGCGACCGCACTGATGGGCGGGCGAATTTTCTGCCTAGGCTATGCCCTGCTGATGCCGTATTTGGTGCTCGCTGCAGCCTATCTTCCGGATGGTGGGCTTCGCGTATTCAACCGATTTGGCGACTATTCCTATGGAATCTACATCTACGCTTTTTTTGTTCAACAAGCCTGCGTCCATTTCTTCCCCGGAATGGGTCCTTATGTCTTGATGCTGCTGTCTTTTGCGGTGACGCTTTTGCTTGCCATCTGCTCATGGCACGCCATTGAATCTAGGGCCATGGGCTTGAAAGCTCACCTCATCGGCATGGCACGCGGCGCGTCTGCTGAATCACGGCAATTGGCATAGATGGCGGTGGCTGTAGAACTGCCGTCAACGGAGTCATCTACAGCTACGTCAACAGCCCACAGCTCCGAGTTGCCTTAGAAGGCTGGCAAGGCGCCAAGCAAAGGTGCGAATAATCAGCATTGGCTTCGGCGCAATTTCAGCCCTCTCAGGTGCATCCAACCGCAATCTCATAGGGCTATGAGGCATCAGTGCGGAGCACGGCTTTTGCATATGGCGCTTGGGGTGTCCGTGCGGCGGTGGCTGGGCACTTGACTTGGGCCACGCCCAGCGACGCGCCGTTTTCCAGCATCTCCAGCCGCACGGTGGCGCCGCCGCCCGTGGGATCGTCCACCAGCAGTTGCCAGGTCGAGCCATCTGCCTTGGCCATCAGCACGCAGGGCTTGTCGGCCGTCAGTGAACGCCCGTTGCCTAGCGCGAGGCTGCCCGCTGCGTGAAAGACGGCGGCCAGACGCTTGGCGTTGTCCAGGCTGACTGCTTGCACGACGGCGCTGTTCGCGAGGATGACCGGGGCGGCGATGCCGGCTGCTTCGGCAGGTCGGCTGGCCGCGAAGGACACGGCGTAGGCGTAGTGCGCACCGTCCGGCTTGATGCCGTGGTCTATGCCCAGCGTGAGCACAGGGGCGGCCGCATTGGTCGTGCCGAGGGCGGGGTTGGAGGGGTCTTTGCCGGGCTGCTGCTTTTGCGCGAGCTGCAACTGGTTGTCCTTGGCATCGAGCAGCAGATAGGTCACGCCGTCATGCCATACCCAGCGCAGGTCGGTGCGTGTGCTGGCGCCGGTGTTGCCGCTGATCTTGCCTTGGTCGGTGTGCACATCGCCGAGCCAGCGGGTTTGGTTGAGCGTGGTACGGACCGCCTTGGGGTGCTCGGAACTGATGTCGCTGCCCAGTGCCACGAGCATGTCCTCGAACAGGAACCAGGAACGCTTGGCCTGCGTCTGCTGCAGCTTGAGTTGCAGCGTGGCCAGCCCCCAGCTTCCGTCCGAGAGCACGCCCGCAAAGACCGCATGGCCGTGCTGATAGCCCTTCAGCGGCGGCACCTCGGCCGGCGCCGTGAGGCCCGGCAGGGCAGACCAATCCCAGAGCGCCTGCAGCCCTTCGTATTCGCTGTCACGCCGAACGATGTAGCTGACGCCGAAGGGCAGCCAGTAGCCCAGCAGGTTTTCGCCATTGCCGCTCTCCGTGCCGTAGTTGCGTTTGGAGGTGACCTTGACGGAGAAGTAGCCCCGCGCCGTCTGGTGGGCGATGAAATCGGAGCGCCAGTACGCACGGTTGTAGGGCTGGGCCAGCTTCGATTCGGGCGCTTCGAGTCGCCGGATGGCCTGCTGCAGCTGCGCTTGCCGCGAGGGCGTCGTCGCGGCCAGGGCTTTCGTCGCGGGCAGCAGCTTCAAGGTCTGGGGTGCGGCGGATTTCCGGGTGAAGGCGCGGCCCATCGCCCCCCAGTCCAGCCAGCTGCCACGGATCAGCGGCATGATGCCCTGGGTGGCAAAGTCGGCGAGCGTTTCGAGCCGTTCGGGCGCGAAGGCCCAGGGCGTGCCGGCCAGCCAGGTCGCGACACGCGCGTTGTCCTTGAGGAACTCCAGACCATAGCCGCCGGAGTAGAGCTGGGGGCCATGCTGATGGAAGGAGAGGTCGGGCTGGATGCCTTCCTCGGTGGTGATGAGCAGCGTTTTTTGCATCGCCGCACTGGCCTGGTGGAGGTCGTCGGTGTTGCGCAGCAGCGCGCCTCTGACGATTTGCTGCGTGGCATACCAGGTCAGATTCTGGCCGGTGACTCGATCCGCTTGCTGCACGCTCTTGGGCATGGTGAGCAAGGCGATCGACGCTGCCATCACGTCGTCGGGCAGCTCGTCTTTGAGCAGCACCAGAATAGGCATCAAGGCGAGTTGCGCCCCTATGGTGTTGTGCCACCAGTTTTCGGAGGAGGGGCGCCGACTCAGCCAGGCGCGCAAGCCGTCAATGACCGCGCGCTTCGCGGTGCTGGCGTCATGGAGCGGATCGGATGGCGTCTGTATCGACACGGCGATGGCCCGCAGCCGTTCCAGATGTTGCACGGGGTTCCAATAGCCGACGGATTGATCGGCATAGTTCACATCACTCCACAAACCGGATGACGCTTGCCTGGCGAGGAAGGTTTTTGAGCCGCGTGTCGAGACCTGCGCCAGATAGTCGGCCCTGAGTCGTTGCAGCACCGTCTCGAAGGGGTCCGGCGACGTCGCCGCGCCGGCGATGCCGGGCCAGCTCCCTTGGGGCAGGGTGATGGCCAGGCCGGTCAGGACCTGTCGTCGTGTGGGTTTGCGCATCGTTGCGATTTCTTCCAGGCTGTTGAATGGCATGCAGCCCGGACTCTACAGCGCCGTCGTGACGCCGTGCTTCAGCCGAAGAGTGCCGGCCCGGCGCTGAAGCTGGAGAGGTTCGGCAACACCAGCTGCTGTTCCGCCGCGCTCAGCCCCATCCAGCCGGACAGGCTGCCGGCAAGCTGGGTGACGCTGGTGGTGGGCAGCAGGCGGCCCGAGCCGACATCGGTGTCGGTGCCCAATGCGGTGACAGGGAAGCTGCCCAGCATGCGCTTGCCCCTGACGGCACCGCCGGCGACCAGGTGGTGGCTGCCCCAGCCGTGGTCGCTGCCGTCACCATTGCTGAGCAGAGTGCGGCCGAAGTCCGAGGCGGTGAACAGCGTGACGTTGTTCTGCAGCCCCAGGCCGTTCAGGGCCGCCATGAAGTAGTTGATCGACTGTGCCAGCTGGGCCATCTGCGCCGGTTGGTCGCGCATCTGGTTGGCATGGGTGTCGAAACCGCCCATCGACACCATGAACACCTGGCGCTTCATGCCCAGCGTCTGGTTGGCCGCGATGATCTGCAACACCATGCGCAGCTGGCGCGCGAGGTTCAGCTTGTCCAGCGTGGTGTCGGCCGCATTGACCTGCGCGATGGCCGTGCCGGGGATGGCCGGCACGTTCACGCCCGCCAATGCCGTTTGAAGTGCTGCGTTGGCGCTCAGGCTGCGCTGCATCACGCGGGCGTATTCCATCTGCAGGCGGTCCGTGGCGGTGGCCGCATAGGCCCGCTGCAAGGCGCCGCCGGCGCTGGTGGAACCGAAGATGCCGGTGCTGCCTACGGCGCTGGCCGAGACCGGCCCTTCCACGCCCACCTGGTACTGGCTGACATTGCTGCCCGACAGGAACACGGCGTTGCCGCTGGCCGACACGGCGGTGAACACCGGATGCGCGTTGGCCGACATCAGGATGTCGCCCATGCGCCCGCCCCAGCCGGAGCGGGCCCCTTCGGGGGCCAGGCTCTGCCAGGTGGAGGCCTGGTCGTTGTGCGAGAACAGCTTGGCGGGCACGCCCATGCCTGCGGCGTACTCGGCCTTGCTGATCGGTCGCACCAGCGGGCCCACATTGGACACGATGGCGGCCTGGCCGGCTTCGTACCACTCGCGCACCGGCGCGAGTTCCAGCGGCATGCCGAAGCTGCGCCCGCTGGCCTGGCCGGTGACGGTGATGCCTTGCAGGCGGTTGGCTGCCCAGGCCAGCTCGCCCCGCGCTCCGGCGTACTCGGCATAGCCCGAGGCGTCGATCGGTACCACCCAGTTGTGGGTGTCGCTGCCGCCGTTCATGTACAGGCACACCAGCGCCTTGTAGCCGCTGGTGGTGGCGGCCTGGCTGCTCTGGCTGGCCAGCGCGGCCAGGCTGGCCAGGCTGGTGACCAGGGGCAGGCCACGCTGCGGAATGGCTGCACTGGCGGCCAGGCCGCTCACGGCACGAAGAAAGCTGCGGCGCGAGGCGTCCGCACGGTAGGGTTTGCTAGTCATCGTTGCACCATGTATTCGGGTGAGGCCAGCGCCAGGAACACGGCGACGCGGGCGCGGTTGAGGTGGCTGGACGCGGTGGTGCCGCTCACGCTGACCATGGCGTCCATCAGGTCCTGCTTGAGCGTGCCGCTCATGCGGCCGGCATACAGCAGCAGGTTCAGGCGCTCGATCACCGCTGCCACCTGACCTGTGGCGACCAGATCGGCCAGCGTCTGCATCTGAGCGACCACATCGCTTTGCGAGCCGTTCGAGCCCAGGCCGTTGCCGGCCATGCGTTCGGCCAGGTTCACCCATTGCGCGGTGGTGGCTTCATTGACGATCTGCATCTGCGGCACGGTGATGTTGTCCGCCGAGAACACGGTGTTCGGCGGCACATAGCCCGGCCGGTAGTAGCCGAACACCGAGCCGGCGTACAGCGGGCGCTGGGCCAGCGCGTCGAGGTCGCTGACGATGGCGTACTGACCGCTGGCCGATGTGGCCTGCAGGCTGCGCATCCAGTGCGCCACGCGCAGCACCGGCTCTCGGAGCTTGCCCACGCTGCCGGCCGGCGGGTTGACGGCTTCGCTGTCCAGCAGGATGGCGCGGGCCACGGCAGCCAGGTCGCCCCGCACGCCCTTGCCGTTGTTGTTGAAGACGGCGGCCACGCGCGACACATAGGCCGGGCTGGGGTGGCTGCCGACCAGGTGCTGGATCAGCTGGCGGCTGATGAACGGGCCGACGTTCGGATGGTTGAACAGGGCATCCAGCGCCAGCTTCAGGCTGGTTTGGGCGCTGCTGCCGGCGGGGATCACGACCGCCTGCGGCTTGCCGCTGAACAGCCGCTTGTCGCTGCTCGAGTGCTGGCCGGGATAGGCCTTCATCGGCAGGGTGTCGATGCGCTGGTCGCCGGCGGCGCTGAGCTCGGGGTTGCCGTAGCGGAAGGTGTGCTCGGTGAGTTGTCCGTCCGGGAAGCCCCAGCTCCAGCCGGTGAACACCTTAGACATGGCCATCACATCGTCGTTGCTGTAGGTCTCGATGGGCTGGCCGCCGGCACCAAGCCTGGGGCTGCCGTCGGCATTCAGCTCGTGCAGGCCGATGGTGAACAGCTGCATCACCTCGCGGGCAAAGTTCTCGTCGGGCATGCGGCCCGATGTCGCGTTTTCGGGCCGGTTGCGCATGTGAGAGAGGTAGATGCCCATGGCCGGGCTGAGGGTGATGTCCTCCAGCAGCGCGCGATAGTTGCCCAGCGCATGGCGGTTGATGGTGTCGACGTACTGCGCGTAGGCGCGCGCATGGCGGCCCAGGTTCAGATCGTTCTGCGAGACCATCAGGATCTGGTGCAGCGCGAAGCCCATGCGCCGGCGCAGCTGATCGGGGCTGGTGGCTGCGGCGGCCCAGAAGCGCTGGCCCACCCAGGCTGGCGTGTAGTTGGCACCGCCCGGGCGGTAGGCATCGCCCAGGTTGTAGCGCGACTGAACGGCGTTCACCATATCGGCGTTGAAAGGCAGGGCGACTTGCTCATCCAGCCATGCAGGCGCGCCGATCTGGGCGACGCGTTGCACCTCGCCCAAGGTAGGGCCGAAGCTGGCCTGCTGCAGGAAGCGCGAGGCGGCCTGTTCGGCGGCGCTGGCGGTGCCGCTGGCAGCGGGCACGGTGAAGCGCAGTGCACCACTGTTGTACATGGCACCGCCGCTCACGCTGGTGGACGCGCCGTCGAACGCCGCCTCGCCGGTGCCGGCGTCGAACACCACATTGCCGGCAAAGGCGACCAGGGTGCCGTTGCTGGTGTTCACATACTGCACGAACAGATTGCGGTCCACGCCGTTGACGCTGCCGTCGTTGGTGTAGACCAGGTCGATGCGGCTGCCGGCCGAGAGCCGCGGCACGGCAAAGCGATAGTCGGCCGGCGTGCTGCTGCGCACCTCCACGCTGCCCACAATCACGCCATCCACCCGCAACTGCATCATCGCGCCGACGCCGCCCGCCACATTGGCATGGGCGCGCACCGTCAGGGTGTCGGTCAGGGTGGCGCTGGGCCAGGTGGCCGACAGATTGCCGCCGGCGTAGCTGACGCCTGCGCTGAAGGGGGTGATGAAGGTGGAGCCGGCGATCAGATAGCTGATGTTGAGCCGGCGCTCGATGCCGTCGGCGCTGCCGGGGTTGGCGAAGGCCACGGCCACCTGGCTGCCGGGCTTGAGCGCGGTGGTGGGCATGATGAAGTCG
>NZ_JBDPLH010000030.1:0-3282 GCF_040187885.1 Roseateles cavernae
GGCCGCCAGCCAGGCGCCGCGCGGCGGGGCGGTGATGGGAGCGGCAGCATGAGCTACGAACCACAAGCCGACACATTGGCTGGGCGAACCCTTCAGTTCTTTCGGTCGCGACGCGATGAAGAGCTGGAGCCGCGCGACATCGCCAGCAAATTTGGTTGCTCCGTCTCCTCGGTGCCTGCACTGCTGGCGGGTTGCGTTGCAAACGGGCTGTTGGTGCGCCGCAAGGACGAAACGCAGGCCTGGGTGTATGCGGCCGGCCCTAAGCTGGGCGCAACACCTGACCCTTCCCCGGCGCCCGTGCTTGCACCCGCTGCCGGGGCAGCGTCGGCGCCAGCCAGCAGGCGCTCTCCGCTGCCGGTTCTCGATGTCGCGGCGATCACCGTGCGTCGCGATGTGCAAGACCCCGGCCGCGTCGATTCGCGTCGCGCCGCCTACTTCGCCGCGCTCGACAAGCTCGATGCGCCGAAGACCGCCATCGACATCGACAAGCGCTATCGCGGCGCCATCGCCAAGGCCGCGCAGGACTACGTCAAGCAGGCGGGCAACAAGGCCAAGCGCTTCGCGTTCCGCGCCCATCCCGACAACGCCGCGCAGTGCATCGTGCTGCGCGAGGCCTGATCACCGGAGCCCCGCATGACCACCGACACCATCGAGCCCGTGCTCGTCACCCTCAAGCCCGGCGCCGGCCTCAAGCAAGAGCCCGCGCTGCACATCCCGCTGGGCTTGCTCGCGCCCAGCCCCACCAACCCGCGCCGCAAGTTCGACGCCGCCAAGCTCAACGAGCTGGCCGAAGGCATCCGGGAGCTGGGCGGTGTGTTCCAGCCCGTACTGGCGCGCCACAACCCCGCCTTCAGCGAGGGCAACGGCCAGCCGCGTTATGAGATCGTGGCCGGCGAGCGCCGCTGGCGCGCCAGCAAGATCGCCGGCATGGAGACGCTGCTGACGCTGGTTCGCGACCTCACCGACGCGCAGGCCCTGCAGATCCAGCTCAAAGAGAACATCGACCGCGAGAGCCTGCACGCGCTGGAAGAAGCCGAAGGCATCCGGCGGCTGATGGCCACCACGGGCGCCACCATCAAAGAGGTCATGCACATCCTGAGCAAGAGTCGCCGCTGGGTGTTCAACCGCCTGAGCCTGCTGGACTTGTGCGACGAGGTACGCCAGGCTTTCCTGGCCGACGAGTTCATGCCGACGATTGCGCTGCTGGTGTCCACCATCGTGAACCCGGCCGACCAGATCGTCGCCTACAAGCACATCGTCGCCGGATTCGGCGGCGAGCCGCTGACCTTCCGCGCCGCTGAGGCCTACGTGCGCAAAGAGTTCATGCTGCGCCTGAGCAATGCGCCGTTCGACATCGAGGCCACGTACCACATCGCGGGCCCCTGCAGCCAATGCACCAAGCGCACGGGCGCCAACCCCGATCTGTTCGGCGAGGCCGATGTGAAGGCCGGTGACAGCTGCCAGGACCGGGCGTGTTTTCATGCCAAGGCCGGCGAGCAGCGCGACAAGCAGATGGACGCCGCGCGCGCCGCCGGGCACACGGTGCTGGAGGGCGAAGCCGCCAGCAAGCTCATGCCTACGCCCAGCGTGGCGCCGCATGGCTTCCTGTGGCTCGACCAGGCGCAGCCGGGGCTGACTGACGACACGCGCACCCTACGCGAGATCTTTGGCGCCAAGCAGCGTGACGCGATCACGCTGGAGTTGTCCAACGGCGAGATCGTCAGCATCGTGCCGGAGGAGGCCGTGCGCAAGATCCTCAAGGCCCAAGCACTGCTGCGCCAGGAGGCGCCCAAGCCCAAGCGCCGCGTGGCCGAGCTGAGCCCCGAGGCGCCCAAGCACACCCAGCAGGAGGTCAGCCAGCTGGCCGCCAAGGCCCCCGCATCGCCCAAGCCCCAACCGCTGTCGCCGCTGCAGCAGCGCGCCGCGGTGGACAGCTGCAGCAGCGAGCTTTTCAGCGAGATGCTCGCCAAGCAGCTGGCTGCGCAGATCGACCAGGCCGACGACTTGCCGCTGCTGGCGCTGCGTATCGCCATCGAGCGGCTCATGGATGACGCCAGCGCCGAGGCCAGCAAGCTGGTGTTCACCCAGATGGGCTGGCCCGAGGGCGAGCACGGCGCCATGCGCCTCTCTGCGCTGCGCCCAAAGCTAGCCAGCCTGGGCGGCGACGACCTGGGCCGCATGTTCGTGTACTCGCTGTATGCCGAGGCGGTGACCGAGGGCTATTCGCTGGAAGACATGCAGAGCTACAGCGCCGACAACCCGGCGCTACTACTCGCGGCGCACTACGGCATCGACACGGCAGCGCTTCAGGCCGAGGCCGACGAAGGCGCGGAGACCATTGTGCGCAACAGGGAGTCCCGCCGTCTCGGAGAGCCGGTCAACGACGCGCCGGCCGATGCCACCGAGGCTTTCGTGAAGACCCACGCCCCGGCACCATCGCCCGCGCCCGCCGCCAAGTTCCTACCGGCCTGGCCCTTCCCATCGCCGCCGCCAGCCGGCTACGCCCCACGGGAGCCAGCAGCGGCAAGCAAGCCTGGCATCAAGTACCGCAACCCCGGCACCGGCGAGACCTGGAGCGGCCGAGGCCTGCAGCCCAAGTGGCTGAAGGCCCGGCTCGCCGAGGGCGGCCGGCTCGAAGACTTCCTGCTCTGAGGATCCAGCACCATGCAACCCACCAAGATCCCCACCCTGGCCGACAAGGCCCTGATCCAGGCGCTTGCCGAAGCGCTGCTGCGCGAGGCCGAGAAGCTCGGCGTCGTCGTCACCATCGAGCGCCAGCCCTGCGCGCCGCTGGCCATGGGCAACCATCAGCCGGTGATCTGTGTCTGGCCGCATCGGAAGGAGCCGCAGGCATGAGCCCCACCGCCTGGCCCTACAAGCCGCCATGCCGCAACCCCGGCTTGTCGCAAGGCTTCGTGCGCTTCGGCACCCTGGCACATCGCCTGCTGCTGGCGCTGCACACGCTTGGCGATCTGCGCTCCTGCGACCTGGTCGACGAGCTGGATGCTGACTTGCGCTGTGTGGCCACCAACCTGATCCGCCTGCGCGACGCCAAGTTCATCTACGCACGCGGCAAGGTCTGCGGCGTACCCAACAACGAGCGCACCCAGATGCGCTGGACCCTCAAGCCCACCGAGACAACCCGCTATCGCCGCCTCAGCGCCAACCAGCGCCGGCAGCGCTACCAAGCTCGACTCAAGCTGCGTGCGCCGTCGGTGTTTGCGTTTCGGGGTCGAATCGAGATCGGCGCCACAGCATGAAGATGATCATCGCCACCCACCC
>NZ_JBDPLH010000031.1:0-3146 GCF_040187885.1 Roseateles cavernae
GATGTAGGCGCCCATCTGCAGGTTCTCGGTGATGGTCATGCGGGTGAAGGTGCCGCGCCCTTCGGGCACCATCACCAGGCCTTGCTTGACCAGGTCCCAGGCGCCCTGGCCCTTGATGGACTGGCCTTTGTAGTGAATGTCGCCGTCGGCTACCGGCTGGATGCCGGTGACGGCCTTGAGCGTGGTGGTCTTGCCCGCGCCGTTGGCGCCGATCAGGCTGACGAGTTCGCCCTTCTTGACTTCGAAGTCCACGCCCTTGACGGCCTGGATGCCGCCATAGGCCACCTTCAGCTTCGTGACCTTGAGCAGGGTTTGTGTGTCTGACATCTTGTGGGTTCCTGTTCAGTGGGCCGCGTGGCCCGCGCCCAGATAGGCTTCGATCACCTTCTCGTTGCGCTGCACGTCATAGGGCGTGCCTTCGGCGATCTGCTTGCCGTAGTCCAGCACCGTGACGCGGTCGCACAAGCCCATCACCAGCTTGACGTCGTGTTCGATCAAGAGGATGGTGCGGCCGTCCTTGCGGATGCGGTCGATCAGCTCTCTGAGCACGACCTTCTCGGTGGCGTTCATGCCCGCGGCCGGCTCGTCCAGCGCGATCAGCTTGGGGTCGGTGGCCAGGGCGCGCGCGATCTCCAGGCGGCGCTGGTCGCCGTAGCTCAGCGTGCGCGCCTTGAACTCGGCGTACTTGCCGATGCCCACATAGTCCAGCAGCTCCTGCGCGCGCTGCGCGATGGCGGCTTCCTCGGCCTTGAAGCCGGGGGTGCGGAAGATCGCGCCCATCAGGCCCGAGCCGGTGCGGATGTGACGGCCCACCATCACGTTCTCCAGCGCCGTCATGTCGGCGAACAGCCGGATGTTCTGGAAGGTGCGCGCGATGCCGGCCTTGGCCACCTGGTGCACGGCCTGCGGCGTGTAGGGCTCGCCGCCGAGCATGAAGGTCCCGCCGTCCGGGGTGTAGAGCCCGGTGATGACGTTGAAGAAGGTGGTCTTGCCCGCGCCGTTGGGGCCGATCAGGCCGTAGACCTGGCCCTTCTTGATCTCGATGCCCACTTCGGAGAGGGCTTGCAGCCCGCCGAAGCGCTTGGAGACGCCTTTGACGCTCAGTACGGTGTCAGTCATGGGAGTCTGTCCTTGCTCTTACTTCTTGTCGGTCGGCGCGGGCGCGGCCTTGCCGTGCTCGGGCGAGGGCCACAGCCCGCGCGGGCGCAGCAGCATCACGCTGATCATGGCCAGCGCCACCAGCAGCTGGCGCAGGATGGAGGCGTCCAGCCGTCCGCCGGTCATCTCCTGCAGCGGGCCGGCCACATAGCGCAGCACCTCGGGCAGCATGGCCAGCAGCAAGGCCCCCAGGATCACGCCGGGGATGTGGCCGATGCCGCCCAGCACCACCATCGCCACGATCATCACCGACTCCTGCAGGCTGAAGGACTCGGGGCTCACAAAGCCCTGGAAGGCGCCGAACATCGAGCCGGCCACGCCGCCGAAGGTCGCGCCCATGCCGAAGGCCAGCAGCTTGAGGTTGCGGGTGTTGATGCCCATGGCCTTGGCCGCGATCTCGTCTTCGCGGATGGCCATCCAGGCCCGCCCGATGCGCGAGTTCTCCAGCCGGTAGCAGATCACCACCGAGGCCACCACCAGGGCCAGGAACAGGTAGTAGTACAGCGTCACCGAGGGCAGCACGAAGCCGAAGATCTCGGTGGGCTTGCCCAGGTCCAGCCCGAAGAAGCGGATCGAGTCGATCTGGCCGATGCCGCGCGGGCCGTTGGTGATGTTGGCCGGGTGCTCCAGGTTGTTCAGGAACACGCGGATGATCTCGCCAAAGCCCAGCGTCACGATGGCCAGGTAGTCGCCGCGCAGCTTCAAGGTCGGCGCCCCCAGCATCACGCCGAAGAAGCCGGCCAGCCCCGCGCCCAGCGGGATCACGATCCACAGCGGCGAGTGCAGCCCGTCGGGGAACATGGCCCGGAAGGCTTCGAAGTTCTCGCTCAGGTGCGGGCTGGCCAAGAGCGCGAACATGTAGGCGCCCACCGCGTAGAAGGCCACATAGCCCAGGTCCAGCAGGCCGGCATAGCCCACCACGATGTTCAGGCCCAGCGCCAGCAGCACGTACAGCAGCGCCAGGTCGAGGATGCGCACCGGCCCGTTGCCGAACTGCTGGGCCACCAGCGGCAGCACCAGCAGGCCCAAGGCCGCCGCCAGGAAGACGATGAGTTTGTTCTTTTGCATGAAGTCTCTCCTTAGGCCCGATCGGCCACGCGCTCACCCAGCAGGCCCGAGGGGCGCAGGGTCAGCACCAGGATCAGCGCCACGAAGGCGAAGATGTCGGCGTAGTGGCTGCCCAGCACGCCGCCGGTCAGCTCACCCAGATAGCCCGCCCCGATGGCCTCAATCAGCCCCAGCAGCACGCCGCCCACCATGGCGCCGGCCAGGTTGCCGATGCCGCCCAGCACCGCCGCCGTGAAGGCCTTCAGCCCGGGCATGAAGCCCATGGTGTGCTGCACCGTGCCGTAGTTGGCCGCCCACATCAGGCCGGCCACCGCGGCCAGCGCCGCACCGATCACGAAGGTGGCCGAGATGATGAAGTCCGGCTTCACCCCCATCAGCCCCGCCACACGCGGATTCTCGGCGGTGGCCCGCATCGCGCGGCCCAGCTTGGTGTGATTGACCAGCCACAGCAGCGCCGCCAGTATCATCACCGTGCTGCCCAGGATCAGGCACTGCGTCACCGTGATCACCGGCCCGCCCAGATCAAACGGCGTGGTCGGCAGCAGCAGCGGGAAGGGCTTGGGGTTGGGCTTCCAGATGATCATCGCCAGCGTCTGCAGCAGCAGGCTCACCCCCATCGCGGTGATCAGCGGCGCCAGCCGCGGCGCATTGCGCAGCGGCCGGTACGCGATCTTCTCGATCACGAAGTTCAGCGTCGTGCACACCACCACCGCGCAGATCAGCGCCACCACCATCAGCGCCCAGCCCGGCAGCCCGCTGTCGACCAAAAAGGTCACCACCGTCCAGCTCACCAGCGCCCCCACCATCAACACCTCGCCGTGCGCGAAATTGATCAGGTTGATGATCCCGTACACCATCGTGTAGCCCAAGGCCACCAGCGCATACATGCTTCCGAGCACCAGCCCGTTGATGATTTGCTG
>NZ_JBDPLH010000032.1:0-2380 GCF_040187885.1 Roseateles cavernae
GTATGCGTCCGGCCAAGTCATCTTGACAGGCTGACGACCTGAGCGGAGCTCAGATCAGATGGGTTGCGCCCAGCGGTGCGGCAGCAACTCCGCAATGCGGCTGTCCGGCTGCGTCGGCATCCTGGTCAGCACGTCCTTCAGGTAGGCCCACGGCTCGAGCCCATTGAGCTTGGCTGACTGGATCAAGCTCATCACGGCCGCCGCTCGCTTGCCCGCCCGCAAGCTCCCGGCGAAGAGCCAGTTCGAGCGCCCCAGCGCGACCGGCCGGATGCGGTTCTCGACCCAGTTGTTGTCGATGGGCAGCATGGCGTCGTCGAGGTAGCGCGTCAGCGCCGCCCAACGTTTGAGGCTGTAGTCGATGGCCTTGGCTGTGGCGGAGCCGTCTGGCACCTTCTGGCGGTGCAGCGTGAGCCAGAGGTGCAAGGCATCGGCCACAGGCTTGGCCTGGCTCTGCCGGGCCTGCAGCCGCTGCTCTGGCGCAGATGTCTGCACCTCGCGCTCGACCTCGTATAGCTTGCCGAAGTGGCTCAGCGCCTGCTCGGCGATCTGACTGCGATGGTTGGCCCAGAGCTCGTAGAACTTGCGCCGGGCATGGGCCATGCAGCCCACCTCCAGCAAGCCCTTAGCGAGCAGTGCCTTGTAGCCCGAGTAGTCGTCGCAGACCAGCGCCCCGCGCCAGTCGCCCAGGAACTCCATCGCATGCTTGCCGGCGCGGCTCTCGGCGAAGTCGTAGACAACGATGCGACGGTCCTCGAACTGGCCGGTGCAGTAGCTCCACAGATAGGCCCGATGTGTCTTGCCGGCGCCGGGGTCAAGCATTGCCACGGGTGTCTCGTCGGCGTGCAGCACTCGGTGGCTGAGCATCTCGGTCTTGAGCGTATCCACCAGCGGCTGCAACTGCACGCCGCATGCGCCGACCCATGCTGCCAGTGTTGAGCGCGGCAGGAGCACGCCGGAGCGGGCATAGATGCCTTCCTGGCGATACAGCGGCTGGTGATCCGCGTACTTGGCGACCAGCACCTGCGCGAGCAGGCCGGCAGTCGGGATGCCCTTGTCGATGACGTGCGCCTCGACTGGCGCTTGCAACAGGCGCTCGCACTTGGCGCAGGCCCACTTGCCACGGATGTGGCGCTCGACGGTGAACACGCCAGGCTCGTAGTCCAGCTTCTCTGCCACGTCTTCGCCGATGCGCTTCATCTGGCAGCCGCAGGCGCACAGGGTGTCGTCGGGCTCATGGCGGAACTCGCGGCGCGGCAGTTCGGCCGGCAGGGCTTGGCGCTTGGGTGTCTGGCGCTCAGGGCTGGCGGGCTTGGTGGCGAGTTGCTGCAACTCGCTTTGCACCGCCTCCAGGTCTTCATCGACCGTGTCTTCGAGAAGGCTGCGCTGATCGCCCTGGAACACCTCGCTGCTGGCGGCGAACTTCATCCGCTTGAGCACCGCGTTCTCGTGCGTGAGCTTGTCGATGGTGGCCTGCTTGTGGCGAACCTCGGTAAGCAGTCGCGCGGTCAGCTCGCGCAACTGCGCGGGTGTCAGGTCGTCAAGCTGGGCTTCGTGGATCACGAGGATGGATATTGCCCGCTTCGACGCCCGTGGGCATCGGCACTTCCGGCAATTGCACTACAGCACGCGGATGATCCCTGCCTCGCCCATCATCTGCCAGGGCAGACCCAACACGAGCGCATCGAGTTGCACGCGGCTCAGACTCAATGTGCCTTCGACGTGATGGGGCCAGATGAACTTGCCGCGATGCAGTCGCCGGGCGGCCAGCCAGATGCCGACGCCATCGTGCACCAGCACCTTCATGCGGTTGCCGCGTCGATTGGCGAAGAGATAGGCCGTGTGCGGGTGCGCTGCGCCGAAGACCTTGACCACGCGGGCCAACGCCGACTCCGTGCCGGCGCGCATGTCCAGCGGCTCGACAGCCATCCACACCGAGTCGATGCGGATCAACGCAGCAACTCGCGGGTCCAGGCGGCAAACTCGGCCGCCGCCGATGTCGGCCAGTTGATCGTCATGGCAATGGCGCCACGGCGAAGTTCGACCTGGATGTCAGCGATGGCGACAGGCTGTGTCGCAGGCGCCGCGGCAAGCGACACCGGAACAAACCCGCTTGAGATCGCGGGCACTGAGGGCTTGCCTTCGCGAACCAGTTGCCTCCAGCGGTGCACCACGTTGGCATTGATCCCGTGGGCCAAGGCCACCTTCGCCACTGAGGTGCCTGGCGCTTCGCATTCGGCCAGCACCTGCGCCTTCAGTGTCTCGTCATACGTCCGCCGTCTTGCGGGCTTGTCGCTTGCCATCGTGTCCACCTGTAATTACGTGGACACGATCCTTCCAGTCGCGATGGGTCAATTCAAGATGGGATGGCCGGACGCATACC
>NZ_JBDPLH010000004.1:0-330117 GCF_040187885.1 Roseateles cavernae
CATCGAGGCGCCGGTCTATGTCTTGGGCGTGCCCAAGGCCGAAGCGATCGAAAAGGCCGAAGCCTTGCTGGCCCGCGTCGGCGTGGCCCATCGCAAGGATGTCTACCCGGCCCAGCTCAGCGGTGGCGAGCAGCAGCGCGTCGCGATCGCGCGGGCGCTGGCGGTGGAGCCCGAGGTGATGCTGTTCGACGAGCCGACCTCGGCGCTGGACCCGGAGCTGGTGGGCGAGGTGCTGAAGGTGATGCGCGACCTGGCGGCCGAGGGCCGCACGATGATTGTCGTGACCCACGAGATGGGCTTCGCCCGCGAGGTCTCGACCCACACGATGTTTCTGCACCAGGGCAAGGTCGAGGAGCAGGGCAATCCGCGCGAGGTGCTGCTGAAGCCGCAGAGCCCGCGCCTGCAGCAGTTCCTCAGCGGCGGGCTGAAGTAGAGTCGCGCAGGTGAGTCCGACCCGCCCCATTGCCCTGCTGTTGCTGCCCGGCTATTCGGCGCTGGCGGCGGGTGCCTTGCTGGAGGCGTTCTACCGGGCCAATGACTTGCAGGACGAGGCCGACTACCGGCCGCAGCCGGTGTCCGTGAGCGGCGGGCTGGTGGCCGCGAGCAGCGGCGCCCAGTTCATCACCGAGGCGCTCGACCCGCAGCTGCCTTGGCATGCGCTGTTCGTGCTGGCCGGCGAGCGCGCACCGGGCGCTGAGTCCCTGCTGGCCGTGCTGCACGAACTTGGGGTCAGGTCTTGCGTACTGGCCGGTGTCGACGGCGGCAGCGCCGTGCTGGCCGCCGCCGGCCTGCTGCAAGGCGAACGCGCCAGCGTGCACTGGACCCTGGCCGAGACGTTGATGGAGGCCTATCCGGCCGTGGTCTGGTCGGGCCAGGTCTGGGAGATCAACCTGGCGGCCAACCGGCTCAGCTGCGGCGGCGGCACCGCCTGCCTGGATCTGGCGCTGGCCTGGCTGGGCCGCCTGCATGGCGAACGCCTGGCGCAGGAGCTGAGCCTGGCGCTGGGCCTGGAGCGCTTGCGCGGCCGCGACGAGCGCCAGCGCCGGCCCAGCTCCGAGCGCGCCGGCAGCCCCAAGCTGGCCGAGGCCCTGGCCCTGATGGAGGCCAATCTGGCCGAGCCCCTGCCCACCGAGGAGGTGGCGCGGCTGGTGGGTGTCTCGCGGCGCCAGCTCGAGCGCCTGTTCAAGCAGCATCTGGATTCGCTGCCCTCGCGCTACTACCTGGAGCTGCGCCTGAGCCGCGCACGCCGGCTGTTGCAGCAGAGCAGCCAGTCCATTTTGCAGATCGGCCTGTCCTGCGGCTTTTCGTCCGGGCCGCATTTCTCCAACAGCTACAAGGCCTCCTTCGGCCACACGCCGCGCGATGAGCGCAGCCAGCGTGCCGCCGCCTGGCGCAGCCTGCCCCCAAAGGAAGAGACCCCGCCATGAACCCGCTTGCCCTTTTGCTGCGTCCGGTGGCCGGCGCTGATCTGCCGGCGCTGGAGCGCATCGCCGCCGCCAGCGCCCATGGCATCGGCTCCCTGCCCAGCGACCGCGACAAGCTCAGCGCCCGCATTGCACGCTCGATCGAGGCCTTCGCCAGCCAGGACGCCGCCAGCGGCGAGGAGACCTATCTCCTCGTCTTGGAGGACCGCGAGGCCGGCCGCGTGGTCGGCTGCAGCGGCATCGCCGCCAGCGCGGGCTTTCGTGACCGTTTCTACAGCTATCGCAACGAGTTCGTCGTCCATGCCTCGGCCCCACTGGGCGTCAGCCAGCGCATGCACACCCTGCATCTGTGCCACGACCTGACCGGCTACACCTTGCTGACCTCCTTCTATATCGAGCCCGCCTATGAGCAAGGCCTGGCCCCGCAGCTGCTGTCGCGCGCCCGGCTGCTCTTCATCGAGCAGCACATCGAGCGCTTCAATGACCGCATCGCGGCCGAGAGCCCGGGCCTGGCCAATGAGGCCGGCCAGAGCCCGTTCTGGGACGCGGTGGGCCGACGCTTCTTCAATATGGACTACCCGCAGGCCGAGGCCCTGACCGGCGGGCGCAGCAAGGCCTATATCGCCGACCTGATGCCGCATTCGCCGGTCTATGTGGCCCTGCTGCCCGAGGATGCGCAATGGGCCATCGGCCAGCTGCACCCGGTCGGCGAGCTGCCGTTTGCGATCCTGCAGGCCGAGGGCTTCGATGCCGACACCTATATCGACATCTTCGATGGTGGACCGACCGTGGAGGCCAGTCTGGCGATGCTGCGCAGCGTGCGCCATGCCCGCACGCTGCCGCTGCGCGCCGGCGCGGTGACGCTGGGGCTGCCGGCCTGGCATCTGATCGCCACCAGCGGGCGTGAGGATTTCCGGGCCGTGCTGGCAGCGCTGCCGCCGGCCGCGCAGGAGCTCGCGCCCGGCCACGAGGCGGCCGCCCGGCTGGGCCTGGCCGAGGGCGCGCGGCTGCGGGTTACGCCCGTCGATCCCCAAGCAGAACAGGGAGGGCGCTGATGAGCTTCGTGCGTGAGTTCGAGGCGGCCGATGCCGCCTTGCTGGCCGGCTGGGTCAACCAGGCCGGCGTGGCGGTGGAGCCGGCCCTGGCGGCCGGCGAGTGCTGGCTGATCGCTGCCGATGCGGCCGGCCGGCCGCAGGCCTGTCTGCGTCTGCGCGAACGGCTGGGCCTGAGCCTGCCGCGCTACAGCTATCACGTCGGCCGGGCGGTCCATGCGGCGGCCGAGCTGGGCCTGTTCCAGAGCCAGGCGACGCTGCTGCTGGGCAATGACCATACCGGCGACAGCGAGTTGGCCGATCTGGCCCACGCCCCCGATTGCGCCGAGCCGGTCGCGGCCCTGCGGGCCCTGATCGTGGCCGCGCTGGCGCGTATCGCGGCGCAGCGCGCGCGCTACGGCGAGCGCCTGGTGGTCGAGCTGGCCGGCCCGCGCGACGCCGAGGGCCGCTCGCCGTTCTGGCAGGGGCTGGGGTCCTTCTTCTATGCCGGCGATCCGGCGGCTGCGCGCCAGCGCTGGGGCGAGGCCTGGACCAGCCATCTGGCGGCCCTGCTGCCGCGCCAGACCCTGTACCTGCCCTTCCTCGACGAGGCCGCACAGGCGGCGCTGGGCCACGTCGGCGCCGCCGGCCGCCACGCCGCCGCCGCGCTCGCAGGGTCAGGTTTTGCCTATGGCCGCCATGTGCGCATCGATGACGGCGGGCCGATCTGGGAGCTGAACCTGGGCTGAATCGCGGCGGCTCGGCGCCTCAGCGCGGCGGCCACCAGATCTCGATCACGCCCGGCGTCGGTCGCAGGCCCTCGGGCAGCCGCGCCAGCTGCCAGCCGGCCTGCTGCACGCTGGCGGCGCAGGCCAGGCTGGCCGCGTCGTGATAGATCACGGTGACCTGCCCATAGGGCCTGGGCGGCACCCGGCCGCGCCGCTGCGCGCTGGCCAGCACATCCTCGGTGGCCGGAACCTTGGCGCCCAGCGCGCGCAGCTGCACGACGAGGCTGCGCACCTCGGGCAGGCGCTCTAGACCGTAGACCTGGGTGTAGATGGTCTTGCCGGCGCACAGGCTGGGCGCTGCGGCGCTTGCGCTGTCCGTCGCCGCCATCGCCGCCAGCGGCGGGCAGCTCGGGGCCGGCGGGCTCAGGTCCAGCCCCCAGTAGCGCGGCTGGGCCTCGTTGTCGCGGCGCAGCCGGCCCAGGTCGAGGCAGCGCTTGGTCGGCAGGTCCAGAAACATCGCGCAGACCGGCAGGCGCTCGCGGCGCGTGCTGCACAGCTGCTCGGTGTGCTGCAGCACGCACTGGGCCAGCGGCGAGCGCTGGAACCAGCCGGCCTCGCCGCTGGGGCACAGGGTCTCGGCGACGCGCAGCACCGAGGCTGCCAGCGCGGCCACCTCCTTGTCGCTGGCCAGGTCGAGCCGGCCGTACTGCTCGGAGATTTCCTTGTAGGCGGCGCGGTCGGCGCGGGCGATCTCGGCGCTGTCGTCGCGCCAGCCCTCCAGCGCCTGCCATAGCGAGACGCCTATCGTCGTCGCCGCGCTCAGGCCCACCGTGGTCGCCACCGCCGGGCCGGCGATGCGCGAGGGCAGGCGGCTGAGCATGCCGGGCTTGGCTTCCGTGCTGCCCTTGGCCGCCGCCTTGCCCGATTCCCTCTCCACCGGCACACTGCCGCTGCGGCCCACCGGCATGCCGTCATCGGGCACGAACAGGCGCGTGGCCAGCTGCGGCAGGCGCTCCAGCATGCTGTCGCCCAGGTGGCGACCGAGCTGGTCACCCAGCGTGAAATAGCTCTCCCACTGGGCCTCGTCGAAGAACTGGTCGGTGGTCGACTGCTGCGGGAAGCCCGGGTTCTCGCGCTTGAAGTTGATCAGATCGACCGGCAGGCCGGGGCAGATATTCGGTTTGACCACCACCATCAGCCCCTTGGCGCCGCTGCGCCGGTAGCTGATGCTGGCCAGCGCGATGCAGGCCACGCTCTGCGCCGAGGCCAGGTCGCTGAGCGAGCCGAAGCACTCGGGCACGGCCTCGCCGCCGGTGCCGGTGTTGGCCGCCGGGCGCAGGAACTTGATGTCGGTCTGCAGATCGATGCGGGCCTTGCGCACCAGGTTCTCCAGATCGGCGAAGCCGTAGCGCGGATCGGCGCCGCAATCGGCCACCACGATCAGCTCGGCCTCCTCGACCAGCAGCGCGTAGGCACCGGTGTTCTCGTAGTGGCCGCCATCGCTGAGATACCAGTGGCGCTGGCGGTCCGGGTCGAACTGGCCGCACAGCTCGGCCAGCACCATGGCCGACTTGCCGCCGCGCAGCCGCCGGCGCTGGCTGCGCTGGCCCTGCGAGTCCTTCAGGCCGCGGCTGTCCCACCAATGGCCCAGGCGCAGGCCCGAGCTCATTGCCAGCACCGCGATGCCCATGCGCGTCATGCCGCCCAGGCCCGGCGCGAAGGCCGCCCCCGAGATCGAGACCCAGGAGCCCAGTGACATGGCCCGCAGCGGCCCGACGCGGCGCCAGGGCCGCAGGCCGAC
The DNA here is from genome assembly GCF_040187885.1 of Roseateles cavernae. Classification (NCBI taxonomy): domain Bacteria; kingdom Pseudomonadati; phylum Pseudomonadota; class Betaproteobacteria; order Burkholderiales; family Sphaerotilaceae; genus Roseateles; species Roseateles cavernae. The sequence goes on from NZ_JBDPLH010000004.1 coordinate 4,985, forward strand.
ACGGGCCAGGCCCAGCGGTCCGACCGACAGTGGCAGGCCGCGCCGGTCCTGGTTGAACAGGCCGCCGCGTGGGTCCTGGGTCTGGTTGATGCAGACATTCAGCAGATGCACCGGGCCGCCATGCCGATGGGGCGCATAGCGACGCATCGCCAGATCGTCGTCGGGGTCCACCACATCGATGGCCTCGACGCGCAGGCCACCATCGGGCTCATCGGGAATCACCGCCAGCGGGCAGCGCCGCGCCTGCTCGCTGCTGAGACCGCTGGCCTGTGCGAAGCGCTTGCCATTGGCCGCGCCCAGATAGCTGCGCACCAGCCGGGCGCGGTAGAACATATGCAGCGAGGAGCGGTTCAGGAACTCGATATTCCAGGCACTCAGGGCGATATAGGACAGGCACAGCAGGGCCAGGCCGCCGGCCCATAGCGGCGCATGCGCGCCAATCATGCCGTCGGGCTGCGGCACGAAGACCAGGGCATAGGCCAGCGAGACCCACCAGATCGTCAGCGACAGCAGCAGCAGCAGGCCGGCCAGATGACCGAGCACCGCCAGCGACAGGCCCAGCGCCGGCGTCATCGTCGAGCTGCTGGGCACCAGGCGCGGCAGCAGCAGGCGCAGCAGGCCGGACAGGCCCACCAGCGCGGCGCCATACCAGCCCTGGCTGCTGCCCTCGAAGACCAGATACCAGGCCAGGCGGTCGATCAGACCCAGCAGCGCCAGCAGCAGGCCGATCTGGCCGACCAGGGCCAGCTGGGCGGTCAGGCTGTGGCGGGCCCGCTCCATCACGACGCGCAGCGAGAAGGGCTCGCCGGCCCGGGCGGCGGCCTGCTTGAGCCGATGCCGGGTCCAGGCGGCATAGGGGCCGGCCAGCACCCAGGCCAACGCGCCACACAGACTCAGCAGCCAGGCCCACCACAGTGCGGCCGGCCAGTCGCTGGCCGCGCCCTGCGGCCGCAGCCGCCACAGCGCCGCGGCCAGGCCCAGCCAGAGCAGCGGCAGCAGGTAGTGCGTGGCCTGGGGCCAGGCGCCGCGCGGGCGCGCCCGCAGCAGCCAGTAGCTGCAGGCCAGCAGGCTGGCGATGAAGAGCTGCGGCAGCAGCAGCAACCAGACGGTGGGCAGCCAGGCCAGCACGCCGTAGACCGTGCTGCGCGCCAGCGCGTCCTCGGGCAGGGCCGCGCGCAGCCAGGGCCAGACCCAGATATTGCACAGCGCCAGCAGACAGCCCAGCAGCAGGCCCAGCACGCCCATCTCGATATGCACGGCGACCAGATTGCGCAGATACAGCGAGACCGCAAAGATCGCGTCGCGCAGGCCGCGCGGGATCAGGTAGCGGCCGTTGGCGCGCAGCCACCAGGCCAGCCAGCGCTTGTCGACGCTGGCCAGCGCATTGGCGGTCTCGACCACCTCCTCGGGACTTTGCGCCTGGTGGAACAGCTTGCCCACCGCCGCGCCCAGATAGCCGCCGCCGGAGACGGTGGACATCAGGTCAAAGCGCAGCAGCGCGCCGCCGCGTGCTAAGGCCTTGACCAGGCCCAGGCTGAAGGTGGCGCTGCGGATGCCGCCGCCCGACAGCGCCAAGCCCCACAGCCCCTCGCCGCCGGGTGGACGTTTGGCGCCATACAGCGCCTGGCGCCGCTGCCTGACCAGGTCCGCAATCGTCTCGCTCATAGCGTCCACCTCTCACGAGTGGCCCAGTGTTGCACCGCCGGCGGCGGCGCGCATCCCTAAGCTCGTTTCACGGCCTCGTGGGCAGCGCGTTCAGCGGAATGCGCAGATAGGACACACCGTTGTCCTCGGCCGGCGGCAGCTGGCCGGCCCGCACATTGACCTGGATCGAGGGCAGTATCAGCGTCGGCACTTCCAGTGTCGCGTCGCGTGCGCGGCGCATTGCGACAAAGCTGTCCTCATCGATGCCGTCACGCATATGGATATTGCCGGCGCGCTGCGCCGCCACCGTGGTCTGCCACTGCGGAGCGCGGCCCTCGGGCGGGTAGTCGTGGCAGACAAAGACACGGCTTGCCGGTGGCAGGTCCAGGATGCGCCGCATCGAGCGATAGAGCTGCCGCGCATCGCCGCCGGGGAAGTCGGCGCGGGCGCTGCCGACATCGGGCATGAACAAGGTGTCGCCGACAAAGACCGCGTCACCGATCAGATAGGCCATATCGGCCGGCGTGTGGCCCGGCACCAGCAGGGCGGTGACCTCGAGCGTGCCGATGCGGAAACTCTCGCCGTCCTTGAACAAGTGGTCGAACTGGCTGCCATCGGGCAGGAAGCTGCGCTCCAGGTTGTAGAGCTTCTTGAATGTGGCCTGGACCTGGCGGATGTTCTCGCCGATCGCGATGCGGCCGCCGACCTGGCTCTGCAGATAGCGCGCGCCCGACAGATGGTCGGCATGGGCATGGGTTTCCAGGATCCAGTCCACCGTCAGGCCCTGATCGCGCACACAAGCCAGCAGCTTGTCGGCCGAGCCGGTGCCGGTGCGGCCGGACTTGAAGTCGAAGTCCAGCACCGGATCGATCACGGCGGCGTGCCGGCTGAGCGGATCGGACACGAGATAGGAGACGGTCCAGGTCTGCGGGTCGAAGAAGGCCTGGATCTGCGGCTGGCTGCTCATGAGGGTCCTTTCGATCTATTGAATTACATTATATTTTTATATATATTGTTGTCAATTGAAGGGAAGGGTCCTGCGATGAAGAGCGAAGTCTTGAGCCTGGATGTGGATCAGCTGCGCGCCGCGGCCGGCCGTGCGGTGGCGGCGCTGAAACTGCTGGCCAACGAGGACCGGCTGCTGCTGCTGTGCCAGCTCTCGCAGGGCGAGGCCTGCGTCAGCGATCTGGAGCTCAGCCTGGGCATACGCCAGCCGACGTTGTCGCAGCAGCTGGGCGTGCTGCGCAACGAGGGCGTGGTCGAGACCCGCCGCGAGGGCAAGAACATCTATTACCGCGTGGCCGATCCCAGCCTGCTGCAGATCCTGGCCACGCTCTACCGCCTCTACTGTCCCGAAGGAGATGCCCGATGACTCTCACGATTGCCTGGACGCAATTCACCCCCGGCGCGGCCCTGGCCGGCGGCGCGCTGATCGGCCTGGCCGCTGCCTTGTTGCTGCTGCTGAACGGCCGCATCGCCGGCATCAGCGGCATCCTCGGCGGGCTGCTGCGGCCGGCGCGTCGGGACGTGGCCTGGCGCGTCGCTTTTCTGCTGGGCCTGATGGGGGCGTCGCTGGTCTATGGCCTGTTCGCGCCGCTGCCGGTGCCGCGCATCGAAGCCGGCACCGGGACCTTGATGGCGGCCGGCCTGCTGGTCGGCGTCGGCACGCGCTACGGTGCCGGCTGCACCAGCGGCCACGGCGTGTGCGGCCTCTCCAGGCTGTCGCCGCGCTCGCTGGTCGCCACCCTGGCCTTCATGGCCGCCGGCTTTGTCACCGTGTTCGTGCTGCGCCATCTGCTGGCAGGCTGAGGAGAGTTGCGATGCTGCTTGTTGTCTTGAGTGCCGCCTTGGCGGGCCTGGTGTTCGGCCTGGGCCTGATCATCTCGGGCATGGCCGATCCGGCCAAGGTGATCGCCTTTCTCGATCTGGCCGGGGCCTGGGATCCCTCGCTGGCCCTGGTGATGGCCGGGGCCATTGCGGTGGGGCTGATCGCCTTCCGCCTGGCCGGCTCGCGCAGCCTGTCCTGGTTGGGCGAGGCCATGCGGCTGCCGACCGCGCGCGATGTCGACCGCCGCCTGGTACTGGGCAGCCTGGCCTTCGGCGCCGGCTGGGGGCTGGCCGGCTTCTGCCCGGGCCCGGCCCTGGTGGCGCTGGGCATGGGGGAGGGCAAGGCGCTGATCTTTGTCGCGGCGATGCTGGCGGGCATGGGCTTGTTTGAAATGCTCGAGCGCATGGGCCAGCGCCGTACCTGACGAAAAAAAGCCACCGCCGCGGCGGTGGCTTTCACGGGAGCAGGGTTGCTCAGGGGCTGATCAGGACCAGATCGGCCTCACGACCGGTCTTGGCCAGACCATTCAAGAGCAGCAAACCGGTCTGCGACGGCGAGGCGGCGGCACCGGCCGGGTTGTGGTTCACCGGCAGCGCGCCGTTGAAGCCGACCGGCACGCCCAGCGAGTTGCCGATGCCGCTGGCGAAGCGCGGCGTGGCCGGCGTGTAAACCATATTGGTGATGGCATCGGTCTGGCTGCCGGTGAAGTAGTTGTCGTAGGCGAAGACCGAGAAGCTGATCTTCTGGTTGATATCGGTGACGCCCAGATCGCTGGCCAGCACGGTCATGATCATATTGCCCGACATCAGATCGGCCGCAGCATAGAAGCGTGCCACCGCCCCGCCATTGCTCGATCCGTCCGGATTGAGCTTCTGTACCCAGACGATGGTCTGGCCGCTGCTGGCGAAGGTGCCGTTCTCGGCGTTATAGACCACGGCGTCGAAGATGCCATCGTTGTTGGCATCGACATAGACATTGAACTCGGCCGGATAGGCCGGGTGCGCACGCTCACCATAGGTCGAGATGCCGAACTGCAGGCCGAGTCCGCCCACATCCACCGCCCGCACGCCCGCTGCGCGCAGATCCACGATGGCCTGGCCGCCGCCATAAGCCGGCTGCTGGCTGCTGATCTGCGGGCTGCTGCCGGTCAGCGAGAAGATCTCCAGCGGGCCGGAAACCGCGCCGCCGACATTGCTGATCGGCAGATTGCCTGCGGCCGCACCGCCCAGCGCCACATTGGTCGCGGCGACCACATTGGCGCTCTTGCGCGGCAGCACATGCCAGGGCACGCTGGCCCCGTCGGTGCCGTCGGCCACGGTGATGTAGCCGTCGAACTCGACGCCCTGCAGCAGCGCGCCGTTGCCCTGGTTGGCAGCCGCACCGAGGTTCCATGCGGGCAGCTTGGAGGCATCCAGCACCAGGCTCAGCGTGAAGGCCGCCGTGCCATTGGCCGGCACCGCTATCGAGGCCGGCGCATTCAGCACCACCGCGCCGCTGGCCGCATCGTCGGCATAGCGGAAGCTGCGGGTGATGGTGTAGGTGCGCGGCGTGGTGCTGTAGTTGCGCACCGCGACCTTCTTGCTCAAGGTCATCATGCCGGTGGCACGCGGGCTGCCGAAGGACAAGGCCGGGCTGTAGCTGTTGCTGGCGTCCCAGAGGCCGGTGGTCAGCGCGGCCGAGGCATTGACGCGCAGTTCACCGGCGCCGATGCGCGAGATCGGTGCGAGCACGCCGGGCTGGGTGGCCGGGTTGGTATAGACCGTTTGGTTGGCCGCATTCATCAGCCGCGCCTTGATCTCGGGCGGCGCCGCATTCGGGTACTTCTGCAGCAGCAGCGCGGCCGCGCCGGCAACCACCGGCGCTGCGCCCGAGGTGCCACCGAAGCTTTCGGTGCCGCTGCCGCTGCCGTTGACCGCCGAGACCGAGGCGCCGGGCGCGCCGATCTCGGGCTTGATCGCGGCAAAGTTGTAGGACGGGCCGCGCGAGGAGGTCGCGGTCATGCTGCCGGCCAGCGGGATGCTGTTGGCAGGGCTGACGCTGACCTGTGCCGTGTCGGTCGGCACCGACTTCAGCACATTGCCGATGGCCTGGGTGACGACCAGGCTGGGCACCATCGGTGCACCGCCACCGAAGCTGAAGGTGGGCGCGTCGCCGGCCGCATTGTTGGCGATCACCACACCGATCGCGCCGCGGTTCGCCGCGTTTGCCACCTTGATGCTGATCGAGCAGACGCCGCGATCAATCAGGGCCACGGTGCCGGTGAAATCGATGGTCGTCGCCATCTCGCAGGCCAGCGCATTGGCCGAGCCGTTCGGGCCGGCGCGCCGCAGCGTGCCGCTGAAGCCGGCGCCTATCGGTGCCCAGTCCAGCGTTGCGGTGTTCGAGTAGACGCCGGCAATGCCGGCCGGCGCGGTCACGACCAGCGGGATGGCGCCGGCATTGGGCATGCTGGTCTGCGCCACGCTGATGGCCTCGGGCGCGTTCGACGGCGAGCCGACGATGAAGGGCCGGTCCGCCGAGTTGCCGGCAGAGATCGCGGCGACGATGCCGAAACGCACGGCATTGCTGATCGCCTCGGTCGAGGGGTTTTCGCGCTGGCCGTAGCTGGCGCCCAGCGAGAGGTTGAGGATGTCGGCGGCGTCGGAGAAGTCCAGATCGCCGTTCGGATCCATGGCCCATTCGATGCCCTGCAGAATCGCCAGGCCGTTGCAGCTGGTGGAAACGCTGCTGCAGACCTTGACGGCGTACAGCGAGGCGCCGGGTGCCATGCCCTTGTGCAGGCCGTCCAGGCTGGCACCGGCGGCGATGTCGGCCACATGGGTGCCGTGGCCGGAGCCGACGCCCGCGTCGATCGGGTTCGGATCGGCGAGCTGCGGGCCGTTGGGCCAGGTCTCGCCGACAAAGTCATAGCCACCGATCACCTTGGCGCTGGGGAACAGGGCGGCCGGCGCCATGCCGCCAGCGGCGGCGGCGGCGGCATTGAAGTCCGAGATCAGGCCCGAGCCGCCGAGATTGCGGTGGGTGTAGTCGATGCCGGAGTCCAGCACCGCGATCTTGACGCCCTGGCCGCTCAGGCCCAGGTCCTGCAGCACCTTGGCGCCGACATAGGGCACGGTGCTGCTCAGGGCTTTCTGGTGATCGACCACCGGGCGCAGCGCCGAGACGCCGGGCAGGCGCGCGATCTGCGGCAGCTTGGCGGCGTCGGCCGAGATCACCACGGCGTTGTAGGCCTTGCCCAGGCGCCCCAGTTCCTTGCCGCCCAGGGCCTGGATCTGGCCCATCAAGGCGTCCTGCTTGCTCTTCAGGCTGGCCATATAGGCCTGGCGTTGCGCCAGCGTCATGCCGCCGCCGGTTTTCTTCGCATTCATCGCCAGCGCCTGGGCCAGCGGCGGATCGGTCAGGCGCACGGCCACCTGCACAGTGCCGGTCTGCTGGCGCAGCAGGGAGTTGCGCTGCTGGGTTTGCGGGCTGGGCAGCGCGAGCGCTGCCGCCGTGTTGGGCAAGGGGGTCTGGGCGACGGCAGCGCCCAGGGCTGCCATCGCGGCGGCGCTCAGAAGGGCGTGTCTTGCGGTACGGGAACTGAACATGGAGATCTCCTTGTTGCAGAAGCGGGTGGCGTCAGGCGGCGGCGATCATGGGCGTGCGCGGGGCGCGCCGACGCGAGGAGGCCCACAGCCCCAGGCCGGCGGCCAGCAACAGGCCCATCGTGCCGGGCTCGGGCAGCTCGGCATTGGTGGCGCCGGTCAGCTCGATGAAGTAGCTCAGTGGCGACTCGCTGCCGCTGTCAAAGCCACTCCAGCCCGCCAGCGCGCCGGCACCCGGGGCTCCACCCAGCACATCGGTGAAGCCGCCGGCCAGAAAGACCGGCAGGCTGCTGGCATCCTGGGCGGCAAAACCGCCGATGGCGACGGCCAGGTAATAGATGCCGTCGCTGATCGGTCCGCTGGCGTCTCCGGCCGGCAGCAGCGAGGTCAGGCCCATGCCGTCATCGTCGTTGGTGTAGACGCCCAGGCCAGCGGCGTCGAACAGATAGAGCGCGGTGTCGAAGCCGGTGTCTAGGGTCTTGGCCGAGAAGCTGGCGGCATCGCTGATGCGGATCTTGTAGAGATCAACCTGGTGGCGCGGGTTGCCGCCGACCGGCACGCTGGCGGTCAGCGCGCCGCCGATGCCGCTCAGGCTGTTGAAGCCGCTGTCATAGGTGGTCTGGGCCGTGCCCAGCAGGTCGCCGGCGCCCGGGGCAGTCTCGTTCCAGACGAAACCAGCCATTGCGCCGGTAGGCAGGCTGAGGGCGGCGGCTGCGGCGAGCAGCGCGGCGATCTTCTTGATGGGTTTCATGAGGCAAGCTCCTGTGAGGGCGCGAATCCGCGAGGGACCAATGGCAATATGTGTGGCACCGTGACCAAGCGTTCGCCGGTTCTGATCGGTCCCCGTACTGCCCATGCGGACCTCGTCGTCGGAACTTGCGCTGCCTGCCCTGCTGCGGCCGCTGAGCCGCAGCTCACCATGCCGCGAGGCCCGACGATAAGCCGCGCATCGCACTTCGCACATCGCCGGACTCCCCCACATTCAAGGGGGTGGGGTCAGGGCTTGTCAGTGCGCGCAATAGGGTCCGGCCGTGACTTTCTTCACAGTGAAAACAGGCCGATAAACCGGGGCCAAACCGCCGCCGGACGGGGTCTGCTCCTAGGGAATGTCCCAGGTCGGTTTTGCGGCCCTCGCGACGCTGCAGCCGGCCCGCAGCGTTAATGCGCTCTTAAACCCAGTCCCTCTAAGCTGGCCGTCTATCCAGACGGAGGACGGGCGATGAGCGGACGAAGACAGTGGCTGGCAGCCGCGCTGCTGGCGGCGATGCCGGTGGCGCCGGCCTTTGGCGATGTGGCGATGAGCTGGGTTGGCCGGCATGCCCAGGCGATGCCGGCGGCCACGCCGGCCGAGATCAGCGACGCGCAGCTGCAGGCCTTTGGCGCGGCCGTCGGCTCGGCGCGGGTGGTGGCGCTGGGTGAGCAGACCCATGGCGGGCGCGAGGAGTTCGAGCTGCGGCTGCGGCTGCTGCGCTATCTGCACGAGCACAAGGGCTTCGATGTGCTGCTGCTGGAGAGCGGGGTGTTCGATATCGCGCTGCTGCAAGAGGCCATGCAGCGCGGCGAGAAGCTCGACGCGCTGGCGCCCGGCAAGGTGTTCTACATGTACTCGAAGAGCGATGCCGGTCGCAGCCTGCTGCGCTATCTGGACGAGCGCCAGGCCGGGCCACGCCCGCTGCTGCTCTCGGGCATAGACAGCCAGCTCAGCGGCGAGCTGAGCCAGCGCGAGCTGCTGCCGCGGCTGAAGGCGCGTCTGGGCGGTGCCGAGCCCGACTGGCCGCTGTTCGAGCGTCTGGCGGCCGCGCTGTTCGCGCTCGAGCGGCGCGCGCCGCCGGTCGCCGAGCAGCAGCGCTTCGAGGCGCTGGCCGAGCGGCTGCGCGGCCGGCTCTGTGCCGGCAAGCACCGTGGCGAGGACGGCCTGCTGTGCCGCAGCCTGGCCAGCCTGCAGGCCCAGGCCGCGACCCTGTGGCGTGGCGACTATCAGCGCGACCATGCGATGGCCGACAACGTGCTGTGGCAGCTGCAGCAGCTCTACCCGGGCAAGAAGGCGGTGATCTGGGGCCACATCATCCATCTGGGCCGGGGCGTCAAGCTGGATGCCAAGCACCGCTTTGCCGGCGACATCCTGGGCGAGAAACTGGGCCGCGACTACTATGTGCTGAACACGACGGCGCTGCAGGGTTCCTTCCTCGAATTCGCCTCGGGCCAGGTCCAGCCGGTGCCGCCGGCCTATCCGCGCAGCCTGGAGGCGGCGCTGGCGCAGAACCCGGCCGAGTTCATCTTCCTGGACGCGCCGCGACCGATGCGCGCCGATCTTGCCGGTCTGCCCTCGCGGTCCATGGAGTTCGGCTATGGCCTGCCCACCGGCGGCGGCGCGGGCCTGGGTCGACACTGGGACGGCGTGTTCTATATCCGCGAGCTGCTCCCGGTGACGATGGAGCGCTGAAACGGCCGGTCCTCGGTTCAGGCCACGAGCAGCTTGTGCACCAGCTCCGGCGTGGTCGCGGCCTCGTACTTCTTCATCAGCCGGGCGCGGTAGACATCGACGGTGCGCGGGCTGATGCCCAGGCGCCGGCCGATCAGCTTGCTGGTCAGGCCCTCGATCAGCAGCGCCGCGATCTCGCGCTCGCGGGCGGTCAGGTCGGCCTTGATCTGGCGGTGCGCCGACAGGTCCTCGAAGCTCCAGATGCCCTTCGCGTGCGGGTCCTCGGGGTCCAGTGCGCGGCCCGAGACATGGCACCAGAACAGCTGGCCGCCCTCGGGGCCGGCGACCCGGCGCATCACCCGGTCGTCGGCATAGAAGCCGGTGGCGTCCAGGCTGGCGACGATGCGCGCGCCGGTGCGCTCGAACTCGGCCGGGCTGGGGTAGAGCAGCTCGAAGCTGTGGCCGACGAGCTGCTCGCGCTGCGCACCGAAGATCGCGAGCACGCGGTGGTTGCAGTCCAGGATCTGGCGGCGCTCGGACAGGATCAGGCCAATAGGCGCCATCTCGAAGGCGGTGCGATAGTCCACGCTCATCCGAGCAGCGCGTAGGTGGTGGTGGCCTGCACGGCGAGGCGGCCGTCGGGGTTGGCGATGTCTATCGTGCCGAAGGCCAGGCTCTTGCCGCTGCGCAGCACCTTGGCGCTGATCAGGCAGTGGTCCGCCGAGATGGGGCGCAGAAAGCTGGTGTTCAGCTGCACCGTGGTCATGGGCCTGAACTCGCCGAGCTCGGCCATCATCGCCAGCACCATCGCGGTATCGGCCGCCGCCATCGCGGCCTGGCCGCACATCACGCCGCCCACATGCACATACTCGCGCTTGACCGGCATCAGCAGGCGCACCGCGCCCGGTGCGGCCTCCTGCACCTGGAGCTCCATGGCTGTGATCCAGGGGGCGAAGATGGTCGGAATGGCGGCTTGCAGGTCGGCGGTGCTGAGAGGCATGGCTTGGATTCTTGGCGCGGGGCGCTCGGCTGGGTTGGCGGGTGTGCAGCATGGTAGCGGCGACTGGCGCGCCGCTGCCATGCTATCCGGCCCCGCTGCCCGGCCTTGCCGCCCGGCGGAGCCGGCATCAGCTTCGCAGCTTTGTGAACTCCAGATTCCGCGCGCCATCGACCAGGATCTGAAAGCTGCTGACCGCATGGCCTGTGCGAATGAACTTCAGGCCGCTCAGGAAATTCTTGTCGCCGGTAAAGATGTCGCCATGGACCGGTGCGAAATTCACCGTGCCGATATGCAGGTTTCTGGCCGTCAGCACGCCGTCTGTCTCCACCAGTTCAATCATGGTGTTGAGATCCCTGTTGAAGAAAGTCCCGGTGAATTGCGCCAGCTCGGCTTTCGTGTAACTCGCTGGCTGGTAAGCATTGAAAACCACCGGGTCGCTGCCCGTCACGCTGAGTTTCATCTGGCGGCCGTCCCGCCCCTCGGTCAATTGCAGCAGGAATTTGTCATCGCTTGGAATCTTCAGCTGCAACAGCGCCGCACTCAGCGGCAGGATCTCCCATTCCGCCCCCGGCCTGCTGTAGTGCAGGACATTGTCCTTGAGATGGATCTTGGTGGCCTGGGCTGCCAGAGGGCTCCAGTAGCTGCCCTGGATATTCTGCAGTTGTGCGGCGCTCAGTTTGGCGGCTTCAATCTTGGTGAAATCGATGGTTTCAGCCTCGGTGAAGTGTTTCTCCAAAAAAAGGAATGCCAAGCGCATCCCATAGGCGCCGTTATAGGCCAGCCCCGAACTCAGCACGATGACCGAGAAGTCCTGCTCCGGAAAGCGAATCGAGGTGCTTGCATAGCCGCCATGGCTGCCGGTTTGAAATTGCTTGGGAATGCCTCTTTCCTTACCCTCGTGTTGCTGGCCATAGATGGTGGCACCGGAGGCGCTACGAATGGGTGTGCCGTCATCAAGCCGTAGCGCCCCATGCAGTTTCTTTGCAAGGCCGTGCGACAGGACATGGCGCTTCCAGGTCGCCATATCGCGAATGGAGCTGTAGAGGCTTGCGTAGGCTGCCGCGCCGCGCTCGCCGTGGCTGGGGCTATAACCCGTCTTGGGGTCACCGCTATAGGGCGTGGCCAGATTTGACAAGGGCGCAGCGCTCGCAAACAGGGTGTTGCTCATTCCCAGCGGCTCGAAGAGCTGTTCCTTGCAATACGCATCAAATGATTGCCCGGTCACCACTTCGACGAGCTTTTGCAAGACAAGAAACCGGGTGTCGGCAATGCTGGAGTAGGCCTGGCCCGGCGTGAAGTTTGCCTGGCGCTGCCGTTTGATGTAGTCGGGAAGGCCGGCTTTCTGACCCGCTTCGGTGGGTTTGGCGCCGGTCAAGGCGTGGAGAATTCGATAGCTGTGCAGCCCGTCGGTGGAACTCAGGAGGTGATTGATACTGATGGGTTTCCCGAAGTCCGGCAGTGCCGGTAAATAGGTTCTGACGTCATCACTCAGGGAAACTTTTCCCTCCTGCTCCAGTTTCAGGATTGCAAAGGCAATCACCTCCCAGGCCAGCTTGTCGACATGGAAGCGGGTGTCCACGGTGGCCGGCACCTTGTATTCCAGACTGGCCTGGCCAAAGGCTTGCTGGTAAATCAAGCTGCCTTTGCTGATGACAGCAATAGCCAGGGCCGGGCGGTTGGGGTCCTTGAAATCGGCGAGGACTCTATCCACCGCCGCCTGCGCGGCGGGGTCCAGCTGCGCGCTGGCCAACTGGGGCAAGAGGGCCAGGCAGGCGATGCCGAACAACTGCGATAGCGAGTATTTCATGCTGTTCATCTCGTTGAATCACAGGGTTTGAATCGCTTCGATGACCTTGTTGGCCACGGAGGCTGTTGATGAAGGATCCTGGCCGGTGATGAATCGGCCATCGACCACGAAGAAGTTGCTGCCGAAAGTCTTTGCATGCACCAGATCGCCGCCGTTTTCCTTGACTTTGGCATCGATGGAGAAAGGGAAGGTCTTGTAATAGGCCGCTTCCTTGTTCTCAAAGCTGTCCGGGTAGCCGGTGATCTTCTTGTTCAAGAACAATGACACACCGGCCTCGTCCTTCAAATTGACGATGCCGGCGGTGCCGTGGCAGACCGCAGAAATGACGCCGCCATTCTTGTATACCCGGCCGGCGATGCCTTGAATCTCGGCGTTGTCGGCCACGCCAAACATCGCCGCCCCACCGCCGCTGTAGTAGACGGCCTGGTAATCATCCGGCTTGATTTGCGCGGGCTTGAAGGTGTGCTTCAGCAGATTCATGAACTCGCTGTCGTACAGATACTGCTTTTGCGTCGGATTGGAGGTCGCGACATAGCCGATCGGAATCGCGCCGCCCTGTGGGCTGACAAAGTCCACCGCATAGCCATGCTTCTTAAAGATGTCATAGGCGATGACAATCTCGGAAAAATGGTTGGCCGCATCGATCTTGGTGTTGCCGTAAGTGTGTTGGTTGGAGGCGATGAACAGGATCTTCTTGCCTGACTTGGGTGCCGCCTTCCAGGTGTAGCTCTTGTTGACGATTTTCCAGCTGCCCTCGTATTTGACCAGCTGAAAATAGTCGGTAAAGAGGCGTGAGCCGGGCACCAGAATCTCGACCTTGGCCGTGGCCACATCGTTTTCGATGTCGGTCGAAACAATCCTCCCGATGCGCTTCATCTTTCCGTAGGCGGTGACGTCCTTGATGTACTGCTCGCCCGAGCGAATCAGCAGTTTATTTTCCGGCGTGGTGGCGTACAGCTTGAAATCGGGGTGGAAGGCTTTTCTGAGCCGCTCCGGCTGCCCATCGGCCACCCCTTCCATATAGTCAAGCAAGGTGTCGTGGACCTGCTCGGTGTCGGTCTTGTTCTGCGCCAGCCCGGCACCCGCAGCACCCAGGCACAGCAAAAGCCCGAGAATCTTCGAGAAACTGCCCAGCAGATTGTTTTGATTCATATATCGCCCTAGATATGTAGACAGTGTTGGCGAAAGTCGCCTGTTCAGCCTCCGATCCGTCCATGCGTCGTGCAGGTGACAGATCGGGCCAGGGAGCAATCTAGGGCAGGCAGGGGGCGGGCGGCTCTGCGATCATGAATCCGAACTCCGGATACATGATTCCGTAGCGAAGGCGCCGGGGCGGCGCGGGCCGATCAGGAGGATTTCAGCGCAGCCTCGTTGCGATAGCTGGCCGGTGTCTGGCCAGCCATCTTCTTGAAAGCCGCAAAAAAAGTGGAGCTTGAATTGAAGCCGCTGCGTTCGGCCACCTGCTCCATGCTCAGGCGCGGCTCGGTGAGCAGGATGTGCTTGGCGAAAACGATGCGGAACTCGTTGACATAGTGATTGAAATTCTGGCTCAGATTGTCATTGAGCACCTGGGAAACCAGGGTCTGCGAGTGCCCGGTTTTGCGGGCCAGCAGGGCCAGGCTGAAATTCGGATTCAAGTAGAGTTGCTGCTCATGCATGGCCTGGTTGAGCGCTGCCAGTATCTGCTGAGCCTGCGTATCTGCCAATTTTCTGTTTTGATACTTCTCGCGCGTGACCTGGCTTGTCTGCTCTTCCTTGATCAGCAGAAAGGTCATCACCGTGACACAGATGGAAAATGAGAAGGACAGGGCGCCGACAATGTATGAGGTGAACGGCACACTCATATAGGCGAACAGGATCAAGCTGCTGCTCAGGTAGACGCCCAGCAGTAAAATCCTCTGGCGCGGGCCGGCACCCTCAGCACCGTCGGCCGCGAAAAGCGGCCCGCGCGATTGCCACAATTGCCAGCCGGCGATCAGCAGGTAGGCGAGCCAGTAATAATGCAGGCTCGGAAACGCATGATGCCAGACCTCGGGGTATTGCGACCTCGGAAACAGCAGGCCCAAGCAGATAAAACCCAGTGGCAACAGAATGTGCCATGCCCAGCGCTGATGGGCCGCGTGCTTCCTGAGTTCGGCCAGGTGAAAGTGCACATACAGATAGGTCAGCGGGCCAATCAACAGACAGGCCGACAGGCCGAACTGAATGAATCCCGATGCCAGCCCCGGATCAAAATAGTAGACGGCCGATTTTCCGGTGCGAATGCTGATGGCCAGCAACAAGGCAGCCAGGAAGACATTCGACCGGCCCTGAGACCTTCGGGTGCACAGGTAAATCGCCAGGAAAACACCGTTCACCGCGCCCAGGGCACTGAACAGGAACAGGACTTGGCTTGCAGTGGGCGCTAGATTCATGGCGGCCGCCAGTATGCCGGACCCAGGTGCCGAGGCTGTTCGTCACCCACAGGGGTGGGCCTTAGGCGAATTTACGTAACCCTACCTAATGCCTTAGGTAGTACGCTGTTCCCCGTTCGATCCAAGACGGAGACATTCCCCATGAACAAGCTTTACCCAAGCGCCGCCGAGGCGCTGCAGGGCATCGTCGCGGACGGCCAGTTGCTGGCGGTCGGCGGCTTCGGCCTGTGCGGCATTCCCGAGGCGCTGATCGCGGCGCTGCGCGACAGCGCGGTCAGGAATCTGACCGTGATCTCCAACAATGCCGGCGTCGACGGCTTCGGCCTCGGCCAGCTGCTGGAGACGCGCCAGATCAAGCGCATGATCTCCAGCTATGTGGGCGAGAACAAGGAGTTCGAGCGCCAGTACCTGGCGGGCGAGCTGGAGCTGGAGTTCACGCCGCAAGGCACGCTGGCCGAGAAACTGCGCGCCGGCGGTGCCGGCATCCCGGCCTTCTTCACCCGCACCGGCGTCGGCACCATCGTCGCCGAGGGCAAGGAGCTGCGCGAGTTCGACGGCCAGACCTATGTGATGGAGCATGCGCTGAATCCGGATGTGGCCCTGGTCAAGGCCTACAAGGCCGACAAGAGCGGCAATCTGGTGTTCCGCCGCACCGCGCGCAACTTCAATCCGGCCGCCGCGATGGCCGGCAAGATCACCGTGGTCGAGGTCGAGCAGCTGGTCGAGACCGGCGCGATCGATCCGGACGAGGTGCATCTGCCGGGCATCTATGTGCACCGCATCGTGGTCAATGCGCATCCCGAGAAGCGCATTGAGAAGAAGACTCTGACGGTCAAGGGGAACTGAGATGGCCTGGACACAAGACCAAATGGCGGCCCGCGCGGCGCAGGAACTCGAAGACGGCTTCTATGTGAACCTGGGCATAGGCATTCCCACGCTGGTGGCCAATTTCGTGCCGGCGGACAAGGAAGTCTGGCTGCAGAGCGAGAACGGCATGCTGGGCATCGGCCCCTTCCCAACCGAGGACGAGGTCGACGCCGACCTGATCAATGCCGGCAAGCAGACCGTCACGACCATCAAGGGCTCGTCAATCTTCGGCAGCCATGACAGCTTCGCGATGATCCGTGGCGGCAAGATCAATCTGTCCATCCTTGGCGCGATGCAGGTCAGCGAGCACGGCGATCTGGCCAACTGGATGATCCCCGGCAAGATGGTCAAGGGCATGGGCGGCGCGATGGACCTGGTGGCCGGCGTCAAGCGCGTGATCGTGCTGATGGAGCATGTCGCGAAGAAGAAGGACGGCAGCGAGGACCTGAAGATCATCCCCAAGTGCACGCTGCCGCTGACCGGCGTGGGTGTGGTCAACCGCATCATCACCGACCTGGGCGTGATGGATGTGACGCCCGAGGGCCTGAAGCTGGTCGAGCTGGCCGAGGGCGTGACGCGGGAGTTCGTGCAGAGCAAGACCGGCGTGCCGCTGCGCTGATCGTCGCTTGCGCATCGTTACAGGGCCGCTGATCGCGGCCCTTTTTCATGCATCGCCGCAGCTGGTTCGGGCGTGCAATGCGGGCTCCAGCGTGAACTATGACCCGGGTCTTACGCCCTCTTGCAAAGCCGGGAGGCTCGTTACCGGGCGGGAGCCGTCGCTCCCTTAGATTGCGCCCTCGAATCCTAGCGAGAGCCCGCATGAGCACGATTGTTGCCGAGCCCACCCCCGTAGCGCCCGCGCAGCGCGTCGCGCTGCCCCCACAAAGCCTGAGCCTGCTGGGCGCCGCCACGGCCTTGAGCGCCTGTGGCGGTGGTGGCAGCGGCGGCGAGGCCGACGGTCCCACGGCACAGCCGGGCTCGGCGCCGGCGCCGGTCCAGGCGCCGATCACCGATGCCGCTGCGGCGCGCTTTCTTGCCCAGGCTGGCTTCGCCGCCAGCATGGCCGACATCGCCAGCGTCAAGTCGGCCGGCTATGCCGCCTGGCTGGAGCAGCAGTTCGGGGTCGGCGGCAGCAGCTCGCACGTCGACTGGTTGCTGGCCAAGGGCTATGGCGCCGAGAATTTCAAGCACAGCCTGAGCGGTGTCGACAACAGCCTGTGGCGCAAATGGCTGTCCTCGCCCGATGCGCTGCGCCAGCGTGTCGTGATGGCGCTCAGCGAGATCTTTGTGGTCTCGATGACGGGCCTGCCGGTGGCCTGGGGCAACTTCGCCGCGGCCGCCTATGTGGACATGCTGGAGCAGCGTGCCTTCGGTTCCTTTCGCGATCTGCTGGAGGGCGTGACCCTGTCCTGCGGCATGGGCGTCTACCTGAATATGCGCGGCAACAAGAAGGAGGACGGCAAGGGCAGCGCACCGGACGAAAACTATGCGCGCGAGGTGATGCAGCTGTTCACGATAGGCCTGCACGAGCTCAACCTCGACGGCACACCGGTGCTGGGCGCCGGCGGCCAGCCCAAGGAGAGCTACACGCTGGCCGATATCACCGAGCTGGCGCGGGTCTTCACCGGCTGGGATTTCGACGGCCGCAGCGAGACCGATCCGAGCTTCATGCGCCGGCCGATGAGCCACAACGCCGGCCGCTTTGCGAGCGGCGCCAAGCGGGTGCTCCAGGTTGACATTCCCGCCACGGCCGACGGCCCGACGGCGCTGAAGATCGCGCTCGACACCCTGGCCAACCATGCCAATGTCGGCCCCTTCATCGGCCGACAGCTGATCCAGCGCCTGGTCTGCTCGCACCCCAGCCCGGCCTATGTGCGGCGGGTGGCCGGCGTGTTCAACAACAACGGCAGGGGCCAGCGCGGCGATATGAAGGCGGTGATCGCCGCCGTGCTGCTGGACGAGGACGCCCGCCATGTCGGCAGCGCGCCGTCCAGCGGCCGGCTGCGCGAGCCGCTGCAGCGCTTCATCCAGTGGGGCCGCAGCTTCGGCCTGAGCTCGCCGACCGATCTGTGGAATGTCGGCGACACCTCCAACCCGGCCACGCGGCTGGGCCAGAGCCCGCTGCGCAGTCCCTCGGTGTTCAATTTCTTCCGCCCCGGCTATGTGCCGCCGAACTCGCAGCTGGGCAGCGCGGGCATCACCGCGCCGGAGTTCCAGCTCTGCAACGAGAGCACGGTGGCCGGTTACCTGAACTTCATGCAAGGCGTCGTCGCCAATGGCATCGGCGAGCTCAAGCCGGTCTATACCGATGAACTGGCGCTGGCCGCCGATGCGCCGGCCCTGGTCGAGCGCGTCGCGTTGCGCCTGGCCGGAGACGGCCTGAGCGCCGCGACCAAGGCGACCATCGCGACCGCGCTGGCGACGATGAAGGTCGACACCGAGGCCCGCCAGCTCAGCCGGGTGCAGGCCGCCGTGCTGCTGGTCATGGCCAGCCCCGAGTACCAGATCCAGAAGTAGGCAGGCCCCATGCATCACAGCAAGATCCAACCACTGCAACGGCGCGAGTTCCTGCGTCGCGCCTCGGCCCTGGGCGTGGCCGGCGCCGCCGCGCCCTGGGCGCTGAGCCTGGCCGGCATCGGCGAGGCGGCGGCGGCCACCGCACCGGGCGACTACAAGGCCCTGGTCTGCGTCTTCCTGCATGGCGGCAACGACCAGGCCAATACCGTCGTGCCCTATGACGCGGCCAGCCATCAGGCCTACCAGAGCCTGCGCGGCACCATCGCG
The DNA here is from genome assembly GCF_040187885.1 of Roseateles cavernae. Lineage (NCBI taxonomy): Bacteria > Pseudomonadati > Pseudomonadota > Betaproteobacteria > Burkholderiales > Sphaerotilaceae > Roseateles > Roseateles cavernae. The sequence goes on from NZ_JBDPLH010000004.1 coordinate 23,335, forward strand.
ACGCCGCGCGATCAGCTCACCGCCACCGCGCTGAGCCCATTGACCGATGGCCGCCAGCTGGCGCTCGCGCCGCAGCTCGGCCGGATGAAGGCCTTGTTCGATGCCGGCAAGCTGGGCCTGCTGCTCAATGTCGGTACCCTGGTGCAGCCGACCACGCTGGCCCAGTACAAGGCCAAGAGCGTGCCGCTGCCGCCCAAGCTGTTCTCGCACAACGACCAGTCCAGCATCTGGCAGTCCAGCATGCCCGAGGGCGCGACCAGCGGCTGGGGCGGGCGCCTGGGCGACCAGTTCCTGTCCGCCAACGGCAACGCCACCTTCACCTGCATCAATGTCTCCGGCAACGCGGTCTTCATGTCGGGCCAGCAGGCGGTGCAATACCAGATGTCCAGCGGCGGCGCGGTCGCGATCAATGGCGTGAGCAAGCCGCTGTACGGCTCGCAGGCCTGCGCCGATGCCTTGCGCAGCCTGATCACGGCCGAGCGCAGCCACTGGATGGAGCAGGAGCTCAACCGCGTCGTGGCCCGCTCGGTCAATGCCCAGTCCATCGTTGCCGGTGCGCTGAGCAGCCTGCCGGCGCTGGCGACCCCCTTCGATGCCGCCAACAGCCTGGCCGTGCAACTGCAGATGGTGGCCAGGCTGATCGCCGCGCGCGCCAGCCTGGGGGTCAGCCGCCAGGTCTTTTTCGTCTCGCTGGGCGGCTTTGACAACCATGATTTCCTGCCGACCCAGCACCCGCTGCTGCTGGGCCGCGTCAGCGATGCGCTGGCCAGCTTCTATGCCGCCACCGCCGAGCTGGGCGTGGCCGAGCAGGTGACCAGCTTTACCGCCTCGGACTTCGGCCGCACGCTGACCAGCAATGGCGACGGCTCCGACCATGGCTGGGGCAGCCATCACTTCGTGCTGGGCGGCGCGGTCAGGGGCGGGCGTTGCTGGGGCCAGGCCCCGGTGGTGGCGATCAACGGGCCCGACGATGTCGGCCAGGGCCGGCTGCTGCCGACCCGCTCGGTCGACCAGCTGGCCGCCACGCTGGCCAGCTGGATGGGCGTGTCCGCCAGCGAGCTGCCGCGCCTGCTGCCGCAGATCGCCAACTACAGCGAGCGCGATCTGGGCTTCTTCAGCGCCTGAGAGCCCGTGAGCCCGGCGCGCTCGGTCAGCCGCGCGGTGATCAGCTGCTTCAGCGGCGGCAGGCGCTGGGCGATGTCCAGCACGCCGCGGCGCAGCAGCCGGGCCGGCATGGCCTCGGCGGTGAACAGGCGCACCAGGGCATTGGTGCCCTGGTAGATCAGCCGGGTCTCGCGCCGGTGGCCCTCGGCATAGCGGGCCAGCGCGGCGGCGGGTTCGGCCACGCCCTCGCGCCGCAAGGCCTCGGCCAGGCGTTCGGCGCCGTAGAGGCCGAAGTTGTAGCCATGGGCAGTGACCGGATGCATGCCCACCGCCGCGTCGCCGACCAGGGCGAAGCGCTGTGCGGCGAAGTGCCGCGCATAGCTGGCCACCAGCGGGTACTGGTGGCGCGGCCCGGCCAGCCGCAGCACGCCCAGACGGTCCTGGGCATGGGTCTGGACCCAGTCCAGCCAGCGCGAGTCCTCCCAGCCACGCAGGGTCTCGGCCAGATCGGCCGGCAGGGTCAGCACCAGGGAGCTCAAGCAGGGCGAGCGGCCGCCCAGCGGCAGCCAGGCCATGGTGTGGCCATGGTGGAAACACTCCAGCGCCTGGTCCTGGTGCGGCCGCTGATGCTCGATGCGCGCCAGCTGCACGCTGCGGCCGAAGTCCAGCAGCTCGCAGGGGATGCCGGCCAGACGGCGCAGGGTCGAGAAGCGGCTGTCGGCGGCCACCAGCAGCGGGCCTTGCAGGCGCTGGCCATCGGCCAAGCTCACCGTGGCGGCCATGCCGTCAAGCGCCAGTGCGGTCACGGACGCCTCGCCGTGCAGTGTGATCAGTGCGCTGCGGCGCAGCGCGCCGGCGTGGGCGATACGGCGCAGCGCATCGTTGGGCACCAGCGTGCCGAGCGCCGCCTCGCCGGCCTCGAACAGCAGCGAGGCGGCCTGCCGGCCATTGAAGACGCGGGCGCGACGCAGCGGCGATGTCTCCTCAGGGGTCAGGTCTTGCCAGGCGCCGAGGCGCTGCAGCAGCGCGATGCTGCGCTGGGTCAGCGCGATCTCGCGGCCGTCCTCGGCCGGGGCCGCCAGCGTGGCCAGCGGCTTCGCTTCCAGCACGCGGCTGGCAATGCCGGCATCGGCCAGCAGACAGGCCAGCGACAGGCCCACCGGGCCGGCGCCGACGATCAGGACGGGCTTGTTTGCTGCACAGGGCTTGCTCATCATGGGCGGCAAGCCTAGGGCATCGCGGGCGCGGGCGGCTTGATCCCGCGCAGGCTTTGTCGCCCCGCAAGCGCAGGCTCAGCGAGGCGGCGGTGCGGCGCTATCGCTGGGCTTGCGCATCAGCAGCCACTGCGCCACCAGGGCTTCGAGCGGCAGCAGGCGCAGCTGCGTCCACAGCCAGGCGCCGAGCGGGCGCGGGCCGAGCCGCTGCCTGAGCAAGCCCCAGCGCCAGGGCTTGCTGGCCACGAAGGCGGCACCGCCCAGCGCGAGCACGCCGACCGTCAGCAGCGGGTAGCGCCGCACGGTGGGCAGCAGCGCACCCTGCGCCTGCAGCCACGCGGCCTCCGCGGGACGGCGCCAGGGATGATGCTGCCAGACGGCCTGAAGGCCGCTCAGTGCCGCATCCGCCAGCGGAGAGTGGCGCAGGCGGCGCCGCCAGCAGCGCCACAGCGCGCTCAGCCGGGGCAGCGGGCGGCCGGCATCCTGCCTGGCTTGCTCGGCGTCGCGGCGGTCGCCGCCCATGGCCTGGCGCAAGCGCAGGCGCGAGTCCGCCAGCCTTTGCAGCGCGATCTCGGCGCTCATGATGGCTTACCCGCTTCCTGCAACACCACACCGTCCAGCTGCAACTGCTGGCGCAGCAGCGGAAACAGCCGGGACGGTGGCTGGCCCTGCAGCATCAAGAAGCACAGGCCGGCCGCCAGCCACGGGGTGGCGGCGACGCCGGCCAGCAAGGCCGGCATCGGCATCTCGGCCAGCGGCACGACCGCCAGCAGCATCAACGCCCCGCCGCCCAGGCCCAGGCCCAGCACCAGGCTGGCGAACAGCGCGGCGGCCCAGAGGCTGCGCCGGCGCAGCTGCGCGAGCGCTGCCAGGCTCTCCGCCGTGGCCAGCTGGGCATAGGCGCCCAGATGCTCGGACAGCAGCTCCGGCCGGGTGGCCACCAAGCCAATCAAGGGATGAATCATCGCCGGTGGCCCCCGCCGCGCGCTCAGTGATGGCTGCGCGAACGGCTGGCCCAGCCGGCGATCACGGCCAGCGCCGCACCGGCCGCCACGGCCATCAGCACGGACTTGACCGGCTCATCGCGGATATAGGCGACCGAGCGCTCGCTGCCGCGGCTGACCTGATCGCGCACCTCGGCGCTCGCCAGGCGTGCCTTCTCCAGGCCACGGCGCGCCAGCTCCTCGGCATGGCTGACCGCATTGCCCAGCGCGCCGGGCACGGTCTGGCCCAGCTCATGGACTCGGCCCTGCAGATGGTCGAGGGCGCCGTTGCTGGCGCGCTGGGTGCTGCGCAGCGCCTCCTCGGCCTTGCTGGCGGCCAGGGCGGCCGCTTGTTCGACGCTATGGCCGGCATTGCTGCCCAGCGCTGTGGTGCTTTCGTTCATGGAGTTCTCCTTGCGGTTTGCGGTCGGGGCTGTGCGGGTGCGATCAGGGCTCACTTGAACCAGCTGTCATTGACGCCGCGCTCCCAGCTGGCGAGCTGTTTCTCGGCCTCGTCCTTGGCGATGCCGTAGCGCTCCTGGATCTTGCCGCTGAGCTGTTCGCGGCGGCCAGCGACGACGTCGAGATCGTCGTCGCTGAGCTTGCCCCATTGCTCACGGACCTTGCCCGTGACTTGCTTCCAGTTGCCTTCGATGCGGTCCCAGTTCATGGTGAATCCTTTCGGTCTGTTTCAGAGGAGGGCGGTCGGCCGGAACGACTTGCTGGGTGTCCCTGATCCGATGGCTTCAGTCTAGAAAGACCGCCCCGACCGGGCCATCGGAGAAGGGCGACTGGGCGTGTAGGACCAGGCCCATTACCCCCGTGCTGTCACCACCAGCGCTCGAACCACTGCGCCAGCATCTCGCGGGCGCGCTGCCACAGCGGCCGGGACCGCCAGGCTTGCAGCTCGATGGCCTGGGCAGCGGCCAGGTCGCGGCGGAACATGCCGGTCATCGCGTCGCCGAAGTCCTCGCCAAACACGACGGCATTGACCTCGTTATTGCCGGTGAAGCTGCGCCAGTCCATATTGCTGGAGCCCACGGTCGAGACCACGCCGTCGATCACCGCCGTCTTGGCATGCAGCACCGCGTCCTGCAACTCATGAATCTTGACCCCGGCCTCCAGCAGCCGCTCGTAATAGCCACGCCCGGCGTGCAGCACCGGCGCGAAGTCGCTGACCGAGGGCAGCAGCAGATGGACATCGACACCGCGTCGCGCCGCATCGCTGAGCGCCGCCACCATGTCCTCGCCCGGCGCGAAATAGGCCATCGTCAGATAGACGCTGCGCTGCGCGCTGTCGATCGCGGTCAACAGCATCACGTAGATCTTGTTGAACTCGTCGTCGGGCGTGGACGGGATCACCCGCAGCAATTGCTCGCCAGCGGCGGCGGCCTGCGTCGGCATCAGCGCCGGCAGCGCCTCCTTGCAACCCTGGGCCACCCAGGTGCTGCGCACCAAGTCATCGAGCGCCGGCACCGCGCTGCCGCGCAAGCGGATCTGGGTGTCGCGCCAGCCCCGCTCCTTGGCATGGTCGCTGTGCTTGCGGCCGAACGAGCCTGATGAACCCGATGAACCTGATGAGCCTGATGAATAGACCGCGCTGATATTGATGCCGCCGGTGAAGCCGACGTCGCGGTCGATCACCAGGATCTTGCGGTGGTCGCGGTGCGTGATGTCCCAGTAGCCCGGGCGCTGTAGAGGGTTGACCGGGTTGAAGGCGCAGACCGCGATGCCGGCCTCGCGCAGCGCATCGAAGAAGGCAGGGTCGGTGCCTATCGAACCCAGTGCGTCGTAGATCACGGCGATCTGCACGCCTTGCGCGCGCTTGCGCTTGAGCAGCGCGGCCAGTTGCTGGGCCACCCCGTCGTGCTCGACGATATAGCTCTCCAGCAGGATGCTGTAGCGGGCCCGCTCGATGGCCTCGAACATGGCGGCGAAGGCGGCCGGCCCATCGAGCAGCAGCCGGGCCTCATTGCCCGCATGCAGATGGACATTGTCATCGACGGCGGTCTGCGCGGCCAGATGGCGGTGCAGCAGCGAGGCGCTGCCCTGACTGCCGATCTTTCGCAGCACCGCCTCGCGCTGGGCCTGGCCGAGACGCCCACGCTGGCCGCTGACCGTCAGCCGGGCCGCGACCTGGCCGGCCTTGGCGGCTTGCGGCGGCGCGTCGGCACGCGAAGGCAGGGCCCGGGTAGCGCAGCCGCTGAACGCCAGACTCAGACCCAGTGCCAGGCCCGCAAGCAGCACGGTGATGCGCGGGCCTGGCCGGGGATGCATGCAAAGCTCCTCGAGTGCTGGCGTCTATTTGCGCAGCGCGCCGACGCCCAGCATTGCCAGCACCAGCAGCACCACGAAGATCAGCAGGAAGACGAAGAACAGCAGCTTGGCAATGCCGGCGGCGCCGGCGGCGATGCCGCTGAAACCCAGTACCCCGGCGATCACCGAGATCAGGGCGAAGATGAGGGCCCACTTGATCATGTCGAGTCCTTGGCGTGGCTTGGAATGGGTCGACTCTAGGCCCGGCCCGGCACGGCGGGCATCGGCGGGCGACGCCTGGCCTTGTAGGACGCCGGCTCGCCCGGGCAATGCGGCCTTGTCCTACACGCAGCCGCGCCGTGGCCCGACAGGGGCAGGGGCGTGGCCTGTCTAGCATCGCTGCATGAACAGGATCATGAACAGCCCCCATCGCTCCGAGGCCGAGCCGGCGCTCGATGTGGATCTGCTGCTGAGCACGCCCGCCAGCATCGTCGTGCGTGCCCGCGTCGAGTTCGCCGACGGGTCGACACTTCAGGACGCCGGCCTGGTGGTGGCGCGCGAGCACTGCCGTGGCAACCGTCCCAAGGTGTCCGCGCTGCGGCGCGCGGCCCAGCTCTGTGCCGCGCGGCTGAGCCGGCCCGTGGGCCCCAAGCCGCGCGCGGTGCGGGCCTTGTATGCCCTGGTCGACGGGGCCTGGTGCGCCTTGCAGCTGCAGCCGCAGCCGGCCTGAGGCCCTAGGCGCGGCGCCGACTCAGCGTCGCCGCAATGCCAGCACGCCGGCCACGAAGATCACGGCGAACAGCAGCCCGCTCCAGAGTTCGTAAGGCAGACCCAACAGGCGGTAGGCGGCGGCCTCGGCGCAGGAGGCGGTGATCATGAAGACATCGGGCCACAGCGTCTCCAGGTCCAGCGCGGTGACGACCCGGTCGGCCAGGGTCATGTCGCAGGAGGCCAGCTTGGAGGCCACATCGTGCTGGTAGTAGGCCGAGGCCAGGCCGGCCAGCGACAGCAGCAGCACCGCGCCCAGCGAGAGCTTGCGCAGCACAGCGCTGCCCTTGAGCAGCCAGCCCAGGCCGGCCACCGCGCCTAACAGCAGGAAGAGGGCCCGCTGCATCACGCACCAGGGGCAGGGCTTGACGTTGAAGCCATGCTGGGCGATCAGCGCGATCGCGACACCGCCGAAGCTGGCCAGGCAGACAAAGGCCAGCACGCGCGCCGGCAGTTTCGAGGCGGTCAGGAACATCGATCAGTCCGCGTCCACTTCCACCACCAGATCGATCTCGACGCAGGCCCCCATCGGGTTCTGGGCCACACCGAAAGCGCTGCGCGCATGGGCGCCGCGCTCGCCGAAGACTTCGGCCAGCAGCTCGGAGGCGCCATTGGTCACCAGATGCTGCTCGGTGAACTCCAGCGTGCTGTTGACCAGGCTCATCAGCTTGACGATGCGGGTGATCTTGTTCAGATCGCCGACGGCCGCCTGCAGCGTGCCCATCAGGTCGATCGCGATGGCGCGGGCGGCCGCCTTGCCGGTGGCGGTGTCGGTGTCCAGACCGAGCTTGCCGACCCAGGGCTTGCCGTCCTTTTTCGCGATATGGCCGGACAGGAACACCAGGTTGCCGCTGCGCACATAGGGCACATAGGCCGCCACCGGCACGGCCACGGGCGGCAGCTCGATGCCCAGGTTCTTCAGACGCTCATAGACGGTTGTGCTCATCGGGGGCTACTCACAGCTGGTAAAAAGGTTTAGAAAGTTGGCGCGAATCCTACACCGAGCTTCCAGGGAGGAAGCGGATGCATCACGCATGGCGCACGCCGCATTCGGCCGTTCTGGCGCTGCTGGCCTGGCTGACCGGCCTGGCGGCGCTGCAGCAGTGCGCGCGCCTGCCCGAGGCGCGCGAGCTGGCGGCCGTGCTGCTGCTCGCAGCGGCCCTGGCCGGGCTCGCGCTGCTGCGACCCCGAGGCCGGGCCTGGCCGCGCGGTCTGCTGCTGGCGCTGAGCCTGGGCCTGCTGGCTTTCGGCCAGGGCGCCTGGCGGGCCCAGCAGCGGCTCGATCAGGCCTTGCCGGCCGCCTGGGAGGGGCGTGATCTGCTGCTTAGCGGCCGCATCGCCTCGCTGCCGCAGGCGGTGCAGGGCCAGGGCGGCCTGCCGGGGCGGCGCTTCGTCTTCATGGTCGAGCGGGCCGAGGACCCGCAGCGCAGCGCCCAGCCTCAGGTGCCGCCGCGCCTGCTGCTGAGTGCCTATGCCCAGGCCGGGGCGCCGCTGCCCGACTGGCGGGCCGGCGACCACTGGCAGCTGCTGGTGCGGCTGCGCCGCCCGCACGGCCTCTCCAACCCCCATGCCTTCGACTACGAGCTCTGGCTGTTCGAGCAGGGGCTGCGCGCCACCGGCGTGCTGCGGCCCGGCGGCCATCGGCTGCTGGAGGCCGGTGGCGCCTGGCGCATCGACCGCTGGCGCCAGCGCCTGCGCGATGCGATCCAGCGCGATGTCCCGGACCCCCGGGCCGCCGGCGTGCTGGTGGCGCTGAGCCTGGGTGAGCAGGCGGCGATCTGGTTTGCGGTAATTGACTCGGCCGCCGCCGATTCGGAGCCATTTTTCCTATGAGAACGCCCCAAAAATCGCCTTCGGCTGAAAGTTGACCGCCCAATTAGGATGGCCGGCGCCTCAATTTTCAGCAGCGATTTTCGCGCAATTGGGTTGGCCGGTGAGCCTATTCGAACTGTCAACCTGCTCCCAATTTTCGTACCCCCCGGCTCGCCAATTCAGACGTCATCTCGGTAGGCACTGCGGCAGTCAAATCTCAATCAATGCCTCCAACACGGACCCTCCCGTGAGCCAATCCGCCGTCAAGCGTCTAGCGAGCCGGGGGTTAGCCATCGCTGGAGACGTCTTGACTGTCTCAGTCGAATGGTCAACGGTTGGCTGGAAATCGCTGTCCGGCGCGGTCCATTCAGTCCTCGGGCGCGTTCGTCGGCGCCGACACGCGCTTCAAAAGCAGGTGCGCCTGGACATCGAGGGCCACAGCCAGCTTGGCCAGGCTCTCTAGGCTGATGTTTTTGCGTCTTTGCTCGATTTGGGAAACATACGAACGATGGAAGCCCGCCTGAGCCGCCAGAACCTCTTGGGACAGGTTCTGTTTTTTCCGAATGCGTGCAACGTTCTCCGCCAGGATGGCACGCAGTTCCGCGTCCATTGGCGCCTTATTTTCTTCCATCGTCAGATGGTTAGGCGACTCTTCCCATTCGTCTACTTGCTTTGAATCTACTGCTTTTGGATATACTGTCGTTGGATATCATTGTGACGCCGACGAAGCGCGTTTCAGCGCAGATTTCGTCCAACCTTGACCAATGCGATACGGCGCCGACAGATGCGCCTATGAAGGGCTCAGATGAACGTGGACTCAACTGCTTTTCCGACGGAGGGCATCCGCCTGGACTCCATTCACCATCTTTTTCTGGTCGACTTGGGCGGGGTGCTCCAGAGCGCAAATTGCCCCGAGCGACGAGCCTTCATCGACCTTGGTGCGGCAGTCGGGTTCATCGCGGGACGGGCGGCCAAGCTCTCCGCTTTCCTGGCTCCCATTGGTATTTCATCGGATGCGGCAACCTACGGCGTTGTCGAGGAAGTCTTCGAGTCGAGCGTCTCAAAGTCGTTCCTTCTTCGGTTCAGCAATGCGCCGTCCGTTGTTGTAGGGTGCACACCGTCGACACACAAGGGAGCCTTCGAGCCCTACCGACGCGTTTACCCTACAGCTGGGCCGGACCTATAAAGCGTGGAAGCGCGCAACGGTCGTCCGACCTGCTTCCTCAACTTGGATGGCGTTCTCCATCCGGTTGGCGTCGAGTACAACTTTCGGCGCGAAGCACCTCCGCCTGTTTTGCCGTTTGTCTGGGCCGAAGCTCTTCGGCCGCTCGCTGAAAAATGGAACCTCTCCTTTGTTCTCAGAACCTCCGCCACGATGCTCAGGCGTGGTGAGCTACTTCCTGAGCTTGCGCCCCCCTGGCTGTGGAGCCGCGTTGACGGCAAGTGCGACGACAAGTACCGGTACATCACGCTCGACTGGGTGAGGAAGGTGAACACAAGTCATGGCGTGATTCAACGGTACGTGGCCAAGCACGGACTTTCCAACTGGGTAGCTCTCGATGACGAGGACGACGGCTGGCCTGACGAACCCGTGGCGCGGCTGCGCTTGGTGCTCTGCAACCCGAATCAAGGCGTGCGCGAGGCGGAAGTTCTCGAGCGCCTCGACGAGACTTTGAAGGTGGTTCGCGATGAAGTTTGAGCCCGACAACCGCCGCCAGCGCGCGCTGATTGAGGCCGCGCGAGTGGCGGTTGAACGGGCTCGTGTCGAAGGCCACTATGCGCCAGAGGAACTCGTCAAACAGATGTCTCTCGAAGGCCAAGGGTGCAATGTAGTCAATGAAGAGGCAGCCTACGACCGACGATGGCAGTTCCGATTCCATTTGGTCGCGGAAGTGATTTTCAAAGATGCACCACCAACCAGCGAGGCCCTCATGTCGGAGCTGGCGGACGCTGGCTGCATTGGCGCCGAGCCGTTTAACGGACGGGGCGGCCCAGGCCTGAGCTTCTCTCTTCCATTCGACATCTGGGCATCCTCGGGCGAGGCAGCCCTTCGGGATGCGTTCAGCGCCATCCAGAAGGCAATCCCAGGCGCACTGATTGGCGACTTTGAATGGCCGACGCTTGGCAGCTTTGACCTAGAAAATGTCTCGGACCAACCGCTCGATGCCGAGCCGGTGGGGCCGTCACAACCGCCAGTGGCACGTACAGACTTCCGAGTGTCCGTCTGCGCGCCCGTGCAAAGGCCCATGCCCTCAGACCGTCTTCTCTCGCTCTTGTCGCAGGCGGGCTGCGAGTACGCCAAATGTTTCAGACGCCGGCCGGCGGTATTCGTCGGGGAGTTCGTTAGGTCAGCTGAAACGAAAGCGGAGGCGCAGGCTATAGCGCTCGAAGCTCTGCGTGAGGTGTTCCAAGACGCGCGACTGGTCAACCTTGAAGCCACGCCTGGCTCAACACTCGATGCTTTGTCCGCCCTGACGAGGGAGAGGTGGCGTTCGGATGCCGACGTACGGGCCGCCGCATCGTGTCTGGAGCAACTCGGCTTCGAGATGGGTGACGAAGCTCAAGATACTGATGAGCTAAAAGTTGATGCCAAATCGGCTGTGGGCAGAGTGTTCGAGGTGCTGACGGCCATCCAGGTCGCTCATATTCGCCTCGGCGATGGTCGAATTCTGGCGCTTACACCGCGAACACCAGGCTTGGTCAACGGGTTTGACAGTGTTCGGAGGGGACAGAACTTCGAATGCCAAATAGACCGGCACTCTGGAACCATTGAATGGGCCCAGCTCTCGGTTGAACGGCCAGATGCCGGAGAGTCGGTCACCGGCGCAAAACGGGTCGTCGTTACCGTGGGCGAGAGGGTGCGAATGTTTCTACGGCGTTTTCCATAGTGCCTCGGTCCCGTAAGCCATGACGCCTGGGATGTCGAATTTCGCAGCTCAAGGTTCTACCGAGACGACGGTCCATTGGCGGGTCATCTCGTACATCTCCAACCATCGGATTTAACTTGAGTAGGCTCTTTTCGCATGCAAGCAGTAGACCTATCACCCCGGCGCGGGTTGCTTCTTCTCGATATTGACGACGTTCTATGTCTCTCCCAACCTTTTGGTGGCTATCACGCACGAGGCGCACTCTGGCACCCCGCAGAGGCGCCGAAAGACCTATGGGAGAAGCTGTTTCACCCGCCCGCAGTAGTCGCAATGCAAGAATTGATGTCGGCGTGCCGGCCTCAGGTCGTTCTCACCTCGAGCTGGTTGGCCATCATGGACCGCCAGCATTTCGTCGAAGTCTTCCGGCGTACCGGGCTTGGAGCAGTCGCCGAGGCTCTTCACCCGAATTGGGCTGCGCCTCAGAACCGTGGCGTCTCGAGGCATGACGCCATTTCGAAATGGCTTGAAGTCAACCACCGCGGAGAGCCGATTCTGATTTTGGACGACCAACTGAGCGGTGAGAGCCTTGTCGAGTCGGAGTGGGATGCGGCCGGCCATCAAATCTTGTGTGAAGTCGATGTCGGATTCCATCCCGGCCTACTAACGAAAGCGATGCTGGCGCTTCGAAAACCTTACGTGAAGCCCGCGTGGTGGTGAGTGCGGATTCCTGCAGTGTTGACCAGCTGTGCCGGTTGCCGTTGACCACTTTGTACGCACGCGCTGGCTAGCATTCACCAGGCACGGGAAGTCGGCTTAGGCTGCAGAGCCGCTTTTGGTTGCGACCGGCTAGCCGGTCAATGAGGACAAGTGTGTCGGTCAAAGGTGGCCAGCGCCTTCTGTTTCGCAGCCCAGGAGCATGGACGTCGCGCATTGCCGAGGCATGCCCGTCATCAGAGCCTAATGAAGGAAAAGCGGTGCTAGCTCCAAGTGGCTTGCTGCGAAGCGTTCCGGTGTGAACAGCGTCCGCGTCATGTCCCCGAGCATTTCGGCACGCCAAGCCTTCGCTAGCGCGCTGAGCACAGCGATACGTTGGTCGACAGGCCCAGGGTCACCGGCCAAGTAGTACGCCCGGGACTGGGTCGCGACGAGTTGCTTGGAAATGTGCACAGCCGTGACTGCTGAAGAGATTCGGCTACGACCAGTGGCCTGGTTCGTGCCGACGATATGCAGCGAGGGCAGACCGAGCCCAGGCACCAAGAGGGCAAACGCGCCCCAGTCTCGAAGCTCGATTCTGGGCTTGTCCCCGTCGAACGAAGGCTGCGGTTCAAACATCGACTTCGCCTGAACTCCTGTTGACCAGCTTGGCCAAACCAGGTTCGCCGCGGGCGGCCATACCGGCATCAATCCAGGCTGGCCGACGCCATATCTTCACTCCGCCGCAGCTTCCACTGGCTTCGCGGTTGCGCGCTTGAGCTTTGGCTTCAGCTTGCGCGTTACGCTGGCTTTGACCGCTGGTTTGGCGACCGGTTTGGCCGAGGCCCTCTTCGCTACCACCTTGCGCTTGGCCGCGCCCTTCGTCGTAGCTCTGCCAGCGACTTCCGGCTTGGCTGCCGCTGTCTTCTGCTTCGAAGACTTGCTGGTCTCTCCGGAGAGCAAGAAGCTCTCGAGCGTCGCGCCGCCGTCAAGCGCATCCTTCAACCACTGCGGGCGCTTGCCCATCCCACCCCAACTATTGCCCGCCTTGTCGCCATATTTTGGAGCCCGTGGAGTGGTCGCACCTGTTGGCTTTGCCTTCTTAACGGCAGAGGCCTTGCGTCCCCTTTCGACGGATTTGCCGGCGCCGAAAAGGTCTTCGGCGGTTAGGCCGTGCAATTCAATTTCACGTTGCACACGCTTCATGGCTGATTGCTTTAAATCGTCAGCCTGCTTTTGCAACTTGGCGATTTGGGCATGAAGTTTGGAAATGCTCGTGACCATTGAGAATCCTGAGAATGTTGGGACTTCAGTCTACGTCCGGTTCCGCAAGATTCAGCGTGGGCCTCGGACGGAGTCAAAGCCTGCGTTGCTGACCTCGCGGCACATCAGCCTCGGAAGGAGCGCCGAACAGCCTTTATGAAAAATTATTGGAGAGTTCAATAATTATTGAGAGGCACTTTAATTTTTCATAACTTTGGCCGGCCGCCCAGTACGGCGACACCGGGGATGCCTCCCGCGCAACCTGGATGGACGAGGAACTCGGAGGCATCTGGGGCGTCAATTGACCGCTGGAAACCGTGACCCACCGAGCGTGTGCAGTCGCTCAGAGCGCCCTAATCTCTCTGTCGGACCTTGGGTCTTGGTAGCCAGGAGCCAACTGCGCGTTGCTTGCACCGTAGAGCGCGAGCGGGTCGCGTAGCCAGAGGGCGTACTCGAGACCGCGCAGATGATGGTCTGCCGAGCAATCTACTGTCCAACGCCGAAGCATGTAACCCGCATTGGCTGCTCTGACGCGGACTTGGAGAACGCCGTCCGCAGGGAAGGCGTAGTCCATCTTCACGATTTCCGGCCGGGGATGTTCCGGATGTGGCACGAGCTCCAGTTCAATGATGCGGCTCCACTGCACATCGAACTCTGCTGTTTCGTCTCTTTGCACGGCGCTGCCCTCAAGCACCGTGGGTTCGTCCATTCGCGTGAAGACGAAGTCGCGGAACTGTTTGTGCCTGCGGTCGAAGGCTCTGACGTGCCAGCGGATGCCGATGTCCACAAGGGCCAACGGAACCAGCTCACGTTCTGTATGCCCACTGTCAATGGATGTGTAGCCGAGCCTTACTGCTTTGCCCCGATGTATTGCGCGAGTGATGGGGGCCAACACAGACATTTTCGGCAGGCTCAGCGCGCTTGGAACCTCGCATCGCAGCATGGGCTGCGCCTCGTCGCCCAGCAGTTCGCCTAGACCTTCGCCATAGCCCTGTGTCAGTGCTGTGAGCACTCGACGAGGGTTGTGCTCGAACAGCGGCTTGAAGACCGGAGTTGGCCGGTAGACCTTATCCGAGCTGTCCAGTTCGAGGTTCTCAGGTGCGATTTCCCGGTAGAGCGCAATGTCCCGCGTAGCGCCGGCAGGGCCTGTGCCGAAGCGGTCAACAACGTCTGCTCGACGGAGCTCTCCCAGGAAGTACAGCTTGAAGTCAATGTGCGATAGCCGTTCCCGTTGCGTCTTGGTCAAGTCGGCAAGGAACTGCGTTCGCCGGTCTAGGTTTTCTGCCATCTAAGCATCATAGGCGATGCTGCGACCTAATGGCTCCAAAAAAATTCTCTTGCCTAATCATTTTGATTAGATACACTTCACTCAAAAGAAACATTAGGTCGCAATGGCAAAGAACAACCCGCCCGGCGACGGGCACCGAATCGGAGCTGTGCGTGAGCGCAGCCAGACCGTCACGCCCTCCGGGCACTACGTCAAGCGGGACACGCAGACGGGGCGCTTCATGGATGTGAAGTCCGACAAGACGCCGTTTAAGGGCGTCCGCAAGGAAAAGAAGTAGGTCGACCATGCTGGAACGCCTGACCGATTACTTCATCTCCAAGCCAAGGCGCCTCGTCACGCTTGGGGCTGCGCTGGTGCGTGCTGGCGGCTTCCTCCTGGTCGCGGGCCTTGTCGGTCAGGCGGCTACTACAGCCGCATCGGCCGTGAACGCGCTGGGTGGTGCTGCCCGCGCCGAGGTCGCGCTGTCTGAGGTGCTGCCGGGCTACCTCAGCGTCTGGATGCCTGAGAGCGCGTTTGGTTACGCCGTGGCAATTCTGTTGTTGATTGCAGGCCTGTTTGCGGCTCGCACGGGGCGCGTCTACGAGCGCTACCTGGGCACTTGAACTCATAAAAACTAACGGCGCAACTATTTGGCCAGTGCCAATCTCAAAGGGGAGTGACAGGATGGGGGTAGGGGAGTGGTTTTCAGATTTCTGCGGAAATCTACGAATTGGGGCAGACCAACGCTCGACGATTGCGGGCCGCACCAAGCGAATCGTCGCTCAGCTCAACTGGGACATGCGCTCGCTCAGCTCCGACTCGGCCTATCGGTTCTATGTCGGGTCGTATGGCCGTGGTACGGCGATTCCGTCAGTAAGCGATGTGGACCTGTTGTATGAGATGCCGCCCTCAAAGCACGCGCAATACGACCAGTACATCGGAAACGGGCAGTCGGCCTTGTTGTCGGAAGTCCGTGGTTCCATCTTGAAGACCTACCCCAGCACCAAGATTGGTGGGGACGGGCAAGTTGTTGTCGTTGAGTTCGCTGACGGCGTGAAGTTTGAGGTTCTCCCCTCGTTTCAGAATCAGGGCGGGGGGTACACCTTTGGGGACTCGAATAGTGGCGGCTCATGGAAGACCTGCAAGCCCAAACAAGAGATGACCGCTTTTGCAGCCAGGAATCTGGACTGCAACGGGAACTTGGCCGAGCTCGCACGCATGGCACGCGCATGGCGTGACGCCAATCAAGTGCCGATGAGCGGCATGCTCATTGACACCCTGGCGTACCAATTCATTGACACATGGGCGCATAAGACCAAGTCCTACCTGTACTACGACTTTCTTGCGCGAGACTTCTTCAACTTCCTCACCAACTTGCCAAGCAATCAGTCCTACTGGCTGGCACCCGGCAGCGGTTCCTGGGTGTACGGGGGAGGCTTTCACTACAAGGCCCGACAAGCTGAGCTCCGCGTTCTGGATGCCATTTCGTATCAAGGGCACGGGCATGACTGGTCGGCAAAGAACAAGTACCGAGAAGTCTTTGGCACCGCATTTCCGTATTGAGCAGTTCCTCCGGAGAAAGCATGAATAAACAAGAACTCCTGAAGTACATCGCCATCGCTGGGTATGACGTTGGCTTTGGCGCCAAGAAGCACTTCGCCACCTTCGACATCATCGAGAAGGGGCCGGGCTGGCTAGGGTTTGTCTCCATGGTTGGAGGCATTTATGGGCTCTTTGTCCCCTTCTGGTCGCTCACCCACGTCTCTGCTGTGTTTGTCGTCTTTGGGGTCATCTCGCTCTACATCGGCATGTATGGCGCAGAGAAGCAACGCTACGAAGACTGCGGTAAAAAATTGACGCAGGGCTTCCACGACCTCCACGCGCTGTACCGAACTGTTAAGAGCGCGCCGGATGGTGCTGATGTGAGCGCATATGTGCAGCAAGCCCAGAAGATTCGGGCCGACGCACTTACCTGCTGCATCAGTAAGCAGATTTTCCTGTCTGACTGGTACGCACACTTCAAGTTCTTCTGGCAGGCGCAAATCGACTGGATTGACGAGGCACGCCCCTTCCGCTTGTTGCGGGACAAGATTCCGCTCTCGGCATATCTTGCTGTTGCCCTCTTGGTTGTGATGGGTGCAGTTGCGTCTATGCGCGTCACTTGTTCACTTGATGCTGCCGCATCGACGGCGACCAAGGAGGCTGTCAAACAATGAGCAGAAGTCATTTCGAACAGTTCCGGAAGAACCTTGCCGTCCAGAACGAGGCGGATATCTCAACCTCGTATCGGGAGATAACGAAGCGGCTGAACAAGGATTACTGGGATGGCCTTGAGTCAGACTCGCAGCATTGCCTGCAAGTCGGCTCTTATGGCAGGTGCACAGCCATTCACGGCGTTAGCGACCTTGACATGGTCTTTGAATTGCCCGCTAAGGAGCTGGACCGCTTTAAGAAAGTTAAGGGGAATGGTCCTTCGCAGATGCTGCAGGAGGTCAAGCGATGCCTTGAGGTTCGCTATCCCAAGACCAAGATGAGCGGGGATGGCCAGGTTGTTGTGGTGGAGTTCGACAAGTTTCGTGTCGAGGTCCTGCCAGCCTTTTACAACGCGGAGGACGACTCGTACACCTACGGCGACACCCATGATGAAGGGTCTTGGCCGAAGTGCAAACCGCGTCATGAGATTGGCGCCGTCAACGAACGAAACAAGACCTCGAACCGAAACCTTAAGCGCGTCTGCAAGATGCTTCGTGCTTGGAAAGACGCGCATGGGGCTCCGATGAGTGGGATGCTCATTGACACTTTGGCGTACAACTTCTTCAAGGGAAATGCAGACTTCGATTCGAAGTCGTACGCCAGCTATCCGACACTCGTTCGAGAGGTGTTCGCGTTCCTGGCAAATTTGCCATCGCAGGACTACTGGTTGGCGCCAGGTAGCAATCAACGGGTTCCCAGCCCCGGTAAGTTC
Organism: Roseateles cavernae; assembly: GCF_040187885.1. NCBI lineage: Bacteria > Pseudomonadati > Pseudomonadota > Betaproteobacteria > Burkholderiales > Sphaerotilaceae > Roseateles > Roseateles cavernae. Next base: position 40,527 of record NZ_JBDPLH010000004.1, read on the forward strand.
CAACGCAAGGCCAAGAATGCTGCCGCTAAGTGCCAGGAAGCCTTGGATGCCGACACAGATAAGAAGAAGGAAAAGCTGTGGCGCGAAGTCTTTGGCACGCGATTCTTCCCTGCTATGTCGGTGGAGAAGTCGTATCAGCAGTCTGCGACTTTCCGACAAACCGAGGAGTTCATAGAGGACAAGTTCCCGCTAGACATCCGCTATGACGTGGATATCGACTGCGACGTGTCCAGAGAAGGACAGAACGAAGCGCGCATTCGCTGGCTTGAGAGCAAGTTTTTCTGGCTACAACTGAATCGTAGCTTGCGGTTCTATGTGGTCTCCTGCGACGCTCCCAAGCCGTATGAGGTGTTTTGGAAGGTCCGGAACGTCGGGCAGCTTGCTGAGAACAAGAATCAGATTCGGGGTGAAATCGTCAGTGACGGTGGCCGCCTTGAGAAGATTGAGCGCACGTCATTTCAAGGGCCTCATTTCGTTGAGTGCTACATCATCAAGGACGGCTATTGCGTAGCTCGAGACCGTATTGACGTACCCATTGGGGACCACTGAGCATGCTCTAGGCCTGTCAAGCGTCTACGACTTCATGAAGAATGTTTACACCCCTGTCCAAGTGACCGCGCTTGAAGCCGCGAAGGTCCAGCTCGACACAGCCATCTGCCTGTTCCTTCTGAACGCACACCCGGGGCCAATTCACTCTTTGATTGGCGCGGCCCAAGAGGTATTGAAAGGGCTGGTGGCTGCTCATGCGCGAGCAATGGGAGTGCAACCCCCTGAAACGCACTTGGATGCTACCGAATTGGCGCTCCGAGCAATGGGCACTTCACGATTGAACGATGTCCGGAATTTTCTCAAGCACAAGATAGGCTGCGCGGAATCGACGGTCGCAATCAGCGCCGATATGAACATGGCTTGGATGCTCGACTGCATTCATTGCTTGGCAGCTTTGGGCGAACCAGCTACAGCATTGGTTGAGTTGCACGTGGATTGGGCATTCGAAGTCCACTTCAGGCGAACGACTTTTCCGGCCGACATGGCTCACGAAGATATCCTGAAAGAGCTTTTTTCCGAACGCGGACACCCCTACGGGACTGTGGACGAGACAGTCCTTTGGCTAAAGGCGAAATTGACTGAGCCGCGATTCCAGTCCGTCCCGGACTGGTTCCGGCACGCGGTCTCTGCTTGGCCGGCCAAGGCTGTTGAACCAACACGCGGACAACAACTGTGGGACCTCAAGCCACCTCTGCGGCAGCTATTGGCCGAGCAGACAGACACCAAGCGGCCAAACGGCTGAGCAGGCAGTCCGTGAGACGCTTATACGATTGGCAAGGTCCAGTTCTGGCGTTGTTCGTGGCCTTCTTCGCTGGAGGCTGCTTGCATGTATCGGACACACGGAGCAACTGGGTCAAATGCGCCGAGACATCCAATCACCACGATGGCGACACGTTCACTTGCAAACCAGCGTCTGGTTTCGCTTCTCAATTCGCGGTACGCGTTGCCAGCATCGACACGCCGGAAACAGGCCAAGCCTATTGGCGACTTGCTAGGGTGCGTCTTCGCGAGCTCGCTACCCGCGGCAGTTCCGTCGATTGTTACAAGGTTGACCGGTACGAGCGCCGTGTTTGTCGGCTGAAGACAAGTGACGGTCAAGATTCCGCGGACCTGATGCTTTCGGAGGGGCTAGCCTGGTACCCGGAGGACTACTCACCCGAAGATGCTCCAGCTGACCGTGAGCGCTATCGGCGCCTGCAATCAGAAGCTCAGGCAGCCAAGCGAGGCCTCTGGGCTGAGCCCGACTCCATGCCACCGAAGACTTGTCGACAACGCAGGCAAGCATGGCAGACCTGTCATTGAGCGGAGCACCAGACTTATCCTATGAATACTGTGCTTCCAAAGAGCCTTGACACCCTGCTTAAGAACTTGTCCGAGACGTTCCCAGCTAGAAAGCTGCCGGAGCGAATTCCGTATCCACAGCTCCCGCAATCGGGCCGTCTCACACAGCGCCAGCAATGGACGTCAATGCTATGGTCAATCGACTCGGCCCAGGCGAACGGCAAGCATGCGCTTCGAGGACTGGCGGTAGCACTGTCCCAGGTCATAAGGGCGCGAGCCATCGAGACGCTGGTCATGGATGCCCGCGAATTCCACAAGCCAGCTTGGGATGCCGACGACTTGCTGTGGGATGAGTCACTGCCCCTGAACTCAGCGGGGGATACACGCGCCTCGCTGACGAAAAAGGTTTCCCGAACGCTGTCCGTCGACCTTAACGATGCAGCCGTTTTTCCTTCGCCGTGGGAGCGCTGGCGACTTGTCAAAGCGCTCCAGGGTCTAGGCCCGAAGCGAGAGTGGGGCCCCTGGCGGCAAGACCGGAACCATTTCGGTATCGCTTGGAAGCCATGGCCAATAGTCTGGGTGTCTAACGGCAATCACAGCACGATGGCCGCACTCATCCGGGGTGGCGGCAAGTTCAAGTGTCATGCTGCTTATGACTTCAGCCCCGTTCTGCAGGCCGTGAGGACTGATGGCGTGAGCTGGATTCGCACGGACACTGAGGAACTGCTCGAGCCGGTTCGTTCGCTTCCCATGGCGGGCATCTTTGAGATTGGCCGACGACTCTTTCCCTAGACGCTTCCGCCCATCAGTTGCGCAGCAATGCGCGTAGCAACGAGAACGCCACGATTGCACCCACTACCCATACCCAGCCCGGCACGCTTTTTGTCGGTGTCGGAGGCGGCGTGTGCGTTTGCCTATGCGGCGAGTGTGCCGAGCCTTGCGGTGCAGACGAGGAGGGGCGCTGGGCGGGTGCCCCTGCCGCCGCCGATTGCTGTCGCATTGCCTCCAGAACACGTTGATTTGCCGTCATGGGTGCCGCCGGCGCTGGTGCCGGTGCGGAGCCTCGTCCTCGGGCTGTCGTTGTGCTGCGCGAGCCGGCGACAGATTGTGATGGTCTGGTCTGCATGCCCGCCAACAGTTCAGCGTTGCTGGTTGCGCGGGATGAGGTCTGACCTGCGGGTGCGCCTTTGGAGTTCAAGCGGTACTTGGCATCCTTCTCAGTGAGCCGATGAATTTGCGAAAGGCTCGAGACTTGGATGAACGCCGCAGGGTGCTTTTGCTTCTTGTTTGGCGGTTCGACCAGGCCGCGAATAGAAATCCAGCGGCCGTTCCAGTTCGTATCCGGTTGCTCGCCGTGGGTTGCCAGTGCGTCACTCCAAAGCGTCAGCGACACGCAGCCCGGATAGGTGCCTAAATTGATGAAGGTCATGGGCTTGCCGTATCGAGTCCGCATAGTCCGAACTTGAGTCACCTGACCGACGAGCTCGACCATGGACCCAATGAACGCCGCGAACTTGGCGTAATCGCTGCCGCTGACGACGGGGAACTGGCTGATGTATCCGACTGGCTGCTGCGTTGGCTCCCGTGAGGTTCCCAGAGCCACAATTTGCTGAGGAATGTTCGTCCCAGCGAGGAACTCGGCGAGGGAGGGGATTTCCTGAAAGCCGCCACGGCAGATGCTTGCGAAGTTCTTGGCGTCACGCTGCAGTGCTGGGACCTGCCCAATGTCCGCAAGCGTGGCCGACGCGCCCGGGTCAGCGAAGTCGTTGGCCTTAAGGACAATGACACCTGAACCACTTTGAGAACTATTCCAGATGGCCGGGCGCTCACACAGGGCCCGCAGTGCCAGATTCAGGGCGATAAATGAGAACCGGTCTAGCCTGGAGTCGTACCGTTTCGCATCTCGCCCAGGGTGCTGGAAGTCGCGATGTCCCAGCTCAGCGCTTCCCATTGAAGCGAGCTCAGGGACGTACATCCCGTCATAGTCAATGAGCTGGAGACGCCGGCCCTGTTCGGACACCATGAGGTTGCCCTCTTGGATGTCACCGTGGGCGATGCCCATCTTCTCGAGTTCTTGAGCAAGCTGTTCCAGCGAAGTTCGCAGGTTGGTCAGCTTGGCTTTGTCGGCGTGATGGGCTTCAACGAAAGCGCCCAGCGTGTCCCCAGATGCCCAGGCCATCTTGACCAGCGGAAAGACACTACCGTTGGCCTTGATGCCTCTCGCTTGATACTCAAAGTCAACGAAGTAGCTGGACCCAAGGGACTGGAGCTTCTTGGAGACCGCTGCGTACCTTTTCTCTAGGTCCTTGGCTTCTCGGTGGAAGCAGCGAACTGCAAACTTCTTGCCGTCGACTTCGACTCCATACGTCAGCGCGAAGCCGCCGGACGCCACTGCGGGAGTGCCCAGCATCCCGTTCGTGCGAATTCGGCCACGAGCGAGTTGGGGGTCCGTGAAAGCGATTTGCGGGTTTTGCAGTATCTCCTGGTACTGCTCGATGCTAGGGTAGCCCACAGTCTTCTCCGATGATTCAGCTTGGCTCGACGACCAATCTGACAAGGGTCGAGTCGTCTAGCCGCATGCGTCGCTCCTGTCTCAACTGGAGCACCAGCGCCTCGAAGTCTGCTTCCGTTTGAAGGCTCTCTAGGGCACTAAGCGATGACGGAACATCTGTCGATGCCAGCTCCTTGAGAATCCATTGCCCAACCGCGTCGGTCACCAGATAGACGATGTCTCCAGGCACTACCGTCCAAGTTCGGTCACTGTTGCCTGTGAAGAAGTCCGGCTCTCCGACAAACTGATTGGCCTGGGCAAGGGTCGACAGGAGGTTTGGCCGTAGGTCGAACTCATCTGCAGTTCGATATGGATAGCTGGCAAGCAAGGCCCCGGCACGCACGTGAACAGCCAGGCTGTCGCCGATGGCCAGGATTTCGAAGTCTGTGCCATTGGGACCGAGTTCGACGCCCAGCAGGGTGGCGAAACTCCCCCTGTCGAACGCAGCTTGTCGAGACCAGCTCAGCGCGCTGTAGTCTATTGAGCGGGTGTACTCCGCCACGGCCGCGGCCACCCACGCTGTGCTAACACCCGGGTCGGCAATGTACTTTTGGACCAACGCCTGCGCCCACGCGCGGGAATCGTAGGACTCCGAAGCTCCATCGGACAGCGCCCACCGTTGGCCAGCGACATCTGCCAGCCAAGCGTCCTCGTTCCGATGGGGCTGTTCAGGGTCCTTGGCTATCGAGGCGTAAAGCGATATTTGCAGCTTGGCCACGCACTAGCGGAGCTGAGACGCCCGAGTGCCGATGTCGAAGAAGTCCACGACCTCGCTAGCCTCTGCATTGAAGACGTAGCCACGAGATTCGAAGGAAACCTTGTGTCCTTTCTCCTGGGTGACCTTGATGAGGTGCTCCGGCAAGGGACTCGACATCCTGAACAGCAACTTCGCGAACTCGTCAGGCAGACCAGACTCAGTTGCAGGGAAGCTGATGGGGTTGCCAGCCAGTGCGCTGACATGCAGATTGAGGAGAAGAATGTTCCCGTCGTTGGTGCTGAACTGCTTCAGGGTCGAAGCAAGGCTCTCGGGATTTCCATCCGTTGATTCGCCGTCGGTGACATGCAGGACGGTCGGCGGGTAGCTGTTGGGGTGGGAATCACACCAGGCGGCCAGCACTTCAGCCGCTTGTTGGATTGCCGCGCACATAGGCGTTCCGCCACTGGCGACAGGCTCAAACCACACGGGGAACTTCACCGATTGCTCAATGATACCGCCCGCGCCATCGTCAACTTTTCGTTTGCGTTCTTCGACGCGCAGAGGACTGCGCTCAAAGGCGGAAATCGGATTCAGAACCTGCGCAGCAAGTTCCCCCGCCAGGGCGTTGTTTGCTCCATGCTGGCCATAGCCGATAACGCCTACTTCAAAGTAGTCGCGCATGCCGTCAGACTTCGTGCAGCGGGTGACCAAGTTCATCAGGGTGCGATTGAGCACGTCGGCGACGAACTGCGCCTTAGTCTTCTCAGACGCGGCCATCTTGTCTCCCATGGAGCCAGACTGGTCCACGATGAAGAGGAAAGCAGTAGGGTCTGAGCGTTGGATTGCGGCCTGGTACGGCATGTATTCCCCCCTTAGGTTGTTGAGCGCTTCATTGGCGCAGACTCGACGTTATAGCTCAACCTAAGAACGCCGATTCGATTATGTCGGCCATTGTTCGCAGTAGGAGTGTTCTGACGTCGGTTCAGAGGTCGCCGAGCCTTCTCTGGACTTGGCCTTAGGCGCCAGAACAGGCCCCGAGGGTCTGCACCGTCGGGGCCGGAACACCTTGCGCTGTCACTATTCGACCGCTATTGGCAGCTTTGCGAAACATATATCGGCCACGCCCTTCCAGCGCTGACCAAGGCTGAACAGTCGCAGACCACTCGGTGGGGCGCTAGTTCAGGCTGCCAGCCGATGTTCGTAGTACGGACGGTCCCGGTCATCAAGAATTACGTACAGGGCAGGGAGGTCTGACGCGTTCGGCGTCATCTTGTGGTCCTGAGCCGCGTCGTTTGAAGCCTCATTCCTCAGCGAAGCCTTGCTGAGCATCGGCGCAGGCGAAGGCGTCTCAAGCGCTTCCCCGAGACGCGTCATCAGTCGGTCCCACAGGTCTGTCTTGTTTAAGCGGCTGTTGAACCGTCTTGCCGAGGCGATAGCCGCGGCAGACCAGCTCAGCGCATTCCACCGGATATTGGTGGCGCGCTTGAATAGGACCATATCGAACCGTTCCCGCAAGGAGAATGCCGGCTTGCCACCGATGGGAGGGAATGCCTCAGCGAGGTCGATGCATACGAGACGCCACTGCGCATCCGTCAGAGCGCCGGTTGGGGCTACGAGGGCTGCACGTGGGTCAAAAGTGCACCGGCCATTCTTGGGACGGATGTAGCGAGTCATTTGGGCCTCTTGGACCTCATACAGGATGAGGTGGGTCACGTGGAAGATGTCTTCGATTTCGTGGCCCCAGGCGCTGAAGTTGCAAATCACATCTGGCCGCGTTAAGCCCACGCGGCCCTCTCGCGCATTCCGATAGACGCTCGCCCAGCAGGCGGCCAAGTCCGTGGATGAGTTCAGCCAGGCAACGGTGGCCTTCAACGGGAAATCGTTAGGGTGGTGATAGTTCACCGAGAGGTCAGTAGCGAGGCTCAGCCCTGCCGGATGGAACAGCCACTGGCGCAGCAACTTCTGAGCACCGAACAGTGCGCGGATGAGCGCTTGCGCGGGGATGAGAATGTCGCGTCCTCCGGCCTTTCCACGAAAGATGGCATGAGCCCCATCAGGCGGTAGAGGCAGGGCCGCCAGCGGCCCCTTGAGGTACTCGGCGTAGGTCGCCTGCTGAAGCTCTATGGGGTTGAGCTGAAAGTGGCGCGGTGAACCATATTCGTCGACATCGAGCCTCAAGTCGTCCTTTTCAGCCGCCACCGGGTTTACTCTTCCGTCCTCCGAGACGACCAGCGCCACCATGTCGCCCATCGCGTCCCGAGAAAATCCTGTTGTCCATTTCATTGCTGTACGCCCTTTGAAGGACGTACAGCGAGGCAGATTTAGCCAAACGCTGGGAGATATGGCCGCTGAATCGCGGTCAGACGGATACTTAGAGCTTGTTCCGCATCACGGACCGGACTCTGGGTGTTCCGCCTCGGCCCCAGTTCGGGCGCATACCGGCGGGAGATGCCTTGAGCCAGACGACGAACGCTTGAAGCTTGGGGAAGTCATGGGGATGGTGTCGGAACGAGGTCCAACATCCGACCTGCTTCAAGACGTCGCTTACCTTCACACGTTCGCCGTGCCTGATGGCCTCCTGCACGAGCTTCTTGCCGGCTGCAGCGAACTTGGCGTCCATCTCGACCATGTGTGAACGGCGGGAAAATGCTGGTGTGAAGTCGAGCAGGGGGGTGTCGTACTTCGGCGCCGCTTCGATGAGGCTGGTGAAAAGGAGGTGACGGGCCGCCGGGTTCTCCGCGCACTGGCAGCTCACGAGTAGGCGAGGAATCCAGCGAAGGTCACGTTCAGACTTGGCGAGGATGCGCTGAAACACGGCTCCGGTCATCGAATCTTTTACGAAGGCCTGCAGCCGCATCGAATCGATAGCCCGTCCTTCGGTGATGAGCCCAACTTGGGCCATGCGCTTTCGGTAACTTGCTGCGGTGGGTTCGGCTGCAGGTCCCTCTGGCCGCATTAACGCGGCAAGACTGGCCTGTGCGAGCCGCAGCTCGAATGCTGATGGCCGCCATTTCGGAGTCGCTACCTCGACCTCGTGCGGAAGCACTTCGAACATCACCTTGGCGACAGTTGAGATGGTGGTCACGACGAGAGGGCAGCCATGGATGGGGCAGACTAGCACTCCGGGAAGGTGGTGAGCCCGACGCCAGTAACTGTCTCCCCATGCCACGAGGTCTTGCTCGACACAAACACGGCAGAACCTGCATGTAGTCACGTGAGCCGTGGTCGACTGCATCAGAGACCCAAGGCCTCTCCTCTGAGCCAAGGCGCTCAGTGCGTTGTTGATGGCCCGGTTGTAGGCCGCCTCCGGAAGGAATGCCGTGACGTAGGGGACCATCGTGTGGCACCACACTAAGCGACCCGGACTTGTGCGCCAGGCGCTGGCCATTTCGTGAATGTAAGGAAAGCAGAGAAGCCCCGGCTTGGGGCCTCTCTGTATCCCGCGTAGGTGGCCAAGGACCGCTCCAACTGGAATAGAGACTGCTCGCGCGGTCCGCGTGAGACAACTCGTGAGAAGTTCGTCCGGGCGAGGACGCTCGAGCAGATAGCGCATTCCGTTACGTCGATGCCTGTGCAGTCGCTGGGTTGCACTGAGCCTTCGCTGTGGCCCTTAGGTCTGCGGACGTTAGTATCTTCGGGTCGAGGGTCGCGGCTGCGGGAGCGGACTTCGCTTTCGTGGGACGCCGGGTCTTGCGGGGCCTGCCGGCGGTGCTATCTCCGGAGAGCACTCTCTCCACCTCAAAAGGCAGTGGTGTTTCGCTCAGACACCGGTCCATGACATGCTGCTCGGGAATGACCAAGTCCGGCGCGTGCACCTCAGCAGGTATCCGGTGCTCGTTCAGCACCGTCTCAATGCCGAGAATTACGGTGCGGAACTCTGCTTTCATCACCTCCTGCGCGAGCTCGCGCGTAATTGTCTCGATATCGCTGGTAATGGCCAAGCGCTGAACCGATGCCCAGAGCTTGGTCATGATGTCCGGAATTCCGCCGGTCATGCGGTGAAAGAAGTCTGCCCAATCTTCGGAGTATTCGATGGGGGTTTTCACCCACTGGTACCGAAACAAAACTTTCAAAATCAGTTCGAACTCGCCAGTGACGGCCGCCTCGCTGCGCGTCAGGGGTCCCCAGACAGCGGAGCCGTTGCCGGCAAGACGGCGTGAGCGAGTGAATCGGTTCCCGACGGTATTGAACATCTCCGGTGTGCCTGCCATCAGTAGGGGCATATGGCTGACGTTTGAGGCTGTGATGAGCAGTTTCGTGAGCGGGTTCTCTCGCACGGCATCCTTGGGCGCGCGACGTTTCTGGGTCGCAGCATCTTCACCGTCGACACTTGCTTGGTTCTGGGTCTCATCGACCACAATCATCCCGACACCGTGCAGATAGGCGAGCTGAAGCGCCATCACCAACCTGGTCTCGGCGTTGCGCCCCCGGCCTCCCATTACCAGGCTGTAGTAATTGGCATCGGGAAGAATGCGGTCGAGCTCCATCACGATGGCTGTGGCTAAGGTGTTCACGCTCCTGCCGTCGTAGGCCATCTCCACGACGAGGTACGGAATCTGCCATTTGCCGGTTCTCTCGTGGAAGTAGTACGGTTTAACGGTGTCCGCGATGTGCCGCAGCGTGAAGCTCTTTCCTTGGCCGGACGAGCCAATCAGTCCCATGGACAATTGCGCAGCTAGGTTTCGCTGGCTGAGCTCGGAAAGGCTTCCTGCCCTCAAGAGGGTGGCGAGCCGTTGGCCATTTTCACGGTCGGACTGAGTGCCCGGAGAACGGGGGGCGTACCCCTCGAACATCATGAGCTGCATGGCGCGAGCCAAGTTCACCACGCGCGGCGTGGGAACGAAGATGTGCTTAATTTTGCTCAATGCCATCAGACGATGGGCGACGGACATTTCGCGCTCCTGGGGCGCGAACTTAGGACGGCACGCTAGGCGCTGAATGAGGCCCTCCTCATCCGGGAGTTCAGGGAGTGCCTCAATGTAGGCGTTTCCTGCATAGGGTTCGTATGTCTCTTCGCGGTACTTGGCGACGTTGATGCCAGTGGTGTCGAAGTTCGGTGCAGCGTGATTGATGTTGTTCATGGTGATTAGGCGTTGTCCATGCTGGTGAACATGAGGTCCAAGGTCCTGTTGACTTGAGTGACCTCGTGCGTCATCAGGGCGTTGAGGGTGGGCGAGGCCTTCGCGGAGGCGCCTCGCGCTTCAGGTTGAGCCGGCAGATTTCCGTCGACGGGGACAAGATTCACCGCTCCACCGATGACATGTGAGCCTGCGCCGGTAAGGTCATGCTCCTGCGCCTTCATCGCACGGTGTTCCTCTGCTCGCATCTCCACGGAGTTGCGAGTGCGAGGTCCGAGGCCGACCCCTTTGGTTGCCTTCTTCATCGCCTTATAGGCGGGGATGGTGACCTTCGAGATACGATTACCTGACCCTATGCGTCGCCGCTGGTTCTGCTCCTCGCCCACCGCCTCGCTTTTACGCTGCAGCTTCGTGAGAACGCTGGCTTCTTCGAACGACAGGTTCTTGAACGCGGCAGACTTCGTCGTCAACTCGGCCAAGATGAACTGCCCGTGGTTGTCTGGGTCATCAATGAGGATGCCGTTGGTCGACTCAGGCGAGTAGCGGACTTGCACAGGGAAGTTTCCGCGCAGGGCTGCTCGGGCTGCCCAATCACGCGCCAGGATGTCGTCGAACTTGTAGAACAGGTCGTTGAACCGGACGCCACTTTGCGTGACCGTTGCCGCACTAATGGGAAGCAAATGCGTGCGAACGTAGTCATAGTCGAAGGCGGCGAGTAGGCTCATTTGCTCCTCCACGCCCTGGTTCCAGACGTTCGCTGGCGTCGCCTTGAAGCCCTTGAGCAGTTGTTCAGGGGTCAGGATGCGTCCAGTGCGGATGGTCAAGTTGCGGGTGATGATGCCTTCCAAGTAAGTAACTGCAAGCTGCTTGACCGTAAGGCAGGCGTCTTTCTCGTAGCCGTCCTTTGCTTGGCGGCGAGTGGCGTTCCTAGGCGGGTGATACCCCGGGACTTCGTCTTTGATTTGAACGTGGGTTTCCTTGAAGCCGACCTCCACAGCGGAGCCCTTGCCCTTGGCGCTTTGCGCCGGAAGGTTGGTCACGTCAATTTGCATGCCGTCGCACAGCACATTGCTCTTGAGCTTTAAAGCCTCACCACGGTCCGCAACGATGCGGTTCGGGCAGATTCCCTTCGCAGGGAACGCTTCGGGACGGTAGGTAACTCCCAGTCGCTTGCACAACATCTCCCAGTCTCCGAAGCAACTCAGGACAGCGAGCTTGGCGCCTTCCCAAGAGGGGCTTCCGAGGGTCATGTAGAAGCCGACGATGAGCTTACTGAATCGGTCGATGACGAGGTAAAGGGTGCATTTGCCAAGAATCGTGGTTCTGTCCGCCTCCGCCACGACATAGCAGTCGACGATAGTCGCGTCGATTTCATAAACATCGCCGGGCCCGTTGCAGTCATCCAGCGCAGTTCCCAAAGTCGCCCCGTGGTTGTTCGAGAACAAGCCCTGGGTAACGCGCTTGCGATATCGCTCTGAATCGCTCAGCGCCTTGCGCAAGCGGTACTCAATCTGATGGAACGAGGGGCGCTGACCGAGTGGCGTGAGGACGACACATCCTTCCTCGTCCTCGAGTGGGTTGCCGTCCGCATCCTTCTCGCTGAAGAGTACGTTGAGAACGTGGTCAGTCGTCTTGCGGATAGAGACAATCTCGTCCGAAAGGAACTTCGCGCAACCGATTTCGAGAATCTGTTGCGCAATATCTGCAGGGGGGTTGTAGGGCTCGTAGTCGAGAAGCACGGGCTTGCGACCGCGCGAAGCTCCGCCGTTGACAAGGAAATGAACCTCGGTCGACCCGCGCTCTCCTTTTTTCTCGATGGTCAGGGCATAGGACTTGGTCGGGTCCACGCGCCCGCAGCGGTGGTATTCCCCGTTCAGCGCGTCGCGCACCTGGCCGCGCGACCAGTACAGGCGCAACAGGTCCAGTAGATGCTCAGAAGTCGAACTGACCGCTTTCGCGTGGTCTTTCAGAAGCTTGTGTCGCGTCGAACGGAAGTAAAGCTCGGCGCGCCCCACGACGCCGCTGATGAGCGACCAGCGGTGTTTCTGCTTCCCGATTGCTGAGGGAGCCTTCGAGCCAGTTTGGACAACCTCACGGCTGACCAAGCTCACCTGCTTCTCGTTAAACCAGTGCTGTAGGTCTTCGCGAAGCCAGACCTCTGGCACCGCATTCTTCTCATCCAGCGGATGCAGGACGACGGCCGTTTGGTTGCCTGTAAGTTCATGGCGCACCATGTCGATAAGTACGAGGTCGCGCCCATCCTTGCGCAGAACGTTGTTCTTGACGAGGTTCATGGGTTGCTCCGCTCCGATTCGCTGGTGTCACCCAGAACGAGCGTCAGCGAGGTGACTCCGCTCTTCGTCGTCAACGCCAGGATGGCTGGCTCAATAAGCTGCGCAGCCTCGGAGCGGGCATGAGAGTGCAATGGACGCTCGGGAACGTAGATGTTGAGAGTGGTCATGTCGCACTCCCAGACCTCGTCCGGGAACTGTTGGAGGGTCTGCTGCAGTTGTTGTCGCTGACTGTGGGAAAGGCGATTCAGGGATTTCATGTCGGTTACTCAGTAGTTGTTGAGGAAGGTCTTGATGTGGACGGACTCAGCTTTGCGATTCGAGTCAACCGGCTGCCGGGCGGGACGCTCGACGTTCAGGTCGATGTAAACCCGGCGAGTCCAGGCGAGGTACTTGAAAACGCGCAGCCCGGCGCCGCGCGGCAGCTTGTTGCGCAGGTCAAAGCCCAGCGCGTACTCGTAGATAGGTATGCCGTTGAACTTGCCCTTGGCGACCTCTGCCAACATCAATCGCGGCAGATGGGTGAACAGGCCGGCGATGAGTAGCAGTTCACCCTCGGCGGGCAGCGCTGCACGCAGCCAGTCGATGTTCTTCAGCACTGTCTTGGGTACTGACTGCTCGGTGAAGATGTGGTGCGTGAAGTTGAGCTGATGGCAGTAGGCGCGGTGCAGAGAGAGCTTCTCTAGAACGCGTGGGTTCTCGAGTTGGCTATGCGGCTTGACATCCCATCCCTGCTTGTAAAGGAGGCCGGCGGGGTGGCTGGCCTTAGTAACCAAGGCATCCATGGTCATAACCAGCGGCTCTTTCACTTTCTTGCCAACGACCGGATGGCGGATGCGAAGTGCCTTCGCAGCGCCCAGCGTAATTCCACGGTCAAGCGCGTACTGCTCTTGGAAGTTGCGCATATCGCCGTTGAACAGCGTGACGAGAAGAAGGTCTCGCTCGATGTAGGAGTGGGTATGCACCGCACGGCCGAGTTGGGGAACAGGTGTTCGCGATTGGACGCCGCGCGAGGAGAACTCGTGGACCCGAATAGCGGGCTTGTATGTTTCGGCGCCGGCCATACGGCAGGGGAGATTGAGCAGTTCTTGCCGCGCTGCGGCGGTCATCCGTTCGTTTTGGTTGCTAGAAGTCATGGAAACTCAATGTCTGAAGTCGGAGGAGATTTCGAGGCCCTTCGCGCCATTCGGAGCGAGTAGGGCAGTACGGACGTGGCTATCCACGGCACGTCGCAGGAGCGAAGCACCGGATAGGTGGCGTTCAGGAGGTGAGCGGTTTCGCGCTACTTGCCAGAAGGCGAGAGCTGCTCAAAGCCGCAAGGAGTGACTACGTCACGTAGTGCTGGTCGCCGTCACGGCGCATCAGCATGCGCGGATGGCGGTCGGTGGACCGTCTATTGCGGACTGCTTCGTTTAAATGGTCAGTCCGCCTCGCCTGACGGCGCCTGCGCATGGGCTGCGAGGTATCGCGACCCAAGGGGACTCGCGGCGCACCGGTGTTGCGGTCCGCCGAAGTGGTTTCTTCTAGTTGTCTATGCTCAGAGCTATTGTTCATTTCGTGTCCTTGGTTTCAAGCCAAACCGCTTGGCTCGCCCTTCGTATAGGTCATCACCCATCGCCCACTGCCAAAAACGTCTCCATTAGTCCAAATATGGGCGTTATGGGACAAAAATGGCTCCAGAGGGTCAAATTTGGCGGTTACGAATCAAGCAGGCTGCAAATACCCTCATGTCATGACTTTGAATAGTTCTGACACCGAGTCCAAGGACATGTGGGAGACGGAAGCGACCAACCTTCTGCGAGCAGTCCTGGACGATGCTGGCCTAACTGTTGAGGAGCTGCAAGAACGTCTGGAAGCGATACATGCCGACCATATGGATTTGAAAAGTATGCAGAAGAAGATTCGCCGAGGGACGTTTCCAGCGTCGTTTCTTTTGAGAGTACTGTTCGTAGCGAAGCGCGAGGCGATGCATTCGCCCGATGACCGTGTCGTCCGGCTTGCCAGGAGTTTGGATGTGGGGCCATACCTTTCGCGTTTCGAGTTCGCTCTTGAGCGCGCGTCCAAATCGGTCAAACGATAGGGGTCTAGACGGCCCTCGGACGTTTTTTGCGGCTGAAGGCGCGCAGAACCCATGCCTGATGGCCGTCTCGGTAGAATCGACATCGTTTACTCCTCCCTACTAGCCTCGCTACCGAGAGAATCCTCGGCTACCGTTGGCCCTATAACGCCAGATTGTGCCAGAAAGTTTCATATATGAAACCTTTGTTCCGAAAGTGGAACGGTAGTCGTGCTGACGCATGCTTTGCGAAGTCACGAATCGGAGGGGCAAATGCAGGCTTCGCATGACTGGTCAGACGCCGCGTCTCGCCTGCTCCGGGGCGAGTTGGCCCGCAAAGGATTTACGCTGCGTCTGCTGGCGGAACGTCTACAGGCGTTGGGGCTTGAAGAGACTGAGGGGTCAGTCAAGAGCAAGTTGCACAGAGGCACTTTCAGCGCTTCCTTCTTGCTCCAGTGCATGACGGTGCTAGGCAGAAACAGCCTAGAGCTGGAGGGAATTATCCCAGCGCACCAAGAATCTTGAGGTTCCGAGACCGCGATGACGCCAGATGACGCTTTGGCCCAATTTGAAATTGCGCTCCTGGCAATCTGGCGTAGTCAGGAGGGCGATTCGGCTCCGGGTTTTGGGCTTCTCCCATTGTTCGGCCAATGGCCTTCGCGAAAGACGCCAATAGTCCTATTTCTTGGACTCAGCCCTTCATTCGTTCCGTCTGCGTTGGAGGAGCACTGGGCAGCAACGCATCACCAGACTCCGGAACTGCTTGCGATAGGCCTCGATGCGCTTAATTGGGTTGTTCCGGAGAACGCTGATGGCTGGGGGCAGTACAGAGAAGCAGTTGAGCAATTGGACCGCTATTCCCGCGAAGAGTACAAGAGGTATTACGGCCCGGTCGACAAACTTATGGCGGACACGCAAGCTGACGTTCACCACGAGCACCTTGACTTGTTCCCGCTGCGTTCCACTGACCAAGGCGCGTTCAAAGAGTTCCTTGCTGCAACTGAGGACAGCAACCGGGCCAAGTGGAAGGCTCGAGAAGAGCTTCTTAATGCCGCCCTGGATTTGGTTCGTGCGATGGCTCCGAAAGTCATCGTGGTTGTTAATGCTGCTGCCTCTCGCCTCGTCCGCGATGAGCTTGGTCTTGAACTCCAAACAAACGGGCACCGTTACGCATCCTTAGCGTGGCCAGGTGTCACATTCTTGCTTGGCTCCCAGTTGAGCGGCGGTGCCACTTCTGAGTTTGCTCGAGAGCGATTGGTGGCGGACCTGAGAGATGTTCTTCAGGGTGGACAAGGCTTGATGGCCCGACCTAGCTGAGAGTTCCAGCGCTATTCGGTTTAGACCGTTATCGAGGCATGTAGTGCTTTGCAGTCAGAGGGATTCCAGCGCTCGGCATCCGTCGGCATGTGATGACCGCGATGCGAACTTTGAGGGCTGCACCGCAGTCCCATAGTCGCGTCAACGCGCTGGCTCCAACCAAGCTTGAATATGGTTTCGACTCGTATCGAGCACGTGGGAATTTTTCCGCAGGCCTGATTAAAAAATTTACACAGCAGCTACACCGACCAGGGAAAGCGCATGCTTCAAATTGCGACCGGACGAATCTTCGAGCAATCGGCGGGGCGTGAGAACCCGATGAGAGGAACACTGTTCACAAATCTCGTGCTCCCAGGCGGCCCCGAACACGAAATCCGGAGCCCGCTCTTCGGTCGAATCGTGCAGACCACAGAGATAGATGAGCACCCGCGCTCAACGGTCTACGAGTTCACCGAGCGTCTCGAAGATGGCCGTATGGAGCCGGGCGTTGTGATTTCATGGGGTGCCGACGCTTATGTGGAGGACATGGGCGTCCTAGTCAGCTTCTTCTTCGATTGCACATGCTCACGCGACCGAGACTTGGTCAGACGCCTTCTTGCAAACGAGCGAGGTTTGGCAACTTCGTTGCCGCCGAACAAGTATGTGCCGCGGACCTTTGACAAGGCCGTCTACTGTGGGCACGAAGACGCCAAGAGCTTCACGTGTTTTGTCGAACACCTTCTGTGCCTTCCACGTGAGAAATACCGTAACGTCATTCAGGTCATCCGCACGCACGTCACCGGGATGCAAAGAATCGGTGACGACTTGGACCTCGCCTACACGCTGCTGGTCGCGTCCGCCGAGACGCTAGCGACGCGCTTCGTTAAAACAACTACCTGGGCGGATTTGCCTGAAGAAAAGCGACGAGCAGTGGATGGTGCTCTCGAAGGGGCACATGAACTCGTTGCAAGCAGAGTTCGCGACGCGTTGGTGAAGGTGGAGCACGCGTCGATTGGTCCGAAGTTCCGGGCGTTCATGGCAGAGTACCTCGGCGACGCCTACTTCCGCGGCCCTTTCAAACAGCATTCTCATCCGATAGGAAGAAGCGAACTTGGGCAGGCGTTGGCCAGTGCCTACGAGGCTCGCTCAAAGTATGTGCACGAGCTTAGGCCACTTCCCAAATTGTTGATGAGCGGGGGGCCGGTCATGCAAACGATGCTCATTGACAGGAAGCGTATGTTCACGCTTCATGGGCTTGCCCGCATCACACGGCATGTCATCAAGAGCTACGTTCTCGCGCAGGAAACGGTTGGCCCTCAGCCGTCAAGCTACCGGGAAGACATTCCTGGCATTCTGTTTGCACCGCTCGCGCCATCCTGCTGGATAGCGACCGTCGACAGCAACCTGGGGGCAGATAGCCAGAAGAAGTTCGAAGGATTCCTAGAAGAGCTTATCTACGCGCTGATGCGATACGAAGGTCATACGGTCACGGACCTTCGGGCGGTGTTGCACCGGTTTCTCCTTGAGGAACCGGATATGAAGCCTAGCGACAGACTTGCGTATTACGCAATCCTCTTCCTTTTCAATAGATACGCCGGCACGGCACGGGTGCACATTCCAGCCGCTGCCGAGAAGAGAATGCTTGCGGTGCTGAACGCTCCAAGCATCGCGGCTCAAATCGTGCACGCCGTGGCAGGTGAACCTCCCGACTGGCCGCTTCAAGAACAGGTGACCCTCTTTCGGCGATACCAGGAGCGCCGGACCTGGAAGAAGGAGTTACGTATCGAGAGACCGCTCGAAGCAGCGCTGCTGTTGGAGCTCGCTGAGAGATTCCGACAGTCCGACCAACCGCTCGTCTGCAATAACTTCCTTGTCGAGGCCGCCGATACCTTTCCGGAACACCTCGGTCTTCGGGAAGTTGCTGACCGTGGAGCAACTGACCAACCAATCCGTTGGTGGAGCATCCTGCCGTTGCCTCGCACTGAGTCCAAGCCTACAGCTCCGCGCAAGAAACGACGTGTTCTATCTCCGCGCGCACGTTGGGTGGCGCAGCGCTGAGTCCATTTTGTCAGCGGTTCATCGCTGCGTTCAGATGTTCCGCAGCGGCGGCATCTGTTGTCGCCTCGAAGGCACGTTGCAGGTTGTCTCTGCTAGTTGCGGCGAAGCGTTTGAAGGTCTTCATCTTCCCCATTTCAATGCCTGCAGCGACGTTGCTTCGAGTGCCGGAGATGTCCGGCACGACCATGCCGTCCCACAGGTTCATTTCGATTCCGAGCTTCGATAACCAGGTCCGCTCGCCTTTTCCATCGAAGTGGGAGATGAAATCGAGGAAGAGATAGAGGCCCTCTTCGAGTGAGCCCATACGCACCTCGCTGAACAACGTGACAGCGAGAGTCTCGACCACAAAGGAGCGGACCCGTGTGTCTTCCGGCAGCGAGCAGTTCCAGGCCTTTAACAGCTTGACCAACGGAACCAGCAGCTTGCCGTTTTCTGCGTTCGCCGCCGTGAGTGCTGCTTGATGGCGCTTCGGCGACGACTCGAACCAAGTCTCATCGGCATGGTTGCCAATCAAGATGACGTCGCTGTTCGGCCGCGCGATAGCGGGCACGCAGTCAATATGTACGTGGTCAAGTTCCAGCCGGAGTGACCGCTTCTGGGTGAACGTGGAACTCATTTGATACCCGTCGCGGAGCACTCGCGCAAACGACCGAAGCACAGCAGACGGGTTCGGCTTGTCGGCGAGGCCGAAAAAGGCACCGGACCACTGGCTAGGGTCAATCACGAAGATGACGTCAATGTCGGCAATGGGACGCAGAGCAGTATTCCGGCTGTAGCTTCCGCTGAGGTAGCAGTTGACGATGCGGTCGCCGACGCCTCGCTTGCTCAACACGTTTACGAGATGGCTGTAGCTACGACTGGCCGCCTCCTTCTGCTTAGGCGTTGGCTCGATGTCCTTTACCCATGCCCTCAAGGCTGCTTCGATGCACGTCATCTCTCGGGGTCAATTGATGGCTTCGGGGCAGCCGCGACCTCTGGGTACGACAGCGAAGGACGGTAGGAGCCGTCCACTTGGTAGGTGAAGTCGTATTCGTAGAGTGTCAGCGGCTTCATCATTGCCACCTGGCGACCAAGGTAGAAAGTGAAGGCGTTGGGCGCTGAGACGAACAGGTGGATGCGCTCGCGTCGTGCCGCTGGGCTCGCGTCGCGGTCCCGTTTGAGTTTCTCGGCAAGCTTTTCGGCGAGGGCGTTGGCATGCGCACCTGAAGACACAGCCTGCGGCGAGGCCCCGCACGACGGCTTCGCAATGAGCAGCAGGCGAACCTTGACTTGGTTCTCTTGCAGGTACTGCTTCACCGCGGCCGTAGCGTCCCTCGTGATGCTGACGGCGCATGCTGTTCCGGACGCATTTGCATCCAGCTCTTCCTCTTCGAACACCCAGCCTGGGCTGTCCTCTGCGAGCTGCTGGTCGTCGGGGGCCCAAATCTTGAGGACGGGCGAGCGTTGCTCCAGCTCGACTTGGCGGCCCGACTTTGTGTCCAAGATGGCACCGGCGGCAAAGGCGAGCGTCGCATGAGCCTCGATGGCGAGGCGCATGCGTCCTTCCGGTGCCGGAACCTTCAACAGGAAGTCTGTCAGCCTGGGAACCATGGTGTCGCGCCAGGCCGCGGTGTTTCGGATGGTGCGCTCGTCGAACTCGTGGACGAGGTTGAGCACCTTCACGCAGCGGTTCTCGAGCCGGTCTAGGGTGTGTTCGAAAGTCTTCACGCCAAACATCTTGGGTGCGTTGCTTGGCTTGACTGCCAGCAGTCCCTCCTGCGCACATTTCTCTTTGAACTCCTTCCTGTCGAAGACCATCCGCCGTTGTCCGACCCACTCGAAGATGTTCGCGTCGTAGACCGTGGTGCTTGCATTGGCAGCGGGCCTGACCAAGCCGTTCGCTCGGCACGCGTCATCGAGCAAGCCACGAAGCCCATCGAGGGAGTCGCGGGAGAGCTTGAAGCCCATGCGCAGGCACAGCGCTCGCAGCTCGTCTTCGTCGATGCCAAGGTGGTCCTGCCAGACCTTGCGCACCTTGCCGGTCGCGCTACGGACCGTCTTGCCGACGAAGAGCCCGTCTACGTCCATGTGGAGCGACTTCATTCGCAACAGCCCAAAGAGGGGGTCTTGTTCACGGGCGAAATGGTTGGTCACCAGGACGAGGCGAGAAGAACGACCTTCCGCCTTGTCCTCGCGATACGCGGCCAAGGCGCGCTGCAGCAACGACGTCGTGGTCGCATTGATGTACTCCGGTCGCGTCAAGTCCTCATGCGTGAAGGTTCCCGGCGCGGCATGCCATTTGCATTGCATGCGCTCAAGCAGCAAGGCGTTGCCACGATGGTCCTGCGGCGCGCGCGCCGGGTCGTATTCCACCCAGATGTCATCGAACCCCTTGAGGCCGGACTCGAAGCCGACTCGCACGATGGGACCTTCGTCGTCCAGCAGGCGCGCGGCATGCAGCCAGAACAGCCTTGCTTGGAACACATCGCCATCGCGGCGGGTAACGACTGCCTGGGTCATGGTGTCTTTCAGCTCAGAGGGAACATCGGCCCAAAGAGGTCACGCCATGCTTTAAGCGCATCGCCAGTCCGACCTTGACGAACCAGGTTGATAGCCCTGTCGGCCTCACTCGCGGCTTGGCGCAGTGCCTGCTGTGCTTTGGCGACGCGGGCGGCATCCATCGAGTTGCTGATGGGTGGGCCAAGACCTGCTGGGTCGGCCCAAACCTCTCCGATGCGCGTGGCCAGGGTGGAGAAGAAGCTCTGGATTTCCCTGTCGAACTGCCCGCCCCAGCCGCCGTACAGACACTGAAGGGCCATGACTTCAATGAGGAACGAGGGCTTAACAGGCTTCTCCCCGTGCTTCTTGTTGTTGTTCCAGTACTTGACCATGCGCACCAAGCCCTTCCATTCGTTGCCGTACGCCTGGTGCGCTTTGGTGGCCTTCTCCGCGTGGGTCTCGGGGTTGGTCTTAATCCACTTGCCCGAGTCGTCGTCGGGAATCTCGTAGTCGTCGCCGCTGGCGAACGCAGGCACGACGTCCACGCTCAGAATCTTGTAGTCTGTCTTGTCCTCTTCCTTGACCTCGACGCCGAAGTCGATGTTGATGGAGCGGCTCTGGCGCCGGACCGCCTTCCTGCCGTACTTCTCCACAAGCGCGGCTTCGTAGTCGTCCAGCACCACGCCTGCGCCCTTGTTGCGGTAGTGCTTCTCCGCCTCCTTCATCACGAAGAAGATGTCGATGTCCTTGAGCGGTTTGGTCTTCGTGTAGCGAGCGTAGGAGCCCGTCAAGAAGTCCCGGTCGATGGCGAACTTGCTGCGGACGTACTCCCGAACCTCGGTGTGGCGGTCTGTCGCGTTCTTCTGTTCCTTGGCGTTCAGCTCAAGGCGGCTCTTGAATTTGCGAAAAGCCTCGTCAATGGTCAGCATCAGAGCTTCCTCCAGTAGGTGGTGTTGGCGCCGAGGCCGTTGTGCTCGATGGTCGTGCCGAGGCTTTGCTGCACCATGCCTGCGGTCGAGCGAAGCTCGCAGGTACTCCAGCCTGCGACTTCGGAGTAGCCAGCAGTGCGGTGCACGACGACTCGGTATCGCGCCTCGGAAGGCATCAGCCCAGCCTTGCGGATGGCGTACTTCAGTTGCTCGGTATCCGTCCAGAAGGTGCCGGCCGAGATGTCCCAGGTGTAGGAAATGCCGACGTCCCAGCGCGTGATGAGGGCGTCAGTCTTGGGGTCGTAAATCTCAAGCCGCACGGTCTCAAGATGCCTGGACTCAATCCAGGTACTGATGCCTCGCAACAGGACTTCCCAGTCACCAACGAGCTTGCTAGGGTCCAGGCCGCTGAGGCGGATGATGTCCTTCAGGCTCTTGAGGATGTTGTCGGCGACATAGACGACCGACTGGGTGTAGGAGTAGACGGCGACTGCACTCATGATTTTAGGAACTTGTCCACGTTCAAGGTCAGACCGCCACTTGCCGCTGATTTGCCGGCCTCTGCTTCCTCACCGAGTTTTTGAATCATGTCGCGGGCGGTGATGCGACTGCTCTTTGCCTTCAAGGCTCGCTGGACCCATTCAAGGTCCTCTTCAGGGCAGGGCAGCGAAATGGCCCACTGACCCTTTAAGGGCTCGTAGCCCAGGTCGTCTTCCTTCGCGTCGCCGCCCTCGATGGCTGATTCGTCGTACAGGCAATAGACCCGTGTGCGCGGCCCGTCGCAGGTCACGACGATGGCCGCGTCCTTGGGGCCGTGTTCGGCGATGACCGAGCTGGCGATGCCGGCCACTGACAGCAGTTCCTTCTTGGCATCACTGTCCTTACCCTGCGTGAGCAACTCGACGATGAAGGCCCAGGTTTCACTGGTGTTGCGGTAGGGGGAGCTCCGCACAACTCGGCTTGCGATGGTGCTCACGACTTGCCGCCTTTCAGCCGGACCGCCTTGGCAGCCTTGGCGGCATTGACCAAGTCCTGCAGGGTTAGTTGGTTAGGGTCGACCGCCACCTGTTTACGCAAGGTCAGGGCGCTGCCGACGACCTTGCGGATTGCGCGGCCGTCGAGTCCCTGCACCTCGTGCACGAGCTTGTCGAAACCGGGTGCCGCAGACAGCTTTCCGATTGCCTTGAAGATGCCCCCAAGTTCGGTCAGGCACGACGACAGAATTTGCTGGCAGGCCAGCGCGTTCGGTCGCGGTATTTCCAGAACAAGGTCGCAGCGGGAGGTGAAGGCCTCGTCGACCGCCTGAGGGAAGTTCGAGGTCGCAACGAACAAGAGGTTCTTGTGCAGCTCGGCCAGCATATCCAGCTGCACGAGGACGGCATCTGTGGCACGGTGAACATCGACTGGATTGGCCTGCAGGCTGAGCTTGCTGCGGTCAGCGGCAAGGGTCTCCACCTCATCCAGCAGCACGATGGTCGGGCCCGCCATGGCCGACTCAGCAATGGTCTGGCCGAAGAGGGTGGTCACGGCTTTCTGCGTATTGCCCATCATGGCGCTGCCGAGGGCGTGAGGGTCGACTTCGAGCAAGCGGAAGGCCGTGCTGTCGAACACTTCAGCGGCCTTGTGTGCCAGGCCCCGTGCCAACGAAGTCTTGCCCGTGCCGGGCTCGCCAACGAGAAGGATGGTGCCGTGCAGGGGCAGAACTGTGCGGGGCACTTTCTGCCGGACCGTGAAGTTGATAATGGCTTGGCCAATCAATTGGTCCTTGATTCCCTGGTCGAGGACTATGGAATCCCAAAGCTCGCCCAACTCTGGCGAAGGCAGTTTGAGGAGGCGATGAACGCCCTTGGGAAGTTCTTCGTGCGACGCCATCCAACGCTCCTTATGCGTAGGAACCACTTTCTGAAAGTCTGGCACTCAATGTATCAGAGTGCTAGCAAAAACTAAAGGTGGGGTCCAAGAGGTTTTTCGACACTAGCTGTAGCGCAGTACAAAAACACATACTGGTGTTTTATACAACATTCAATGCCGACCAGACAACCCATCGACCACCGCCGTGACACGCAATAGCAATAGTCTCTACTGAAGGTGGCTCACTAGATGAGCCAGTTCTGAAATTTCATAGCGAGCGCGGCCCTTGATGTCATCAACTCAATTGCTTAGGTAGGCGCTTCTGCCCTCACTGTCGTCGAACAGGTAGCCCATTGACCGAGTGGCAACCTATTGAACGGATTGGTCGTCGAGCTGCTTCCTCGTCAGAAGCAAGCCGACGGCTCGCGGCGTATAAAACAGCCTTCTACACGCTTCATCGGGCCTGCGCCCAAGTGAGAACGTGATGAACCAATCGATGACCCTGGGAGCCATCCTCCGCAATTTCAAGCCCGACTATCCGGCCGAGTTCCTTCGTGCTTCCGACCAGACTGACTGCCCACATGCCCCGAGCCCGGCCGAGGTGGAGTTGGTGGAGCGGAGATGGGCTGAGGTTCGCGATGACATCAGCATTCACGTGAGGGGAAAAGCCTGCGTGGGGGCGTTTTCGGTGCTGGTGGGCACCGCGCGCTGGAATGCAGAGTCGGAGGAGCAGGAAGCCGTCCACGCGCTTCGCAGGGCTTGCTGGCCGGTGAGCGTCCCAACAGGGCTGGAATACGAGTCGAATCCGCTGCACGAGGGATGGGCTCAGATGCAGCGGTGGGCGCTCGGGGAGGACCTCCTCTTGAGCCTTCGAATGAAGGAGCACAAAATGCTCGACCAGCCGGAACTGTGGCTGGACATCAGGGCGATTCCGGCGTGATGAAGGTCGGCTGCTCGAGTGGTTTGCCGCAGCGAGGAGCCGTCTGCTCTGGTGTGGCCGTGGCGTGATTTGGGGTACGCGTAGTGATTGCGCGCAACTCATTTACGCGAGGGACATTTTTGCTTTCATCTCAATTGCGCACGGTGCCTTTTTCCTAGGAAAGCAGAAAGTGCGGAATTGCGTGTGAAAGAAGTGCTTAAAAATTAGGCAGCTTGAGTTGCTTAATTTCTGAGCATTCTCGGACGACCGAATACGTAAATCGGACGTAAGTGGGAGATTGGTTTCAGAGGAGAGTTGGGCGGTCGAAAGGCCATTGCGGCCGACTTTCGTGGAGGTCGTCGAGGGGTGCCGGGATGGCATTGCGGCCAACATAATTCGCCGCGGCGATTCCGGTGGACCTATTGCGTAGATTCCACTCAATTACGGAAAACCAGATCACACGCGCCGACTGGGGCCTGTTCCGCGACACCGGCGTCAGCCATCTGGTCGCGATCAGCGGCCTGCACATCACGATGCTGGCTTGGGCCGCCGGCTGGGCGGTGGCCGGCCTGTGGCGCCGCAGTGCCAGGTCTTGCCTGTGGCTGCCCGCGCCGAGTGCCGGGCTGTGGGCCGGCGTGGGGGTGGCGCTGGCCTATGCGCTGTTCTCGGGCTGGGGCGTGCCGGCCCAGCGCACGGTCTGGATGCTGCTGACGCTGGCGCTGCTGCGCCAGCTGGGCCTGCGCTGGCCCTGGCCGCTGAGCCTGCTGCTGGCGGCCTGCGTCGTGACGGCCATCGACCCCTGGGCGATCAGCCAGGCGGGGTTCTGGCTGTCCTTTGTCGCGGTCGGCCTGCTGATGGCCAGCGGGCCGGGCACGCTGCCGCCGGGCTGGCGGGCCCAGCTCGGCGCGGCGCTGCACAGCCAGTGGGTCGCCACGCTGGGTCTGGCGCCGCTGACCCTGCTGTTCTTCCAGCAGATCTCGGCGGTGGGTCTGCTGGCCAATCTGGTCGCGATTCCGGTGGTCAGCCTGCTGATCACGCCGCTGGCCCTGGCCGGCAGCCTGGTGCCGATGCTGTGGGACCTGGCCGTGCTGTGTCTGCAGGGGCTGATGCTGTGGCTGCGCTGGCTGGCCGGCCTGCCCTGGGCGGTCTGGCATCTGCCGGTGGCGCCGCTGTGGGCCCAGGTCTGCGGCCTGCTGGCGGCGCTGCTGCTGGTGCTGCCGCTGCCCTGGGGCTCGCGGCTGCTGGGCCTGCCGCTGGCGCTGGGCCTGCTGTGGCCGGCCGTGCCGCGGCCGGCGCCGGGCCAGGTGGAGCTGCTGGCCGCCGATGTCGGCCAGGGCACGGCCGTGCTGCTGCGCACCGCCAACCACAGCCTGCTCTATGACAGCGGCGCGCAGTACACACCCCAGGCCGATGCCGGCCAGCGGGTGCTGCTGCCGCTGCTGCGGGCGCTGGGCGTGCGCGAGCTGGACCTGCTGCTGCTGAGCCACCGCGACCAGGACCATGTCGGCGGCGCCGCCGCGCTGCTGGCCGGCCTGCCGGTGCGCGCGCTGCTGAGCTCGCTGGACGAGGGTCATGTCTTGCTGGCGGCAGGCCCGCCGCAGCGCCGCTGCGAGCGGGGCCTGCGCTGGACCTGGGACGGTGTGGACTTCGAGATCCTGCACCCACAGCCGGCCGACTACCGGCGCGAAGCTGTCAAACCCAATGCGCTGTCCTGTGTGCTGAAGCTGCGGGCCGGCACGCGCAGCCTGCTGCTGACCGGCGATATCGAGGCGGCCCAGGAGCAGAGCCTGCTGGGCCTGCCGCAGCTGCCCAGCGACTTGCTGATGCTGGCCCACCATGGCAGCCAGACGTCGTCGACGCCGGCTTTCCTGGACGCGGTGGCGCCGCGCCAGGCCTTTGTGCAGGCCGGCTACCGCAACCGCTTCGGCCATCCGGCCCCGGCCGTGCTGGCGCGACTGCAGGCGCGCGGCGTGCCGGTCTGGAACTCGGCCGACTGCGGCGCGCTGCGCTGGCGCAGCGATGCGCCCGAGCCCTCATGCCAGCGCGAGCTGGTGCGGCGCTACTGGCAGCGCACGGCGGCGATCCAGGGCGAGGCTGGCGGCGGTGACGATCAGGGTTTTTGAGCGCTGTCCCTGAAGCCGCGCAGCGTGCGCCCCAGCTCGATCACCGCATAGGCGTAGTAGCTGGACCAGTTGTAGCGGGTCAGCGCATAGAAGTTGGCGGTGCCGGCGATATAGCTGGGCGCGGCCGTGCCATTCTGCAGCTCGACCAGGGCCAGCGCGCCCTGGTGTTCGCGGCCGGCCTCCGAGAGTTCGGCACCGGCCTCGGCGAACTGGGCGGCGCTGAAGCTGGGCAGGATGTCGGGCGCCAGCAGGCGGGCCCGCTCGACGGTGTCGACCGGTACCGCCACCGTGTAATGGGTGGGCATGCCGGGCCGCCAGCCATGCTGGGCCAGGTAGTGGGCCACCGAGCCGATCGCGTCGACCGGATTGCCAATCAGGTCGACGTGGCCGTCGCCATCGAAATCGATCGCATGCTTGTTCCAGCTGCTGGGCATGAATTGCGGCCAGCCCATTGCACCCGCGTAGGAGCCTTTGACGGTCGCGGCGTCCAGCCCCTCGCGCTGGCACAGCTTCAGGAACTCGGCCAGCTCGGCGCGGAAGAACTCGCTGCGGTCGCGCCGTCCCGGCGGGAAGTCGAAACCCAGCGTCACCAGCGCGTCGAGCACGCGAAAGCCGCCGGTGATCTGGCCGTAGAAGGTCTCGACGCCGATCAGGCCGGCGATCAGCTCGGCCGGCACGCCGTACTGCGCCTCGGCCCGCGCCAGCGCGGCCTCATGGGCGGCCCAGAAGGCCAGGCCGGCCTGCAGCCGGCGCGGTTCGACGAAGCGGGCCCGGTAGGCGGCCCAGTCCTTGGCTGTGCCGGCCGGCGGCGGCATGATCAGGCGCTGCACGGTCGGCAGCTTCCTGGCCTGGGACAGCAGGCGGCGCAGGCCGGCCTCGTTCCAGCCCAGCAGTGCGGCTTGCTCGCTGGCGAAGCGCATCAGGTCTTCGCGCTCGCCGTAGAGCGCGGCGGCGGGCGGCGGTGCTGCTTGTTTCTTCTTGGTGGCTTGGGCCGGGCCGG
This sequence comes from Roseateles cavernae, assembly GCF_040187885.1. Classification (NCBI taxonomy): domain Bacteria; kingdom Pseudomonadati; phylum Pseudomonadota; class Betaproteobacteria; order Burkholderiales; family Sphaerotilaceae; genus Roseateles; species Roseateles cavernae. The sequence goes on from NZ_JBDPLH010000004.1 coordinate 67,684, forward strand.
CCAGCGCGGCGGTGATCAGGGCAAGGGTCAGGGCACGCAACAACATCAGGAGGTCTTCATGGTCTGGTGCCGCAGCATACGGCCTGCGGCACGGAACTCGCGCAGCCAGCGCCAGCGGTTCAGCCAGCCGGCCGTGTGCGCGGCACTTGGCGTGCTGCCCGCCGCATAGCGCGCGAGCTCCAGCGCCAGCAGCTGGCGCGCCAGCGGCTCGGCCGCCGCGCCGTGGCGGGCTCGCAGCAGGGCGGCCCATTGGCGCGGCGCCTGGTGGGCGGCGGCGGCAATATCGAGCCGGCGCAGCTCGCGCAGGATGGCGCCGCGCTGGCGGCTCCAGCTGTCGTGCGGCCGGGCCTGCCAGGCCGCCCAGGCCGCGCCGGCGCCGGCCAGCAGGCCGATCAGCGCGCCGACCAGCTGGCCCAGCGACTGCCAGTCGGGGCTGCGCCAGCCCAGCTTCTTCAGCAGATCGAACTGGTCGCTGCGCGAGTAGTTCAGCACATACTGCTGCCAGCGGTTGTTCAGCTGCTCCCAGCTCCGGGCGATGGCCCGCAGCCCCTGCCACAGGGCTGGGTTGACCTGGCCCAGCGCGCCGGCGAAGGCGCCGGGCGGGGGGCTCAGGGCCTGGCCCAGATTGACGCGGTCCGGCGCCACCGCGGCTGTCGGGTCCACCCGCACCCAGCCGCGCCCGGCCTGCCAGACCTCCGCCCAGGCATGGGCCTGGCTGTTGCGCACGACCAGATAGCCGTCCTGCAGCTCGCGGTCGGCGCCCTGGAAACCGGTGACGATGCGGGCCGGAATGCCCAGGGCCCGCATCACGACGACAAAGCCGGCCGAGAAATGCTCGCAAAAGCCCAGCCGGCGGTCGAACCAGAACTCGTCGATCAGATGCGGCGTCACCTCGCCGTAGCGGCCCGGGGCCAGCGTGTAGATGAACTCGGCCGTGGTGATGTGGCGCAGCACGGCGGCCACCATGGCCGGCGCATACGCGGCCTCGTCGAGTCCGGCCAGCTCGGGGCGGCGCCGCAGCTCGGCCGCCCAGCCCAGAGTGCGCGGGTTCAGCCCCTGGGGCAGCTCCAGATAGGCTTGCAGGCCCAGGGTCGGCTGCAGCGGGCCGCTGTCATAGTCGAGATAGGCCTGCTGGTTCAGGCGCAGGCGCTCGGTGATGGGCCGGGGCGCCAGCCATTGCAGGTCGACGCTGCGACGCAGCAGCAGCCCCTGCACATCCATTTCGCTGCCCGGCGCTTCGGGGCTGCTCTCCAGCAGGGGCAGCACGCTCAGACGCAGCGGCTCCATCGTCAGCTCGTAGCGCAAGACCTGGCCCCGCACCCGTGGCGCCGGCGCGCGGGTGATGAAGGGGTTGTTATTGCCGGGCAGCGGTCGCCAGCTGCGGCCGTCGAAGCGACTGAGCACCGGGCCGCGGAAGTACAGGCCTTGCGGCGGCGGCGCCGGGCCCTCGAAGCGCAGCCGCATCGCGATGCTCTCGTCGTTGGCGATCTCCGACATCGCGCCCAGTTCCATCTCGTTGGACAGCCCGGTACGGCCCACCGAGTCGCTGGGGATGCCCCATAGCGGCGCGATGCGCGGGAACAGCAGGAACAGCAGCACCATCACCGGCAGGCCCATCGCGGTGGTGCGGGCGGCCTGGGTCGCGGCCAGCTTCAGGCTGGGCTGGCCCACCGGCATCTGGGCCAGCACCAGCGCGCTCAGCAGCGCCCAGACGCTGACCAGGGTCCACAGCCCGGTCAGCAGCGACTGCGAGTACAGATACTGGGTCAGCACCAGGAAGAAGCCGAGGAAGAACACGACGAAGGCATCGCGGCGCGCGCGCAGCTCCAGCGTCTTCATCGCCATCAGCATCACCAGCATCGTGATGCCGGCCTCGCGGCCGATCAGCGTGCGGTGAGTCAGCAGGGTCAGGCCGGCCGTCACCAGCAGCAGCAGGCTCAGGCTCCAGCGCCCGGGCAGTGCCTGGCCGTTCCAGGCCAGCAGGCCGCGCCACAGCAGCATCAGCCCGGTCAGCGCCGTGCACCACAGCGGCAGATGGCTGGCATGGGGCAGGGCGGTGGCGGCGATCGCGAACAGCAGGAAGAAGGTGTCGCGGGTCTCGCGCGGCAGGTGTTGCAGCCGAGCCTTGAACGTGGCCCAGGTACTCATCGCAGCGGCTCCAGCGGCGAGCCATGGGACGGCGCCTGGGGCGCCGAGGCAAGCAGCTCCAGGCAGGCCTGGCGCTGTGCCGGCCCATGATCGGGGGGCAGTTCTTGCCCGCCCAGGCGCAGGCCGTAGGACTGGCCCAGCTGCTCGGCCAGCAGCACCCAGGCGCTCAGGCGCGAGAGCCGTGCCTCCCAGTCCAGGCCGGCGGTGTCGGCCAGGTCCAGCCAGCGCTGGCGGCTGGCCGGCGCCAGGGTCTCGCGCACCAGCAGCTGGCCGTCGGGGGCGCTGGCGGCCTTCTTCCACAGCACCTGCTTGATCGAATCGCCCTGGCGGTAGGGGCGCACCCCCTCGAAGTCCTGGCCGCGCACCATCAGCGTCGCGGCGCGCTGGCCCTCGCCGCTGCTGGCCGCCTGGCCGGGCAGGGCCGGCGGCGGCTGCTCGGGCCGGGGATAGACCCAGACCCGGGCCGCCGGCCGCCAGATGCTCCAGGCGCCGAACAGGCCGAGCGGAAAACGGGTCGAGACGCGCAGCTGCGGCAGGCTCATGAGGCCGCGCGTGGCCGCCGGGCAGCGCAGCTGCAGCAGGCTGTGGCCCAGCGCCGGCACATCGGCCCAGGCCGGCTCCGCCTCCTTGCCTGGCCGGACCTGGATGCCGATGCCATAGCGCGCCCGGCCGCTGTTGTGCAGCCTCACCTCCAGCTGCACATCGTCGCCGGCAAAGACCGGCTGCGGGCTTTTCAGGTCCAGGCTCAGGCCGCGCAGATTGGCGTGGGTGGCGTGCATCGACGCAAAACCCGCGCCGGCCAGCAGAAAGGTCAGCAGATAGCCCAGGCTCAGCTGGTCATTGATCGAGGCCAGCAGCAGCACGACCAGGGTGATGCAATAGGACAAGCCCGGCCGGCTCGGCAGGATGTAGATATTGCGCTGGCCCATCTGGTGGGTGTCGCTGAGCGGATGGCGGGCCTGCCACCAGGCCCGGGCGCGGCGTCGGAGGGACTGCACCATATCAGCGCTCAGGGAATCGGGATGGACTCGATCATGGCCCGCACCTGCTCGCGCGCGCCGCGGCCGCTGCCGGCCTTGGGTCGCAGGCGGTGGGCAATGGTCTGCGGCAGGATGGCCTGCACATCGTCGGGCGAGACATAGTCGCGCTCGTCCAGCAGGGCGCGCGCGCGTGCGGCGCGCAGCACGCCGAGGCCGGCACGCGGGCTCAGGCCTTCGACAAACCACTGGCCCGAGCGGGTCGCGGCCAGCAGGGCCTGCAGATAGTCCAGCAGGGCCGGCGCCGCATGGATCTCGCGCACGGCGGCCTGGGCCGCCAGCAGCTCGCCGGGCTGCATCACCGCAGCCAGCGCACGGATCGCCTCGCGGCTGTCCTGGCCCATCAGCAGCTCGCGCTCGGCCTTCTCGTCCGGATAGCCCAGCGAGATGCACATCAGGAAGCGGTCCAGCTGCGACTCGGGCAGCGGGTAGGTGCCGAGCTGCTCGCTGGGGTTTTGCGTCGCGATCACGAAGAAGGGTTGGGGCAGGGCATGGGTCTGGCCGTCGACGCTGACCTGGTTCTCCTCCATCGCCTCCAGCAGCGCGCTCTGGGTCTTGGGGCCGGCGCGGTTGATCTCGTCGGCCAGCAGCACCTGGGCGAATACCGGCCCGGGGTGGAAGGCGAAGCCGCCGCGCTCGCGCTCGTAGACCGAGACGCCCAGCAGATCGGAGGGCATCAGGTCGGAGGTGAACTGCACGCGCGAGAAGCGCAGGCCCATCGAGACGGACAGGGTATGGGCCAGCGTGGTCTTGCCGACCCCGGGCAGGTCTTCGATCAGCAGATGGCCGCCGGCGATCAGGCAGGCCACGCAGTCGCGGATCTGGGTCGGCTTGCCGCGGATGATCGTGCTAATCTGGTGCTGCAGCGTCTTGAGTTGCTGGAACAGCTGGTGCTTGGTGGCTTGGTCGCTCATGCTCGGACATTAACTCAAAACACGCCGCGCCACCCTGACTGCCGCGCCCTCCTGCATGCCCACTGCCTACCTCAGCCACCCCGACTGCCGCCGCCACGATATGGGCGCCGGCCACCCCGAATGTCCGCAGCGCCTGGACGCGATCGAGGACTGGCTGATCGGCAGCGGACTGGATGTCGCGCTGGAGCGCCATGAGGCGCCGAGCGTGCGTCTGTCGGATGTGGAGCTGGCCCATACCCATGGCTATGTGGCCCAGCTGCGCGACACGCTGGAGTCGCTGGCCGCCACGGGCGAGTCGCGTGCCATCGACCCCGACACCATCGCCAATCCCCACACCTGGTCGGCCGCCTTGCGCGCCGCCGGCGCGGCGGTGCAGGCCACCGATCTGGTGATCGACGGCCAGGTCGAGAATGCCTTCTGCTCGGTGCGCCCGCCGGGCCACCATGCGACGCGCGACCAGAGCATGGGCTTTTGCTTTTTCAACAATGTCGCGATCGCGGCCCGCCATGCGCTTGATGTGCGCGGGCTGCAGCGTGTCGCGGTGGTGGACTTCGATGTGCACCACGGCAATGGCACCGAGGACATCCTGGCCGGCGACGAGCGCGTGCTGATGGTCAGCATCTTCCAGCACCCGCTCTATCCCTATTGCGGCGCCGTGCCCAAGGGCGAGAACATGATCAATGTGCCGGTGCCGGCCTACACCCGCGGCGGCGAGATCCGCGAAATGATAGAGGCGATGTGGATGCCGGCGCTGGAGCGTTTCAAGCCCGAGATGATCTTCATCTCGGCCGGCTTCGACGCCCACCGCGACGACGATCTGGGCCAGCTGGGCCTGGTCGAGGCCGACTACGAGTGGATCACCTGGCGCATCAAGGAGCTGGCCGAGCGCCATGCCCAGGGCCGCATCGTCTCCTGCCTGGAGGGCGGCTACCACCTGGGCGCGCTGGCGCGCAGCGTCGGCGTGCATCTGCGCGTGCTGGCCGGGGTCTGAGCCCGGCGCGACTTTTATGATGCGGCGCCGCCCGGCGGCCGCCCCGACGAATGAACCATCATCCCCTGACTTTTGACGAATTGCAGACGCTGCTGGCGTCCTTGCTGCAGCCTGCGGCGCTGACCGAGCTGGCCCTGGTGCTGGCCTGCCTGGGCCTGGCCTGGCTGGTGGTCTGGCGCCTGCGCGGCCGCCAGCCCCAGCCGCCCTCGGTGCTGTTTGGCCGCCAGCTGTTCGACGGCGTGCTGTTCCCGCTGCTGGCGCTGGCGCTGGCCTGGGGCGCGCGGCGGGCGCTGCCGCTGCTGGGCGTGCCGGTGGCGGTGTTCAAGGTCGTGATCCCGGTGCTGATCTCGCTGGCGGTGATACGGCTGACGGTGCGGGTGCTGAGCGCGGCGCTGCCCAGCTCGGGCTGGGTCAAGCTGATCGAGCGCACCGTCTCCTGGCTGGCCTGGGGCGGCTCCATCCTGTGGATCACCGGCCTGCTGCCGGTGCTGATGGCGGAGCTCGACGACATCAAGTGGAAGATCGGTGCCAGCCAGGTCAGCCTGCGCGCGCTGATCGAGGGCAGCCTCAGCGCGGTGCTGGTGATGGTGCTGGCGCTGTGGGTCTCGTCGGTGATCGAGGCGCGGCTGCTGCGCAATGTGACCACCGATCTGTCGCTGCGCAAGATCGGCGTCAACCTGACCCGCTCGCTCCTGATCTTTGTCGGCCTGCTGCTGGCGCTGACGGCGGCCGGCATCGACCTGACCGCGCTGGGCGTGCTGGGCGGCGCGATCGGCGTGGGCATAGGGCTGGGTCTGCAGAAGCTGGCGGCCAACTATGTGAGCGGCTTCGTGATCCTGGCCGAGCGTTCGCTGCGCATCGGCGATATGGTGATGGTGGACGGCTTCGAGGGCCGCATCAGCGACATCAAGACCCGCTACACGGTGATACGCGCGCTCAACGGCCGCGAGTCGGTCGTGCCCAACGAGATGCTGATCACGCAGCGGGTCGAGAACTCCTCGCTGGCCGATCCGCGCGTCTCGGTGGTCACGACCGTGCAGGTGGCCTATGGCACCGATGTCGAGACCCTGATGCCGCGCATGGTCGAGGAGATCATGAAGGTGCCGCGCGTGCTGCATGACCCGGCGCCCGGCGTGCTGCTGCGCGAGTTTGCGGCCGACGGGCTGACCCTGCAGATCGGCTTCTGGATCGAGGATCCGCACAACGGTCAGCTGGGCGTGCGCTCCCAGGTCAATCTGGCCATCCTGCGTCTGTTCGATGCGCTGGGCATCGAGATCCCATTCCCGCAGCGGGTTGTGCACCAAGCGCGCAATAGTGCCGATTCGGCGACCCTGCCACCCCCCTGAGCCAGGGGCTCCTGCCTACTATCTCGGTTTTGTCGACAAAGCAGGGGATGGTTATGCGATTCATGCAGCGGGTGATGTTGTCCTTGGCGGTGCCGGCCGGCTTGGTGCTGGTGCTGGGCGCGGCCGTCAGCGTCGGCACCTACTCGGTGGAGCGCCAGCTGGGCGACTACTTCACGCATGAAGACGCCTTGTCGGCCGAGGTCAACGAGATGTATGCCCAGGGCCTGCAGATGGGCCAGGCGTTGCGCAATATCGTGCTGGACCCGGCCAACAAGAAGGCCTACGAGAACCTCGATGGCGCCGCCAAGGCCTATGACAAGGCTGCCGGCGCGGCCGAGGCGGCCGCCTCGCCCGAGCAGCTGAGCAAGCTGCGTGCGATGGCCGCACTGCGCAGCCGCCTGGCCGAGATGCAGCAGCAGGTGCTGGCCCAGGTGCAGCAGGATGCCGCCGCTGCCGCCCTGCTGCTGAACAAGCAGGAAACCCCGGCCTGGCGCGAGCTGCGCGCCGAGCTCTTGGAGCTCAAGAAAATCACCGGCGCCGACAAGGAAGGCGCGCGCCAGGAAGCCGCCGCCGCGATGAGCTCGGCGCGCTGGACCGTGCTGAGCCTGGCGCTGCTGAGCCTGGCGGTCTGCATCGCCTTTCTGGTCAGCCTGCGCCGCTGCGTGCAGCGCGAACTGGGTGGCGATCCGGCCACCGCACGCCAGGTGCTGGAGCGGGTGGCGGCCGGCGATCTGCTGGCCGAGGTGCCGGTGGCCGCCGGTGACAGCAGCTCGATGATGGCGGCGCTGCAGCGCACCCGCGATTCGCTGCGGGCGCTGGTCACCGATGTCAACCAGTCGGCGCAAAGCATCGCTTTGGCCTCCAGCGAGATCGCGGCCGGCAACCAGGATCTGTCCAGCCGCACCGAGCATCAGGCCAGCAGCCTGCAGCAGACCGCCTCGTCGATGGATCAGCTGACTTCGACCGTGCAGCACAACGCCGAGTCGGCCCGCCAGGCCACCCAGCTCGCGGCCACCGCCAGCGGCGTGGCCAGCCAGGGCGGCGCGGCGGTCGGTCAGGTGGTGGGCACGATGGATGCGATCAGTGCGCAGAGCAAGAAGATCGCCGACATCACCTCGGTGATCGACGGCATCGCCTTCCAGACCAATATCCTGGCGCTGAACGCGGCCGTCGAGGCGGCGCGGGCCGGCGAGCAGGGTCGCGGTTTCGCGGTCGTCGCCTCCGAGGTGCGCTCGCTGGCCCAGCGCTCGGCCGCTGCCGCACGCGAGATCAAGAGCCTGATCAGCGAGAACGTCGACAAGGTCGAGGACGGCGCGCGCCAGGTCCAGCGCGCCGGCCAGACCATGGGCGAGCTGGTCACCCAGGTGCAGCGGGTCTCGGGCCTGATCAGCGAGATCTCGGTGGCCACCGGCGAGCAAAGCGGCGGCATCCAGCAGGTCAGCCTGGCCGTGGGTCAACTCGACGAGGTGACCCAGCAGAACGCCGCGCTGGTCGAACAGAGCACCGCCGCGGCCCAAAGCCTGAGCCAGCAGGCCGAGCGCCTGAGCGCGCTGGTCAAGGTGTTCCGGCTGGCCTGAGGCCGGGCCTGGCTCAGTCCGGCCGGCGGTGCTGGTAGCGCCACCAGGCGGTCAGCGCCGCCGCCGCCATCAGCAGCGTCGCGCTGAAGGCCGCCGGCGTACCCAGCAAGGCCAGGCTCAGCAAGGCCGCTGCCGCATAGAGCGCCGGCAGCTTCTCGTACCAATACTTTGAAATCCACATCGTTCGCCCTCCCATGGCGCAGTAGGAGGTTCTGGCTGCGGTCCGCCGATGTCATCGTGCTGCGGCCGCGCCGCCTTGCTGGCGACCTCCCTGGCGGCATCGTCGCCGAAGGAGCGCCCGGCCGCCATCCCGCCAAGGGGGGCGCCCAAGCAAGGGGGTGGCGAGGCCCGGCCGCGCTCGCGGACCATGCTAAGCCTCAGGCAGGCAGTGCCAACGGAGCCTGCGCTCCGTGAGTTGCCTCACGGGCGCCCCGGGCGCTGGCGAAGAACGTCGCTTTTCTGAGGTGTGGCCAGGATATGAGCGGTCCGACGCTGATCGCTCATGCCGATGCCGCGACTCGGACAGTCAAAGAAAAAGCCACCGCTGGGCGGTGGCTTCGTCAAAGAGCGGGAGTGGCCGCAGCCGGGCTCAGCCCGCCGCCACCGGAATCTTCACCGCCTTGCCCGAGGCGATGCGCTCCTTCCACTCGGCCGGGCCGGTGTCGTGGGCGTTGGTGCCGTTCGAATCGACGGCCACCGTGACCGGCATATCGGTCACGTCGAACTCGTAGATCGCTTCCATGCCCAGGTCCTCGAAGCCCAGCACCTTGGCGGCCTTGATGGCCTTGGAGACCAGGTAGGCGGAGCCGCCGACGGCCATCAGGTAGGCGGCCTTGTTGTCGCGGATCGCGTCGATCGCCACAGGGCCGCGCTCCGACTTGCCGATCATCACGGTCAGGCCGGTCTTCTCCAGCATCATGCGGGTGAAACCGTCCATCCGCGTGGCGGTGGTCGGGCCGGCCGGGCCGACCACTTCATCGCGCACCGGATCGACCGGGCCGACGTAATAGATCGCGCGGTTCGTGAAGTCCACCGGCAGCTTTTCGCCCTTGGCCAGCATGTCGGCGATGCGCTTGTGCGCGGCGTCGCGGCCGGTCAGCATCTTGCCGTTCAGCAGCAGGGTGTCGCCGGCCTTCCAGCTGGCAATCTCTTCGCGGCTCAGCGCGTTCAGGTCGACGCGACGGCTCTTGTTGTAGTCGGGCGCCCATTTGACGTCGGGCCACAGGTCCAGGCTGGGCGCTTCCAGGTACGTGGGGCCGGAGCCGTCGAGCACGAAGTGGGCGTGGCGGGTGGCGGCGCAGTTGGGGATCATCGCGACCGGCTTGCTGGCGGCATGGGTCGGGTAGGTCTTGATCTTGATGTCCAAGACGGTGGTCAGGCCGCCCAGGCCCTGGGCGCCGATGCCCAGCGCGTTGACCTTCTCGTAGAGCTCGATGCGCAGCTCTTCGAGCTTGTTCTGCGGGCCGCGTTCCAGCAGCTCGTACATATCGATGTCGTCCATCAAGGACTCCTTGGCCATCAGCATGGCTTTCTCGGCCGTGCCGCCGACACCGATGCCCAGCATGCCCGGCGGGCACCAGCCGGCGCCCATCTGCGGCACGGTCTTCAGCACCCAGTCGACCAGGTTGTCGTTCGGGTTCATCATCACGAACTTGCTCTTGTTCTCCGAGCCGCCGCCCTTGGCGGCCACCATCACATCGACGGTATTGCCGGGCACGATGCTGACGCTGATCACCGCCGGCGTGTTGTCCTTGGTGTTCTTGCGCTCGAACAGCGGGTCGTTGAGCACCGAGGCGCGCAGCTTGTTGTCGGGGTGGTTGTAGGCGCGGCGCACGCCCTCGTTGACGGCATCCTCCAGCGAGCCGGGGAAGCCCTCGAAGCGCACATCCATGCCCACCTTCAGGAACACATTGACGATGCCGGTGTCCTGGCAGATCGGGCGGCGGCCTTCGGCGCACATCTTCGAGTTGGTCAGGATCTGCGCGATCGCGTCCTTGGCGGCGGCGCTCTGCTCGCGCTCATAGGCACGGGCCAGATGCTGGATGTAGTCGGTCGGGTGGTAGTAGCTGATGTACTGCAGGGCGGCAGCCACGCTGTCGACGAGGTCGTCGTGCTTGATCGCGGTGGTCATGATGAGGCGGGTCCGGGTTTGTAAGGCTGGCGGGATTTTAGCGAGGCCAGCTTTCCCCCTGCTTGCGCTCAGCCGGCCGGTGCCGGTGCTGCGGGTGGGCTGACCTTGGCCGCACGCGCCAGCTCGGTCTCCAGCCAGGGCAGCAGCGCATCGAAGCTCTGGCTCAGCGCCTGCGACAGCGCCTGCGCGGCGCCGGCGGCGCTGGCGCTCCTGGCAGGCACCTCGGCGTCGAAACGCCGGCGCGCGACGCGCTGGCGGCTGCGGCGGTCGAACAGCTCCAGGGTCAGCGCCAGCTTCGCGCTGCCGGGCTCGCTGCCGACCTCGTGATGCAGGCTGGAGATGCCCACGGTCAGCAGCCAGTCGGCGCGCATCGGGTCGCCCAGCAGGCCCACCGCGCCGGCGATGCCGCGCGCCTCCAGGCGCTGCTGCAGCAGGCGCGGCACCTGGCGCACCGGCTGCTCCACCCAGCTGCCCTGCTGGTAGAAGGCGAACTCATGGGCTCGCTTTGAGTAGGCCATCGACACCGTGTCGGCCATCGCATTGGCCGGCAACTGCTGGATCAGCAGCGCGGCGACCAGTGGGGCGGGCAGTCGTTCGGCGGTGCCGGCGCCCTCGTCATGCAGGCGGTACAGGGCCTGCAAGGGTGCATCGCCGCCGCCCACCGAGACGCAGGCGCTTAGCAGCGGCGACAGGCCCAGGCCCAGCAGCAGCTGGCGCCGCAGAAGGACTTCGTGATTGGCAGCGCTCATGGCTTCTTCTCCCCGGGGCCGAGTTGTTGTGTGCTGGGCCCCAGCAGGGCCGCGCGCGGATCGCGCAGGCGGTCGAACACGCGGGTGGCGGCGTCGATCGACAGGCGCAGCTCGGACATCGCGACGCTCAGCTGGTCGTCGACCCCGCTGGCCGTGTCCTCAAGCCGGCGCGCGGTCGCGACCGACTGGGTCTGCAGCGCCTCGACCGCCTTGGCCGTCTGGCCGAGCGCCTGGCGGGCCTCGACCAGGGTGCGCTCGGTCTCGGTCAGCGTGCCGTCCAGGCGGCTGCCCATGCGCTCGACCGCCGCGGTGATGCGCTCGCCCGAGCCGCTCAGCTGGGTGGCGGCCTGGCCCACGCTCTCGGCCGCCGCGCCGGTCTGCGCCAGCGTGCGATCCAGGGCGCCGAGCCGGCTGTTCAGGCCTTGCGAGAGCTGGCGCAGATTGCGTATCGTCGCCATCACCTCGTCACGGTTCTCGCTGCTGAGCAGCTGGTTGACGCTGGACAGCGTGGTCGCGGCCATCTCGCCGACCTGCTGGACCCGGCCGGTGATCACATCCAGATCAGAGCGGCCTTCCTTGATCAGCGGGTAGCTCTCGCCCTCGGCCACCTGCACCAGCGGCTCGCCCGGCGGCTCGGGCGTGATCAGCGTGATCGCGGCGATGCCGGTGACGAAGTTGCGGGTCACGACGGCCACCGTGTTGGTCAACACCGGCGCGCGGCCGTCGACCCGCAGCTCGACCCGGACCCGGTTGAACTTGCTGGCGGCCAGCGAATAGTCCTCGACCCGGCCGATCTTGATGCCGCGCAGCGAGACATCGGCGCCGACCTGCAGGCCGTCGAGCGCCTGCTGCTCGAAGTGGATCGCGTAGCGCTTGAAATCGCCCTGGCCGCCGACCTTGCTGAGCCACAGCACGGCGACGATCAGGGCCGCCAGCAGGGCCAGCACGATCGCGCCGACCCGGGTGTAGCGGGCTTCAGCTTCCATGGCTTTGAACTCCTTGAACTGTGAGGCGCGCAGAGAAGTACTCGCGCAGCCATTCATCGTCGATTGCCATCACCTGCTGCACCGGCCCGTCGGCCAGCACCCTGGATCGGGCCAGCGCGATCAGCCGGTCGACCGAGCCCAGCAAGGTGTCCAGATCATGGGTGACGAGAAAGACCGTCAGGCCCAGATCATCGACCAGGGAGCGCACCAGCCGGTCGAAGGCGCGCGCGGTGATCGGGTCCAGCCCCGAGGTCGGCTCGTCCAGGAACAGGATCTCGGGCTCCAGCGCGATCGCGCGGGCCAGCGCCGCCCGCTTGCGCATGCCGCCCGAGAGCTCGCTGGGCATCTTGGCCCCGGCCTCCGGCGGCAGACCGGCCTGGTGCAGGCGCAGCGCCACCAGCGCCTTGATGGTGGCCGGGTCCAGCGCCGTGTGTTCGCTCAGCGGCACCGCGATGTTCTGCGCCACCGTCAGCGAGGAGAACAGCGCGCCATCCTGGAACATCATGCCGAAGCGCCGTCGCACGGCGGCCAGCTCGTCGGCTGGCGCATTCCACATCTCGGTGCCCAGCAGCCGCACCTGGCCGGCCGTCGGCCGCTGCAGGCCTATCATCTCGCGCAGCAGCACCGATTTGCCGGTGCCGCTGGCGCCAATCATGCCGACCAGGGTGCCGCGTTCGACCGTGAAGCTGACGCCGTCGTGCACCGTCTGCGCGCCGAAACGGGTGACGATGTTCTCCAGCTCGATGACCTTGTCGTCGCCCGCCATCACCAGCCCAGGGTCTGCAAGAGGATGGCAAAGCCGGCGTCCAGCAATATCACCGCGACGATGCCCTGCACCACGGTCGAGGTGGTGGCCGCGCCGACCGCGCGGGTGTCCTTGCCCACCGTCATGCCCATGCGGGCGCCGATCACCGCGATCACCAGCGCAAACACCGGCGCCTTGGACAGGCCCACCAGCACATGGCGCAGGTCCAGCGACTCGCGCAGCCGTGCCAGGAAGGCGCCGGGCGTGATGCCCAGCATGGGATCGGCGATCGCCATCGCGCCAAGGATGCTCATCACGTCGCCGACAAAGACCAGCAGCGGCAGCACCAGCATCAGGGCCAGCACGCGCGGTAGCACCAGCACCTGCATGGTCGACAGGCCCAGGGTCTGGATCGCATCGGTCTCCTCGGTCAGCCGCATCGCGCCGAGCTGGGCGGTGAAGGAGGCGCCAGAGCGGCCCGCGACGATGACCGCGACGATGATGGGCGCGAATTCGCGCGTCGCGCCGATCGCGACGCCGTCGACGACAAAGATATTAGCGCCGTACTGCTCGGCCTGCAGGCCCAGCAGATAGGCGATCACGACGCCGATCAGCAGGGTCACCAGGGCCACCACCGGCACGGCATTGAGCCCCGTCTGCTCGACCTGCACGGTCAGCTCGCGCAGGCGCAGCAGGCGTGGCCGCCGCAGCGCCTCGCCCAGCGCCACCATCGTGGCGCCGAAGAAGTTCAGATGGCCCAGCAGCAGCGCGCGCAAGTCCAGGGTCTGGCGACCCAGCTGGGCCAGCGCCGTCGGCGGTGGCGCCACCTGCGGCGGTGCTGCCGCCCGCAGATGCTCGCGCACCCGTTCGATGATGCGCGCCGGCACCTCGGCCAGCCCATGCCAGCCTGCTTGCCGGGGCAGGGCGCGCAGCAGCACCAGGGCCGCCGCCGAGTCGATTTCGGCCAGCTCGGTCGCATCGACGCTCAGCGCCTCGGGCAGCTGCAGTTCGCGCAGGGCCTGTTCGATCTCGGCCAGATGCACCATGCGCCAGGCACCGCGCAGCGCCAGGCGGAGTTGTGGGCCACTCGTGTCCAGGGTGTACCAGGGGCTGATCGGCATGCCGGCAGCATAGCCCAGGGGCATGAACCCGGGATGAAGGCCGGTGCCCCGATGGGCGTCTCCTACAATCAAGAACTTTCCGATCGCGCGCCTAGAGCGTCCCCGGGGGCAGGTCTTGCCGAGAGTCGCCCCCGCTACCCACTCTGACGACACGATGAACCTGCTTGCTTCGGTGGTTCTGCTGCCGCTTCTGCTCGGCACCGGCCTGTGCTTCTGGCTGGGCCGCAAGAGTGCCTACCGTCAGGCCCCGGCCTGGGCCGCCGGCCTGACCACCGCTGCCGCGCTGGGCCTGCTGGCCTCGGCTGCGCCGGCCGTGTTCGAGGGTCAGGTCTTGCTGGGCTTTGCCGAGTGGGTGCCGGCCATAGGCCTGAACCTCGGCTTCCGGCTCGACGGTCTGGCCCTGCTGTTCGCCGGCCTGATCACGGCCATCGGCCTGCTGATCGTGCTCTACGGCGCCTACTATCTGCACCGTGAGGACCCGGCCGGCAAGTTCTACAGCCTGCTGATGCTCTTCATGGCGGCGATGCTGGGCATTGCGCTGAGTGACAACCTGCTCCTGCTGGTGGTGTTCTGGGAGCTGACCAGCATCTCGTCCTTTCTGCTGGTGGGTTATTGGGGCCACAAGGAGGAGGCCCGCCAGGGCGCGCGCATGGCGCTGGCGGTGACCGGCGGCGGCGGCCTGGCCCTGCTGGCCGGCGTCATCCTGCTGGGCCAGATCGCCGGCACCTATGAGCTCTCGCAGATGCTCGACCAGGGCGCACTGGTACAGGCCGACGGCCGCTACCCGCTGGCCCTGGCCCTGATCCTGGTCGGCTGTTTCAGCAAGAGCGCCCAGCTGCCCTTTCACTTCTGGCTGCCCGAGGCGATGGCGGCACCGACCCCGGTTTCGGCCTATCTGCATTCGGCCACCATGGTCAAGGCCGGGCTGTTCCTGATGATGCGGCTGTACCCGGTGATAGGCAGCGGCTCGGCGCTGTTCGAGGTGGTGGTGGCCTCGGTGGGCCTGGCGACCATGGTGTTCGCCGCCTTTGTCGCGATCTTCAAGCACGACCTGAAGGGATTGCTGGCCTACTCGACGATCAGCCATCTGGGCTTCATCACCTTTCTGATCGGCCTGGGCTCGCCGATGTCGGCCGTGGTCGCGGTGTTCCATATCCTGAACCACGCCAGCTTCAAGGCCGCGCTGTTCATGACGGCCGGCATCGTCGACCACGAGTGCGGCAGCCGCGATATGCGCCGGCTCGGCGGCCTGATGAAGGCCATGCCCTGGGTCGGCAGCCTGGCCCTGCTGGCGGCGGCGGCCATGGCCGGCCTGCCGCCGTTCAACGGCTTTCTGTCCAAGGAGCTGATGCTGGATCAGGCCCTGCAGGCCGATTTCTGGGGCCCGCTGTCCTGGGCGATCCCGCTGCTGGCCACCTTGGGTGGGCTATGTTCGGTGGCTTACTCGCTGCGCCTGGTCCACGACGTGTTCTTCAATGGTCCGGCGCGGGACTTGCCGAACCCGCATCCGCATGAGCCGCCGCTGGGCATGAAGGCACCGGTGGCGCTGCTGGTCGCGATCTGTGTGGCCGTAGGCCTGGCGCCGATGTGGATTGCCGGCCCGCTGGTGAGCTTGGCGGCGAGCAGCATGCTCGGCGCGCCGGCACCGGCTTTCGAGTTCGCGCTCTGGCATGGCCTCAATTTGCCGCTGCTGATGAGCGCGGTCGCGGTGGCCGGCGGCGCGCTGCTTTATTTCGGGCTCGGTCGCGGAGGGCGGCTGCACCGCTATCGGCCGGGGCCCCTCAGTGCCAAGGCCCTGTTCCATGCGGTCATCGACGGGCTGATCGGCCTGGCCGGGCGTGGCACCGCGCTGCTGGAGAATGGCTCGCTGCAGCGCTATGCGGCCTGGATGGTGGCGCTGGCGGTGGGCCTGTCAGTCTGGCCCCTGCTGGGCCAGAACCTTGGCACAGGCGAGCGCGAGCTGCTGGCTGCGCCGCCGCTGGCGGTGGGGGTGTGGCTGCTGCTGATCGTGCTGGGCGCGGCCCTGCTGGTGATGCAGCGCCAGCGCTTTGTCGCGGTGGTGCTGGTGGGCGGTGTGGGCCTGATCTGCTCGCTGGCTTTTCTGGCACTGTCGGCGCCCGACCTGGCGCTGACCCAGCTCTCGGTCGATGTGGTCTCGACCGCGCTGCTGCTGATGGGCCTGGCCTTGCTGCCGCAGCTCAGCCCGGTCGAATCGAGCCGGCTGCGGCGCGGACGCGATGCGCTGCTGGCCATCGCTGGCGGTGGCGGCATCGGCTGGCTGGCCTGGCTGATGCTGACCCGCAACCATGACTCGATCTCGTGGTATTTCCTGGAGCAGTCGCTACCGGGCGGCGGCGGCACAAATGCGGTCAATGTGATCCTGGTGGACTTCCGCGGCTATGACACCTTCGGCGAGATCACCGTGCTGGGCATTGCGGCGGTGGGTGTGCTGGCTCTGCTGGACGGATTCCGGGTCGCCAAGCCCAAGGCCGATGCCGAGGGTCGGCCCTGGAGCTATGCGCGCGAGCCGCTGATGCTGCGTGTCGTCGCGCGCCTGGTGCTGCCGCTGGCCTTGCTGCTGTCGGCCTATATCTTCTGGCGCGGCCACAACCTGCCGGGCGGCGGCTTTGTCGCCGGCCTGGTCACCGCGGTGGCCCTGCTGCTGCAATACATGGCCCAGGGCCAGCAGCGCGCCGAGAGCCTGTTGCGCGCCGGGGGCGGGCGGCGCTTTGTGCGCTGGATAGGCGCGGGCCTGGGCATTGCCTGGTTGACCGGCGTCGGCGCCTTTGTGTT
Organism: Roseateles cavernae; assembly: GCF_040187885.1. Lineage (NCBI taxonomy): Bacteria > Pseudomonadati > Pseudomonadota > Betaproteobacteria > Burkholderiales > Sphaerotilaceae > Roseateles > Roseateles cavernae. Next base: position 84,222 of record NZ_JBDPLH010000004.1, read on the forward strand.
CGGCCGGCCCTTCCTGAGCAGCGCCCATGGCCACCCGACCGTGCCGCTGCTCGGTGAGCTGCCGCTGGCCACGGCAGCGCTGTTCGATCTGGGGGTCTATATCACCGTGGTGGGGTCGACGCTGCTGATGCTGTCGGTGCTGGGCGCGGCGAGCAAGGCAAGCGGCACGGCCAGTGCGCGAGGGGCGAGGGCATGACGATCTCGATGGAATTCCTGCTGGCCAGCGGCATCGGCTGGGTCACGGCCTGCGGCATTTATCTGCTGCTGCGCGGGCGCAGTTTCTCGGTGGTGCTGGGCCTGAGCCTGATCGGCTATGCGGTCAATGTCTTCATCTTCGCGATGGGGCGGCTGTGGAGCGCCGCGCCGCCCATCCTGCGCGACGGGGCTGCCGTGGCCGACCCCTTGCCCCAGGCCCTGGTGCTGACGGCCATCGTGATCGGCTTCGCGACCACCGGCTTCGTGATCGAGCTGGCCTTGCGCAGCCGGCATGAGAACGACAGCGACCATGTCGATGGGCGACCCGACGCGAAAGGCGAGGCGCGATGAACTGGATCGCTTTGCATCTGCCGATCCTGCCGGTGCTGCTGCCGGCCATCACCGCCGTGCTGCTCTTGCTGCTAGGCGACCACGGCGGCGATGCCGGTCACGGTCACCACAAGCTCTTGTGGGCGCGCCGCCTGACGCTGGCCTCGACCGCGCTGGGCCTGTTGATCGCGGCCGCGCTGGTGCAGCGGGCTGCGGGCGGCGAGTTGATCGCCTACCGGGTCGGCGACTGGCCGGCACCCTTCGGCATCATGGTGCTGGTGGACCGGCTGGGCGCGATGATGCTCTTGCTGGCAAGCTGCGTGGCCTTGCCGGTGCTCTGGTACGCCAGCGGCGGCTGGGACGCCCATGGCCGCTATTTCCACGCGCTGTTCCAGTTCCAGCTGATGGGGCTGAGCGGCGCCTTCGTGACCGGCGATCTGTTCAATCTCTTCGTGTTCTTCGAGGTGCTCTTGATCGCCAGCTATGTGCTGATGGTGCATGGCCAGGGGCGGGAGCGCTTCCGGGTCGGCCTGCACTATGTGGTGCTGAATCTGGCGGCCTCGGCGCTGTTCCTGATCGGCGTGGCCCTGATCTATGCGGAGACCGGCACCTTGAACCTGGCCGATCTGGCGCTGCGCGTGCCGCAGGTGGCGGCGCCGGACGCGGCCGTGCTGCGGGTCGGCGCGCTGCTGCTGCTGGTGGTGTTCGGCTTCAAGGCCGCGCTGATGCCGCTGGCGATGTGGCTGCCGGCCACCTATGCGGCGGCCAGCCCGCCGGTGGCGGCGCTGTTTGCCATCATGACCAAGGTGGGGGTCTATGCCATCGTGCGCGTGCATGGCGTGGTGTTCGGCGACAGCGGCGGCGCCACAGCCTTGACGGTGGAGCCGGTGCTGCTGCCGCTGGCGCTGGCCACCAGCGCGGTCGGCGTGATGGGCGCCCTGTCGGCCCGCACGCTGGCGCGCCTGGTGGCCTGGCTGACGGTGGCCTCGGTGGGCACGGTGCTGGCGGGCCTGGGGCTTTATGGCGCGGCGGCCTGGGGCGCGGCCTTCTACTACATGCTCAACAGCACGCTGGTGATCGCGGCGCTGTTCCTGCTGGCCGAGCTGGTGGCGGCGCAGCGTGGCGAAGCCGAGGGTCGGCTGGTGCCGGCCTCGCCGCTGGCCCAGCCGACCTTGCTGGGCCTGATGCTGTTGCTGGCAGCGGCCTCGACCGCCGGCTTGCCGCCGCTGCCGGGCTTCATCGGCAAGCTGCTGCTGCTGCAGGCGGCCAGCGGCCATGCCTGGGCCGTCGGCTTCTGGGCCGTGCTGCTGGGGGTGGGCTTTTTCACGCTGGTGGGCCTGGCGCGCGCCGGCAGCATCCTGTTCTGGCATCTGCGCAGCGATCTGCCGGCCTGCGGCGATTCGGGCAGCAGTCCCAAGCTGGTGCTGGCCACCTGCGCGCTGCTGGCGGCCAGCGTGCTGATGAGCGTGGCGGCCGCGCCGATCCAGCGCTATACCGAGGCGGCGGCGCTGCAGCTGGCGGATCGCGCCGCCTATGCCCAGGCGGTGCTGGGCGAGCAGGGCGGGGCGGCGGCGCAGACGACCCGGCCCTATCGGATCGACAAGCCCGAGGAGGCCCGCTGATGCCTGGCAAGAAATGGCTGAGTCACCCGCTGCTGTCGCTGCTGCTGGCGGCGGTCTGGCTGCTGCTGCAGCAAAGCCTGGCCCTGCCGCAGCTGATCGTGGCGGCCCTGCTGGGCCTGCTGCTGCCGCGTCTGCTGCAGGGTTTTCTGGGGCCGGCGCTGCGCCTTCGCAAGCCCGGTCTGGCGCTGCGCCTCGTCTTCATCGTGCTGTGGGACATCCTGGTGTCGAACCTGGTGGTGGCCCGCCTGGTGCTGTCGCCCGGTGCCCGCCCGCAGCCGGCCTGGGTGCCGGTGCCGCTGGCGCTGCGCCAGCCGGGCGCGATCTCGCTGATGGCTTCCATCATCACGATGACGCCGGGCACGGTGTCCTGCGTGGTCGATGAGGAGGCCCATGAGATCCTGGTCCATGCCTTGGACTGTGACGACCCGCTCGCGCTGGCCGCCCAGATCAAGGCACGCTACGAGCGGCCGCTGCTGGAGATCTTCGGATGATGGAACACCTGCCTCTGATCGCCTGGGCGCTGGACTTCGCCACGGCCGCCATTGGCCTGGCACTGTTGCTGTGCGGCTGGCGCCTGCTGAAGGGGCCGACGGCCACCGACCGCGTGCTGGCGCTGGACACCCTGTATGTCAACGCGCTGGCCCTGGTGGTCCTGCTGGGCATACGCCAGGCCAGCGAGCTGCTGTTCGAAGCGGCGCTGCTGATCGCGCTGCTGGGTTTTGCCTCGACCGTGGCGCTGGCGCGCTATCTGAGTCGCGGCGATGTGATGGAGTGATGACGATGAACGAGCTGCACTGGGCCCTGCAAGCCCTGGTCGCTGCGCTGCTGGTGATAGGCGGGGTGTTCGCGCTGGTGGGCGCGATCGGCCTGCTGCGCTTCCCGGACTTCTTCATGCGCCTGCATGCACCGACCAAGGCCAGCACGCTGGGCGTCGGCGGCGTGCTGCTGGCCAGCCTGCTGATCCACTGGGCCCAGGGCGATCACGGTCTGCACGAGCTGCTGATCACGCTGTTCATCTTCATCACCGCGCCGGTTTCGGCCAATCTGCTGGCCAAGGCGGCGCTGCATCAGCGCCAGCCGTCCAAGGCCGAGCTGCCGGCCGATCAGCCGCAGCCCTGAACGGGGTCAGTGTTTGCCCGAGCCGCTGTGATTGGCGTTGAGCAGCTTGTCGGTATAGGCGATCGCGATGGCCGAGAACAGGAAGGCGATGTGGATCAGGGTCTGCCACATCAGGGTCTTCTCGGTGTAGTTGTCGGCGTTGATGAAGGTCTTCAGCAGATGGATCGATGAGATGCCGATGATGGCGGTCGCCAGCTTGACCTTCAGCACCGAGGCATTGACATGGCTCAACCACTCGGGCTGGTCGGGGTGGTCTTCCAGGCCCATGCGCGAGACAAAGGTCTCGTAGCCGCCGATGATGACCATGATCAGCAGATTGGAGATCATCACGACGTCGATCAGGCCCAGCACGACCAGCATCAGAATGGTCTCGTTGAGCTTGGCGATCGGCTCGTAGCCGGTCACCACGCCGGCCGCATCCTTGATCACGGTGGCCTTGTAGCCAATGCTCTTGACCAGCATCGCCAGCGCGTCCTGGTTGCCGAAAGCGGCCTCGATCAGGTGCACCAGCTCGGTCCAGAACTGGAAGACATAGACGCCCTGGGCCAGGATCAGGCCCAGGTAGAGCGGCAGCTGCAGCCAGCGGCTGGCAAAGATCAGATTGGGCAAGGGGCGCAGACGGCGTGTGCTCATGGGGGACGGCTCAAGGGTTCGGTAGCGGGCGATTCTAGGGCCCCGGGGTCCGACCGCAGCGCGGGCCGATCACGCCCGGTTACGGGGTTAGAGTAAGCGCTTCGTCAGAGACTGCACGCACAGTCCTGACCCAGCGATCAGCGATCTTGGATGCCCGAGGAGACATAGCGATGACACAGAGCAACAAGCAATACCTGCCCAGCGCCGATTGGCAGGCCCAGGCCCATGTCAAAGGCATGGCCGGCTACCAGGCCCTGGTGGCCGAGGCCGAGGCCGATTACCAGGGCTTCTGGGCCCGCCAGGCGCGCGAGCTGATCAGCTGGCAGACGCCCTTCACCCAGGTGCTCAACGACAGCGAGGCGCCGTTCTTCAAGTGGTTCGAGGATGGCCGGCTGAACGTCTCCTACAACTGCCTGGACCGCAATATCGAGGCCGGCCTGGGCGACAAGACCGCGCTGATCTTCGAGGCCGACAACGGCGATGTCACCAAGGTCAGTTACAGCGAGTTGCTGGTCCGTGTGTCCCAGCTGGCGAATGCGCTGAAGAGCCGTGGCGTGAAAAAGGGCGACCGGGTCGTCATCTATATGCCGATGTCGGTTGAGGGCGTGGCTGCGATGCAGGCCTGCGCCCGCATCGGCGCGACGCATTCGGTGGTGTTCGGCGGCTTCTCGGCGCAATCCTTGCGCGACCGCATCCAGGACGCCGGCGCGGTGATGCTGATCACCGCCGACGAACAGCAGCGCGGCGGCAAGGCCCTGCCGCTGAAGGCCATCGTCGACGAGGCCCTGGCCGACAACAGCTGCCCGAGCCTGGAGGATGTGATCGTCTACAAGCGCACCGGCGGCGCGATCGGCTGGGTCGCGGGCCGCGACCAGTGGCTGCACGAGATCGTGGCCGGCCAGTCCAGCGACTGCGCGCCGGAATGGGTCGAGGCCGAGCACCCGCTGTTCCTGCTCTACACCTCGGGTTCGACCGGCAAGCCCAAGGGCGTTCAGCACAGCACCGGCGGCTATCTGCTGCATGCGGCGCTGACGACCAAGTGGACCTTCGATCTGAAGCCCGACGATATCTTCTGGTGCACCGCCGACATCGGCTGGGTCACCGGCCACACCTATATCACCTATGGCCCGCTGGCGCTGGGCGGCACCGAGATCGTGTTCGAGAGCATCCCGACCTTCCCGGATGCCGGCCGCTTCTGGCAGATGATCGAGAAACACAAGGTCACGATCTTCTACACCGCGCCCACCGCGATCCGCTCGCTGATCAAGGCGGCCGAGAGCAATGAGGCCGTGCACCCGAAGCGTTATGACCTGAGCAGCCTGCGCCTGCTCGGCTCGGTCGGCGAACCTATCAATCCGGCCGCCTGGGAGTGGTACCACGCGAATATCGGCGGCGGCCGCTGCCCCATCGTCGACACCTTCTGGCAGACCGAGACCGGCGGCCACATGATCACGCCGCTGCCGGGCGCGACGCCGCTGGTGCCGGGCTCCTGCACCTTGCCCTTCCCGGGCATCACGGCCGCCATCGTCGACGAACTGGGTAACGACGTGCCCAACGGGCAGGGCGGCATCCTGGTCGTCAAGAAGCCCTGGCCCTCGATGATCCGCACGATCTGGGGTGACCCGGAGCGCTTCAAGAAGAGCTACTACCCGGCCGAGCTCAAGGGCTATTACCTGGCGGGTGACGGCGCGATCCGCGATGCCGAAACCGGCTACTTCACGATCACCGGCCGCATCGACGATGTCTTGAACGTGTCCGGCCACCGCATGGGCACGATGGAGATCGAGTCGGCCCTGGTCAGCTGCACCGAGCTGGTGGCCGAGGCGGCCGTGGTGGGGCGTCCGGACGACACCACCGGCGAGGCGATCTGTGCCTTCGTCGTGCTGAAGCGTCCGCGCCCGACCGGCGACGAGGCCAAGGCCATCGCCAAGCAGCTGCGCGACCATGTGGCCAAGGAGATCGGTCCGATCGCCAAGCCCAAGGACATCCGCTTCGGCGACAACCTGCCCAAGACCCGCAGCGGCAAGATCATGCGCCGCCTGCTGCGCTCGGTGGCCAAGGGCGAGAGCGTCACACAGGACACCTCGACGCTGGAGAACCCCGCCATCCTGGAACAGCTGGGCCAGGCCTACTGAGCTCGCCGGCCTGCAATGAAAAAGCCCCGCTGTGCGGGGCTTTTTTTATGGCGCTCGGACGCTCACTTGATCGTCATCACCCACTTGGCCAGCTCCTCGGCCTCGGCCGGATTGACCTGGGCATTGGCGGGCATGGGCACGGGGCCCCAGACGCCGGAGCCGCCCTTGATGATCTTCTCGGCCAGCTTCTTGACGGCGTCCTTGTCCTTGGCGTACTTGGCCGCGACGTCCTTGTAGGACGGGCCGACCAGCTTCTTGTCGGTCGCATGGCAGGCCATGCAGTTCTTCTTCTGTGCCAGTTCGGCGTTGGCAAAAGCGGCCGGAGCGGCCAGGGTGGCGGCCAGTGTGGCCAGGGCAATCAGAGAGGATTTCATGGTTTCCTTTCGGCTCAACAATCTCGGAGGGCTGGTCGGTGCAATCTGCACTACAGTGCTGACAGCATAGCCTCGCCCGCGATTTTATGGGGCGGCATGGATCAAAGGAGTCGTGTGATGTTGTTGATGGCCGTCGGTGTCGTGCTCTTGCTGCTCAAGCTGGTGGGCGTGGCGCCGGTCAGCGAGTGGAGCTGGCTCTGGGTGCTGGCGCCCTTCGGCCTGGCCGTGCTGTGGTGGGCCTGGGCCGATGCCAGCGGCTATACACAGAAAAAGGCCATGCAACGCATGGACCAGCGCAAGGAAGCGCGCCGCGAGCGCTCGCTCGAAGCGCTGGGCCAGAGCGAGAAGCAGCGCCGCAAATAGCCGGCGCCGCTTTTTCTACACTTCCGTTACTCGAACAGGTCGAGCACCGCACCGGAGCTGGCGCTCGACGCGGTCTTCGCGAACTTGGCCAGCACGCCGCGGGTGTAGCGCGGTGCCGGCTGCTGCCACAGCGTCTTGCGGCGCGCCAGCTCGGCGGCGTCCACATGCAGCTCGAGCTTGAGCTGGTGGGCATCGATGGTGATGCTGTCGCCCTCCTGCACCAGCGCGATCACACCGCCCGCATAGGCCTCGGGGGCCACATGGCCGACCACCATGCCCCAGGTGCCGCCGGAGAAGCGGCCATCGGTGATCAGGCCCACGCTCTCGCCCAGGCCCTGACCGATCAGCGCGCCGGTCGGCGCCAGCATCTCGGGCATGCCCGGGCCGCCCTTGGGGCCCAGATAGCGCAGCACCATGATGTCGCCGGCCACGATCTTGTTGGCCATGATGGCGGCCAGCGCCGATTGCTCGTCCTCGAAGACCCGGGCCGGGCCGGTCATCACCGGGGTCTTCAGACCGGTGATCTTGGCGACCGCGCCCTCGGGCGAGAGATTGCCCTTCAGGATGGCCAGATGGCCCTGCGCGTAGATCGGCGCGCTGACGTCGCGGATCACGGCCTGGTCGGCGCGCAGCTCGGGCACCTCGGCCAGGTTCTCGGCCACGGTCCTGCCGGTGATGGTGATGCAGTCGCCATGCAGCAAGCCGGCCTTCAGCAGCACCTTCATCACGGCCGGGATACCGCCGGCCTTGTGCAGGTCCACCGCCAGGAACTGGCCGCTGGGCTTCAGGTCGCACAGCACCGGAATCTTCTTGCGCATGCGCTCGAAGTCGTCGATGGTCCAGTCCACTTCCGCCGCGTGGGCGATGGCCAGGAAGTGCAAGACCGCATTGGTCGAGCCCCCGGTCGCCATGATGACGGCCACGGCGTTCTCGATGGCTTTCTTGGTGACGATGTCGCGCGGCTTCAGGTCGGCCTTGACGGCCTCGACCAGCACGGCGGCAGCCTTCTGGGTGTTGACCACCACCTCGTCCTCGACATTGGACATCGACGAGGAATAGGGCAGGCTCATGCCCAGCGCCTCGAAGGCCGAGCTCATCGTATTGGCCGTGTACATGCCGCCGCAGGAGCCGCTGCCGGGGATGGCGCGCTTCTCGATCTGACAGAAATCCTCTTCGCTCATCTTGCCGGCGCTGAACTGACCGACCGCCTCAAAGACGCTGACGATGTTCAGGTCCTGGCCCTTGTAATGGCCGGGCTTGATGGTGCCGCCATAGATGTAGATGGCCGGCACATTGGCGCGCAGCATGCCCATCATGCCGCCGGGCATATTCTTGTCGCAGCCGCCGATCACCATCACGCCGTCCAGCCACTGGCCGCCGACGCAGGTCTCCACGCAGTCGGAGATCACCTCGCGCGAGACCAGCGAGTACTTCATGCCCTCGGTGCCCATGGCCATGCCGTCCGAGATCGTCGGTGTGCCGAAAACCTGCGGGTTGGCACCGGCGGCCTTCAGGCCGATCACGGCGGCATCGGCCAGCTTTTGCAGGCCGGAGTTGCAGGGCGTGATCGTCGAGTGGCCGTTGGCGATGCCAATCATCGGCTTGCCGAAGTCGCTCTCCTGGTAGCCCATGCCGTAATACATGGAGCGGTTCGGGGCGCGGGCCACGCCCTCGGTGATGTTCTTGGAACGGCGGTTGATCGCTGACATGGGTGTCTCCTCAGAATTGCTGCAGTTTGCGCGGCCGGTGATCGTTTATCAAATATATTATTCAATGATGATTGATATGTATTGAAGCAATGATTGAGCTCAGAAGCCTGCGCCAGTTCCTTGCCGTTGCGGAGGAGTTGCATTTCGGCCGGGCGGCCCTGCGCCTGCACATGACCCAGCCGCCGCTGACCCAGGCGATCCAGAAGCTGGAGCAGGCGCTTGGCGCGCCGCTGTTCGAGCGCAGCAGCCGCTCGGTGCGGCTGAGCCCGGCCGGTGAGGCCTTGCTGCCGCAGGCGAGGCGCCTGCTGCTGGAGGCCGAGCAACTGGGCACCCTGGTGCGCGCGGCCGCCGAGGGCCAGCGCGGCCGGGTGCGGCTGGGCTTTGTCTCGACCGTCGGTTTCGGCGAGCTGCCGCGCTGGCTGCGCGCTTTCCGCGAGCAGCAGCCCGACATCGTGCTGAGCCTGCGCGAGGCCACGCTGGACGTGCAGCTGCAGCAGTTTTCCGGCGAGGATCTGGACGCCGGCTTCGTGATCCATGCGCCGGGCGCCTTGCCGGCCGGCTTCGAGGCCCTGGGCATCGCCCGCGAGCCCATGGTGCTGGCGCTCAGCGCCGAGGAGGCGCTGGCCGCCAAAGCGCAGCTGGCGGCCGCCGACATCCTGGCGCTGCCGCTGGTGATCTTCCCGCGACAAATAGCGCCCTCGCTGTTCGATGCGGTGCTGGCCTTCTACCGCGATCAGCAGGCCGCACCGGTGATCGCCCAGGAGGCGATACAGATGCAGACCATCGTCAACCTGGTCTCCGCCGGCATGGGCGCGGCCTGGGTGCCGGAGTCGGTGATGGGCTTGCAGCGCAGCGGCGTGGTCTACAAGCGCGTGGCCGGCAGGGTGCCGGTCTGCGAGACCAGCCTGATCTGGCGCCCCGATGCCGGGCCGGCGGTGCGTCGCTTTGTCCAGCATGTCCAGGCTTGCCTCGGTTTGACATGATGAGCCGCCCACTATGATGCGCGGCTTGCTTCAAGAGGTGCTTACGCCATGCTGGTCCACCCCCAGTTCGACCCCATCGCCATCAGCCTCGGCCCGCTGGCCGTGCATTGGTACGGCCTGACCTATCTGGCCGCCTTCGGCTTGTTCCTGTGGCTGGCCAATCTGAAAGTGCGCCAGCCGCAGTTCGCGGCGGCCGGCTGGAGCAAGCGCGATGTCGACGACCTGCTGTTCTTCGGCGTGCTGGGCGTGGTGCTGGGCGGGCGGCTGGGCTATGTGCTGTTCTACAAGCCCGACTACTACCTGCACCACCTCGGCGAGGTGCTGGCGGTCTGGAAGGGCGGCATGGCCTTTCATGGCGGCCTGCTCGGTGTGCTGGTCGCGATGGCGCTGTTTGCCAGGCTGCGCGGCCGCAAGTTCTTCGAGGTCACCGACCTGATCGCGCCCTGCGTGCCCACCGGCCTGGCGGCCGGGCGCATCGGCAACTTCATCAACGGCGAGCTGTGGGGCCGGGCGGCCGACCCCAGCCTGCCCTGGGCGATGATCTTTCCGCAGGCCGGCGATGGCGGCGTGCCGCGCCATCCCTCGCAGCTCTACCAGTTCCTCGGCGAAGGCCTGCTGCTTTTTGTCGTGCTGTGGTTTTATGCGAAGAAGCCGCGCGCGACCGGCCAGGTGTCCGGCCTCTTCCTGATCGGCTATGGGCTGATGCGTTTCCTGGCCGAGTTCTTCCGCGAGCCGGACGACTTCCTGGGCCTGCGGGCCTTCAATCTGAGTCAGGGACAATGGCTGTCGCTGCCGATGATCGCGGCCGGTGTGCTGATCTGGCTCTGGGCCAGCCGCCGCCAAGCCAACTGAGTTTTTCTTCATGCGTCAAATCTTCTTCGATACCGAAACCACCGGCCTGTATGCCGAGGGCGGCGACCGCCTGGTTGAAATCGGCTGCGTCGAGATGGTCAACCGTCAGCTCACCGGCAACAACCTGCACCTCTACGTCAACCCCGAGCGCGCCAGCCACGAGGAAGCGCTGAAGGTGCACGGGCTGACCGAGGAATTCCTCTCGACCAAGCCCAAGTTCGCCGAGGTGGCCGATCAGCTGCTGGACTTCCTGGCCGGCGCCCAGCTGGTGATCCACAACGCGCCTTTCGACATCGGCTTCGTCAATGCCGAACTCAAGCGCCTGAAGAAGCCGCCGATCACCGACCATGTCGGCAGCGTGCTCGACACCTTGCTGATGGCGCGCGATATGTTCCCCGGCAAGGCCAATTCGCTGGACGCGCTGTGCCGGCGCCTGGAGGTCGACAACTCCAGCCGCACCCTGCACGGCGCCTTGCTCGATGCCGAGCTGCTGGCCGAGGTCTATATCCGCCTGACCCGCGGGCAGGATTCGCTGGTGATCGACGAGGGTGGCAGCAGCCATTCGAACCAGCCGGGCGAGCTGCGGGTCGAGGCGGTCGATCTGAGCCGCTTTGCGCTGCCGGTGCTGCAGGCCAGCGAGGCCGAGCTGCAAGCTCATGACAAAGTGCTGGCCGAACTCGACAAGGCCAGCGGCGGCAAAAGAATCTGGCAAGCGGCTTGATTGCCGCGATAAAGCCATGGCATAATCGTGGGCTTCCCGGTTGATGAATTCTTCCAAAGCGATTTGAAAGGATTTGTCGGACGACCAGACCGGGCGGTTAGCTCAGCGGTAGAGCACTGCCTTCACACGGCAGGGGTCGCAGGTTCGAACCCTGCACCGCCCACCAGAATATTGAATGACTCCGGCAATCGTATCGGGGTCACCCATTCTGAACCGGTCGTTGCGCCCCAGATACCGGGCGGTTAGCTCAGCGGTAGAGCACTGCCTTCACACGGCAGGGGTCGCAGGTTCGAACCCTGCACCGCCCACCAGATCAAGCCCCCGAAGTCATCGACCTCGGGGGCTTTTTTCTTGGGCGGCGAGCCCTCATGCCGGCCGCAACCGCCCCGTGCCCTGGCACTGCGGCGCCGAGCAATAGCCATACAGGGCCAGCGCATGGTCCTGCAGCTCGAAGCCGTGGCGCAGCGCGATCTCGCGCTGGCGCTGCTCGATCTCCTCGTCGACGAATTCCTCGACCCGGCCGCAGTTCAGGCAGACCAGATGGTCGTGATGACTGCCCTCGTCAAGCTCGAACACCGCCTTGCCGGGCTCGAAGTGATGGCGCGACAGCAGGCCGGCCTGGGCAAACTGCATCAGCACGCGATAGACGGTGGCCAGGCCGATGTCGGCATCTTCGGCCAGCAAGGCCTTGTAGACGTCCTCGGCGCTGAGATGGCGCTGGGCGGTGCGCTGGAATATGCGCAGGATCTTGATGCGCGGCATGGTGGCCTTGAGGCCCATCGACTGGATGTCGGCGATATGGTCGGAAGCGCTCATGCGGTCGGCGGGTTCAGTGCAGGGTGCGGGCGTTGTAGGGGCTGCCGTGCAGCTCGGCATAGCAGTCCGGGCACAGGCAGCGCCGCAGCTCGGCATGGGCGCCGTGCTGGGCCTCGAAGCGCAGCAGCGCGGCCTGGGTCTCGCGCAGGTGTCGCGTCGCCGCATCGCGCAGCGAGACGTGCAGGTCGCTGTTGCGGCTGGCCCGCAGCAGGCTGGCGTGCACGCTGGCCAGCAGCTCGGCGGCCTCGTCCAGCGCGCCGGCGCGGGCCTGGGCCTCGGCCAGGTTCAAGGTGCTGACAACCACGGCGGCCACCGCGTCCTCGCCGTCCGGCCAGTCGTTGAAGCAGGCCAGCGCCAGGCTGCGCGCCTGCTCGTAGGCCAGGATGGCGCGCAGATGCTCGCCGCGCTCGAACAGCTCGTTGCCCTGCAAGGTCAGCTGGGTCCAGGTGTTGGGAGTGGGTGGGTTCATGGCTGTGGCTTGGTTGACTTATCCCAGGGCGGTGTCGAGCACCATCATCAGCACGAAGCCGATCAGCAGGCCGGTCGTGGCATGGCGCTCATGGCCCTGGCGGTGCGATTCGGGGATGACCTCGTGACTGACGACGAAGAGCATCGCGCCGGCCGCGAAGGCCAGGCCCCAGGGCAGCAGTGCCGCGCTGAGACCCAGCAGTGCGGCACCGACCACGGCCGCCAGTGGCTCCACCAGCCCCGACGCCGCGCCGATGCCGGCCGCCCGCCAGCGGCCGACGCCCAGGCTTTGCAGCGCCAGCGCTACCACCAGACCCTCGGGCACGTCCTGGATCGCGATGCCGGTGGCCAGCGCGGTGGCGCGCGCCGCGTCGGTGCCGGCCGCCGCGACGCCGATGGCCAGACCCTCGGGGATGTTGTGCAGCACGATGGCGATGACGAACAGCCACAGGCCGCGCTCGCGGCGCGGGGCGACCCGGCCGGCCGTGCCGGCGCCACCGTGCTGGGGCGGCAACAGGCGCTCGACCCCCATGATCAACGCCGCACCCGCCAGCAGGGCCGCGCCGATGCCGACCGCGCTGGCCCAGCTCCCATGGCCCAAGCGGCCGGCGGCGGCCAGGGCCGGCACCAGCAGCGAGAAGCAGCAGGCCGCCAGCATCACACCGGCGCCGAAGCCCAGCAGGGCGTCATGGCTGCGCCGGCCGGGCGAGCGGGTGCACAGCATCGGCAGCACGCCCAGCGCGGTGGCCAGCGCCGCCATGCCGCCAGCGCCCAGCGCGGTCTGCATCGCCGGGGGCGGCGCCAGGCCCTGCCAGAGCTGCAGCAGGCCCAGTGCCAGGCCGGCGCCGACGATCAGCAGGCCCAGCAGCTGTCTGCCGCGCCAGCGCGATCGGGCGGCTGCGGTAGCGGGCAAATGAGGGGCGGGGGGAACCAGCATGGGCCATCCATGTCCTGCCGTGACGGTCACGGCGCTGCGAAGGGCTGGCTGGAGGGCTGGCGTTGGGTGTTTATTTAAACAGGAACTATTCGCATTTGCAACAAAGCCGGAATTGCGCTGCCAAATATGAAAGTTTGTGCGCAATGCAACAACCTGTGCCGGGAAGCAGCCGGGGCTTCAAGCAGAATCAATCGCCTATGTTGCATCTGTTGAATCTATTGGCAGCCATCGCGCTGCTGGTCTGGGGCACCTACATCGTGCGCACCGGTGTCCTGCGCATCTTCGGGGCCAATTTGCGCGAGGTGCTGGCGCGCAGCGTCAGCAACCGCTTCTTCGCGATGAGCGCCGGCCTGGGCGTGACCACCCTGGTGCAGTCCAGCACGGCCACCTGCCTGATCGTCGCCTCCTTCGTCGGCCAGGGTCTGGTGTCGACCGCCTCGGCGCTGGCCGTGATGCTGGGTGCCGACATGGGCACGGCGCTGATGGCGGTGGTGTTCTCCTTCGATCTGTCCTGGCTGTCGCCAGCGCTGATCTTCACCGGCGTGGTGCTGTTCATCTCGCAGGAGAAGACCACGGTCGGGCGCATCGGCCGGGTGGCGATCGGCCTGGGCATCATCACCTTGGCGCTGAAGCTGATCGTCGCGAGCACCGGTCCGCTGACCCAGAGCCCGGCGGTGCGCGCGCTGCTGGTGGCCCTGCCCAACGAGATCATGCTGGAGATCCTGGTCGGCGCCTTGCTGACCGTGATGTCCTATTCCAGCCTGGCCGTCGTGCTGCTGACCGCGACCCTGGCCGAGTCCGGCATGGTGCCGGCCACGCTGGCGATGGGCCTGGTGATGGGGGCCAATGTCGGCAGCGGCGTGCTGGCCGTGCTGTCCACCGCCAAGGCCAATGTCTCGACGCGCCGCCTGCCGCTGGGCAATCTGATCTTCAAGCTGGCGACCTGTGCGGTGGTCGTGCCCTTGCTGCCGATGATCCACGTCGAGCTGCAGCAGTGGCTGCCGACCGTGCACCAGCAGGTGATCGCGCTGCACCTGGGCTTCAACATCCTGATGGCGCTGCTCTTCATCGCCTTCGTGACGCCGATGGCCAGGCTGCTGGAGCGCTTCATGGTGACGCCGCCGCCGGCCGCGTCGAGCCGGCCGCGCCATCTGGACCCGATGGCCCTGGCCACGCCGGCGCTGGCGATCAGCTGCGCGGCCCGCGAGGCCCTGCACCAGGCCGATGTGGTCGAGACCATGCTGCGCGGCATCCTGCCGGTGATCAAGAACGACGACACCCAGCTCTCCGGCGAGCTGCGCCGGCTCGACGACACGGTCGACGAGCTCTACTCGGCGATCAAGTTCTACCTGACCCAGATCTCGCGCGAGGCCCTGTCCGAGCGCGAGGCGCGGCGCTGGACCGACATCGTCTCGTTCACGATCAATATGGAGCAGATCGGCGACACGATAGAGCGCATCCTCGAAGACATCGAGGACAAGAAGATCAGGAAGGGCCGCAACTTCTCCGAGGCCGGCATGGCCGAGATCGCCCATATGCACGAGCGCCTGCTGGCCAATCTGCGCCTGGGCATGAGCGTCTTCCTCGACGGCCATGTGCGCGATGCGCAGAAGCTGCTGGAGGAGAAGGCGCGTTTCCGCGATCTCGAGCTCGAGTACGCGGCCACCCATATCGCGCGCCTGCAGGACAACACCATGCAGAGCATAGGCACCAGCTCGCTGCATCTGGACCTGATCACCGACCTGAAGCGCATCAACAGCCATATCTGCTCGATCGCCTATCCCATCCTCGACTCGGCCGGCGTGCTGGCGCAGACGCGCTTGCGCGAGCCGGGCGGCCAGACGCGGCTCGATGTCTGAGCCGGTACTGTTGCCGCTGCCGACGGACTGGCTGCGCTTTCGGCTGGGCGAGCAGGCGCTGGGCTGGCTCAGCCCCGAGCGGGCGGCGCGGGTGCTGCCGCTGCTGCCCGGTGCCCGGCTGACCGACCAGGAGCTGCGCTGGGAGGGCGTAGCCGATCTGTCCGCCGCGATGCAGGCGGCTGCCGAGGCCTTGCTGGCCCAGGGCGCGATCCAGGGCTGGCGCGGCGAGGCCTTTGCCTGCGAGGCGCCGCTGGCCGAGCCTTGCAGCGCGCGCGGCACCGAGCTGTTCCGCATGGAGCGCGCGGCCTTCCGCTTCTTCGGTCTGATGAGCCGGGCCGTGCACATCAATGGCTGGCGGCCCGACGGCCGCATGCTGTGCGGACGGCGCGCGCTCAGCAAGCCGACCGACCCGGGCCTGCTGGACAATCTGGCCGCCGGCGGCCTGGCCGCCGGCGAGGAGCCGCTGGCCTGCGCGCGGCGCGAGCTGTGGGAGGAGGCCGGTGTCGACGCGGCGCTGTCCGCCGCGCTGCGGCCCGGCGGTGCCTTGCGCACGGTGCGGCTGACTGCCCAGGGCCTGCACGACGAGGTCCTGCATGTCTTCAATCTGCGCCTGCCGGCCGAGTTCCGGCCGGTCAACCAGGACGGCGAGGTGGCCGAGTTCCTGGACCTGGAACCCGGCTCGCTGAGCGGCTTCACGCCCGATGCGGCGGCCGTCATCGCCCACGCCATCGAACGCGGCGATCACAAGGAACTACACGGGGAATAAAGTGATGGACAAGGTCGATGCGGTGGTGGTCGGGGCCGGTGTCGTTGGCCTGGCCGTGGGCCGGGCGCTGGCCATGCGCGGGCTCGAAACCCTGGTGCTGGAGCGCGAGACCGCCATCGGCACCGGGGTCAGCTCGCGCAATAGCGAGGTCATCCACGCCGGGCTCTACTACCCCGAGGGCTCGCTGAAGGCTCGGCTCTGCGTGGCCGGCAAGCAGCAGCTCTATGCGCTGTGCGAGAGCCACGGCATCGCCCACCGCCGCTGCGGCAAGCTGGTTGTGGCCACCGGGCCCGAGCAGGTGGCGGGGCTGCGGGCACTGGCCGCCAAGGGCGCGCGCAACGGCGTTGACGATCTGCGCTGGCTGGCGCGCGAGGAAGCCCAGGCCCTGGAGCCGGCACTGCGCTGCGAGGCGGCCCTGCTGTCGCCCTCGACCGGCATCATCGACAGCCATGGCCTGATGCTGGCCCTGCAGGGCGATCTGGAGCGCGCCGGCGGCGCGGTCGGCCTGGCCTCGACGGTGCAGGCCTTGCGAGCCACGCCCGAGGGTCAGGTCTTGACTGTGGGCACCGACGATGGCGGCACGATGGAGCTGCTGGCCCCCATCGTCGTCAATGCGGCGGGCCTGTCGGCGCCCTGGCTGGCCGCGCAGACCGAGGGCCTGGACGCCGCCCATGTGCCGACCGCGCATTTCAGCAAGGGCAGCTATTTCTCGCTGCAGGGCAAGGCGCCGTTTGCGCGCCTGGTCTATCCGCTGCCGCAGGACGCCTGGCTGGGCGTGCACCTGAGCCTGGACCTGGGCGGCCAGGCCCGCTTCGGACCGGACGCGCAGTGGCTGGACGAGGTCAGCGAGCCAGGCCAGATCGACTACCAGGTCGACCCGGCCCGGGCCGAGGCCTTCTATGCCGATGTGCGGCGCTACTGGCCGGAGCTTCCCGACGGCGCGCTGGCCCCGGCCTATAGCGGCGTGCGGCCCAAGATCCATGGCCCGGGCGAGCCGGCGCCGGACTTCCGCATCGACGGCCCCGAGCGCCACGGCGTGCCCGGCCTGGTCAATCTGCTGGGCATCGAGTCCCCCGGCCTGACCAGCTGCCTGGCCATTGCCGAGGAGACACTGCAGCGGCTGGCCCTTACTTGAGCCCTTCGCCAATCGCCTTGCTCAGGCTGCCCTGGGCATCATCCCCGCTGAACTCCCAGAAGAAGGCGCCGCCCAGGCCGCGTGACTTGACGTAGTCCATCTTCTCGCGGATCTGCACCGGGGTGTCGAAGCTCCAGAAGGTCGTGCCGTTGTAGATCCACTGCGCGCGGCTTTGCGGGTCGACGAAGCTGGGCCAGCCCAGGCTCTTCAGCACCTTGTAGTCCTCGTTGCCACGCTCCCAGGTGGCCGGTGCCGCGACACCGCTCTGGTAGAGACCGTTGTTGACATTGGGCACATTGGTCCAGCCGCGGCCGTAGAAGCCGATGCCCAGGTTCAGCTTGGTGGCCGGCACGCCCTGGGCGAGGTAGGCCTGCAGCGCATCGTCGGTGTTGTAGAGCCGCACATCGCCGGTCGAAGGGTCGGCCGTGCTGCCGTAGAGCGGCGAATGGAAATTGGTTCTGGCCTCCCAGCTGCCGTGGAAGTCGTAGGTCATCACATTGATGAAGTCCATGTAGGGATGGGCCTGGCCGGGGTCGAAGGCGCGGATCTTGTCGATGCCGGCCGGCGCGGCCATGGTCAGCAGCAGGCCCGGGCGCAGCGCGTCGAGCTGGCGGCGGAACTCGGCCACCAGGCCGGTGAAGTTCTCGCGGTCCTCGGGCTTGCCGCAGGCCAGGCCGCAGGCGTTCGGATACTCCCAGTCGAGGTCGATGCCATCGAACACACCGGCCAGCGCGCCGGCACCGCCGGCGTCCTCGACACGCGGCAGATCGCCCTTGATATAGGCGTCGATGCAGCTCTTGACGAATGCGGCGCGGTTCTCGGGTTTTGCGGCTTCGGAGAAGCCGCGCGAGTAGGTCCAGCCGCCCAGCGAGATCAGCAGCTTGAGCTTGGGATACTTGGTCTTGAGCTTCTTCAACTGGCCCCAGTTGCCGCGCAGCGGCTGGTCCCAGCGGTCGGCCACGCCGTCCACGCTCTGGGCCGCGCTGAAGCCCTTGGTGTAGTCGGCAAAGGCATCGCCGCCGGCCCCGGTGTTCTCGTTGACCGCCTGGGTCACGCCGACCTCGCAACGGTTGTTGCGCACATTGCCGAAGGCGTAGTTGATATGGGTCAGGTGCTGGGCCGAGCCGCTGGTGTCGATGTTCTTGACCAGGTAGTTGCGGCCGTAGATGCCCCATTGCGCGAAGTAGCCAAGCACCGTCTTGTCGCCACCGCCCAGCTCCTGGGTGCGCACCGAGATCGCGGCCGAGGGCTGGGAGGCGCCGGCTTGGTTGAAGGCGACGACGCTGAAGCTGTAGGCGGTGTCGGGGCTCAGGCCGGTGACGCTGGCGGCCGGGTTGGCCACGGTGGCGGCCGTGCTTGAGCCCTGCAGCACGCGATACTGCACCGTGCAGTTGGGCCCGGCTGCCACCGCGCCCCAGGCCAGGTTGACGCTGTTGCTGCTGGTGCCGGTGGCGTTCAGCCCGGCGGGTGTGGCCGGCGGCGCGGCGCAGGCGCCGTTGGCCGTGCTGGTCAGCAGCGCGGCGCTGGCGGCCGAGACATTGCCGGCCCGGTCCTTGGCGCGCACCGTGTAGCTGTAGGCAGTGCCGGCGCTCAGGCCGCTGTCGGTGTGGCTGGTGCCGGTGGGCGAGGCGATCAGGCTGGCGCCGCGCAGCAGCTCATAGCCGGCCACGCCGCTGCCGGTGTCGGTCGAGGCCTGCCAGCTCAGGCTGATGCTGGAGCTGGTGGCGCCGGTGGCGCTCAGGCCGGCGGGCACGCTGGGCGGCGTGGTGTCGACGGGCGGGTTGCCGTCGCAGTCGCCCAGCGGTTTCCAGACGTCCCAGCTGCCGGAGTTGGTGGCGGGCGAGTTGTTCTGGGTCCACCACTTGGCCTGGTAGGCCTTGCTGTTCTGCTGGGCCAGCTTGCCGCCGGTGTAGATGTCGGCGGCGGTCCAGGCCGGCACCGCGCTGCAGTCATAGGCCTGGGCCGAGCCGGCGGCCATCGCGGCGGCCAGGGCGATCAATCGATAGGCGTTCTTCATGGGTGATGTCCTTGGGTGAGGGAGGGGACTCAGCGCTTGAGCGTCGAGGTCTTGTTGCTGGCAGCGGCAGCGGCCGTGGCCGGCTGGGTGCCGCGGCGGGCTTCCTGGGCCAGGCCGTAGCTCTTGCCGCCGAAGCTCACGACCCAGTTGCTGGGCAGGGGCATCGGCAGGTAGTAGTTCAGCTTGACCTGGACGCTGGCGCCCGGGGCCAGGCTTTGCCAGCCGGGCAGCTTGAAGCTGGCGCGGTGGAAGTCCTTGGCCAGCCCGCCGATGTTGTGGCCGGCCGGATTGGCGCCGCTTTGCACCACCGTCAGGCCGAAGCCGCTCTGGTCGGTCAGGGTGGCCGGGATCGCGGTGGGCACATCGAAGCTGAACTCGGTGCCGCCGGGCAGCGTGCTGCCTGTGCGGTTGGTCAGCGTCAGCGTCGGGTTGATCGGGTAGTTGGCATCGCCGAGTGCAAAGCCCGAGATCGCATAGCCGATGTCCAGCACCTCGGCGGGCAGGGCCGCCTGGCCCGGTGCGGTCAGCGTGTTGCCATAGGGCGTGGCGGTCTTGAACTTGTTGTAGAGCGCCGTCGTCAAGGTGCTGCCCATGCCCCATTCGCCGCGCTGGGCGTTCCAGCCGTAGTCGCCGGCCAGCTCCCAGAACATCACGCCGCCGATGCCGCGGTCCGCCACATACTGGGCCTTGACGCCCAGCGACTGCTCGTCCTCGATCGACAGGAAGACCTTCTTCTGCGCGTTCCACAGCCAGGGTGCGACCAGGGTCGGGTCGTAGTGGCGGGCATAGCTGCCGATCAGCTGGTCGGCCGGGTTGGTGGCCGGGTTCAGGCCATAGGCGGCCAGATAGCTGCCGGGCCGGCCCTCGGCCAGGTTCTTCAGATGCCATAGCGGGTTGGAGCCGGCCGGCACCTCACGGTTGCCGACGTCCAGGTCATGCCAGAGGTTGTCGATGCCGACGGCACCGGCCCCGCACTTCTGCACCGTGCCGCCGCCGGTACCGGCCGGGCACTTGCTCTGGTCGGCCTGGGGCGCCTGGCCCCACAGCCCGTTCGTGCCGCCCACCACATCCTTCCAGCCGCGGCTGTAATAGGGCACGCCGATATTGATGCGGCCCGCCGGCAGCGCGCCGCGGAAGTAGTGGTAGGCCCAGTCGGTGTTCAGGTAGCCGATGCGCGCGTACTGGGGCGCCGGGTAGTAGCTCCAGGCCGCGAGCTCGGCGTCCTTGCCGTCGTCGTAGAGCGCCGCATTGGGGCCGACGAACTGGTTCCAGGCCCCGTGCAGGTCGTAGCTCATGATGTTGACGTAGTCCAGATAGGGCGTGATCTGGTGGTTCTCCATGCCGCGCAGCAGATAGGCCGAGGAGGGCGCGGCCACCGTCAGCAGGTAGTGGCGGGCGTCCTGCTGGCCGGCGGCATCGAGCCGCTCGCGCAGCGTCTTCATCAGCAGCACATAGTTCTTCAGCAGATGGGCGCGGCGGGCGTTGGAGATCGCGAAGTCGTCCGGGTTGCCGGCGTCCTTCATGCTGGTGGCGTACTCGTAGTCGATGTCCACGCCGTCGAAGCCGTACTGGCGGATGAAGGCCACGGCCGAGTCGGCGAAGGCGCTGATGCCGGCCGTGTTGGCCGTGCCATCGGCATTCGTGGTCATCGTGTAGAAGCCGCCGCTGGCGACGCGCTGGCCGCTGGCATTGAAGAAGCCGCCGGTCTCGGCCCAGCCCCCGACCGAGATCATGGTCTTGACCTGCGGATACTGCTTCTTGAACTTGTTCAGCAGGTTGAAGTGGCCCTTGTAGGCGTAAGCCGGGTCCATCTCGGCGCCGGCCACGCCGGGCCAGGTCAGGCCGGTGGCGGCATTGGCCGGATCGGCGGCATTGCCGATCGAGACCTTGTGGGCCGCGTCCACATGGGCGAAGGCGTAGTTGATATGGGTCAGCTGGCCCCAGGGGATGTTGGAGGCCAGATAGGCCGGCTGGCCGTTCTTGCCGGTGCGCCAGCTGGTGAAGTAGCCAATCACGCGGCGGGGCTTGTCGACCCCCATCTTTTCGCGCCCCTGCTCGTCATAGACCTTGCAGTAGGCCGGTGCGGTACCCGGCGTGGTCGCCAGGCCCTCGGGGCGGCAGCGCTCCTCGCCGACCACCTGGCCGCGCACCGTGATGCGAACGGCGGCGCTGTCGGTGGCCGCACCCTTGTCGTCGGTGGCGCGGGCGACGATGTCGGCGACGCCGGCGCGCGCCGTCCAGCTGACGCTGAAGGGTGCGCTCGTGTCCTCGGCCACCAGGGCGCCGTTGACGTAGAAGCCCACCTTGGCGACGCTGCCGTCGCTGTCGGCAGCGTTGGCCGCCAGGGTCACCGCGTCGCCGGCGGTCGGGCTGGCGCCGGCCGTCGGCGCGCTCAGGCCCACGGTCGGCGGCTGGTTGACAGGGCCGCTGGTCACCGTGAGCTGCTGCGAGCGGCTGGCGCTGGCGCCCTTGTTGTCGGTCACGGTCAGCGTGACCGTGTAGCTGCCGGCCGCCGCATAGCTGCGGCTGGCGGTGGCGCCGCTGGCCGTGGCGCCGTCGCCGAAGCTCCAGGCATGGGCGGCGATGCTGCCGTCCGGGTCGCTGGAGGCACTGCCGTTGACCGTGATCGTCAGACCCTGGACCGCGGCGCTGAAGCTGGCCACCGGCGGCTGGTTGACCGGGCCACCATCGCAGGCGCCCAGCGGCTTCCAGACATCCCACTGGCCCGAGTTGGTGGCCGGCGAGTTGTTCTGGGTCCACCATTTGGCCTGGTAGGCGGCGTTGTTGTGCTTGACGCTCTGGCCGCCGGTGTAGACGGCCGCGGCGCTCCAGTCGGCCAGGCCGCTGCAGTCATAGGCGAGGACCAGGGGACTGAGGCCTCCGGCCATCAGCATCACGAGTAGCTGGGGAGAACGCATGGGATGACTCCTTGCATGAGGGGAAATGAACGGACGAGCAAGACCTGACCCCTGTGCCTTTCGGGGCACGGGTCGGGCCGGGTAAGACGGGGGCTGCGGGCTAGGGCTGGACGATCACGTCGAAATACTTCTCGACGCAGCGCTGGTAGTCGCCGGGTTTGAGCGCCGAGTAGGCGGTCTGGTAGCCGACCGTCTTGCAGGCAAAGGTCTTGCCCTCCGGCATGTCGGCGCGGTAGGACCAGTCCTGGTCCCAGAAGATGTTCAGTGCGCCGGCGCCGCCCACCTCGAAGCGCTTTTGCTGGGCACAGCCGAGCTCCTCGGTGGCCGCGATGGGCACGCCCAGCACGGCCGCGTGCTGGCGGTAGTAGGCGATGCGGTTGAGCGACTGAGGCTTTTCGCTGCCCTGGCCGCATTCGATGCCGCCGTTGATGATGTTGGTGGTGGCGCCGAAGCCGGGGCGTATGCCCAGCGCCAGGTCGGCCGCATTGGGCTGCCAGCTGCCGTCCAGCACATGCAGCATGCTGGGCTTGGGCGAGGCCGGGTAGACCAGGAAGAACACCGCCGAGGCCAGGTTCAGCCAGGTGTCGGCGACCTGCTCGGGCGCGTTCAGCAGCACCCGCACATCGCCGAACATCGCGTCCGAGAAGGGCCCGTAGTTGAAGCTGTAGGAGAGCTGCTTGGCACCACGGCCGAAGTACTGCTTGTAGCGGCCCTGGGCGTCCTTGCCGCAGGGCCAGACCTGGGCCTGCCAGGTCTCGGGCCGGCATTCATTGTTGTAGGGGCAACCGTAGCCGTCCTCGCTGCAGCCGGCCTCGCGCACGTAGTACAGCGCCTGGCGCCACTCGGGGATGGCATGGTTGCGGTCGTGCGCGCCGGTTTCCTGGGTGAAGTGGGCAAACATCGTGGCCAGGGTCTTGCGGCAGATCGCGTCGCTGTCGCGGCCGTCGGCGTAGCTGGCGCAGACGCCGCCGAACTTGGCGATGGCCTGCAGCAAGCCGGTGTAGGTGTAGGAGGGATGGCGCAGCGGGAACAGGAACTCCCATTGCGTCGCGCCCAGCAGGCGTTCGACCCGCTTGACGTTGTCAGGGTTGCCGGCAAGACCTGGCCCCACGGCGGTGACCAGGGCATGGGGCCGGGTCGCGACCGAGGCCTTGACCGCGCGGAACAGCGGGCTGTCGGTCAGCGCGGCCTCGCTGGCCAGCAGATCGGCCAGGGCCAGCGTGTACTTGCCGGTGACCGGGTCGCGGGCGATGCTGGAGACGGTCAGGCTGGCGCTGCGGCTGGTGCTGGCGCCCTGGTTGTCGGTGACGGTCAGGCTCACCGCATAGGTGCCGGCGCGGGCATAGCGGTGGCTGGGTTTGGCGACCGCCGCCGTGGCGCCGTCACCGAAGTCCCAGCGCCAGGTGCTGATGCTGCCGTCGGCATCGCTGGAGGCGCTGGCATCGAAGCTCACGCTCAGCCGGCTGGTCTGGCTGCTGAAGCTGGCGACGGGGGGCTTGTTGCCAGCACCGCCGCCGTCACAGCTGCCCAGCAGCTTCCAGACCTGCCAGGGCCCGGCGTTGGTCGCCGGTGCCGCGCCCTGGTTCCACCAGTTGGCACTGTAGGCGCGGCCCTGATCGCGGGTCTGCTGGCCGGCGGTGTAGATACCAGTGGCTGTCCAGTCCGGCAGGGGGCTGCAGTCCAGCGCCAGCGCGCTGCTGTTCAGCAGCAGGCCGCACAGGCCCAGCACCAGGGTTCGCATGTCCATGAACGTCTCCCGCGTTCGGTGCGCTTGTTACTGCTGCGCAATGGTCTTGACCATAGCCAGGCGCGTGGGCGCCATCGGCTTGCAGCTACAAGAAGCGGACTGCTCGTGCCCCCGTAGTGAGACGGACTTTAGATACCAATGTGAAGGCTGGTATCGTAGTTAACCCTTGGTTTGTATGTAATTTCTGGTAATTTTAAATACCGAAAAGAGTCCAGTTGTGCGCATCGCGCCAAGTGGGCGAGGCTGGTATCAGGCCTCGGCGACCTGCCACTGGCCGTCGCGCAGCAGCTCGTGCGGACGAAAGCGGGCCTTGTAAGCCATCTTCTGGCTCTCGGCGATCCAGTAGCCCAGATAGAGGTGGGCCAGGCCCAGCTCACGGGCCTGCGCGATCTGCCACAGCACGTTGTAGCTGCCGTAGCTGGCGGCCTCATCGGGCTCGTAGAAGGTGTAGACGGCCGAGAGCCCGTCGCTGAGCACATCGAGGATGGACACCATCTTCAGCGCTCCTTCCTCCTCGCCCGGCGCGGCCGGCGCACGGAACTCGACCAGGCGCGAGTTGATGCGGCTTTGCAGCAGGAACTGGGTGTACTGGTCGATGCTGTCGTGGTCCATGCCGCCGCCCGAGTGGCGGCCGGCCTGGTAGCGCAGATAGAGCTGGTAGTGCTCTTCGCTGAAGCCCAGGCGCATCACATGCACGCTCAGGTCGCCATGCTGCTTCCAGGCGCGGCGCTGGCTGCGCGAGGGCTGGAAGGCCGCCACCGGGATGCGCATCGGCACGCAGGACTTGCAGCCGTCGCAATAGGGCCGGTAGGTGAACAGACCGCTGCGCCGGAAACCCGCCTCGACCAGACCCGAGTAGGCGTCCGCATGGATCAGATGGCTGGGCGTGGCGACCTGGGAGCGCGCCTGGCGGTCCGGCAGATAGCTGCAGGGGTAGGGCGCTGTGGCGTAGAACTGCAGCTGCGACAGCGGTAGCTCTTTGGGATGGGTCACGACGTGGCGGGCTTGAGGGTGGTTGAGGCTGGGGCCGATTCTGCCTGCAGCCAGTCCCATAGCGCGGGCCGGAAGACCCAGGATTGTGGGGAGGACTGCCCAACAAACTGCCGCAGATGGGCTTCGAACTCGGGCCGAGCCACCTCGGCCGCCCCCATCGAGGCCAGGTGCCGGGTGTTCTGCTGGCAGTCGATCCAGGGGATGCCGTGCTGGCGGCACAGGCAGACCAGGGCCGCCAGCGCGATCTTGGAGGCATCGGTGGCGCGCATGAACATCGATTCGCCGAAGAACATGCGGCCCAGGTTGACGCCGTAGAGCCCGCCGACCAGCTCGCCGTCGACCCAGGTCTCGACGCTGTGCACCGTGCCCAGCACGGCCCAACGGGCATAGGCGGCCTGCATCTCGGGCAGTATCCAGGTGCCGTTCTGGCCCTCGCGCGGCGCCTCGGCGCAGGCGCGCAGCACGGCCGGCGTCGCGCTGTCGACGCGGATCTCGCAGCCCGGCGTGCGCACGAAGCGGGCAATCGTCTTGCGCAGCGAACGGGTCAGGCGAAAGTGCCGCGTCTGCAGCACCATGCGCGGGTCCGGTGCCCACCACAGGATGGGCTGGTCCGGCCCGTACCAGGGAAAGATGCCGCGCGCATAGGCGGCCGTCAGCCGTGCCGGGCTCAGGTCGCCGCCGGCGGCCAGCAGACCCGGCGCGTCCGAGTCGGGGCCGAGCGCGCGGGAGGAGGGCGGAAAGTCGAGAGAAGCCTCGTCGAGCCAGTCGATCATGGCTTCATGGTAACTTCCCGCCCCATGATTACTGTTTATGGCATTCCCAACTGCGACACGATGAAGCGTGCGCGCGCCTGGCTGGACGATCAGGGCCTGAGCTACCACTTCCACGACTACAAGCGCGCCGGCGTGCCGCCCGAGCAGCTGCAGCGCTGGCTCAAGGAACTGGGCTGGGAGCGTGTGCTCAACCGTGCCGGCACCACCTGGCGCAAGCTCGACGAGGCGGCCAAGACCGCTGCGGCGGACGCCGCCGGCGCGGCCGCGCTGATGCAGGCCCAGCCCAGCGTCATCAAGCGCCCCATCATCGAATGGGACGACGGCCGCCTGACGGTCGGCTTCTCGGCCGAGACCTTCTCGCGCCATCTTTGAAAGCGACGCACTGATATGTTCACCGGCATTGTTCAAGGCATCGCCGAAGTCGCCGCCATCACCGACAAGCCCGGCCTGCGCAGCTTCTCGCTGGAGTTCCCGCCGGGCTTCTGCCACGGCCTGGAGATCGGCGCCAGCGTCGCCAGCGACGGCGTCTGCCTGACCGTCACCGCGCTGCAGGGCGATACCCGGGCCGACTTTGATGTGATGCAGCAAAGCCTGAACCTGACCACGCTGGCCGGCCTGCGCCAGGGCAGCCGCATCAATGTCGAGCGCGCCGCGCGCGACGGCGCCGAGATCGGCGGCCACCCGCTCTCCGGCCATGTGGACTTCATGGCCACGGTGGCCGAGATCCGCCGGCCCGAGAACAACCATGTGCTGCGCATCGCGGTGCCCGCGCCCTGGATGCGCTACATCTTCGCCAAGGGCTATATCGCGATCAACGGCGCCAGCCTGACCGTCGCCGAAGCCCACCGCGAACCCGGCGGCGCCGGCTGGTTCGAAGTCTGGCTGATCCCGGAAACCCTGCGCATGACCACCTTCGGCGAGAAGGAGGTGGGCTCAGGTCTGAACATCGAGATCGAGCGGCAGACGCAGGTGTTCGTCGACACGGTGCGTGAGGCCATCGAGGAGCGGCTGGGGCCGCTGCTGCCGGCGTTGGAGAAGTTGCTGGCGCGGGAGGGGCAGGCGCTGGAAAGTCTTGCCGATCCGACCCGCTTGCTCGACCGCTGAGTGCCGTACCTAGGCCCCTACCTGGTCCGCTACCGACCAGGTCAGACCGGCCCGGTACGGGTCTCTGGCCGACCCACTATTTGATGGCCTTGTATCTCGGATCCTTTGCCGAGATGTAGCTTGAAGATTGAGTCATGTCCGTATAGCGGGCGTGGGCCTTGGCCATTTCTTTGCCATACATGGCCAGCAAGTCCGGCAGGCTCAAATCGGTCTGCACATAGAGCTTGTGGTAGCTGTGCACGATGGCCCACATGCCGGCATCCACGTTGTCCAGTTTGGCAGCCGAGCTGGGCATGATGCAGCCGGCATCGAAGTCCTTCATGAGCGAGAGATCCCTCGATTCGACCTTGAGGCCTTTCTCCTGGTTGTTCTTGGCAATCGCGGCCTGCACAGTGTGCGCGTGTATTTCGGAGACCACGCCCCAGTAATTCCGGCCCAGGCTCCCTCCGCCTTGCTGCATGCGGCAGCTGTCCACGGCATGCTCCAGCTCGTGACCGATTTTGGTGTCGTCATAGCTGTCCAGCGCTTTACAAGACAGCTTGCCCGCGCCGTCGCCTTTGGCATTGAATACACAAGCGCCGGGCTTGTTCACGGGGTCGGTGATCTGGACGTCCTTGCAGACCTGATCCACCTCCGACAAGGTGCCGTTGTAAATGGGATTGCTGCGCGCCTCGCCGCACAAGGCTTCGACGAGCGGGTCACAGCGAACGTGGGCAAGCTTGCCGTAGGCGACTTTGTCACTCTGCGTCGCCATGCCTGTTTCGTTGAGTGCGCACATGTCGTCGCTCGGGCGCCTCGGCGTGGGCAGGATCGCTGTGGATGTCATCGTGCGCTGCCCCTCGATCAGCGGACGTTCCGGCGGACGGGGCTGGGCCCGGGTGGTCAGGGCGGTCGAATTCGTCGGGCGGTGGGTCTCTGTGGTGGGCCTATCGAGGGGCAGCAGGCCCATCGATGGCATCCCCAGGCGCGCGGGCGATGTGAGCAGCGGGCTACTTTGTGGCAGGGCGAGCGACCCTGGCCGCTGCGGGGCCAGGGCCGTCGAATTCCTCTGAGCCTCCGGCTGATGGTCCGGTAGATGGTCAGGCGCATGCCGGGCCAGGGAACGGGGGGCGCGCGCCGTCAAAGGCTGCGCCCCGGCCCCGTTGATCTGGCCGAGCAGCATCAGCAGGGTCAGCATGACGCCGACCTCACCCGTGGGGGCGTGGCCAATTCTGCCCGGATCGAAGTCCTGGGGCTCTTGCCGGCGAGCCTCCTGCCGGCCCCGGTCGCCGCGCCTTTGCCGCTCGGCCCGGCGATCGGCCTTGGCCGAAGCCAGGCCGGCCTTGTTCCGTTGCAACTGCAGCGTCGCTGCGCCGGCTGCCGGCATCGCCCCGCGAAGCTGGTCAATCTGTGCCCGCTGAGCCAACTGGCGTGGGCTCCCTGTACCGCCAGCGCTGCTCCCAGGGGTTTCTTGGCTCGCCTCGGCCTCCGCTGCTGCTTGCCGGGTCGGGCTGCGGGCTTGGCGCCGGCGGTCTACTGTCTTGTCGCTCATGAGATCTCCGCCAATCAGTCCCCGTTTGGGCACCCTCGTTTGCAATCAAGAACGGCGTCAAGCATTGCGACTCGCAGCCCTGCGGTACTTGATCTGCAGGTTGCCGCACGCCACCGGCCTTGGCGCCGCCGCGCGGCCCCTGCTGGCTTGCCGGCTCATGCGGCAGTGGCTGCTGGGCGGTCTGCCTGATGGGGGATGTCTTCACAATGGGATCTCAGGCTGTCGGCGGGCGCGAACTCAGGCGCCGTCTTCGTGGTTGCTTCTGGCCCAGGCCGTCAGTTCATCGGCCTGGCCCTCGTCGAAGGTCGCCAGCACCTTGATGGTGTGGGGGCTGCTGGCTTTCAGGCTGCCCATCCAGCCTCGCAGATAGGCGGTGATCTCGCCATCGGACAAGACCGTTGCCCCCTTCTTCGCCTTCTTTCCCGTGCTGGCTGGCTGCGCCGCCTTCAGGGCGCGCTGGAGCTCGCCCTTCTTCTTGACCAGCAGGGCCTCGATAGTCTGATCAATAGCCAGGTCGACTGCGCTGTGAGTCTCGCGTTCCTTCTTCTTCTGTTCCTTCTCCTGCGCTCTTCGGCTGGCTTCTTCCTCTTCGGCCAGCCGGGCGCGCCGGAGTTCGTCGCGCGCGTCGAGTTCGCGTTGGTTGACCATGTCTACCGCGCCCAGCGTGTGCACCGCCATCGGCGCGACCGCGCTCACCCATTGCGAGCAAACCGGGCAGGGCGCGATCGAACCGCCGGTCTTGTCATCGATGGCCAGTGCCGGGAAGCTCAAGCTGGCCAGGTATCCGTTGGTCAAGCCATGTGTGGTGCTGCTTGCATAGTGGTTCAGCAGATTGCCCAGGGCATTGGGCTCGGCGCACATATAGCGGTTGCGCGAGTAGGTCTTTCCGGTGGCGACGCCGCCGTCGTCGAGCTCGGGCATGGTGTGGGCGTTGACGACAGCCTCGAAGCGGCTTCGCAGTCCTGGCCACTGGGCGAAACGGCCGCGTGTCGTGTCCTCATGGCCGCTCTCTCCCTGGGCAGTCTGGCTGCCATCGGTGATGCTGACCGAGGTTTTCAGCTGCACGGCTCCGTCCAGTCTGGCGCTCCTCACCAACTGCGCGCTGTTGCTGCTGCCACAACTACCACAGCAGCAGCCGGCCGC
The DNA here is from genome assembly GCF_040187885.1 of Roseateles cavernae. Taxonomy (NCBI): domain Bacteria; kingdom Pseudomonadati; phylum Pseudomonadota; class Betaproteobacteria; order Burkholderiales; family Sphaerotilaceae; genus Roseateles; species Roseateles cavernae. The sequence goes on from NZ_JBDPLH010000004.1 coordinate 113,465, forward strand.
GTGCCGCAGGGGCGCCATCGCACGGCGCTGCGCGACCTGCCCCGCGCGGGCGCCCATACGGTCCGCTTCGGACTCCAGCGCATGGCTGTCGTTGATCGCGACACCCTGGCTGTGCCGGGTCGGCCGTACGCGACCCTGGCGCTGCTGCACCAGATGCCAGGCCTCATGTGGCAGATGTCTCTCCTGCCCCGGCCCCAAATGGATGTCTGAGCCCTGCGCATAGGCATGGGCCTGCAGCGCCGCCGGCTTGCTGGAGTTGCGATGCACGCGCACGCCGGACATGTCCATGCCCGACAACGCTTCGATGCCGTTCTTGAGCGAGTCTGGCAAGCCGGTCCTGTTGGCGTCTGGAACGCTCTGTTGCAGCTGTGCGATCTGCTGATGTTGCTGCTGCTGCCGAGGACCTGTGGCAGCCCGGCCTTGCTGCATCCCCAGTCGGCTGGCGGGTTCGAGCGGCTGCTTGTCATGGGCTGCCGCATCGACACGAGTTTTCATGCGTCGCTCCCCGCCTACTTGTTCTGCGAATTCGCCACATTCGCCGCCAGCATGCGGTCGCGCCGGCGGTTCTTGGCGGCGCTCTTGCGCGGGTCTTCCTCGCGGCCCTTGCCGGGCTTGTGCGAGGTGGTCTTGCCGCTGGGCGTGGTGGTCGAGTGCGATTTGCCGCGGTTGAAGCCCTTGGTCTTGCGGTCGCCCTCGACCCGCTGCACCGGCGCGCCGGTGCTCAGGGCTTGCAGCTGCGCGATCTGGGCGCCCTGGGCGCTCTGGCGCGGGCTGGTCGAGGCGGCTGAGGCACTGCTATGGCCGGCATGGGCGGCGGCTGCAGCAGCGCGTTGTGCGGTCTGGCTCTTCGGTGCGGCGAGGGTTTTCATGGTTTCTCCACCTTCGGTTTCAGCACGGCCCACAGGGCCGCGACAAACAGGATTGCGATCACGGTCCACATCAGCCCGGTGCCGTCGCGCAGGGCGCGCAGCTGCGGGTCGCAGTTCAGCAGCAGGGCGCCGACCAGCACCACCGGGATGCCGCCCAGCGGCAGATAGCGGCCCCAGCGCGCGCGCCAGGCGCAGTTCCACAGCAGCAGCGCCAGGCAGATCGCACCGCTCAGCAGCAGCAGATGGAACAGTGCCCGCAGCGGCCAGCGGTTCTCGCAGGCCCAGTCGCAGATCGGTCGGGTCGCGCTGTCGGCGGCGGCGCCGCTGAAGGCGGTGCGCAGCGCCGCGCTCATGCCGGGGCTGACGGTCTCGCCGGCCATCGGCAGCGGCCAGAAACCGACACCGCCGAAGTTGTCCTCGAAGTACACCAGATCGTCGGCGAACTGCTGGCTCTCGGCCTCCGGCATACCGATGGAGATCATCGGGATGAGCTTGCGCAGGAAGATGCGCCGGTCTATGCCCTGCAGCGCCGGCTCGGCCTCGATGCGGCCGCGCAGCTGCTTCTTGCTCAGCGCGCTGGGCTCGCTGAGCAGCACGAGGACGCGCAGCGTGACGTTGGTGGCGCTGCTGTAGACGGCGGTGCTCTCCTCGATGCGGCCATTGATCAGATGCGGGTCCTCGGCCGCCTTCAGAAGCTCGAACAGGCCGGCCACGGCGCCCGGCTCGCTGAGCTGGCGATCGCCGACCACCAGATTCAGCGCGTACCGGCGCTTGGGATTGGCGCGCAGCTGCTCGATCACCGCCAGCACGAAGCGGCGATGGAAATCCTTGAAGGCCTGGCGCCAGAGCGGCTGGGCGCCGGCCGGCGGCAACTCGTCGAAGAAGATCGTGATGCCGTCGCCCAGATGCTGGGCCTGGCCGAAGCCGGGTAGCCAGGCCTTGGCGCGCGACAGCCAGTCGGGCAGCGGTGCGTCGATCAGGCGGCGTGCCTGCTGCGGCAGCTGCAGCAGGGCCTGCTCGATCTGGGCCTCGCGAGCGGCCGGCGGCTGCACCTGCAGAAAGCGCCAGTCATTGCGATAGATCACCAGGTCCAGCGCCGTGCCGTGGCGCTGCGCGGTGCGGATGAAATTGGTCTGGGCCAGGGTCCAGCGCTCGTGGGCGTCCGGCGCGAGATCGTCGCCCGGGCTGTTGGAAAAAGGCAAGCCCAGCACGCTGATGCGGCTGAGCAGGCTGAAGTCGATCTGCTGCGCCTTGCCCTCGGCCCACCAGAGCGGATAAAAGCCATAGACCTGGCCCGACAGATCCTCGCGCACACAGCCGCAGCCGGCACCGTCCCAGACGATGGGCGGGTCGAGCTTGAGTTCATGTTCGTGCCGGGCCGCCTCGACCAGCCAGTGGCGCAGCGCCGCCGGCATGATGGTCTGCGGCAGCTGCTGCCAGCTGGGCGGGCCGCTGACCGGCTTGGCCTTGGCCACGGCCGCCCAGTCGGGCGGGCAGGCGGCGGCGAACTGGGCCTCGCTGGGCGGGGTCAGGCCTTGCTTGGCGGCTGCCTGCAGGCTCAGCATGCGGCTGTAGGCGCAGAGCCGGGCATCGAGTGCGGCCTCGAAGGTCTCGCGCGTCGGGTACTCCAGCGCGGTCAGCGGCTTCAGCAGCAGCTTCAGCTGCTCGGCCTGCTCCGCGCCCAGGTTGACCGGCAGCGGGGGCAGGGGCGCAGCGCTGCCCCCCGTACCGCCCGCCGCACCACCCACCTGGCTCGCGCTGGCCGCCGGCTCCGCCGGAGGCACCGGCAGGCTGCCGTCCTCGACGCTCTCGGCCGGCAGCAGGATGTCCAGCACCGCCGGCATCAGCCGGTAGGCCTGGGCCAGCGGCCGTGCCGGCGGCAGCGCGAGCATGTCCTCGGCCGAGAGTGTCGTCAGCGGCTTGGGGCTGCCACTCGCCGCGCTGGCGGCCGCAGCCGCTGCCTTGGGCCGGACCTGCACGACCGCCAGCAGATAGCGCTGCTGCGTCTGCTCGCCCAGCGCGTCGATCAGGCGCACCGTGAAGCGATGGCTGCCCGGCTTGTCGGCCGTGCCCTGCAAGACCCCCAGCGGGGACAGCGCGATGCCCTCGGGCAGAGCCCCGTCGGCCAGCTCGAAGCGATAGGGCGGACGACCGCCCTGGGCATGCAGCGGGCGGCGATAGGGGCGCTCCAGCAGGGCCGCAGGCAGACGAAACGCGGCGCTGTCCAGTTGCAGCGGCTCCTGCAACTGGCTCAGCGCGCGCGAGGCGGCCGGGGCCGGCGCGCTGATGGGCGCGCTGATGGGTGCGGTGGAGGGGGCGCTGGCGGGGGCGATGAGCGGCGCCTCGGCCGCTGATGCCGCGATCAAGGCCGGCAGCAGGGCGCAAAGCAGGTAGCGGCGCTTCACAAGGTCCTCCCTTCCTTGCGCAACTCCTTGAGCAGGCCCTGGCGCAGCTCGGCGGCGCTGATCTGCTCGCTGCGCCGGCGCAGTGCCAGCAGCGCCGCATAGCGCAACACATTGGCGATCGCGCCGCCGGAGAGCTCGTAGCGCTCGGCGATCTCGTCCAGCTTAACCTCGGCCGACAGCCGTTGCGGCGCCAGCATGCCGCGCCACAGCCGCAGCCGCTGCTCGGCATCGGGCAGCGGGAAGTAAATCATCGACTGGAAGCGCCGCGCAAACGCCTCGTCGATATTGCTGCGCAGATTCGAGGCCAGGATCACGGTGCCGGGGAAGTCCTCGACCCGCTGCAGCAGATAGGCGATCTCCTGGTTCGCATGCTGGTCGTTGGCGCTCTGGGTATTGCTGTTGCGCTTGCCGAACAAGGCATCGGCCTCGTCGAAGAACAGCACCCAGCGCCGGCTCTGCGCCTGATCAAACACCCGGGCCAGATTCTTCTCGGTCTCGCCGATGTACTTGGACACCACCATGGACAGGTCGATGCGGTAGACATCGACCTGCGCGGCCTGGCCGATCAGCGTGGCGGTCAGGGTCTTGCCGGTGCCGGGCGGACCGTAGAACAGCGCCCGGTAGCCGGGCTTGAGCGCGCGTGCCAGGCCCCAGTCCTGCATCAGGTGCTGGCCCTCGCGCATCCAGGCGCAGACCTGGTTCACCTCGTCCATCACCTCGGGCGCCAGCACCAGATCGTCCCAGCCCAGCGTGCTGCTGATCAGCTTGGCGGGGAACTGCGCGTTGTAGTCGGGCTTGTGCCAGACCCCGGTGGCCAGGCGCTGCAGCGCCTCGGCGCTGAGCTGCAGCGCGCCGCTGAGCTGGGGCTCACCGCCGGCCGGGTTGTCCAGCTTCAGCAGGCCCTGGCGCGCGAACCCATGCTCGGCATCGAACAGCGCCAGCAGCGCGATGCGGCGCTGCAAGTCCTCGCCGGCGATCAGAAAGGCGGCGGTCTCGCCGGTCGGCAGAAAGCCGCCATGGGCCTGGCCCTTGATGCCGCCGAACTCGGTGAAGCCGCGCTCCAGATTGCTGTTGCGCATGAACAGCAGGTCCAGCGCGGCCGGACGCAGATGCGGCAGCAGGGCCAGCGCCAGCACCGCCCGCTCGGCCGGCCCCAGCTGCAAGCTCTCGACCAGGCGCGCCAGCTCGCTGCCCGGCGGCAGACCGGGCGGCGGCGGCGCGTCCTCGAAGCCGGCCTCGCTCTGCTGGAAGTGCTGTTCCAGGCGCAGGCTCAGGACCTGGCCGAGCCAGTCCAGTTCCAGGGCCAAGGCCCGGGCCTGCAATGCGGTGCTAGCGCCAGTCGACATGCAGCACTCCTGTCATCCAGGGCAATCTGATCGTCGAGAACGACCAGGGCAGACGGTCCAGCAGCAGGTCGAAGGGCTTGGGCTCAACGAGCAGCCGCCAGGCCTGCTCGTCGGCATCGCCGGGCTTGCGGCTGAGCCGACCGCCGCGGCGCAGAAAGCTCTGGCGCAGGCCCTCGACCGAGGTGTTGCCGACCGCCTTCCAGTGCGCGATCACCGCGCCCAGCAAGGCATCCAGCAGCGCGCGCCGCTCCTCGTCCAGCGGCTCGGGCGCCGGCAGCACCTGGGCCGGCGGCACGCCGCACAAGAGCTTGGCCAGCACCTGCTCGGCCTCGCTGCCGACCCCATGGCCGAGCTCGTGGCCGGCGGCCAGATAGCCCAGCGCGGCGACTGCCAGGCTTTGCGCGGCCGGGCTCTTGAAGCGCCCGGCCTCCAGCAGCGCCAGCCGGCCGAACAGGCGCTCGGCATAGGCGGCCAGCATCACCAGGCCGGCGTCGGCGATATAGATCGGGCCCTCGCTGGCAGTGGGGTCGGGTCTTGCCAACGGTGGCGGAGTCAGCGGCCGATCGGGCCGGTCCGCCCGCAGGCCCAGCTCATAGTGTTCGGCCCGGCTGGGCGCTCGACGCAGGCCCCGGCGCAGCCGCGCCAGCACCGGGTCGGCCCAGGCGCTCAGACCCGCCAGCACCCGGTCCAGTCGTGCGAAGCAGCGCGCCAGCGAGCCCTGTGGCAGCGCGCGGTGCAGCTGCATCGCCCAGCGGCGCACCAGGGTCTCGGGACGGGGCGCCTGGCCCTCGACCAGCAAGGGGCGCAGCAGCCAGCGCCAGTGCTGGCGCTCGGTGTCGGCCGCCTTGGCCTGCGGCTGCAGCGCCTGCAAGGCCCGCTGCAGCAGGCCGCTGCAGGCCTGCAAGGTCGCCGCCTCGCCACCGGCAGCCTGGTTCAGCAAGGCCCAGCGCTGGGCCGGGCGGTAGCGGGCCAGCCAGCGTTCGGCATCGGACTCGCGCTCCAGCAGGCGGTTGAACTGCAGGCGCTGGGCCGCGCTCCAGCGCTGCGGCGCGGCGGCCAGCAAGGCATCGAGCTGGCTGCCCCAGTCCGGCGCGGGCGCTGTCGCGGCTGCGGCCGGCCCGGCGCCGTCCTGCTGCAGGCGCTGCCAGCCCTGCTGCCACAGCGCCTGCCAGCCGGCATGGGTCTGCGGCAGCCGGCCGGTCTCGGCCAGGGTCTGCAGACTGTGGTCCAGCAGATGCTGCTGCAGAGCGCTGAGGGTCAGCGGGGGGCTGTCCGGGCGCGCCAGCATGCGCAGCGCGAACTGGCGCAGCGACTCCATCCAGCTCGGCGCGCAGGACGGCACGCTCGATGGCGCGCTGGCGGGCTCGGGAGCCTGCATCAGATGCATCACCAGCCCGAGGCCGGCCGGCGCCAGGCTGGCCGCCCAGCCGCGCCGGCGCCGGCCCTCGCGGGCCCAGGCGCGCAGCAGCAGCGGCAGCTCCTGCGGCAGCTGCTGAGCCAGACCCAGCAACAGGCGCTGCAGCCTTGCGCCGTCCTGGGCGCGACCGCTGTTCAAGGCCTCGTCCAGCTGCGCCAGCGCGGCGGCCAGCAGCGGGCTGCGGCGGCGCTGCTGCGGCGTCACGGTGGGCGAGTGCTCATCGACGCTGTCGGGCCACAGCGCCTGCAGCAGCTGCCGGGCCAGCGCCGAGCGGGGGCGCGTCGGCCGGGGCAGGCCGTTGGCCAGCGCCGCCCAGGCCGGGCCCAGCAGCTCGGCATGGGCCTGGATCAGGGCCTGGATCAGCCCCTGCAGCCGTGGCCCGGCCAGCGTCGCACCGCCCCACAGCGCGCGCAGCCCGGCCACCCGCAGCGCCTGCTGCAGGCGCTGGCGCTGGTAGAGGCTGAGGCGGCCCCGTGCCTGCAGCGGGTTCAGCCACTGCGCATCAAGCAGCTCCAGTGCGGCGGCCAGCTCGGGCGCGCGCACGGCGATCAGGGCCTGCAGCCCGCCATGCGGCGTGATCAGCGCCAGCCTCTGCAGCACCTGCTCGCCGGGTGCCAGGCGCTGCAAGGCCTCCCACAGGCCCGGGCCATGGCGGCGCGCCAGCCGCGCCAGCCAGCCGGCCAGGTCTTGCGCCGAACGTGCCGACCAGGGCAGCGCGCCCTGCTGCAGATAGTGGCTGAACTGCGCCAGCTCATGCGCGTCGCGCGAGCGGCCGCTGCCGGGCAGGCGCTGCAAGGCCTGCAGCAGCGCGCCGTCCAGGCGCTCGGCCCATTGCCGCAGCGGCGCATCGGGTGTGAAGCGGCCCAGGTCCAGTTCCAGCCTGTCGATGTGCAGCACCCGGCCGTCGGCCGGCATCTGCGCCTGCAGGCGCGCCTGCAGCGTGCGCAGACCCGGGCCGCGCAGAAAGCGGCGCAGGCGCTCCTGCTGCTGCCAGGCCAGGCCCTCGCTGGCGAAGCGGGCATCCCAGACCAGGCTGTCGATCACGGCCCTCATGGCGGGGCCTCGCGCGAGATCTGCTGCCACAGCAGCCGGCGCAGCACGGCGGCGCGCGAGTCCAGCCGGCGTTGCGCGGCCGGGTCCAGCGCGCCGTCGCCAGCCAGGCTCTCGCACAGCGCCCGCTTGGCCAGCAGCCAACCCTGCAGGGCCAGCTCGAAGGCTTGCAGCGCCTCGGCTTGCAGCCACAGGCAGTGCGTCTGCAGATGGGCCGGCGCCAGCTCGGCCACGGTCTGCGCGGCCAGGGTCCGAAAGCGCGGGTCGGCGCCGCGCGCGGTCCAGGCCGGCAGCACCACGCTGAGCTGCTGCGCATAGAAGTCGTCCGGCACATCGGGGGGCAAGGGCACCTCGCCCTGGGGCCGCAGCAGCAGATGCTCAAGCAGATGCAGGCCCTCGCAGCGCCGCTGCAGGCCGCAGGCAAAGCCGTGCAGGGCCAGGGCCAGGTCTTGCGCGGCCGCCGCATCGGCCTGCCGGCCCAGCGGCCACCAGCGCTGCTGCTCGTCGGGGCCCAGCCACAGCAGCTTGCTTTGCTCTTGCCATTGGTAGCGGCTGGCATGGACGGCGCAGCGCAGCAGCGCGGGATCCAGGCGGTCGCCGGGTTTCCATAAGGGCTTGTCGGCGAGGTCCTCGCGCCGTGGCGCGTCGGCGAACAGCTGCATGGGCCTCAGGCCCGGGCCGGGCTGCCGCAAGACCTTGGGCGGCTCGGTGTCTTCGCTCACGCTCAAGCCCCGCTCACGCAGCGGTGCCATCAGCGAGCGGCTGTGGTGCTCGGCAAAACCCAGCTGCAGGCTCAGGCGTTCCTGCAGCGGCGCGGTGTTGCCGATCAGGCCGAAGCTCGGCCGGCTGTAGTCGAAGCCGGCATGGCGCTCGCGGGTGAAGCGCTCGATGCCGGCCGCCAGCGTCTGCTTGAGCCGCAGCAGATGCTGCTCGAAGCCGCCGGGGCTGAAGTAGCAAGGCAGGCCGCGCAGCCCGCTCTGCGGCAGGGCCTCGCCGTGCAGGGCCAGCAACTGGTCCAGCACGCGGCCGCGCCGCTCCAGCGCATCGTCCTCGGCCTGCAGGGCCGTCAGCTGCTCGGCGGGCGTCTGCAGCTGCAGCGCTGTCAAGCCTTCCAGATGAGACTCACCCAGCGGCTGCCACCAATAGCTCGGCGCTGCTTCAACCGCCAGGCTGTAGAGCGCACCGAGCCGCTGGCGCTGCGCCTGGCCATGGGCCAGCCACTGCTCCAGCAGCGCCATATAGGCCAGCCACTGGGCGTGCTGGCCGCTGCGGCTGTGGCTGCGGTGGCGTTGCTCGCCCAGGCTCTCGGGATGGGCATAGATCGCCGGCAGCTGCAGCAGGGCCGGATAGTAGGGCGGGTGCTCGGGCGGCGCCACGCCAGCCACCGCAGCGCCGAGCGCCGCCTGGCTCAGGCCGGGCAGTGGGTGCTCGTGGGCCACCTGCAGCTGGGCCAGGCGGCGCAGCAGATTCTGCGCGGGCAGGGTCTCGCGCGCCGCACCGCGCCAGACCACCCAGTCCATCAGGTCTTCGGCGCGGCGCGGCCACTGCAGGCACAGCGCGCCGGCCTCATCGCCCCAGGGCACGGCATCGGCGCCGGGGTCGACCGCCCCCTCGCCGTCGCCCAGCAGCTGCAGGCGCCGCACCGAGGCCAGGCCCTCGATGCCCTGCAGGGCCAGCACCAGATCGCTGAAGTACAGCAGCGCCTGCTCGCCGCGCTGCAGCTCGGCATCGCTGATCCAGCCCTGGGGCAGGGCCGGTCCGTCGAAGCGCAGTGCCGGGTCCAGCGCCGTGTCGGCCGGCCGCCAGCGCGGCCGTGCGGCGATGAAGTCGGCCGCGCGCTGCGCGAGCTCGCCAAGCAGCTCGGCCAGCTCGCGCGGGCCCTCGACATCGATCTCGAACACCAGGCGGTGTGGCCGGGGCTGCAGCCGCCGCACGGCGCCGTCCAGGTCTTCGCCCAGGTTGCGCAGCGACCAGAACGCGCGCTGGGCCGCGTCGATCTGGCCCTCCTGGGCCAGCAGGGCCAGGCGCCACAGCCCGGGCAGTCCCTGCTCGCAGGGCTGCAGCCGCAGCTGCAGGGCGCCGGGGCAGCGGGCCAGCAGCGCGCGGCGGTAGTCGGCCGCGGTGACAGGCCGGCAGGGCAGGATACGCTCGGGCCGGTGCAGGCCATGGCGCTCGGGCAAGACCTGGCCCTCGGGCCAGCCCAGCAGCTCGGGCACGCTTTGCTGGGCGCCGTAGACATCCTCGGTCAGCGCGTAGCACAGCGCCTCCAGCAGGGTGACGCCGGGGTCGTGCAGGTTGTAGTCGGTCCACAGCTGGCCGCTGGCGGCCTGGGCCAGCGCGATGCCGGCGCTGCGCAAGGCCTCGAAGTCCAGCGCCGGGCCGCCGGGCGATTGCTGCGGCTGCGGCGGCGGCTTGCGCGCGATGGTCTGCGGCCGCATGCTCATCGCTGACAGGCCTCCATATGCGGATCGAACCAGAGCTGGGTCAGCTGCGCGCTGATCAGGCATTTGTCACCGAAGTCGCAGCCGGTGCGGATCTGCAGCCGGTAGCTGGCGTCGCGGCCGCTTTTGACGCTCTTCGCGTTCTTGTCGCCCTTGTCGCCCTTGTCGTCGCCGCCGTGCCAGCGCAGCTGCAGGCGGTCGCAGCGCCGGCCCCAGAAGGCCTGGGTGCTGCGGATGCCGCGCTTGCGATTGAGGAAGTCCAGCCAGCCCCAGCTGGGGTTGTAGGTGTTCAGCGCCACCGCCTGCAGCAGCGCGAAACGGCCCGAGCCCTTCTGGCCGACACCGGCCATCACCTCGAAGCCCTGGCAGCCCTGCAGATCGTCGGTCAGGTCCTGCCACTGGCCGTTGGCCAGCAGCGGCTCGGGCGCGCTGCGCGGGTCGCTGCCGCGCCGGCCGCTGCTACGCACCGTGCCCTGCACGTCCAGCATGTCCTGCGGGTCGGCGGTGCCGATGCCGACGCGCTGGCCGCTGTCCTGGTCGGCGTCCAGGCACAGCAGCGGCGCGCTCGCGCCGTCGCCGGCCGAGCCACCGCGCTGCAGCAGCAGCTGATCGCGCGCGCGGCTCAGCGCCACGCGCCACAGCACGCTGTCGGGGTTCTGGTCGCGCAGAAAGCTCAGGAGCGCGTCATGGCCCACCGGCGCATAGATCTCCTCGCCGCGCTCGACCGTCTTGCGAAAACCCTCGTCGCTCATATTGAGCATGGAGTCGATCAGGTCGGCGAAATGGTCCTCGTTGGGCAGCTGGCCCTCGCGGAAATAGTTCTTCAGCGTCTCGCGATTGCGACGTGTCATGGTTTGACACCCCCGCCGATGATGAAGCTGCTGCCCAGCGCCAGCCGCGCCAGCCCGGTCACGCGGGCGCGGCGCTCGCCGGGCGCGGTCTGCAGCTCCAGCAGATGGCGGCGCATCGGCAGCAGCAGGGTCCAGCCGCGCCTGGCCGCGATCTCGCGGCTGCCCAGCCTGGCGCTGTCGCCGAGCCGGTAGCAGCCAGCATCGTCCTGTGTGATGTGCAGCAGCGAGATCGCGCCGATGGAGGCGATCTCGGGCCGGGCGCGGGCAAAGGCCTCCAGCTCCTCGGCATGCAGGCGCCAGTCGAACTGCACGCCGCGTCCGCCCGGCCGCCACGGCGACAGATAGTCCAGCAGGTCCAGATTGAGACGGCGCAGCGTGCTGCCGGCCGGCACACCGGCCACCAGGCTCAGCGCGCAGCGCAGCTGTACGCGGGCATAGGCGCAGTTGCGCACCGTCAGGCTCAGGTGCGGGCTGCTGCGCGCGCTCAGGTAGGCCTGGATGCGGGCCAGCGTCGCCGCATCCAGCCGTGGCGCGGCATCGGCCGGCGCGTCGGGCGGCGGCGCGGCGACCACCACCACCCGCAGCGCGCCCCGGCTGCCCAGGCAGCGCACCTTGATGACCTCGGGGAAGGCGTCCAGCACCAGGCGCTCGACGTCCCAGACCGTCGCGGCCCGGCCCTTGTGATGCAGGCGCTCGGCCGCGCGCACATGCAGCGCGGCGTCGTCCTCGGCCGCGCGCGCACCGAAGGCGCCGTCGACCTGGCGCACGTTGCCCAGCCCGGCGATGGGCTGCAGGCTGTTCTTGATGCGGCCCGGGGGCAGCGCCGGCTCGCCCGGCGGCGCCGCGCCCAGCCGCAGCACTTCCAGGCCCTGGGCCTGCACGCCCTGGAAGCCGGCCAGCAGCTCGAAGCCCCAGTCGGCGCTCAGGCGCAGCCAGAACAGCTCGGGCCCGGGCAGGGCCGGGCAGCCGCGGCTCAGATCGGCCGGCAGGTCCAGCACCATCAGGCCGCTGCGCAACAGGCCCTGGGTGCCGTCGTGCAGCAGGCGCTGGGGGTCCAGCCAGCGCCAGGCATCGCCGCACCAGGCGGCCCAGCGCAGCCGCGGGCGCTGCGCGTCCGGCGCATCGGCGGCCTGTTCGGCGCGCAGCCTAAACAGCAGGGACAGCGGCCCCTGCAGCTCGCTGGCGCGCAGACCGATGAAGAGCTGGCCGTCGGCCTGCAGGCGCGGCAGCCAGTGGTGGCCGCGCTGCCCGGGCAGCAAGCGCTCCCGGCCGAACGGGCCTTGCTGGAACAGCTGGCTGGCACCGGGCTGATCGGCCTCGGCCGTCAGCAGGCCGATCAGCTCTCTGGCTTCGTAGTCGACGCTGAGCTGCTCCAGCTGCGGGGTGTAGGGCGGCCGGGGCAGCGGCTCGGGCTCGCGGGCGCGCTTGAGCCGGCTGTTGCGGCTCAGCACCTCGGTCATCAGCTGCGGGTAGAGCGCATGGCCGAAGGCCGCCGGCGGTTCGGCCAGGCCCAGGCGGAAAAAGCCCTGGCGGCTGGCCAGGCTGAACTCGCCGCTCTGCCCCGGCTGGCCGGCTGGTTCGGCGCGGTGCCAGCGCTTGAGTTCGGTGGCGTCCAGCGCCAGCGTGCGCTGCGCCGCGATGCGACGCTGGCCGCTCAGGCTGTCGAACAGCGCCGTGGCCTCGCCCTGGGCCGCCTGCCAGCGGCCATTGGCCAGCAGCGACCAGCGCGCACGGAACACCGGGTTGCTCCAGTCGCCCGGATAGCCGCGGTAGTGCTCGGCAAAACCGCCACCGCAGCCGGGCAGCGCGGCCCACAGCAGATGCAGACGCAGGCTTTGCAGCGGCTTGGCCACCAGCTCGGGGCTGCCCAGCACCAGATAGGAGGCGGCGTCGGGCAGTGGTCCGAAGGGCGCGAAGGGCTTGCTGGGGTCGAGCCGGCCGAGCTGGTTGTGCAGCCAGAGCTGGCGCAGGCCACGCACCTTCACCGCCAGCGCGATGCTGTGCAGCGGCAGCTGCTGCAGCAGGCTGTAGGCATGCAGCCGGGTCTGCGGCTGCAGCTGCAGCTGCAGCACCGGCAGGGCCGGCCAGTCCGGGCCATGGAGGGCGGCCTGGCAGGCGACGATGGCCGGCTGCTCGGGCCGCAGGCGCAGGCTCAACTCGACCGCGCCGCCCGGGCCGCGCTCGGCAAACACCTCATCCACCGCCAGCCAGCCCTGCTCGGTGCTGAGCCGGGCGCGCCACAGGCCACGGAACACGCGGTCGAACACCAGCGAGCGCTCCAGCGGGCGGCGGCCGTAGATCAGCGACAGCGGGTCATCGACCGCGGCTTCGCCGGCCTCGTTGGCCTGCAAGACCCGGCGCGCATGGACGCGCAGCGCCGCCAGATCGGCCTCGCGCAGCTCGGCGGCGCTGCAGAGCCAGACCGCGAACAGCCGGCCCAGGCGCTGGGCCAGCAGCGCCGGCTGCTCGGTGGCCAGGCAGCGTGCGAGCAGAAAACACAGCATCAGCGAGCTGCCCGCCGTCGCGCCGCGGACCAGCGTCGCGGCGGCCATCGCCCGCTCTTCGTCCGATGGCGCGGGCCGCAGACCGGCGCGCTCGCGCGGCGGATGCTGCTGGGCCTCGATCTGGGCCAGGCGGCGGTAGGCCTGCTGCAAGCCCTCGAGATCCGGCGGCGCGGGGTCTTGCGCGTCGGCGTGCAGGCGCACACGGATCTCGCGCTCGCCCTCGCGCAGCGCCAGCAGACCCGAGGCGATGGCCAGACCCAGCTCGGCATCGGCGCCGCTGTCGATATCGGCGGCCTGCGGCCGGGCCTGCACGCCCAGCATCGGCCAGCTGGCCGGGCCGTCCATCAGCACCGGCAGGCGCTGGGCCTTGCTGCGGCTGGCGTAGCCGAACTCGCGTTCCGGCGAGATCAGCGGGTCGTGCTCCAGGCGCAGGCTCAACAGGGCCTCGACACGGGCATCGCCCAGCCACAGCTCATGGCTGGACGCGAACTCGATCAGCTGGCCCTGGGCATTCTTGCCGGCGCCAAAGCGCGTGCCGGCCGGCAGGCGCAGCACACCGTGGCTCAGCGTGGTGTGGCCCGGCGCGCGCTCCAGCAGCAGATGGGCCCGCTCGGGCAAGGCCGGCCGCGTGCCCAGGCCCAGCAGCTCGCGATGGTAGAAATGCTTGAAGCGCTCGGGAAAGTCGTTGAGCGGCGCACGGCTTTGCTGCAGCAGCTGCAGCAGCGTCAGCAGCAGGCCGACGGCCGGCTCATGGGTCTGGGTGCGCAGGCTGTCGGCCAGCTGTTCCTGGGCCAGCTTGCGCAGGCGCCGCAGCGCGCGGCACAGGCCCACCCAGAGCTGGCGCAGCAGCAGCGAGGTGTCGGGCTCCGGCTCGCCCTCGGGCGCGCCCGTCCAGGCCGGATGCAGGCGCGCCCATGCCAGGCGCTGGACCTCGAAACGCTGCAGGCCCTGGCGCAGCAGCGGGGCCAGCTCTTGCGCGATCAGGGTCTGCAGGCTGGCGGCCAGCGGGGCGCTGAACTGATGGGCGTCCAGCCCGTGGCACCAGCGATCGAGCTGCCCGACCAGGGCCCAGCAGCGCTGCCAGCGGGCGTCCAGATCGAGCCAGGGCAGATGCTCCAGCGCACGGGCCTCATGGGCCTCGGCCGGGTAGGCGGCGACATCGGCCAGCAGCAGGCTCAGGTCCCGGCCCAGCAGCTCGCCCCAGTCGCCGGCCGGCGCGCCGAAGGGCTCGACAAAGCGCAGCCCGCGTGCCTGGGCCAGCGACAGGCGCAGGCGCTGCGCCAGGCTCAGCTCGTCGGGCAGCAGATAGCCGGCGCGCAGGGCCGGCGCCTGGCGTTCGCTTTGCTGGGTGCCGGTCGCTGCCATGGCGTCAATCGGCCCGCATCGGGCTGGTGGCCTGCTGCAGATACAGCGGGTAGACGAGGTTGTGGCGCGTGTTGGTGCTGCGCACGCTGTAGTGCAGGCTCAGCTCCAGGCAGGCGGGTTCGAGATCACTGATGCGGGCATCGACGAACTCCAGCGTGATGCGCGGCTCGAAGAACAGGATGGCCTTGGTCAGCATGTCGCGCAGCTCGGTCAGGGTCTGCTCGTTGGCGGCCTCGAAGACCAGCTCGCGCAGCCGGCAGCCATAGGCTGGCTGCATCAATCGCTCGCCGACATGGGTGGACATCAGGATGCGCAGGCTCTCGGCGATATCGGCCTCGCCCTCGACCATCTCGACACCCCGGCTGCGCGCCGAGAAGCGCGGTGGGAAGCTCCAGCCCCGGCCCAGAAAGCTCATCGTCAGCCCCCGATCAGCACGGTGGGCAGGCCCAGCACGATGCTGCCGCCATGGGCCGTGCTGTCGCCGATGCGGGCGGCGGGCTTGCCGCCGATCAGCACGGTGGCCGAGCCCTTGACGATCACATCGGGCGGGCCGACGCAGACCGCGTTGTCGCCGACCACGGCGGCCGGGATCTTGCCGATCAGCACGGTGGGCACGCCGGGGCCCACGATGGGACCGCCGACATGGGGGATGGGCGGCAGCCCCGGCGTGACCATCGGGCAGGCATGCATATCGGTGAGGCGGGCGGCGGGCGGCATGGCTGTCCTGGTCGGCTTCAGTTGATCATCACCATCGCGCCCTTGACCGTGGTCTGGCCCGAGGCCGAGAGCTCGGCGGTGGCCGCGCCCTTGGCCGTGATGCCGACCTGGGCCTCGCAGCTGATGTTCAGGCCGGCGGCCTTGATGTCGGCCTTGGACGTCAGCTCGATCGCGTTGACGGCGTCCAGCGTGATGCCGCCCTTGGCCGTCAGCTTGATGTCCTTGGGGCTGTCCAGCGCGATGCCGTCGCTGCTGAGCTTGATGCTGTTGCCGTTCTGGTCCTTGATCAGGATGCTCTTGTCCTTGTCGTCCAGCACGATCTGGTTGTTGGCCGGGGTCGTCAGCGTGATGATCTTGTCCTTCTCGTCGAATACCAGCCGGTGCTTGCAGCGGGTCACCAGGGCCTTGGTGTCGTTCTCGGCGGCCAGTTCGTAGGGCGGGCTGCGGCTGCTGCTGTAGAGGCTGCCGAGCACGACCGGATGGCTGGGGTCGGCGCTCAGAAAGCCGACGATGACCTCGTCGCCGACCTCGGGCAGGAAGAAGGCGCCGAAGCCGCTGGATGCATGCAGCTGCAGCAGCCGCGCCCAGATGCCTTCGGTGGCGGTCTGCAGCACCGGCAGCTTGACCTGGATGCGCTGCTCGCCGCCGGGGTCGGCGTCGAGCTTCATCACGACGCCGATCTGCAGGCCGTGGATGCCCGGCAGCAGGCCGCCGGCCGGCGCAGCCATCACATCGGGGCGCTGCATATGCCAGTCGGGGTCGAGACCGAACTCGGCCTCGCTGAGCCACTCGCCGTCGTGGATCTCGTGCTGGACGGCGCTGACGAAGACCGGGCCGTTGACCCGCGCGCCGACGCCGGCCAGCGCGATCAGGGTCGCCGGCTTGGCCAGCGCGCTGCCCTGGAAGCTCATGCGGCCGCGCACCCGCGCCAGCGCCGCCTTCAGCTGGGCGGCCTTGGCCCATTGCTCCAGCGCGGCCTGGGGCAGGGCGGCGCTGCTTTGCAGCCGGTAGCTGTCCGGGCTGACGACCTCGGCCAGGGTCGCGCCGCTCAGATTGCCCTGCGCGTTCAGCGCCAGCGGCGCGGCCGCGCTGCTCTCGACCACGGCCTGCTGGGCCGGATCCCAGGCATGGGCCTGGGCGGCCTTGAGCTGGCTGCGCGCATCGATATCGGCCTGCAGCGCGATCAGATCGACGCCCCAGGTGACAGACAGCGCCGGCTCGGCCGAGGCATCGGGCGGCTTGACCGTGATCTTGCCGTCCTCGACCGCGACCAGCAGGCCCATCGCGTCGGCCCGCGCCAGCATGAAGTCCCAGTCGCTGCAGTCGTACTGCAGCAGCTCGGCCTGCTGGACCTCGGTGCTCTGCACATCGGCCTGCAGGCCGGCGGCGGCGATCAGGCCGGAGATGATGTCGCTGTCGGTCTGGTCCTGGTACTTGGCGTTGACGCGGCCTATCGCCATCTTGCAGGCCTTGTCGCGGCATTCGACGATCAGGCGGCTGTGGTTGTCGCCGCTGATCTTCAGGCTGTGGCGCACGACGATGCCGCTGAAGATCTGCGCATCGCTGTCGCCATAGCCGGCGCGCAGCACGATGGCGCTGCCGGGCGTGAACAGCGCGCCGTCGCTGACCGGGTATTTGTTGCCGGGCATGTCGCCGTCGTCGATCACCAGGCGCGCCCAGGGCAGGCTGTTGAGCGCGTGGCGCACCGTCAGCGAGAGGATGCGCAGCTGCTCCTGCACCTCGGTGCCCTCGCTTTGCACGACCAGGCGGACCGGACCTTCGGCGCTGGCGCTGGGGGAGGCGGGCATGCTGTCGCTCCTTCAGGCCAGCGGCGGAAAGTGCAGGCGCAGGCCCGGCCGCAGGCGGCGGAATTCGCGCAGGCCGTTGAAGCGCGCGACCTCGGGGTAGTAGCGGCTGTCGCCGTAGATGCGGTGGCACAGCAGCGGCAGGGTGTCGCCTTCGCGCACCTCGACCGAATGGCTCAGGTCGGGGCTGGAACGGTTGGCGCGACGCTCGGCCTCGGGCGCGCTGAGGAAGCCGACGAAGTCCATCTCGGCGCTGGCGCGCAGCGGCGCGCCGCTGGGCTTGAACAGCGTGTACTGCAGGCCGATGCTGCAGAGCCGGCCGTAGAACACCATCGTGCCCCAGAGGATTTGCACATGGTTGGGCTCATGGGCCTCGCCGCGGTAGGTGTAGATCACGCGGTTCAGCGCCTCGATCTGGTCGGCCACCTCGATGGGCTGGCCCGGGCCTATCGGCACGACGCCGGTGCCGTCGAAGGTGGCGGTGAAGCTGATGTCGTCCGGGTCTATGCCGGAGAAGCGCATCGGCGAGCCGATCTGGCCGACCACGCGCTTGGTGTTGTAGCGGATGGTGCGCTGGTGGCTGAACTCCGCAGGATTGATCTGCAAGGCGTAGTTGACGCCGCGATCCACCATGATGGAGCCGGACTGGCTGACGGTGCAGCGGGTCAGGGTCAGGGCTTGCCTTTGGCCGGAGGCGGGGATCATGGCTAGCGCTCTCGTTGCTGCTGCAGCTGCTCCTGCAGCCAGGCCCGGCACTCGTTGAGGATCTCCTGCTTCAGCTCGGCCAGGGTTTCGGGGTCAAGCGCGACCTGGTCTTGCGGGCGCGCCTCCTCCGGCCCGACGCTGGACTTGATCACCATCTGCCTGACCTCTATCGTCATCGCCTCGCTCCTTGGCTGCCTACTTCATGCGCACACAGGTCTGGTAGGCCAGCTCGATCTGCTCGATCGCGACCTCGTTGCGGTCGGCGTTGAAAGCCTCGATGTCCCAGCCGACCGGATAGCAGTTCTCGAAGGACCAGACGCACAGCGGCTGGCCCATCTCGTCGAGCAGGCTGACCTGCACCGGCTTGAGCTCGATGCGCCGGCCCAGATCGCCCTCCAGCACCTGTCGGCACCAGGCGACCAGCTCGGTGTTCTTCATCGCCAGGCCGCGCTGCAGGCGCAGCGTGCCCTGCTTGATGCCCTTGGGCAGCTGGTGGATGAAGCGGTTTTCGCCGCCTTCCACCAGCGGCTCGAGCTCCATCGCCAGGCTGATGCCCGAGACCTCCTGGAAGGAGCAGTCGCCGCTGCGGCCGTCGATCTGCACCGAGAAGTAGAAGGCCACCGGCGGGTAGCTGGCCTGGCTGGCCGGCGGGTCCCAGACCGTGGTGACCGCGGCTCTTGCGGTGCCGGCCGCGGAGATGCCCAGATCCAGCCGCGGCGGCAGCTGCAGCCGTGGCCGCTGCTGCGGCGGTGGCGGCAGCGGCGGCGGCTTGGGGATGACAGGATCGCTCACGGCGCTCAACCATTGGCGATGGTCAGGCCTTCGTGCGCGATCTCTATGGTTTCGACCGCGACCTCGTTGCCCTCGGCCTTCAGATCGGTGCCGGTGATCTTGGTGGGCCACGCGTTCGACAGGGTCCAGACCATGGTCGGCTTGCCTTCCTCGTCGAGCAGGCTGATCGTGACGGGCACGCGCTTGATGGTGTTCATCTTGATCTGGTTGAACCAGTCCCAGAACTTGTTGTCCGCCTTGAATACGCCTTTCTTCATCGTGACATTGCCGTGCTTCTTCAGCCCCGGCATCTTCAGCGACGAGAACACCGGGCTGTCGCCGTGGCGGTACTCGATCGGTTGGGCCTCGATGTCCAGCCCCGAGACCTCCTCGAAGGACATCACGTTCGCGTCCCACTTCACCTGGAAGTAGAACTTGGGCAGGGGCCAGACATTGGTCGATTGTTTGGAGCCGTCATCAGCCATATTGATCTCCGCGATTTAGTGTGGGGCGCAGCTCAGGACTTCTGCATCTGCTGCTGGAAGGTGATCTCGATGAACTCGGCCGGCCGCACCATGGCCACCAGCACGGTCACGCGCAGGATGCCCTCCAGGATGTCGTCGGGCGTCATGGTCTCGCCCAGGCCCACATGGACGCTGAAGGCGTCCTCGGGCGAGGCGCCGGCCAGGCCGCCGCGCTTCCAGATGCTGGTCAGGAAGTTCTGGATCATCGACTTGATCGTGACCCAGGTATTGGCCACATTGGGCTCGAACACCAGGGCCTTGGCGGCCAGCCGGCAGCTCTCCTCCAGCATGATCATCGTGCGGCGCACATTGATGTAGCGCCAGTCCAGGCTGTTGCCGTCCAGCGTGCGGGCACCCCAGACCAGCACGCCCTCGCCGATGAAGGCGCGGATCGCGTTGATGCTCTTGCCCTGGGTGGTGACATTGAGCTCCTCCTGGTCGACCGCCGAGACGCTGACGGTGGGCGAGATCACGCCGGCCAGGCTGACATTGGCGGGCGCCTTCCAGACGCCGCGGGTGTTGTCCACCATGGTGTAGACGCCGGCCATCGCGGCGCTGGGCGGCAGCAGATTGAGCTTGCTGCGGGCCTCGGCGATGATGGTGTTGAACAGTGCGCTGGTAGCCGCCAGGGTCTTGTTCAGCAGGGTCTTGTGGGTCAGGATCGCGTCCTCGCTGAGCTGGCGCGGGTCGGCCGCCCAGTCCTTGCTGATGTCGTCGACCGCCTGGGCATGCTCCTTGAGCTTGGCCGGCGCGTTGTCGGGCAGGGCGTCGGGCAGGGCCAGGTCTTGCCGCAGCAGGGTCTTCAGCACATCGATGCTGAGGATGTTCTCGTAGCTGAGATCCTTGTCGCCGACCACCGTGGTGTTGAGCCAGGGGTAGTAGGCGGCGGCAAAGTCCAGGAAGTTGATGCCCAGATCATTGCGAAAACGCGCCACCGGATCGCCGCCGGGATCGCTGCGCGGCTTGTCGCCGCCCCAGATGTCGAGGATGGCGACCCGGTTGCGCATCTTGTCGCCGCAGTGCGCCAGCATGGCCTGCTGCAAGTCGATGCAGGCCGATTCCTCCTTGAGCCGCACCGCCTCGGGGATCACCAGCATGGTTGGCTCCTGCTCCTTGAGCAGCTCGTCGATGCCGGCCTTGAACTTGTCGAGGTCCAGGTCTTGCTCATAGGTGCCGACCGAGACGATGTAGCAGGGGCCGCCGCCGTTCTGGAAGAAGTGGCGCAGCGCGCTGTAGAGAAAGTAGCTGCCGCCGTCCTTGCCGGCCGGCTGCTGCAGCACATAGCCCTTGCCCCCGGCCTTGAAGTCGTCCAGCGCCGAGGGGTCGGTGTTCTCGACGATATTGAAGCGCGGCACCGGCCCGAAACCGTAGTACTGGTGGTACTCGGCCATGGAGCTGATGCGCCAGGGCTTCATCGCCAGCGGCTTGTTGCGGTTGTCGGCGATCTGCGTGTGGCCGATGAAGGCCGGCACGGCGGTGGCCACCTCGACCACGGAGTTCGGAAAGGCGTTTTTCTCGACGATGTAAACGCCCGGAGTTTTCATCACACCCATCTGGTTCTCCTGGTTGGGTCAGCGACTGACAAAAATTTCGGTGATGGCGGTGCTGCCGCCCTGGGGCCTGAGCTCGCGCTGCAGGCCGCGCGGGGCGGCCACCGGCAGGCGCGGCATCAGCAGCTTGGGCGGCTGGCTGGCCGCATCACGCAACTGAAATCGATAGGGCGAACGCTCGGCCAGCACCAGCGCCGAGCGCGAGCGGATCACGATGGCCGCACGACCGTCGGGCAGGGCCTCGGCGCCGGGGGCCTCGAACTGCACCTCGGCGGCGGCATCGACGAGCTGCAGGCTGTGCTCCCGCCAATCGCCCAGCAGCAGATATTTCCAGACCGTGCGGCGGGCCTGCAGCTGCAGCTCGACCGCGCCGCCGAGTCCGGCGCGCCAGCCGGCTTCGTCGCGGGCAGTGCCGGTGAACAGCGGCAGCGCCAGCAGCGGCAGCGTGCCCGGCTCGGTATAGAGCTCAAAGCCGGGGTCCTCGCAGCGCAGCGTGAAGCACAGGGCCTGCGGGGCGCGCGCGGCCCACAGCAGCGCCAGCGCCGATTCGGGTGCATGCAGGGCCAGGGCGTGACCATTGCTGCGCAGCAGCAGCTGATGGGCGCGCATCGCCTGCTGCGTGTCGGCATCGGGCGTGAAGCGCAGCCGCCGCGCCAGGCCGTCGGCGAAGTAGTCGTGACGGACCCGGGCGCTGGCCAGCAGCGTGTAGCGCAGCGAGCTCATGAGGGCAGCCCCCGCGCGTCCAGCTCGCGCACCAGCGGCTCGCGGGCGTCGATGTGCTGGCCGTCGACGCTGATCATGCGCACCCGGTACAGCACCGAGGGCAGGTAGCGGCCGCTGTGGATGCCCCAGAGGCTGTGCATCTCGGAGCTGCTGAGGTTCTCGATGTTCAGCACCAGCCGGTCCAGGCGCTTGTCCAGCCCCGGCGTGTTGTGCTGGTCCAGCACCGGCCGGGTCTGGAAGAAGCTGATCGCGCCGGACAGGAATTTGAGCGCTTCCGGGTAGCTGGCGCCGCTGAAGTTGGCCGCGCACATCACCAGCAGGTTCAGATAGACCGGTGCCGGCATCTGCAGCTGGCCCGGTGCCAGGCCCAGGTTCTGGCCATGGCCGCTGCGGTGGGCGACGCTGTCGCGCTCGATGCCGGCCAGGAAGAGCACCAGCTTGTTGGCCACCAGGGGCACCAGCGCGCCGTTTTGCTCATGCAGATTCGACAGCACGGCCAGATCCTCGCTGACCTGGAAGCGCCGGCGCAGATGCTCGTTGAGTTGCCCGGCCAACTGGCCCAGGGCGGCGTCGATCATGGTGGCTGTGTCCTTGATGTCCCTGAGCCAGAAGGTAGGTCAAGACCCGGCACCGCACCATAGTCCGCCGGCTGAATCTGCATCAGCCTGGGGCTGATGGGGCAAACCATCAGGCCGGGGCTGCAGCCCAGGCAAGCCCATCAGGGCTGCGGGTTTGCCGCTAGGAAAAATGCTGAGGGCGGCGGCGGCGCTCAGACGCGCGGCGGCTGGGCATCCAGCGAGCTCAGACCCTCGCGCAGCGCGAAGCGGGTCAGCTCGGCAATGCCCTGGATCTGCAGCTTGGCGAACACATGCTCGCGGTGCGTGGCCACGGTCTTGGCGCTCAGATGCAGCTGCTGGGCGATCTGCTGGGCCGTGTAGCCCTCGGAGAGCAGCTGCACCATCTCGCGCTCGCGCGGCGTCAGCCGGGCCAGCTCGCCGGCCTCGGCCGGCCGACGGCCGCCCTGCAGGACCAGACCGACCAGTTCGCCGCTCAGATAGATCTGGTCGGCCATCACCCGGCGCACGCCGCGCGCCAGCTCGTCGAAGGAGTTCTCCTTCAACACATAGCCCGAGGCGCCGGCCTCCAGCGCCGCCAGCACCTGCTGCGGCTGCTCATGCACCGACAGGCACAGCAGCTTGCAGCGCAGCGGCTCGGCACGGATGCGGCGGATCGCCTCGACCCCGTTCATGCGCGGCATCGACAGATCGACCAGCACCACATCGGGCTGCAGCTCGCGGGCCTGGCGCACCAGCTCCATGCCGTCGCGCGCCTCGGCGATCACCTCGATATCGTCCTCGCGCTGCAGCAGGGCCACCAGGCCCTCGCGCACGATGCGGTGATCGTCGGCGACGATGACGCGGATAGTCATGACTCGTCCTCTTCGGGTTGGCGTGGCCAGCAGACCTGGGCATGCACGCCCTGGCCCGGTGCGGTGCGCAGGCTCAGCCCCATGCCCAGCAGCCGCAGCCGGGCATGCAGGCGCGGCAGGCCATAACCATGGCCGGCCGCGATCGCGGCGGCCTGGGCCCGCTGGGGATCGAAGCCCAGGCCCTGGTCGCGCACGATCAGGGTGACGCCCTTGCCCTGACTCTGAGGGGCCAGCGCGATGTGGATGGCGACCCCACCGGCATGCTTGCAGGCATTGGCCAGCAGCTCGCGCCCCGCCGCCAGCAGGCCGGCGTTGACCGGCTCGGGCAGCCGGGGCAGAGCCAGCGCGCAACTGAACTGGATGCTCAGGCCGGAGCGATCGCCCAGCTGCTGCACCAGGGCCTGCAGCGCGGCCGGCAAATCATCGACCGGCTCGGGCTGCAGCAGGGTCACCGCATCCCGGGTGGCCTGCAGCGCCTGCTTGACCAGCTCGTAGGCACGCTGCTGGGCCTGCAGCGCATGCGGCAGGTCGGGCTCGCGCGCCGCATCGAGCTGCATCAGCGCCAGGCTCAGCAGCTGGGCCAGCTCGTCGTGCAGGGCCTGCGCCAGCTGCCGTGCCTGCCAGCGTGCATCGACCATGCCGTCCGCCACCTCGACGGCGGGGGCGGGCATGGTTTCGGGCACAGGGATCAGCGCGCTGGGCATGAGCAGGACTCCTCTCACATGCCGGATCGGACCTCGGGTGGCGATCATGGCTGACCGCACCCAGACCCGGCATCCTAGGAGTCGCCGCTCGGCGGCGTCAATCTGTAAAAGCTGTCAGCGCGCCGATGGCGTTTCCTGGCCCGAAAAAACGTTCCAGTGCTTGATGGCCTCTTGTGCCTCTTGCGTTTCAAGCCGCCAGCAGCTGGCGCAGGACAAAGGGCAGGATGCCGCCATGGCGGTAGTAGTCGACCTCGATCGGCGTGTCGATGCGCAAGGTCAGCAGCACTTCCTGCCGGCTGCCGTCGGCGCGGGTGATCACCAGCGTCGCGTCGCGCTGGGGCGCCAGTTCGCCGGGGATCTGGATGTCGATCAACTCGTCGCCCTTCAGGCCCAGGCTCTCCCAGCTGACGCCCGGCTTGAACTGCAGCGGCAGCACGCCCATGCCGACCAGATTGGAGCGGTGGATGCGCTCGAAGCTGCGTGCGATCACGGCCTTGATGCCCAGCAGCTGGGTGCCCTTGGCGGCCCAGTCGCGGCTGGAGCCGGTGCCGTACTCCTCGCCGCCGAAGATCACGGTGGGTGTGCCGGCGGCCATGTACTGCATCGCGGCGTCATAGATATAGGCCTGCTCGCCCGAGGGTTGCAGCAGGGTCAGGCCGCCCTCGACCCGGCTGCCGTCGGCCTTGGCCGGGATCATCAGGTTCTTGATGCGCACGTTCGCGAAGGTGCCGCGCATCATCACCTCATGGTTGCCGCGGCGCGAGCCATAGCTGTTGAAGTCGGCCTTGCCCACGCCCAGGCCCTGCAGATACTGGCCGGCCGGCGAGCTGTCCTTGATGGCGCCGGCCGGGGAGATGTGGTCGGTCGTGATCGAGTCGCCGAACAAGGCCATGATGCGGGCGCCGGAGACGCCGGCGGCGGTGAACACCGGCGTCTGGGTGAAGCCCTCGAAGAAGGGCGGCTGCGCGATATAGCCGCTCTTGGGCCAGGTGTAGACCTGACCCGCGACCCCATCGATCTGCTGCCACAGCTTGCCGGGCTTCTTGTCCACCTGCTCGTAGTTCTCGCGGAAGGCCTTGGGGTTCATCGCGTACTTCATCAGCGCGTAGATCTCGTCGCTGCTCGGCCAGATGTCGCCGAGGAAGATGTCGCGGCCCTTCTTGCCCTTGCCCAGTGGCTGGGTCATCAGGTCCACCGTGACATTGCCGGCAATCGCGTAGGCGACCACCAGCGGCGGCGAGGCCAGGAAATTGGCCTTCAGGTTCGGATGGATGCGGGCCTCGAAATTGCGGTTGCCCGACAGCACGGCGGCGCAGATCAGGTCATTGCTGGTGATGGCCTCGTTGAGCTCGGGGGTCAGGTCACCGGCATTGCCGATGCAGGTGGTGCAGCCATAGGCGGCCAGATTGAAGCCCAGCTTCTCCAGATAGGGCAGGAGGCCGGCCTTCTCCAGATACTCGGTGACGATGCGCGAACCCGGGGCCAGCGAGGTCTTGATGTGCGGCTGCACCTTCAGCCCGGCCTCCACCGCCTTCTTCGCCAGGAGGCCGGCGGCCAGCAGCACGCTGGGGTTGGAGGTGTTGGTGCAGGAGGTGATCGCGGCGATCAGCACATCGCCGTTCTTCACATCGAGGCCGCCGGTGGTCTTGAAGACCTGGCCCAGCTTCTCGGCCGGCTGGTTGAAACCATTGGCGGCCGTGGGCTGGCTGTAGAGCTCGGCGAACTTGGCTGCCAGATCGGTGATCTCGATGCGGTCCTGCGGGCGCTTCGGGCCGGCCAGCGAGGGCACGACGGCGCCCAGGTCGAGCTTGACGACCTGGGAGTAGTCGATGTCGCCGGCGCGGGCCACGCCGAACATGTCCTGGGCCTTGAAATAGGCCTCGAAGGCCTCGATCTCGGCCTTGCTGCGGCCGGTGCCACGGAAATAGTCCAGCGTCTTGTCGTCGACCGGGAAGAAGCCCATGGTCGCGCCGTACTCCGGCGCCATATTGGCAATCGTCGCGCGGTCCGGCACGGCCAGGCTCTCGGTGCCCTCGCCGAAGAACTCGACGAACTTGCCGACCACTTTCTCCTTGCGCAGGATCTCGGTGACGGTCAGCACCAGATCGGTCGCGGTGACGCCTTCGCGCAGCCGGCCCGTCAGCTCGAAGCCGACCACGTCCGGAGTCAGGAAATAGACCGGCTGGCCCAGCATCCCGGCCTCGGCCTCGATGCCGCCGACGCCCCAGCCGACCACGCCGATGCCGTTGATCATCGTCGTATGGCTGTCGGTGCCGACCAGGCTGTCGGGGTAGTAGACCTTCTCGCCCTTGTTGCCCGTCTTGTGCACGCCGCGCGCCAGATACTCCAGATTGACCTGGTGCACGATGCCGAAGCCCGGCGGCACGACGCCAAAGGTGTCGAAGGCCTGCATGCCCCATTTCATGAACTCGTAGCGCTCGCGGTTGCGTTCGAATTCCAGCTTCATATTCAGGTCCAGGGCCTTCTTCGTGCCGTAATGGTCGATCATCACCGAGTGGTCGACGACCAGGTCCACCGGCACCAGCGGCTCGATGCGCTTGGGGTCCAGGCCGGCAGCGGCGGCGACATTGCGCATCGCGGCCAGATCGGCCAGCAGCGGCACGCCGGTGAAGTCCTGCAGCACGACACGGGCGACGACAAAGGGAATCTCGTCGCTGCGCTCGGCCACCGGCTGCCAGTTGGCCAGCTGGGCCACATGCTCCGGCGCGACCTTTTTGCCATCACAATTGCGCAGCACCGACTCCAGCACGATGCGCAGCGAGATCGGCAAGCGCTTGATATTGGGAAACTTCTTGGCCAGCTTGGGCAGGGAGTAGTAGCGGCCGCTGCGCCCCGAGGGTGTCGTGAACTCGCTCAGCGTGTGGGCAAATGCGTGTGGGGTGCTGGCGACGGGGGCTTTGGGCATAAACACTCTCCTGGCGGTTGGGGCGTGGATTTTTGGCTAAGCTGCATTGTGGCGGCAAGTCCGGCCTTAGGCACGGCCCGAGCCGCATCCAGCAGGCAGAGCGTCGGGCTTCGTAAGCGATGTTTCCGAAGGTTTCTGCTGTCATCCGCCAACCGCCCCGGGCGTTGAGCAGTCACGCATATCTACAACAAGGAGTCCCGCGATGAAACATCTGATCCTCGCCGCCGGTCTGGCGTTTGCCACCATTGGCAGCGCCCAGGCCACCGATGTCGGCGTCTCCATCAGCCTGGGACAACCCGGCTTCTATGGCCAGATCGACATCGGCAACTATCCCCGGCCACGCGTCATCTATGCCGAGCCGGTCGTGATACACCGGGCACCCCGGATGGTTTATGAGCCGGTCTATCTGCGTGTGCCGCCCGGCCATCAGAAGAACTGGGGCAAGCACTGCGGCCGCTACGACGCCTGCGGCCGGCCGGTCTACTTCGTTCGCGACGACTGGTACCAGAACGAATACGCGCCGCGTTATCGCCGCGATCACGACCGTCGCGACCGCGACCATGGCCGCGGCGACGGTCGTCGCGATGACCGCCACGACGGCAAGCGCGATGACCACCCGGGTCGTGGCCATGGCCACGGCAAGGGCGGCCGCGACTGAGCGTTCGCCTGGCTCCGGCTAGGGCGCCAGGGCCCGCTCCAGCATCGCGTGCAGCAGCACATTGCAGCCCGCGGTGATGTGCTCGGGCTTGGCGTCCTCGATCTCGTTGTGGCTGATGCCGTCCTTGCAGGGGATGAAGATCATCCCGGCCGGCGCCAGCCGCGCCATATAGACGGCGTCATGGCCGGCGCCCGAGACGGCCGGCATATTCGAATAGCCCAGCGCCTCGGCCGCCTTGGCCACGGCCGCCACGCAGTCGGCGTGGAAGGGCGCGGCCGGGTAGTGCGAGACCAGCTCGATCTGGATCGGCAGTCCGGTCTTGGCGCTCAGCTCGGCCGCGAACCGGCGGATGTCGGCATCCATCGCATCGACCAGCGCATCCGTGCTGTTGCGCATGTCCATGCTGAACTTGACCCGGCCCGGAATCACATTGCGGCTGTTCGGGTGCACCTGCACCATGCCTACCGTGCCTCGCCCATGCGGTCCGTAGCGCAGCGCGGTGGCCACCACTTCCTGCATCAGCACGGTCGCCACCTGCAGCGCATCCTTGCGCAGCGCCATCGGCGTCGGCCCGGCGTGGGCCTCCATGCCGGTGACGGTGCAGTCATACCATTTGATGCCCAGCACGCCGGTGACCACGCCTATGGTCTTGTCATGATCCTCCAGCACCGGCCCCTGCTCGATATGGGTCTCGAAATAGCTGCCGATCGCATGGTCGCCGGGTTCCTCGGGGCCGATGTAGCCGATGCGTTCCAGCTCGTCCTTGACGCTCTTGCCCTCGGTGTCGGTGGCCGCATAGGCATGCTCCAGCGTGAAGGCCTTGGCGAACACGCCCGATCCCATCATCACCGGCACGAAGCGCGAGCCTTCCTCATTGGTCCAGAAGGCCACCTCGATCGGCGCCTCGGTTTCGATGCCATGGTCGTTGAGCGTGCGCACCACCTCGATGCCGGCCAGCACGCCGTAGTTGCCGTCGAACTTGCCGCCGGTCGGTTGGGTGTCGATATGGCTGCCGGTCATCACCGGGGGCAGGGCGTTGTTGCGGCCGGCTCGGCGCATGAAGGCATTGCCGATCTTGTCGACCGTCACCGTCATGCCGGCCTGTTTGGCCCAGCCGATCACCAGATCGCGGCCCTGCTTGTCGAGTTCGGTCAGCGCCAGGCGGCAGACGCCGCCTTTCTCGGTGGCGCCGATCCGGGCCAGCTCCATCAGCGAGGCCCACAGGCGTTCGCCATTGACGCGCAGATCAGCCAATTTTTCGGTGTCTGCGGGTTTGGTCTTCATGTCCATATCGGTACTGCTCCTTGACTAACGCGCGACGGCGCTTGGGGCCAGGTCTTGCGCCCGCGCCTTGACCGCCTGGAAATTCGGGCCGAAGGCCGGGCGCTTCAGATAGCGGCCGGCGCCCGGCGTGGCGCGCAGCTCGCCCTGGGCATAGACCAACCTGCCCTGACTGATCGTGTGGCTCGGTATGCCGCGCACTGTGCGGCCCTCGAAGATGTTGAAGTCGCCCTTGCTGTGCTGCGTCTTGGCCGAGATCGTCTTCGTGCCCTGGGGGTCCCACAACACCAGGTCGGCATCGGCGCCTTCGCTGACCGAGCCTTTCTGCGGATAGAGGTTGAAGAGCTTGGCGGTGTTGGCCGAGGTGATCGCGACAAACTCGCTGGGGGTCAGCCGGCCGGAGTTGACGCCGGCGTCCCAGATCACCGCCATCCGCTCCTCGATGCCGCCGCAGCCGTTCGGGATCTTGGCGAAGTTTTCCAGGCCGGCGGCCTTCTGCTCGGCGCAGAAGGTGCAGTGGTCGGTGGCCGTGGTGTGCAGCTGGCCGCTCTGCAGGCCGCGCCACAGAAAGTCCTGGTGGATCTTGGGGCGGAAGGGCGGGCTCATCACATGGGCCGCCGCAGTCGCGAAATCGGGGTGGCGGTAGACGCTGTCGTCGATCAGCAGATGGCCGGCCAGCACCTCGCCATAGACCCGCTGGCCGCGCGCGCGCGCGCGGGCGATCGCCTCGGCCGACTCGATGCAGGAGACATGCACGATGTAGATGGGCACGCCCAGCACATCGGCAATCGCAATCGCGCGGTTCGCCGCCTCGCCCTCGACCATGGGCGGGCGCGACAAGGGGTGGCCTTCGGGGCCGGTGATGCCCATCTTGGCGACCTCCTGCTGCAGCAGGAAGACCAGCTCGCCGTTCTCGGCATGGACCGTGGGCATCGCGCCCAGCTCCAGCGAGCGCTTGAAGCTGTTCACCAGGGTCTCGTCGTCGCACATGATGGCGTTCTTGTAGGCCATGAAGTGCTTGAAGCTGTTGATGCCTTCTGACCGGACGAGCCGGCCCATCTCGGCATGGACCGATTCGCTCCACCAGGTGATGGCCACATGGAAGCCGTAGTCGGCCGCCGATTTCTCGGCCCAGCCGCGCCACTGCTGATAGGCCTCCATCAGCGGCTGCTGCGGATTCGGGATCACGAAGTCGATGATCGAGGTCGTGCCCCCGGCCAGACCAGCGGCCGTGCCGGTGAAGAAGTCATCCATCGTCACCGTGCCCATGAAGGGCAGCTGCATATGGGTGTGCGGGTCGATGCCGCCGGGTAGCAGGTACTGGCCGCTCGCATCCAGCGTCTGCGCGCCGCTCGGGGCCAGGTCTTGCGCGCGCGGGCCGACCGCGGCGATCCTGCCGTCGACGCAGAGCACATCGGCGGCGAACTCGCGGTCGGCGTTGACCACCGTGCCGCCGCGTATCAACAAGCTGCTACTCATGTCCGGTCTCCTAGCGCGGCTTGGGTGCCGTCAGATAGTAGTAAATCCCCGCCACGGCCAGGCTGAAGAACCAGCCGAAGTCATAGAGGTTCAGCAGCAGGGGAGCGACACCGTCCTTGGGGATCACGCCCGAGACCGCCAGATAGCCCGGCAGGCAGGGCAGCACGCCCAGCACGAAGCCGATCACCGCATGCAGGTTCCAGCCGCCGCTGTACTCGTAAGCGCCACCACGCCGGTAGAGGTCGTCGACCTTCAGCTCGGTCTTGCGCACCAGGTAGTAGTCGACCATCAGGATGCCGGCGATCGCGCCCAGCAAGGTGCCGTAGCCGCCCAGCCAGGTGAAGAGATAGCCGCCCGAGGTGGCCAGCAGCTTCCAGGGCATGAAGAGCAGGCCCAGCAGCGCGGCGATGATGCCGCCCATGCGGAAGCTGATCTTGCTTGGCGCGACCTGGCTGAAGTCATAGGACGGCGAGACCAGATTGGCCGCCACATTGGTGGTCAGATTGGCCAGCAGTATCACCAGCAGGCCGACGCCGGCGGCCACCGGGCCCATCTGCGTCAGCAGGCCATCGGGAAACAGTTGCGCCTTGCCGTAGAGGATCGCCGAGGCCGAGAAGCCGATCACGCCCACCATGGAGAACAGCGCCATCGGGATCGGCAGGCCGATGGCCTGGCCCAGCACCTGGTCCTTCTGGCTCTTCGCGAAGCGGGTGAAGTCGGGGATGTTCAGCGCCAGGGTGGCCCAGAAGCCGACCAGGCCGGTCAGCGCGGCCCAGGTCTTGGGCCCGCCCTCGACCACCTTGGCCGGCAGCGCGAACAGCTGGCCGGCCGGCACCTTCATCAGGAGCACGACGACCAGCAGCAGCGAGGCCGCAATCATCAGCGGCGCGGCGATCACCTCCAGCTTGCGGATCGACTCCGGACCCTTCCAGATGAACCAGATGTGCAGGGCCCAGAAGGCCAGGAAGCAGGCGAACTGCGAGCTGCTGATGGTCTCGCCGGCGGCCGGGCCGGCCAGATTCATGCCCAGCACATTGAAGAAGCCGTGCAGGGCCAGCGCGCCGAAATAGCAGTTGATCGAGAACCAGCCGCAGGCCACCAGGCCGCGCAGCACGGCCGGCAGGTTCGCACCCTTGACGCCGAAGGAGGCGCGGGCCAGCACCGGGAAGGGAATGCCGTGTTTGGGACCGACGCGGCCGATCAGCACCATGGGCACCAGCACGATGACATTGGCCAGGAAGACCAGCCAGACCGCCATCTGCCAGCTGAAGCCCTGGTCCAGCATCGAGCTGGCCATCGTGTAGGTCGGCACGCAGACCACCATGCCAACCCACAGCGCCGCATAGTCCTTCCAGGCCCAGGTGCGGTGGGCGGCCGGGGTCGGCAGCAGATCTTCATTGGCCAGCGGATTGCCGGCCGGCGCGCTGTGGATGGCGCTGGTGCTGGTGCTCATGCGTTTCTCTCCTCTGGGGGTGTGTCTTGTGAAGTGAGCAATCTTTGTGCCTATGTTTGTGCGAACGGTCGCCTCACGCCATGCGGAAAACCCGCTGCGCTCAGCTGCTCACACGCATCGGATTGTTCGCATGGGTGGTCCAGTTCGCATACTCGCCGCTGACCGGCTGTCCGGTGCGCTGATCGATCTCGCCGGGCATCACGCGGCGCATCGTGATCGTGTCCGGCACCGGGCAGATCGAGACGCAGAGATTGCAGCCCACGCACTCGGCCTCGTTGATCTCGAAGTGGCGCTTGCCGTCCTTGCTGGCGAAGATGGCCTGGTGCGAGGTGTCCTCGCAGACCACATGGCAGCGGCCGCACTGGATGCAGCTGTCCTGATGGATGACCGCCTTCTCCACATAGTTGAGGTTCAGCTGGTTCCAGTTCTTCACCGTCGGCACGGCCAGGCCCATCATCGCGTCGATATTGCCGTAGCCCTTCTCGTCCATATAGTTCGAGAGGCCCGAGCACATCTCCTGCACGATCTTGAAGCCGTAGACCATCGCCGCAGTGCAGACCTGCACGGTGCCGCAACCCAACGCGATGTACTCGGCCGCGTCGCGCCAGGTCGTGATGCCGCCTATGCCCGAGATCGGCAGCCCGGCGGTCAGCGGATCGCGGGCGATCTCGGCCACCATATTCTGCGCGATCGGCTTGACCGCCGGGCCGCAATAGCCGCCGTGCGAGCCCCAGCCGTCGGTGCTGGGGTGCATCACCATGCGGTCCAGGTCCACGCCCATCACCGAGTTGATCGTGTTGATCAGGCTCACCGCATCGGCGCCGCCGGCCTTGGCCGCGCGGGCCGGCTGGCGCACATCGGTGATGTTGGGCGTCAGCTTGACGATCACCGGCAGTTTTGAGTACTGCTTGCACCAGGCCGTCACCATCTGGATGTACTCGGGCACCTGGCCCACGGCCGAGCCCATGCCGCGCTCGCTCATGCCGTGCGGGCAGCCGAAGTTCAGCTCGATGCCGTCGGCCCCGGTGTCCTCGACCATGGGCAGGATGGCCTTCCAGCTCTCCTCGGTGCAGGGCACCATCAGCGAGACGATCATGGCCCGGTCGGGCCAGGCGCGTTTGACCCGCCGGATCTCCTCCAGATTCGTGCGCAGCGGCCGGTCGGTGATCAGCTCGATATTGTTCAGGCCGATCACGCGGCGGTCCTGGCTCATCAAGGTGCTGTAGCGCGGGCCGCTGACGTTGACCACCGGCGGGTCCTCGCCCAGGGTCTTCCAGACCACGCCGCCCCAGCCGGCCTCGAAGGCGCGGGTGACATTGATCTCCTTGTCGGTCGGCGGGGCCGAGGCGAGCCAGAAAGGGTTCGGGCTTTGGATGCCCAGGAAGTTGCTGCTGATGTCGGCCATGGTTCAGCTCCGCAGGAAAGAGTCGATGGAGATCGCGGCTTGCTTGC
Organism: Roseateles cavernae; assembly: GCF_040187885.1. Lineage (NCBI taxonomy): Bacteria > Pseudomonadati > Pseudomonadota > Betaproteobacteria > Burkholderiales > Sphaerotilaceae > Roseateles > Roseateles cavernae. Next base: position 145,890 of record NZ_JBDPLH010000004.1, read on the forward strand.
CGTGCTCGACGGCCTCGACCGTCAGGTCGCGCCCGCCAAAGCGGCAGTCGCCGCCGGCCCAGACCTTGGCGTGGCTGGTCTTGCCGCTCGCGTCGGTGGCGATGCGGCCGCTCTTCAGTTCCAGTTCGACACCGGCCGGCACAAAGCTCTGGCCGATGGCCTTCAGCACCATATCGGCTTCGATCGTGAACAGCTCGCCGGTCTCGACCAGCTGGCCGTCCCGCAGCGCCGTCACCGCGAACTGCACGCCGCTCACCTTGCCGTTCTCGGCCAGGATCTGCTTGGGCGCGGCCCAGGTCCGCAGCAGGACGCCGTTCTTCTGTGCCCACTCTTGCTCGTAACCCGAGGCGCTCAGGCCCTCGACACCGCGGCGATAGACCATGGTCACCTCGCGCGCGCCGAGCTTCTTGCTCTGCACCGAGGCATCGACCGCCGTCATGCCGCCGCCGATCACGAGCACCTTCTGGCCGACCTTGACCTCGGCCGGCTTCGATTGGCGCAGCTCGGCGATGAAGTCCACCGCAGGGCGCACCCCCTCGCATTGCGGCTCGGTGATGCCCAGCGCGTTGACGCCGGCCAGGCCCAGGCCCAGGAAGACCGCATCAAACTCGGCCGTCAGCTGGTTCAGCGTGATGTCACGGCCCAGATGCGATCCGGTCTTGACCGTGATGCCGCCGATGGACAGCAGCCAGTCAACCTCCTGCTGCGCGAAGCCCTCGGTGGTCTTGTAGGTGGCGAGGCCGTATTCATTCAAGCCGCCCAGCTTGGGACGGGATTCGAAGAGCAGAACCTCATGTCCGCGTCGCGCCAGCCCATGGGCCGCCGCCAGCCCGGCCGGGCCGGCACCGACTACCGCGACCTTCTTGCCGGTGGCGGGTGCCCGCGTGAACAGCGGTTTCGCATCGGGCTTGGCAAAGAAAGCGTCGGTGGCGAAGCGTTGCAGCAGGCCGATCTCGACCGGCTTGCTCTCATTGGTGTTGCGCACGCAGGCCTGCTCGCACAGCATCTCGGTGGGGCAGACCCGGGCGCACATGCCGCCCAGCGGATTGGCCTCCAGGATGGCCTGGGCCGCGCCGCGGTTGTTCTCCTGCGCGATGCGCTGGATGAAGCTGGGGATGTCGATGCCGGTGGGGCAGGCCGTGATACAGGGCGCGTCGTAGCAGTAGTAGCAGCGCTCGGCCTCGATCAGCGCCTGCCTGCGGTTCAGCGGCGGGTGAGCGTCGCTGAAGTTGCGTGTGTAGTCGGCCTCGGCAAGTCGGCCGGCGGCAATGCCTGGCGTGTTGGTGTCCATCTCGGGCTCCGGGTGCTGGGTGTGTTGATAATTTACTAACACGTAAAAAATCACCAGTCGGTAAATTCCCTCGGGTCGCTACCACCGTCCTGTGTTGAGATAGCCGCGTCGACAATCCCGTCATGCCAGCAATGACCGAATCCAAGGCGCGGCGCACCAGCACGGCGCGCAATACAAGTCAGAAATCCACCGATGCACCAAGCCCGGCAGCGAGCGAGGAGCTCGCGCCCCAGCCGCGTGCGGCGCGGCTGCGCAAGGAGGCGGCCATCTGTGCCGAAGCGGAACGCCAGTTCGCGCAATATGGTTTCGAGGGGGCGTCGCTGGAAAACATCGCCGCCGCCGTCGGCATCAGCCGCCACAGCCTGCTGTACTACTACCCGAGCAAGGAGCAGCTCTACCGCAAGGTGCTCGACGAGGTGCTGGCCGAGTGGCTGGAACGCATGGCCGGCATCGTCTCGGGCACCGACCCGGAAGCCGCGATGCGCGAGTACATCGCCGCCAAGCTGCGCTACTCGCGCGAGCGCCCGGCCGGCTCCCAGGTCTTCGCCCGCGAGGTGATGGCCGGCGCACCGCGCTTTCGCGACGCGATCGAGGCCCAGGTGCTGCCGGCGCTGAATGCCGATGTCAAGACCTTCGAGCGCTGGGCCCGCCAGGGACTGGTCGCCAAGCTGGACTTCCGCCACCTGATGTTCACGATCTGGGCCAGCACCCAGGCCTATGCCGACCTCGGCCCGCAGTTCGCGATCCTGCTGGGCAAGCCGGTGCTGGAGGCGGGGGACTATGCCGCGGCCGAGGCGCTGATCACGCAGCTGGTGCTGGCGGGCTTGTGTGGGTCCAAGGACCGGTACAGCAACTGAGCCGTCGGCCCCTGTTGTATCTGGGCCTGCCGGCCCCGCGTCCCTAAGCTCGGGCTTCCCTTCCTGGAGCCCCGCCCGATGCTCAGCGATCTGCTGCCCCTGATGACTTACTGCCTGGTGATGTCCAGCACACCCGGACCGAACAATGTGATGCTGACCGCGCTGGGCGCGAACTTCGGCTATCGCCGCAGCCTGGCGCCCATCCTGGGCATCAATGTCGGCGTGTTCGCCCAGACCTTGCTGTGCTGCCTGGGGCTGGGCAGCCTGTTCCTGGCCTATCCGCAGGCCCACGCCGTGCTGCGCGTCACCGGCGTGCTCTACCTGGTCTATCTGGCCTGGCAGCTCAGCGGCGTCTCGGCGGCCCAGGGCCGGCCGGCCGAGCCGCTGAGCTTTGCGCAGGCGGTGCTGTTCCAGGCGCTGAACCCGAAGAGCTGGATCAAGGCCATCACGCTGGCCTCGGTCTTCATGCCGACCGGCCTGGGCGCGGTGCAGGGCGCGCTGCTGGTGGGGCTGATCGGCTGGGCCATCGGCTTCCCCTGCAACTCGATGTGGGCACTGTTCGGTGTCGCGATCCGGCGTTTTCTGGCCGAGCCGCGGCAGCGCCGCGCCTTCAATCTGCTGATGGCCGCGACCCTCTTGCTGCTGGCCCTGTCGCTGCTGCGCAGCCCCTAAACTGGCCCCCATGTTCTCGATCGACCGCAACTCCACGATGGCCCTGGCCGACCAGATCGAGGCACGGCTGCGCGCGCTGATCGCGGCCGGCCAGCTGCCTTCCGGTGCGCGCCTGCCCTCGATCCGCCAGCTGGCCCAGCAGCTGGCGGTCAGCCCGCAGACCGTGATCAGCGCCTATGACCGGCTGGTGGCCTCGGCCAGCATCGATTCGCGCGGCACGGCCGGCTTCTTCGTCTGCGAGCCGCGCGTGCAGCTGCCCGACCCGGCGGCACTGGAGGCCGGCGAGGAGCAGGAGCCGGTCTGGCTGGCCCAGCAGGCCAGCGACCAGCGTGCCGGCGTGTTGCTGGCCAGCAGCGGGGCCCTGCCGGCCTCCTGGCTGGCGGATGCGGTGCCGGCGGTGACGGTGCAGCGGGCGCTGGCGCGCAGCACGGCCGGCATGGCCACCCGCTGCCCGCCGCAGGGCCTGCCCGAGCTGCGCGAGCGTATCGCGATGCTGCTGCGCGGCCAGGGGCTGGCGGTCGATGCCGGCCGGGTGATGACCACCTATGGCGGCACCCAGGCCATCGATCTGATCTGCCGCGCCTTCCTGCAGCCGGGCGACACGGTGCTGGTCGAGAACCCCGGCTACTTCCTGATGTTCGGCCGCTTGCGCGAGGCCGGGCTGCGCGTGGTGCCGATCACGCGCCGTCCTGACGGGCTTGATCTGGACGAGCTGGAGGCCGCCTGCCGCGCGCATAGGCCGCGCCTGCTCTTCATCCAGACCGTGCTGCACAACCCGACCGGCTGGGGCAGCAGCCCGGCCAATCTGCACAAGGTGCTGATGCTGGCTGAGGCGCACGGCCTGCTGATCGCCGAGGACGATGTGCAGGGCCACTTCCACCCCGGCCATCCGACCCGGCTGGCGGCGCTGTCGGGGCTGGGCCGGGTGATCTACTACTCGAGCTTTTGCAAGGCGCTGAGCCCGGCGCTGCGCCTGGGCTATCTGGCGGCCGAACCGGCGCTGCTGAAGGCCTTGCTGCGCGAGAAGATCTACACGGTGCTGACGACGCCGGCGCTCAACGAGTATGTGCTGCTGGAGCTGCTGGCGGCCGGGCGTTGGCGCAAGCATCTGGAGCGGCTGCAGCGCCAGCTGATCGCGGCGCGCAACAGCACCTCGCGCCAGCTCGCGGCCGCCGGCATCGCCTTCGATCCCCAGCCCGGCGAGGGCGGGCTGTTCCTGTGGGGCCGGGTGCCGGAGGGCGTGGATGTCGATCTGCTGGTGCAGGACGCCTACCGCAACAAGATCCTGCTGGCGCGCGGCGCCACCTTCCGTGCCGATGCCGCGCCCGACCCGCATCTGCGCTTCAACGTCGTGCTGGCCCAGCATGTGCGGCTGGCCGACTATCTGCGCGAGCGCCTGCAGGCACTGGCCGGCGCGCGGGCGACGCTGGGGCGGGTCAGCGGGACGCTGGGCGCCTAGACCCCAGCGATGTGAGCAGGCTCAGCAGGGCCGCAGCCGGCAGCAGCAGGGCCTCGGGCGCCTTCAGGGTCCAGAGCGTCGCGCCGCTGATCGCGCACCACAGCAGCGGGATCGGCCACAGCCACCAGGGGCCGGGACGCATGAGCAGCAGGCCCAAGGTGGCCAGCACGGTCGGATCCGGGGCCAGGCCGAACAGCTCGACGCCGCGCCAGCTGCGGCCAAGCGCCAAGCCCAGCAGCGGCTGGGCGAGCAGGCCCCAGGCGATCAAAGCCAGGCCCGGCCAGCGCCGCCGTGGCAAGGGCGACGGTCGCCGCGTCGCGAGCGCCACAAGCAGGGCCTGCAAGGCAAAGCCGGCGGCGAACCAGGATGCTGCCCAGTTGATCTGCGCATAGCGCTGCCAGTGAAAAGCCCAGGCCACCCACAGCCAGGCAGCAGCGAGCAGCCACAGCGGCCAGCGCGCGGCGCTCAGCGGGCTCAGCAGCAGCGCCAGCCCGGCCGCCAGCATCGGCAGCTGCAGGGGCCAGATAGCGGCGTTGTAGCGCTCGAACAGGCGGGCATAGGCGGCCGGCGAGAACATCAGGAAGTCGGACAAGCGGTAACTCCACCAGACGGCCCACCACTCGGCCATGCTCAGAGCGCCGCGATCAGCTCGGCGATGCGCCGGCGCTGGGCCGCATCGGGCATGGGCCCGCTGGCGGCGGCCATGTTCTGGCGCAGGTGCTCGACCTGGCTGGTGGCCGGGATCGCGCAGCTGATGGCCGGGTGCGAGACGATGAACTTCAGCACCAGCGCGGCCCAGCTGCTGCAGCCCAGCTCGGCGCCGGCCCAGGGCGGCAGGCGCTCACCGGCCAGGGCCTGCAGCAGCTCGCCCTGGCGGAACGGCCGGTTGGCGATCACCGCGATGCCGCGCTCCTGGGCCAGCGGCAGCAGCCGCGCCTCGGCCTCGCGGTCCAGCGGGTTGTAGCTGAGCTGGATGAAGTCCAGCGGCTGGCTGCGCATGATGCGCTCCAGCTCGGCATGGCGCCGACCCTCCGAGGTGCTGATGCCCACATAGCGCAGCAGCCCGCTCGCCTTCAGGGTCTGCAGCTGCGGCAGATGGGCCTCCCAGGCCAGCAGGTTGTGCACCTGCAGCAGGTCGAAGCGGGCCACGCCCCAGTGCCGGCGCGAGGCCTCGATCTGGGCCGGCCCGCGCGCGCCGGCGCCGATCCAGACCTTGTCGGCCGCGAACACCGAGGCGGCGGCCGGTCCCAGCGCCGCCAGCCCCTGGCCGATCACCGGCTGCGAGGAGCCGTACATCGGCGAGGAATCGATCAGCCGCCCGCCGGCCGCGAAAAAGGCCCGCATCACCGCCGTGCAGCCGGCGCGCGCCTGCGCATCGTCGCCGACATTGAAGGTGATCCAGCTGCCCAGGCCCAGCACCGGAATGCGTTCGCCGCTGGATGGGAGCGGTTTGAGCAGCGGCGCCGGCTGGGCCTGGGCGACCGGGGGCAGGGCCAGCGCGGGCGCCAGCAGGGCCAGCCGGCGCAAGAGCTGGCGCCGGGCGGGATGGGCGGGCTTCATCGTCATGATCGCCTCCGGTAGATCGCTGCTGATCGGCGGCGCCGCAGGGCCGCCCTTGCACTCTAAGCCATGGCCGCCGCGCCAGGCGTCCCCGATTGACGGCTTTTCGCCGTCGCCGGCCCAGTCGGCCGGCCGGACCGCTGTAGGACGGCACCGCGACCGCGCGCTATGTGCGTCAACGCACGGACCCTGCTTGCGAAAGCGCCCAGCCTGATCGCTCACGGACGCCCGGCCCCGGCGCGTCGCCTTCAACGAAAGGATTTGCGATGACACGCTCTCTTGGCCTCAGGGCCGTACCCGGCGCGCTGGCGCTGTTGGCACTGGCGGCCTGCGCCAGCACGCCGCCTCCCAGCGCCGAGCTGGCGCTTTCCAGTGCCGCGCTGACCCGCGCCGACGGTGCCGGCGCCGCCGAACTGGCCCCGGCCGAGCTGCGCATGGCGCGCGCCAAGCTGGAGCGCGCCCAGGCCGCGCTGGCCAGCAAGGACCATGATCAGGCGCTGCAGATGGCCCAGCAGTCCGAGGTGGACGCCCGCCTGGCCGAGGCCAAGAGCCGCGCCGCCAAGGCCCGCAAGACCGCCGAGGAGCTGCAGGAAGGCAACCGCGTGCTGCGCGAAGAGATGGGCCGCAAGACGCCTGCCGTGCTGCCAGCACCAACGACACCGAGGACCCCGTCATGAACATTTCCCGCCATCACACCCTGTCCCTGCTGAGCCTCGCGGCGCTGGCCGTGCTGATGGGCTGCAGCAGCCTGCCTGCCGACAATGCCCGACTTGAGGAAGCCCGACGCGACTATCGCGCGGCGCAGCAGACCCCGCAGATCAGCGAGCTCGCCGGCGTCGAGATGCGCCAGGCCAGCGACGCGCTGAGCAAGGCCAGCGAGGCCTGGACCCGCAAGGACAAACCCAGCGAGGTGGATCACTGGTCTTATCTGGCCAAGCAGCGCATCGCGATCGCGCAGGAAACCGCCGGCCAGAAGGGCGCCGAGCAGGCCCTGGGCCTGGCCACCGCCGAGCGCGACCGCTCCCGTCTGGCCGCCCGCACCAGCGAGGCTGACATCGCCCAGCGCAATGCCAACGCCTCGATGGCGCAGGCCGATGCCGCCCAGCGCCAGGCCGCGATGGCCCAGCAGCAGACCCGGGATGCCCGTGCCGTCAACGCCCAGCTGGAGGCCCAGCTCAAGGAGATGAACGCGCTGCAGACCGAGCGTGGTCTGGTGATCACGATTGGCGATGTGCTGTTCGACACCAACCGCGCCGAGCTCAAGCCCGGCGGCATGCGCAACGTGGACAAGCTGGTCGGCTTCCTGAAGCAGTATCCGCAGCGCACCGCGATGGTCGAGGGCTATACCGACAGTGTCGGCAGCGACAGTGCCAACCAGGGCCTGTCCGGGCGGCGCGCCGACGCGGTGCGCATGGCCCTGGTCGACCAGGGCGTGGGCCGCGAGCGCATCCGCGCCCAGGGCTATGGCGAGGCCTATCCGGTGGCCAGCAATGACAGCGCCGACGGCCGCCAGCTGAACCGCCGTGTCGAGATCCTGCTGTCGGACGAGGCCGGCGCGATCAAGCCTCGATAGGCGTCAGCGGCAGCATGAAGCAGGTCTCGGGGGCCAGGTCTTGCCAGCGCAGGACCTGGCCCTCGTCAATGAGGGTGGCCCCGGCCGCGGTCGCCGCCACCCGCGCCTGCTCCGGCGTGGCGCGCAGCAGGATGAAGCGCATCTGCCGTCCATCGCGCCGCAGCGTCAGCTCTGCCTCGGGCCAGTGCGCCGGCAGGCAGGGTGTGAAGCTCAGGCTCTGGGCCTCCAGCTTCAGCCCGAAGATGGCCTCCAGCGCCGCGCGGTGCAGCCAGGCCGCCGCGCCGGTGTACCAGCTCCAGCCGCCGCGCCCGCTATAGGGCGGCTGCGTGTAGATGTCGCCGGCCATCACATAGGGCTCCAGGCCATAGACCGGGCCCTGCTGCGGATGGGCGGCCCGGTGGGCCGGGCTCAGATGGCAGAAGTATTGGTAGGGCAGGTCGGAGGGCCGGTTCAGCCGGGCCTGGGCCATCAGCGCCCAGATGCCGGCGTGCGAATACTGGCCGCCGTTCTCGCGCACGCCGGGCGGATAGGCCTGGATATAGCCGGCGCTGGGTTCGGTATGGGCCAGCGGCGGGTCCAGCAGCCGTATCAGCCCGGCCTCGGCGTCGACCAGCAGGCTGTGGGCCGAGGCCATCGCCTGCTGCGCGCGGCCCGGCTCGCCCTCGACACCGGACAGCACGGCCCAGGCCTGGGCGATCAGATCGATGCGGGCCTCGCTGTTGGCGGCCGAGCCGAGCGGCTGGCCGTCGTCGAAGAAGGCGCGCTTGTACCAGCGGCCGTCCCAGGCCGGACCCGCCAGCGCGGCGCGCCAGCCGGCGGCGGCGCGCTCCCAGCGCTCGGCGCGCTCGGTGTCGCCGCGCTCGCGTGCCAGCGGCGCGAAGTCGGCCACGATGCGGCAGGCAAACCAGGCCAGCCAGACCGATTCGCCGCGCCCCTGGTGGCCGACCCGGTTCATGCCGTCGTTCCAGTCGCCGCTGCCCATCAGCGGCAGGCCGTGCACGCCGACCCGCAGGCTGCGATCCAGCGCCAGCGCTCCATGCTCGTAGACCGAGCTCTTGTGGCTGCTGATGGTCGGGGTGTAGTAGGCGTCCTCGGCGCCCTCGGGGATGGCCGCGCCCTCCAGGAAGGGCAATCGCTGCTCCAGCAGGGCGGCATCGCCGCTGGCGCGCAGATAGTGGACGCAGGCATGGGGCAGCCATAGCAGGTCATCGGAGAAATGCGTGCGCACGCCGGCGCCGCCGGGGGCATGCCACCAGTGCTGCACATCGCCCTCGGGAAACTGGCGCGCCGCGCAGGCCAGGATCTGCTCGCGCAGCAGCTGCGGCGCGGCCCAGGCCAGCGCCATCGCGTCCTGCAGCTGGTCGCGGAAACCGGTGGCACCGCCGGCCTGGTAGAAGCCCGCCTTGGCCCACAGCCGGCAGGAGACGGCCTGGTAGAGCAGCCAGCGATTGACCAGGGCATCGAAGAGCGGATCGGGGGTCTTCACGCGGGCGGCGCCGAGCAGCGCGTCCCAGTCGCGCCGCTGCGCATCCAGGCGCTGCTGGGGCGGCACGGCCGCCGCCACCGCCGCCAGCTGGCGCGCGGCGTCCGGGCTGTCGGCCCAGCCGAGCAGCCAGGTCCGCTCCTCGGTCTGGCCGGCCGGCAGGTCCAGCGTGATAGCCAGCGCCGCGCAGGGGTCGAGGCCGGCGCCGCTGCGCTGGCCGAAGTGATCGGGCAGCACCAGCCGGCCGCGCGCATCGAAGCATTCGCGCCGGTCGCAGCTCCAGTCGGGCAGTGCATCGGCCGGGCCGGCGATGGCCAGGAAGGCCGTGCCCTCGCCCAGGCCGCCGGAGCGCTCGGGCTGGGTGGCCAGCAGCGCGCTGAGCTTGCGGGCGCCGTCCGGGCCATCGGGCAGGCGCTGGCTGTGCAGCGCGGTGTGCAGCGTGCCGCGGTCGCTGCGCTGTGCGCCCATCATCCATTCGGCGATGCCGATCAGGCGCAGCTGCTGGCGCTGGGCGCCGCGGTTGCTGATACTCAAGCGCAGTTGCTTGACGGCCAGCTGCGGGTCGACGCACCAGACCGCCCGGATCTCCAGATCACCGCGCCGGTGGCTGATGCGGGTGTAGCCCTGGCCATGGGCGACGCGGTAGGCCACGCCCTGGTCGCCCCATGCGCCGGGTGCCGTGCTCCAGACCTCCAGGCTGCGCAGATCCTGCAGCAAGAACCACTCGGACGGCGGGTCGGCCAGCGGATCGTTGGACCAGGCGGTCAGCTGGTTCATGCGGCTGTTGCGCGCCCAGCTGTGGCCACCGCCGCCCTCGGAGACCTGGCAGCCGAACTCGGGGTTGGCCAGCACATTGATCCAGGGCCGTGGCGTTCGCATCGCGGCATCGACCTCGAAGCGGAACTCCTCGCCGCCTTGGGCGAAACTGCCGCGCGCCGGCTGAGCCGGGCCGCCGCTGGCCACTTCCAGCGCCGTGCCCGAGACCTCCTGGCGGGCCGCCAGCGCCTGCTCGTGCTGGGCGGTCCAGGCCTGCAGATGGTGCAGCAGCGGCCGTCCATCGGCATGCAGACGCACGCGGGCCAGCTGCTGCAGGGTGCTGAGCTCGTCGGCCGACAGCTCCTCGGCGCGCAGCTGATGGAAGCCGGTGCTGGCGCTGGTGCTGACATGGGCATGGCTGCCCTCGCTGCCATGGTGCTCGCGCAGCGCGGCAATCTCGCGCTGCAAGGCCATCTGGTAGGACACCGGCTCGGCATTGACGACCACCAGATCGCAGGCCAGCCCGCCCCAGGCCCACAGCCGCAGCGCCTGGGCCAGCGTGCGCAGCAGGCCCACGCCGGCCATCACGCCGGCCGTCACCAGTATCAGCGGCCGGTCGCCCGAGATGCCGAAGCGCCACAGCAGGCGCCGGTCGCACACGCCGGGCAGGGCCAGCGGCCGGGTCAGGCTCAGCAGCAGCGCGGTGCTGAGGCTTTGCACCGCCGCGAAATGCTCGGGGCTGATGCGCAGCGCGCGCAGCCGGATGCCGGCCAGGGTGGCCGACATCAGCGAGGCCCGCTGCACATGGCTTTGCTGGTGGTATTTGTCGATCACCGCGTGCAGGACGCCGGCGTCGTCGCTGGCGGCGGTCGCGAAGGTCAGCACCGCCTTGGCATGCGGCGCGATGCGCAGGCTCACGCCCAAGGCGCAGACCGGGTCCAGCCCGGTTTCCAGCGCCAGCGTATCGCCGCCGGCCGGCAGCGGCCGCAGCTGGGCCAGCGGCCGGTTCGCCGCGCGGCTGCGGCCCAGCCACAGTGCACGGTCGGCCTGGCCGCCGATGCCCAGCAGCGCATGCTCGGTATGGGTCAGGAAATGCGCGGCATGCAGGCCGCGCTCGGTGGCCAGGCGCGGTTTGCGCTCGAAGCACAGCGCCTGCTGGGCCGGCCGCCATTCGGCGCGCACGAACAGATTGCCGAAGGCCGGGTGCGCCTCGTCGGCGCGCGCCTCGGTCAGGCTGGGCTCGAAGGCCGAGATCAGCTCGATCTCCAGCAGCTTGTCGCCGGTATTGCGCAGCTCGACCTGGCGGAACTCGATATCGTCCTCGGGGCTGACCCAGACCGTGATCTGGCTTTGCAGATCGGGCCAGTCGGCCGACAGGCTGACCCGGTCGGCATGGAACAGCGCCCGGTACTGCGCGGCCGGGTCGGGCGCCGGGTGCTGGCTCAGCGAAACCGGCGCGGCGCCGGGCCGGCGGCGCAGATAGAAGAAGCTGCCATAGGCATCGCGCAGCGCATCGTCGCGCCAGCGGCTGATGCCCTGGCGGCCCCAATGGCTGCTGCCGGCGCCGTTGGCGCGCAGCGAGACGCTGTAGCGCCCGTTCGACAGCAGATGCGTCGGCGCGATGGCCGCCATGCCCGGCAGCACCTCGCGCAGCAGGCCGGCGCTGCGCTCGGTGGCGGCCAGCGGCGGCGGCCCCGGCTCCGGCGCGGCCAGCCGCGAGACCTCGCGCGGCGCGCTCTCGTGCAGCAGCGAGGCCACCGCCTGCAGATGGGCGTCGGCCATGCCCCAGCGCTGCGCGACGCCGCCCAGCAGCAGATTGGCCAGCGCGACGATGCTCATGCCCTGGTGGTGTGACATGAAGGTGCTGACCGGCATGAAGGCGGCCGCGCCGGTGCGGCGCGAGGGCGTGAAGTCCAGCGCCTCGATGAAGCCGTAGCGGCCACGCGCGCCCAGCGACTCGAGTCGCTGCAGGTTCTGCAGCGCGCGCTGCGGCGCCAGCGGGGCGGCCATCGCCGTCGCATACGGTGCGATCACCAGCTCGTCCGGCGGGGTGCGGCGCAGCGCCAGCCGCGGCACACCCTGCGGCGCGTACTGGTAGGCCAGCGTGTGGTCGCTGCCGGCATAGGCCGACTCCGACACGCCCCAGGGCGTGCCGTGCAGCGCGCCGAAATCGATCTGCTCCTGCACCGCCGCCTCGCAGGCCTCGCGCAGCGCGCTGCCCTGCGGCTCGTCCAGCACCAGGCCCGGCATCAGGTACTCGAACATCGAGCCCGACCACGAGCGCAGGCCCGCCGCCGTGCCCTGGGCATAAAAGGGCCGGCCCAGCGCACTCCAGTGGCGCACCGGCACATCGCCCTTGGCGATCGCCAGCAGGCTGGTCAGGCGCGACTCCGAGGCCAGCAGATCGAAAAAGCCCTCGTCGAGCTGCTGCTCGGCAACGCGAAAGCCGATATGGAAGAGCTGGCGCTTGGTGCTGTAGAGGAACTTGAAGTCGGGCTCCCAGGCCAGCACCTCGCAGTCGCGTGCCAGCGCGCGCAGTCGCAGCCTGCCGTCTTCGCTGCCCAGCAGCATGGCCTGGCGGTCCAGCTGTATCGAGCGCAGCGTGGCCAGGTGGTCGGCCAGCAGCCAGGTCAGTGGTTCGGCGGCCCTGTGTGCCCGCATCAGCGGCTCGAAGCTCTCGGCGTTGTGTGTCTCGATGAGCAGGGGCGAGTCCGCCGGCAGCAGCGCGCGCAGCCGCTGCCGCGACGCGGCCAGCGCGCGGCGCGCGGGGCCCTCGTCGTAAGGGGCCTGGGCCAGCTCCAGGCAGGCCTGGGCGACGGCCAGCAGATGGCCGCAGAGATTGCCGCTGTCGACGCTGGAGACATACATCGGCAGCAGCGGCGCCCGGGTCTGCGTGTCATACCAGTTCAGGAAATGACCGCGGTAGCGCTGCAGGCCGGCCATGCTGGCCAAGGTGGCTTCCAGGCGCTTGAGTAGCTCCTCGGTGCCGATCCAGCCGAACTGGCGGGCGCAGACGGCGCTCAGCAGATAGAGGCCGAAATTGGTCGGCGAGCTGCGATGGGCCAGCATCTCATGCGGCAGGGTCTGCAGATTGTCGGGCGGCAGATGCAGATCCTCCGGGCCGACGCAGCGCTCGAAGAAGCGCCAGGTATCGCGCGCGACGCCGTTCAGATAGGCCTGCTCGGCGGCCGGTCGCGTGGTGGCACGGCGCCGTGGCCGGCTGACCCACCAGCTGAGCAGCGGCGCGCCCAGCCACAGCAGACCCAGCGCGAGGCTCAGCGCAGGGTAGGGCGTGCGGCCGCTGAGCAGCAGCGCGCCCAGCAGCAGCAGGCTCAGCAGCGGCGCGCGCCAGTGCTGGCGCAGGCTTTCCAGCAGCGCGGTCTTGGCGGCGGCCTGGGCGGCGGCCGCGGTGGTCCATTGCAGCAGCTGGCGCCGGCTGATCAGCGTGCGGTAGAGCGAGCGCGTGATCGCGTCCAGCGCCAGCAGCGCCTGCTGCGGCAGCTGGCTCAGATGCCAGAGGCCGCCGGCCAGCGCGCGCACGAGTTCCAGCATGGCCTGGCGGTAGAAGTGGCCCAGCGCCAGATCATCACGGCTGGGGGCCAGGCCGGCCAGCGCGCCCAGCAGCGGCCCGGCGGTGAAGGCCGCCAGCACCAGGGCCAGCGCGACCGCCGGCGCCAGCACCAGGCCGGCCAGCGACAGCAGCAGCAGCGCCAGCGCGGCCGGCGCCACCAGCGAGCGGCGCAGGTTGTCGAACATCTTCCAGCGGTTGATCGCGCGCAGCCGGTAGCGGCCCGGTTTCAGCAGCAGCGGCAGCAGCTGCCAGTCGCCGCGGGTCCAGCGGTGCACGCGCGAGGCCGCCACATCGGCGTGAAAGGGCGCCTCCTCGATCAGCGTGATGTCGCTGACCGCCGCGCAGCGCGCCAGCGAGCCCTCCAGCAGATCGTGGCTCAAGACCTGGCCCTCGGGCAGGCGCCCGGCCAGCAGCGCGTGCACGGCCCGCACGTTGAGCAGGCCCTTGCCGGTGAAGGTGCCTTCATGGAACAGGTCCTGATAGACCTCGGAGCTGGCGGCGCTGTAGGGGTCGAGGCCGCTGCGGCCGGCGAACAGCCAGTGGTAGGGCGTCAGGTCGCGCTCGGCCGGCAGCGGGGTCACGACGCGCGGCTGCAGGATGCCGTAGCCGCCCAGCAGGCGCTGGCCGCTGGCGTCCAGCTGCGGCTGGTTGTGCGGGTGGGCCGCGACGCCGACCAGCTCGCGCAGGCGACCGGGCGGCATGCCGGTGTCGCTGTCCAACGTGACGATGTAGCGGGTGTCGGCGGCGATCTGCGTGAGCTCACCCAGCGGCACGAAGGCGGTGGCGTCGCCGCTGGCCAGCGCCTGGACCAGCTGTTCGAGCTTGCCGCGCTTGCGCTCCCAGCCTATCCAGCGCTGCTCGCTGGCGCTGAAACGGCGCTCGCGGTGCAGCAGCAGAAAGCGCGGCGGCGCCCCCGGTGCGGCCGGATGACGCAGATTCAGCGCGCGCAGCTGTTGCGCGGCCTCGGTCAGCAGCGCATCGTCGCCATCGACATGCTGCTGCTCGGCATCGGCCCAGTCGCTCAGCAGCGCGAACTGGGTGTGGGCTTCCGGGTTGGCCAGATGGTGCAGCTGCAAACGCTGCGCGAGCGCACGGACAGCGCTCGGATCGCCCAGCAGGGCGGGGATCACGACCATCACGCGATGCTCGGCCGGGATGCCCTCGGCCAGCGCCAGGCGCGGCAGGTGCTGGGGCCGCAGCGATTCACTGACCATGCGGTTGAGCAGCGCCACCGCGGCCTCGGAGGCCGGGATCAGCATCAGCGCGAGGCCCAGCCACAGCAGCCACCCGGGCTCCAGCGCAGACCTCGGCAGCAGTGCGCCGACCAGGGCCGCCGTGGCCAGCGCCAGCGTGCCCAGATAAAGCGGCAGACGCAGCCGGCGCACAGCGCTGCGCCAGGCCAGCAGACCAGGCTCGCGCAGGCCCAGCGCGCGCAGCAGGGTCGGCCGGCCGGCGCCTTGCAGCCAGTAGCCGGCCGCTGCCGGCGCACTGGTCGACCCACCCGGCGCCAGCCGCATCAGGTCGAGCAGAGTCCTGGCCACCGACAGCTCGCTGCGGCCGCTGCGCCTGGCCAGGCGCTCGATGCGGTGCAGGCTCTGGTCGCGGGTCTGGCTGTGCTCGGCGGCGAATACCGGGGCGCCCAGCATCAAGCGCATCAGGCTGCTGGCGCGGGCGATCAGCTCGGGCCAGTCGGCGGCAGCGATCGCGCGCAGCGAGCTGACGGCGTTGCTGACGCTGAGGTTGTCGGCGGTCTGGTCGGCGCTGAGCTGGGCCTGCAGCGCGGCAGGGTCGGGCAGGGCGCGCTGCAGCCAGTCGAGCAGCCAGCCCTGCACATGGCCCCGGTCCACCGTGCTGCGGTCGTGCAGGCGCAAGGCCAGCTGGGCCAGAAACACCGGGCCGACGCCGCGCCGCTGCATCGTGCGGTGCAGCTGGTCCAGGCCGTGCAGGCTGCAGCCGTCAAGCCGGTCGCAGCACAGATTGGCGAGCTCGCGCGCGGCCTTTTGCGTCGCGACGCGCTCGGCCAGGCGGCGCAGGTTCTCGATCAGCACGACGCGCAAGGTGGTCGGCAGGGCCCAGGTCTCGCCCAGGGTCAGCTCGCGCGTCTCTTGATAGGCGTTCAGGAAGGCCTGCAGCAGCTCGGCGTCGAAGGCGCTGTCGGTATGGGCGACAAAGGCCCAGGCCACGCCATAGATGCGCGGCAATCCGGCCAGCGGCTCGGCGATCAGCCGCGGCAGCGCCCGGAAGTAGCGGCTCGGCAGGCCTTCGTGGATCTCCTTGATCTGGGCCTCGATCAGATGGAAGTTGTCGAGCAGCCATTCGGCCGCCGGGCTGATGTCGTAGCCGCTGGCGGCCTGCGCGCCGATGTAGTGGCGGGCCTGGCGCAGCACGCTGATATTGCTGCGCAGGCGTGGGAAGAAGCTCGTCGCGCCACCCAGCGTGGCGCGGTGGGTCTCGCCGAGGCTGCGGCCATGCTGGGCGAAGCGCTGCGGGCCGAACAGCTCGGCGCGTATCGGTGCCTGCAGCGCGCCCTTGTCCTGGTCCTGCATGGCCAGCAGCGCCGCCGGGCCGGCCGGGAGCAGGCGCAGCAGCTCGGACGGCGCCCGGTCCATGAGCGCGCTCAATACAGCCAGGTGCCGGCGGCGATCAGGGCGGCCAGCAGCACCAGGCTGGTGACCAGCCGCGCGGCGACGAAGCGGTGCAGCAGCTCGGCGCCGCAGCGCAGGCCGAACAGGCGGCCGCTCATGCGGCGGCACAGGCTCAGGTGTTCGCCCAGCGAGGACAGCTCCATCGGCGAGGTGTCGGTGCTGTCGCCATAGGACGAGGTGCTCCAGTTCGAGGTGGTCATCGAAGGCTCCGCCCGCCGGGCGGCTAGGCTCGACGGCAATCGTGTGGCAGAAACGAGCGCGCCGCAGGCGCTCTCGCAAAGAGGGCCGCGAGCAGGGCCCGTGGCGTGTTTGATCGTAGGCAGCGCGGCTTTCGCCGTCTGTCGGACGGTCGGCCCCGGCCGGTGTAGGACCAAGCGCCGTCTCGTGTCGTGACCGTCGCGCCAGCTGTGCCGGGTCTGTGTTTTTAGCCGCTGGCTGCGGCGCTGTCTGTGCGCTGGCCCACATGGCCATGCGCTATGTTCGATAGCGCACATACCAACAGGCCCCGCCTGCGTATAGTCGGTTTGGGGCCTGTCAGCGCCGGGTCCGTCCGATTGCCTTGCATGGAGTTGCCGATGGCCTCAGCGCCCGATCCCCGCCACAACCGCCTGCTGGCTGCCTTGCCCGAAGCCGAGTGGTTGCGCTGGCAGCCGCTGCTCGAAGCGGTCGAGCTGCCCTTGGGCGAGGTGCTCTATGAATCCGGCGGCACCCTGAGCCATGTGTACTTTCCGACCACGGCCATCGTGTCCCTGCTCTATGTGCTGGCAGACGGTGCCTCGGCCGAGATCGCGGTGGTGGGGCATGAGGGCCTGGTCGGCATCTCGCTGTTCATGGGCGGCGGCTCGACGCCCAGCCGGGCCGTGGTGCAGAGCGCCGGCCACGGCTATCGTCTGCATTCGCAGCATATGAAGGACGAGTTCAATCGCGCCGGTCCGGTGATGCATCTGCTGCTGCGCTACACCCAGGCCCTGATCACGCAGATGGCGCAGACCGCCGTCTGCAACCGCCACCACTCACTGGATCAGCAGCTGTGCCGCTGGCTGCTGCTGAGCCTGGACCGGCTGGACGGCAGCGAGTTGGTGATGACCCAGGAGCTGATCGCCAATATGCTGGGCGTGCGCCGCGAGGGCGTGACCGAGGGCGCGCTGAAGCTGCAGAAGGCCGGCCTGATCCGCTACGCGCGCGGCCGCATCTCGGTGCTGGACCGCGCCGGTCTGGAGTCACGCACCTGCGAGTGCTATGCGGTGGTCAAGACCGAGTACGAGCGCTTGCTGCCGCCCACGATCAGCGCCTGAGGGGCGCTCGGTTCGGCAGCGTACAGACCGCAGCATGACTTCTGCACATGCTTGGGTTTCCGCCTGCCCAGGGAGTGATGCCGTTGAGCCCCGCCGAAAATCATCTGATCGCCGAGCTGCCGCGCCCGGGCCGCCTGCGTCTGCAGGCCCTGTGCGAGCCGGTCGAGCTGGTGCTGTCCGAGGTGCTGTGCGAGCAGGGCGCGCCGGCGCGTCATGTCTATTTCCCGGTCGATGGCTTCATCTCGCTGCTGACCCAGGTCGATCAGCACCCGGGGCTGGAGGTCGGCATGGTCGGGCGCGAGGGCATGCTGGGCGTGCATCTGGCCCTGGATGTGGCGATCTCGCCGCTGCGTGCCCTGGTGCAGGGGCCGGGTCTGGCCTGGCGCATCGCCGTGGCGCCGTTCCGGCGCGAGCTGGCCGACAGTCCGGCGTTGCAGCGCTGCCTGGACCGCTATCTGTATGTGCTGATGGCCCAGCTGGCCACCGCCTCGGCCTGCCTGCGCTTTCATCAGATCGCGCCGCGGCTGGCGCGCTGGCTGCTGATGAGCCAGGACCGCGCCCATGCGGTGCGCTTTCACGTCACCCATGAGTTCCTCGCCTATATGCTGGGGGTGCGTCGGGTCGGCATCACGGTGGCGGCGGGCGTGCTGCAGCGCCAGGGCCTGATCAGCTACCGCCGCGGCGAGCTGACGGTGCTGGACAGGCCCGGCCTGGAAGCGGCCGCCTGCAGCTGCTATTTCACTGATCGGAGGTCCTATGCCGCACAGCTCTAGCCTTGGTTTCCAGCGACCCCGGTCTGGCCAGGTCGTGCCTGGCTCACTGCCGAGCCAGGACAGACGGGTCGCGCCGCTGCCCGACATCCGTCTGTGCGACTGGGAGCTGCTGTTCGATGCCGTCACGAGCCGGCTGCGGGCCACGGTCGGCGAGCGACTCACGATGCGCACGCTGCTGAGTGCGCCGGCCCGGGCCAGCCAGGTGCAGACCAGTGTGCTGGAATGCGCGGCCGCGCTGGATCAGCTGCACGCGACGCTGGCCCGGGAACTGGCCCGCAGCGGCGCGCTGGAGCTGCAGGTGTTTGACGCGCAGAGCGCGCTGGCCTCGGCGCGTGCCGAGCTGTCCGGCAGCAAGGACGAGGAACGCAAGGCACGCCATCTGGCCATGCACGACGGCCTGACCGGTCTGCCGAACCGGCGTTATTTCAGCGAGCGCCTGGACCATGCGCTGGCGCATCTGGAATCGCCGGACACCACACTGGCTCTGTTCTATCTGGACCTGGATGACTTCAAGCAGATCAACGACCAGCATGGCCACGAGGTCGGTGACGAGGTGCTGAAGGTGGTGGCCCGGCGCCTGGCCCGGGTCGTGCGCAGCGAGGACATGTTCAGCCGCCTGGGTGGCGACGAGTTTGCCTGCCTGCGCATGGGGCCGGCGCTGGGCCGGCCGCAGCTGAGCGCGCTGGCCGTCAAGCTGTTCGACGCGGTCAGCGCACCGCTGAGCATCGGCCCGCTGACCTTTCAGACCAAGATCAGCGTCGGCATCGCGCGCTACCCGGGCGACGGCAGCAGCGCCGCCGCCTTGCTCAGAAGCGCCGATGCGGCGATGTATGAGGCCAAGCGCCAGCACTGCGGCCACGCCTTCTTCGATCAGGGCGGCTGAGCCCGCGCAAGAGGCCGCCCGCGAGCTGCGCGACAATGCGGCGCATGCAAGCAAGAACCCCCGATCCCGCCCGCCCCGAAGGCTTTCTGCGCGTCAGCGCCGCGCTGGCCGTCAGGCAGCATGCCCATGCGCCGCTATGGCTGGAGGTGGCCGCCCGCACCTCGCAGGAGGCGGCCGACGCGCTGGGCGTGAGCCTGGGCCAGATCGCCAAGTCGGTGGTGTTTCGCCGCAAGACGGACGAGCAGGCGGTGCTGGTGATCGCCTCGGGCGACCGGCGCGTTGACGAGAAGAAGCTCAAGGAACTGACCGGCCCGCTGGGCCGCGCCGATGCCGACTATGTGAAGGCGCGCACCGGTTTTTCCATCGGCGGCGTCTCGCCGCTGGGCTTCGCACCCATCGAGGGGGCGGCCGCGCCGCTGCTCTTCGTCGACCAGGAGCTGTTCCGCTTCGACGTGATCTGGGCCGCCGCCGGCCATCCGAATGGCGTGTTCAAGATGACGCCGGCCGAGCTGGCGGCGCTGACCGAGGCGCCGGTGATCGATGTGGTCTTGCCCGTGCAGGAAGCGACATGAACGCCGTGCTTGTTTCCAGCGTCCCGTCACCTTGCAGCAATGTCTGCAAGATGCATGAGGCGAGCGGCTGGTGCGAGGGTTGCGCGCGCACCATTGCCGAGATCGCGGCCTGGTCCAGGGCCGACGACGCCACCCGCCTGGCCATCCTGGCCCGCCTGCCCGAGCGCCGCGCCGCGCTGATCGAGCAGGGCATCTTCACCGCAGCAGCCTCCACGGACGGCCCCTGATGAAACACCTGACCTTTTACTTCGACCCCGTCTCGCCCTATGCGGCCCTGGCCTTCGACCGTCTGCCCGAGGCCCTGGTGGGCTGCAGCTACACGGTCGAGTACCGGCCGGTGCTGTTCGCGGCCCTGCTGCATGCGATCGGCCAGAAAGGCCCGGCCGAGATCGAGAGCAAGCGCCAGTGGACCTTCCGCCAGGTGGCCTGGCTGGCCCACCAGCTGAACATCCCGCTGGACACGCCGGCCCAGCATCCCTTCAACCCGCTGCCGCTGCTGCGCCTGGCCTGGGCCTGCGGTGCGCAGCCGCTGGGCACACCGAATCGCCTGGTGGTCGAGAAGATCCTGCACCATGTCTGGCGCTCGGCCGGTGCCGATGCGGTCAACCCCGAGCGCCTGGCCGCGCTGACGCAAGACCTGGCCCCGGCCCGCGACCCGGGCAGCGAGGTGATCAAGGAGCAGTTGCGCCAGGCCACCGAGCAGGCGCTGAAGGCGGGTGTGTTCGGGGTGCCGACGATTGCCGTGGACGGGCGGCTGTTCTGGGGCCTGGACGCGCTGCCGATGCTGGCCGCCTATCTGAAGGGCGATCCCTGGTTTGCCAGCGGCGCCTGGGAGGCGGCCGGGGCCAAGCGCGCCGGCGTCGTGCGCCGTCACTGAGCCCGCCTCGGTGCTTACCCTTCCCAGGTCTTCCATCCCACATCGAGAAATGAAAACCTAGGGTTGCAGCGGGTTTCGTCAGCCAGCGTTCAGCCTCGCGTCAGATGGCGGTCAGAGGCCGCTCCGATAGTCGCGCCATGGATCACCGGTCGGTGGTCCTCAGCAACAGATCGGAGACAAACATCATGGCAACTGCAAGCGCAGTATCGACCGCCAAGACGCCGATGACCCGGGAAGAGAAGAAGGTCATCTTCGCCTCTTCGCTGGGCACGGTGTTCGAGTGGTACGACTTCTATCTCTACGGCTCGCTGGCGGCCATCATCGCCAAGCAGTTCTTCTCGGGCCTGGATCCGCAGGCGGCCTTCATCGCCTCGCTGATGGCCTTTGCCGCCGGCTTCATCGTGCGTCCCTTCGGCGCGCTGGTGTTCGGCCGGCTGGGCGACATGATCGGCCGCAAGTACACCTTCCTGGTGACCATCCTGATCATGGGCCTGTCGACCTTCATCGTCGGCATCCTGCCCACCTACGCCACCATCGGCGTGGCCGCCCCGGTGATCCTGGTCATCCTGCGCATGCTGCAAGGCCTGGCGCTGGGTGGTGAGTACGGCGGTGCCGCCACCTATGTGGCCGAGCATGCGCCGCAGGGCAAGCGTGGCGCCTACACCTCCTGGATCCAGACCACCGCGACCCTGGGCCTGTTCCTGTCGCTGATGGTGATCCTGGGCACCCGCACCCTGATCGGCGAGGAAGCCTTTGCCGACTGGGGCTGGCGCGTGCCCTTCATCCTCTCGGTCGTGATGCTGGCGATCAGCGTCTGGATCCGCCTGTCGATGAATGAGTCGCCGGCCTTCCAGAAGATGAAGTCCGAGGGCAAGACCTCGAAGGCGCCGCTGTCCGAGTCCTTCGGCCAGTGGAAGAACCTGAAGATCGTGCTGCTGGCGCTGTTCGGCCTGGTCGCCGGCCAGGGCGTGGTCTGGTATTCGGGCCAGTTCTATGCGCTGTTCTTCCTGACCAGCGTGCTGAAGGTGGACGGCTCGACGGCCAATGTGATGGTGGCGGTCTCGCTGATCATCGGCACGCCCTTCTTCCTGCTGTTCGGCACGCTGTCGGACAAGATCGGCCGCAAGCCCATCATCATGGCCGGCCTGCTGCTGGCCATCGTGACCTACTTCCCGCTGTTCAAGGCGCTGACCGCCGCCGCCAACCCCGATCTGGCCCGTGCCCAGGCGACGGCCCAGATCGTCGTGACGGTGGATCCGGCCGCCTGCTCCTTCCAGGGCAGCCCGGTCGCCAAGGAAGTGGACTTCGCCAGCTCCTGCGACATCGCCAAGCGTGCGCTGGCACAGTCGGCCGCCAGCTACGAGACGGTTGCAGGCCCGGCCGGCACCGTCGCCAGCATCAAGATCGGCGACAAGGTCGTCAGCTCGCTGAACGCCACCCGCACCGCCGACGGCTACAGCTTCGACGACGCCAGCAAGAAGAACATCGCCGCCTTCAAGAAGGAATTGTCCGATGCGCTGAAGGCCGCCGGCTACCCGCCCAAGGCCGATCCGGCCAAGGTCAACAAGCCGCTGGTGGTGGCGATCCTGACCATTCTGGTGATCTATGTGACCATGGTCTACGGCCCGATCGCCGCGATGCTGGTCGAGATGTTCCCGACCCGCATCCGCTACACCTCGATGAGCCTGCCGTACCACATCGGCAACGGCTGGTTCGGCGGCATGCTGCCTTCGATCACCTTCGCGATGGTGGCGCAGAACGGCAATATCTATCACGGCCTCTGGTACCCGATCGTGATCGCCGGCATGAGCTTCGTCATCGGCATGATCTTCGTCAAGGAAACCAAGGACGTGGACATCTACGCCCGCGACTGATCTCCCTCTGACCCTAAATCGAGGCGGCCTGCGGGCCGCCTTTTTCATGGCGTGATCGTGGCTTGGCTGCTCGCTGTGGCAGGGTCCGCTCAGGCTGCCGTCAGCAAGGCTGACAACAATGGAAGCCCAACTTGGAGGACTTGTTCATGTGGAAAATCATTGCCGGCTTTGCCGCCTTCGCCGCGCTCGCGCTGTTCATCCTGAGCCAGGGCGGCGACATCGATCTGGGCGGTGAGAAGCACGATATCGCCGCGCATGGCGAGGCGGCGGCCGAGCCGGCCTCGGCCGCCGCTTCGCGCTGAAACGCGGGCTCAGGCGCCGTCGACGGCCGCGCGCTGCGGCGCCAATCGGGGCAGGCGGATCACGGTGCGGGTGCCGGCACCCACGGTGCTGAATACTTCGATCTGGCCGCCCAGCACATTGGTGACGATGTTGTGCACGATGTGCATGCCCAGGCCCGAGCCGCCGGTGCCCAGCTTGGTCGTGAAGAAGGGGTCGAAGATGCGCCGCCGCACCGACTCGTCCATGCCGACGCCGTCGTCGACCACCAGCAGCTCCACCATCTCGGCATCGAGCGTGCGGCAACTGACCTGCACCAGCCCGGTCTCGCGGCCCTCGAAGCCGTGCACCAGCGCGTTCATCAGCAGATTGGTCAGCACCTGGCCGAGCGCGCCCGGGTAGGAGTTCATCGCGGCGCCCGTGCACAACTCGGTGCGGATCGCATAGGGCGTGTGCTTGAAGCTGGGCTCCACCATCACCAGCACGTCCTCGACCACCTGGGCCAGATCGAAGTCGCGGCGCGAGTCGGTGGTCTGATCGATCGCGACCTGCTTGAAGTCGCGCACCAGGTCAGCTGCCTTCTGCACATTGCGCTGCAGGATGTCCTGGCCGCGCCGGGTGTCGCGCGCCAGCTCTTCGAGCAGGCTGCGCCGCATCGGCACGCTGTTGCTGAGCATGGCCTCGAGCTTGCCCCAGCGGTCTTCCAGCGCCGAGACCACGGTCAGCGCATTGCCCAGCGGCGTGTTCAGCTCATGCGCGACACCGGCCACCAGCCGGCCCAGCGAGGCCAGTTTCTCCGACTCGACCAGCTCGCGCTGCGCGGTCTTCAGGTGGGCCATCGCCTGGGTCAGCTCGGTGTTGGCCTCGGTCAGCTCGGCGGTGCGCTGGGTCACCTGGTATTCCAGCGTGCTGGCATGCTGGCGCAGCTCGTCGAAGGCCGCCAGCAGGGCCTGGCGCATGCGCTCCATCGCCTTGCCGACGCGGGCGATCTCGTCGTCGCGGCCCATGTCCAGCGTCTGCTGCAAGGGCTGGTCGAGCTTGCCGGCGGCCAGCTTGGCGGCCGCCTGGCTGAGCCGGTTCATCGGCTGCAGCACGCGGCGCTGCATCACGATCAGGATCAGCGCCAGCGACAGCGTCAGCGTCAGGCCGCTGCGCAGCAGGCTTTGCAGCATGTCGGCACGGCGGCGCTCCAGCAGTGGCGCGGCGCTCATCGTCACGGTGATCTGGGCGATCTCGCGGCCGTCGCGCAGCACCGCCCGGGTCTGGCTCAGGGTCAGGCTGCGGTCCGCGACCTCGCGCTGGAATTCGGCAAAAGGCTTGGGCGAGGAGGGCTCGATCACCAGCACGGAGACAAAGCGCGGGTCGTCGACCTGGGCCTTGATCATCGGCTCGGCCAGATCGGGCGAGACCTGCCAGATCGGCTCCGACAGCGACAGCGCCAGGATCTCGACCACGCGCGACAGATCGCGCTTCAGGTCGTCCATCGCCTCGTGCCGTGTCGCATTGCTCTCGAACAGCAGCACCGCCCCGGTGGGCACCAGCAGGCCCGTCACCAGCGCCATCACGACGGCGTTGCGCAGCGAGGACTTGGCCAGGCGTATCAAGGCTGCAGCCCCTCGATGGGCATCAGGACGGCAAGGCCCGGACCACCGGTTGTGCCTGGAGCAGGGGCGCGCGACATGGGGCGATTATGTGGGAAACGACGGGGTCAGGGCTTGCCCTGAGCGGCACAGGGCTGCAGGCCGCGCCGCGGGATCGGTGTGCTCATCACGATGGCGGTGCGGGTCTCGCCATAGGCGTTGATGCGGGCAATCAGCGCCTCCAGCTCGGCCATGCCGGGCGCGACGACCGTCATCACATAGGAGTCGGCGCCGGTCACATGGTGGCACTCCAGCACCTCGGCCATGGTCCTGAGCTTGGCCAGCAGCTTGGCCTTGGCCGGCTGGGCCGCCGTGATGCCGATGATGGCGCGCACCGCATAGCCGAGGGCCAGCGGGTCGAGCTCGGCATGGATGCCGCTGATCACACCGGCCTCCTGCAGGCGCCGCAGGCGCTCGGCGGTGGCCGGGATCGACAGGCCGGTCGCGGCCGCCAGCGTCTTCAGCGGCGCGCGGCCATCGGATTGCAAGGCCTGCAGCAGCAGCCAGGCTTTGTCATCGAGTTGCAAGGAAATACCCATGCTGACCTAAAAAATTGTCGGTGTTGCTGTGAAGCTGCCTGAATTTTCGACTTGGCCGCCGCCTATGCTGATCCTACAGTGCTGGGCATGGACTTCACCAGCACCTTGACCCTTTTTGCCCAGGCCCTGCTGATCGGCCTGGCGATCGCCGCACCGGTCGGCCCGATCGGCCTGCTGACGATCCAGCGCAGCCTGCAGCAGGGCCCGCAGGCCGGCCTGGCCACCGGCCTGGGCGCGGCCGTGGCCGACGCGCTTTATGGCGCGGTGGGTGCCTACGGCGTCGGCGCCGTGATCACGGCGCTGGCGGCGGCACGGCTGCCGCTGGCCCTGGGCGGCGCGGCCTTTCTGCTCTATATGGCCTGGGGCCTGTGGCGCGCGCCGGCGGCGCAGCTGAGCGCCCGGCCCGCGGTGTCGGGCCACAGCCTGTGGCGCTACTTTGCCGGCACGGTGCTGCTGACCCTGTCCAACCCGGCGACCATCTTCTCCTTCATCGCGGTGTTCGGTGCCTTGTCGGCGCGCTCGGCCTCGGCCTCGCCGGGCCTGGTGGTGCTGGGAGTGTTTGTCGGCTCGGCCCTGTGGTGGCTGGCGCTGAGTGCCGGGGTCGGGCGGCTGCGCCAGCGCTTCGATGCGCGCTGGCAGCGCTGCGTGCAGCGCAGCAGCGCCGTGGCGCTGGCCGGCTTCGCGCTGTGGCAGCTGGGTGGCCTGCTGGGCCCGGCCGGGCTCAGCGCCGGGTGATGACGAGCTCCAGATAGGCGCTGGGCACCACCAGCGAGTCCGGAGCGGCCCGGTTCAGGCCGTTCAGCAGTGCACTGATGTCCTGCTCCAGCAGGCCGGCCTGCTCGGCCGGCAGGGCCGCGAAGGCCTTGTGCACCGGCCCGTACCAGCTGCGGAACACCTCGATGAAATGGGCGGCCGAGCGGTAGCGGAAGTTGAACAGCCGCGGCGTCACCGCGATGGCCGCCGCCCGCTCGCCGAACAGGGTTTGCAGATGGCTCTCGACGCCCCAGAGCGAGGGTGAGGGCACGCCGGCCGGCGGCGGCAGATGGCGGCCCAGGGTCTTGAAGAGCTGGCCGACAAAGCCCTCGGGCGTCCAGTTGGCCAGGCCGATGCGCCCGCCGGGCCGGCAGACCCGGGCCAGCTCCGCGGCGGCGCGGGCCTGGTCGGGCGCGAACATCACGCCGAAGCTGGACAGCACGGCGTCGAAGCTGTCGTCCTCGAAGGGCAGGGCCTCGGCATCGGCAAGCTGGAACTTCAGGTCCAGGCGCTCGGCGCGGGCACGCTCGGCGCCGCGCTCCAGCAGGCCCGGCACATAGTCGGTGGACGTGACCCGGCAGCCGCGCCGCGCCGCCGCCAGGCTGGCATTGCCGTTGCCGGCCGCCACATCGAGCACGCGCTCGTCGCAGCGCAGATCGCAGGCCTCGGCCAGCTGCTCGCCGACGATTTGCAGGCTGGTGCCGATGACGGCGTAGTCGCCGCTGGCCCAGGCGGTCTGCTGGCGGGCCTTCAGGGCGGCGAGGTCGGGGGTGCTGCTCATGGTGAGGATCTCCGGTGATGGTGGCAAGGCGGGGGCCAGCGATCTCTGGACCTGGTCCCACTGTGGCGCTGCGCTTGCCCAGCCGTCCTGCCCTTACGTCGCTGTGAGCTGTCCCAGCGTCCGGCATCCCCTGTTTGACGACTCGGCGCAGAATGCTGCAGCGCAGCCAGTCTCCGAAAGGCAAGTCCATGATCGATCAGCAGTCCGATATTGCTGCGGCCCTGGCGCGAGCGCGCGCGGTGCTGCAGCGCCGCCCCGCGAGCGGCCTGCATGACGATGCCCCGGCCACCGCGCGCTGGGATGGCGGCTGCCGCGTCACGGCCCGGCATGCCAATGGCACCGAGATCGCCAGCGACATGCCGGCCGAGCTCGGCGGCGGCGGTGCGCTCGTCACGCCGGGCTGGCTGTTCCGCGCCGGCCTGGCCTCTTGCGCCACCACCTCCATCGTGCTGACCGCCGCCAGCGAAGGGGTGGTACTGACGGCCTTGGAGGTGCGGGCCTGCAGCCGCTCGGACACCCGCGGCCTGCTGGGCATGAGCGAGGCCGATGGCCGCCCGGTGCCCGGTGGCCCGAGCGATCTGCGGCTGCAGGTGCGCATTGCCGCGCCTGGCGTGGCGCCGCAGCGGCTGCGTGCGCTGGTGGCGCAGGGCCTGCGCTGCTCGCCGGTGCCCAATGCGGTGCAGCAGGCCACCGGCCTGGCGCTGCAGATCGACATCGACCCCGCTTGAGCGCCGGCATGGACGCACTCTCGGAGACGCTTCGCATCGTGCGTCTGGTCGGCGCGATCTTTCTGCAGGGGCGTTTCAGCGCGCCCTGGTGCTATCAGTCGCCCAGCGCCGATGCGGCCGCGCCGCTGCTGGAGCCGGGCGCCGAGCGGGTGGTGATCTTTCATCTGATCACCGATGGCGAGTGCCATGTCGAGCTGGGCGATGCACCGCCTCTGCATCTGGTGGCCGGCGATGCGGTGCTGTTCACGCAGGGTGATGCGCACCGGATGACATCGACACCGGGCCTGCCGCCGGCGCAGGGCGCGCGCCTGGACGAGGTGCTCGCGCGCCGGCCGCGGCGGCTGGCCTATGGCGGCGGCGGGGCGAGGACGCGCCTGGTCTGCG
This sequence comes from Roseateles cavernae, assembly GCF_040187885.1. Classification (NCBI taxonomy): domain Bacteria; kingdom Pseudomonadati; phylum Pseudomonadota; class Betaproteobacteria; order Burkholderiales; family Sphaerotilaceae; genus Roseateles; species Roseateles cavernae. The sequence continues at coordinate 173,135 of NZ_JBDPLH010000004.1, forward strand.
GCTATCTGGCCTGCGATGCCCGGCTGGCGCGGCTGCTGTTGACGGGCCTTCCTCCGGTGCTGCGTGTGCATGTGCGCGGCAGCGAGGCCGGCGACTGGCTGGAGGCCTCGCTGCGCTATGCGCTGGCCCAGGCGCGTTCGCCACAGCCCGGCGCCGAGGGCCTGCTGGCCAAGCTGGCCGAGCTGCTCTTTATCGAGGTGCTGCGTCTGCATATGAACACGCCGGGAGAGGGGCGCAGTGGCTGGCTGGCCGGCATGGGCGATCCCGTGGTCGGCGCGGCCCTGCATGGCATGCACCAGCAGCCGGCCCGGGCCTGGACCCTGGACGCGTTGGCACGCCATGCCGGCAGCTCGCGCTCGGTGCTGGCCGAGCGCTTCCAGCGCCTGGTCGGCAGCGCGCCGATGCAGTACATGACCCAGTGGCGCCTGCTGCTGGCGGCCAATCTGCTGCGCCACAGCAGCGCCCAGCTGAGCCGCATTGCCGAGCAGGTCGGCTATCAGACCGACACCGCCTTCAGCCGGGCCTTCCGGCGCGAGTACGGCGCGCCGCCGGCGGCCTGGCGGCGCAGCCAGGCCGTGCTAGGCAGCCTTCGCGGCCAGCACGGTCACGCAGTTGCGCCCGCTGCGCTTGGAGGCGTAGAGGGCGCGGTCGGCGCGCTCGAAGAAGTCGTTGGCGCTCTCGCCGCGAGCCAGCTGGGTGACGCCCAGCGATAGCGTGACGCGCTCCAGCGGCACGGCCGCCGATGCCAGCGCCGCGCCGCGCCGGATGCGGCTGGCGGCGATCTTGCTGCGCAGCTGCTCGGCCAGTTGCTGGGCTTCGAGCAGATTGCTGGCGGGCAGCAGCAGCGCGAACTCCTCGCCGCCGACACGGGTCACCAGATGCGGCTGCGGCGCCAGGCTCTTGAGGCTGTCGGCCACCGCGCGCAGCACCTGGTCGCCGAAGGAATGGCCGTAGCTGTCATTGACCCGTTTGAAGAAGTCGATATCGCCCAGCACCAGGCAGGGCGCGGCCGCATCGGCATGCTCGCGGCTCAGGCACTGCGCCAGCTGCTGCTCGAAGGCGCGGCGGTTGCCCAGTCCGGTCAGCGCGTCGACCAAGGCCTCGCTGCGCGCCTGGCTGACCTCGTGGCGCAGCGCGGCGATCTCGGCCTGGTTGGCGTCCAGGCGCTGCTGCAGCTGGGCCATGGCCGCGCGCATCTCGCGCGTGCCGGCCATCAGCGCTTGCAAGAGCTCGGCCTGCTCGTCCTGGGCCGCGTCGAGCAGCTGGCTGCTCCACAGCAGCAGCGACTGGTCGAAGCGCGCGGTCTGGTCGCCGGCATGGGCGGCCGAGCTGGCCATGTTCTCCAGCACCCGGCTCAGGCTGTCGCTGACGCGCTGGGCCTCCTCGGGGTCCAGCCCCGGCTGGGCCACATGGTGCTGGTACAGCGCAGCGGTCTGGGCCTCGGTCAGCCCCAGACCGTCGCGGGTCTGCTCGGCCAGGGCCTCGGCGAGGCGCGGGTTGCGGCCGCTGACGAACTCGTACCAGACCGCATAGCTGTGCGGATGCAGCGCGCTGCGCTGCTTGGTCATCAGGGGCAGGGCCAGGCGCAGGTATTCGGCGCTCCTGGCCACGCTGTCGGGGTATCGCATCGGTGTTCCCTCTTGTCCGTTCGGGCCATGGCCCGTCTCCTCTGCTCCCGGACGGTCTGGCACGCCGCTGTATCGGCAGCGCTGCAAGGCGCTTGAGGCACTGAATGGGCCTGGAACTGCGGGCGGGCTGATTTTTGTCAACTATGCACGGCTCGCGGGCCCTTAGCGTGGCGACCTGTCCGCCCCGAGAGTGCCCACCATGCCCGAGCTTGATCCGATCACCCCCTTCTTCCACGCGCTGCTGCAGCACAGCGGCCTGCGGTCGCTGCGCCTGCGCGGCCGCGAGTTGCTGCCCATCGTGCAGGGCGGCATGGGGGTGGGCATCAGCGCCCAGGGCCTGGCCGGCGCGGTGGCGGCGGCCGGTGCGGTGGGCACGCTCAGCTCGGTGGACCTGCGCCGCCACCACCCCGACCTGATGGCGCGCACCGAGGGTCAGCATGCCGGCGTGGCTGCCAAGCAGGCCATCGATGCGGCCAATCTGGAGGCGCTGCGGCGCGAGATCGCCGGCGCCCGCGCGCGCAGCGGCGGGCGCGGCCTGCTGGCGCTGAATGTGATGCGCGCGGTCAGCGAGTACGCGGCCTCGGTGAAGACGGCGCTGGAGGCCGGCATCGATGCGGTGGTGGTGGGGGCGGGCCTGCCGCTGGACCTGCCGGACCTGGCCCAGGACCATCCCGACACCTTGCTGATTCCGATACTCAGCGATGCGCGCGGCGTGCAGCTGATCGTCAAGAAATGGGAGCGCAAGAAGCGCCTGCCGGACGCCATCGTGATCGAGCATCCGCGCCTGGCCGGCGGCCATCTGGGCGCGGCCCGGGTGGCCGACCTGCAGGACCCACGCTTTGATTTCGAGCGCGCCATTCCCGAGTGCCTGGCCTTCTTCGAGAAGGCCGGCCTGGCCGGCCAGATCCCGCTGATCGCGGCCGGCGGCGTGCGCAGCCATGCCGACATCCGGCGCCTGCAGGGCCTGGGCGCCGCCGGCGTGCAGCTGGGCACACCCTTCGCGGTCACCCAGGAGTGCGATGCCCATCCCGGTTTCAAGCGCGTGCTGGCCGAGGCCGGCGAGGACGAGATGCTGGAGTTCACCAGCGTGGCCGGCCTGCCGGCGCGCGCGGTCGCCACGCCCTGGCTGAAGAACTATCTGCGCGCCGAGCCGCGCCTGCAGGCGGTGGCCCATGCCAAGAGCCGCTGCACCAAGGCCTTCGACTGCCTGGCGCAGTGCGGGCTGCGTGACGGGCTGCCGGGCTGGGGCCAGTTCTGCATCGACAACCAGCTGGCCGCCGCGCTGCGTGGCGACCTGGCCAAGGGCTTGTTCTTCCGCGGCGTCGGCGCGCTGCCCTTCGGCCGGGAGATCCGCTCGGTGGGCGAGTTGCTGCAGCGCTTGCTCGGGCCGGGGCGGCCGGCTGCAGCCTGATGGCAACGCCGGCCCGACGCCGATTGTGATTTTTGTTTTCGCGCTTTACAATAATAATCATTCGCATTTAGGCGAATAAACCCATGCCCGCCGACCCGGCTGCCGAGCGCAGCCCGGGCTCGCGCCCGCCAGCCGCCGTGTTCACGGCCCGCCAGCTCTCCCGGATGCCCGCCCATGCCGCCCCTGCCCATCGCAGGCCGGCCGGGCCCTGCCTTTCGTAATCGAGGAGTTCTCACCGATGTTGATGATCAAGTCGCACCAGGCCTTGCTGGCCACCGTCCTGCTGGCCGCTGCCGCCGGCGCCCAGGCTCACCAGATCTGGATCGAGCAGGACGCCGCCGGCGCCCGCCTGTACCTGGGCGAATTCGGCGACAACCTGCGCGAGACCTCGCCGGGCATGCTGGACAAGTTCACCCAGACCTCGGCCACGCTGCTGACCGCCAAGGGCGAGCAGGCGGTGGCACTGGACAAGCAGGCCAGTGGCTTTGTCATCAAGACCCGCGCCATCGCCGGCGAATCGATCGTCGGGCAGGAGCTGGGCTTCCCCTCGTGGGAGCGCAAGCAAGGCGACAAGGTCGAGCGCCATGTCTGGGTGCCGGCGGCCCGCTGGGTCGGCGACTTCGCGGCCCGCGCCCCCCAGCTGACCCTCGATCTGGTGCCGACCGGCCAGCCGGGCCAGTTCCAGGTTTTCTACAAGGGTCAGCCACTGCCCGAGGCCAAGGTCGAGGTGGTGGCCGCGTCGGGCTGGTCGCGCGAGGTGCAGGCCGACAAGAGCGGGCTGATCAGCGTCGCACTGCCGTGGAAGAGCGCCTACGCGCTGGAGGCCAAGCACACCGACAAGGGCGGCGTCGAGCGCGCCGGCCAGAAATTCGATGTCGGCGTCTATGTGACCACGCTGAGCTTCAGCCTGCCTCAGGGCCTGGAGTCGCCGCCGCCACCGCCGGCCGCGACGCCGGCGAAGTAAGCCCGTCGACCCTCTGTGCAGCACGCGCCCGCCGGGCGCGCTGGCGCAGCCTTGCCGGCTGCGCGACCGATCTTCCTGAAATCCTGTCCCGATGTCCTACCCTGATCAACAAAAGAAAACCGTCGTTGTGGCCCTGAGCCTGGCCCTGCTGTCGCTGGGCGCGGCCCGCGCCGCTGATACCGATGCCGACACCGAAGCGGGCCAGGGCGGCCGCAAGCTCGAGAAGGTCGTCGTGAACGGCGCCCGCAAGACCCTGACGGCCGCCACCGGCAAGCTGGGCCTGAGCGCGCGCGAGACGCCGCAGTCGCTCAGCATCATCGACCGCGAGCGTATCGAGCTCGAATCGCTGACCAGCATCGATGCGGTGCTGCAGAACGTCACCGGCATCAATGTGACCTTCTACGACACGCAGCGCCCGCTCTACTATGCGCGCGGCTTCCAGATCACCGACTTCCAGGTCGACGGCGTGCCGACCTATAGCGGCGGCACCAACCAGGAGTACGACACCGCGCTGTACGAGCGCATCGAGGTCCTGCGCGGCGCCAACGGCCTGCTCAGCGGCGCCGGCAATCCCTCGGCCACGGTCAATATGCTGCGCAAGCGCGCCCAGCGCGGCTTCGAGGCCTCGGTGGCCGCGAGCCTGGGGTCCTGGAACCAGCGCCGCCTGGAGGGCGATCTGAACCTGCCGCTGACGGCCGATGGCCGGGTGCGCAGCCGCTTCGTCACCGCGCTGCAGCAGCGCGACAGCTTCCGCGACCGCTACAGCGAGCGCAAGACCAGCTATCTGGGCGTGGTCGAGGCCGATCTGCTGCCCGGCACCACGGTGCAACTCGGCTACCAGAACCAGGACAACGTGCCCGAGGCGCCGATCTGGGGCACGATTCCCCGCTTTGCCGCCGATGGCTCGCTGGCCAAGCTGCCGCGTTCGACCAGCTTCTCGCCGAGCTGGACCCGCTGGTCGCGCCAGTCGGGTACCACCTATGCGACCCTGGATCAGCGCCTGGGCGCCGACTGGACGCTGAAGGCCATCTACAACCGCAGCAAGGGCGATTCGATGAGCCTGCGCACCTATGGCGACGGCTATGCCGATCCCGTCACCGGTGCCGGTCTGCGCTTGCTGGCCGGCGTCGGCGAGAGCAGGGAAACGCGCGACAGCCTGGACATCTACGCCAATGGCCGGTTTGCCTTGTTCGGCCGCCAGCATGAGCTGATGCTGGGCGCAAGCTACTTCAAGACCGAGACGCACACGCCGACGCTCAGCTCGGTGGCCGGCTGGAGCTATGCGATCCCCAATATCTACACCTGGGACGGCTCGGCACCGGCGCCGACCTACGGCCGCACCGGCGCCTCGCGCATCGGCACGACCGAGCAGCTGGGCCTGTTCGCGTCGGCCCGCTGGCGGCTGCGCGACGATCTGGCGCTGATCACCGGAGCAAGGCTGAACGACTGGGAAACCAGGACCGACGCGTACAACACCAGCGGCCGCTACACCGCCACCACCGGCGCCTACAAGATCAGCGACGAGGTCACACCCTATATCGGCCTGGTCTACGACCTGAACAGCGAGTTTTCGCTCTACGCCAGCTATACCGACATCTTCAAGCCGCAGAACGCGCGCGACAAGAGTGACAACCTGCTGGCGCCGGTGCTGGGCTCCAGCAAGGAGATGGGGATCAAGGCCGAGCTGCTGGACAAGCGCCTGAACCTGTCCTTCGCCGTCTTCGAAGCCCAGCAGGACAACTACGCGGTGCGTGATATGTCGATACCCGACAGCTTCAAGCTGCCCGACGGCAGCTATCCGCAGATCGGCGTCAACGGCACCAAGAGCCGCGGCTTCGAGTTCGATGTGGCCGGCCAGCTGAGCCCCGGCTGGACCCTCAATGCCGGCCTCTCGCAAACCAAGATCACGCGCCACAAGAACGACCTGATCTATGCCAATCTGCCCAAGCACGAGCTGCAGCTGTCCACCAGCTACCGCCTGCCCGGCGCCTGGGAACGCCTGACCGTCGGCGGCGGCCTCAACTGGCAGAGCCAGATCACCGGCTACAACATCCCGCATCCGACGCTGGGCGCGGTGACGGTGGAGCAGAAGGCCTATGCCCTGGTCAATCTGCATGCCAGCTACCGTCTCAATGACCGGCTGAGCCTGGGCCTGTCGCTGCGCAATGCGCTGGACGAGAGCTACTGGGCCAATCTCGACTATCCCAACTACGGTGACCCGCGCAGCGTGATGCTGACCTTGCGCGGTCGCTTCTGAGGCGATGGCCAAGACCGCTGTGGGCTGGCGCTACCGCGTCGACGTCGCCTCCCGCGCGCTGGCCGCGCTGGGCGGCGGCTATCTGCAGGCCGCTGCGGTGGCGGCCGTCTGCGCCGTCCACCTGCCGGCGCTGGGCGTCGCGCGCAGCGAGGCCGCGGTCGGCGGCGTGATGCTGGCCTTCATCGCCTATGCCTGTGCCTTCATGACGGCCTTTGCCTGCCGCAGCGCGCTGCGCGCCTGGGCCTGGACCCTGGGCCCGGCCCTGCCGCTGGGCGCGGCGGTGCTGCTGCCGCGCTGGCTTTGAATCAAAACAACCCGCTCACCATGAACACCCACACCATTCCCCGTCTGCTGCCCCTGGTCGCGCTGCTGGCGCAGGCCGCCTGGGCCCAGGCCAAACCCGAGACCAGCGAGCCCGCCGAGACCAACACCTTGCCGGTCGTGCGCGTGCAGGGCAGCAAGGAGAGCGCCAGCGGCCCGGTCAGCGGCTTCGTCGCGCGCCGTGCCAGCAGCGCCAGCAAGACCGACACGCCGCTGATCGAGACGCCACAGGCGATCTCGGTGATCACGGCCGACCGGATCGAGGCCCAGGGCGCGACCACGCTGCGCCAGACCACCGCCTATGCGGCTGGCATCGTCTCGTCCTACTTCGACAGCCGGGTCGATTCCTTCACCGCGCGCGGCGGCAGCGTCAGCCAGTACCAGGACGGGCTGCTGCGCAGCTACGGCACCTACAACACGGCAAGACCCGACCCCTACACGCTGGAGCGGGTCGAGCTGGTGCGCGGACCGGCCTCGGTGCTGTACGGCCAGGGCAGCATCGGCGGGGTGCTGAATCTGGTGTCCAAGCGCCCGCAGGCCCAGACGCGACGCGAAGTGCAGCTGCAGCTGGGCAGCTTCGAGCGCAAGCAGATCGCGGCCGACCTGAGCGGCGCCATCGACGCCGCCGGGCAATGGACCTACCGGCTGGTGGCGGTCAAGCGTGACAGCGGCAGCCAGGTCGATCATGTGGGCGATGACCGCCTGGTGCTGGCGCCCTCGCTGAGCTGGCAGCCCAGCGCCGCCACCTCGCTGACCCTGCAGGCGCTGCACCAGCGCGACAAGAGCGGCTCGCTGATCGGTTTCTTCCCCTGGCAGGGCACCCGCTTGGGCAACCCGCCCCATGGCCAGATCCCGACCTCTACCTTCATCAGCGAGCCCGGCTGGGACGCCTACGACAGCGACCAGGACTCGCTCGCCTATCTGTTCAGCCATCGCTTCAACGAGACCTGGACCCTGCGCCAGAACCTGCGTTACACCGAAAGCGCGGTCGACTACCGCACCATCTACACCAGCTTCACCGCGACCGGCCGGCCGGTCTTCAACACCGACGGCCGCACGCTGGAGCGCGATCTGGTCTGGAACCTCAACGGCGGCACGATGGCCTTGCTGGACACCCAGCTGGAGGGCCGGCTGCAACTGGGCCGCTGGCAGCACACGACCCTGATCGGGCTGGACGCACAGAAGAACCGAAGCACCTCGCGCGCCTTCCGGGCCCGTGCGCCGGCCATCGATGCCTACCGGCCGGTCTATGGCAATTTCACCGCACCGACCACGACCACGGCGGCGCCGCCGGTCGACCAGCAGCAGCTGGGCCTGTATCTGCAAGACCATGCCAAGTTCGACGAACGCTGGGTCGCGGTGCTGGGCCTGCGCCGCGACCATGCCAAGACCGACAGCCACAGCGGTCGGCGCGACGCCAAGACCGAGGACCGGGCCACCAGCCACCGCGCCGGCCTGCTGTACCTGGGCGAGGGCGGTTGGTCGCCCTATCTGAGCTATTCCGAATCGTTCCAGCCGCTGGGCGGGCTCGATGCCTATGGCACGCCGTACAAGCCCCAGGTCGGCAAGCAATGGGAGGCCGGCGTCAAATGGCAGCCGCTGGAGCGGCGCATCTCGGCCAGCGCCACGGTCTACGATCTGCGCGACACCAACCGCAAGACCGCCGACCCGGCCAACCCGCTGAACAGCCTGCAGCTCGGCGAGGTGCGGGTGCGCGGCCTGGAGCTGGAGAGCGCCGGCAGCCTGGCCGGCCATCTGGATTGGACCCTGGGCTATGCCTATACCGATGCCAAGATTTCGCGCAGCAATGGCGCCGATCAAGGCCAGCCGGTGGCGGGCATAGCCAAGCACAGCGCCTCGGCCTGGCTGACCCAGCACTTCAGCCTGGGCGGGCGCAGCGGCTTCAGCGCCGGCGCCGGGCTGCGCCATGTCGGCGGCTCCTGGTCCGGCACGCCGCTGATCGACACGCCGTCCTCGACCCTGCTCGATGCGATGCTGGCCTATGACCAGGGCGATTGGCGCCTGAGCCTGAATGCGGTGAACCTGGCCGACAAGGTGCAGATCACCCAATGCCTGGCACGCGGCGACTGCTTCTACGGCCAGCGCCGCACCGTCAACGCCACCCTCGCTTACCGCTTCTGACCATGCGAGCCGATGGTGCCAAAGAGGGCTTCCGCCAGGCCATGGCCTGGCTGCACACCTGGGCCGGCCTGGTGCTGGGCTGGCTGCTGTTCGCGATTTTTCTGAGCGGCACGCTGGCTTTCTTCAAGCTGGAGCTCAACCACTGGAGCCGGCCCGAGCTGCATGGGCTGGGCGTGGCCCAGGCGCTGGACGCGGCCGTGCTGGCCCGCGCCGAGGCCAGCCTGCACGGGCTGGCGCCGGCCGCGCAGAGCTGGCGCCTGAGCCTGCCGGACGAGCGCCGGCCGGTGGCCGCGCTGAGCTGGCGCGAGGCGCCCGATCCCGCCAAGCCGGGGCAGCGTGCCAGGTTCGAGCAGCGCTGGCTGGACCCAGCCAATGGCATGCCGGTCGAGGCGCGCGCCACCTTCGGCGCCGGCGAGTTTTTCTACCGTTTCCATTTCGAGCTGCGCTCGGCCCAGCAAAGCCGCTGGATCCTGGAAGGGCGCTGGCTGGTCGGGCTGGCGACGCTCTTGATGTTCGTCGCGCTGCTCAGCGGGATCGTCACGCACCGGCGCTTCTTCAAGGACTTCTTCACCTTCAGGCCCGGCGCGAAGGCGGCCCAGCGGGCCTGGCTCGATGCCCACAATGTCAGCGGCGTGCTGGCCCTGCCTTTTTATCTGCTGATCACCTTCAGCGGGCTGATGACACTGCACAGCCTCTACATGCCCTCGGGCATCGCGGCGGCCTATGGCAAGAACAGCGGCGCCTACTTCAGCGAGCTGGCCGGCGATCCGCTGCCGCGCAACCGTGGTCTGACGCCGAAACCGGGTGAGACCGAGCCCCTGCCGCTGCTGGGGGAGGGTGCCTGGGACCGGCTGCTGAGCCAGGCCCGGGCCGAGTGGCCCGATGGCCGCATCGAGGCGGTGTCGTTGCTGCGCGAGGGTGGCCAGACCCTGGTGGAGTTCAATCGCCATGAGGGCGACCGGCTGCAGTACCGCAGCCCGCGCCAGGTCTTCGATGCCGGCAGCGGCGAACGCCTGCACCTGGCCGACACCGATGCGCCGGCCGCCAAGACCTATGGCGTGCTCTACGGCCTGCATATCGCCCGCTTTGCCGGCCTGCCGCTGCGCTGGCTGCTGTTCGGCTTCGGCCTGCTGGGCAGCGCGATGATCGCGACCGGCCTGGTGCTGTGGTGCGTCAAGCGCCGCGCCGAGGCCGAGCGCCGCGGGCCGGCACGGCTGGGCTTCGGCCATCGCCTGGTCGCGCTGCTGAATATCACGGCCATTGCCGGCCTGCCGCTGGCGATGGCGGGTTTCTTCTATGCCAACCGGCTGCTGCCGCTGGGGCTGGCGCAGCGGCCCGATGCGGAGCTGAAGGTGTTCTTCGCGGTCTGGGGCGCCAGCCTGCTGATCGCGATGGCGGGTGGCGGCTGGCGCCTGGTGTTCGGGCTGGGCGCGCTGGCTTTTGCCGGCCTGCCGTTGCTCGATGTGCTGCAGGCCGGCGCACCGCCGGGCGGCATGCTGTTGGGCATCGATCTGGCCTTTCTGAGCGGCGCGGCGCTGCTGGGCTGTCTGGCCTGGAAATGCCGGCCGGCAGCGACCCATCGGGCAAGACCTGGCCCCGCCGGCCAGGTGGAGGGCGCCTGATGTCATCGCCATCGTTCCTGCTGCATCCCTTGCTATGCTGCCTGGCCGCGTTCGCCGCGCTGTGCCTGGCGATGGAGCGTCACCATCAGGACGCGCTGGGCCAGACGCCGAGCCCGGCCTGGCGCCGCGGCTTGCGTGCGCTGGCGCTGCTGGCGTTCGCGTTCTCGTGGCTGACCGTCTGGCCGCGCCCGGACACCGGCATCGCCTGGACCGAATGGGGCGCCCAGCTGACCCTGGCCGCGCTGGCTGTGGTGGCACTGGCAACCTGGCGGCCGCTGTGGCTGGCGCCGGCCCTGCTGCTGAGCTCGGGCGGGGCCTTGCTGCTGGGCGCCTGGCTCTGATCGGGTAAGCTCGGCCGCGTCGGTACGCAGCCAGAGCACTCCCATGTACACCTTGTTCGGCAGCCCGGGCTCAGGCTCGGCGATGATAGAAATGGCGCTGGAGCGCATCGGCCAGCCCTGGCAGCTGCGCCGCGCCTCGTCCTGGGAACCCGACTCCGAGCAGGCCGAGCTGCGCCGCCACAATCCTCTGCTGCAGATCCCGACTCTGCTGCTGCCGGACGGCGCCGTGCTCAGCGAGAGCGCCGCCATCCTGATCCATCTGGGCCTGGTCCATCCCGAAGCCGGGCTGCTGTCGAGCGAGCCGGCGGCACGGGCCCAGGCGCTGCGCGGCCTGGTCTTCATTGCCGCCAACTGCTATGCGAGCATCGGTGTGATCGACTTTCCCGAACGCGTGTGTGCCGAGGCCGATGCCGACATCCGCGAGCGCATCCAGCGTGGCGCGCGCGCGCAGCTGCATCGCCAATGGGAGATCTTTGCCGATCAGTTTCCGGCCGCCCCCTTTCTGAACGGCGAGCGTACCGGCGCGCTGGACTTCATGGCCGTGGTGGTGTCGCGCTGGTCGGGCGCGCGCGCGCATCTGGCGAAGCAGCGGCCCGATTTCCATGCGCTGCTGCGGCGCATCGAGGCCGAGGCGGACCTGGCGCCGCTGCTGGCCCGCCACTGGCCGGCGTGACCAATTGCTCACATTTAGCCCGCTTTTGCGCGGCTGGGTGTCGAGCGGCTTTGCCACAATCGCCCCCAATCAAAAGGGAGACACCCATGCGCCTGCGTTCTGTTGCGATAGCCCTGTGCTGCGGTCTGGGACTGACGGCCGGGGCCTGGGCCCAGATCAAGATCGGCCAGACCGCCGGTTTCAGCGGGCCGGTGGCGGCCGGGGTCAAGGAGACGACCGATGGCGCCAAGCTCTATCTGAACTCGGTCAATGCCGCCGGCGGCATCAATGGCCAGAGCATCGAGCTGATCTCGCTGGACGACAAGTTCGAGCCGCCGCTGGCGGCCGAGAACGCCAAGAAGCTGATCGAGCAGGGCGTGCTCGCGCTGTTCCTGAACCGCGGCACGCCGCACAGCCAGGCCATCCTGCCGCTGCTGGCCGAGCACAAGCTGGCCCTGGTCGCACCGTCGACCGGCGCGATGCTGCTGCACAAGCCGGTCAATCCTTATGTGTTCAACGTGCGCGCGACCTACCAGCGCGAGGCCGAGCGCGCGATCCAGCATCTGGTCGGCATGGGGGTCAGCCGCATCGCGCTGGCCCAGGTCGATGACAGCTTTGGCGCCGATGCCGCCACCGGTGCGCTCAAGGGCCTGCAGGTGGCCAAGCTGCAGGCGGTCGCCCATCTGGTGTTCCCGCGCGTCAAGCCGGATCTGGCGCCCTTGATGGCACAGCTGGCCAAGGCCGATGTGCAGGCCTTGCTCTTCATCGGCTCGGGCGACACGGTGGTCGAGGGCATCCAGGCGCTGCGCGCCGCCGGCTCGAATGCGCAGGTGGCGACGCTGTCCAACAATGCCTCGGCGGGCTTCGTCAAACGGCTGGACAAGCTCGGCCGTGGCGTCATCGTCAGCCAGGTCTTCCCGTCCGAGCGCTCGCTGAACACGCCGATGATCCGCGAGGCCCACGAGCTGGCCAAGGCCGCCGGCCTGGCCGAGTTGACCCCCTCCAATCTGGAGGGCTTCGCCGCCGCCAAGGTGCTGGTGGCCGGCCTGCGCAAGGCCGGCAAGGACCTCAGCCGCGCCAGCCTGGTGCGCGCGCTCGACGGGCTCGGCAAATACGATCTGGGCGGCCTCGAACTGCATTTCAGCAGCAGCGACCACACCGGCCTGGACTACGCCGATCTGGCCATCATCGGGCCGGATGGGAAGTTCTGGCGCTGAGGGCGCCGCCACCGGTCGTCAATCGCAGGCAGGCCATCGAGCCTGAAGGAGGGGGCTCACGATGTTTGGTTTGTTCAAGACTTCGGATCTCGATCATCCGCAACTCGGCGTGCTGGGCTGGCGGCGAGGCTGCTGGCGCGGCGAGATCAGCCTCTCCCCGTATGGCCGGGTGCCTTTGGTGCTCGGTGGAACGCGCAAAGGGCCTGATGCGCAGGCGCTCTCGCAGGCGTTGACGTTGGCCGAGAATTTCGCGGCTGTTCGCCACTCGCTGCAGCAGGCCTTGTTCGAGCATTACGAGCCTTATGCCGAGGCGGTTCGAGCCGGCGAGTTGCGGCCCGATGACGATGGGTTGGCGGAGCTCAGCGATCCCGCCGAGGCCTTGCGCAAGGCCTCGCTGGTGGCCGTCGTCGTCGTGCCGCTCGATGACGAGATGGCGACCGAGCTCTGCTACGAGGTTCCCTGGGATCGCGAGCACCTGCTCGGCGCGTGCTTTCGTGGGCGGCAATGGATCGAGCTGTGCGGCAGCACTTTGCTGCCCTGAACCTGGCCGGTCGACCCGTCTATCGATAGCTCGACCACAGCAGCTTCGCGCTGGCCGGTTGGCCGACTTTGAGCGGGTTCTCGCCGGGCTTGAAGGTGCTGGGCAGATTGCGCAGGTCGATCTTGGTGCTGGCACCGAAGGCGTTGTTGCCGCCGTGATTGCCCATGCGGGCGGCCACCACATGGCCGTGCACGGTGGTGTTGCCGCCGGTCAGCAGCAGATCGCCGGCCAGCACATCGCCATAGACATGGTTGGCGGCGGTCAGGTCGATGCGGCCGCCGCTGTAGCTGGCGCCGACATAGCCGCCGGCCGCGAAGGCGATATTGCCTAGCGGCTGCGGCTTCAGCTCGGCGCTGCTGCAATAAGCCCGTGGCGCCAGGCCGGCAAAGAGGCTGTTGTTGCAGACCTTGGCGTAGCCGGCGTAGTTGAGCGCCTCGGTCGTGTTGTTGCCGGCGGTCTTGATATCGCCGGTGGCGATGAAGCTGTTCGCGTAGTCGCCCTGGCCGGCGACCAGATTGCCCTTGAACCAGGCCACGCCCGGCGCCATGCTGGTGCCGGCCAGCATCCAGGTCTGGCTGACGGTGTCGTAGCTCAGGCAGCTGTTGTAGTTGGAGTGGCCGGCACAGATCTTGGCCACGCAGCTGGCGGCGGCATAGCTGGCGCTGCTGCACAGCCAGTCCTGGTTGGCGCCGCTGCCGGCCAGGAAGTAGCGGCCGTCGGGAATGCCGCTGACCTGGTTGACGGTCACCACCGTGCGGTTGTCGGCGTCGCGTTCGAACTGATAGTTCGAGGCGGCACGGTACTCGTAGGCGTCGATGCGGGGCGAGCTGATCGTGGTCGGGGTCAGCGCCGTCAGGGCCACCCGCAGGCCGGCCACGCGGCTCATCACGACTTGGCTGTTCCAGCCTGGCTTCGTCAGGCTCTGGCCATACTGGCCGCTGGCCACCGCGCCGTTGCTGCCCTCGCTATAGCTGCCCTGCACCAGGGCTTCGGCCGTGATCTTGGCATTGCTGCCGCTGGCATTGCCCTGGGTCTTGAGCATGCTGACGCTGGCGCTGCCCAGCTGCACATCGCCGATCGCCGACACGGCCACCACCTGGTTGCTCTCCAGGCTGACCGCGCCGTTGGCCGTCAGCGTGCCGGCCGATACGCCGCCCTTGAGCGTGATGTCCCGCATCGCGCTGAGCTTGTTGTAGCTGCCGCTACCGCTGAGCGTGATGCTGCCTTCGGAGAACACCGTCGCGATGCTGGTGCTGCCACCCAGCGTGACGCTGTCGGAGGCATAGAGGTGGTTGATGCCGCTGAGGCTGCCGGCGCCGCTGACCCTGCCGTCGACGATCAGCCGGGCCTTGTCGTCGCCCAGCACCTGCAGATCGCCGGACAGGTCCAGATTGCCCTTGATATTGATCGCATCGCTGCCCGAGGTGCCGCCGCCACCGGGCTTGCCGCTGGCGCAATAGACCAGGGCCAGCAAGGCATTGGCGCCGCCGCTGCTGCCGGTGAGCTGGGCCGCGACCTTGGTGGCGCCCTCGCAGTCGGGGTCGGCGGCGCTGACCGTGCTGATGCCGGCGCTGACGCCGTCCAGGCCGGTGAACGCCACCGCGCTGCCGGCCTCCAGCTCGGCCGCCTTGGCCGCGCCGAGCTGGTAGAGATACTGGCGCAGCGCCTCGGCGCCGCCCCAGGCCTTCAGCTGCGCCTGGGTCTGGGCATGGACGGTGCGGGCCTGTGACTGCGAGCCGCTGACCGCATAGACCGCGCCGAACACCAGGCCGGCCAGGCCCAGGCCCAACAGCATCATGAACAGCACCGAGGCCACGCCGCGCTGCGGCGCTGAGAGAGGAGTCTTGCGTGTCATTGGATGAGGTTGGCCAGGCAGGAGGTGTAACGATTGCTGGCGCCGCTGACGCTGCCCGCATAGGCGAGGCTGACCTCGACCGGCGCGCTTGGCGCCGCCATGCCGGTCATCGCCTCGGGCAGCGCGCCATAAGGCCAGCAGCCGGCCGCGCGCCGCGCCGCGATGCCCACCGGCTCGCTGAGCTGCTCGGCCGCCACCAGGCTGCGTCGGGCCCATTCGAGCTGGTTCCAGCGCGTGGCCAGCGGATGGCAGCTGCCCTCGGCGCGCAGCAGCAGCAGGGCGCGGCTGTCGGGCTCGGCCAGCAGTGCATGGCAGACCTGCTGGGCCGGGTCGGCCGACAGCGTGGGGTTGCTGATCCAGACCAGGGCATTGCCGGCCGCCGCCGCACTGCTGAGCGCCTGGGTCTGGCCGCTCAGGCGTGCGCCGCTGAGCGCCGCCTCGCGCAGGAGGATCAGATGGCTGTCGCTGGCCGCGCCCTTGATGCCGTAGCCGGCCGCCTGCAAGGCGATCTGCGCGCTCAGCAGGCCCGAGGCCAGCTGGCCGTCCTGGCTGCTGCTCTTCACCAGGCCGCCATCCTTCATCAACTGCTGCACGGTGCTGCGGTACAGGCTCATGCCGCCGACCACCGCCAGCAGCGCGATCACCATGCCCACCATCAAGCCGATCAGGCTGGTGCCGGCCTGGCGCTGCGGCCTCTTCGTCCCTGCCATCGCGTCAATTCCTCAGTGTCAGCGTGCCGGGACCCAGCAGGGTTTCGGCGTCGAGTTCATACAGCACCTGGGCCAGCGTGACGCTTTTGCTGCTGCCGGCAATGCTGACGGTCACCGGCGTCACGATGCAGGTCTTCTGCACATCGCTGATGCTCAGCGTCGCCCCCAGCTGCAGATCGCTGCTGCGGGTGGCCGTGCCGCTGGCCGGGCAGCCGCCGGCCAGGCCGGCGCTTTGCAGCTCGGCCCTGATGCCTTGCACCGCCAGGCTCTGGGCCTTGTGGTATTTGTGGGCGACCAGGGTGCGGCTCAGCGCGTAGACCAGGCCCAGGCCGATCACGCCCAGCAGCAGCACCGCCACCATGGCCTCGACCAGGCTGGCGCCGCGCTGGGTTCTCTTTCTATTCAAGCCAGCCATTGACGGGCTCCTCCTTGTGTCGGGCTATGCGATAGGCCAGCTCGGTGGTGCACAGCCCTGAACCGACCGCGCTGTCGAGCAGCTGGCCGGCGCTGTCCATCGCCAGGCAGGCGCTGTCCTGCTCGGCCAGCTGGATGCGGGCCGGGGGGGTGGCCTGCCAGCGTGCGCCGGCGCAGGCCAGTTCATCGGGTCGACCGCGATGCACGCACAGCCGGCCGGGCAGGCTCAGCAGCACGGCCGCCGCCTCGCCCATCGGCCGGGCCTCGGGGTTGCGCAAGGCCTGGGCCTTGAGCTCGGCCATGGCCTGGCGCAGCTGGGCCTGGCTCTGGCGCATCGCGGCCTGGTCGACCCAGCTGGCGGTCAGCGCGCTGCCGCCCAGGGCCAGCAGCAGCATCAGGGCGACCACCACCATCAGCTCGATCAGGCCGATGCCGCGCTGGCCGTGCCGTCTCACCATGCGCTGAAGCCGCAGGCGCTGCTGGCGCCGCGGCGGTTGTCATGGCCCAGGGTCAGCACGCAGCCGGAGAGACTGCCCTTGCCGGTGGCGGTCAGGGTGTAGCTGCTGGCATCGCTGGCCAGGCTGTAGCTGAAATGGCCGGCCTGGGTCGGGGCCCAGCCCTTGAAAAGCGTGGTGGTGGCGGCGGTCTTGTCGGCATGGACCGGATAGCGCAGCTGCAGCTGGAAGCTGTTTTCCATGTTCAGCGCCAGCGCGGCGAGGTCGGCGCTGGCGTCCTTGGCCCGGCTCTTGGCGATGAAGCTGGTGTAGGCGGGCACGGCGACGGCGGCCAGGATGCCGGCCACGACGACGGCAATCATCAGTTCGACCAAGGTGAAACCGCCTTGTCGGCCGGATTTGTGAAGCATGTGCATATTGTTTTCTCTCCCCCGAGAACTAACGCCAATTTGAACCATTGGTATTTTTATATGTAACCAAACTAATACCAATTGTTACCTATCTTGGCGAATCGGCCCGGCACAAGTTCACACCGGGCGACGCTTTCTTGCGCCTGGGGGGCGGGCTGTCGCCTCGGTGGCAGGCAGGGCGGGCCGCTCATGCTGCGCGCCAGCCGCCCGGCAGCGCAGGTTGCGGCCGGGTCGGGTGCGCAGGCACCCTAGAATCGGCGGCCCATGTCCAGCCCTACCGCGCCCGCTGCCGTTTCCCCCTTGTGGCCGGGCCTTTTGCTGGCCTCGCTGGGCGCGATCGCGTTCTCCGGCAAGGCCATCATCGTCAAGCTGGCCTATCGCCACGGCGTCGATGCGGTGACCCTGATCATGCTGCGCATGGTGTTCGCGCTGCCGCTGTTCCTGGTCCTGAGCTGGTGGGCCGGTCGCGGCAAACCCCCGCTGACCCGGCGCGACTGGCTGGTGATCCTGGGCCTGGGCTTCTCGGGCTACTACCTGGCGAGCTTTCTGGACTTCGCCGGCCTGGCCTATATCAGCGCCAGCTTCGAGCGCCTGATCCTCTATTTGAACCCGACCATCGTGCTCTTCCTGGGCTGGGTGCTGTTCCGGCGCCGGGTCACCGGCCGCCAGCTGATCGCGCTGGCGGTCAGCTATGCCGGCGTGCTGCTGGTGTTCGGCCAGGAGCTGCAGTTGCAGGGCAGCGATGTGCTGCTGGGCGCGGCCCTGGTGTTCGGCAGCGCGCTGAGCTATGCGCTCTACCTGGTCTACAGCGGCGAGGAGGTCAAGCGCCTGGGCGCGCTGCGCCTGACCGGGCTGGCGACCACGGTGGCCTGCCTGCTGTGCATCGCGCAGTTCCTGCTCTTGCGCCCGCTGGGCTCGCTGGCGAGCCTGGCTCCCGAGGTGCTGTGGCTGTCGCTGCTGAACGCCACCGCCTGCACTTTCGCGCCGGTGCTGATGGTGATGATGGCGATCGAGCGCATCGGTGCGACGATGGCGGCGCAGACCGGCATGATTGGGCCGATGTCCACCATCCTGATGGGCGTGTGGATACTCGGCGAGCCCTTCACCCCCTGGGTGGCTGCCGGCACGGTGCTGGTGATGGGCGGGGTGTGGCTGTTGACCAAGTGGAGATAGAGCAATGGATTTCGGACTGAATGGCCGCTGGGCCCTGGTGTGCGCGGCCAGCAAGGGATTGGGGCGCGGCTGCGCCGAGGCCCTGGTGGGCGAGGGCGTCAATGTGGTGATCACGGCGCGCGGCGCCGAGACGCTGGAGGCCACCGCCGCGGCGCTGCGGGCAATGAACCCCGCCGTCGAAGTGCGCACGGTGGCCGGCGACATCGCCACCGCCGAGGGCCGCGCGGCGGCGCTGGCGGCCTGCCCGCAGGTCGACATCCTGGTCAACAACGCCGGCGGTCCGCCGCCCGGCGATTTCCGCGACTGGGACCGTGAGCAGTGGATCGCCGCGCTGGACGCGAACATGCTGACCCCGATCGCGCTCATCAAGGCCACGGTGGACGGCATGGGCGAGCGCGGCTTCGGCCGCATCGTCAACATCACCTCGGGCGCGGTCAAGGCGCCGATCGATGTGCTGGGTTTGAGCAACGGCGCGCGCTCGGGCCTGACCGGCTTCGTCGCCGGCATCGCCCGCCAGGCCCGCATCGCCGGCCGCAATGTGACGATCAACAATCTGCTGCCCGGCGCCTTCGATACCGAGCGCCTGCAGAAGACCATGGTGGCCGGCGCGGCCAAGAGCGGTGTCTCGGCCGAGGAGATGGCGGCCAAGCGCCGCGTCACCATCCCGGCCCAGCGCTTCGGCTCGGCCGCCGAGTTCGGCGCGATCTGCGCGATGCTGTGCAGCGCCCAGGCCGGCTATCTGACCGGGCAGAACATCCTGCTCGACGGCGGCGCCTACCCCGGCACCTTCTGATGCGCTGGCTGCGCCGACTGCTGCTGGGCCTGCTGGCCCTGGTGCTGCTGATCGCACTGGCCGCCTGGCTGGCCTTGCGCGCCAGCCTGCCGGCCTACGAAGGCGAGGCGCGCAGCGCGGTCAGCGCGGCGGTGGCGCTGACGCGCGACGAGCGCGGCTACCTGAGCATCGGCGCGGCCAACCGGGCCGACGCGGCGCAGGCCCTGGGCTACAGCCATGCCCAGGAACGCTTCTTCCAGATGGACCTGATGCGGCGCAACGCGGCCGGCGAGCTGGCCGCGCTGTTCGGCGCCAAGGCGCTGCCGCTAGACCAGGGACGCCGGCTGCACCGCTTCCGCCACCGCGCCGCGGTGGCGCTGGCGGCCCTGCCGGCCGAGCAGCGCAGCCTGCTCGACGCCTACACGGCCGGCGTCAACGAGGGCCTGGCGGCCCTGGGCGCGTGGCCCTTCGAGTACCTGATCCTGCGCCAGGAGCCCCGGCCCTGGCAGAGCACCGATTCGCTGCTGGTGATCTACAGCATGTATCTGGACCTGCAGTCCTCGCAGGGCCGCGACGATCTGGCGATGGGTGTGCTGAAGCACAGTGTGCCCCCCGACTGGTATGCCTTCCTGACCCAGCACAGCAGCGACTGGCAGGCAGCGATCGACGGCAGCCGTGTGCAGCCGGTGGCGGTGCCGGCCACGCCGCTGCCCGAGGCGCTGCGCGCCGCCAAGCTGGCCTGCCGGGGCGACTGCGGGCTGCAGGACAGCCGCGATATCGGCAGCAACAACTTCGCCGTCAGCGGCGCGCTGAGCCCGCATGGCGCGGCCATCCTGGCCGACGATATGCATCTGGGCCTGCGCGTGCCGGCGATCTGGTTCAAGGCCCAGCTGCGCTGGACCGAGGCCGGGCGCTCCCACCAGGTCACCGGCGTCAGCCTGCCGGGCACGCCGGCCATCGTGGCCGGCAGCAATGGCGCCGTGGCCTGGGGCTTCACCAATGCCACGGCCGACTGGGCCGATGTCGTGGTGCTCAAGCTCAACGCCGCCGGCAGCCATTACCAGAGCCCGCAGGGCGAGCTGCCGCTGAGCCGCCATCTCGAGCGCATCGAGGTGGCCGGCGGCGCGACGGTCGAGCATGAGGTGCAGGAAACGATCTGGGGCCCACGTCTGGCGGCCCCCTTCGAGGCTCATGCCTTGCGCTGGGTGGCCCACGATGTCGAGGGCCTCAATCTGCGCCTGCTGGGCCTGGAGCGGGCCGGCTCGGTGGAGCAGGCGCTGCAGGCCGCGCGCGGCGCCGGCCTGCCGGCGCAGAACCTGTTGGTGGCCGATGCCGCCGGCCACATCGGCTGGACCCTGGCTGCCGCGCTGCCCAAGCGCGAGCTGGACGATCTGAATGTGCCGCAGGACTGGAGCGATGGCCGCCAGGGCTGGCGTGGCTACCTCGGCGCGGCCGACCCCGCCTGGCCGCAGCTGGCCAAGCCCGCCGAGGGCCGGCTCTGGACCGCCAATGCCCGCACGGTCGGCGGCGCGGCGCTGGCCCTGATCGGCGAGGGCGGCTACGACCTCGGTGCGCGCGGCCAGCAGATCCGCGACGGCCTGTTCGCCAAGCCCAAGCTGGGCGAGGCCGATCTGCACGACATCCAGCTCGACCACCGCGCGCTGTTCCTGCAGCGCTGGCGCCGGCTGCTGCTCGATGAGGTGCTGAGGCCGGCGTTCGTGCAGCAGCATGGCCTGGCGGACTACCGCGCCGCCATCGAGCGCAGCGCCGCAGCGGCCGGTCCGGACGCGGTCGGCTACCGGCTGTTGCGCGGCTGGCGCGAGCAGGTTCTGGAACAGCTGTTCGCGCCGCTGGCGGCCCTGCTGGAGTCGCACCAGCTGCGCCTGCGCGATCTGAAGCTGGCGCCCGAGACGCCCGGCTGGGCCCTGCTGCAGGCGCGCCGTGCCGACACGCTGCCGCAGGCGCAGGCCTCGTGGCAGGCCCTGCTGGAGCAGGCGGTGCTGGACAGCCGCAAGAAGATCCTCGAAGCCACGCCCAGCCGCCAGCTGGCCGACGCCAACTGGGGCGAGCAGAACCGCGCCGCGATCAGGCATCCGTTGAGCCAGGCCCTGCCGCTGCTGGGCCCCTGGCTGGACATGCCGGACACGCCGCTGGCCGGCGATCGCCATATGCCGCGGGTGCAGCAGAGCGTGCATGGCCAGTCCCAGCGCATGGTGGTGGCGCCGGGCCAGGAGGCCCGGGGCATTCTGAGCGTGCCGGCCGGCCAGTCCGGCCACCCGCTGTCGCCGTTCTACCGCGCCGATCACCAGGCCTGGCTGCAGGGTCAGGCCTTGCCCTTCCTGCCCGGCGAGACGCGCTACACGCTGACGCTGCGCCCCTGATCGCCGGGCGGAGGCGTCATTGCTTCTTGACGAGCACCTTCTTGATCCAGCCCTCGCCCTTGCCCGACTGCACCTTCAGGAAGCCATCGCGCTCTTCGCCGAGGTAGAGCACCTCGTCGCTGCGTGCCAGGGTCTGCAACTCGGGCGCGCCCTCGCGCGGCTGGCGCAACACCTTGGCCCCGCCGATCTTGGGCACCATCACATCGCCCTCGGCCGCCGCGCCGGCCTGCACGCTGGTGGCGGCATTGCGCTGCGAGGCCTCGCCGGCGCGGGCCTGTATCAAGGACGGGTTGTTGCGGATCGAGCGGACGATGTTGTTCCAGTTGTCGATGAAGGAGGCGACGATGACCTTGCCCTCATTGGTGTTGGAATAGCCGCCCAGCGCCGCGCCGCCACCGCCGCCGAACAGCGCGCCGCCCAGCGAGAAATCGGCCTTCTCGGCGCTGCCCTCGGCCGCCGCGACCTGGATGCCGGAGCGCGAGTCGGCCAGCAGCAGGCTGGTCTGGGCCTGCTTGAACTTGAGCCCGCCGACAATGCCGCCGATCAGCCGCCCGGCATTGCCACCGAAGGCGCCCAGCAGGCCGCCGCCGATGCCGCCGGCATTGTTCTCGCTGAACACCACATTGGGCGTGACCAGGAAATCGGCCGTCACCATCTGGCCCTTGCCGATGTTCTGGTCGGCCTGCAGCTGGCCGGACTGGGCCAGCGCGCGCTCCTGCATCATGTTCTGCATCGCCATGCCGCGCTCGACCACCTGGAAGCAGTTGGACTGCTGGATCAGCATGCGGATCACGCTGGTGGGCGAGCCCAGCTGATAGCGCTGCAGCGCCACCGACAGCGCCGACTGCGGCTCGACCACCGCGATCGTGCCCTTGGGGGCCTCGCATTTCTCCAGCTCGGCCGAGGCGCCCTGGGCGCCATCGGGGCCGACGCCGCCGGTGGCCTTGGAGCCGCCCTTGCCGAGTTCCTGCGCCAGGCCCTGCAGCGGGACCGCCAGTGCCAGACCGCAGGCCAAGGCCAGCCACGAGTGTTTATGCTTTGTCATTGAGAGCCCCCGTTGTAGTTGCAGCTGCTGATTCTAGGCATGGCGAGGCCCGCCGGCTCGGTTCTAGCTTGGGGGGCGATCCGCCGATCAGCGCCGCCCCGAGACCGCGATGCCCGCCGCGATCAGCGCGAAGGCGACGCCGTGGTACCACTGCGGCCATTCGCCCAGCAGCGCGGTAGACATCAGTGCCGCGAACACCGGCGTCAGATTGCCGAAGAAGGCCGCCATTGCCGGCCCGGCCTCGGCCACGCCCTGGCCCCAGCAGCGATAGGCGATCAGCGAGGGGCCGATGGCGACATAGACGAGGGCCATCGCAAGACCTGGCCCCCAGACCAGGGGCTGCGCGGTGTAGCCCTGCTCGACGCCGGCCATCAGCCCGGCGAAACCGAGGCCGAAGATCAGCTGGGACATCATGATCTCGGCCCAGTTCCAGGCGGGTTTTCGATCCCCCAGCATATGGGCCGGGGGGCGCGCCAGCATCCAGCTGTAGATCGCCCAGGAGAACACCGCCAGCAGCATCAGCAGATCGCCGGGCACGAACTGCACCCGGGCCAGATTGGCGAGCTGACCGCGCGCGATCACAAAGGCCACGCCGATCAGCGACAGCAGCGCGCCGCCGATCTGCCAGCGGCTGGGCCGCACCTTGAAGACCAGCGCGCCGATGGCCAGCATCCAGACCGGCATGCTGGCGGCGATCAGGGTCACGTTCAGTGCTGTGGAGCTGCGCAGCGCCTGGTACTGCAGTGCGTTGTAGCAGCCCATGCCCAGCAGTCCGCTGAGCGCCAGATAGCGCCAGCGGCTGAGCCATTGCTGCGGCTGCGCCAGCAGCCGCCAGGCCAGCGGCAGCAGCAGCACAAAGACCAGGCTCCAGCGCAGCGCGTTGAGCAGCAAGGGCGGCACGCTGCCGGCCATCAGCCGGCCGACCACCGCATTGCCGGCCCACAGCAGCGGCGGCAGGGTCAGCATCAGGGCAAGGCGCGGGGTCAGCATCGGCGGCGTCGGCAGGATCGGGCAAAGGCTGGCACGATAGCGGAATTCATCCATTGACGTTGAGGAGAGAGCGCATGAGCCGTCGCGAAAAAGCCGTCCAGATCCTGCAGCCTGGCGCACCGGAGGCGATGCAGCTGGTCGACATCGAGGTCGGCGAGCCCGGGCCTGGCGAGATCCGCATCCGCCATCAGGCCTGCGGCCTGAACTACATCGACGTCTACCACCGCAACGGCGCTTACCCGCTGCCGCTGCCCGCCCGCCTGGGCATGGAGGGGGCCGGTGTCATCGAGGCGGTGGGCGAGGGCGTCACGCATCTGAGCGTCGGCGACCGCGCCGCCTATGCCAGCCAGCCACCCGGCGCCTACTGCACGGCGCGCGTGATGCCGGCGCGCTGCGTGGTGCGATTGCCGGACGCCATCTCGTTCGAGACCGGCGCCGCGATGATGCTCAAGGGCCTGACCGCGCAATACCTGCTGCGCCGTACCCTGCCGCAGGGCGGTCTGCAGGTCGGCGACTTCGTGCTCTTCCATGCCGCCGCCGGCGGTGTCGGCCTGATCGCCTGCCAATGGGCCAAGGCGCTGGGCCTGCAGCTGATCGCGACGGCCGGCTCGGACGAGAAATGTGCGCTGGCGCTGGCCTCGGGTGCGAGCCACGCGATCAACTACCGGCGCGAGGACTTCGCCGCGCGGGTGCGCGAGATCACCGGCGGCAAGGGCGTCAAGGTGGTCTACGACTCGGTGGGCCTGGATACTTTCGAGGGCTCGCTGAACAGCCTGGCGACCTTCGGCCTGCTGGTGAGCTTCGGCAATGCCTCGGGCTTTGCGCCGCCGGTGCAGCTGGGCCAGTTGGCCGCCAAGGGTTCGCTCTATGTGACCCGGCCGACCCTGTTCACCCACCTGGCCACGCGCGAAGCCACACAGGCGATGGCCGATGATCTGTTCTCGGTCGTCGGCAGCGGCCAGGTGAAGATCCACGTCGAGCAGCGCTATGCGCTCGACCAGGTGGTGCAGGCGCACCGCGAGCTCGAGGCCCGCACGACCATAGGCTCAGGCGTGCTGCTGGTCTGAGGGCAGGGGCGAGGGTGAACTGGGCGCCGACTCGGGTGCCGGCAGGCGCGCCATCGCCAGCTCGAAGCTGAAGCAGGAGCCGGTGCCGGGCTGGCTCTCCACCGTGACCTGGCCGCCCATCAGGCCCACCAGGCGCTGCACGATGGTCAGGCCCAGACCGGTGCCGCCGTAGCGCCGGGTGATGCTGCCGTCGGCCTGGGTGAAGGGGTCGAAGACCTGGGCGATCTGCTCGCGCGTCATGCCGATGCCGGTGTCATGCACCGAGAAGCGCAGGCGCAGCGGGGCCGGCGCGCTGTCTTCGTCCAGGCGCAGGACCTCCAGCCGCACCTCGCCCTTCTCGGTGAACTTCAGCGCATTGCCGACCAGATTGACCAGCACCTGGCGCAGCCGCAGCGCGTCGCCCAGCACGCGCTGCGGCACGCCCGGCTGCACCTTGGCATGCAGCGAGATGCTCTTCTCGTGCGCATGCAGCAGCAGCGGGTGCAGGGCCTCGCGCAGGCAGTCGTGCAGGGAGAAGGGCTGGCTGTCGATGACGACGCGGCCGGCTTCGATCTTGGCGACGTCCAGCAGGTCGTTGATGATGACCATCAAGCCCTTGGCCGAGGTATGGGCCAGCTCGATGAATTTGCGCTGGCGCTCGTTGAGCTCGGTCTGCAGCACAAGCTCGGTCAAGCCCAGCACGCCGTTCATCGGCGTGCGGATCTCATGGCTCATATTGGCCAGGAAGCTGCTCTTGGCCTGGCTGGCCGCCTCGGCCACCTCGCGGGCGGCCTCCAGCGCGGCCTGCGAGGCCTTCAGATCGGCGATGTCGCGGGCATTGAACTGCATCACCAGCTCGCCGGTGACCGGGTCGCGCATCGGCCGGGCGTCGACGCCGTGCCAGCGCCGGCCGCTGCTGGTCAGCAGTTCCAGATCGGCACTGAAGGTCTGGCCGCGCTGCACCTGGGCGAAGATGCGCCGCGCCAGCTCGGGTTCGGGAAACATCGCCATGAAGGCCTTGCTGCCACGCTCCTCGGCTAGGCCACCGAAGCAGCTGGCGGCGGCCGGGTTGCGCATCAGCACGCTGCCGTCCTTCAGGCTGAACATCGCGATGCGCACCGAGGTGTGCTGCAAGGCCTCGACGCCGCGCAACATGCTTTTGTCGACCCCGGTGGGCAGCGCGTCGGCGGCGAACAGCATCACCTGGCGTCGGTCCGGTGTGCGAATACCGCGCGAAACCAGCAGCACCGTGGTGGCCTGGCCCTTGGGGTAGAGCGTCCACTGCTCGCGCACGATCTTGTCCTGGGCGTGGTCGGCGGCGGTGACGGCCAGACGCTCGCGCACCATAGTGCTGGTGTCGGAGAAGTCGCGCGACAGGAATTCCTCGGCACTCTCGGCCTTCCAGAAGCTCAGCGCCGCTGCATTGGCCCAGAGATTGCGCTGGCGCTCGGGATCGAAGACCCACATGGGCACATCGAGCCAGTCGTAATGCGTCAAGCTGGAGAAATCAAGCATGGGCGGCAGGGGCCGGAGGAGGAGGGCAACGCCCTCCATTGTGGCGTGAGCCGGATGCTGCGGAGATGAAGAATTTGTGCCGGCTTGTTCAGTCCGTCACGGCCGCGCGGTAGGCGTGCCAGCTGGCATGGCCCAGCACCGGCCCGACCACCAGCAGCCCGGCAAACCAGGGCAGCAGGGCCAGCAGCACCAGCACGGTGATCAGGCCGCCCCACAGCAGCATCACGCCGGTCTGGCTCAGCACCAGGCGCAGGCTGGTCAGGCCGGCGGTGACGGCATCGACCGGCCGGTCCAGCAGCATCGGGATCGAGACCACGCTGACCGCGTAGATCAGGCCCGCGAAGACCGCACCGACGCCCAGATAGGTGACGACGAAGCCGAGGTTCTCGGGGTCGAGGAATTTGGCCAGCGAGCCGGCCAGATCAGGCATGCCGTCGAAGCTGACCGCGAAGATCACCAGCGCGGCGCGGCCCCACAGCATCTCCAGGATCAGCAGCACGCCGCCGAAGATTGCCAGCTGCGACAGCCGCGCCTCCCAGGCCAGGATGGAGTCGGCAAAGTCGGGCTGCTCGCCGCGCTCCAGCCGCATGCTGACCTGATACAGGCCCAGGCACATAAAGGGCCCCATCAGCAGAAAGCCGGCCGACAGCGCCAAGGTGTAGGCCGGCGCATGTTCGTAGACCTTCAGCAGGGCCCAGCCCATGGCCATGAAGCAAAAGCCGTAGAACAGGCCGATGCCGGGGGCACGGATGAAGTCGCGCCAGCCGGCCGCCAGCCAGCGCAATGGGTCGCTAAAGCGCAGTGGGCGCAGCTGTATGTCAAAGGCCGAGGTCTCGGCCGGCTCGTCGCTGGTGCTCATGGCGCGAGCCTAGGCCAGACGCGAGCAGATGTGTAGCGGGGCTAGCCCTTGCGGACGCGGCGGATCTCGTCCCAGATCAGCAGCACGGCACCGACCGTGATCGCGCTGTCGGCCACATTGAAGGAAGGGAAGTACCAGCCACCCCAGTGCAGCTGGATGAAGTCCACCACATAGCCGTGCAGCAGGCGATCGACCACATTGCCGATCGCGCCGCCGAGGATCAGCGACAGCGCCCAGGCGAACAGGGTCTGGTGGCCGTGGCGGCGCAGCATCACGGTGATGAAGACGGTGGCCACCGCGCCCAGCCCGACGAAGAACCAGCGCTGCCAGCCCGAGGCGCCGGCCAGGAAGCTGAAGGCCGCGCCGGTGTTGTGGACCCGCACGACGTTGAAGAAATCGGTCACATGGCGGCTGTCGCCGAGCTGGAAATGGCCCAGGATCAGGGTCTTGCTGAATTGGTCCAGCACGATGATCAGCAGGGCGATTCCCAGCCACAGGGCCAGGCGCGAAGAGGACGAGGAGGACTTGGAGGCTGCCATGGATGGAGGGAGGAAACGGTGCGCTACTGTAGCGCCCCAGGCTACAGTTGCGGCCCGATGAGACTGCGCTTCAAAATCCTGCTGCTGGCCATCCTGCCGCTGGTCGCCTCGCTGGTGCTGATCGCGCTGGCGGTGCGCCAGCAGGAGCGCGAGCTGCTGGCGCGCGAGCACGCGACGATGCGGCGGGCCTATATGGAAGCGCGCCGCGACGAGCTGCGCCACTACGTCGAGCTGGCCGTCAGCACGCTGAAGCCGCTGTATGCGCGCGGTGGCGACAATGAAGCCGACAAGCAGCAGGCCCTGCGTCTGCTGGCCTCGCTGGACTACGGCCAGGATGGCTATTTCTTCGTCTACAACCTGCAGGGTCGGGTGCTGATGCACTCGCGCCAGCCCGAGCTGCTGGGCCGCGAGCTCTGGGATCTGCGCGATCCGCAGGGCCGACCGACCATCCAGCAACTGATCGCGCAGGCGCGCGCCGGCGGCGGCTATGTCGACTATCTGTGGCGCAAGCCGTCCAGCGAGCGCATGGTGCCCAAGCTGGGTTATGTGGTGGCGATGGAGCGCTGGGGCTGGATGCTGGGCACCGGACTCTATCTGGACGGCATCCAGGCCACGCTCGACCAACTCGATGCGCAGGCGCAGCGCAATATCGCCCAGACCATGTGGTGGATCGCCGGCATTGCGGTCTTCGGCGTGGCCCTGATCAGCGTCTGCGGCCTGGCGCTGAACCTCAGCGAGCAAAGACTGGCCGAGGCCAAGCTGCGCGCGCTGGCCCACCAGGTGGTGCGCTCGCAAGAGGTGGAGCGCGCGCATCTGTCGCGCGAGCTGCACGACGGCGTCAGCCAGACCCTGGTGTCGACCAAGCTGCTGATCGAGAGCGCCCAGCGGGCCGGCGATACGGCGGCCTTGCCACGGGCGCTGGAGCGGCTCAACGCCAGCCTGACCGAGGTGCGCGGCCTATCGCACCGGCTGCGGCCGGCCCTGCTGGACACGCTGGGCCTGCCGGCGGCGCTGGAGCACCTGGCCCGCGAGTTCGACGAGGTCGGCCCGGCCCAGGTCGGCTGGCAGCTGCTGGGCACGCCGCGCGCCTTGCCCGATTTGCTGAACACGGTGCTGTTCCGTGTCGCCCAGGAGGCGCTGACGAATATGGCCAAGCACGGGGCCGCCACGCGGGTGGCGCTGACGCTGGAGTTCCAGCCGGGCGGCGGCGTGCTGCTGCGGGTGCTCGATGACGGCCGTGGCTTCGATCCCGAGGCGGTGCAGGCGCTGCCCGAGCAGGGCATCGGCCTGCGCAATATGCGCGAGCGCCTGGCCTCGGTGGGCGGGCTGCTGGAGCTGCAGTCCAGCCCCGGTCATGGCACGCAGATCGAGGCCGGCATCAGCGGCGCGGCGCTGCAGCGTCTGGCGCGCGACAATCCCGCTCCATGAAGGTCGCGAGCGAACAAGCCATCCGCATCCTGCTGGTCGACGACCATCCGCTAGTGCGCGAGGGGTTGCGCTCGCGCCTGCAGGCCGAAGCGCGCTTTGCCGTCGTCGGCGAGGCCGGCGGCGCCGAGGAGGCCATGGTGATGCTGGTGTCGACCCAGCCGGCGGTCGTGCTGCTGGATGTCGGGCTCAAGGGCCTCAACGGCATCGAGCTGGCCCAGACCATGCTCGAGCGCCAGCCCGAATTGCGCCTGCTGATGTACAGCATGTACGACAACCCCGAGTACGTGCAGCGCGCGCTGCAGGCCGGTGCGCGCGGTTATGTGCTGAAGGACGCGCCGGCCGGCGAGATCGTGGCGGCCATCGACGCGGTCGCGGCCGGCGGCACCTTTCTGAGCCCTGCGGTGTCCAAGCGCCTGTTCCGCAGCCAGCAAGCGCGGCCCATCCTGTCGCCGCGCGAGAGCGAGATCCTCTCGGCCCTGGGGCGAGGCGAATCGAGCAAGCAGATCGCCAAGGCGCTGGACCTGTCGGTGCGCACCGTGGAGACGCATCGCCAGAACATCAAGCGCAAGCTGGAGCTGGAGGGGCAGGCGGAGCTGATCCGCTATGCGGTCGAGCATGGCCGTCGCCTGGAATCCTAGGGTTAGCACCTAAGCATTGCCACGCAGGCCGCTTAAGCCGGGCCACGGATGTGTCGTCCTGTGCCGCGGCGCACACTCGCCGCCTGCACAGCAGCGGTGCGTCCGTGCGCCGAAGCGCCCCATAAAGGAGACAGATCCATGTCCAGTATTCGTCGCCACCTCGCCTGGGCGGGCGTGGCCATTCTTGGCGCCGCGTCGCTGGCCGTTGTGGCCCTGGCGCGCGGCGAGGCGGTCAGCGCGCTATGGGTGGTGATCGCCGCCGTCTGCGTCTACCTGATCGGCTACCGCTACTACAGCCTGTTCCTGGCCACCAAGGTGCTGGGCCTGGACCCGACACGCCAGACGCCGGCCTGGAAGTACAACGACGGCCTGGACTACGTGCCGACGCACAAATACGTGCTGTACGGCCACCATTTCGCCGCGATCGCCGGCGCCGGCCCCCTGGTCGGCCCGGTGCTGGCCGCGCAGATGGGCTATCTGCCCGGGCTGCTGTGGATACTGGCCGGCGTGGTCTTCGCCGGTGCGGTGCAGGACTTCATCGTGCTCTTCATCTCGACGCGTCGCGACGGCCGCTCGCTGGGCGATCTGGTCAAGCAGGAGATGGGCATGGTGCCCGGCGTGATCGCGCTGTTCGGCGCTTTCATGATCATGATCATCATCCTGGCGGTGCTGGCCCTGATCGTCGTGAAGGCGCTGGCCGATTCGCCCTGGGGTACCTTCACCGTGGCGGCGACGATTCCTGTCGCGCTCTTCATGGGCGTCTATCTGCGCTACATCCGCCCGGGCCGCATCGGCGAGGTCTCCATCATCGGCTTCGTGCTGCTGATGCTGGCCATCATCGGCGGCCAGTGGGTGCACGAAAGCCCGACATGGGCGCCGCTGTTCACCTATGACGGCAAGGCCCTGACCTGGATGCTGATCGGCTACGGCTTCGTCGCCGCGTCGATCCCCGTCTGGCTGCTGCTGGCCCCGCGCGACTATCTGTCGACCTTTCTGAAGATCGGCACCATCGTCGCGCTGGCCATCGGCATCGTGATCGTGGCGCCGCCGCTGCAGATGCCCGCGTTCACGCAGTTCGCGGCCGGCAATGGGCCGGTCTGGTCGGGCAATCTATTCCCCTTCCTCTTCATCACGATCGCCTGCGGTGCGGTCTCGGGCTTCCATGCGCTGATCTCCTCGGGCACCACGCCCAAGATGCTGGACAACGAGGTCAACGCCCGCTTCATCGGCTATGGCGGCATGCTGGCCGAGAGCTTTGTCGCGGTGATGGCCTTGGTGGCCGCTTCCTGCATCGAGCCGGGCGTCTATTTCGCGATGAACAGCCCGGCCGCGCTGGTGGGCAGCACGCCCGAAACCGTCGCGGCGACGCTGTCGACCTGGGGCTTCGTGATCACGCCCGAGATGCTGGTGCAGACCGCCAAGGATGTCGGCGAGAACACCATCCTGGCTCGCGCCGGCGGTGCGCCGACACTGGCCGTCGGCATGGCCCACATCCTGCATCAGGTGGTCGGCGGCAAGACCATGATGGCCTTCTGGTACCACTTCGCCATCCTGTTCGAGGCGCTCTTCATCCTGACCGCCGTGGACGCCGGCACGCGCGCCGGCCGCTTCATGCTGCAGGACCTGCTGGGCACCTTCGTGCCGGCGCTGAAGAAGACCGATTCGCTGCCGGCCAACCTGATCGCCACCGGCCTGTGCGTCGCGGCCTGGGGCTACTTCCTCTACCAGGGCGTGGTCGATCCGCTGGGGGGCATCAACACCTTGTGGCCGCTGTTCGGCATCGCCAATCAGATGCTGGCCGCTGTCGCGCTGATGCTGGGCACGGTCGTGCTGTTCAAGATGAAGAAGGACCGCTACGCCTGGGTCACCATTGTCCCTGCGGCCTGGCTGCTGGCCTGCACGATGACGGCCGGCTGGCTGAAGATCTTCTCGTCCGATCCCAAGGTGGGCTTCCTGGCCCATGCGCAGAAGTACGCCGATTCGCTGGCTGCCGGCACCGTGCTGGCGCCGGCCAAGAGCCTGGAGGCGATGGAACGCGTGATCTTCAATGACCGTCTTGATGCGGCGCTGTGCGGTCTGTTCATCTTCGTCGTGCTGAGCGTGCTGGTCTACAGCGTCAAGGCCGTGGTCGCGGCGCGCGCCAGCCGCAAGCCGACCGCTCAGGAAACCGCTTACGAGCGCCTGCCGGCCGACACCACGCTGGGCGGCCAGCATGCTTGAGGAGCAACTGGCCGGTCTCGGCCGGGCCGGCCGCTATATGGCGCAGAGCCTGCGCCTGATGGTGGGCCTGCCCGACTACGGCAGCTATCTCGAGCATATGCAGCGCACCCACCCGGAGCAGGCGCCGATGAGCTACGAAGCCTTTTTCCGCGAGCGCCAGCAGGCCCGCTACGGTGCCCGCATGGGCCGCTGCTGCTAGCCTGTTGCTAGCGATCGCGGCAAGGACTACATTGCGGCCTATGGCCCTGTTCGTGGCCGGCCCGGCCACCGAGTTCTTGCAAGGAGTTCGCGATGCGCAAAAGGATCTACTGGTTGCTGCCCGACCAAGGCAGCGCGGTCAAAACCATGAACGAGCTCTTGCTGGCCCGCATCAGCGAGCCGCATATCCATTTCGTCGCCCGTGAGGGTGCCGATATGAGCGGCCTGCATGCGGCCAATGTGCTGCAGACCTCGGACCTGGTCGAGGCGGCCCAGACCGGCCTGCTGCTGGGCGCCGGGCTCGGTGCGGCGCTGGGCGTCGTCGGCGCCTATGTGCTGGCCGGCACCGCACCGCCGGCCCTGATCGTGATCGCGCTGGCCGGCATCGGCGCGGTGCTGGGCACCTGGTCGTCCAGCATGATAGGCAGTTCGACCCCGAGCCGGCGGCTGACCCGGTTCGACAAGGCCATCGAGGCCGGCCAGTATCTGCTGATGGTCGATGTGCCGCGCTCGCGCGTCACCGAAATCGAGCAGTTGCTCGAGCGCACCCATCCCGAGGCGCATTTCGAGGGCCTGGAGCCCAACGTCCCAGCCTTCCCCTGACCGACCGGGGTTTGGAAACAAGAAGGGGCGCCGCGGCGCCCCTTGCTACGCTCAGGCCACGCTGCGCGGCTCGCCCGTGCCGTAGAGATTGCTGTCGCAGCGGCCGCAGATCGTCGGGTGGGCCGGGTTGGCGCCGACATCGTCGCGGTAGTGCCAGCAGCGCTCGCACTTGGCCTGGCTCGACGGCGTGACCGTGACGCTGAGCTCATCGGCCGGCACCAGGCTGGCAGCCGAGGTGATCAGCACGAACTTCAGGTCCTCGCCCAGGCTTTGCAGCAGGGCCAGGTCTTGCGGGTTGACGCCCAGGCTGACCTCGGCCTGCAGCGAGGAACCGACACCGCCGGCGGCGCGCACGGCCTCGATGGCCTTGTTGACCGCGTCGCGGATCGCGTGGATGCGGTCCCACTTGGCGATCAGGCTGCTGTCGCTGCCCTCGAACTGCCAGTAGGTCTCGGTGAAGATCGAGTCGTCGGCATGGCCGCCGTCGAAGATGGCCCAGGCTTCCTCGGCCGTGAAGCTCAGGAAGGGCGCCATCCAGCGCAGCATGGCCTGGGTGATCTGCCACAGCGCGGTCTGCGCCGAGCGGCGCGCCAGGCTGCCGGGGGCGGTGGTGTAGAGCCGGTCCTTCAGCACATCGAGGTAGAAGCCGCCCAGGTCTTCCGAGCAGTAGACCTGCAGCTTGGCCACCACCGGATGGAATTCATAGCGCTCGTAGTGCGCCAGGATCTCGGCCTGCAGCTCGGCCGCACGCGCCAGCGCATAGCGGTCGACTTCCAGCAGCTGCGCCAGCGGCACTGCGTCTTTCCGGGCATCGAAGTCGCTGGTGTTGGCCAGCAGGAAACGCAGGGTGTTGCGGATGCGGCGGTAGGCATCGACGACGCGGGCGAGGATCTTGTCGTCGATGGCGAGGTCGCCGGAGTAGTCGGTGGCGGCGCACCACAGGCGGATGATCTCGGCACCCATCTTGTCGCTGACCAGCTGCGGCGCGACCGTGTTGCCGACCGACTTGCTCATCTTGCGGCCCTGGCCGTCAACGGTGAAGCCGTGGGTCAGCAGGCCGCGGTAGGGTGCGCGGTCATTGAGGGCGCAGCTGATCAGCAGCGAGCTGTGGAACCAGCCGCGATGCTGGTCATGGCCTTCCAGGTAGAGATCGGCCTCGGGGCCGCTCTCGTGCGCCGCGCCGGCATGGCTGCCCTTGAGCACGTGCTGGAAGGTCGAGCCGGAGTCGAACCAGACGTCGAGGATGTCGCTGCCCTTGCTGTAGACATCGGCCTCGGCACCCAGCCATTCGGCAGGGTCAAGTTTTGCCCAGGCCTCGACCCCGCCGGCTTCCACCAGCTGCGCGGCGCGCTCGATGAATTCCAGCGTCTGCGGATGCGGCAGACCGCTGTCCTTGTGCAGGAAGATCGGCAGCGGCACGCCCCAGCTGCGCTGGCGCGAGATGCACCAGTCGGGCCGGCCGGCGATCATGTCGTGCAGACGGGTGCGGCCGTTCTCGGGATAGAAGCTGGTCGCGGCGATGGCGTCCAGCGCGATCCGGCGCAGGGTCTTGGGCGCCTTGTCGACGCTGAAGACACCCTGAGTTCCGGATTCAGCCTCGTCCATGCGCACAAACCACTGCGCGGCCGCACGGTAGATCACCGGCGTCTTGTGGCGCCAGCAGTGCGGATAGCTGTGGGTGATCTTGCTGTGCGAGAGCAGGCGGCCGGCATCTTCCAGCGCTTGCGCGATGAGCGGATTGGCCTTCCAGATGTGCTGGCCGCCGAACAGCGGCAGCTCGGCCTCGTAAGTGCCATTGCCCTGCACCGGGTTCAGGATGTCCTTGAAGGCCAGGCCGTGGGCGACGCAGGAGTTGAAGTCATCGAGGCCGTAGGCGGGCGCCGAATGGACCACGCCGGTGCCGTCCTCGGCGGTGGCGTAGTCGGCCAGGTAGACCGGGCTCTCGCGGTCATAGCCGGCGTCGACATGGGCCAGCGGGTGCTTGAACTTCAGCAGCTCGAGTTGCTTGCCCAGCGTCGTGGCCAGCACCTGGCCCTCGAGCTTCCAGCGCGCCAGGCATTTCTCGACCAGGGCCTCGGCCACCATGAAGATGCCGCGCGGCGTGTCGACCAGGGCGTAGCTGAGCTCGGGGTTGAGATTCAGCGCCTGGTTGGCCGGGATGGTCCAGGGCGTGGTCGTCCAGATGACGGTGAAGGCGTCCTTGGCCAGCGAGGGCAGGCCGAAGGCGGCGGCCAGCTTGGCCGGCTCGGCGCTCAGAAAGGCCACGTCGACGGCCGGGCTCTGCTTGTCGGCGTACTCGATCTCGAACTCGGCCAGCGAGGAGCCGCAGTCGAAGCACCAGTAGACGGGCTTCAAGCCGCGGTAGACGAAGCCGCGCTCGAACAGGCGCTTCAGCACGCGGATCTCGCCGGCCTCGTTGGCGAAGTTCATCGTCTTGTACGGGTTCTCCCAGTCGCCCAGCACGCCCAGGCGCTTGAAGTCGGCGCGCTGCTGGTCGATCTGTTCGGTCGCGTAGGCGCGGCTCTTGGCCTGCACCTCGTCGCGTGGCAGGCCACGGCCGAAGGTCTTCTCGATCTGGTTCTCGATCGGCAGGCCGTGGCAGTCCCAGCCGGGGATGTAGGCCGCATCGAAGCCCGCCAGCTGGCGCGCCTTGACGATCATGTCCTTGAGGATCTTGTTCGCGGCATGGCCGATATGGATCTGGCCGTTGGCGTAGGGCGGGCCGTCGTGCAGCACGAACTTCGGGCGGCCCACACGGGCATCCCGCAGGCGCTTGTAGACACCGCGGTCTTCCCAGCTCTTGACCCAGCCCGGCTCGCGCTTGGGCAGGTCGCCGCGCATCGGGAAGAGGGTGTCGGGCAGATTTAGCGTGGCGCGGTAATCCGGTTTGGTGGCGTCGGTCATGGCAGGCGGCAATCAGGGACAGGCATGAGCCTGCAAATCGGGGGTGTGCCCGGCGGGCACAGACTGAGGAGGAGGCGCGCTCAGCGCTTCAAATTCGGTCGCGCGTGGTCTGGCGGCGCAGCGAGGCATGGGTTGCCACATGGCCCGCCAGATAGGCGCGCGCGTTATCCACGTCCTGACGGATCGCGGCCGTCAAGGCGTCCAGCCCCTCGTAGCGGGCTTCGTCGCGCAGTTTGTGCAGGAGTTCCACGCGCACGAGTTTACCGTAGGCCCCGTCGGCCCCCAGCTCGGCCGGCCAGTCCAGGCAATGCACTTCCAGCAGCACCCGGCCGGCATGCTCGATGGTCGGCCGCACGCCCAGCGAGGCGACGCCGTCCAGCGGCCCCTGTGTCAGCCCATGCGTGCGCACCGCATAAATGCCTTTGGCGGCCGGCTTGTCATGCGGGAAGCGCAGGTTCAGCGTGCGAAAACCATCGGCCGCGCCGGCCGCCGATTCGCCCAGCATCCGGCCCAGCTTCTTGCCATGCACGACATGGCCGGAGATCGAGTAGGGCCGGCCCAGCAGGC
The DNA here is from genome assembly GCF_040187885.1 of Roseateles cavernae. NCBI lineage: Bacteria > Pseudomonadati > Pseudomonadota > Betaproteobacteria > Burkholderiales > Sphaerotilaceae > Roseateles > Roseateles cavernae. The sequence continues at coordinate 208,953 of NZ_JBDPLH010000004.1, forward strand.
TGGCGGCCGCCTCCATATCGCCCTGGCTCAGCGCCTCGCGCACCGCCGAGCTGGACACGCGCAGACCATGGACCTCGTAGCTCATCATGCGGGCGACATCGAAGCCCATGCGCTGGCCGGCCGCGTCCAGCGTGGCGTAGTCACCCTGGCGCTTGGCGCCGAAGCGGAAATCGTCGCCCACCAGCACGTACTTGGCACCCAGGCCCTGCCGCAAGACCTGCTGGATGAAGTCCTGCGCGCTCAGCGAGGCCAGCGACTCATCGAAACGCAGCACAACGACCTGGTCGATGCCGCAGCGCTCGAGCTCGCTGAGCTTGTCGCGCAGCGGCGCGATACGGGCCGGGGCGAGCTCGGGCTTGCCCAGTTTGGCGGCGAAAAAGTCGCGCGGATGCGGCTCGAAAGTCAGCACACAGGTCGGCAGACCGCGATGCAGGGCTTCTGATTTCAGCAAGGCCAGCATGGCCTGGTGGCCGCGATGCACGCCGTCGAAATTGCCGATGGTCAGCGCACAGGCGGGTGCGATGCCGGGATGGTGGAAGCCGCGAAAGACATGCATCCAGGGATTATCTACGCAGGCCTAGGCCAGAGCCGGTGCGCGCAGATGGCGTTGCACCATGGCCGCCAAGTCATCCAGCTCGAAGGGCTTGACCAGATAGTCGTCCATGCCGCATTCGAGGCAGCGGTCGCGGTCGCTGTTCACCGCGCTGGCGGTCAGCGCGACGATGGGCAGGCGGGCCAGCCCCTGGCGCCGCTCGTGGGCGCGCCAGCTCTGTGTGGTCTCGAAGCCGTCCAGCTCGGGCATCTGGCAGTCCATCAGCACCAGGTCATAGTCGGCGCTCTTGAGCCGCTCCAGCGCCTGCAGGCCGTTCTCGGCCTGATCGACCACCAGGCCGCAGCGCTCCAGCATGCTGGAGGCGACCAGCAGATTGACGACGCTGTCGTCGACCAGCAGTACCCGGCCGGCCAGCTGCGGCAGCTCGGTCGGGGCCGGCGGCTGGCTGTTCTCGGGTTCCGCACAGACCTGCAGCGGCAGCGTGAACTCGAACACCGAACCCTGGCCGGGCATCGAGGCGCAGCGCAGATCGCCGCCCATCGCGCGGGCCAGCTCGCGCGAGATCGTCAGGCCCAGGCCGGTGCCCTCCTGGCGGCGCGGCGCGGCGCCATCGCCCCGCAGCACCTGTTCATAGGGCGCGAAGACCCGCTCCATCTGGTCGGGCGCGATGCCTTCGCCGGTGTCGCGCACCGCAAAACGCAAGAGGGTGCCGGCGCGCATGTCCAGCACCGTGCTGACATCGACCGCGACCCGGCCGCGCTCGGTGAACTTGATCGCGTTGCCGACCAGGTTGTGCAGCACCTGTTTGATGCGGTCGGCATCGCCCAGCACGCAGACCGGCAGGGCAGGGCTCAGGCTGAGCTCGAAGGCCAGGCCTTTGTCGCGTGCGCTGCCCGACAGCAGGCGGCAGACATCGTCGACCGCCTCGCGCAGCAGCACCGGGCCGGACTCGACCACCAGCTTGCCCGACTCGATGCGGGACAGGTCCAGGATGTCGTTGACCAGGGTCAGCAGATGGCGGCCCGAGCGGCGCACGATATCGATCTGCTCGCGCTGCTGGGCGTCGAGCGCGGAGCGCTCCAGCAATTGCGTCATGCCCAGGATGCCGTTGAGCGGCGTGCGGATCTCGTGGCTCATCACCGCAACGAAACGGCTCTTGCTGCTGCTGTCGCGTTCGGCCGACTGCAAGGCCTGCTGGCGCTCCTCGGCGATCCAGGCATTCTCGAAGCGCAGGCGCAGCAGCTCGGTGCTGCGGGCCTCGGCGCGGCGCGACTCGAGCTGGGTCAGGGCCAGGAACAGCCCCAGGCCGGCGCTGACGAAGAGGCCGGCCGGCGTGCCCAGGCTCAGGTGGTAGGCCATCAGCGGCGTGAAGGCCAGTACGGAGAACAGCAGGTGGGCGCGCCAGACGCTGCCCAGCGAGAACAGCCCGACGGCACCCAGCCCCACCATCGAGGCCAGGATGATGCCGTCCAGGTCCGGCACGGCCGGGTTGTGGAAGAGCCAGCCCATCGCCCCCCAGCTCAACGCGTCCAGCGCCAGCAGCAGCAGATAGCGCAGCTGCCAGCGGGCGCTGTCGCCGCAGGCCGGCCGCGCACGGCGGAACTGCAGCACGTCCAGGCAGCGCAGGCCGCCGATGGCGAGCCGCGCGGCCAGCCAGCCCAGCAGCAGCGGGCGAGGCAGGTGCTGCCACAGAAAAATGACCGGGAAGCCGCTGAACAGCAGGCCCGCCAGCGTCGGGGCCATCGTCATCTCGTACAGCGATGCGAGGCGCTCCGACGCCACCTGAGCGGTGATGTCGGCCCTCGATTCGGTATTCCCTCGGCCCCTCGGGGGCTCGGCTCTGATCGTCTGTGTCATACAGCTAGGACGCGGCACCCTTGCTGGGCGCTCTAGGACGGGTGGCGGCAAGCAAGGCGCCCGCCGCATCAATCCCTAGGTTCTACAGATCGCCGATGACAAACATCCTAGGAGGAACCCGCAAGCGTGGTGTGGCCGCCGCAAAGCCTAGGGAAACTCAGGGGGTGATCAGGCTCGGGCTGCTGACCCAGGTCCACTGGCCGGGCTTCAGATCGGCCGGCAAGGTCAGCGCGCCGAACTGCGGGCGGTGCAGGGCTTCGACGCGATTGCCGACCGCCGCGACCATGCGCTTGACCTGGTGGTATTTGCCCTCGATCAAGGTCAGACGCAGGCCGTGGGTGCCCGCCGCCGTTGCGAAAGCCTCGGCGCCTTCCGCGTGTGCCTGCTCGGCCTTGCGCGCGGGCTTGCCGGGCGCCGGATCCGGCTCGTGCAGCTCAACGCCGGCCAGCAGCCGCGCGACCTGCTCCGGCGTCACCTCATGCTTGCACTGCGCTTCGTAGATCTTGGGCACATGGTGCTTGGGGCTGGTCAGCTTGTGGATCAGGCTGCCGTCATCGGTCAGCAGCAGCAGGCCGGTGGTGTCCTCGTCGAGCCGTCCGACCGGCTGCACATTGCGCTCGCGCAGCGGCCCGGGCAGCAGGGTCATCACGCTGGGATGGTGCTTGGGCTTCTGGGAACACTCGTAGCCGGCCGGCTTGTTCAGCAGGATCAGGGCCTTCTCGTAAAAGGGCCAGGTCTTGCCGCTGACGACGAACTCCAGGCCCTCGGTCTCGAATTCGGCATCGGCGTCCTCGATGAGCTCGCCGTTGACGCTGACCTCGCCGTTGTAGATCAGGCCGGCGCACAGGCGGCGGGTGCCGAAGCCTTGGGAAAATAGAATTTGTGACAGACGCATGGGCCGATTATCCGGCCAGCTCGGCCACAGCCGGCAGGCCGGGCAGGCCGGTCGCGGCCCGCACCGCACGCAGGACCGCGCGGGCGGTGACTTCGGCCGCCAGCGGCCCGAGCAGGCGGAGGTCGCCGCGTTCGCCCGTCGTGCCTGTTGCCAGCGAGAAGATCACATCGCCATCGCTGACCGTGTGGACCGGGTTGATCGTGCGGGCCAGGCCGTCGTGTGCCATCTGGGCCAGCTTTTTGGCGCCTGCCTTGTCCAGGCTGGCATCGGTCGCGACGATGCCCAGGGTGGTGGCCGTGCCGCTGAGCGGCACGGCGGGCAACTCGCCGCGCAGCATCGCCTGCAGCATGCCCAGCGGCCGGCCGTCGTCGCCGCGCGCGCCGGCGATCAACTGGCCGCTGGCCGGGTCGATGATGTCGCCGATCGCATTGACCACCACCAGGGCGCCGACGGTGACTCCGCCGACCGTCACCGAGGCCGTGCCGATGCCGCCCTTCATCGCGTGTGCAATGCCGCGCAGCTTGCCCAGCGTGGCACCGGTGCCGGCGCCGACCGAGCCCTCGGCCGGCGCCCGCGAGCTGGCGGCCTCGCAGGCCGCATAGCCGGCGGCCGCATCGGGGCTGATCGCCGGATCGCCCAGCCAGAGATCAAACAGCACGGCGGCCGGCACGATGGGCACGCATGCCGGTCCCACCGCGACGCCGTGGCCGCGCTCGGCCAGCCAGCGCATCACGCCGCCGGCGGCGTCCAGGCCGAAGGCGCTGCCGCCGGTCAGCAGCAGGCCATGAATCTGGTCCACCGTGTTCTCGGGCGCCAGCAGATCGGTCTCGCGGGTGCCGGGTGCCGCGCCGCGCACATCGACGCCGGCGGTGGCCCCTTGCGGGCACAGCAAGACCGTACAGCCGGTCGGGCGGCGGTGGTCGGTATGGTGGCCGACCATCAGGCCGGCCACATCGCAGATCGAGGAATCGGGCATCAGGCCGCGAGCCCGCCTCAGGCGAAGACGCCCGCCGTGTCCTGCATGCGGGCGCTGACCTCGCCGAGGTGGTGCAGGCTGTCGCCGAACTGCATTTCCATGGTCGTCAGGCGCTTGAAGTAGTGGCTGCCGATGTACTCGTCGGTGACGCCGATGCCGCCATGCAGCTGGATGCATTGCTGGCCGACGAAGCGCAGGGATTGGCCCAGCTGCAGCTTGGCCTGCGACAGCGCCCGGCGCCGCGAGGCAGGTTCGTCGCCCAGCTTCAGCGTCGCGAAATAGCTCATCGAGCGCGCCAGCTCCAGCTGCATCTTCACATCGGCCATGCGATGGCGCAGCGCCTGGAAGCTGCTGATGACGACGCCGAACTGCTTGCGCGTGTTCAGGTACTCGGCCGTGATCGCGACCAGCTTCTCCATCGCGCCGACGCCTTCGGCGCACAGCGCCGCGATGCCGATATCGATGGCCTGCTCCAGCACGGCCAGGCCCTGCTCGGGGCCGACCAGCAGCGTGGCGGGTGTGTTGATGAGCGTCAGCTCGGCGGCGCGCGAGCCGTCCTGCAGACTGTAGGGGCGGGTCGAGACGCCGGCCGCGCTGCGTTCGACCAGGTAGAGGGCCAGGCCCCCCTGGCTCAACGCCGGGACGATGAAGGCATCGGCCTGGTCACCGGCCGGCACCAGACTTTTGGCACCCGAAAGGCGCAGACCGTCGGCGCGGGTGCTTGGCTGGTCGAAGCGGTAGCGGGCGCCACGCTCCTGATGAGCCATCACGATCAGGGCCTCACCGCCGGCGATCTTGGGCAGCCAGGCCGCTTGCAGCTCGGCCGGTGCATGGGCGAGCACGGCCGGCGCGATCAGCGCGGCCTGGGCATAGGGCTCCATCACGATGCCGCGGCCCAGCTCTTCCATCACCACCATGGCCTCGACCGGACCGAAACCCATGCCGCCCTGGGCCTCGGGCACGGCCAGGGCGCTCAGGCCCAGGCCGACCAGACCTTCCCAGGCCGGCCTGGAAAACCCGCCGGCCTTGACGCTGGCGTGGCGGCGAGCGAAGTCATAGTCCTTGTCGACCCAGCGGCGCACGGCGTCGCGCAGCGATTCCTGGTCTTCATTGAAGTCGAAATCCATGATCCGTCCTTTCTTTCAGCCGAGCACCGTCTGGGCGACGATATTGCGCTGCACTTCGTTGGAGCCGCCGTAGATGGTGGTCTTGCGATAGTTGAAGTAGTGGCTGGCCAGCGGCGCGCAATGGGCGGCGCCGATATGGTCGCCCTGCCAGCCGGCTTCCATCGCCTCCTGGATGAAGGGCAGGGCGAAGGGCCCGGCCGCCAGCATCATCAGCTCGGTATAGCGCTGCTGGATCTCGCTGCCGCGGATCTTCAGCAGGCCGGCGACATCCAGGCTTTGCTTGCCGCTCTTCTCGGCCGACAGCACGCGCAGCACCATCATCTCCAGCGCGACGATGTCGACCTCCAGCAGCGCGATCTGGTCGCGAAAGCGCTGCTCCTCGAGCATGCCTTCGCTCTTGGCGATGCGCTTGAGGCGCTCGAGTTCGCGCTTGGCGCGGTTCACGTCGGCGATATTGGTGCGCTCGTGGGCCAGCAGGTACTTGGCATAGGTCCAGCCCTTGTTCTCCTCGCCGACGAGGTTCTCGGCAGGCACCTCGACATTGTCGAAAAACACCTCGTTCACCTCATGCTCGCCGTCCAGCATGATGATGGGCCGCACGGTGACGCCGGGCGACTTCATGTCGATCAGCAGAAAGCTGATGCCGGCCTGGGGCTTGACTGCGGTGTCGGTGCGCACCAGGCAGAAGATCCAGTCGCCGTACTGGCCCAGCGTGGTCCAGGTCTTCTGGCCGTTGACGAGGTATTTGTCGCCCTGGCGTTCTGCCCTGCATTTGACCGAGGCCAGGTCCGACCCCGAACCCGGTTCGCTATAGCCCTGGCTCCACCAGACCTCGCCGCTCATGATGCCGGGCAGATGGCGTTGCTGCTGCTCGGGCGAGCCGAAAGCCATGATGACCGGCGCCACCATCACCGGGCCGAAGGGGACGACTCGTGGCGCTCCGGCCAGCGCGCATTCCTCCTCGAACAGATGGCGCTGCACAGCATTCCAGCCCGGTCCGCCGAACTGCTTTGGCCAGGCCCAGCCATGCCAACCCCTTTTGCCAAGAATCTTGGCCCAGCGCTGCATATCGTCCTTGGACAGCCGCAGGGCGTTGTGCACCTTGTGGCTGATGTCCTTGGGCAGGTTCTCGGCCACCCACTGCCGGATCTCGGAGCGGAACGCCAGTTCCTCGGGGGTGAAGTTCAGGTCCATGCTGTCTCCTCGAATACTTGCTGCTTTTTAGCACGAGCGTTCGATTTACAGCTGTCTCGGCAGGGACAAATCCTCGCTGGGCGACCCAAAACGAACAAAGCGCCTGCAAGAGGCGCTTTGTGCTTGGGTGATTGACTCAGGCTCGTGAGGAGCGCCGTGACACACGCAGGGCCAGCAAGGCCGCTGCTGCCAATGCCAGGGAGGCTGGCTCCGGAATGCCGGTCGACGGCTCCTGCTTGCCAGCGCCAGCAAAGGAGAACAGCTTGAAGTAATCCTTGTTGCCGTCGCCGGCCACTCCGCCCAGATTCGAATTGAAGGCACTGATCAGCCACCAGCTGGAACTCTTGTTCTTGCTGGCGTCAGCATTGTTGTTGAAGGTCGCGCTGGGACTGTTGGTGTTGGTCGATGCGGCCAGATCAAAAACATTGGCCACCAATTCCCAGCCTTGGCCGTTGCCGTCAAGAATGTCGGCCTTGATATCGGCCGTGGTCTTGCCCTGGACGTTCGGGGCATCGGCACCGACGTACCGCAGGATGGTGATGTCGGCGTCGTTGTAGCGCCAGCCGATGTTCAGCGCATTCAGGGCGACTGCGGAATCGAACTTGATCAGCAGAGAGTCGGTGTGGGTGTTGTTGTCCACCGAGTGCTGACCGCCAGTGCTGGTTTCGTTGTAGTCATTGACGATGCCGAACTCGACGCCGTCATACCTGCGCACCGAAGCCTTGTCGTAGCTTGAGCTGCTCGCGCCGCTGAATCCGGTGGTCGACCAGCCAGTCAGGGTTGCGTTGTTGACAACAGCGCCCGAGGTGGCACCGCAGCCATAGGCATTGCCGATATTGCTGACATTGCCGTTGGGGCCTGCCACCGTGCTCCCGCTCGCCGTCTGCGTGCAGGTGCTGGCTTTCCACGTCCAGGAGTCCGCTGCAAATGCCGGTGCGGCAAAGCCGGCGCCAAGCAAGGCGAGCAAGGCCAGGCATTTCAGAGGTTTTTTTGCCGTCATAGATGTCTCCGGAACGCAATCAGCTTGAAAAAGAATCATGACTGACGCAGAGCAAAAAACAGGCCAAGCACACGATTCTGAGGTTTGACAGGCACTTAGCGTCGATGCCTGGGTTTCCCATGGCAGGAATGTAAGCTTTTTTGACAGCCAAGTGCCCCCTCATTTGAGGGTTTGGAGCAGCGGCAGGGCTGCGGCGCGGATGTCGGCCGCGAGTGAGCCCTTGAGCGCCATCTGGAGCTCCTCACGGGCTTCTGCCTTTCGACCCAGCGCGGCAAGCACCACGCCCAGGTGGTAGCGGATCTCGGGGTTGTCCGGCTCGCGCAGACGGGCATCCCGCAGCAGCTGAAGCGCCCGCTCGTTTTGTCCGAGGCGGTGATAAGCCCAACCGGCCGTGTCAATGACCAGCGGATTGCGCGGTGCTTGCTGCAGCGCCGCTTCGGCGGTCTTGACCGCTGCCGCGGGCTGATCCAGGCGCAGCTGGACATTGGCCAGGTTGTTCAAGACTTCTGCGTCTTCGGGCTTCAATTTCAAGGCCGCCTCATAAGACCGTTGCGCCGCAGCAAAGTCGCCGGTGCGCGCCTGGGCATCGCCCAGCGCCTTGCGCACGACCAGGTCCCCGGGCTTGCCTTTCAGCCATTGCTCGGCAAGCTGGATCGCGGGTTTGCCGCCATCTTGTGCCGCGAGCACACGGAACAGCCGCAGCAGATGGGTGCTGTTGGGCTGGAGCTCCAGGGCGCGACGCAAGGATTCCTGTGCCGGGCCGGGCTGCTCGCGGGCCATATGAATGTCGGCCATCAGGTTGTGACCGATCGCCGCACGGGGCTGCAGTTGCAGGACCTGGCGGGCGCTCTTCTCGGCCTTGACGAGATCTCCCCGCAGCAATTCGGCGCTGGAGTTCATGGCCAGCGCCCGCGTCGACTGAGGCTCGGTGGACAGCACCTTCTCCAGCGTGTAGACGGCAGCATTGGGGTCGTTGGCCGTCATTTGCAGCTCGGCCACGCTCAAGAGCAGGCCGCTATCGAAGCCAGCCTTACGCGCGGCCGTCGTCAGGGTGCTGCGCATGCCGGGAATATCGCCGCCCAGGAACTGAGCCTGGGCGTAGGCGTTCAGGGCCTTGACGTCGTCAGGCGTGCGACCCAGCAGGCGCTTGGCGGCCGCCAAGGCGGCTGCGGCATCACCGGCCCGCAGATGCCAGGCGACCAGTGCGTGCTGGGCCTTCAAGGCGCCGGGGCCATTGCCTTCGACCGACCGCTCCAGCCAGCGCAAGGCGTCTTCGGGCTGGCGCCTCAGTTCCGATAGGGTTGCCATTTCGAAGAGCACATCGGCATTGCGCTCATCGGCCTTCAGCAAGGTCTTGAGTTGTGCGTCAGCCTCGGTCAGCTTGCCCGAGGCCAGCTCCACCCGTGCCAGCCCCAATCTCGGCTCCAGCAGCTCCGCGTCCAAGCTCAGGGCCTTCTGATAGGCGGTGCGTGCGCCGGCAAAGTCACCGGCGCGCTGCTTGGCGATGCCAGACAGCGTCCAGACGCTGGGGCTCTTCGGGTGGTGCTTGACCAATTGGTCGGCGATCTGACCTGCCTTCTTGAATTGTCTGCTGCCCAGATGGCGACTGACCAGTGCCATGCCGGCTTGCAACTGGCGTGGATCCTTCTTCAGTGCGGCTTCGAGTTCGGCAAGGCCGCTGGCCGTCTGGCCGCTCTGCAGCAGTCCCAGGCCCAGCACGGTCCTGAACTCGGCCGAATCGTTGCCACGCAAGGCGTCCTGCATCATCGAGGTCGCCTTGGCATGGCGCCCTTGTGAAACCAGCACCGAGGCATACATGGCCAGGGCCTGACTGTCGGCAGGCTGGGCACGCAGATAAGGTTCCAGCACCTCGGCAGCACGCTCGGGCTTGTTCTCGTCGATGTAGATCTGCGCCAGCAGCTTGACCAGCGGGCTAGGCCCCATCGCCCGGTGTGCAGCCTCCAGATAGGGCAGGGCCTTCAGATACTCGTTGAGCGCGAAGTGCGCCAGCCCATTGAGCATCAGGATCTGCGGGCGGTAGCGGATGAATTCAATCGGCACCGGGTCGAGCAGCGATGTGACACTGTTGAGGGCAGCGTTGGATGCGGCGATATCGCCGCTGCTGCGTGCCAGCAGGGCCTTCAGGTAGACGCCGCGCGGATCCTCGGGTGCGAGCTCCAGCAGCTTGCCCAGATCGATGGCCGCCTCTTTGCGACGGCCCTGGTCGATCTGCACGCCGACCCGTGCCAGGCGGGCCTCGATGTGCGCGGCGTCGACCCGCAGCGCCTGGTCGTAAGCGGCGGTGGCCGCCGCGATATCTCCGCGAGCGTGGAAAACCGTGCCTTTCTGATAGTGCGCCTCGGCCGAATTGGGCCCCAGGCGCACGGCGCCCTCGGCCACTTTCAGGGCTTCATCGAGTTGCCGCGCCCGCACGCGCAGCGGCACCTCCAGCAACCAGACCTCGAGATTGTTCCGGTCGATGCCGCGCGCCTCTTCCAGCACCATGAAAGCGGCGCGGATATCACCCCGGTCGGCATGGGCCGAGGCGTATTGCAGGAGCATTCTCTGCCGCAGCGCCGGAGGCAGGCCGTCAGGCTTGAGTTCGGTTCGCTCCAGCACCTGGCCGGGCTTGCCTTGGGCCGCCAGCGATTGAGCCAGTGCCAGGGCGATTTCGCTGCGATCCACACCCAGGCGCAAGGCCTCGCCAAAGGCGATCTCGGCGCCGGCCGCATCACCGTTGGCCAGCAGTGCGCGTCCCAGCAGCACCTGCACCGGCAACAGATTCTTGTCCTGCTGCAAGGCATTCTTCAGCTGGATGATGGCGCCGGCCATGTCCTTGCGCTGGTAGCGGCTCAGGGCATCTTCGTAGAAGGTGGCCGCCTTGCCCGAGTTGGCCAGGCAGGCCTGGGAAGCCAGGCTCAGACCGGCAAGCAGCAGACCGGCAAGGCGGCGCTGCGGCCATCGCTGACTGGAGCGGGACCGGGTCTGGCTGGCACAAGGCATGGGGGCAATCGTTGGCTGACGCATCGTGGTAATCATACGTTCCGCCAATGCCTCGCCCGCCTGACCCCACCCGCAGGCGAGGGGGCGCTCAGTAACGCAACTCCAGCGTCATGACATCGTTGTCCCTGCGCATCTGAAAGCGCGTCAGAAAGCTGTTGCCCAGCAGCACATGGCTCATCTGGCCGGGCAGGATGATGGCGTCGACATTGCGAACCTCGACCTCGCCGACCCGCACCGACGCGAGCTGCAGCAGGTGGGCCGGCACCGTGCCATTGGCGGTCTGTGCCATCACGCGGCGGCCTTCGCGGAACTTCAGGCCCATGCGCTCGGCCTCGCTCTGGGCGATCGCGACATTGGTGGCGCCGGTATCGACCAGAAACTGCGTGGCCTGGCCGTTGATGCTGCCCTGGGCGACGAAATGCCCACCGGGCCCCGAGGCCAGCACGATCTGCCGGCCCGCGCCCGTGCCGGCCTTGCCGTCACCGATGCGACCGGGGGAGGCGCCCAGCACCAGGATCTGGCGCCGGCCGCCGAACTCGACGGTGGCGCGACCATCCTCCAGCGCCAGCAGTTTGACGCCGCGCACGCTCTGGCCCAGCGCCACGGTGCGCGCCTCGCCGTCGATCAGCAGCAGGGCCGATTGGGCGCCCAGGCTGCCGTTGAAGCTGACGCTCTGGCCCCAGGCCGCGCCGACCATCAGCACCAGGGCGAACAGGGCGGCGGCGCGGGGCGACGGCACGAGTTCAGTCCCGGAAGTTGTTGTAGGACAGCGGCGTGTCGGCCATGTCCTTCTTCAGCATCGCGATCGCGACCTGCAGATCGTCGCGGTTCTTGCCGGTGATGCGCACGGTGTCGCCCTGGATCGAGGCCTGCACCTTCAGCGCACTCTTCTTGACGGCGGCCACGATCTTCTTGGCCAGCTCGGACTCGATGCCGTCCTTGATCTTGTAGACCTGCTTGACCTTGTCGCCGCCGAGCTTCTCGATCTTCTCGGCCTTGTCGAGGAAGCTGATGACCACATCCTGCTTGGTCAGCTTGGCGTAGAGCACGGCCTCGATCTGTTCGAGCTGGAACTCGCTGTGGCCGAAGGTCTGGATTTCCTTGTCCTTGTCCTTCAGTTCGATGCGGGCGCCGGTGCCCTTGAAGTCGAAGCGTGTCGCGATCTCCTTGGCGCTGTTGTCGACGCCATTCTTGATCTTGACCATATCGGGTTCGAGGACGGTATCAAAGCTGGGCATGTTTATTTGTCTGCTGTTGGGGTGAGGGGCCGGGTTCGGCCTCTCGATCGGTGAAAATTCTGCCATGCAGGAACAAGCTGTAAATCCCCCTAACGGGCCGACCGCACCGGCATGGCTGCTGGAGCGTGACGTCAATCTGAAGCCCTATAACAGCTTCGGCCTGCCGGCTGTGGCCCGCCAACTGGTGCGCATCCGCTCGGAAGCCGATGTGCGCCGCGTGGTGGACCACCCCAGCCTGGGCCGCTCGCCCAAGTTCGTGCTGGGCGGCGGCAGCAATATGGTGCTGACGCGCGATATCGAGGCCGTGGTGCTGAAGATCGAGATTCCTGGTTTGCGCCTGCTGGAAGAACGGGATGATGCCTGGATTATCGAGGCTGGCGCCGGCGTGCCCTGGCATGAGCTGGTGCGCTGGTCGATCGAGCAGGGTTATCCGGGGCTGGAGAACCTGGCCCTGATCCCCGGCACGGTCGGCGCCGCGCCGGTCCAGAACATCGGCGCCTACGGCATCGAGCTGAAGGATCGCTTCGACAGCCTGGATGCGGTGGACCTGGTGACCGGCCGGGCCGTGCATCTGCCGGCCTCGGTCTGCCGCTTCGGCTACCGCGACAGCGTGTTCAAGCAAACCGGCTTTGGCGGCCTGGCCGGCAAAAGCGTCATCACCAAGGTCAGGCTGCGCTGCCCCAAGCCCTGGCAGCCGCATATCGACTATCTGGATCTGCAGCGCAAGGTGGCCGAGACGGGCATCAGCGCGCCCAGCGCCCGCCAGATCTTCGACTGGGTCTGCGAGATTCGCAGCGCCAAGCTGCCCGACCCGGCCCGTATCGGCAATGCCGGCAGCTTCTTCAAGAACCCGGTGGTCAGCGAAGAGCAGTGCCGCGACATCATTGGCCGTGACCCCGGCATCGTCCACTACCCGATGCCCGACGGCACGGTGAAGCTGGCGGCCGGCTGGCTGATCGACGCCTGTGGCTGGAAGGGCAAGTCGGTCGGCGATGCGGCGGTCTACGAGCGCCAGGCCCTGGTGCTGGTCAATCGCGGCCAGGCGCGCGGGGCCGAGGTCGTGACGCTGGCGCGCGCGATCCAGGAGAGCGTTTACGGCCGCTTCGGCATCCGGCTGGAGCCGGAGCCCATCCTGCTTTGATTCAGCCCAGGCCGCGCCGGGCACACAGCTCGGCGCTTCGCTGCATGGCGCTCAGCAGGGCCTGAACCGCCCTCTGCAAGGCCGGTGCATCGGCACTGCCTGACTTGGCCAGCAGCTCCAGCTCGCGCGCGGCCGCAGTCACGCTGATCAGGCCCAGGCTGGCGCTGGCGCCCTTCAAGGCATGGGCCTCGGCGCGCAGCAGGGCGGCGTCCGCGCCGGCGGCCTGCAGGCGCTGCAGGCTGGCCGGTACTCCGCGCACAAAGGTCTGGTAGAGCGGCGCGATCTTGGTTGGCGGCAGGCTGCGGCGCAGCTCCAGCAGCACGCTGTCATCGAAACCGGTGTCCGGCAGCGCCGGCGCCGTCGGCAGCGCACGCGCCTCCTCATCGAGCAGGGCGGCCAGTGCGGCGATGCCGACCGGCTTGGCCAGGAAGCCATCCATGCCGGCCTGCAGCGCGCGCTCGCGCGACTCCTCGAAGGCATCGGCCGACAGCGCGATGATGCGGGTGCGCGACTTCGGCCCGGGCAGCTCGCGCATCGCCTGGGCGGCCTGGTAGCCGTCCATCATCGGCATGTGCAGGTCCATCAGCACCAGGTCGAAGTCGGCGGCCTTGAGCTGCTGCAGCGCATCGAAGCCGTTCTCGCAGAACACCGCCGCGTGCCCCAGCCGCTCCAGCACCGCTTCGAGGAAGCTGCGGTTGGTCAGGTGGTCCTCGGCGACCAGGATGCGCAGCCGTCGTGCCGGCGCGGCCATGGCGGCCGGGGGCGGCGAGGGTGCTTCGGCCGCTGCCGGGCAGGGCGGCAGCGGCAGCCGGGCCGTGAACACCGATCCGCGGCCGGGTTCGCTGCGTACCTCGATATCGCCGCCCATGGCCCGGGCCAGATTGCGCGAGATCTCCAGGCCGAGGCCGGTGCCGCCGAAGCGGCGCGAGCGCGTCTGATCGCCCTGGCTGAAGCGCTGGAACAGCTTGGCCTGGGTGGCGGCGTCCATGCCCAGGCCGGTATCGCTGACCTCGAACACCAGGGCCTCGGTCGTGCTGCTGACGCGCAGGCCCACCCGACCCCGCTCGGAGAACTTGATCGCATTGCTGAGCAGGTTCAACAGGATCTGGCGCAGCCGCGTCGGGTCGGCGCTGACCCAGGCCGGCACCTCGGCGTCCAGGCGCAGGCTCAGATCCAGCCCCTTCGCGCTGGCCTGCGGCCACAGCAGTTCCTCCAGCTCCTGCACCAGCCGGGCCGGCTGCATCGCTTCGGGCTGTATCGTGATGCCGCCGGCCTCCATCTTCGAGACATCGAGCACGTCGTTGAGGATGGCCAGCAGATGGCGGGCCGATTCGTGGGCGGCCTGCAGCTGCTCGCGCTGGGCAGGCTGCAGCTGGCCGTCCTGCAGCAGGCTCAGCATGCCCATGAGCCCATGCATCGGCGTGCGCAGCTCATGGCTCATATTGGCCAGGAAGATGCTCTTGGCGCGGCTGCCGGCCTCGGCCTCCTGGCGCGCCTGGCGCAGGGTCTCGGCCAGCGCTTCCTGCTCCCGGCCATGGCGGTCCAGGCTGCGGAACTGGCGGATCACGATCAGGGCCACGCCCAGCGACAGCAGGCATTGCAGCGCGGTCAGCCACAGGCTCAGGCTGCTTTGCGAGCGCACCATCTCATGGCGGCCGCTGACCTGGTTGGCCACATGGTGGGAGGCCGTCAGCGACAGCTCGCGGATCGCATCGGCCAGGCCGTCCATGCGATCAAGCAGGGCCTGCATGGTCGGCGACTGCTGCTGGATCAGCGCCGCGTCCAGCGGCAGCGCGTCGGCCCATTGCACAAAGGCCTTGGTGCGCTCCAAGGTGCGCTGGTAGTCGGGGTTGGCGCTGAGCACCTTGGCCGCGTACTCGCCCTCGATCAGGCTGAGCCGGCTGACGAAGATCTCGTAGCGCTGCGCCGCCTGCTCGGCCGCCTCGGGGCTGCGGTCCTGCCGCGCCTGGGTCAGCGCCAGGCGCAGCTTCAGGTACTCGACCTCGAACTGAAACAGGCTCCAGACCAGATAGTCGCCCTGGTAGCGGCTGGTGGTGTTGAGCAGCTCGAACTGGCGCGACTGCAGCAAGCCGACGGCGCCGAAGGCCATCACCAGCAGCACACCCATCGAGGCCAGCAGCAGGCGCAGCCGGCGCTGCCTGCTCGGGACGGTGGCGGCCGCGCTCAACGGATTTCCAGCGCCTTGAGTTGCCAGGCGCAGCGGGCGTAGTAAATGCTCGTGCGCAAGCGGGGATCGCTGTCGAAGGGGTAGATGATGAACAGCGGGCCCTTGTCGCGCAGCGGCATCGGCCGGTCGTCCATCTGCAGTGCCAGCATCACATCATGCAGCCTGACGTCGTCCATCGGGATCGTCACCTTGTAGTCATTGATGGCGATGGCCTCGATGCTCTGGCCCTGGGCCCCGGCGGCGGCCAGCACCTCGCGCAGCAGCGGGCCGCTGAACTTGCGCGGGCCGGCGTACCAGGGCGTCTTCTGCGTCAGGCTGTGCTGCGGAAAACCCTGCAGCCGTTTCATGTCGAACAGCGCACGCCCGTCCCGGTCGGGGCGGCCAAGCTTGCCGCCTATGCTCAGCAGCACCTTGTCCTCGGTGCTGGACTGGGCGGCGCCGGCGAATGCCGCAGCGGCGGCGCTACACAGCCAGTCGCGACGGTTCACGGTGATGGGGCAAGACATGGCACTCCAGTGCAGATCGGTGCAGATGTGGCGCCCGTGCGAGTCCGGGCCATGGTTGTTGCGCTTCATAGGCGTTGCCCGGCATTCTATTGATGCGCGGTGGCCGCGCCTGTTGGCACCCCCGCGAGTGGATGTGCCGCACATCAGCGGCGGGCTTGTCGCTCCGGTGACAAGCCCGCCGCCCCTGGCGCGACAAGATGCGGTCGACCCGCCGATGGAGACTTCCCGATGACAGCCGCCGATCCGCCCGCGCCCCACACCCGCCAGCATCTGTCATGGCCCCGGCGCCTGCCCCGCCGGCTGGAGATTCCCCGGACCTCGCTCTGGTTCAATCTGGAGGTGGCGGCGACCCGCTACCCCGACAAGGCCGCGACCCTCTTCTGCGGTCGTTCAATGACTTATGCGGAACTCAGATGCCAAGCCGAGGCGCTGGCCGGCTGGCTGCAGGCCCAGGGTGTGGGCAAGGGCGACCGCGTCGCGCTGTTCATGCAGAACTGCCCGCAGTTCCTGATCGCGTTCTACGCGATCAACCGCGCCGATGCGGTGGTCGTGCCGGTCAATCCGATGAACCGGGCCGAGGAGTTCGGCCACTACATCAGCGATCCCGAGACCCGGGTCGTGATCTGCAGCGCCGATCTGGCTGCCGTGGTCGATGCGGCCAACGCCGCCTTGCCGCCGGCCAAGCGTCTGCAGGCCCTGCTGGTGACCCGCTATGCCGAGGCCCTGCCCGAGGCCGGTGTCGATGCGGCGCTGGCCCCGGCCCTGCAGCAATGGCTGATGGCCGACCCGACCCTGCCTGCCGGCGCGGCGCGCTGGACCGAGGCGCTGGCGGCCGGCCTGGTGCCGGGGCCGCACAGCGCCGGCCCCGACGACCTGGCCCTGCTGCCCTACACCTCGGGCACGACCGGCCTGCCCAAGGGCTGCATGCACAGCAACCGCACGCTGATGGCCAATGCCTGCGGCGGCGGGCTCTGGGGCTATGCCTCGCCCGAGTCGGTCGGCCTGGCCGTGGTGCCGATGTTCCACATCACCGGCCTGCTGTACGGTGTGCTGGGCCCGATCTACCACGGCATGAGCCTGGTGATCATGCCGCGCTGGGACCGCGAACTGGCCGGGCAGCTGATCTCGCGCCACAAGGTCACGCACTGGACCTGCATCCCGACCATGATCATCGACCTGTTCGGCAGCCCCAACTACCAGAGCTTCGATCTCACCAGCCTGGTCTATCTGAGCGGCGGCGGCGCCGCGATGCCGCAGGCCGTGGCCGAGCGGTTGCGCACCGAGTTCGGCCTGACCTTTGCCGAAGGCTATGGCCTGACCGAGACCGCCGCACCCACCCATGCCAACCCGCCCGAGCGGGCCAAGCTGCAATGCCTGGGCATCCCGATCTTCGGGGTCGACTCGCGGGTGGTGGATCCGGTGACCTTGGCGGAGATGCCTCTCGGCGAGGTCGGCGAGATCATCAGCCACGGGCCCATGGTGTTCAAGGGCTACTGGCGCCAGCCCGAGGCGACGGCGGCGGCCTTTGTCGAGATCGACGGCAAGCGCTTCTTTCGCACCGGCGATCTGGGCCGCATGGACGAGGAGGGCTACTTCTTCATCACCGACCGGCTCAAGCGCATGATCAACGCCAGCGGCTACAAGGTCTGGCCCTCCGAGGTCGAGATGCTGCTCTACAAGCACCCGGCCGTGCAGGAGGCCTGCATCATCGGGGCCCGCGACGCCTACCGCGGCGAGACCGTCAAGGCCGTGGTGGTGCTGCGCGCCGACGCCGAGGCCATCACGGCCGAGGACCTCATCGGCTGGGCGCGCGAGCATATGGCGGCCTACAAGGTGCCGCGCCTGGTCGAGTTCGTCGCTAGCCTGCCCAAGTCCGGCTCGGGCAAGGTGATGTGGCGGCTGCTGCAGGAGAAGGAACGGGCCTGAGCGGACTCAGAAACCGGCACCGGGCTGGGCCAGATAGTCCTGCTCGGCGGCGGTGCTGCTGCGGCCCAGCGCCGCATTGCGATGCGGGAAACGGCCGAAGCGCGCGATGACGTCCAGATGGCGCCGCGCATAGTCCAACGCGCCGGCCAGGCGGGCATCGTCGGCCGCCAAGGCCTCGAACTCGCGCACGCAGCGCTGCTGCAGGGCCAGGTCCTCGGCATGTTCCAGCGGCATCAGCACGAACCAGCGCTGCAGGCTGCTCAGGCGGGCATAGGCCGGGCTGTCCAGCAGGCCCAGGGCCTGCTGCAGCGCCAACGCATCGCCGGCAAAGGCGGCGGCCTGGCCCCGGAAGGCATTGCGGCTGAACTGGTCCAGCACCAAGATCAGGGCCAGCCGGCCCAGCGGCGTCGCGCGCCAGTGGCTCAGCCCGCCTTGCTGCGCGGCCTGCAGCGTCGCGCCGAAGCGCTGGACGATCTCGGTATCGAAGACCTCGTTCTTCTGGAACCAGACGCTGCGGACCTGGCCCTCCTCGGCCGAGCCGAGCGGGCCGAACCAGAAGTTCAAGACCGCCTGCACGGCGGCCGGCTCGCACAGCCGCTGCCACTGCGGATGCCGGGCCAGATAGGTCTGCACATAGCTGCAGGCCGGCACCAGCTGCAGGCCTTGCGGCGCCAGCCAGGCCAGCACATGGGCCACCATCTGGCCGGCCAGGCCGCGGCCGCGCAGTGCCGCATCGGTGCCGGTGTGCGTGATGATCAGCCGCTCACCCTCGCGCAGATAGTCGACTTCGCAGCTCAGCCCGTCGACCCGGGCTTCGAAGCGCTGGGCGGGCTCGTTGTGTCGAATGTCCAGCGTGTTCATCAGCGCCCCAATTGCTGCCACAGATAGCTGTATTCCAGCGCCTGCAAGGTGGCACGCTGCTCGTTGTCGGCCGCGCCGCCGTGGCCGCCCTCGATGTTCTCGTAGTACAGCAGCTCATGGCCCTGGGCCTGCATCAGCGCGGCCATCTTGCGCGCATGGCCGGGGTGGACGCGGTCATCGCGGGTCGAGGTGGTGAACAAGACCTTGGGGTATTTCGTGCTCGGCTTGACGTTCTGGTAGGGGCTGTACTTCGAGATGAAGGCCCACTCGGCCGCATCGTCCGGGTTGCCGTACTCGGCCATCCAGGAGGCGCCGGCCAGCAGCGTGTGGTAGCGGCGCATGTCCAGCAGCGGCACCTGGCAGACCACCGCATTGAACAGCTCGGGGCGCTGCACAAACGTGGCACCGACCAGCAGGCCGCCATTGCTGCCGCCCATGATGCCCAGATGGCGCGGGCTGCTGATCTTGCGTGCGATCAGGTCCTCGGCCACCGCGATGAAATCGTCGTAGCTGCGCTGCTTGTTGGCCTTGGTGGCGGCCTGGTGCCAGGTCGGGCCGAACTCACCGCCGCCGCGGATATTGGCCAGCACCAGCACGCCGCCCTTGCCGTACCAGGCGCGGCCGAAGCCGCCCGAGTACCAGGGCTGCATAGACACCTCGAAGCCGCCGTAGCCGTAAAGCAGGGTCGGGTTCTTGCCGTCGGCGGTGGCACCGGCCGGCCAGATCACGAAGTAGGGCACTTCGGTGCCGTCGCGGCTCTTGGCGAAGAACTGCTCGGCCCGCATGCCCTCGGACTTGAACTTGGGCTCGCGGCTCTTCAGGGCCTCGCGCGCATCGCTGCCGGCCCGGGCCAGGAACAGGGTGTCGGGGGTCAGGAAGTCGGCGTAGTTCAGCAGGTAGCGGTCGCCCAGTTCGTCCCTGGGCAGCTCGCTGTCGTAGAGGCTGGCCAGGCTCAGCGTGCCGGGGAAGGGCGCCTGCACGGGGCGGTGCTTGGGCAGCTCGCCGGAAAAGTCCCATTCCTCCAACCGGCTGGCCACCTGGTCCGAGATGTTCAGGATCAGGTGCGAGCGGGTCAGGCTGTAGCCGGCCAGCGAGCGCGTCGGGGTCGGCGTGAACAGGGTCTGGAAGCGCCGCTCGCCGCGCAGATAGGCGGCCGCGTCGGTCAGCAGCAGTGCGCCGGCCGGGTAGGTCTGGCCGCCAACGGTCCAGTCGCTGCGCAGGCTCAGGATCAGGCGCTCGCCCCAGAACTGCTCCTGCACATCGCTGGGCAGGTCCAGCGCGAGCAGCTTGTCCTCGCGCTGCAGCAGGAAGCTGCGCTGGTTGTAGAAATCCAGCGCGCGGGTGAACAGGGTGCGGGGATGGCCCGGCGTCTGGTCGACATTGACCGACACCGCCACATCCTTGGCCACGCCCTCGAACACGGTCCTGGCCTCGCTCAGCGGCGTGCCGCGCTGCCAGCGCTTGATGATGCGCACATAGCCCGAGTCGGTCAGCGAGCCGGGGCCGAAGTCGGTGCCGACGTAAATCGTGTCGGCATCGATCCACTCGACCTGGCTCTTGGCCTCGGGCAGCGTGAAGCCGCCGGCCACGAAACGCTTGTCGACCAGATCGAATTCGCGCACCACACGGGCATCGGCGCCGCCGCGCGACAGCGACAGCAGGCAGCGCCGGTAGTCGGGCGCCAGGCAGCTGGCGCCGGCAAACACCCAGCTCTCGCCCTCGGCCTGGCCCAGTGCGTCGAGGTCCAGCACGGTCTCCCACTGGGGCTCGGGCTTGCGGTACTCGGCCAGGCTGGTGCGGCGCCACAGGCCGCGCTTGTGCTGCTCGTCCTGCCA
Source organism: Roseateles cavernae (assembly GCF_040187885.1). Classification (NCBI taxonomy): domain Bacteria; kingdom Pseudomonadati; phylum Pseudomonadota; class Betaproteobacteria; order Burkholderiales; family Sphaerotilaceae; genus Roseateles; species Roseateles cavernae. The sequence goes on from NZ_JBDPLH010000004.1 coordinate 229,253, forward strand.
GAGGTTGTAGAGCCAGTCGCCCTTGCGGCTGACGAAGGGGATGCGGTCCTTGGCGTTCAGCACATCGAGCAGATCGCGGCGGATGCCGGCGTACTCGGGGCGCGCCTGCAGCGTCTTCAGGCTCTGGGCATTGCGCTCGCGCACCCAGGCCAGCGCGCGCTCGCCCTGCACCTCTTCAAGCCATTGATAGGGGTCCGTGTCTTGAGCCATGGTGTGCAAGGAAGTCAGAACAAGCCCGCAGGCTAACAGCAGTGCCTTCATTCGGTGGCCACCTTCAAGGCGATCGGCGTGATCTCGACCGAGGCCTGCGCGGTCGAGACATAGATGCCGCCGTCCTGCACGCTGACCTGCAGCTGCATGCTGCGCTCGGCCAGCCGGGCCAGGGCCTGCGACTGTTCGTAGGGGATCTGCCAGACCGACAGGCGCGGCGCGCGCGTCAGCTTGGTCTCGATGCCGGCCCACCAGACCGGCGTGCTGCTGGCAAAGCCGATTACCGTGACCCTGTTCGCCTTGCCATGGGCCTTCATCAGGCGGCGGTCATCGGGCTGGCCCAGGTCGATCCAGTGCAGGACCTCGCCGGTCAGGCTGAGCTGCCAGAGGTCGGGTTCATCGACATCGGACAGGCCCTTGGTGAACTCGAGCCGGCCGTTCAGATCATCGGCCGGCGTGTGCAGCGCGAACGCCAGCACGCGGATCATCATGCGCTCGTCGGTCTCCGAAGGATGGCGCGCAATCGTCAGGTTGTGGTCGCCGTAGACATGGCGGTCCATGTCGGCGATCTGCACAAGAGCTTTGTGAATGGTGGCTTTGAGCGCCATATCGGGAGTCTCGGGAGCGGCAAAGCGGCGGATTATCGGGCTTGTTGCCCAGCATGGCATGATGCCGCCCTGGCGCCGCCGAGCCGGTGCCGCTGTGTTCACCCCCGCGCTGAAGAGTCCTGCCATGAAACGATTCCTGCTTTCCGCCTGCATTGCCGCCTTGCTGCCCGCGCTGGCCCTGGCCCAGACGGCCAATCCGAACGCCAAGGTCGACCCCAAGAACAACAAGGTCAGCCGCCCCGTCGTCGAGAAACCCAAGCAGAAGCTGATGACGCGCGATGAATTGCGCGCCTGCCTGACGACCTTCGACAAGAACGAGACCGACGCCAAGGACATCAAGGCCGCCCAGGCCGCGAATGCCCAGGAGCGTGCCGAGATGGTCAAGTCCAAGGAAGAGCTGACCCAGCAGGGCACCGCGCTGACCACCACCGGCGCCGAGCTGAAGGCCGAACGCGAAGAGCTGATCAAGGGCCAGGAAGTGATCAAGGCCCAACTGCCCAAGATGGAGCGCCCGGACGCCGAGAAGGTGCTGGCCGACTACAAGGCCAAGGCGGCCGCGCACGACGCCCGGATCGATGCCTTCAACGCCAGCAAGACCAAGTACAGCGCCGACGCCAAGGCCTTCGACGCCAAGGTCGAGAAGCACAATGCCGATACCCAGGCCCTGCAGGCCCGCGCCGAAGCGCATCTGGACAAGGTCGACGACTGGAAGGAAGACTGCAGCAAGAAGCCCTATGACGAGGCCGACGAGATCGCCGTCAAGAAAGAGCTGGGCCTGAAGTAAGTCACCGGACCGCACGGTTTTTGAACGGCGCCACCCCCACCGGGCTGGCGCCGTTTCTACAATCGCGCCACCCCAACAACACCATGGCGGCGCCACCCCTGCCGCCATCACAGTGAGACAAGGCATGAGCAACCCCCTGCTGCAAGACTGGAACACCCCCTACGGCCTGCCGCCTTTTGCCCGGATCGAGGCCGCGCATTTCGCGCCGGCCTTCGAGGCGGCGCTGGCCGAGCACCGCGCCGAGCTCGATGCGATCGCCCAGCAGAGCGCCACGCCGAGCTTCGAGAACACCCTGGCGGCGTTCGACCGCAGCGGCCGCCTGCTGACCCGGCTCGAGCATCTGTTCTACACCTTGGCCGCCTCGGCCACCTCGCCCGAGCTGCAGGCCGCCCAGCGTGCGCTGGCCGCCCCGCTGGCCGCGCATGGCAATGCCGTCTATATGCATGCCGAGCTGTTCAAGCGCGTGGACGCGCTGCATGCCGAACGCCAGGCCCTGGGCCTGGCGCCTGAGCAGCTGCGCCTGCTGGAGCGTGTGCATCTGGACTTTGTGCGCGCCGGCGCCAAGCTGCAGGGCGAGTCGCAGCGCCGCTATGCTCAGGTGGTCGAGCGCCTGGCCGAGCTGCACACGCTGTTTGCGCAGAACGTGCTGGCCGACGAAAGCGGCTATCAGCTGCTGCTGCAGGGTGAGGACGAGCTGGCCGGTCTGCCGGACTTCGTGCGTGCCGCCGCGCGCCAGGCCGCCGTCGATCGTGGCCTGGGCGAGGGCGTCCATGCGATCACCCTGTCGCGCTCGCATATCGTGCCCTTCCTGACCTTCAGCGAACGCCGCGATCTGCGCGAGCAGGCCTGGCGCGCCTGGGTGGGCCGCGGGGAAAAAGCCGGCGAGACCGACAACCGCGCGGTGGCCCAGCAGATTCTGAGCCTGCGCAACGAGCAGGCCCGCCTGCACGGCCATGCCTGCTATGCCGACTATGCGCTGGCCGACACCATGGCCGGCACACGCGCGGCGGTGCAGGGCCTGCTGACCCAGGTCTGGGAGCCGGCCAAGGCCGCCGCCGAGGGCGAGCGCCAGCTGCTTGAAGGCATGATGGCTTCGCTGGGCCACCGCTTCGAGCTGCAGGCCTGGGACTGGCGCTTCTATGCCGAGAAGGTGCGCAAGGCCCGCTACGATCTCGACGAGGCCGAGGTCAAGCCCTACTTCCCGCTGGATGCGATGGTGCAGGCCCTGTTCGATTGCGCCGGCCGTCTGTTCGGCCTGCGCTTCGTCGCCAAGCCCGAGGTCGCCGGCTATCACGCCGATGTCAAGGTCTACGAGGTGCAGGGGGCCGACGGCGCGCCGCGCGGCGTCTTTTTGCAGGACAACTTCGCCCGCGCGACCAAGCGCAGCGGCGCCTGGATGAACGCCTTGCGCTGGCAGGCCCGCAACGAGATCGGCGCGATCCCGGTGATCCTGAACAACAACAACTTTGCCAAGGGCGCGCCCGGCGAGCCGACGCTGCTGAGTTTCGACGACGCCCGCACGCTGTTCCACGAGTTCGGCCATGGCCTGCACGGCCTGCTGTCCAATGTCGAGTACGAGCGCCTGTCGGGCACCCAGGTGCTGCGCGACTTTGTCGAGCTGCCCTCGCAGCTGTTCGAGCACTGGATGAGCGAGCCCGAGGTGCTGAGGAAGCATGCCCGCCACTACCAGACCGGCGCGGTGATCCCCGACGCGCTGCTGGCCAAGCTGAAGGCCGCCGAGCTGTTCAACCAGGGCTATGAGACGGTGCGCTACACCGCCAGCGCCCTGGTCGACATGGCCGTGCATTCGCTGACCGACGAGCAAGGCCCGGACATCACCGAGTTCGAGGCCCGGACCATGGCGGCCTACGGCCTGCCGGCCGCAATCGGCATGAACCACCGGCTGGCGCATTTCCAGCACCTGTTCGCCGGCAGCGGCTATGCCGCCGGCTACTACGTCTATATGTGGGCCGAGGTGCTGGATGCCGATGGCTACGAGGCCTTTGTCGAGGCGGGCAGCCCCTTCGACCCCCAGGTCGCGCAGGCCCTGCTGAACCATATCTACGCCAGCGGCAACAGCCGCGAGCCGCGCGAGGCCTACCGGGCCTTCCGGGGTCGTGATGCGGTGGTGGCGCCGATGCTGCGGGGCCGGGGTCTGCTGCCGGCCTGATCGACCGGGATCGGGCGGATCGGTTTCAGGCCTTGCCGAAGCGGGCGTCCAGCCCGCTCAGAAAGGCCTTGAAGTCGATCGGCTTGGTCCAGTAGTCGGTGAAGCCCGCCTCGCGGGCGCGCCGGATGTCCTCGGGCATCGCGTTGGCCGACAGCGCGATGCAGGGGATGGCGGCGGTCTGCGCATCGGCGCGCAGCAGCTGCAATACCTCGTAACCATTGAAGTCGGGCAGTTGCATATCCAACAGGATTAGGTCCGGCTGCATGGTCCGTGCGCGCGCCAGACCGCGGCCACCATCCTCTTCGCAGACCAGCTGGAGCAGCGGACGCTGCGCCACCAACTCCTGCACCACCAGCTGATTGACCGGGTTGTCCTCGATATAGAGCAGCTTGCCGGCGCCGGCAGGCTGGCCAGAGGGGATGGGTCTGATGGGGCTGAACTCTGTCACTCGCGGGTCTCCGGGGCTACGACTACAAATGTAGCGCCTGACGTGGCAGCATGGATCCATTCGTGGGAGTGATGACATGCATGTGGGAATTCTGACCGGCGGTGGAGATTGCCCGGGCCTGAACGCGGTGATACGGGCGCTGACCCTGGCGCTGACCGAGGCCGGCGGCGTGCGCGTCAGCGGCATACGGCAGGGTTTTCTGGGCCTGCTGGAAGACCGGGTGCAGCCGCTCGACGCCGCCCGGCTGCGCGGCCTGATCAACCAGGGCGGCACCGTGCTGGGCAGCCACAACCGGGCCGATCCCTTTGCCTATTTCGGCGCCGGCGGTGCCGACTGCTCGGCCCGGGCGCTGGACTGCCTGCAGCGCCATGGCATCGAGGTGCTGGTGGCCGTCGGCGGCGACGGCACGATGACGATCGCCGAGCGCTTTGCGCGCCTGGGCGTGCCGGTGGTGGGCGTGCCCAAGACCATAGACAACGATCTGATGCACAACGAGCGCAGCTTCGGCTTCGACAGCGCGGTGGCGGTGGTGGCCGATGCGCTGGAGCGGCTGAGCACCACGGCGCGCAGCCATGGCCGCGTGATGGTGCTGGAGACCATGGGCCGGCATGCCGGCTGGATCGCGCTGGAGGGCGGGCTGGCCGGCGGTGCCGACGCCATCGTGCTGCCCGAGCTGGGCTATGACGGCCAGGCGCTGGCCGCGCTGTGCGAGCGGCGCAGCCGCGAGCAGGGCTATGCGCTGGTCTGCGTGGCCGAGGGCGTCAAGCTCGCCGCCGCAGGCGAGAGCGCGGGCGCGGGCGAGACGGTCGGTCAGCGGCTGATGCAAGACCTGGCCCCGCGCCTGGGCCCCGAGGCCGAGCTGCGCTACACCTTGCTGGGCCATCTGCAGCGCGGCGGTGCACCGACCGCCTTCGACCGGGTGCTCGCCACCCGCTTCGGCGTGCAGGCGGCGCAACTGGTGCTGCAGCGCCGCCATGGGCAGATGGTGGCCCTGCAGGGTGATCGCTGCGTGGCCGTGAGCCTGACCGATGTGGCCGGGGCCAGCCGCCTGGTGCCGCTCGATCATGAGCTGATGCAGGCGGCGCGTTGCCTGGGTGTGCTGGCCAATCCCTGAGGGCGCCGGCAGCACCGGTTTTCAATTGATGCCATCATCTGGCCCTGCAATCCCGCCAGCCTGATCGATTTCGCGATGACAGCTCCAACGCAAAAATTCGCCGCCGTGACCGGCGCCGGCAGCGGCATCGGCCGGGCCTGCGCCCAGGCCCTGGCCGGCGCCGGCTACCGCGTGGCCCTGCTGGGCCGGCGCATGGAGGCGCTGGAGGAAACCGCCGCGGCGGCGCCCGAGCGCTATCTGCTGCTGCCCACCGATGTCAGCCAGCCGCAGGCGGTGGCCCTGGCCTTCGAGCGCATCCGTGAAGCGTTCGGCCGGCTCGATCTGCTGTTCAACAACGCCGGCATGTCGGCGCGCGGCGTCTGTATCGACGAGCTGCCGTTCGAGCAATGGCAGGCGGTGGTCGACGTCAACCTGACCGGCAGCTTCCTCTGCGCCCAGGCGGCTTTTCGTCTGATGAAGGCCCAGCAGCCCCAGGGCGGCCGCATCATCAACAACGGCTCGATCTCGGCCCATGCGCCGCGTCCCAATTCCGCCCCCTACACCTCGACCAAGCATGCGATCACCGGTCTGACCAAATCGCTGTCGCTGGACGGCCGGCCGTTCGACATCGCCTGCGGCCAGCTCGATATCGGCAATGCGCTGACCGAGATGGCGCGGCCTATGACCCAGGGCGTGCGCCAGGCCAACGGCGAGATCGCCGTCGAGGCGACAATGGATGTGGCCCATGTGGCCAGCGCGCTGCTCTATATGGCCGGCCTGCCGCTGCAGGCCAATGTGCAGAACATGACCGTGATGGCGACGAAGATGCCCTTTGTCGGCCGCGGTTGACTTCGTAAAGGATAGGTTTTGCTGTCTGCTGTTGTTACGTTTGCCCTGCGTCTGCTGCTCGCGGTCGCCACCGTCGTGCTGGTGCTGGGCCTGATGGCCGTGGCCCTGGTGACGATGCTGGGCCTGATGCTGTGGAGTCTGGTGCGGGGCCGCAAGCCCGTCATCGATGTCTCGGGCTTTGCCCGTGCGCGCCAGCAGTTCCGCCGTGGTGCCGCAGCCAGGACCATGGGCGAGGTCGTCGATGTCGAGGTGCGCGAGGTCAAGCCCTCGCAGCCGCGGCTGGAGCCCTGAGCCTCACCAGCGCTTGGCGCCCAGCTCCTGCAGGATCTCGCCATAGATGCGGAAGCGCGAGGGGCTGATCAGACCGGCCGCGGCGGCGGCACGGACGCCGCAGTCCGGCTCATGCTGGTGGGTGCAGTTGTAGAAACGGCAGTGGTCGGCATGCCGGCGCAGGTCCGGCATCAAGAGCGGCAGCTGTTCGGCCGTGATCTGCTGCAGGCCGAATTCCTGGAAGCCCGGTGAGTCGATCAGCGCGGTCTGGCGCTGTGCGTCGACCCAGTACCACTGCGTCGTCGTCGTCGTGTGCCGGCCCGAATTCAGCGCCTGCGAGATCTCGCCGATCTGCGCCTTGGCATCGGGGATCAAGAGATTGATCAGCGTGCTTTTGCCGGTGCCGCTAGGCCCCAGCACAAAGGTGCGCTTGCCTTCCAGCCAGGGCGAGAGCAGGGCGCTGGAGCCGACCGGGTCGGCCTTCAGCGCGACCTCCATCACCTCCAGCCCCATCTCGCGGTAGGGCAGCAGGCGTTCGCGGGCCTGCTCGGTGCCCGGCAGGTCGGTCTTGTTCAAGGCGATGCGCACCGCGATGCCGGCGCTCTCGGCCGCGATCAGTGCGCGGCACAGCTGGCTCTCGCTGAACACCGGCTCCACCGCGACCAGGATCAGCAGCTGATCGAGATTGGCGGCGAAACTCTTGGTCTTCCACTCGTCCTGTCGGAACAGCAGATTGCGGCGCGGCTCGACGGCCTCGATCACCCCCTCGTCCGAACCCGACGGTGCCCAGCGCACCTGGTCGCCGACCACGCAGTCGCTCTTCTTGCCGCGCGGATGACAGACCAGGCGACGGCCGTCGGCGTCTTCGACGATGTAGTGCCGGCCGTGGCCGCGCACCACCAGACCGAGGTCCAGCGCGTTGAATTTGCTCATCCGGCCGTGGCCTCGGGCAGGGCACTCACTTGAGCGGCGCAGATGAAATCGTTGGGGGTCAGGCCTTGCGCCGAATGGGTACTGAAGCTGACGGTGCAGGCATCGAAGCCGACCATCATCTCCGGGTGATGGTCCTGCGCATGGGCGATCTCGGCCACCGCGTTGACGAAGGCCATGGTCTGGTAGAAGTTCTCAAAATCGAAGCGCCGCCCGATCACCTTGTGCTCGGTGTCGGCGGCCCAGCCGGGCGTCTGTGCCAGCCAGTCGGCCAGCTGTTCGAGCGGCAGGGCCTCGCGCTGGGGCGTGCATTGGGCAAGAAGAAGATTCATGGTCATGTCGTCTGCAGCGCGGCCAGGCGTTCGCTGGCCGGCGGGTGGGAGTAGTAAAAGCGCGCGTAGACCGGGTCCGGCGTCAAGGTGCCGGCATTGTCCTCGTGCAGCTTCAAGAGCGCGGCGGCCAGATCGGCGCCGCTGGCCTGGGCGCAGGCATAGGCATCGGCCTGGAACTCGTCCTTGCGCGACAGGCGGCTGGCCAGCGGCGTGAAGAAGAAGCCGAACACCGGCAGCACCAGCATGAAGAGCAGCAGGGCCAGCACGTCATTGGGCGCCGCCAGATTCGGCTGCACGCCGAAGGCCAGGTAGAAGCCCAGCTGGCGCGACAACCAGCCCAGCAGCGCGAAGCCGGCCAGGCTCAAGGCGAACATCAGGACCATGCGCTTGAGCACATGCTTGTGCTTGAAATGGCCCAGCTCGTGGGCCAGCACCGCCTCGACCTCGGGCCCGCTGAGGCGCTGCAGCAGCGTGTCGAAGAAGACCACGCGCTTGGCCGCACCGATGCCGGTGAAGTAGGCATTGCCATGGGCCGAGCGGCGGCTGCCGTCCATCACGAACAGGCCTTTGGCGGCGAAGCCGCAGCGCTGCATCAAGCCCTCGACCCGGCTGCGCAGACCCTCGTCGGCCAGTGGCTCGAACTTGTTGAACAGCGGCGCGATCACGGTGGGGTAGAGCACCAGGATCAGCAGATTGAAGCCCATCCAGGCGCCCCAGGCCCACAACCACCACAGCCCGCCGGCCGCGCCCATCAGCCACAGGATCAGCGCCGCGATCGGCAGGCCGATCAGCGCGCCGACCAGCGCGCTCTTGGCGGCGTCGGCCAGATAGAGCCGCCAGCTCATGCGGTTGAAACCGAAGCGCTGCTCGATGCGAAAGGTGTTGTAGAGCTCGAAGGGCAGGTCCAGCAGCGCGCCGATCACGCTGAAGGCCAGCAGCAGCGCCAGCTGGTAGGCCATGCCACCCCAGTGCGGCGCCACCCATGCATAGACCCGCAGATTCAGCGCGTCCAGCCCGCCCAGCAGGGTCCAGCCCAGCAGCACGGCGGCATTGAAGGCCATCGCCAGCAGCCCGAAACGGCTGCGCGCCACCGTGTAGTCGGCGGCCTTCTGATGCGCGGCCAGCGGCACGGTGGCGGCAAAGGCGGCCGGCACCTGGTCGCGGTGCCGCATCACATGGCGCACCTGGCGGGTCGACAGCCAGAGCTTCAGCGCCAGCGACAGCAGCAGCGCGGCAGCAAAGACCAGGCTCAGCGCGGTCGGGTGGATGGGAGGGAGTTGGAACGGGAACATGGACTGAAGTGTAGGGCTGCGACAATATGCGCCGACAAAGACGAGGAATCCCAATGAGTGATATCGCCACCCTGGCCAGCCACGAGCAAAACCTGATCTGGATCGATCTCGAGATGACCGGTCTCTACCCCGATCGCGACCGCATCATCGAGGTGGCCGTGGTCGTCACCGATGCCAATCTGACGACCCGCGTCGAAGGCCCGGTGTTCGCGATCCACCAGAGCGACGCGACGCTGGATGCGATGGACAACTGGAACAAGGGCACGCACGGCAAGAGCGGCTTGATCGACCGGGTCAAGGCCTCGACCGTCAGCGAGGAGCAGGCCGCCGCCGAGGTGATCGCATTCCTGAAACAGTATGTGCCGGCCGGCAAATCGCCGATGTGCGGCAACAGCATCTGCCAGGACCGCCGCTTCCTGGCCAATTACATGCCCAGCCTGGAAGACTTCTTCCACTATCGCAATCTGGACGTGTCGACCCTGAAGGAGCTGGCGCGGCGCTGGAAGCCCGGCCTCATCGAAGGCTTCAAGAAGGCCCAGGCGCACACCGCGCTGGCCGACATTCACGAGTCCATCGACGAGCTGGTCTATTACCGCGAGCATCTGCTGAGCCTCTGAGAGAGTTCCGTGCTCTGGGCCGCTTTTGACTTCCCGCGCCACCCCTTGGCGCGAGAGGACGGCGAACGTCTGCGTGGCGCCTTTGACGCCCCGCCCGAGCGCTGGCTGCGCGCCGCCAGCGCGGCCGAGCTGCCGGCCGTGCTGGACGCCGCCCATGCGGCCGCGCGCGCCGGCGCCTGGGTGCTGGGCGGCCTGCGCTACGAGGCGGCCGGCGCGCTTGACGGCGCGCTGCAGACCCATGCGGCGGGCGGCCCGCTGGCCGAGTTCGCGGTCTACACCGAAGCGCCCCAGCCCTGGCCCGAGGCCGGCGCTGCGGGGGCACTCTGCGGCGACTGGCTGGACCGCCAGGACGAGGCCCGCTCGCGCGCCGACATCGAGCGCATCCGCGAATGGATACGCAGCGGCGATTGCTACCAGGTCAATCTGACGACCCGCCTGAACGCCGCGCTGGCGGAGGGCGTTGATCTGGCTGAGTTGTTCCTGGCCCTGCATGCGGCCCAGCCGGGCGGCTTCTCGCTATTCCTGCGCGGCGCGAGCGGGCAGGGCGTGGCCAGTGTCTCGCCCGAGCTGTTCTTCGACTGGCGGCCGCTGCCCGATACCCGCCACACCTGGCTGCTCGGGGCCCAGCCGATGAAGGGCACGGCGCCGCGCGGCCATGACCGCGCCAGCGACGAGGCCGCGCAAGCCTATCTGCGCACCAGCGAGAAGGAACGCGCCGAGAACCTGATGATCGTCGACCTGCTGCGCAACGATCTGAGCCGGGTCGCGAGCCTGGGCTCGGTGCGGGTGCCGCGCCTGTTCGAGCTACACGGCCTGCCCACCGTCTGGCAGATGACCTCGACGGTCACCGCGGTCAGCCGCCCGGGCCTGAAGCTGTCCGAGCTGTTCGCCGCGCTGTTTCCCTGCGGCAGCGTCACCGGCGCGCCCAAGGTACGGGCGATGCAGATCATTGCCGAGCTGGAGCCCGCGGCACGCGGCTGGTATTGCGGCGCGCTGGGCCTGCTGCAGCCGGGCGGGGCGGCCACCTTCAATGTGCCTATCCGCACGGTCGAGCAGCGGCCCGACGGTACGCTGCAATGCGGCATCGGCAGCGGCATCACGCTGGACTCGCAGCCGGCCGCCGAGGTGGCCGAATGGCGCGCCAAGACCCGTTTCCTGCTGCGCGCCCAGCGCCCCATCGCGGCGCTCGAAACCCTGCTGCTGTCCGAGGGCGACTATCCGCGCCAGGCCGGCCACCTGGCCCGTCTGCAGCGCACGGCCCAGCACTTCGGCCTGCGGCTGTCGCAGGGCGCGGTGCGCGAGGCGCTGGCCCGGCTGGCCGAGCGCCATGATCAAGGCCAGTGGCGGGTGCGGCTGAGCAGCGACGCGCAGGGACGTGTCGTCACCGAGATCGCCCCGCTGGCGCCGACACCGCTGCCGGTAGTCCTGGCCTTGGCGACGACGGCCATCACGACCGATGGCCCGGGCGCCGAGTTCCTGCAGCACAAGACCACCCGCCGCGAGGCCTACGAGGCCTTCGCGGCGGCCAAGCCGGCCGAGGCCTTCGATATGCTGCTGTGGAATGCCGACGGCGAGCTGACCGAATGCAGCTTCGGCAATATCGCGCTGCAGCTCGACGGCCGCTGGCTGACGCCGCGCCTGGCGGCCGGGCTGCTGCCCGGCGTGCTGCGCGAAGAACTGCTGCAGCAGGGCCGTCTGCATGAGGCCCGGCTGCTCAAGACCGATCTGGCCCGCGCTCAGGCGCTGGCTTTCTTCAACAGCTTGCGCGGCTGGTGCCCGGCGCGCATGCTCCGTCCCGATCACGATGGCAGCTCTGCCGTCCAACCCTGAACCTCATTCATAGCCATGGCCACGCCACCGAAGACGCGCCGCACCGCGAGCGCCGCCACCCCTGTTGTTGCCGAGACGGCGCCGGTCAAGAAGACGGCGGCTAAAAAAGCCGCTGTCAAGGCCGCAGCCAAGAAGACCACCGCAGCCGTGAAAACGGTTGAGAAGGCCGCAGCCATCGAGAAGAAACCGGCTGCAAAGAAGACGCCGGCCGCGCCAGTCAAGACGACCGGCAAAGCCGCGACCAAGACCGTGAAGACGGTTGTGAAGGCGGTTGCGAAGGCGGCCGCAGAGAAGACGGTCAAGAAGGCCGAACCGGTGCCGGCGCCCGTTGCGGCCAAGAAACCTGCGGCCAAGAAACCTTTGGCCAAGGCTGCGCCCGCAAAGAAAGCGGCCGCAAAGAAGGAGCCGGCCAAAAAGGTCGCTGTCAAAAAGGCCACCGTCAAGAAGGCCGCCGCAGTCGAGCCCGCGGTGAGCGCTCCGGCCAAGAAGGTCGCGGCGAAGCCTGCGGCCAAAAAATCAGTGGCCAAGCCGCCCGTGGCGCCCGAGCCGGTCGTGGAGGCAATCAAGCCCGTCGCCAAGAAGAAGGCAGCGGCCAAGCCGGTGGCCCGCAAGCCCGCAGCGCCCGCGCCTGTTGCACCGCCGCCGGCCCCGCCCGCCCGTTTTGCGCTGCATCGCCAAGGCCCCTGGTTCGGCAGCCCGCAGCAGGTCGAGCTGCTGGCCACCGGCCAGCGCTGGCAGGTGTTGCTGCGTGGCGGCGGGGTGTCGGCGGCCAGCTGCAGCTGCGCGGGCTATGCCCAGCAAGGCAGCTGCGAGCATCTGGGCTTTGCGCTGCTCGCCTTGCAGGACGATGCCGAGGGCCAGGCCGCGCTGGTCGAGGGCTGGCAGACCGAGCACAGCGAGCTGTGGCTGCAATACGGCTTGCGTCGCCAGCTGCACTGGCATGCCGGCCGCCACTGCCCGGCTCCGCTGCGCCAGGCCGCCGAGGCCTTGATCGCGCTGCCGCAGGATCAGCAGGGCGATGCCTTGCCGGGCCTGCTGGCACTGGCCGCCCAGCATGGGCATGAGCTGCGTGTCGATGACGCGGTGTGGACTCAGCTGGCCGAGGGCCGCGACGCCCGCCAGCGCATGCTGCGCCTGGCCGAGGCCTACCAGCAAGGCATGGCCAGCCCGGCCCTGCGCCAGTTGCTGAAGCTGCCCTTGCCCCAGCATCAGCTGGAAGCCGCCCTGTTCGCGGCCTGCGCCGGCCGCGCCCTGGTGGCCGACGATCTGCAGCTGGGCATGCAGCCGACCGGCCTAGCTGCGGCCGAGCTGATGCAGCGCCATTTCGGCGTCGAACGTGTGCTGCTGCTGTGCGCCGAGTCGGCCCAGAGCCGCTGGCTGGCGGAGGCGCAGTCGCTGAGCACGCGCAGCGCGAGCCTGGTCTGGGGCGATGCCGCACAGCGGGCCCAGCAATGGCAGGCGCCGGCCGAGATCAAGATCGCCGCCCTGGGCGCGCTGGAGCAAGACCTGGCCCCGCTGCAGGCCTGGGCGCCCGAGCTGGTCATCGTCGACGAGGCCCAGCGCCTGGGCGAGGGCGCGGTGGCCCGCTTGCAGCAGCTGCCGGAAGGTTTCCTGCTGTTGCTGGCCAGCCAGCTGCCGCAGGAGCAGCCGGCCACCCTGCTGCGCCTGGTCGAGCTGCTCGACCACCGGCGCAGCGGCGCGCTGGCGGCCTTGCATGAGCGCCATCTGCGCCACGACGCCCAGGGGCAGCTGCTGGCCCTGGCCGCGCCGGCTCGGCTGGCACAGAGCCTGGAGCGGGTGATGCTCAGCCGCGCCGGCAGCGAGCTGGCGTTGCCGCCGGCCCTGGTGCAGCTGCGGGCCCAGCCCTTGAGTGCGCAGCAGCAAGGCTTGCAGGCCGCGTTGCTGGCGCCGCTGCGTCGCAGCGTCGCGCGCTGGCAGCGCAGTGCCTATCTGGCCGATGCGGAGCAGCTGCAGCTGCTGCGCGGCCTGCAGGCGCTGCGCCGTCTGGCGATCAGCCCGGCGCTGACCGATGCGGCCGCGGAGGGGCCGGCGCCGCGTCTGGATGCGGTGCTGGCGCTGGCGCGCGAGCTGCTGGCCGGGGCCGCGAGCAAGCTGGTGGTCTGCAGCCAGTGGGACGATGGTCTGGCCCTGCTGGCCGCAAGGCTGCAGGCCGTCGGTCTGCCCTGTGTGCAGCTGTCGGCCGCCACCGGCCTGGCCGAACGCCGCTCGCAGGCGGCACGCTGGCGCGAGGACTCGCGCAGCCCGCTGCTGCTGTGCAGCGATGCGGCCGGTGCCGGCCTGGATCTGCGCGTGAGCGGCGTGGGCCTGATCAGTCTGGAACTGCCCTGGGGCGAGGCCTTGCTGGAGCAGCGCCTGGGCCTGGTGGCCGGCGAGGAGACCCATGGCCTGCCGCTGCTGCAGCTGCTGGCCCAGGGCGGCATCGAGAGCGCGATGCTGGCGCTGCAGGACAGCTGGCCGGAGATGCCGGCCTGCAGTCTGGACGGCGACCTCAGCCTGCAGCTGCTGGGCGGCGAGGCCTTGCAGCGCTTCATGCAGGCGCTGGTGGCCCTGCTTGAGCTGATGTGATGGCGCGGGGCGGCGTGTGATCTTCACGCGAACCGCCGCCCCGCCGACAAATAGTCAAGTCGCGCTTGCTAGTACTTTCCCTAGCGTGCTATAGTCGCGGCTTCGTTGCAGCGCTGTCTGCAACGGTTCGTTCGTCTCCTCTGACCACGTTCAGGCCGTATCCGGTGATCGCCACCGGGCTTCATACGACGCGCTGAGCACCCTTCGGGTTCGGTCGGCGGCGATGCCGTCGCTATGACTGTTCCCCGGCGCCGCACCAGGCCTGGCTCATCTCTTGAGCTGCGCGAAAAAAAGGTGTGCGACGCGAGCTTTCTCCCAGCGACTTTACTGGCTTGACCGCGCCCTATTGATCTGGCGCGGCAGGCGCGTGCTTTTGTCCCGCCAAGACCGGGGCAGGGCACGGCTTTGTTGAAAGAAGATATGAGCTTTGAAAATCTAGGCCTGCACGAGTCCCTGTTGCGCGCCGTGAAAGACTCCGGCTACGAAACCGCGACCGAAGTGCAAGCCCAGGCGATCCCGCCGGGCCTCAATGGCCAGGACCTGATGGTGTCCTCGCGCACCGGTTCGGGCAAGACCGCCTCCTTCATCCTGCCGGCGCTGCAGAAGATCCTGGACACCCGCGGTGACAACAACACCCGCCGCGAAAAGGGCAAGGTCTTCGGCCCCCGCATCCTGGTGCTGACCCCGACCCGCGAACTGGCCATGCAAGTGGCCAAGGCTGCCCAGACCTACGGCCGCCATGTGCCGGGCCTGAAGCTGTCCACCGTGCTGGGCGGCATGCCTTATGCGCTGCAGATCAAGCAGCTGTCCGGCCCGCTGGACATCCTGATCGCCACCCCCGGCCGTCTGCTGGACCATCTGCAGTCCGGCAAGGCCGTGCTCGACAATGTCGAGATGCTGGTGCTCGACGAAGCCGACCGCATGCTGGACATGGGCTTCATCGACGACATCAAGGTGATCGCCGAGCGCATCCCGGCGGCCCGCCAGACCGTGATGTACAGCGCCACGTTCGCCGGCCACGTCGGCCGCCTGGCCCATGACCTGCTGCGTGACCCGCTGCGCGTCGATGTGGCCTCGCACACCGACACCCACGAGAACATCACCCAGCGCCTGCACTGGGCCGACAACAACAACCACAAGGACCAGCTGCTGGAAGCCATCCTGGCCGAGCCCGAGCTGGACCAGGCCGTGGTGTTCACCTCGACCCAGCGCGATGCCGACTGGCTGGCCGAGCGCCTGCAGGAGATCGGCCACTCGGTCGCGCCGCTGCACGGCGGCATGCCGCAAGGCCGTCGCAACCGGGTGCTGATGGCGCTGCGCCGTCGTGAAGTGCGCGTGCTGGTGGCCACCGATGTCGCCGCCCGCGGCATCGACGTGCCGACCATCACCCACGTCATCAACTACGGTCTGCCGATGAAGGCCGAGGACTATGTGCACCGCATCGGCCGCACCGGCCGTGCCGGCCGCGCCGGCCTGGCCGTGACCCTGGCCGTGCGTGACGATGTGTCGATGATCCGCCGCATCCAGCAATTCACGACCCAGACCATCCCGGTGGCGCAGATCGCCGGCCTGGAGCCGAAGACGCAAGAACCGCGCATCTTCCCGCCGCGCCCGGCCGGTGCCGGTGGTGGTTTCGAGGACCGTGGCAGCCGCCCGGCCTGGGGCAACAAGTTCGGTGGCGGCGGCAAGACCTTTGGTGGTGGCAAGCCCTTCCATCGCGACGGCCCCAAGCCCTCGTTCGCCCGTGAAGGCGGCAAGCCTTTCCAGCACCGCGATGCGGCTCCGCGTTCGGAAGGCTTCGAGCCGCGCGGCGAGTTCCGTGGCAACAATGCCGACCGCAACTTCGCCCCGCGTGGCGACCGCCCGAGCTATGGCGACAAGCCGGCCTTTGGCGGCAAGCCCAGCTTCGGCAACAAGCCGAATTTCACGGCCCGTGATTTCGCCCCGCGCGATGGTGCTCCCCGTTCGGGCGGCAACTTCGAGCCGCGCGGTGGTGCCGGCTTCAGCGAGCGCCCGTCCTTTGGTGGCGATCGCCGCGGCCCCGGCGGCCCCAAGCGCAGCGGCCCACCGGCCGGCGCGCCCCGCCGCAGCGGTTTCGGTCGTTAATTCGTCCCGAACTCGCTGAAGCAAGCAAAGCCCGCGCAAGCGGGCTTTTTCGATTCTGTTGTGGCACAGTGCCGCCCGAGCATGCGAGCGAACGGAAAACTGATCCAGTGGGACGACGTCAAGGGCTATGGCTTCATCGCCCCGGACGCCGGGGGGGCCAAGCTCTTCGTCCATATCAAGGCCTTTGGTCTGCGCGCACGCCGGCCTTTTGTCGGCGAACGTCTGAGCTATCAGCCGGGCGAGGACGCCCAGGGCAAGCCGCGCGCGCTGAAGGTGCAAAGCCTGGAGCCCAGGCCGGCGGCCCCGGCCGGACCGACCGCGCTGGAGCGCGAGCGTTCGCGGCGCGAGGCCCGGCGTGGCCTGAGCCTGTGGCTGGTGCCGGGCTTTGCGGCCCTGGTGCTGATCTGTCAGCTGGCCTTCGAGCTGCCGCGTGCGCTGTGGGGTGCTTATCTGGCGATGAGCCTGGCGACCTTCATCGTCTACGCCGGCGACAAGCGGGCCGCGCGCCTGAATCAGTGGCGGGTCGCCGAGGGCACGCTGCATGGCCTGGCCCTGGCCTGCGGCTGGCCCGGCGCGTTGCTGGCCCAGCACATCCTGCGCCACAAGTCCAACAAGCCGGAGTTCCTGCGCCTGTTCTGGCTGACGGTGATCGTCAATGTGCTGGGTTTTGTGCTGATCTTCACGCCGCTTGGTGTGCAGTTACTGGTGCTCTTCAATGTCTGAGATCGTTCTGCGGCCGCTGTCGGCGGCCGATGTGCCGGCGGTGCTGGCCCTGCAGGCGCAGTGCTATGGCGCCGATTTTCTGGAGGATGCGCAGGCCTTCGCCGCCAAGCTGCGCGCCGCCGAGCCTTACCGGACCTGCTGGATGACCTGGCGCGGCGAGCAGCCGCTGGCCTATCTGGTCGGCCTGCCGCTATGCCACGACAGCCTGCCGGCGCTGAATGCGCAAAGCCTGACGCTGCCGGCCGAGCCGCGCCTGCTCTATCTGCACGACCTGGCCGTGGCGCCGGCCGGCCGTTCGCTGGGGCTGGCACGCCGCCTGGTCGAGCATCTGGAGCGCCGGGCCGGCGATCTGGGACTGCAGACCCTGGGCCTGGTCGCCGTGCAGGGCTCCGAGCCGTTCTGGCAGCGCCAGGGCTATGCCTCGCTGCAGCAGCTCTCGGCCACGCTGGCCGCCAAGCTGGCCAGCTTCGGGCCCGAGGCCCGCTTCATGCAGCGCTCGCTGGCCTGAGCCCAGCGTCAGCCGGGCAGGGCGCCGAAGCGGAAGCTCGAGACGGTGACGCCGCCCATGAAGGCGCTCTCGTGATAGATCAGCGCGCCGGCTTCTTGCTCGGCGGCGCCGACCGCCACCATCAGCGGGATCAGGTGATCCTCGCGCGGATGGGCCTGGCGGGCCGCCGGCGCCGCGCCCCACTGCGTCAGCAGCGCGCTGCGCTCGGCCGGCGGGGTCTGCAACAGGGTCTGCTGCAGCCAGGCGTCGAACTGGCCCGAGGCCGTCCTGGCCGCCGGGCCGAAGGCGCGCAGATTGTGATAGCTCAGGCCGCTGCCGATGATCAGCACGCCCTCGTCGCGCAGCGGCGCCAGCGCCCGGCCCAGCGCCAGATGGGTGGCCGGGTCGTAGCCCTGCAGCATGGACAGCTGCACCACGGGCACCTCGGCCTCGGGGTACATCGGGAACAGGGTCGTGAACGCACCATGGTCGAAGCCGCGTTGCTCATCCATTGCACTGGGCAGGCCGGCGTTCTCGATCAAGGACTTGACCTGCCTGGCCAGCGCCGGGTCGCCCGGTGCCGGGTAGCGGATCGAATAGGTGTGGGCCGGGAAGCCGCCGTAGTCATAGACCATGGTCGGCCGCTCGGCCGCCATCAGGCTGAACTGCTGCGCCTCCCAGTGCCCGGAGATCATCAGCACCGCGCGCGGCTTGCGGCCCAGCTCGGCCGGGATGGCCTTCAGCGAGGCCTCCAGCTGATGGAAGTTCTCGCGGAAGGGGCCGTCCATATAGGGCCAGGGGCCGCCGCCATGGGACAGGAAGTAGGTGGGAAGTCGGGTTGAGGCCATGGCCTCAGTGTGGGCCTTGCGGCGGCGCCAGAGGCTGGCGGCGATTGATCACAGCGTTCAAAAAATCCAAAGCCGTGGCATGGCTTTTGCACAAGCTTGTGACAGTCATCACCAACCCGGAGTCCATTGCATGCAACGCCGCCCCTTTTTGCACACCAGCCTGGCCCTCGTGACACTTTTTGGTGCATTGTCGGCCCAGGCGCAGACCGCGCTGGACGGCATCCTGGCCAAGAAGCAGATCAATATCGCGATCCCGACCGACTACCCGCCCTACGGCTTCGTCGGCACCGATATGGCGCCGCAAGGCCTGGACATCGAGATGGCCCGGCTGATCGCCGCCAAGCTGGGCGTCAAGCTCGAGCTGGTGCCGGTCACCAGCGCCAACCGCATTCCCTATCTGCAGACCAAGAAGGCCGATCTGGTGATCTCGACCCTGGGCAAGAACCCGGAGCGCGAGAAGGTGATCAATTTCAGCGCCGCCTATGCACCCTTCTACCAGGCCGTGTTCGGCCCCAAGGCCATGGCGGTCAAGAGCTGGGAGGATCTGGCCGGCAAGACCGTCGCGGTGACCCGCGGCGCGATGGAAGACCAGGAGCTGGGCAAGGTGGCGCCGGCCAGCCTGCAGATCAAGCGCTTCGAGGACAATAACGCGACGGTGGCCGCCTATGTGGCCGGCCAGACCCAGCTGATCGCGACCAGCGCCTCGGCCGCCGGTCTGATGGCGCAGCGCAACCCGCAGCTGGGTGCCGAGTACAAGCTGCTGCTCAAGGACAGCCCCTGCTTCATCGGCGTGGCCAAGGGCGAGGATGCCTTGCTGGCCAAGGTCAACGAGATCATCGCGGCGGCCAAGAAGGACGGCAGCATCGAGGCCCTGTCCAAGAAGTGGCTGGGCCGTGGCGCCGGTGATCTGCCGCTGTGATCACATTTGACTTCCTGGCCGTCCTGGCCGAGTGGCGGCTGCTGCTGACCGGGGTGGCCTGGACCCTGGGCCTGACCGCGATCGCGGCGCTGCTGGGCGTGGGTCTGGGCGTGGCCTGCGCCTGGGCGCGGCTGGACGGGCCGGCGCCGCTGCGCTGGCTGGCGACCGGCTATGTGGAGGCGATCCGCAACACGCCCTTCATCGTTCAGCTCTTCTTCGTGTTCTTCGGCCTGCCGGCGATGGGCGTCAAGCTGACGCCGGAGACCGCCTCGGTGATCGCGATGGTGGTCAATCTGGGCGCCTATGCCGGCGAGATCGTGCGCGGTGGCATCGCGTCGACCGCGCGTGGCCAGACCGAGGCCGGGTTGAGCCTGGCGCTGAGCCGGGCCCAGGTCTTCCTCCATGTGCTGCTGCCGCCGGCGCTGCGCCGGGTCTGGCCCTCGATGGTGAGCCAGATCATCATCGTGATGCTGGGCTCGGCCGTCTGCGGCCAGATCGCCACCGAGGAGCTGAGCTACGCCGCCAACCTGATCCAGAGCCGCAACTTCCGCGCCTTCGAGTCCTTCATCGTCGCCACCGCCATCTATCTGCTGCTGGCCATCGCGCTGCGCAGCCTGTTGAACTGGCTGGGGCCGCGCTTTCTGTTCGGAGGACATCGCCGTGGTTGAGTTCAGTCTGTGGGACATCGTCCGCAATCTGCTGATGGCCGTGCGCTGGACCGTCGTGCTGTCGCTGATCGCCTTTGTCGGCGGCGGCCTGGTGGGCCTGGCGCTGCTGGTGGCGCGCACCGCGCGCTGGCCCGGCGCCCAGGCGCTGGTCGGCGGCTATGTGCAGCTGTTCCAGGGCACGCCCTTGCTGATGCAGCTCTTCCTGGCCTATTTCGGCATGGCGCTGCTGGGCTTCGAGACCTCGGTCTGGACGGCGGCCGCGCTGGCGCTGACGCTCTATACCAGCGCCTTCCTGGCCGAGATCTGGCAGGGCTGCGTGCGGGCCGTGCCCAAGGGGCAGTGGGAGGCGGCGCAAAGCCTGGCGATGAGCTTTGGCGAGCAGCTGCGCCACATCGTGCTGCCGCAGGCCGGCCGCATGGCGATCGCGCCGACGGTGGGCTTTCTGGTCCAGGTCATCAAGGGCACGGCGCTGGCCTCGGTGATCGGCTTTGTCGAGCTGACCAAGGCCGGCACGATGATCAGCAATGCCACCTTCCAGCCCTTTCTGGTCTACAGCTGCGTCGCGCTGATGTACTTCTCGCTGTGTTTCCCGGTGAGCTTCTATGCCCGCTCGCTGGAGAGGAAATTGAATGTCAACAAGCACTGATCACACCCCCGCCGCCAGCATCCGCGCGCTGCGCAAGTCCTACGGCGCCAACGAGGTGCTCAAGGGCATCGATCTGGAGGTCGAGCCCGGCGAGGTGATCGCCATCATCGGCAAGAGCGGCTCGGGCAAGAGCACGCTGCTGCGCTGTGTCAACGGGCTGGAGGAGTTCCAGCAGGGCGAGCTGCTGGTCGACGGCCTGCCGCTGTTGCATGGCAATGCGCGTGCGATGCGCGAGCTGCGCCAGCATGTGGGCATGATCTTCCAGAGCTTCAATCTGTTCCCGCACCTCAGCGTGGGCCGCAATGTGATGCTGGCGCCCAGCCTGGTCAAGAAGCAGGGCACGGCCGAGGGCGAGCGTCAGGCCCGCCAGCTGCTGGAGCGGGTCGGCCTGGCCGAGAAGTTCGATGCCTTCCCGGACCAGCTCTCCGGTGGCCAGCAGCAGCGTGTCGCGATTGCGCGCGCGCTGGCGATGCAGCCCAGCATCCTCTTGTGCGACGAGATCACCTCGGCGCTGGACCCGGAGCTGGTCGGCGAGGTGCTGCGCGTGGTCGAGAGCCTGGCGGACGAGGGCATGACTTTGCTGATGGTCACGCACGAGATGAACTTCGCGCGCAAGGTGGCCGATCGCGTGGTCTTCATGCATGCCGGCCGCATCCACGAGATGGGACCGCCCGAGGCGATCTTCGGCGCACCGCAAACGCCCGAGCTCAAGCAGTTCCTGTCGGCGCTGCACTGAAGCGTTGCGCGGGCGCCGCAGCCGGGCGGCCGGGCTGCGACATTGGTCACGCAAGTGCGGCTTGCGGCGAGTAGCGCCGAGTTTGTGACGAGGTGTCACAGCCATGTGATCTGCTCTGCCTAGCATCCCGGGCTTGTGCTTCTCTGCGCCTGCCATGCCCGACGCCGCTGCCGCCTCCTATCTGCAAGACTGCCGCCCCAGATTCCGCCAGCCCAGTGCCGGCGATCTGTGCATCGACGTGCCGGCCATCGGCACCGATCAGAACAACGAGCAGGTGATGGAGGTGTTCACCCGGCACCGCGAGCTGATGAGCTTGCCGGTGGTGGAGGGCGGTCAGCCGATCGGGCTGATCAACCGCAATATCTTTCTCTCGCAGATGAGCAAGCCCTTTCATCGGGAGCTCTACAACCGCAAGAGCTGCATCGCCTTCATGGACAAGGAGCCGCTGGTGGTGGACGCCGGCATGGCCATCGAGGAGCTGACCCAGCGCGCGGTGGCCTTCGGCGAGAAGGCGCTGACCGACGGCTTCATCATCACCCGCGACGGCGTTTTCGCCGGGGTCGGCCAGGGCCTGCCGCTGATGCGCGTGGTCGCCGATATGCAGGAGGCGCGCAACCGCCAGATCATGCACAGCATCGAGTACGCCAGCGTGATCCAGCGCTCGATGCTGCGCACCTCGCGCGAGGCCCTGGCCCAGACCCGGCTGGACGCCGACCTGGTGTGGGAGCCGCGCGATGTGGTGGGCGGCGATTTCTACCAGTTCAGCGCGATGCCCGAGGGCTGGTTCGCGACCGTGGCCGACTGCACCGGCCACGGCGTGCCCGGTGCCTTCATGACCTTGATCGCCTCGATCACGCTGTCCAAGGCGATCGAGCAGCATGGCCCGCGCGACCCGGCGCGGCTGCTGGCCAGCGTCAACCGCAGCATCAAGCAGATGCTGGGCCAGATGGACGGCCAGGATGAGACGCCCGGTTCGGACGACGGCATGGACGCGGCCTGTTTCTGGTTCGACGCCGCCACCCGCAGCCTGCATTTCGCCGGTGCCAAGACCGCGCTGTTCCTGCTGAACCCGGGCCAGGCCGGCGTCGAGATGATCGATGGCGAGCGCAAGGGCGTCGGCTATGTGGACAGCGATATCGATTTCGCCTGGACCAACCGCTGCGTGCCGCTGCAGCCCGGCAGTCTGGTCTTCGTCACCACCGACGGCCTGATCGACCAGATCGGCGGCCCCAAGGCCATCGCCTTCGGCAAGCGCCGCATCCGCGAGCTGCTGCTGGCGCAGCGTGAGCGGCCGACCGCCGACATCAACCGTGCGCTGCTGGACGCGCTGCAGGCCTGGCAAGGCCCGCACCACCGCCGCGACGACCTCAGCTTCTTCTGTTTCCGCGTCTAGGAGTCCTTGTCATCATGTCTTCCCCCGCTCCCATCGTGCAAGAGTACGGAGCCTTCTTCGACCTGGCGCAGCGCCACCGGGTGATCTTCTACTACGTCGGCTACTTCTCGCAGAACATCATCGCGGCGATGGCCGAGGCGGTGAAGCTGCAGCTGGAGGTCAGCGGCGTCGATGGGCCGACACGGCGCAAGCTGTTCTCCTCCTTCATCGAGATGGCGCAGAACATCATCCACTACTCGGCCGATGCGCTGACCCCCGGCAGCCAGACCGAGCGCGAGCTGCGCCACGGCTCGGTCTGCATCAGCGAGCGCGACGGGCGCTACCTGCTGCTGTGCGCCAATCCGGTCGAGGCCGGCGTGGCCGAGGCGCTGCGCGAAAAGCTGGAGCGCCTGCGCAGCATGACCCTGGACGAGATCAAGAAGGCTTACCGCGACGGCCTGCGCGCCGAGACGCCCGAGGGCAGCAAGGGCGCGGGCATGGGTTTCCTGACCATGGCACGCGATGCCAGCGAGCCGCTGGCCTTCAGCATCGAAGCCCTGGACGAGCGGCCCGACACCCTGGTCCTCTCCCTGCGGGCGGTCATCTGATGTCCGCTCCCATCCCCCACCACGAGAACCCAGGCATGGAGAACACCCTCTATATCGCCGCCAGCCCCAGCTCGCCCGAGGTGGACTTCCGCTTCGACGAGGGCGTGCTGAGCCTGCGCGGCGAGTCCTATCCCGAGAACGCGGCCGCCTTCTACGGCGACATCATCCGCCAGCTGCGCGCCTACCTTGGCTCCTGCAAGCAGCGCACCATCACCGTCAATATCGCGCTGGCCTACTTCAACAGCTCCAGCACCAAGATGCTGTTCAACATCATCGAGGCGCTGGCCGAGGCGGTGGAGGCCGGCGGCAACCGGGTGACACTGCACTGGTTCCACGACGCCGAGGACGACACCATCCACGAGTTCGGCCAGGAACTGGTCGATGACTTCCCGGCCATCGCGTTCGTGATGCAGCCGGTGGGCACGGTGTGAACGCGCGTCAGCAGCTGGGCGCGACGACGATGATGTACCGCATGCCGCAGCCCGAGGACGATCTGTTCGAGCTGGAGATCCGCGCGCTGGCGGCGGCCCGCGATGCCTATGCCGACGAGCGGGCCTGGCACCACCAGGCCCTGGGCGAGCTGATCCTGGCCTACGAGCGGCTGCTGCGCGAGACGCGCCGGCTGGTGCGCCGCAGCGACCGCGAGGAGCTGGAGATGAACCGGCTCAACCAGCGCCTGCATGAGCTGGCCGGCGAGCTGGAGTACCGCGCCACCCACGACTCGCTGACCGGTGTGCTGAACCGCGCGGCCATCATCGAGCGCGCCAACCGCTATCTGACACAGCACGGTGTGGCGCTGATCGTGCTGGACATCGACCACTTCAAGCGCGTCAACGACGGCTTCGGCCACCCGACCGGCGATGCGGTGCTGCGCGGCGTGGTCGCCTGCCTGCAGGCCGAGGTGCCGCCCGGTGCCGATATCGGCCGGGTCGGCGGCGAGGAGTTCACGGTGCTGCTGCGCGACGATGGCTGCGAGGCGGCGGTCGCGCTGGCCGAGCGCCTGCGCCGCAAGGTCGCCGGCCACGACTTCGGCCTGCCGGGCGGCCATGTGGTGAGCGCCAGTTTCGGCGTGGCCTGCCTGCCGCGCGGCAGCAGCTTCGATGCCGCCTATGGCCAGGCCGATGAGGCGCTCTACGAGGCCAAGCGCAGCGGCCGCAACCGGGTCGTGAGCGCGAGCGCGATCACGCGGGAGCCGAGCTGACGGCCTTCATGGCTGACCCGCGATCAGCGCCGCCTCGCTATCGTCCTTCAGTGCGATGCCGCTGAGGCCTCGCCGCAGCGAGGCCTGGATCAGCCAGGCCAGGCGCTGAGCTGCCAGCGCCGGCGCCAGGCCGGCCGGGCGGATATTGCTGACGCAGTTGCGCTGCGCGTCGTGGCGGCCGACCGCCGGCCCATGGGTCAGATAGGCGCCCAGGCTGTCCGGCGAGCTCAGGCCCGGCCGCTCGCCGATCAGCACCAGCACCAGACTGGCCTGCAGCAGCGCGCCGATCTCGTCGCCCAGCGCGACGCGGGCCTGCAGGGCCAGCACCGGCGGCGCCATGCTCAGCCGCTGCGCCAGGGCCTCGCGCAGCGCCCGCAGCAGCGGGCGGGCATGGGCTTGCAGCGCCGCCGCCGACAGACCATCGCCCAGCACCAGGGCCAGGTCGACCGGCGCGTCGGCCCTTGAATGCAGCACGGCGGCACTGGCCGCGTCGAGCCGGCGGCCCAGATCGGGCCGGCGCAGATACTCGGCGCGCGTTCCGGCGCGGCTGTGCACGAGCAGCGGCTCGGGCCAGCCATCCTCGACCAGGCCGGCCCTCAGCGCGGCCTCGTCCAGCGGCAGATGCACCGCATCGCGGGCCTGGGCATGGTCGGCCGCGAAGCGCAGCCAGTCGGCGGTGCGCTGGCTGCCGCCACTGCGGCCCAGCGCGATGCGGGCCGGCGTGTGGCGGCGCAGCTCGGCCCAGGGATCGTGGTCCTCGCTCATGCCCGGCCCTGCGGCGGCATCAGGCGCGGGTGCGCGGTCGGCGCCAGCAGCGCGCCGTCGCTGCCGCTGATGCCCATGCGCTGCAGCCAGGCCTCGAACTCCGGCGCGCGCTTGAGCCCGAGCAGGCGGCGCAGGAACAGGGCATCGTGGAAGGAGCTGCTCTGGTAGTTCAGCATCACATCATCGGCGCCCGGCACGCCCATGATGAAGTTCACACCGGCACTGGCCAGCAGCACCAGCAGATTGTCCATATCGTCCTGGTCGGCCTCGGCATGGTTGGTGTAGCAGATGTCGCAGCCCATGGGCAGGCCCAGCAGCTTGCCGCAGCAATGATCCTCCAGGCCGGCGCGGATGATCTGCTTGCCATCAAACAGGTACTCGGGCCCGATGAAACCGACCACCGTGTTGACCAGGAGCGGCCGGTAGCGCCTCGCCAGCCCGTAGGCGCGGGTCTCCAGCGTCTGCTGGTCGACGCCGTGATGGGCCGCGGCCGACAGCGCGCTGCCCTGGCCGGTCTCGAAGTACATCAGCTGGTCGCCGACCGTGCCGCGCGCCAGCGCGCGGGCGGCTGCATGGGCCTCGTCGAGCAGGGCGATGTCGACGCCGAAGCTGCGGTTGCAGGCCTCGCTGCCGCCGATCGACTGGAACACCAGATCCACCGGCGCGCCCTGCGCGATCGCCTGCAGCGTGTTGCTGACATGGCTCAGCACACAGCTCTGCGTGGGGATCTGATGGCGCTGGATCAGCTCGTCGAGCTGGTCCAGCAGCCGGCACAGCGCCGGCACGCTGTCGGCGGCCGGATTGATGCCGATCACCGCGTCGCCGGCGCCATACATCAGCCCGTCGAGGATGCTGGCGGCGATGCCGGCGGGGCTGTCGGTCGGGTGGTTGGGCTGCAGCCGCACCGCCAGATGGCCGGGCAGGCCCAGGGTCGAGCGAAAGCGGCTGACGACCCGGCAGCGGCTGGCCACCAGGATCAGGTCCTGGTTGCGCATCAGCTTGCTGACCGCCGCGACCATCTCGGGTGTCAGTCCCGGGGCCAGGGCCGTCAGCACCTCGGGCGTGGCGGCGTCGGACAGCAGCCAGTCGCGCAGGCCGCCGACCGTCAGATGGGCGATGGGGGCCAGCGCGGCCGCGTCGTGGCCGTCGATGATCAGCCGGCTCAGCTGATCCTGTTCATAGGGGATCACGGCTTCGCTGAGGAAGCGTGTCAAGGGCAGGTCGGCCAGCGCAAAGCGGGCGGCGACCCGTTCGCGGGCGCTCTCGGCCGCGATGCCGGCCAGCTGGTCGCCCGAGCGCTCCGGCGAGGCCTTGGCCAGCAGCTCGCGCAGATCGGCGAAGCGGTAGCTGGCGGTGCCGACCATGGCGCCGTAGGCCATGGTTCAAGCCTCCAGTGGCCCGGAGGCGGCAGGGCGGGGCAACGGGCTGCGCATGCAGCCAGTCTAGCGCCGCCCTTGTCGCTTCAGGACCAGTTGCCGTTGTTGGCGCGGCGCAGCGCGGCCGACAGCTCGGGACGGGTGATCTCGGTGCTCTTGATCAGCTCTTCGATGGTCTGGCGACCGCGGGCTTCGCCGATGGCGCTCAGGAAGCGCCACACCGCCGATCCGGCCGCGATCAGGCGGGCACCGGAAGCCTGGGCGCTGTGGGCGCGGGCGACGTCGGACGGCATCACATGAAGCGGCAGGTTGAGGCTGGTGGTGGACATGGTGTTTCCCTTCTTGCGTATGGAGGGAGCACAAGCGCTCCGTATCCATGGGCCGAATATTGCGGTTTTTACGTAGAAGCCGCCAATTGCGAATCCGAATCGCGGTATCACTGGCGCGAATGGCCTGTGATGGATTTAGCATCCGGACATGCCGAATCCACGCCCCCTGAACTTCCGCACCCTCGATCTGAACCTGTTGCGGGTATTCGATGTGGTGATGGAGGAGCGCAATGTGACCCGGGCCGCCGCCCGGCTGGCCATCACCCAGCCGGCGGTCAGCAATGCGCTGCGCCGGCTGCGCGAGGCCACCAACGAGGAGCTGTTCATCCCGACCTCCTCGGGCATGGTGCCGACCGAGCATGCCGAGGTGCTATGGCCTATTGTGCGCACCGCGCTGGGCCATCTGCAGCGCGCCTTCGAGCCCCAGGCCTTCGATCCCCGCGAGCCGGGCAGCGCCTTCACCCTGGCGATGGCCGACGCGACGGCCGCGCTGTTCGTGCCGGCGCTGGCCAAGCGCTTCCAGCGCGAGGGCATCCGGGTGGCGCTGCGCATCGTGCCGCTGACCTCGCGCGACCCGCGCGAGATGCTGGAGCAGGGGCGTGCCGATGTGGCGGTCGGTTTCTTCCCCGAGCTGCCGGGCCTGCTGGCGGCCCAGGGCGAGGCCGAACTGATACGGCTGGCGCCGCTGTATGCGACCGAGTACCTCTGCGTGATGCGCGGCGACCACCCGCTGGCCGCGCCGGGCGCGCTGACCCTCGATGCCTATTGCCGGGCCCAGCATCTGCGCGTCAGCTTCGCCGGCCGCGCGCGCGGCTTTGTCGACGACGCGCTGGCCCTGATCGGCCGCGAGCGCGAGGTCGTGATGACGGTCAATAGCTATTTCACCGCCGGCCTGACGGTGCGCCAGAGCGATCTGCTGACCGTGCTGCCCAGCAGCTTTGTGCCGGCCGCCGGCTTCTCACCCCAGCTGGCCAGCCGCGAGCTGCCCTTCGAGCTGGTCGGTATCGCGATCGGCCAGGTCTGGCATGCGCGCCACGAGCTGGACCCGGGCCAGCGCTGGCTGCGCGAGCTGCTCACAGCGGCGGCGCAGGAGATTGCGCAGGCGGCGCCAGGCCCTGGCACAGGGCCTCGAATGTGAGCTTGCAGGCCGGGCTGGCGCGCAGGTCCTCGTGCATCGCGACCCAGGTCTCCAGCACAAAAGACAGCTGATCGGGCAGCAGCCGCTGCAGCGCCGGCTCGCGCCGGGCCAGCGCCACCTGGCAGATGCCGATGCCGGCGCCGGCCCGTATCAGCGCCAGCTGGGCCAGATCGTTGTCGCTGCGCAGCCGGAACGCCTCGCGCTGCCAGGGGATGCCGACGCTTTTGCGGGCCGCGCGCACGAAGGGCGTCTCGACATCGAAACCGATCAGCCGGTGCCGGGCCAACTCGGCCAGCGAGCCCGGCCTGCCCTGGGCGTCCAGGTAGCGCGGATGGGCATGCAGGCCCAGCTCCACCGGGGCGACCCGGCGCGCGATCAGCTGGGCCTGCTGCGGCGCGGTCATGCGCACCGCGATATCGGCCTCGCGCTGCAGCAGGTCCTGCAGCTGGTTGCTCAGCATCAGCTCGATGGTCAGCGCCGGATGCTGCGCCTGCAGCCGCGCCAGTATCGGCGGCAGCACCTCGACGCCCATCACCTCGCTGGCCGTGATGCGCACCGTGCCCTGGATATGGCCTGCCTCGCCCTGGCTGGCCGCCGCGCGCTGCAGCGCCGCCGCATGGCTGCTCATCGCCTCGGCATGGGGCCGCAGCGCCAGCGCCGCCTCGGTGGGCTGCAGGCCCAGCTGCGAGCGGGTGAACAGCGGCAGACCCAGGGCTTTTTCCAGCGCCTCGACATGCCGGCCGACGGTGGGCTGGGCGATGCCCAGCGCCCGTGCCGCGCCCGACAGCGAGCCCTGCTGCAGCACGCTCAGATAAGTCCGGTAAAGCTCCCAGCCAATCTCTTGATCCATACATAAATGTATAGCTGCTCGCTTGTGTTCGCTAATTCCATTAAGGCGCCGGGCCGCCGAGACTGCGGCCATCGCAACAGGTTTTCAGGAGATGGACATGGCCAAGATCAGGAACGACAACACGGTGCTGGTGCTGGGTGCCAGCGGTGGCATCGGCGGCGAGCTGGCACGCCAGCTGCGCAACCGGGGCTGGCAGGTGCGGGCGCTGCAGCGTGGGGCGGCCCAGGCGACCGAGCAGCGCGATGGCATCACCTGGCTGCGCGGCGATGCGATGAAGCGCGAGGACGTGATGGCCGCCGCGCAGGGCTGCGCGGTGATCGTCCATGCGGTCAATCCGCCCGGCTACCGCCGCTGGGCCGAGCTGGTGCTGCCGATGCTGGACAACACCATCGCGGCCGCCCAGGCCCAGGGCGCCACCATCGTCCTGCCGGGCACGGTCTACAACTACGGCCCCGACGCCTTCCCGCTGCTGGCCGAGGATGCACCGCAGCGGCCCGAGACTCGCAAGGGCGCGATCCGTGTCGAGCTGGAGCGGCGGCTGCAGGCGGCTGCCGAGGGTGGGCCTTGTCGCGTCATCATCGTGCGGGCCGGCGATTTCTTCGGTCCCAGGGTCGGCAACAGCTGGTTCGCGCAGGGGCTGGTCAAGCCGGGCCGTCCGGTCACGACCGTCAGTCTGCCGGGTGCTGCGGGTGTCGGTCACCAATGGTCCTATGTGCCCGATGTCGCGGCGACCATGGTCGAGCTGCTGCAGCGCCGCGCCGAGCTGCCGGCGTTCGCGAGCTTCCATATGGCCGGCCACTGGGATGGCGACGGCCGGCAGATGGGCGACGCGATCCGCGCGGCGGTGGTCCGGCACGGCGGCGCCGCACCCCGGCTGCGTGCCTTCCCCTGGTGGCTGGTCGCGCTGGCCACCCCCTTCGTCGGCTTTCTGCGCGAGCTGCGCGAGATACGCTATCTGTGGCGCCAGCCGGTGCGCATGAGCAACGCCCGACTGCTCGCGGTGCTGGGCCATGAGCCGCACACGCCGCTGGACCAGGCGGTCGAGGCCACGCTGGCGGGGCTGGGCTGCCTGGCCGCGCCGGCGGCGACGGCCAAGACGCTTTCGTCGGTGCGCTAGCCCGCTTCGTCCGACGCCGGCCGGGCCTGGTCGGATGGCGCCGGCCGAGCCGGCGGCCCTGGCTAGCATCGCGCGCTGGCCCACTCTCCGATCCTTCCGATGTCACGCTACACCTTCCTTGTGTGCTCCTGGCTGGCGCTGGCCGGCGCGCAGGCCCAGACGCTGAGCGTCGAGATCATCGATCTGGGCGATCTGGGCAGCAGCGGCCTGCAGGCCTACAACCTGCAGGAGCGCGGCGACACCCGCGTGTTCGCCCGCTCGGCCGCCGGCTTCAAGAGCTCGCAGATCTATACGCAAAAGCGCGACGGGGAGCGCTGGCGGACCGCCGAGCCCCTGCCTTTTTCCGACCCGCGCTGGCGCGACTCCGACCCCCATCTGAGCGCCGACGGCAAGACCCTGAGCTTTGTCTCGGACCGGCCGACGCAAGGTGCCGGCGCTGCGCTGGGTCAGCTCGATCTGTACGAGGTCTCCCTGGTCGATGGCCGCTGGGCCGGTCCACCGATCCGGCTGGCCGAGGCCTGGCAGAGCCCGGCCTATGAGCTGGGCCCGGAGCGTTATGGCGAGCGCCTGTACTTCGCCTCCTACCGCGCCGGCGGGCCGGCCAAGCTGAGCGTTTATGCGGTCGAGCCCGGCAGCGCCGCGCCCCTGGCCCTGCCGGCGCCGATCAACGAGGGCGAGCTCAACAGCGACTTCAGCCTGACGCCGGACGGCCGCCATGCGCTGTGGTGGAGCCGACGCGCCGGCAGCGCGGGCGGCGATCTCTATCTGGCCGAGCGCGTCGGCGCCGGCTTCGGCCCGGCGCTGCGCCTGCCGGCGCCGATCAACGGGCCCGATTTCGAGTTCACCCCCTCGGTGAGCGCCGATGGCCAGTGGCTGCTGTTCGCCTCGACCCGGCCGCTGGCCGGCGGCGCGCCGGGTCTGGCCCATATGTACCGGGTCAGCTGGCCGGCGGTGCTGGCCGCGCTGGGCCCGGCCGCGCAGGTCCACAGCCAGGCCGTGCTGGATGCCCAGGTCGGCGCGCTATGGCGCGCTTTCGGCCATGGCGCAGACCAGGGCGCCGATGTCGCTCGCATGAGCGCCTTGCTGCATCCGCAGGCCATGGTGTTCGGTCAGACCCTGCGCGCCGCCGCCACCGGGGCCCGGGCCTGGTCGGCCGCGGAATTTCTGGCGCTGCTGAAACCCCGGCCGGGGCCGGCCATGCATGAGTGCGAGATCCACCGTGAGCAGCGCCGCTACGGCGCCCATGCCCAGGTCTATAGCGTGGTCGAGACCCGCCGCGATCCGGCCCAGGCCCGGCCCGACTACAGCGGCGTCAACAGCATGCAGTGGCAGCTCGGCCCGGAAGGCTGGCAGCTGCTGTCGCTGCACTATGCGCTGGAGCTGCCCGGCCTGGCCCTGCCGGCCACCGAGCGGCGCAGCGGGCAGTGCCTGGACTGAACCGCCGGCTCAGCCGCCGAGCTTGAGCCGCAGCTCGCTGATGCTCAGGCGCAGCGTCACGGTCGCTGGCTTGTCGGCCATGCTCTCCAGCCGGGATTCCTCATAGGCCAGCAGGCCGCAGCCCGACAGGCGCAGGCTCAGCAGCACCTTCTTCATCGCCGCATCGAGCAGGTCGATGACGATGTCCAGATACTCCTCCTCGAGGATGCGGCCGTCGTCGATGATCTTCTGCACCCAGGCCAGCACCGCGTCGCGCGAGCGCGCCGAGAACTCCAGGGTCAGCTCGCCCAGATCGATGCGCTTATAGCTGGGACGGGGAGGGCGGAAACTGCCGAAGCCGTCCTCGGCTGTCTTGCTCGTCACCGTCGGCAGCCCGACGCGGGTGATGAAGCTGGCGTCGAAGGGCAGGCCCGAGACGCGGAAGTTGGCCAGCGTCGGCCCCTTGCCGCGCGGACTGGCGGGCAGCCTGGCCGAGCCGTCCGGCTTCGCATAGACCACGCTGCCGGGCTGCCAGCTGATGCCGATGCCAAAGCGCTGCTTGGACGTCGCGTCCAGCATGGGCAGCCGCAGCTCGGTCAGCAGGCCCTCGCGCCATTCGACCCGGCGCTGCAGCATGCCGTTCTGGTCCAGCACCAGCGCGGCGCCGGCCAACTCGGCGGGCCTGTGCTCGGGCAGCGAGAGCGCCCAATCGAGCAGGGCCGGCGCCTGCAGCGGCTCGAACTCGGCCTGCATCGGCTCGATATGGGTGTTGTTGCCCAGCGCCGGCCGGCGGTCCGGGCCTATCGCTGCGACCACCGGTTCGAGCCGGTAGGCCGGCATTTGCAGGCTTTGCACCGGGCCGGCAATCTTGCCGTCGAGTTCGATTGCCAGCTGTGCGCTGTTGTAGCCGGGGCGAGTGGCCATCTGCATGCTCCCTGTTGACCTGCTGGCGCGAGCATACGGAAGCGGCGTCGATTCGGCGAGCCCCAAACAGGGCTCATGCGGCCGTCTCAGGCTGCTGCGGCCAACTGCCGGAAGTCGTCTTCGTAGCTCTTCAGCGTCTGCTGCGCCCGGGCCCGCTGGGCCGGTGTCGTGGCGCTGTGCAGCCGCGCGAAGGTGCTGCAGCCCTCGCGGATCTGCGCCTGCTGGTAGCGCTGGTAGGCCGGGTCGGGCGAGACCATCACGCGCTGCAGCCAGGCCCGCAGCAGCGCGCGCGCCGGCTCGGGGGCGAGCTGCTCGGCCTTGATGCGGCGCAGCTGCTGCAGCAAATCCTGCTGGCGGCGCAGCCGCTCGGCATAGCTGCGCTGCGGATCGAACACCGCCGACGCCAGCCCGGTGCGGATCGCGTTCTTCTGCGCCTCGTCCAGGCTGCCGTACAGCATCTCGCTGCGCGACAGCACCTGCTCGTAGCGCAGGCTCGCCAGCTGCTCGGCCGGAATGTCCACCCACTTCTGCTTCCACTCGAGATTGGCGGTGCTCTGCTTGCGCTCCAGATGCCTGAGCTGCTCGGCGCTCAGATCGCCGGCCAGCCACGCCAGCGTGTCCAGCGCCGGATCGGCCAGCTCGCCCAGCAGGCTGCGCCCCTGCTCGACGACGGCGCAGGCCTGCTCGGCCGTGATGGGCTCGGCCAGCAGGGGCCGCACGCGCTGCAGCAGCTCGGCATAGCGCGGCAGCTGCTCGCGCCGATGCCGCAGCTGCAGGCGTTGAAGGCTTTCGCGCACTTGTGGCGCCTGTTCGTCGTTGAAGTCCAGATAGCTGTCCAGGCGCCAGTACAGCAGCGTGGGCGCCTGGTTGTAAGCCAGCTTGACCGTGCTGCAGGCCTGCAGCAGCAGGGTGGCGAGCAGCAGGGCGAGGACACGCCAGCCCGGCATTCAGCGCCCCAGCCGCAGCAGACCGGCGCGCAAGCTCTTGAGCTTGATCTTGAGCCGCGCCGCCTGAGCCGGGCCGATGCGCAGCATCATCTTCTGCCCGGTGCTCAGCGCTTCCAGTGCCGGATCGGCGATCTCGTAGCGCGGCGTGGTCGGCGTGCGCGCGGCGGCGGCCAGGGTCTCGGGACTGGCCGGCTTGACCCTGAGCGCGCTCTTTTGCAGCGGCGTGGCCAGCATCTGGTCAATCACCGCGATCAGCCTGTCATTGAAATAGCCCTCCGGATGGCCCAGCTCCACATAGGTCTGCTGCAGCAGCGGATACATGCGGGCATACAGCGAGAGCAGGCGGGCGTTGTCCGTGCGCTCGAACCAGCGCAGGAAGTCGGCATAGCGCTGGCTGTTGGCGGCGGCGATCACACGGCCGTCCTGAGGCTTGCGGGCAGGGCTCAGCCGCAGCTCGCCACGGGCCGGGCGCAGCAGCCATTGCGAGGTCGGCGGCTGCTTCTCGCCCAGCTTGTCGACGCTGGCGACGAAGCGGCGTGCCAGCGGCTCCGTGTAGAAGTAGCGAGCCAGCGTCTTCGGCCCCAAGGCCTTGGCCACCACGCTGTCCACCTCGTTGGGCAGGATGGGCGGCCGGCTGGTCTTGACGGCGACCCGGTGCCGGATCGCCGGGCTTGTCGTGGCGGCATTGCGCGAAGTGGGCGGGGGCGCGGCTTGGGTGGCGTCCGGGGTGTTCGCTGTCTTCGGTGCTGGGGCGCTTGTCGCAGCGGCCGGCGCCGGTGGCGCGGCGGGCGTCGTACCCGGCGTCGGCGGGTCGAGCGCAGGCCGGGCGGGCGCCGGGGTCACAAGCCCCGAATCGCTGTTGCTGCCTGGCGTGGCGAGCGGGCGCTGGGTCAGCTGCCAGCCGACCAGGCCGAGCGCCAGCAAGCCCATCGCTGCACAGGCCAAGACCAGGTTCCGAGTGTTCAGCATCATGGATTCATGCCCCAGGTGGACGCGTCAGCGTCCGCGCAGGGCCGAAATTACCATGGCCGGGCGGCAGGAGGCCGGCGGGGCCGGCGCGGGTGTTGTTTGCGGCGCGATGCCGGCTCATCGGCCACCGGCCCGGTCTTGCCTGTCATGGTCCAGCGGCGGCACCCAATCCAGCAGCGTGCGCGCCAGCTGGCGCGGGTCTATGGGTTTGGAGACGTGGGCGTTCATGCCGGCGGCCAGGCATTCCTGCTTGTCCTCGTCCAGTGCGGCGGCCGTCATCGCAATGATGGGCAGACGGGCCGCCTGCGGCAGGCTGCGGATCACGCGCGTGGCCTGGATGCCGTCCATATCCGGCATCTGCATGTCCATCAGCACGATGTCGAAGGCCGCTCGCTTGATCCAGTCGACGGCCTCCTCGCCGTTGTTGGCCACCGTGACCTCCAGACCTCCCAGCTCCAGGAAGGCACAGGCCACCTGCTGGTTGACTAGGTTGTCTTCGGCCAGCAGCACGCGCGCGCCGCGCAGCGGCCGCAGCAGCTCTGCAAAACTCGACTCCCCGATGCCCTGGGCCGGCGGCGGTGCCGTCTGGCCATGCTGCAGTTCGAGCACCGCCTCGAACAGCCGCGAATGCGTGACCGGCTTCAGCACGATGCCGATGCCGGCTGCGTCGCCGTCGATCTCCTCCAGCATCTGCTCGCGCTGCTGGGCGCCGACCATGATCAGCACCGCCAGCGGGCGGCCGCCAGGCTCGCCCGCGATCTGCCGTGCCTGCTGAACCAGCTCGATGCCGGCGGTCTTCCAGTCGAGCAGCAGCAACTCATAGGGGGCCCGGCGGTCGGTGCGGCGCAGCTTCAACAGCGCGTCGTCGGTGAATGAAGCGGTGCCGACCTGGAAACGCCAGCTTTGCAAGATCTGCTGCAGTATCAATCGCGCGGTGGGCTGGCTGTCGACGATCAGCGTGCGCATGCCGTGGATGCGGTGCAGGTCGATACGCTCGGCGGCCTCGCTGGCCGGCTCGAAATTGGCCGTGAAACTGAAGCAGCTGCCTTCACCGGGCGTGCTGCGCACCCAGATATCGCCACCCATCAATACCACCAGGCGCTTGCAGATCGCCAGGCCCAGGCCGGTGCCGCCGTAGCGGCGGGTGACGCTGCTGTCGGCCTGCTCGAAGGCCTGGAACAGGCGCTCGGCCTGGGCCTTGGGCAGACCGATGCCGGTGTCACGCACGCTGAAGCGGATCTGGATCCGGGCCTCGCTGCGCGAAACCAGTTCGGCGCCGATCACGATCTCGCCGCGCGCGGTGAACTTGATCGCATTGCCGACCAGATTGTTCAGCACCTGGGTCAGACGCAATGCATCGCCGCACAGACGCTGCGGGATGTCCTCGCCGATCTCGAAGAACAGCTCCAGGCCGGCCTCCTCGATGCGGGCCGAGAACAGGTGGCCGACATTCTCTATCGTCTCCTCGGGGCTGAACTCCTCGCGTTCGAGCACCACCTTGCCGGCCTCGATCTTCGAGTAGTCGAGGATGTCGTTGAGCAGGGTCAGCAGGGCCCGCGACGAGGTCTGCACCTTGCTCAGCAGATCGCGCTGGCGCGCCCGCAGATCGGTCTCGAGCACCAGATGGGTCAGTCCGATGATGGCATTCATCGGCGTGCGGATCTCGTGGCTCATGCTGGCCAGGAACAGGCTCTTGGCCGCCGTGGCGGCCTGGGCCGCGTCGCGGGCGGCGGCCAGTTCGACGCTCTTGCGGTGTTCGTCCTGGTGCGCCTGGACCAGGCGGGCGTAGAGCATGCCGTTCTCCAGCAGCAGCTCCAGCAGCACCACGCCGCAGGCGAGCAGGCCGAAGATGCGGCCGGCATAGAAGCCCAGATCGTAGCGGCCGCCGTTGAACATGGCCGACAAGGCGATATCGAACAGCCAGGCGCTCAGCACCACCACCAGCCACAGGTCCAGCACCGTGTAAGGCCGCTGCCGCGACAGCACCAGCAGGGCCACCAGGCTGAACAGCCAGACGCTGGCCACCGTGCCCCGCATCGCTGCGGTGTACTGATTGCCGCTCATGATGGCCGGCAGCGCCGCCTGACCGGCTGTCGCCAGCGCGATCAGGCCCAGTGCCACCAGCGTGGCCAGCAGCGGCACCGCGAGGGCCAGGCGGCCATAGGCGGGCGAGGGCAGCGGCGCGGCGCGCTTGAGCAGCGCATAGCCCAGCACGAACAGCGGGAAGCCGCTGTGCCAGAACATATAGATCCAGGCCGTGCTCTGCGGTCCCGCGCCCAGCAGACCGGTGGGCGTGAACATGCCGGGAAAGGTCAGGGCATGCCCGACCGTCAGCAGCAGGCTGAACAGATAGCCGCTGCCCAGCAGCAGCAGGGCGGGTGAGCGCAGGATGCGGTACTGGCCGAACAGCAGCACCGCCGTGATCAGGTCGATGATCACCAGGGCCGATTCGTAGATCGGCATGAAGGCCGCGACTGCCGGCAACTTCAGCTTGGCCTGTGGCACCACCACGCAGAACAGCATGAGCGAGACCAGCAGCACGGCCAGTGCCCGCCGACGCTCGGCGCGCCCGGCGGGCTGGTTCAGCAGAAAGGCCGTGGCCTCGTCACCGGGGCCAACTGCCCCTGCAGGCGCGTTCGGGCGCGCCGAGCTTGCGCTCCATGCTTGCACGTCGCCTCCCTGAAGCCGAAACTTGCGATCGTGTTCGATGGCCAATAGTCAGTGAAGTCAGGCCTTGTCGCAATGCTTGGTTGCAAAAACGAACAGTTGCTGGCCGCCAGGCTGCCGCATCGCTGCGGCGGTCGATCGGCGACGTGATTCACGGATCGCACCGTCACCCCTTGGCCACGCCAGTGTCGGCCGCCAGGGTTTGCGACACTGCAGGGATGCCCAAGCCCCCCGCGCTCAGACTCTCCGCAACTCAGCCGGCGCTGAGCGTCGACGACCTCTGGCGCTTCGAGCGCATCGGGGCGCCATCGCTCGCGCCCGATGGCCGCCGCCTGGTCTGCGCCGTCACACGCGGCGATATGGAGACGAACAAGTCCAGCAGCCAGCTCTGGCTGATGTCCACCGACGCGAGCGCCCCGCCGCGCGCGCTGACCCATTGCGGCGAGAAGGACGGCGCGCCCGCCTGGTCGCCCAGCAGCGGTCAGATCGCCTTCCTGGCCCGCCGCGAGCAGCAGGGCAGCAAAGACCTGAGCCCGCAGCTCTATCTGATCAACGCCGACGGCGGCGAGGCCCGCCGCATCAGCAACTTCGCGCCGGGCATCGAGTCCTTCAAGTGGCTGGCCGACGGCCGGCGTATCGTCTTTGCCGCCTGGGTCTGGCCCGAGCTGAAAGGCGCAGCCGCCCAGGCGCGCCGCTACAAGACCGAGGTCAGCGAGCGCAAGGAGAGCGGCTACGCGACCAGCGAAGCCTATTACCGCTACTGGGACGACAACCTGCCGATGGGCCGCGTGCTGCACCTGCTGCTGCTCGATGTCGACAGCGGCCGCATCAGCGATCTGTTCGAGGGCACGGGTCTGGAACTGCCCCGCGATGCCGGCGGTAACGAGGTCTATGACGCGAGTCCCGATGGCCGCCGCATCGCCTTCGCCCACGACCCGGCCACCGTCCAGCTGCTGGGCAACCGCCAGGCCCTGGCCGAGATCGAGATCGCCAGCCGACGGATCAGGGCCCTGGCCGATGACCCGGCTTGGGACTTCGGCGCGCCGCGCTACCGGCCCGATGGCCGGGCGCTGGCCTGCACCGCCGCCCATATCGGCCGCAGCCACAAGGCGCTGGCCCAGCTGGCCGTGGTCGATTGCGGCGGCCGCACCAAACCGGGCTGGCGATTGCTCGGTGATGAAGCGGGCCTGGACCTGCATGTCGACGCGCCGCTGCGCTGGAGCGGGGACGGCGCGGCGCTGCTGTTCACGGCCCAGCAGCGCGGCCGCTGCCATCTGTGGCGTCAGCCGCTGGCCGGTGGCGCGCCTGGCGTCGTTGCCGAGGGGGGCTGGGTGCAGGGTTTCGATGTGGCCGGTGATTTGCTGCTCACGGCCAGCGACAGCGCCCGCCATCCGGTGCGACTGCATGCACGCCGGCTCTCGGGCAACAGCGAGCCGCCGCAGCGCCTGGATCGCTTCAACGACGAGCTGCTGGCGCGCCGCAGGCTTGGCGAGCTGCGCGAGGTCCAGATCAGCGGCGCGCTCGGCGAGCCGGTGCAGATGTGGCTGACCCTGCCGGTGGACTTCCACCCGCGCCGCAAGCACGGGCTGATGCAGGTCATCCACGGCGGCCCGTTCGCGGCCGCCGGCGATACCTTCGGCTACCGCTGGAACCCCCATGTGCTGGCCTCGCGCGGCTATGTCGTGGCCCAGGTCAACTACCACGGCTCCAGCGGCTTCGGCTTCGAGTTCCGCAACAGCATCATGGGCCGCCAGGGCCAGCTGGAGTTGCAGGACATCGAGGCCGGCAGCGACTGGTTGCTGGCCCAGCCCTGGGCCGATGCGAAGCGGCTCTCGGCCACCGGCGGCAGCTATGGCGGCTTCATGGTCGCGTGGATGAACGGCCACATCAAGCCCGGCCGCTACCGCAGCTATGTCTGCCATGCCGGCGTGTTCGACCGCGTTGCGACCTTCAGCGCCGACTCCTACCCGGAGCGTCCGCGCGATCTCGGCGCGCTGTACTGGCAAGACCTGCCCCGCGTGCTCGCGCAGAGTCCGGCCAGCTTCGCGCAGCGCATGCAAACGCCCACGCTGGTGATACACGGTGCCCGCGACTTCCGCGTGCCCGACTGCAACGGCCTGGCCTACTACAACACCCTGAAGGCGCGCGGTGTCGATGCCCGGCTGCTGTGGTTCCCCGATGAGAACCACTGGGTGCTGAAGCCGCAGAACTCGAGGCTGTGGTATCGGGAGTTCCTTGACTGGGTGGTGGCGCAGGACACCGCTGCCGGGAAAAAAGCCGGCGCCCGCACAAGGCGCAGCGCCGGCTCGACGGACCCGTCTTGACGCGTCAATTCCTGATGAAGTTCAGCAGGTCCTGGTTGACGCGATCCTTGTGGGTGTCGGTCAGGCCGTGCGGCGCGCCCGGGTAGACGATCAGCTGGGCGTTCTTGACCAGCCGGGCCGAGGCGCGGCCGGACGCGTCGATCGGAACGATCTGGTCGTCGTCGCCATGGATCACCAGGGTCGGCACATCGAACTTCTTCAGATCGGCGGTGAAGTCGGTCTCGGAGAAGGCCTTGATCGAGTCATAGGTGTTCTTGTGGCCGCCTTGCATGCCCTGCGTCCACCAGGCATCGATCAGACCTTGCGAGACCTTGGCGCCCGGGCGGTTGAAACCGTAGAAGGGGCCGGTCGGGATGTCCTTGTAGAGCTGGGCGCGGTTGGCCGTTTGCGCGGCACGGATGCCGTCGAACACCTCGATCGGCAGACCGCCCGGATTGGCCGCGGTCTTCAGCATCAGCGGCGGCACGGCGCTGACCAGCACCGCCTTGGCGACCTTGCCTGTGCCATGGCGGCCGATATAGCGGGCCACCTCGCCGCCGCCTGTGGAGAAGCCCACCAGCACGGCTTTCTTGCCCTTCAGATCCACTGCGTTGATGACGGCAGCCAGATCGTCGGCGTAGTGGTCCATGTCATTGCCTTCCCAGGGCTGGCTGGAGCGGCCATGGCCACGGCGGTCATGGGCGATCACGCGGTAACCCTGGTCGGCCAGAAACAGCATCTGCGCTTCCCAGCTGTCCGAGTTCAGCGGCCAGCCATGGCTGAAAACGACGGGCTGACCGTTGCGCGGGCCCCAGTCCTTGTAGTACAGCTGCACGCCTTGTGGGGTCGTGACATAGCTGCCGCCGGGCTGGGCCGCCGGCGACGGTGTGCCGGCGGCGAGCGCGGCGCCAGCGGCGAGGCTCAGCGTGGACAGGGCGATCAGTTGCTTGGCGAAGGCTTTCATGGCAATTCCTTGGTGTGGTGGGTGAGGGGGAACAGGGATGGGTTATTAATTGTTGGAAATTAAATCGTGTGCGATGTATTTGTTTTGAGTTCGGATCGTTCAGCTTCGTCCGTGGTGTCTGGCGTGAGGGAAAAGTAGGGTGGCCGGGCTCAGCCGCCGGCCTTGAGCATGCGGCCGCGCAGCGCCAGCAGCCGGTCGCGCATCTCGTTGATCTCGGCGAGCGGCGTGTCGGCGGCCGTCGCGATGCATTGCGGGATCGACTGTGCCTTGGCCTGCAGCGCCCGGCCTGGCTCGGTCAGCGTGATCAGCACCTGGCGCTCATCGGCGGCCGAACGGGCCCGGTCGATCAGGCCGGCGGCCTGCAGGCGCTTGAGCAGCGGGGTCAGCGTCGGCGACTCCAGGAACACCCGCTCGCTGATCTCGCCGACGGTCAGGCCGTCGCGTTCCCACAGCACCAGCATCACCAGGTATTGCGGATAGGTCAGATCCAGCGTCTTCAGCAACTCGCGATAGACCTTGTTGAAGCTCAGCATCGTCGAGTACAGCGCAAAGCACAGCTGCTGGTCCAGCAGCACGGCCTTGGGCTGTTGCTGCGGCGTCGACTTGATGACTGCGGTGGAAGAAGAGGTGTTGCGTGCCATGGGATGAATATTAAATCGCGTGCGATTTAATTGCAAGCTACTTTTAGCATCGCTTGCCAGCCTTCCCCTTTTTTTCCGTTCTGGGTCAGCGCGCCGGCTGAAACATGATGATGGCCATGCCCAGCAGCGCGACGCCGGCGCCGGCCAGATCCCAGGCCGTCGGCCGGATCTGGTCCACCGCCCACAGCCACAAGATGGCCACGCCGATATAGACGCCGCCATAGGCCGCGTAGACTCTGCCGGAGGCCGTCTCGTGCAGGCTCAGCAGCCAGGCGAACAGCGCCAGGCTGGCCGCCGCCGGCAGCAGCAGCCCGGCCGAGCGGCCCTGCTTGAGCCACAGCCAGGGCAGATAGCAGCCAATGATTTCGGCCAGCGCGGTGGCCAGGAACAACAGCAGGGTCCTCATGCCCGCCTATTTGGCGAAGCAGTAGAACAGCCCGCCGCTGCCCAGCTCCGAGAGCTTGGCGGCGCTGCAGCCGCGGCTCTGGTGGGCGGACAGCCAGGAGGTGGCCCAGGACTCCTTGATCGCGCTGGCGCGGTCGTGGTGGCCGACCAGCGCGGCGCCGTCGTCGGCCGCACTCGTCCAGTTCTTGCAGGTCAGGTCGGGGTCCAGCGGCGAGGGGGCGGTGCCGTCCGCGCGGGTGCCGGTCAGGATGTCGTGCCAGCGGCCCGGGGTGGGCAGGCCGCGCTCGGATAGCGCGGTGTCGCGGCCGATGCGGTTGCCCGCGCCATGCAACTCGTCCAGGTTGGCGGCGATCAGCTCGCCGCGCGCGTTATGCCAGGGGCCGGTACCGATGCGGTCGCGCGCATCGATGCTGGGCTGCTGCTTATTGGACTGCTGGCTCAGATAGGCCCGCCAGGTCCGCTGGTCCGCACCGACGGCAGTGGCCAGCGCCTGGCAATGCGCATCGGCCCCTTCCAAGCCGCCAAGATCCGCCCCTCGGCCCGGGCCGAGGCTGGTGACGAAGAAACTCATCGTCGCGGTCTGCGGCGCCGGCGGGTGGGCGCAGGCGCCCAGCAGCAGGGTGGCGAGGAGCGGGAGGCGGCGCAGGCCTGCCATGGCCTCAGCCCAGCGCCTGCGCGAAGTCCGCGATCAGGTCGGCCTCGTCCTCCAGGCCCACCGAGAGCCGCACCAGCCCGTCGGCAATGCCCATCTCGGCCCGCACGGCGGCGCCGGCCTCCCAGAAGATGGTCGGTGCGACCGGGATGATCAGTGTGCGGGTGTCGCCCAGGCCGGTGGCCTTGATCGGCAGCCTCAGGCGGTTCA
Organism: Roseateles cavernae; assembly: GCF_040187885.1. Classification (NCBI taxonomy): domain Bacteria; kingdom Pseudomonadati; phylum Pseudomonadota; class Betaproteobacteria; order Burkholderiales; family Sphaerotilaceae; genus Roseateles; species Roseateles cavernae. Next base: position 271,259 of record NZ_JBDPLH010000004.1, read on the forward strand.
GCACCTCGTTGAGCCTGGCCGTGTCGCGCAGCTCGAAGCTCAGCAGCCAGGAGCCGGCCTTGAAGAGCCGCGCGGCGCGTTCGTGATGCGGGTGCGAGGCCAGGCCCGGGTAGTGCACGGCGGCCACCTTGGGATGCGCCTGCAGCCATTGCGCCAGTGCCAGCGCGCTGGCGCTGCTCTGGCGCACGCGCAGGCTCAGGGTCTCGGCGCCGACGCTGATGCGGTGGGCGTTGTCCGAGGACAGGGTGCCGCCCATATCGCGCAGGCCCTTTTTGCGGACCTGCTGCAAGCCCCATTGCCTGGGGTCGCCCTTGCGGTAGGCTTGGAAGATATGGGGATAGGCCTGCCAGTCGAACAGGCCGGTGTCGGTGACCGCGCCGCCCAGCGCGTCGCCATGGCCGGCAATGGTCTTGGTCAGCGAGTTGATCACCAGGCTGGCGCCCACGGCGGCCGGGCGGAACAGGGCCGGCGAGGTGATGGTGTTGTCGACCACATAGACCAGGCCGCGCTCGCGGCACAGCGCCCCTATGCCTTCGAGATCCGGAATCAGCGTGCCGGGATTCGAGACGGTCTCGACAAAGACCAGGCGGGTCTCGGGCCGCAGCGCGGCCTCGACGGCGGCCACCGAGCCGGCATCGACCTTGCTGACCGCGACGCCCAGATCCTCCATCGTCCCGAGCAGGCTGTTGGTGTTGCCGAACACATAGCGGCTGGAGACGATGTGATCGCCGGCGCGCAGCAGTGTCATGAAGATCGCGGTGATCGCCGCCATGCCGGTGGCGAAGCTGACCGTGCCGATGCCTTGCTCCAGCCCCGTGATCTTGGCCTCCAGCGCGGCCGTGGTCGGCGTGCCCTGGCGGGCGTAGTTGAAGCCGCCCTTGAGCGTGCCCTGGAACACGGCGATCAGGTCCTCGACGCGCTCGAAGCCGTATTGCACCGAGGTGTGGATGGGTTTGTGCACGCCGCCATGCTCGACGCCGAAGCGGCGGTCGGCGTGGATGTTGTCGGTGCTGAGCTGGGAATTGTGATGGTCGGGCGAATTCATCGCGGAAGGATAGCAGCGGCGGGGCGGCACCCCAGCGCATCTCGGCTGCGGCGTAGATCAGCAAATTGCTGATGGACGAGGCGGGCGAGGCTGCTCAGAATCCGCCCATGCATGCGTCCCGACACCCCGTATCTGCAAGCCCCCAGGCTAATTTTCAGCCGGCCGCAGCGGCGCGGGGAGCGCGCACTTTTCATCAAGACCGCAGCGGGCCGAGGCCGGCGGCCGGTCCGCGTGTGGCCGCGCAGGCACGGCAGATGGCGCGGCTGCGGCAGCCGGCGCCCGGGAGCACCGTGCAGGCGGTGGCCCAATGTGTGCGCCAAGGGAAGAAGTTCGAGGGCGAGGACTTGCGCCGCTTGCAGGCGATTGCCGAGCGCATGGGCATCGACCCCGCCCGGCTCAATTTCTACGACGCCGAGGGCCGCGGCAATAACGCCACCGGCAACGATGTGTCGATCGAAGGCAGCCTGCTCCGGGGGAAGGACGAGGATCAGCTGAACTTCACCGTCGGACATGAGTTGTCGCACTACAAGACCTTTGACACCCGCTTTGGCGGGTCGGAGCAGCTGCCGCTGGGCAGCATGACGGCCGCGATGCTGGGTGCCAGCGGGCTCGCGACCCTGTCGCTGGGGCCCTTGGGCGGTTTGCTGGGAGGTGTTCTGGGCGGCGCTGCGGGCTTTGCCGGCGAGATGGCGGCCGGTGGTGGCTATCTGAATGCGGCGGTGACCGGCGTCAGTGCGGCGAGCCTGCTCAGCCTGGGGCCGCTGGGGGCTTTTGTGGGCGGTCCGGTGGGCGGCTTGGTGGGCACGCTGCTGGGGGCCGGGCTGTCCTTGCCTTTGATCAGCAAGCTGTTCGAGATCAAGGCCGATCTGCATTCGGCCAAGAACGTCGGTGCCGAGGGCGGGATCAAGCGCTTCGACAACGAGATGCTGGAGCATTCCCACGATGCGCAGGCCGGCCAGACCCCGGGCAATGCGCTGCTCGACCCACTCCATCCACCGCTGAGCTTCAGAAAGCAGTATCTGGGCTGGTTCCAGAGCCTGGTGGGCAAGAAGGACGAAGCCAAGACGGATTGATGGAGGGGGACCGGAGCATGACGCCGATGATCTTGACTGCCGCCAGAACACCGGACGAATACATCGCCTGCCATCAGGCCGGCAGCTGGCAGCGCGTCTATGCCGAGGCGCTGCGAGCGGTGGTGCGCGAGAGCGCCCCTCAGCTGCAGGAGCGGCTGAAGTGGGGCCACCTCGTCTACTTCAATGCAGCAGGCGAACCGGTGCTGCTGATACGCATCGAGCCGCAGCGCCTGCTGTTCGGCTTCTGGCAGGGCCAGCGCCTGCGCCATATCGAGCCGCGGCTGCGGCCCGGCGGCAAGTACCAGATGGCGACGCTGGAGCTGCGGGAAGGGACGGCGCTGGCGCGGCAGACGGTGGCGACGCTGGCGGAGGAGGCGGCGAAGCTGGACTGGGTGGTCTGATGGGCGGTCAGGACTCGGCCCTGCGTTTTGTAGGGCACGATGGCTTGCGCCAGACTCAGCGCTGATCGTGGCAGGCGCTACCAGCGATGAGGTGCGCCACAGTTGATAGCGAGCACGAGAACGAGCAGCCACCCCGCGATTGCCGCAAACGGCACCAATGTCAGCAGCTTGTTGGATTTCAACTTCTCGTAGAACTGAAACTCGACGACGAACAGGCGCTTGTAATCCGGGTCCTGATCGAGCAACTGCCTGAAGTGGCGCCGGTAGGCGCAAGTGCGTGCAATGGAAAAGAAGGCGGCCAGCGCGACGAGAAGTCCGGCAATCGCAACAAGGACCGGGGGAAGATCGTTCTTGGTCTGGGTCAGTGCAGCCCCGAGCGCTGCATTCACTGCGGTGAAATAGGCCACTTTGGTATTGACGACCGAGTTCTCGTTCATCCAGAGCTTCGCCACTTCCTCCAGCGTTGGTTTCTTTGTGCTGCTGTTGGTACCAGATCCCATGACATTGGCCTCCTGAGTAGGTCCGGATTGCCGTGATATCTGAATCAGACTTTGACACGGACCGCTGGACTCTACAGGCAGAGCTGCGTCCGCCTGATGTCGAGCACAGCGCCGGCCTGCTCGGCACACCGCGTGCGCAGTATTTCGGCGAGCTGTCCCCGATGGGCTGATGTTCTTTGCTCCGCTGCCGGGGGACTTTTCCCGCCCTGGGATAATCCCACCATGATCGATCACGAGGCAAGCGCCGCCGACGACACCGTCGAGCTGCGCTTCGAAGACTATTTCCGCGAGGGATCCGCGCCGACCGAGGCGCTGCTGTGGTGGCAGCTGGAGCGTAACGAGGGCCTGCTGGCCGCGCTGCGGGCGCTGTGCCATGGGCCGGCGGCCCTGGTGCGCCTGCGGGTCTGGGTGTTCATGGAGCTGATGGCGCTGCCGGAGTCGCGCGTGGCGCGCGACACGCTGAACCGCCATTTCCATTCGCTGCGCGAGGAGGCGCTGGAGCTGGTGCTCAAGCGCCTGCGCGAGGCCGAGCTGCTGGCCTGGGATGGCTCGAACCAGCAGTACAGCGTGACGCCGCTGGCGCAGCGCCTGCTGGGCCTGCTGTCGCCGCTGACGCAGGCGGCCGAGCAGGACGCCGACCTGGCGGCCCTGCTGGCGAACGTGGCCGGTGCCCACCAGATGGGCACCCTGGACCCGGCCCAGCTGCACCATCTGCAGGCCCAGCTCTCGCGGCTTTACGACGAGTTCGCCGATGCGATCGCCAGCGGCTCGGAATTCCACCTGCGGCGCGCGCGCCAGCGCTTCGAGCGGGCGCTGAAGCTGGTCGAGCGGGCCAGCGAGGCGCTGAAGGCCATCATCGAGCAGGCCGAGGCCGACGGCAACGCGCGGCTGGAGAGGCTGGCGCGCGAGCTGGGCCTGGCCCAGGCGCGGCTGCTGGCGATGGCCAGCCAGTTCAACCGCGCGCTGCAGCAGGCCGACCGCCAGCGCGTGACCCTGGGCTCCACCGGCATCACGACCACCGATGTGCGGCGCTGGCTGCAGAACGTGCCCTTCCTCGAAAACCTGTCGCTGGGCGCGCTCTCGCGGCCGGTGCACCCGGTGCTGGTGTCCCAGCACGAGCTGCTGGACCTGGCCGAGGCCGAGTTCGAGCGCGACCGGCCCAAGCCCAAGGAGCTGGAGCCACTGCCGCCGGGCCAGGCCGCGCCGCCGGGCCAGCTGGCCGTGCTGAGCCTGCCGCCCGAGATGGGCGAGCTGCAGGCCTTGCTGACGCGCTGGCTGGCCGCCGGCGAGCCCGGCCAGGCGCTGGAGCAAGACGTGGCCCCGGCCGTGCTGGGCGGCAGCTATGCGCGCAGCGCCTACCGTGCCCAGCTGCTGCCGCTGCTGGGCGACCCGCAGGCCCAGCACCTCAGCGGTGCCACCGGCGATATGGCGCGCCAGCCCTGGCGCGTGCGCTGGTCGGCCGAGCAGGGCGAGACCAGCGATGAGTTCGTCAAGTGGATGAGCCGTGGCGTGCTCTACAACCCGGCCCCCGATTCCCCGAAAGAAGCCTCTTCCTCATGAGCCAAGCCCTGGATGATGCCGCCCACCTGGCGGCGCAATTGATCGCGCGCCGCTGGCTGCCCCGCAACCATGCGCTGGTGCGCCGTGCGCTGATCGACACCGAGCTGTGGGCCGCCCTGGGCGACCGGCTGGCCCAGGTCGGGCTGAAGGTGATCGACAACCTCTATGCCGACCATATCAGCGTCGCGATGCTGCGCCCGGCCGAGGTCTCGGTGTTCGGCGAGACCGGCCTGGCGGCCAATAACAATCTGGACCTGCCGCGCGACGGCGTCGCGCTGCTGATCGTGCTGTGGTCGCTGATCGTGCTGCCCAAGCGCCAGCGCCAGGTGGCGCGGGCCGAGGCCAAGGAGGAGGGGCAGGGCGAGTTCTTCGCCACCGACAAGCCGCTGCCGCTGGCCGCCAGCGTCTCGCCCACCGTGTCCTACCGCAGCCTGCTGGCCGATTTCGGCAACCAGCTGGGCAAGAAGATGCGGCTGGACTCGAATCTGAAGCTGCTGGAGCGCAACGGCTTCATCATCCGCCGCGGCGAGGACATCGCCGAGGGCCCGCTGCTGGACCTGCTCTTGGACTACGACACGCTGGCGCCGCGCATCCTCGACGGCGCGCTGGCCGATGTGCTGGCCCGCTCGACCGACCCGGCCGCCGCGCCCCTGGTCGCCCGGCTGCAGGCCGGCGAACAAGCCGAACTCGATAGCGAGACCTGACCCTATCTATGTTTCATCTGCAATCTCTGGAACTGCTGCACTGGGACTACTGCCAGCGCGTCTCGATGCCGCTGGACGGCGCCATCATCACGATCGCCGGCCCCAACGGCTCGGGCAAGACCACGCTGCTCGACGCGATGCGCACCCTGCTGGGCCTGGAGTGCTCCGGCGGCCGCACCTATAAGACCTATGCGCGCCACGCCAATGCCGAGACGGCCTGGCTGCGCGCGCTGGTGGACAACCGCGCGCGCGGCCGCCAGAACAGCTCGCGCCCCTTCGCCAGCTCGCTGCTGTACTCCGACCAGGTGACGCTGGCCTGCCGCATCGAGCGTCACGGCGGCGACTGGCAGCGCCGCTATGTGATGCTGGACGGCGTGCACGAGATCGAGGCGCTGGCCGAGAAGGCCGAGAAGGACTGGCTGGGCATCGAGGCCTGGAAGCGCCGCCTGGAGGCCGCCGGCCTGACCCGAGCGATCGGCCGCGTGCTGGCGCTGGAGCAGGGCCAGACCGACCGGCTGTGCGAGCTCTCGCCCAAGGAGCTGCTGCGCCTGGTGTTCGAGGTCTTCGGCGACCAGGAGGTGCTGGACCGCTATGACCAGGCGCGCAGCCACCAGCAAAGCCTGCTCAAGGAAGTCGAGCAGGCCGCGCACGAGCTCTCGCACACCCAGGCCCAGCTCTCGGACCTGGCCAACCGCGTCAACAGCTACCAGCAGTACCAGCTGCGGCTCAAGGAGCGCGAGCGCCTGGCCACCGAGGTGGTGCCGGTGCTGCAATGGGCCGAGTCGCGCGCCCGAACTGCGCAGAATCTGCGCGAGCTGCACCGCCAGCGCCTGTTCGCCGCCAGCGACAAGCGCCAGATGTCGGCCAAGCGCGCCGAGCTGCATGCGCTGCACCTGGGCCATGAGGCCGCCAAGCAGAAGCTGGTGGACCTGGAGGCCGAGCGCAAGCTCGCGCGCAGCGCCTTCGATGCGGCCCGCGAGGCCGAGCGCCCGGTCGAGCTGCTGGCCAAGCGCGAGGAGGAGCTGAAGGCGCTGGCCGCGGTGGAGTCCGACGGCCAGGAGCTGACCCAGCGCCTGGAGGAACTGAGCAGCCGCCAGCACACGCTGCGCGAGAGCTTCACGCGCCAGAACGACCAGAGCCGCAAGGCCCAGGCGGCGATGGAGGCCTTGAGCGGCCAGCGCCTGCCGCCGCCGCCGCCCGAGGTGACGCGCTTCCGGCGCGCGCTCGACGAGGCCGGCATCGCCCACCATGTGCTGGCCGACTGCATCGACATCGCCGACGAAGCCTGGCGCGCGGCCGCCGAGGGCCTGCTGCGGCCCTCGCGCTGGGTGGTGGTGCTGGCCCACAGCGGCGACGAGGGCCGCGCCTTCGGCCTGGCGGCCAAGGAGCGCTACCGCCACTACGTCGTCGCCGACGGCGAGAACGCGCCGGCCCAGGCGCCCAAGGACTCGCTGCTGGCGGCGCTGAAGATCAATGCCAAGCTGCCCGGCTGGCTTGCGAGACAGCTGGCGACGATACGCTGCGTCAAGGACACCGAGACCGGCAGCAAGGCCGGCGGCGAGTGGATCACGCCCGAGGCCTATTACCGCGACGGCCGCGGCGGCCGCAGCCTCTGGGTGGAGGCGCGCGACTACCAGTTCGGCACCTCGGCGCTGGATTCGCGCCGCGCCTCGCTGGAGCGCGAGCTGAGCCGCTACGACAGCGAGCTGAGCCGCATCGCCAAGGAGCAGGCCGAGGTCGAGCGCCAGCTCAAGGACGTGCAGCGTGCCGCGCAAGGCCACAAGGCCGCGCGCGAGCTGGCCGAGCGGGCGGCCGAGTTTGCCGAAGGCCGGGCCCGCCTGGCCGGCCTGCGCCAGGCCCGCATCGAGGCCGCCACCCGCATGGCCGCGCTCGACGCCGAGCATGACCGCGCGCTGACCGCGGCGACCCGCAGCGAGCGTGACTACGAGGCCGCCCAGGGCGGACTGAAGGCCAGCGAGGAGAACGTGCTGCGCGTGCTGCGCGAGCATGAGTCGCGCCGGCAAGACCTGGCCCTGGCGGCCAAGGCCTCGCGCGAGGCGCGCGAGGCCTTCCCGGCCAGCTGGACGCAGCCGGCCAAGGTGCAGGCGCTGCGCGACGAGTTCGAGAACGCCAAGCAGGCCGAGATCGCGGCCCGCCATGTGCAGCAGGAGCTGGACACGGGGGTGTGGGAGACCGATCCGGCCGTGCAGGAGCGCCATGCCCGCATGAATGTCTCGGTGCTGGAGCAGAGCAGCCAGCTGGAGGACCGGCGCGCCAGCAACGAGATGGCGCGCATCGCCGCCTTCAATGCCCGCGAGCGCTATATCGACGTGCTGCGCGCGACCGTGCGGCGCTACAAGAAGAATGTGCAGGAGCTCGGCGAGCTAGCCGGCGTGATGGCCCAGGCCGAGCTGCCGCATCTGGACAACGACGATATGGTGCTGGCCCAGGCCGGCCTGCATGTGCGCTTCAACTTCGACGGCAAGGGCGAGGTGGGCCTGAACGACGGCGAGGCCTCGGGCGGCCAGCAGGTGCTGAAGAGCCTGATCCTGCTGGTGGGCCTGATGAAGGACGACGAGACCCCCGGCGGCTTTGTCTTCATCGACGAGCCCTTCGCCCATCTGGACGTGCGCAATATCCAGCTGGTCGGCCATTTCCTGCGCAGCACGCGCGCGCAGTACCTGCTGACCACGCCGATCACGCACAACGTCGAGGTCTTCGAGCCCAGCGAGATCACCCTGGTGACCAGCAAGAAGCCGCGCGGCGAACGCTGGGCCCCGCCGATCGCGGTGATCACGCGGCGGCCCGAGAAGTCAATCTACGACTGAAGGGCCGGGGCCAGGTCTTGCCCGATCAACATCGGGGGACACCGGCCTCGCATAGAATGCGCGCCGTTGGTGCTCGCGGGGTCAGTCATTGATGCCGCAGTTAAACGGGAATCAGGAGGGAGCAGGGCCACGCGGCCCCATCCTTGCCTGAGCTGCCCCCGCAACGGTCAAACGGACCCAGGTTTCGACAGAAGAAACCTGCAGCTCATATCCGCAGCCCACTGGATGCCCCGGCGTCTGGGAAGGGCATATGAGCCGCGCCGTCAGCCCGGATACCGGCCAACAAGGCGATGCGCCGTCAGCCCTCGGGCCGGCGGCAGCGTCATGAGGTGCGCGGCCACGGGGAGGTGGTGCGCACGAGGGATGGTCCATCCGTTCTGCCTGGCTCCGTCCGCGTCCTGTCGCGGCCGGCTGGCGTGGCCGTCCCCTTGCTTGGCTGCTGATCACGATGAAGAAGTCCCCTGTGCGGCCCTGCGCCGTCCTGGCCCCCTGCGCGGGCGCCGTCCTGACCCTGCTGGGCACGCTGGCGGCCGCCGCCGAAGTCGACCCGCCCAGCACTGCGCCGACCACCGAGCTCAGGCCGGTGCTGGTGCAGGGGGTCTCGCACAAGGCCGGCGGCTTGAAGGCCCCGCAGCTGACGGCCTCGCGCCTGGCGCTGAGCGCGCTGGATACGCCGGCCAGCATCGAGAGCATCGATGTGTCCCTGCAGCAGGCCCGCGGCGACACCCGCGTGGCCGACACGGTGGGCCGCGCCACCGGCATCGCGGTGCAGGCCTCGGCCACCTCGGGCAGCACGTATTCCAGCCGCGGCTTCACCGGCAACGAGTCGGTGGCCAGCGCCGAGGACGGCCTGCGCATGGCCACGGCCTCGGGCACCCAGTCCACGCCGACCGACAGCTGGGGCTACGAGCGCATCGAGATCCTGCGCGGCCCGGCCTCGGTGCTGTATGGCGACGGCAGCATCGGCGGCCTGGTCAACCTGGTACGCAAGGCCCCGGGCCGCGAGGCGGGCGCGGAGCTGACGGCAGGCCTGGGCACGGCCGGCGACTACCGCCTGGGCCTGGGCCTGAACCAGCCCCTGAGCGCCGGCACCGCGCTGCGCGTGGACGCGCTGGCCACTGGCGGCGACGGCCATGTGCAGCGCGGCGATCACCGCCATCACAAGCTGATGAGCACGCTGCGCTGGCAGGCCACGCCCGATCTGCGCCTGGACCTGAGTCTGGATGCGCATCGCGAGCGGCCCACCAATCATTTCGGCACGCCGCTCAAGGCCGACGGCAGCCTGTGGGCCGAGCTGCGGCGGGAGAACTACAACGTCAGCGATGCGCTCTGGCAGGTCGATCAGGACCGTGCCCGCGCGCGCCTGGACTGGCGCATCAGCGACAGCCTGAGCGCCCGCGCCGTGGCCTACCGCTTCCAGGCCGATCGCCAGTGGCGCAATCTGGAGGAATACAGCCTGGCCCAGGACGGCCAGCAGATCGAGCGCATGGGCTATCTGGGCATCCAGCACCGGCTGCGCCAATCGGGGCTGCGGGCCGACCTGCTGGCCCGCCTGGGCGCTGTGCAGGCCCTGGTGGGGGTCGAGCATATGGCGCTGGACTTCGTGCATGCCAACGACCGCTACGAGTACAGCAGCGTCAGCCGCGTGCCTTTGCAGGGTTTCGATCCCGGCCTCTACAAGGCCAGGGATGCGCTGCTGCCGCGCAGCCGCTCGGAGGTCGATCAGCAGGCCTTGTTCGCCGAGGCCAGCTGGCAGGCCGCGCCGCGCTGGCTGCTGAGCCTGGGGCTGCGCCGTGATCGCACCCGGGTGGATCGCGAGAATTTCAATCCAGCGCCCGGCACGGCGCTGCCGGCGCCCTGGGCGGCCCGCTTCAGCCCCAGCACCTGGCGGCTGGGCACGGTGTTCCAGCTCGATGCGACGCAAAGCCTTTATGCCCAGGCCAGCACCGGCACCGATCCGGTCGGCAATGTGGTGTCGATCTCCAGCGCCAACAAGGACCTGCGCCTGACCGAGGGCCGGCAGCTCGAGCTGGGCTACAAGCGGGCCGGCGCCGGTCTGGAGTGGACGGCGGCGCTGTTCGAGATCGTCAAGGACCACATCATCACCTCGCCCCGGCCGAACCGCCCGGACGACAGCGTGCAGGGCGGCAGCCAGCGCTCGCGCGGCCTGGAGCTCGGCGCGGTCTGGACCCCGGCGCCGGGCTGGCGTGTCGATGCCAACACCGCCCTGGTGCAGGCCCGCTACGAGCATCTGTTCGTCGTCAACGCGGCCAAGGAAACGGTCTCGCTGGCCGGCCATCGCCCGCCCAATGTGCCCGAGCGCCTGGCCAATCTGTGGCTCAGCCACAGCGCCGGCGCCTACGAGATCGGCGCCGGGCTGCGCCATGTCGGCCAGCGTTTCACGAACCGCGAGAACGCGATGAGCCTGGCCGCCTACACGGTGCTCGATGCCAGCCTGGGCTGGCGCTTCAGCGAGGCCGCCAGCTTGCGCCTGCAGCTGCGCAATCTGGGCGACAAGCTCTACGCCAGCAGCATGGGCAGCGGCCGCGCCGCCATGCTGGGCGCGCCGCGCAGCGCCGCCCTGGTGCTGGACTGGCGGCTGCGCTGAGCGATGAAGCGTTGGCTCCATCTGCTGCATCGCTGGCTGGGCATCGCGCTGGGCCTGCTGATCCTGCTGTGGCTGCTCTCGGGCCTGGTGATGCTGTTCGTGGCCCGTCCGGCGCTGCAGGAGAGCGAACGCCTGCAGGGGCTGGCGCCGCTGCCGGCTGCCATGCCACCCACCGCGATCACGGCGGCCCAGGCCTGGGCCGCGCTGGGCATCGCGGACGCACCGGAGGGCCTGCGCCTGCAGCAGCAGCTGGGCCGGCCGGTCTGGCTGCTGCAGGAGGCGGGCAAGACCTGGCACGCGGTCGACGCCCTGACCGGCCAGCCGCGCGCGCCGCTGGATGAGGCGCAGGCCAGGGCGCTGGCCATCGAGCAGGGCGGGCGGCTCGGTGGCCGCCGGCTTGCCGTGGCCGAGGTCGAACTGCTGCAGCGCGACCAGTGGAGCATCTACAGCCGCTTCAACGCACAGCGCCCGCTGTACCGCGTGGCCCTGGCCGACGGCGACGAGGGGCTGGAGCTCTATATCGGCCAGCGCAGCGGCGAGCTGGTGCTGGACACGCGAGCCTGGGAGCGCGGCTGGAACTGGCTGGGCACGGTGACGCACTGGCTGTACTTCACGCCGCTGCGCGCCAACGGCCCCCTGTGGCGCGATGTGGTGCTGTGGAGCAGCGGGGCGGCGCTGGCCCTGGTGCTGCTGGGCCTGGTGCTGGGCCTGCAGCGCCTGCGCCTGCGCGGGCGCTATGCCAGCGGCAGCGTCAGTCCCTACCGCGAGCGCTGGCAGCGCTGGCACCATCTGCTGGGCCTGGGCGCTGGCCTGGTGCTGCTGACCTGGCTGTTCAGCGGCTGGCTGTCGATGGCGCCCTGGGGCTGGCCCGGCGGCGAGCGCGCGGCGGCCGGCGAGCAGCAGCGCTGGCGCGGAGGTGCGCTGCAGCCAGACTCGCTATCGCTTCCCGATGCTCTGCCTGCCGTTCTGCCCGATGGCGTCGGCGAGCTGGCCGCGCTGCGCTTCCAGGGTCAGCATCTGTGGCTGGTTTCGGCCCCCGGCGGCAGCCGGCTGCTGGACATGCAGGGCCAGGTCTTGCCTCAGGGGCTGGACGAGGCACGGCTGCGCACGGCCGCTGCCGGCCTGCAGCCGGAGGCCCGTGTCATCGAGGCCCGCTGGCTGCACGGCCCCGATCTGCACTACTACGCGCTGCGCCACCAGACCCGCGCTTTTCCGGTCTACCGTGTGGCTTTCGACGATGCCGCCGGCAGCGTCTACTATCTGGACCCGCGCACGGCCCGCGTGGCGCTGCGGGTGGACCAGGCCGGGCGCTGGAACCGCTGGCTTTTCAATGCCCTGCATCGCTGGGACTTCCCGCCGCTGGCCGCGTCGGTGCTGGGCCGCGATCTGGTGGTCACGGCCCTGAGCCTGCTGGGCGCGGCGCTGTCGCTGAGCGGCTGTGTGCTGGCCTGGCGGCGCCTGCAAAACAGCCGCGGCCGCCGGAACAAACGGAAACCCTCATGAGCGACGACAACACCACCACCATCATCATCAAGCCCAGCATCCTGCCTTACCGCCGCCATCTGCTGGTCTGCACCGGTGCGCGCTGTACCCAGGACGGCGAGGCCCAGGCCATCTTCGACAGCCTGGGCGAGAAGTTCAAGGCGGCCGGCATCCACGAGGGGGCGCTGCGCGTCAAACGCAGCCGGGTCAGCTGCTTTGCGGCCTGCAAGGGCGGGCCGGTGATGTGCGTGCAGCCCGATGGCAGCTGGTACTACAACGCGAAGGGCGAGAACCTGGACCGCATCATCAGCGAGCACCTGGTCGGCGGCCGGCCGGTGGCGGATCTGCTGTTTCATCAGGGGCCGGGCGGGGCGCAGGAGCCTGAGGGCTGAGCCTGGAGGGGCGGCAAGCTGCCAATAGCTGAAGTTCGCCCGCAGCAGACGGCAGTGTCGACCACGGGTGGTGCCTTGATAATCAAGACCTGCCCCCCGCTGGTTCGAGATGCCTGCCTTTCGTCATCATCATCATGGATAAATTCTTGCTGCAGCAGCAGGTACTGGAACGGCTCGCCGAAGACCTGCAGCAAGCCGAACAGGCCGCGCGGGCGGCCCATGAGGTGGCGACTCACGAAGAAAACATCGCCGAGAACAAGTACGACACCTTGGGCCTCGAAGCCGCCTACCTGGCCACCGGCCAAGCTCGTCGCGCCGAAGTCATCCGCCAGGCGATGGCCCATTGGCGCCAGTTCCGCCCCAGCCCCTACGACGCCAGCCAAGGCATACAGCTCGGCGCGCTGGTCTGCCTGGTCGATGCCGACGACAAGCAGCAACATCTCTTTCTCGGCCCGGATGGCGGCAGCATGAAGTTGCACAGCGGCGCTCAGATCGTTCAGGTCATCAGCAGAGAAGCCCCCCTGGGCCGGGCCCTGCTGGGCAAGTGCGAGGGGGATGAGGTGTTGCTACAGGTCGCTCCACATCGACAGCAGTTTGAGGTGCTGCGGGTTGATTGAGCGGCAAGCCAGGGCTTGCCGAGATGGTCAGGAACCCTCGCATATCAGCATGAGCAACCGTCGCGCACCCACATCGGGGGGGCATCAACGGGCTCCGTCGCGTTCCCCGTCCGGCAAGGGGTTCTACCCATCACTCATCTGCAGCGCAGAGGGTCAGGTCTTGCCGCTTGATGGAAAGAAGCCATATCAACGTGAAAGCTCAGCGGGCGGCGGACCCGTCCGCTGCAGTGAAGGGTTGAGCGTCATTTCGGCACGAGCTTCAACCATGCCGATCCATCAGCCGCCTTGCCTGATGGAACCACTTGAAACACCGCAGCCTCCGATGAAATCGCCTGATTCGCTGGCACCGGTGTGAAGTCGCCATTCCAACGAGCGTGTAGCTCGTAGTGGACGACACGCGCACCTGAAAGAAAGGCCAGGGACATGACCCCGTCGTCTTTCGATTCCTTGGGAACTATCCGCTCGCAATACTTGTCCTGAACGCTCAGCGATTCGCAGATCGTTGAGCGAGGCGTGTACGGGTGAAAGAAGTAGACCTTGTCCCATTGAAACGGCGTCGCCGCAGTTAACCGTAACTCCTGCGCGTTCTGATCGCGCACAATGCGACCAATGGACTTACTCACACTACCAGCATCCGAGCAACCGATCGTGACAAGTCCAAGAAGGAGGGCGAGTGGTGCCGCTGCTTTCATGATGCTCAACGTTTGAGTTCACCGGCTGCCAAAGGCAGTCCGGTGCAATGAGGGGTCAGGCCGCTACCGCCAACGGCTAAAGGTCAAGTGCCTTGATGTATTGCATCGCCTTGTCCAACAGATACTTTTTCATGTGTGACGCAGCGAGAGTGTTCTGACCACCTTCCAATTCCCCTGGGATCCCCTTGTCCGTTGATCGCCAGGTCGGCTCTATACAAACGTAGTCGAGATCTCCGAGATGAAGACAGACATCCGGCTTCAGATCGCAATTCGGGAGCGATGATTTCTCGCTCTTTACATCAACCTTAGGTGCGTCTTCTTTGAGGCACTCGGCCAGCAATTTCCCGAGCGCTTTGTTTAGAGACTTGTCGCCCTTCGCGGCCAGTGCTTGGATTCTCCGATACTCGTTTGCTGTTTCCTCCACATCGCGATTTGCTCCCGCATATGGAGTTGTGTTGATCCCAAGCTCCAACTCAATCTCTTTATAAAGCTTGCTGTTGCGCATGGTTGCTTTCGCATCCTCAAGCTTCATGGCCTGCTGCTTCAGCTTGGCCTTCGCGGACGGCTCACCCAGTGCGCGAACTGCGGCAAGGGAAACATTGGGCGGAAGTTCAAACAATCGAAGATCAACTGCCCTCAAGAGGTGGGCCATTGCAGACCGTCGTGCTTTCCAGTCCGAAACGTACAGCGGCGCCTTGTCGTCAGGCTGGTCAATGAACTCGGCTACCAGTTCAATGTCAACCCTGTTGCGCGAACCCTGCGTGAGAGATAGGACCGTAGATCGGATTGCAGATGGCAGGTCTCCGGGAAGCACAATCCAAAGACGAGCACGGACTTTTGACTTCAGCACCGACCATGTTTTCTCACGTTGTGATTCAGCGAAAAGATCAACTGCGTTGAAGAAGTCTGCAATGGTCTCGGTGCCGCCGAGCAAATCAACCGCGACTTCGGTGGTTACACCAAAAGTCTCAAGGCCGTCGCCCGTGAGATTGCGGGTAGTGGCGTCTGCAACTGAATAGAAGCGTTCCTTGGGCAGTCCGTGAAAATGGTAGAAGCCCTTGGATTGGGTGTCTGCCATCGAGTCGCGACCTGTGATCCAGGCTTCGCCGGCAATCTGCTTGGCGGAAACTTCGCGCGTGACCGGCCAAAGAACAAGTGCGGCGCCTTTCGGGTCACGAAACACCTCCAAAAGTTCAGCGAATGTTTCGCTTAGCTGTTGCAGGTCGTCTTGCGATGGGTTGTCACGACGTTCGACCAAAACTACCCGAGCACTGCTATCCCCAGGTACGAACTTGTCATGAATGAAAGCTGGAAGGGCACGAAGTGGCAAGTCTTTCGGGAAGGAGAGCACTCGAATGTTCTGGAACTGCTTCGGCAAAGTCTTCAGGAACGTGGTCTTACCGCTCCCGGACAGACCATAGAACACCTCGAACAGGCCGCCTCCACCTGTCTTAACTCGTTGGAGGAGGTAGTCGATTCGATCTGCGGCTGAATCGACGCGCTCAACAAAAAGTCCTGTATCCAAGCCCGCTGCATGGGCCCGCTGTTCAAGGAGTTCCCAGCGCTTTGGTAGTTCCAGTTTTGCGAGTGTGTTCATTCTGAGATTATGGGCATGGTCAGAGGAGACCGTCGTTTGAGCGGCCTAACGTTCGCGCTCAGCGGGCGGCGAAGCCGTCCGCTGCAGCAAAGGGTTGGTCGGCATTGTCAACGGGCGGCCTCTGGCTGGCAGAAATCCAGAAGCCACTCAGCGTGACCACGCAATGGCTCGTCCGATGACCGAACAAGGGCTTCAATAACCCTCCTAGCTTCCGCCGGAAACAGCGCTGGGATTTCCAGAAGCGCTGTCGAGAACCCGTCGTTGTCGTGGCCTTCATCGAACCCTCGTTGATATGCCCGCAGCAGCTCAGGCAAATGGTCCAACCCGGCCAGTTCCGCGAGCGGCCAAGCTGCGGCCTCTCGTACGAAGAAGTCGCCCGTTTCCAAAAGACCCAGGAGCGCAGGGACGTCTTCCGCTGATGACTCCGCGTGCATGCGCGATGCCGCATTCACACAGGTATCAACGTCCCCGCTTGCCAGCGCTGAAACGATTTCGGACCAAGCCAGTGAGTTCATGCTGCCCAACTATGTTGTCTGCGGATCACTAACGATTTCTGCCCAAGATTTGAGCATGTGTCATGAGGGAAGGCGGCGAATGCTTACCCTGAAGCCGACGCCAACCAGCGCCTGCTTCTGGCCGACAGCATCCTCCCGCCATTGAAAAAGCCGGCCAGGCTCATCGCCCGCCGGCTTCGTTGTTCATTCATTGGCTGCGGCGGCATCGCCTCGCCGCCATAGCGCGCTTGCTCAAACCGCCAGCAGCTCGACTTCGAACATCAGCGTCGCGTTCGGCGGGATCACGCCGCCGGCGCCGCGCGGGCCGTAGCCGAGCTCCGAGGGGATGATCAGCACGCGGGTGCCGCCGATCTTCATGCCTTGCACGCCTTCGTCCCAGCCGCGTATCACCATGCCGGCGTCGAGCTTGAACTTGAAGGGGTCGCGGCGGTCCTTGCTGGAGTCGAACTTCTTGCCCTTGTTGCCGTTCTTGTAGAGCCAGCCGGTGTAATGCACGGTGACATTGGCACCGCTCTTGGCCTCGGCCCCTTCGCCCACCACCACATCCTCGTACTGCAGGCCGCTGGCGGTGGTCTGCAGCGTCAGCTCGACCGGCTCCTCGCCGCCGGCCACGCCCAGCAGCTCCACTTCGAACAGCAGCGTGGCGTTCGGCGGAATCACGCCGCCGGCGCCCTGGGCGCCATAGCCCAGCTCGGGCGGGATGATCAGGGTGCGGCTGCCGCCGACCTTCATGCCTTGCACGCCCTCGTCCCAGCCGCGTATCACCATGCCGGCGTCCAGATCGAACTGGAAGGGGTCATTGCGGTCCTTGCTGGAGTCGAACTTGGCGCCCTTCTGGCCGTCCTTGTAGAGCCAGCCGGTGTAGTGCACGGTGACTTCCTGGTCGGACTTGGCGACGGGGCCGCTGCCTTCGACGGTGTCTTCGAACTGCAGGCCGCTGGCGGTGGTGATCATGTTGGATCCTTGAATTGGAATGGCCGGCATCATAAATCGCGCCAGCGGGTCACGGCTTCGGCCAGGGCATCGGCCGGCGTGCCGGCGTGCAGACGCAGGCCCAGATGGCCGGCCGCCGCGCGCAGCGCGGCAAGCGGATCGCTCAGGTCCAGCGCGGCGGCGCCGTTCTGCTTGGACAGCTTCTCGCCATTGGCGCCCAGCACCAGCGGGGTGTGCAGATAGCGCGGGGTTGGCAGGCCCAGCAGCTGCTGCAGCCAGCGCTGGCGCGGCGTGTTGTCGGCCAGATCCTCGCCGCGCACCACATCGCTGATGCCTTGCTCGGCATCGTCCACCACCACGGCCAGCTGATAGGCCCAGAGCCCGTCGGCGCGCTTGAGCACGAAGTCGCCGACCTCGGTCTCCAGCGCCTGGGCCTGGGCGCCGAGGCGCCGGTCCTGCCATTCGATGCGGCCCGCGCCCTCGGTCAGCGCCCGCCAGGCGCGCGCCAGCCTGCCCTGCAGTCCGCCCCGGGCGGGGCGGCAGGTGCCGGGATAGACCAGCTCGCCGTGGCGGGGCTGCGGGCCGGCGGCGGCCGCGATATCGCGGCGCGAGCAGGCGCAGCCATAGGCCTGGCCGGCCTCGACCAGGCGCTGCAGCGCGGCCGCATAGAGCGCGCCGCGCTGCGACTGCCAGACGGGCGGCGCATCGGGCAGCAGGCCCACCGCAGCGAGCTGGGACAGGATCAGCTGGTCGGCGCCCGGCGGGCAGCGCGGCGTGTCGACATCCTCGATGCGTACCAGCCAGCGCCCGCCGTGGGCGCGCGCATCCAGCCAGCTGGCCAGCGCCGCGACCAGGGAGCCAGCATGCAGCGCGCCGGTGGGCGAGGGCGCAAAGCGACCGACGTAGCGGCCAGCCATCAAAGCAGCAGCCCCTCATGCTGCTCCAGCAGCGAGCGCCGCGTCGCCGCGCTCTGCAGCTGGCCCAGCCACCAGGACAGGGCCTTGGCGGGCGGCTGGCCGGTGTTGCGCCAGGCGTAGTGCATGGGGAAGACGCGTTTTTCCTGGAAGGTCGGCAGCTGCAGCAGGCGGCCGGCCTCGACATGGCGCCGCACCATGGACACCGGCAGCGAGCCGCAGCCCAGGCCGCGCATCAAGGCCTCCAGCTTGGTGGCCATCGAGGGCACGGTCAGCACCTCCTGGCCGGGCATCACGCCCACCGTCATCGGCGCCAGGCTGCGGGCGCTGTCGGCCACCGCGATGATGCGGTGCTGCGAGATGGTCGCGGCCGACAGCGGGCCGTCGTGGCGGGCCAGCGGGTGGTGCGGGGCCACGCAGAACACCATCTCCATATCGCCCAGCAGCTCGCAGAACACCGAGCTGCCCGGCGGCTGGGCCGAGGTGCCGATGGCCAGATCGGCCTGGCCCGACAGCAGCGCCTCCCAGGTGCCGGACAGCACCTCGACGCGCAGCTTCAGCCGGGTCGGCGGGCCCTTGGCGACCACGCCGTCGGCGCCTGGGGTGTCATCGACCGGCAGCTGGTAGAAGGCCTCCATCAGATCGAACAGGGCCCGGCGCGCCACCGCGTCGTCGATCGCGACGGTCAGCTCGCTCTCCCAACCGGTGGCGACGCGCCGCACCCGGTTGGCCACCGCATCCATCTCCTGCAGCAGGCGCCGGCCCTCGACCAGCAGCTCCTGGCCGGCGGCGGTCAGCTCGGCCTGGCGCGAGCGGCGATCGAACAGCAGCACGTCCAGCGCCTCTTCCAGCTGGCGCACGCTATAGGTCAGCGCCGAGGGCACCTTGCCCATGGCCCGCGCGGCGGCCGCAAAGCTGCCGGTGCGGGCGATGGTGTCCATCATCGTCAGGGCCTCGGGGGTCAGGACGCGGCGTTTGTCGTGGGTGGCGTGCATGGGCAGAGGGCAAAGGCGTGGGCCTTCATCTTATTTGAACGTTGACTTCATCGGCGAGGGGGCTTCATTGAAGGCTCCCGCTCCTACATTGGATCCATGGCGCCGACGAGGTGCTCAACAAACAGGAGCTCACGATGCTTGAACTGATCAAATCCTCCGACCGCGGCTATGCCGACCATGGCTGGCTGAAGTCCTTCCACAGCTTCTCCTTCGCCGACTACTACAACCCCCAGCGCATGGGTTTCGGCGCGCTGCGCGTGATCAATGAAGACCGTATCGCCCCGGGCACCGGCTTCGGCACCCACGGCCATCGCGATATGGAAATCATCAGCTATGTGCTGGACGGCGAGCTGGCCCACAAGGACAGCATGGGCAACGGCGAGAAGGGCGGCGCCCATGCCGGCGTCATCAAGCCCGGCGATGTGCAGCGCATGAGCGCCGGCACCGGCGTGATGCACAGCGAGTTCAACAACGCGCAGGGCAGGCAGACCCATTTCCTGCAGATCTGGATCATGCCCGACCAGCGCGGCGTGGCGCCCAGCTACCAGCAGCTGCATTTCCCGGCCGAGGACAAGCGCGGCCGCCTGCGCCTGGTGGCCTCGAACGACGGTGCCGAGGGCTCGGTGTCCATCCACGCCGACGCCAGGCTTTATGCCGGCCTGTTCAATGGCGATGAATCGGCCGAGCTGGTGTTGGCGCCGGGGCGCTTGGCCTATGTGCACCTGGTGCGCGGCAGCCTGCTCGTCAACGGCCAGACCCTGGCCGGCGGCGATGCGCTGAAGCTGGCCGGGACCGACAAATTGGTGCTGGGTCAGGGCTCGGATGCCGAGGTCCTGGTGTTCGATCTCGCGCCCTGAGACTGGATAGACTCACGGCCATGGAAAAACTGTGGACCGTGCTGACCTTTCTGCCCGCCATCGACTGGCTGGCGCTGGGCTTGTTCTTTGGCGGCTGGGTCGGTTATGCCCAGTTCGCCAAGCGCCAGGCGGTGGCCAAGGACTCGGTGCTGGCGGCGACCAACCGCGAGCGCCGGCTCTGGATGCTGCAGGTCACCTACCGCGAGGTGCGGGTGATCGACGGGGTGGTCGTGCAAAGCCTGTCCACCAGCCCGTCGTTCTTCGCCTCCACCACCATCCTGATCATCGGCGGCCTGTTGGCCGTGCTGGGCGCCAGCGACCAGGCCAGCGAGCTGGTGCGCGAGATCCCGTTCGCGGCCCGCACCTCGACCCTGGTCTTCGATCTGAAGCTGGTGCTGCTGGCCGGCATCTTTGTCTACGCCTTCTTCCGCTTCACCTGGAGCATGCGCCAGTACACCTTCGGCGCGCTGCTGGTGGCCTCGGCCCCGGACCACAAGCTGTTCGAGAGCGGCGGCCTGTCGCGCGAGGCCTTTGCCGACCGCGCCGGCCGCGTCGTCGGGCTGGCGGCCGAGACCTTCAACGACGGCCTGCGCGCCTACTACCTGGCCTTCGCCGCCATCGCCTGGTTCTTCTCGCCCTGGGCCTTCATCGGCGGCACGGTCGGCGTGATCTACATCCTCTACCAGCGCGAGTTCCGCTCCGAGGTGCTGAAGGTCTTGCAGGGAGATGGCAGCGGGGAGGGCTGATCAGCCCTCGAACTGCATCGCCGCCAGCCTTGCATACAGCCCGCCGGCGGCCACCAGCTCGGCATGCGTGCCGGTCTCGACGACGCGGCCGTGTTCCATCACGACGATGCGGTCGGCGCGTTGCACGGTGGCCAGCCGGTGCGCGATCACCAGGGTGCTGCGGCCCTGCATCGCGACCTCCAGCGCCGCCTGCACCGCACGCTCGCTCTCGGCGTCCAGCGCGCTGGTGGCCTCGTCGAGCAGCAGCAGCGGCGGGTTCTTCAGGATCGCTCGCGCAATGCTGATGCGCTGGCGCTGGCCGCCGGACAGGCGCACGCCGCGCTCGCCCAGAAAGGTGTTGTAGCCCTCGGGCAGCTGGCTGATGAAGTCGTGCGCGAAGGCGGCGCGAGCCGCCGCGAACACCTCCTCGTCGCTGGCCTCGGGGCGGCCGTAGCGGATGTTCTCCAGCGCATTGGCCGAGAAGATCACGCTGTCCTGCGGCACCAGGCCGATGCGCTGGCGCAGCGCCTGCAGCGAGACGCGATCGATGGGCACACCGTCCAGCGTGATCGTGCCGGCCTGCGGCTGATAAAAGCGCAGGAGCAGCTGCAGCACCGTGCTCTTGCCGGCGCCGCTGGGGCCGACCAGGGCCACGGTTTCGCCGGGGCGCAGCTCCAGGTCGAAATCGGCCAGGGCCTGCTGCTGCGGGCGCGAGGGGTAGTTGAACTGGATGCCGCGCAGGCTCAGTCCGGAGCCGCCGGCGGTGGCCGGCAGCGGCAGCGGCATGGTGGGCTCGGCGATGGTCGAGCGGGTCGCCAGCAGCTCCATCAGCCGCTCGGTGGCGCCGGCGGCGCGCAAGACATCGCCCCAGACCTCGGCCAGCACCGCGACGCTGCTGACCAGCAGGATGACGTAGACCACGGTCTGGCCCAGATGGCCGGCGCTGATAGTGCCGGCGATCACCGCCTGCGTGCCCTGGTACAGGCCCCACAGCATGGAGCCGAAGGTGGCGGTGATGATGAAGGCCACCAGCATGGACCGCACGCGGGTGCGCTTGCGCGCGGTGTCGAACGCGGCCTCGCTGGCCTGGGCGAAGCGGCGCGTCTCGGCACCTTCCTGCACATAGCTCTGCACCACGGTCACCGCGTTCAGCACCTCGGCCGCGATCGCGCTGGTGTCGGCGACGCGGTCCTGGCTGGCGCGCGACAGGCGCCGCACGCGCCGGCCGAAATAGATGGCCGGCAGCACGACCAGGATCAGCAGCCCCAGCACCTGGGTCATCACCCAGGGGTTGGTGATGATCAGCATCACCATCGCACCGACGCCCATCACGCTGTTGCGCAAGCCCATCGACAGGCTGGAGCCGACCACGGTCTGGACCACCGTGGTGTCGGTCGTGATGCGGCTCAGCACCTCGCCGGTCTGGGTGTGCTCGAAGAACTCGGGGCTTTGGCGCAGCACATGGCTGTAGACCGCATTGCGCAGATCGGCGCTGACCCGCTCGCCCAGCCAGGTGACGGCATAAAAGCGCGCTGCCGAGAACAGGCCCAAGGCCGCGCCGACGGCGAACAGTGCCAGGAAATGCCCGCGCAGCGCCATCAGCCGCTCGCCCGGATCGCTGGCCACCAGGCCCTGGTCGATCAGCCCGCGCAGCGCCAGCGGGAAGGCCAGCGTGGCCAGCGCGGCCAGCAGCAGGAAGAGCAGGGCGGTCAGGATGCGGCCGCGATAAGGCGCAAGAAAAGGCCAGAGGCCGGAGAGGGCGCGGGGGGAGGCTTTGGGAGCGGTGTCGGCTATAGCGTCGAGTGCAGGCATGCGTGGCAAGGCGGGTGGCGGCGCAGGCATTGTGGCCTCTTTGGCCGACGACGATCAAAAACGCGGGCGGCACGGGCCGGCCTTTCCTGGCGGCGCGTGCGAACAGCGCTCAAGATGGCGCCGCTGGCTGACGATATAGCAAGAGAGCCAGTGTCTGGTGTTGGGGCCTCTTGATATGACACAAGCAAGCCAAGGCATGGGGTGGCGTTCACAGCTGAGCATTGCCCAGCAGTTTTCGCTGATCGTCGGTGTTGCCGTCGCCATCCTGTTGGGCATCATCGGGCTGAGCCTGCTGCGCGTGCAGGCGCTGGGCGCGACGGTGGAGCAACTGGCCACCGACCAGGTCGAGCGGCTGCAGCTGGCGCAGCGCTGGCGCGGCAATATCGCCGTCAACGCGACCCGGGTCTTCGCCATCATCGAGTCGGACGGCGACAGCCTGCAGGACTATTTCAAGGACGGCATGGCGGCGGTCACCGCCGACACCAGCACCGTGCAGAAGCGCTACGCCGAACTGGAGACCAGCCCCGAGGGCTTGCGCATCCAGGAGGAGTTGGCCGGTGTGCGCAAGTCCTATCTGGAGGCCCGTGACAAGGCGCTGGCCCTGAAGAAGCAGGGCGATATGGCGCAGGCGCGCTCGCTGGGCCGCAGCAGCTTTGCGCCGCTGATGGAGCGCTATATCGCGACGGCCGACAAGATGGTGGCGTTCCAGGCCCGGCGCTCGGCCGAGCAGGCCGCCGAGGCGGCCGGCATGATCAAGGCCTACCGGCTCATGGTGCTGGGCGCCGGCCTGGCCGGACTGGCCCTGCTGTGCCTGCTGGCCTGGGTGGTGGTGGCTGGCATCCGGCGTTCGCTGGCCTCGGCCAGCGAGGCGGTGGCCAGCATCGGCGAGGGCGATCTTTCACGCGAGATTCGGGCCGAGGGGCGCGGCGAGGTGACCGAGATGCTGCGCTCGATGCAACGCATGCAGAGCTCGCTGGTGCGCATCGTCGGCGCGGTGCGCCAGAGCAGCGACAGCATCGCCACCGGCTCGGCCGAGATCGCCAACGGCAATGCCGACCTGAGCCAGCGCACCGAACAGCAGGCCGCCAATCTGGAGCAGACGGCGGCCTCGATGGAGGAGCTGACCAGCACCGTCAAGAACAATGCCGACACCGCCCGCCAGGCCGCAGCGCTGGCCAATGCCGCGTCGACGGCGGCGGTGCAGGGCGGCAGCGTGGTGGGCCAGGTGGTCGCGACGATGCAGGACATCTCCGCCGCCTCCAACAAGATCACCGACATCATCGGCGTGATCGACGGCATCGCCTTCCAGACCAATATCCTGGCGCTGAACGCGGCGGTCGAGGCTGCCCGGGCCGGCGAGCAGGGGCGGGGCTTCGCGGTCGTTGCCGCCGAGGTGCGCAGCCTGGCGCAGCGCTCGGCCAACGCGGCCAAGGAGATCAAGGGCCTGATCGTCAACAGCGCCGAGAAGGTCCAGGCCGGCACCCGGCTGGTCGGCGAGGCCGGCCAGAGCATGGAGGGCATCGTCGCCCAGGTGCGCAAGGTCAATGACCTGATCGAGGAGATCTCGCACGCCACCGGCGAGCAGACCACCGGCATCAGCCAGGTCGGCGAGGCGGTGACCCAGCTCGACCAGGTCACGCAGCAGAACGCCGCCCTGGTCGAGCAGAGCGCGGCCGCCGCCGAGAGCCTGAAGCACCAGGCTGCGCAGCTGGCCGAGGTGGTCAGCGTGTTCAAGCTGGGGCGCTAGCGAGCGCCCCGCGCTTCCTGCTGATTACTTCAGGCTGAAGCGCACATTGACCGGCTTCTTGCCGGCCAAGGTCACGGTGGCCACCACCTTGGTGCCCGGGCCGGTCTTGAAGCTGCCCTTGGCCTCCAGCTTGTTGTCGCCGGCCGGGCTCAGCGCGAGCTCGCTCTTGTCGGCGCCGCTGAGCAGGGTCAGCTTGGCCAGCGCGCCGGCGGTGGAGGCCGGCTTGCCATGGTCGCGCACATACAGGGTGATCTGCTCGGCCCTGGCCACCAGCTCGAAGTCGATATCGCTGGCCTCGACCACGACGCCGCCGTGCAGCGGCTTGTGCTCATGGGCGTGGCCGTGATCGCCGGCCGCCTGGGCGGCGAGGCTCGCCAGGCTCAGCGCCGCAGCGCCGGCCAAAGTCTTGATGGTCATCATTGTTGAAGTCCTCTCGTTGGTGGTGTTGATCAGAAAGCTTGCGCGTCGCGGTCGTCCAGCAGCCGCTCGGCATCGCGGCGGCCGAACAGCCAGAACATCGCCGGGGTCAGAAAGGTGTCGAGCAGGGTCGAGCTGATCAGGCCGCAGAAGATCACCACGGCCACCGGATGCAGGATCTCGGTGCCGGGGCGCTCGGCCTCGAACAGCAGCGGCGCCAGCGCGAAAGCGGTCACCAGGGCCGTCATCAGCACCGGGCTGAGCCGTTCCAGCGAGCCCCGCACAATCATCTGGGGCTCGAAGCTCTCGCCCTCGAAGCGCATCAGGTTCAGGTAGTGGCTCAGTTTCAGGATGCCGTTGCGCACCGAGATGCCGGCCAGCGTGATGAAGCCGACCAGGGCCGCGACCGACAGCGGCTGCCCCGACAGCCACAGCCCCAGCACCGCGCCGACCAGGGCCAGCGGGATATTGGCCATGATGATCAGCGCCAGCCGGGTGCTCTGGTAGCGGCTGAACAGCACGACGAACATCAGCGCCGCCGATACCAGGGACAGCAGGCCCACCAGGCGCGAGGCCTGCTCCTGGGCCTGGAACTGTCCGCCCAGCGTGACGAAATAGCCCTCGGGCAGCGGCGTCTCGGCGACGACCTTGCGGATGTCGGCGACGATGTCGGACAGCGCGCGCCCCTGCGCATTGGCCGACAGCACGATGCGGCGCTTGCCGTCGTCGCGGCTGATCTGGTTCGGGCCGTCGCCGTCCTCGATGCTGGCCAGCCTGGACAGCGGCACCGGACCCAGCGGGGTGGCGATCATGATCTGCGCCAGGCCCTCCATCGAGCGCGCCGACTCGGGCAGGCGCAGCACCAGCGCGAAGCGCCGGCCGTCCTCGACGATCTGGCTGAGCTCCTGGCCCTCGACCAGGGCCTGCAAGGCGGCCGTGATCTGCGGCGTCGGCACGCCGTAGCGGGCGGCCGCCGCCGCGTCGATGCGCACCTTGATCTGCGGCGCCAGCACCTGCTTCTCGATCTCCAGATCGGCCAGGCCCGGGATGCTGGCCAGGCGCGCGCGCAAGGCATCGGCCTGGCCGCGCAAGGTGTCCAGGTCCTCGCCGAAGATGCGGATCGCGATCTGCGAGCGCACGCCGGACAGCATGTGATCGATGCGGTGCGAGATCGGCTGGCCGATGGCGGCCGTGGCCGGCAGATTGACCAGGCGGGCACGGATATCGGCCTTGATCTCGTCCATGGAGCGCGTGATCTCGGCCTGCGGTTTCAGGCCCACATCGAGCTCGCTGACATGCACGCCCTCGGCATGCTCGTCCAGCTCGGCCCGGCCGCTGCGCCGGCCCACATGGGCGACCTCGGGCACCTGCATCACCAGCAGCTCGGCCTGGCGGGCCAGCGCCGAGCTCTCGGCCAGCGTCACGCCCGGGTTCAGGCGCAGGCCGATCAGCAAAGTGCCTTCGTTGAAGGGCGGCAAGAAGGTGGTGGCGAAGAAGGGCACGGCTGCCGCCGCGGCCAGCGCCGCGCAGGCGCCTGCCGCCAGCGCGCGCTTCGGATGCGCCAGCACCGCCTGCAGCCCGCTGGCATAGCGCGCCTTCAGCCAGGCCAGCAGCCGGGTGTCGCCATGGTCCAGCGACTTCATCGTCGGCAGCAGGTAGTAGCTCAGCACCGGCGTCACCGTCACCGAGACCAGCAGGCTGGCCAGGGTCGAGACGATGAAGGCGATGCCCAGCGGCACGAACAGCCGCCCCTCCATGCCCGGCAGCGCGAACAGCGGCAGGAAGACCAGCACGATGATGGCGGTGGCGTACAGAATGCCCGAGCGCACCTCCATGCTGGCCTTGGCGACCAGCTGCAGCGGGTTCAGCCGGTGTTCCGGATGGCGCGCGCGGTCCTCCTTGAGGCGGCGGATGATGTTCTCGACATCGACCACCGCATCGTCGACCAGGCCGCCGATCGCGATGGCCAGGCCGCCCAGGGTCATCGTGTTGATCGACAGGCCGAAGTAGCGAAACACCAGGGCCGTGATGAGGATGGACACCGGAATCGCCAGCAGCGCGATCACCGTGCTGCGCAGATTGCCGAGGAAAAACCACAGGATCACCGCGACAAAGACCGAGGCGCCGATCAGCTTGCCCTGCAGCGTCGAGATCGAGGACTCGATGAAGCTGGCCTGGCGGAAGGTGACCTGGGGCGCGGCCATGCCGGCCGGCAGCGAGCGCTTCATCTCGCCCAGCGCGGCCTCGATGGCCTGGGTCAGCGCCACGGTGTCGGCGCCGGGCTGCTTCTGGATGCCCAGGATCACCGCCGGCTTGCCTTCGAAGCCGGCATCGCCGCGCTTGAGGGCCGGCGCGAAGCTGACCTCGGCGACCTGGCGCAGCAGCAGCGGCTGGCCGTTCCTGGCGCCCAGCGCCAGATGGCGCAAGGCCTCCAGGCTGTTGTCTCGGCCCAGATGCCGTATCAGGTACTCGCGCCCGTTGAGCTCCAGAAAACCACCCGAGCTGTTGGCCGCATAGCGCTGCAGTGCCGCCGCCAGTTGCTCCTGCGTGACGCCCAGCTCGGCCATGCGCGCGGTCTGCGGCTGGACCTGGAACTGCCGCACCTCGCCGCCGATCGGGATCACCTGGGCCACGCCGGGAATGGCCATCAGGCGCGGCCTGAGCACCCAGTCCGCATACTCGCGCACCGCCATCGCCGAGACCTTGTCGGTCTCGATCGGCAGCGCGATCTGCATGATCTCGCCCATGATGGAGCTGATCGGCCCCATATGCGCGACCACGCCCTCGGGCAGGCCCTGCTCCAGTGTCGCCAGCCGCTCCGACACCATCTGCCGGGCGCGGAAGATCTCGGCGCTCCAGTCGAAGGTGATGTAGACGAAGGACAGGCCGGCGCTGGAGGTCGAGCGCACCGATTCGACGCCGGGCAGGCCGTTCATCGCCGTTTCCAGCGGGAAGGTGATCAGCTGTTCCACCTCCTCGGCGGCCATGCCACCGGCCTCGGTCATCAGCGTGACCGTGGGCTTGTTCAGATCGGGAAAGACATCCACCGGGGTGCGCGACAAGGTGAATGCGCCATAGGCCATCAGCGCCAGCGCGGCGATGATGACCAGCAGCCGGTTGCCCAGGCTGTAGTCGAGTAGCCACTTGAACATGGTTCGTGGCTCCTCAGCGGATCTGGTTGATCAGCAGCGCGCCTTCGGAGACGACCCGCTCGCCGGGCTTGAGCCCCGCGCTGACCGCCACCGTGGCGCCGTCCAGCGGCGTGCTCGTCACGACTCTGGGCTCGAAGCGCTCCGGCGCGGCCTTGACCCAGACCATGGTCTGGTTCGAGGCGCTGCGCACCAGTGCTGCGGCCGGCAGGCGCACGCCCTGCACGGTGCTGCGGCTGTGCACCAGCACCTGCACCGGCTGGCCCAGGGCCAGGTCTTGCAGGCCCGTGCCCTGGACGCGGAACAGCAAGGGAATCGCCTGCTCGCGCAACGCACGCGCGGCGCCGATGAAGTCCAGCTTGACCCCGCTGACGGCCAAGGCCGCACCGGCGATGTCCTGCGCTGCGGCGCCGTCGTAGGCCAGGGCCTCGACACGCAGCCGTGCCGGATCGACGATCTCGAACAGCAGCTCGCGCGCGTCGACCACCTGGCCGGCCACCGCGGCGGCCGACGCGATCACGCCGCTGACCGGGGCCAGCAGCGCCTCGCGCGAGGCCAGGCCGGCACCGACCGCCGCGATGCGCGCGCGCAGGCTGGCCAGCTCGCTTTCGGCCGCCTCGATCTCCTTGCGCGGCACGCTGTCGGCCAAGAGTTTGAGCCGCGCCAGGCGCTGCTCGGCCAGGCCGCGCTGGGCCTGCCATTCGGCGATCTGCGCTGCCTGGCCGGCGCGCTCCAGCGCCTCGCCACCCGGGCGCACCCAGGCCAGCAGCTCGCCCTTGCGCACGGTCTGCCCGATCGAGGGCAGGCCGCGCGGCCCGGCTTCCAGGCGGCCAGCCATCAAGGCCTGCACCTTGCCGCCGGCGTTCGGGTCCATCACGACGCTGCCGGCCAGCGCGCTGACGCGCGGCAGCGCCTCGACGCTGCTGACTTGCGTACGCACGCCGATCTGGCGCTGCGCCGGCTTGGGCAGGAAGACCGCGCCATCGGGCAGGCGCTGCGGGCCGTTGCCGCTCGCTACCGGCGGTGCGTCGCCGTGGTCATGGCCGGGGCCGGCCTGGGCCAGCAGCGAGGCCGCGAGCAGGGTCAAAACGATCAGAGGCTGCTTGCTCATGCCGCAACTCCTTGGCGGCGTGCGCGCAGGCTCAGCAGCACGGCGGCCCCGGCTGCGGCGATCAGTGCGCCAGCGGCCCAGGGCTTCCAGGCGAGTGCCGCCGCGTCATTGGCGTGCCCGTCCGCGTGCAGATCGAGTTCGCCGGCCAGCAGATCGCTCTGCGCGCCGGCGCTGACGGTGACGGTCACCGGGATCGTGCCGGGCTTGAGCTCCTCGGCCAGCGTGGCCTCGAATTCGCCGTCCTTGCCATGCGGCGTGGGGCGCAGCTTCAGCGGCCCCAGCTCCAGTTCCAGCGTCGCGTTCTTGACCGGCCGGTTGTCGGCCGCGTGATCGAGATAGAGCGTCAGCTGCTTGCCCTGCAGCACGCCGACCAGTTCGAAGTCCTCGGACACCGCGTGGAAACGGGGCAGGGCAGGGCCGGCTGCTGCGGCCGGGGCGTCATGGCTGTGGCCTTCGCCGGCCCACAGGGCTGGCGTCAGTGCCAGCGCCATCGCAGCGATGAGGCCGCGATGACTGATGAAAGTGAAAAAGAGCATCGGTAATCCTTGAATGGTTGTGGCGTTCACTGCGGCAGCAGGCCCAGGGCCTGGCGCAGGGTGGACAGGGCGTGCTGCTGGCCGAGCCGGGCGCGTTCGCTCTGGCGCTGGGCCTCGAAAGCCTCCTGGGCCACGCGCAAGCGGGTCGGCAGATCGGTCTCGCCCAGGCCGAAGGCCTTGTCGACAAAGCCCAGGGTCTCGCGGGCCAGCTCGGCGCGCCGTGCGGCGGACCGGAGCTGGGCCTCGGACGCGGCGAGCCGCGCACGGGCGGTGGCGAGTTCGGCCGCCAGTCTTTGCTGTTCCAGCGTCAGCTGGGTCTCGGCCTCGATCTGGGCGGCGGCGGCCGTGGCCAGCTGGGTCTTGCGCTGGCCATCGCTGCCGAAGGGGATGCGCAGGCCCAGCGTGACGGTCTGGCCCCAGGCCTCGCCCCGGGCGCCGCGCTCGCGCGCGGTCGACAGGCTCAGCTCGGGGCTGGCGCGGCCTTGCGTGCCGGCCAGTTCGCGCGCATGGCGGGCCAGGCGGGCGCGGTCCTGCAGCTCGCGCAGCGCCGGATGGGCCTCGAGACCGTGGTCCTCACCGCTTGGTGCGGGCTCGCCGCTGCCGGCGGTCTCGGGTGCGACGCCGCTGAGGGCCTGCAAGCCGAAGCGGGACTGGGCCAGAGCGGCCTGGGCCTCGGCCAGCTCCGCCTGGGCGGCGGCGATGGCAGCCTCGGCCTGGTGCTGATCGGCGCGCGACAGCTCGCCGGCCGCGACGCGGCGGGCCACATCGCGGCCGAGCTGACCGGCCTGCTCGACCCTGGCCTGCGCCAGCCCCAGGTCCAGCGCGGCACGCTGCCAGCCCCACCAGGCCTCGCGCAGCAGGCCGGCCAGGCGCCACTGGGCCGCCGCGATGCGGCTGTCCAGCGCGCCGAGCTCGGCGGCGGCCAGCGCTTGCGCCCGGCCGCGTTCGCCGGGTCGCCACAGCGGCGCGGCAATGCCCAGCTCGATTTCGCGCGCACCGTCGTTGCGGTGCAGCCGGTCGGTCTTGCTGGCGATTTCCAGGCTGGCGGGTTCGGCCGTCCAGCTGCGGGCGCTGGCCTGGCGCCCCTCGGCGGCCTCGCGATGGGCCGCAGCCGCCAGGGCCTCGGGCTGGCGCTGCCAGGCGGCCGTGAACAGCTCGGCCAGGCCGGTCTGTGCCTGCGCGGGCAGGCTCAGGGCCATCGCGATGACGCAACAGCCCGCCCCCTGGGTGATCCAGGGTTTTGTGATCTTCATGGTGTCCCTCGTCTGGGACGGGCGCAGCGGCCCGCCCGGTCAACAACAGATGTCGACGCGGGGCTGTATCGGCCCCGGTCGCAGCGTCAGACCGGGGACGTGTGGGGTGGGCGTATCAGCCGTTCGGGCAGGCCGTCGGTGACCGAGCGCCGGTAAGGCGTGGCCTGGCTGTCGGCCGGCCAGTCCTGCGGCTTCGAGGGATGTACCATCATGATGCCGGCCACCGCGCCATGGCAGCTGGGGCAATCGGCGTCGATGCCGCTGCCATCGACATCAGCATCGGCGTCACCGCTGTCCTGATGCTCGTGCTGGTGATGGCCGAAATGCGCGGCGGCGCTGGCCTCGGTCTCGTGCTCGCAATAGCTGGCCGCGGCCGCCCAGGTCCACTGGAGCGGCAGCAAGGTCAGCATCAGGATCAGCACAAAGCGGCGCATGGGGCGGCAGTGTAGCCAATATTGGGGCCCTGCTCTTGGGGGTGGGGCGCTGCGGAGGGGTCGGCCTGTGGTCGAATAGCGTTGTTGTCGAGAACGATGGGCCCGCGATGCAGCAATACGATGTCGAAGCACCCGCCTGGCTGCCGGCCCTGAACCTGTGGGTGCAGAAGCTGGGCCTGTGGCGTGCGCTGGCCCTGTTGGTGGGGGCGGTGTGGCTGATGGCGGTGGGCATCTCGCAGCTGGCCATCACGCTGCTCGGCGAGGGCAACCGCCTGATCGCGACGCTGGCCGCCAGCACCTGTGCGATCAGCATCACCAGCGTGTTCGGCTACCTGTTCCTGAGCCTGGTCCAGCACCTGGACAAGGCGCACAAGAACATGACCCGCCACGCCACGCTGGACTCGCTGACCGGTACCTTCAATCGCCGCCATTTTCTCGAGCTGGTCGAGCGCGAATGGTCGCGCGCCAAGCGTTACGAGATGTCCTGCGCGCTGCTGCTGATGGACATCGACCATTTCAAGCAGGTCAACGACCGCTTCGGCCATCTGTGCGGCGACCAGCTGCTGCGCGAGATTGCCGAGGTCAGCATCGAGACCCTGCGCCAGCCCGATGTGCTGGCGCGTTTTGGCGGCGAGGAGTTCATCGTCTTCCTGCCGCACACCGATCCGTTGGGGGCACTGGACGTGGCCGAACGCATCCGCGAGCGCATCGAGGCGCTGGACTTCAGCTGGCGCGGCGAGCCGGTGCCGGTCAGCGCCAGCCTCGGCGTGGCGGCCCTGCATGCCGAGCACATCACGCTGGATCACCTGATCTCGGATGCCGACGAGGCGCTCTATGTGGCCAAGTCAGCCGGCCGCAACTGCGTGCGTGCCGGTGCCGGCCTGCTGCCGGGCCGCTCCAGCGTGACCAGCGGCTAGGGCCCGCCGACTAAGGCAGAACCATGCGCCGGGTGTAGCCGGTCATCTCCAGATAGCCACGCCCGATCAGCCGGCCGTCGCTATCGAACAGCTCGCTGGCGCCCTCCCAGTACAGCAGGCCGCTGCTGGCGCGGGCATCGATCTCCTGGGCATCGAACATCGCCCTGACCTGCAGCCCGGCCTGCACAGGCGTGCTCAGCCCCCACTCGACCGGGTACTCGGCCTGGCTAACGGGGCTGCGCCAGCGCCGGCCGGGCCGGAACTGCAGCTCGCCATTGCCGAAGCTGCGCACGCGGCCGCCGCTCTCGCGCCAGCTGCCGCCGGTCCACAGGCTGCTGCCATCGGCGCGGCGCAGCCGGAACGCTGTCAGCGCGCTGCCGTCCAGCAGATTCAGCCCCAGCCAGTCCCAGCCGACCGCCTCGGGCGCCAGCAGGCTGTCGCTCCACTCGTGGTCCAGCCAGGAGTGGCCTTGCAGCGTCAGCAAGCGCCCGTCCAGGCTCAGCCGGCCGCGGGTCTGCATCTGGCTGCGGCTGTAGTAGTGGCTGGCCTGGCTCTCTTCGGGGCCTTTGCGCGAATAGCCGGCATCGCCCTGCAGCAGCGGCGGCAGCGCGCTGTGCAGGTCCAGGTCAAGCGCGAATCCGGCATGGGCGCTGCCGAAGCGGGCACGGTAGCGGTCGTCATCGGCACGGCGCCGCAGACGCCAGTCGCGCAGGCGCAGATCGCAATCGGCCTCGGCCGCCTGGATGCCGCCGGCGCTGCTGCGCGCCAGCCGCTGCTCATGATGCAGACGCCCGGCGCGCAGATCGCTCAGCGCCACATGCCCCAGCAGCAGCTGGCGCGGCGCCAGCCCGCTGGGATGCGACTGCACGGCAGGGTCGCGGTTGCGCAGGCGGAAAAAGGTCAGCTGGTAGCCGAACAGCGGCGGCTGCGCCGCGTCCGCACCCAGCAAGCCGGTCAGATACCACCACTCGATGCCGGTCTCGGGGTGGGCACCGAAGTCGCGCGGGAACTGCAGCGGGCGGCGGCTGATGCCCGACACGCCCGATACGGCCGGCGCTGCCTCCGCGATGACCGGCGTCGTGGCCAAGGCCCAGAGCAGCAAACCGCGCCTGCCTATCACGGCGCAGCCTGCCTGGATGATCGTGGCAGCAGCCGGCCACGGCGATGCGCCAACGCCAGCAGCAGAGCACAGGTGCCCAGCAGTGCGAGCAGCGTGATGACCGAGCCTTCGATGCCGAAGGCGCCGCCGGTCAACCAGTCCGGTCCGGCCAGTTGGCCATACAGCAGGCCGGCCTCGGCCTTGTGCCCTGACACGACCGCCGAGAACAGATGGCCGGCACAGAAGTTCCAGGCCAGGTGCAAGCCGATGCCCAGCCAGAGCCGCCCACTGGCCAGGTAGGCGGCTGCGAACAAAATGCCGGCGACGGTGACGTTGAGTGTCGACAGCAGGGTGGCACCGTCGTTGGGCAGATGCGCCAGGCCGAACAGCAGTGACGAAGCCAGCAAGGCCGGCACACTGCCCAGCACCCGTTCCAGCGCCTTGAAGAGGATGCCGCGCACCAGCAACTCCTCAAACACGGCCACCAGGGTCATGTCCCCGAATGATTTCAATGTCGCCAGTCCGATCGGATGCATGCCCTGCAGATGAAAGACTTGCAGCAGTGACAAAGCGCCAAACACCGTGACCACCAGCAGCGCACCGCCCAGCAGACCGAGACCCAGCTCGCGCGCTGCACCAGCGCTGGCGAACTCGGCGGCGGGCCGGCGATCAATGCGCAAGGCATAGAAACGAAAGGCGGCCGCCATCAGCACCGTCGCCAGCAACTGCGGCCACAGCAGGCGTGCGGGTTTGGGCAGGTTCTCGGCCAGCACCATCACGACCGACATCGCTGCGATCACCATCAAGGCGCCCAGCAGCACCCTCAGCAAGGCATAGCGGGTCAGCAGCGAGGGCCTGGCCGCGCGGTCAGACGCTGGATGCGGTGGTATCGGGGCGGTGGCCAGCATGTTTTTCATTCTTGTGCTCCTTGAAGCGGTGAGGGCTGGCGCGCAGTATCAGAGCGAGCTGCGCTGGCCAAGCGGCCCGAATGACGAACTGCGCCATGGCCCTCTCGACCTGCAGAAGCCGCCGACAGGCGCGTTGCGGCACTCACCAATCCTCCCTCACCGCCTGCACCGCATCGACCCTGCCGGCCTTGGCGAAGCTCGCCCAGGCGGTCAGCAGCGAGGCGGCGATCACCGCCAGCAGCAGCGCGGCCAGGCGGGCGGTGGGCAGGCTCAATTCCATGCTCCAGTGAAAGCTCTGCGGGTTGACCACCCAGACCAGCACCGCGCTGACGCCCAGGCCCAGGGCCAGGCCGGCGAGGGCGCCGGCTGCGGTGAATAGCCCCGTCTCCAGCACCAGCAGGCGCTGCAGCTGGGCCTGGGTGAAGCCCAGATGGCGCAGCAGGCCGAACTCGCGTTTGCGCGCCAGCAACTGAGCCGACAGGCTGGCGGCGATGCCGAACAGGCCCAGGCCCAGCGCCACCGCCTGCAACCAGTAGGTGACCGCGAAGCTGCGATCGAACAGGCGCAGCGACAGCGCCAGCAGCTCGCCGGTGGCGGCCAGCTCCAGATCGGCCGGGTCGGCGGCCAGCGCGCGCAGCCTGGCCTGGGCCTGCACGGGGTCAGAACCCGGCGCCAGCCACAGCGACAGCTCGGTGATGCGGTTGTCACCGCTCCAGCGCTGGTAGTCGGCCAGCGACATCAGCAGCGCGCCGCTCTGGCGGCTGTAGTCGCGCCAGACGCCGCGCACGAAGAACTGCAGGGTCGGCGGCGCCGCTGAGCCGGGGCTCAGGCTCAGTGCCAGCCGCGCGCCGGGCCGCAGCGCCTGCTGGTCGCGCATCGCCTCGTTGATGTAGACGGGCATCAAATCCGGCGCCGGCGGCTCGGCCAGCGGCCCGACCAGCGGCAGCCGGTTCTCGTCGCGGATGGCGCGTGCCAGCAGGCTCAGCTCGGTCTGATCGCCGGCCCAGGCGCGGCGGCTGCGCTGCGGGGCCAGGTCTTGCGCCAGGCCGCTGGCGCGCACCGCCTCGATGAAGTCCGGTGCCAGCGGCGCCTCGCGAAGGCTGCTGCGCAGATAGAGGTCGGCCGGCAGCATCTGGCGCAGCCAGTCCTGCAGCGAGGCACGGAAGCTGTGCACCATCACCAGCATCGCCACCGACAGCGCCAGCGCCACCAGCACGCCGGCCAGCATCTGCGTGGCCGCGCCGGCCTGGTCGCGGGCGCGCTCCCTCAGCAGCATCAGACCGGCGCTGCGCCGGCCTGGCAGCAGCCGAGTCAGCAGGCGCACCAGGCCGGGCATGGCTGCGATGCCGCCCATCAGCAGGCAGAGCATGGCCAGATAGGCGGCCAGCGGCACGCCGCCAAACGGCGGCAACAGCGCCAGCAGCATGCCGGCCAGCAGCAGGGCCGGCGCCAGCCCGCGCGGCAACCGCGTCTGCAACTCGGTGCCCAGGCCCTTGAGTACCTGGGCCACCGCCATGCGCCGCACGGCCAAGGCCGGCAGCAGCGCGCTGAGCAGGCTGACCGCCAGCCCCAGGCCGCCGAACAACAGCATCTGCCAGGGCTCAAGCCGCAAGGCCGGCCCATTGCCACTCAGCGGGCCGCCGAGCAGGCCGCTGCCCAGATCGCCCCCCAGCAGGCGCAGGCCCAGCGCGGCCAACCCGGCGCCCAGCGCCAGGCCCAGGCCGCTGCCCAGCAGGCCCAGCAGTGCGGCCTCGGCCAGCACCAGGCGCATGCGCTCGCGCGCGCTCATGCCCAGTACGCCAAGCAGCGCCAGCTGCGGCAGGCGCTGGGCCACCGACAGCGAGATCACCGCGAACACCAGAAAGCCGCCGGTGAACAAGGCCATCAGCGACAGCACGCCCAGGTTGACGCGGTAGGCGCGGGTCAGCCGCGCCATCTGGTCTTGCTCGTCCTGCGGCGCAGCGGCGACGCTGCCCTCGGGCAGGGTCAGGTCTTGAGTCTGTACCCCGGGCTGCAGCCGCAGCTCGATGCGGTCCAGCCGGCCGAGCCGGCCGAACAGGGCCTGGGCCGCCGCGATGTCCAGCACCGCCAGCGGTGCGCCGGGGGCGGCGACGCTGCCGGCCAGGCGCAGCTCGACATCGCGAGCCCGGCCATCCTCGCCCACCAGCCGCAGCCGCACGCTGAGCGGGCGCGGGCTGGGCAGGCGCCGCAGCGCCGCTTCGTTCAGGAAGAGGGCGTCCGGTGCCAGCAGCGACTGCAGGGCCTGGCCCTCGTCAAATGCCCGGGGCAGCAGGGCCGGATTGAACTGGGCGGTTTGCAAGGCATCCAGGCCGAGCAGGCGCAGGGCGAAGCGCCCCTCCGTCAAGACCTGGGCCTGTCCTTCGATCACCGGCGCGGCCTGCTGGACCTGGGGCGCTTGCATCAGCCGCTCCAGCAGGGCCTCGTCCAGCGGCCGCCCGTCGCTGCCGCGCAGCAGCAGATCGGGCGTGCCCGCCAGGCTGCGCTGGGCCGCGCTGAACTCGGCCAGCGCCGAGCCGTTCAGCAGCTGCACGCCGAAAGCCAGGGCCACGCCCAGCGCGATCGCCAGCAAGGCCAGCAGCTGGCGGCCCCACTGGGCCTTCAGCGCCGGCCAGGACAGCGCGATCAGCCAGCGTGCCATGGCTGCAGGCCGTGCTGATCGCTCATCAGCAGGCCGCGATCGGCGGCGGCGGCGGCGCGTTCGGAATGGGTCACCAGCAGGCAGGCCGCGCCCTCCTGCTTGCACTGCTGGCGCAGCAGGTCCAGCACCTGGGCGGCGTGACGCGGGTCCAGATTGCCGGTGGGCTCGTCGGCCAGCACCAGGGCCGGGCGGTGCACCAGCGCGCGGGCGATCGCGACACGCTGCAACTGCCCGCCGGAGAGCTGGCGCGGCAGGCGGGCATCGAGCCCGTCCAGACCCACCGCCGCGAGCATCTGCCGCACGCGGCCGGCGTCGGGCGCACCGAGCAGCAGCAGCGGCAGGCCGACGTTGTCGGCCACCGTCAGATGCGGCAGCAGATGGAAGGCCTGGAACACAAAGCCCAGATGGCGGCGGCGCAGCAAGGCCTGGGCCTGCTCGGGCAGCGCGGCGATGTCCTGGCCGGCCAGCAAGACCTGACCCTGATCGAGCCGGTCCAGGCCGGCCAGGCAGTTCAGCAGGGTGGACTTGCCGCAGCCCGATTCGCCCAGCAGCGCCACCAGCTCGCCGGCCTGCAGGCGCAGCTCGATGCCGGCGAACACGGGGGTGTCGCCGTAGCGCTTGGCCAGGCCGCGGGCCTCAAGGACCGCCATCGTGGAGCAGCCGGTACACGGCGGCCAGCAGATGCAGCGGTGCCTCGGGCGACTCGCAGGCGATCACCTGGCGCTGCGGCATGCTGCGCAGCCAGGTGTGCTGGCGCTTGGCCAGCTGCCGGGTCGCGGCGATGCCGCGCTCGGGCAGGGTCTTCATGTCGCCAGCGTCCAGGGCCTCCCAGACCTGGCGGTAGCCGACGCAGCGCATGGCAGGCAGGCCCAGATGCAGATCGCCGCGCGCGCGCAGGCGCTCGACCTCGGCGATCAGGCCCTGCGCCAGCATCTGCTCGAAGCGCTGCGCCAGGCGCTGATGCAGCCAGGCGCGGTCGCTGGGCTCCAGCGACAGCAGCGGCCAGTCGACGCCGGCGCTGCGTTCCTGCTCGGCATGCAATTGGGACAAGGGCTTGCCCGCCAGATGCCAGACCTCCAGCGCGCGCTGGATGCGCTGCGAGTCGCCGGGCGCCAGGCGGGCCGCAGTGACCGGGTCGACCTCGGCCAGCTTCGCATGCATGGCCGGCCAGCCGATCGCGGCGGCCTCGGCATCGAGCCGGGTGCGCAGGGCCTCATCACCCTGCGGCAGGGTCGAAAGGCCATCGAACAAGGCCTTGAAATAAAGCATGGTGCCGCCGACCAGCAGCGGCAGCTTGCCGCGCGCCAGGATCTCGGCGGCCAGGCGCTGCGCGTCCTTGGCGAACTGCGCGGCGCTGTAGCTGTCCAGCGGGTCGAGGATGTCGATCAGGTGGTGCGGCACGGCGGCCAGCTCGGCCGGCATGGGCTTGGCCGTGCCGATGTCCATGCCGCGATAGACCAGGGCCGAGTCGACGCTGATGATCTCGATAGGCAGCACCTCGGCCAGCGCCAGCGCGCCGGCGGTCTTGCCGCAGCCGGTCGGGCCGGCCAGGCAGATCGGGCTGAGCTTCATGCGGGCACCACCGGCCGCAAATGCCGCTCCTGCGACTGCACCAGGGTCCAGCCGCAGAGGGCAGCGGCCAGGCCCAGCACCATCATGGT
Source organism: Roseateles cavernae (assembly GCF_040187885.1). Taxonomy (NCBI): domain Bacteria; kingdom Pseudomonadati; phylum Pseudomonadota; class Betaproteobacteria; order Burkholderiales; family Sphaerotilaceae; genus Roseateles; species Roseateles cavernae. The sequence goes on from NZ_JBDPLH010000004.1 coordinate 309,400, forward strand.
CGCGGCCATGGGCCGCACCGTGCCGTCCAGGCTCAGGCCCAGCCAGCCGCCCAGCGCGAAGGCCACCAGGGCCGAGGCGAAGCCCGACAGCGCCGCCGCCGCGCCGGCCTGCTTGGGGAAGGGGCCGACCGCGCCGGCCTGGCTGCAGGGCTGCAGCACGCCATGGCCCAGCATGACGAAGACATGCGGAATCATCAGCGCCCAGACCGAGGGCGGCCAGACCCAGGCGGCCAGGCCCAGGCCGCAGGCACCGATGAAGGTGAAGAAGGCGCCGCGCCGCACCGTGCGGGCCAGGCTCAGCCGCGCCAGCCAGCGCCGGCACAGCAGGGTGCCCAGCACATAGAGGCCGGCGCCCAGACCCACCAGCAGGCCGTAATGGCCGCGCGACAGGCCCAGCACCTCGATGAAGACAAAGGCCGAGGCCGCCAGAAAGGTGTAGAGCGTGCCGTAGGCCAGGCTGGTCAGCAGGGTGTAGGCGCGAAACGAGGGGTGGGCCAGCACCAGGGCCCAGTTGGCCAGCAGGCGGCGCGGCCGCAGCGCCTCGGGGTCAGGTCTTGCAAGGCTCTCGGGGATACGCAATGCCACCAGGGCCAGCGCTGCCGCGCCGGCCAGCGCGATGGCCAGCAGGGCCCAGCGCCAGCCGAAGGCGCCCGCCAGCGCCCCGCCCAGCGGCGGCGCCAGCATCGCCAGCACACCGAGGCCGCCCAGGGCCCGCGCCATCACGCGAGCGCCCTGCTGCGGCTCGAACCAGTCGCGCAGCATCGCGCGCGCGCCGACCACGGCCGCAGCCAGGGCCAGGCCCTGCAGCGCGCGGCAGACCACCAGCAGCCAGATGTCGGCCGCCAGCGCGCCGGCCACCGCGGCCCCCGCATACAGCGCGAGGCCGGCCAGCAGCACCGGCCGGCGCCCGATGCGGTCGCTGAGCGGGCCCAGCAGCAGCTGGCCGAAGCCGAAGCTGAGCATCAGCGCCGACAGGGTCAGCTGGGTGGCCGCCATCGGCGCGGCCAGATCGGCGCGCAGCGCGGGCAGGGCCGGCAGGTAGAGATCGGTGCTGATCGGTTGCAGGCCCAGCAGCAGGGCCAGCGCGGCGATCTGCCAGCCCAGCGTCGGTGCGAGAGGCGTTTTCAATCAAAGCGCTCCCAGGGCGACAGAAAGCGCCATTGCCCGGTCGGCAGATGGCCCAGATTGATGCGGCCGATGCGCACCCGCTTCAGGCCGACGACCTTGAGCCCGACCAGCTCGCACATGCGGCGGATCTGGCGCTTGCGGCCCTCGCGCAGCACGAAGCGCAGCTGGTCGTCATTGATCCAGCTGACCTTGGCCGGCTTCAGTTGCACGCCGTCCAGCTCCAGCCCATGGTTCAGCAGGGCCAGGTCTTGCGCCGGGAAGCGCGCCATCGGCGCGCCTTCGCCGGCCAGCTCGACGCGCACCAGGTATTCCTTCTCGACCTTGGAGTCCTCGCCGATCAGCGTCTTGGCGACGCGGCCGTCCTGGGTCAGCACCAGCAGGCCGGTCGAATCGATGTCCAGGCGGCCGGCGGGCGCCAGGCCACGGCTGTGGCCGATGTGGTATTTCAGGCCCGAGGGGTCTTCGCTCCATTGGTTGGCGCTCTTGATCAGCACCGAGGCCGGCTCATAGCCGTCCTCGGCCTGGCCGGAGACATAGCCGATCGGCTTGTTCAGCAAGATGGTGACCTGCTTGGCCTGCTCTTTGTGGGCACGCGGGTCGATTTCTATCTTCACGCCCGGCTGGACGCGCTGGCCCAGCACGGCCATCTTGCCGTCCACCCGCACCCAGCCCGCGCCTATCCACTCATCGGCCTCGCGCCGCGAGGCCATGCCCAGCGCGGTCATGTGCTTGGACAGGCGTTCGCCCTCGCTGCTCGGGTCGCGGTAGTTGTCGTCGTCATCGTCGTCGTCCCGGTGACGCGGCGCCGGGCGCAGCGGGAAGGCACGCGGCTCTGGCGGGCGGATGTTGGGGCGCGGACCGGTGGCGCGGCGCTGGTCGCGGCGCGGCTCCTGGCGGTCTTCCTGACGGGCCTCCGGGCGCTGCTCATAGCGCTGCGGCTCATGGCGCGGATCGCGCCGGCTCGGCTCACCGGCAAACTCGGGCCGGGGGCCGCGCACGGGGCGGTCCTGGCGTTCGTAGGGCGGCTGTGCGCCTTCGCTGCGGCGTTGCGGGCGACGGTCCTCGAAGCGCGGGGCATCGTCGCGGCGCGGCGGCCGGGCCGCAGCTGGGCGTTGCTGCTGCTGAGCTTCCTCGGCGGCACGGCGCTGCTCGAAAGCGGCCTGGCGTTCGGCGCGTTCGGTCTGGGCCGCCGCCAAGCTCTGGCGCGGGCGCGAGACGCCCTTGCCGCGCAAGGGACCGCGGCGCTCGCCCTCGGGTTTGTCGACGGCGCCGGGTTTGTTGTTCTTTTTGTTCAGTTTCAATGTGGCCATCACGGCTCCTTCGGGGTGGCGGTCGGCTGCGTATCAGCGACCGCGCAAAAACAGCGCATCGAGCTCGCGCATGGTCAGCTGGCGCCAGGTCGGGCGACCATGATTGCACTGATCGGCACGCTCGGTGCGCTCCATATCGCGCAGCAGGGCATTCATCTCGTCCAGCGTCAGCTGGCGGTTCGCGCGCACCGCGCCGTGGCAGGCCATGGTCGCGAGGATCTCGTGCTGGGCGCGTTCGATGGCCTGGCTGGCGTCGAACTGGGCCAGCTCGGCCAGCACGCTGCGCGCCAGCTCGATGACATCGCCACCGGCCAGCGCGGCCGGCCGGGCCCGCACCGCCAGCACCTTGGCCGACAGCGGCGCGATATCGAGGCCCAGGCGCTCCAAGGTCGTGGCCTGGGCCTCGGCGGTGGCGATCTCCTGTGGCGTCGCGGCAAAGGTGACCGGGATCAGCAGCGGCTGCGACTCGATCGCGGCGGCCCCCAGGCTGGCCTTGAGCCGCTCGTAGACCACCCGCTCATGGGCGGCATGCATATCGACAATGATCAGCCCCTGGGCGTTCTCGGCCAGCACATAGACGCCCTGGATCTGGGCGATGGCACGGCCCAGCGGCCAGTCGTGCTGGGGCAGGGCGGGGGCAGCGGCGTGAGACGCAGGGCTGGGGGCAGGTGTTGCCGGCTGGCCGTACAGCGTCGCCACTTCGGCCAGTCCCAGCGAGACTTGCGCGCTATTGGCGATCGGGCTGCGCCAGCTGGGTGCTGCGCCGCCGTAACCGGGGGCGGGTTCGGCGGCCGGCTGAGCGAACCAGGCCGGCGGATGGCCGGGCGCCGGACGGAAACCGGTGGCACCGGCGGCGGCCTGCTGGGCCTGCTCGATGGCGGGCGTGGCGGCCGTCGCCTCGCTGCTGCGCGACAGCGCCAGCGCATCCTGCACCGCATAGCGCACCTTCTGGTGCATCTCGCGACCGTCGCGAAAGCGCACCTCGATCTTGGTCGGATGCACATTGACATCGACCCGGTCGGGCGCGATCTCGATGAAGAGCACATAGCAGGGCTGGCGGTGGCCGTGCAGGACATCCTCATAGGCCGAGCGGATGCCGTGGGCGATCAGCTTGTCGCGCACGAAACGGCCGTTGACATAGACGTACTGCATATCGGCGCGACTGCGCGCGGCCTCCGGCAGGCCGGCGCGGCCGTAGACGCGCAGCGGGCCGGTCTCGGCGAACACCGCGCGGCTTTCGGCCATGAACTCGGCGCCCAGCACATCGGCCAGGCGCTGCTCGGAGCTGGCGATGCGCAGCTGCTCGACCAGCTTGCCCTCGTGCCAGACGGTGAAGCCGACATCGGGCCGGGCCAGCGCATGGCGGCGCACCGATTCCAGGCAATGGGCCAGCTCGGTCGCATCGGTCTTCAGGAACTTGCGGCGCGCCGGCGTGCTGAAGAACAGTTCGCGCACCTCGACGCTGGTGCCGCGGGCACGTGCCGCCGGCGCCAGCTCGCCGGAGCGGGCATCGAGCCGGTGGGCATGGGCCGCGCCCTCGCAGCGGCTGGACACCGCCATCTCGGCCACCGAGGAGATCGCGGCCAGCGCCTCGCCGCGAAAACCCATGGTTGCGACCGATTCCAGCTCGTCCAGATTGCGGATCTTGCTGGTGGCGTGGCGCTTCAGCGCCAGCGGCAGCTCCTCGACCGGAATGCCCAGGCCATCGTCCTCGACGACGACGCTGCGCACGCCGCCGGCCATCAGCTTGACGTTGACCTGGGTGGCGCCGGCATCCAGCGCGTTGTCCACCAGCTCGCGCACCACCGAGGCCGGGCGCTCGACCACCTCGCCGGCGGCGATCTGGCTGATCAGTTCATCGGGGAGTTCGCGGATGGCGCGGCGCTGGGTCGCCGGCACGCTGGGGGAAGACAAATCCATGGGCCGATTGTAAGAAGTCCTGTCATCGACGCGGTATCAAGCCCGGTCATAATCCGCCGCCATGGAATTCGCGAGCTTTCTGATCGACTTCATCCTGCATGTGGACAAGCATATTGCCGCGTTCGTGCAGGCCTATGGCGCCTGGGTCTATGCCCTGCTGTTCCTGATCGTCTTCGTCGAGACCGGGTTGGTGGTGATGCCATTTCTGCCGGGTGATTCGCTGCTCTTCGTGGTCGGCGCCCTGTGCGGCACCGGCGTGATGAGCTTGCCGCTGGCCATCACCGTCCTGCTGATCGCGGCCATTCTGGGTGATCAGACCAACTACCTGATCGGGCGCTACTTCGGCCCCAAGGTGTTCCAGTGGGAGCAGTCGCGCTTTTTCAACAAGCGCGCTTTCAATGCGGCGCACGAGTTCTACGAAAGAAACGGCGGCGTGACCATCATCATCGCCCGCTTCATGCCTTTCATCCGCACCTTCGCTCCCTTTGTGGCCGGTGTGGCCGAGATGAGCCGTGGCAAGTTCACGCTCTACAACGTGGTCGGCGCCCTGATATGGGTGGTCGGGATCACCGTGGCCGGCTATCTGTTCGGCAACATCCCCTTTGTGCAGACCCATCTGAGCAAGATCATCTGGGCCATGATCATCATCCCGGGCCTGATCGCGATCTACGGCGGCTGGAAGGCCAGCCGCCAGCAGGTGGCCTGAGCCCAGGGCGCTACAGCGAGCGATGCCGCGCCAGCGGCGGGTTCTTCGCGAAGTAGCGCGCGATGCCGGTGGCCAGCGCGTTGACGAGCTCGGCCTGGTAGTCGGGGTCGCGCAGCTTGGCCTCTTCCTCCGGATTCGAGATGAAGGCCGTCTCGACCAGGATGGAGGGCACGTCCGGCGCCTTCAGCACCGCGAAGCCGGCCTGCTCGACCGCCTTCTTGTGCAGGCGGCCGACCTTGCCGATCTGGCCCAGTACCTCGGAGCCGAGCTTGAGGCTGTCCTTGATCTGGGCACTGGTGCTCATGTCCAGCATCGCGCGCAGCACCTCGCGGTCCTTGACCGAGGCGACGTTGACGCCGCCGACCTGATCGGCCCGGTTCTCCTTGGCCGCGATCCAGCGCGCCGCCGTGCTGGTGGCCGCTCCCTGGCTCAGCGCGAACACCGAGGCACCGCGCGCCTGTGGCGTGAAGAAGGCATCGGCATGGATGGAGACGAACAGATCGGCCTGCACGCGCCGCGCCTTGCGCACCCGCTCCTGCAGCGGCACGAAGAAGTCGGCATCGCGCGTCATCATCACGCGGATGTTGGGGTTGCTGTTGAGCCGGTCGCGCAGCTTCAGCGCCACGGCCAGCACCACATCCTTTTCCTTCAGCCCGCTGGGGCCGATGGCGCCGGGGTCTTCGCCGCCATGGCCGGGGTCCAGCGCGATGACGATCAGTCGATCCAGCTTGCTGCGGTCGATCGGGCCGGGCGCTGGCGCTGGCGCCGGGGTCTGCAGCGCTGGGGCTGAAGCTGATGTTGTGACGGGCGGTGTGGTGGGCGCAGGGGACGGCGCGGGTGATGGCGCTGCAGCAACCGGGGGCAGGGCGGCCGGCTTCTCGATCCGGCCGATCAGCTCGCCCAGCGCATCCTGCACCGCCTGCGCGGCCTGGGTCTCGGCCTGCTCCTTTTCGCGGATCAGCGCCAGCAGCGGATCACGCTCCTGCTGCGGGTAGAGGTCGAAGACCAGGCGGTCCTTGTAGGCCGCGACCGGCTCCAGCGTGAAGATCTGCGGCGCCACCGGCTGCTTCAGGTCCAGCACGATGCGCACGACGCGCGGCTGGTTCTGGCCGACCCGCACCGCGCTGATATAGGGGTCATCGGGCTTGATCTTGCCCAGCAGCTCGCGCAGGCCGGCGCTGAGCTCCAGCCCGTCAATATCGATCACCAGCCGGTGCGGGCTGTCGACCAGGAAATGCTTGGCGGCCAGCGGCCGGTCGGACTCCAGCGTCACCCGGGTGTAGTCGGGCGCCGGCCAGACCCGCACGGCGACGATGCTGGCGCCGCCCGGCGCGGCGCGCAGCAGGGTCGGCGTCTGCAACAGCAAGACGAGGGCGCCCATCTGGCGCAGAGCCTGGCGGCGGCTCATGCCGGCAGCCCTTGCAGCAAGGCCTGACCCTCGGGGGTGCAGGCCTGCAGCTCGACCCGGCGGCTGTCGTCGTCCTGGGTGGCGAGCCAGATGCGCAGATCGGGCGTCGGCAGCATGCCCTCGGCCTTCTCCGGCCACTCGCTGAGCTTGAGCCCGGGCCGGGTGAAAATCTCACGAAAACCGGCATCCTCCCACTCGCGCGGGTCGGCGAAGCGGTAGAAATCGAAATGGCTGACCTCGCCTTGGCCGCCCCAATCTCGCAGCTCATAGCTCTCCAGCACCGCGTAGCTGGGGCTCTTGATGCGGCCGGTCACGCCCAGCGCGCGCAGCAGATGGCGCACCAGACTGGTCTTGCCGGCGCCCAGCGAGCCGTGCAGCTCGATGCTGGCATTCATCAGGCCCGGCGCCTGGGCCAGCCGGGCGGCAAAGGCCTCGGTGGCGGCTTCATCGGGCCACAGCAGGTGGCGGCTTTCTAGAATGCGCAAATGAACGAGGCTCCACAGCAAATCGGTGACAAGGACGCGCAAGCGCTGCTGCTGCAATTGCGTGCCTGGGCGCTTGAGCTGGGATTCTCACAGATTGGCGTGGCCGATATCGATCTCGCCAGTGCCGAACCCGGCTTGACGGCCTGGCTGGCGGCCGGTTTTCACGGCGCTATGCACTATATGGAGGCCCACGGCCTCAAGCGCGCCCGCCCGGCCGAGCTGGTGCCCGGCACGCTGCGGGTGCTGACCGTGCGCATGGACTACCGGCCACGCGCCGGTGTGGAGGACTGGCAGGCCGTCGAGTGGCAGGGCCTGGGCGATCCGCAGCGCGCACAGCTGTCGATCTATGCCCGGGGCCGCGACTATCACAAGGTCTTGCGCGCCCGGCTGCAGCAGCTCGCGACCCGGCTGGAGCAGGCCATCGGGCCCTTCGGCTACCGCGTCTTCACCGACTCGGCCCCGGTGCTGGAGGTGGAACTGGCCGCGCGCTCCGGCATCGGCTGGCGCGGCAAGCACACGCTGACCCTGCACCGCGAGCATGGCTCGATGTTCTTCCTCGGCGAGATCTATCTGGACCTGCCGCTGCCGCTGTCGGAACCGGTCAGCGCCCATTGCGGCCAGTGCACGGCCTGCATCGATGCCTGCCCCACCGGCGCCATCGTGGCGCCCTACCGGGTCGATGCGCGGCGCTGCATCTCCTATCTGACCATCGAGCATGACGGCGCCATCCCCATCGAGCTGCGGCCGCTGATCGGCAACCGTATCTACGGCTGCGACGACTGCCAGCTGATCTGCCCCTGGAACAAGTTCGCCGGCAAGAGCACGCTGCCGGACTTCGACGAGCGCGAGCCGCTGCGCGCGCCCGGCCTGCTGGCGCTGTGGGCCTGGAGCGAGACCGAGTTCCTGCGTTTCACCGAGGGTTCGGCGATCCGCCGCATCGGCCATGCGCGCTGGCGGCGCAATCTGGCCGTGGCGATGGGCAATGCGCTGCGCGCCGGCTCGGACCAGGGCATCAGCCTGGCCTTGCGGGAGGCGCTGCCGAGCGCCAGCGAACTGCTGGCCGAGCACATCGAATGGGCGCTACAACAGGCTCAGCCAGAACGGCAGGCTGAGCATGCCCACCCCGGTTGACAGGGTCACCAGGCCGGCCACAAAGGCCGCATGGCCGCCCATGCGCGCGGCCAGCACATAGGCGCTCGACGCGGTCGGCAGGGCCGCAAAGGTCAGCAGCACGACACGCTGGCCGGCCGGCAAGGCCAGCCCGTGGCCCAGGCCCAGGGCCAGCAAGGGCAGGGCGGCATGGCGGATCGCCAGCAGCGCGGCGGCCAGCCGCGGTGCATCGCGCAGCGCGCCGAAGCGCAGGCCGGCGCCCACCGCCATCAGGCCCAGCGGCAGGGCGGCCAGGCCGATGCGGTTCAAGGTCAGCGCGGCGGCCTCGGGCAGTTTCAGCCCCATCAGATTGGCGATCAGTCCGGCCACGGTGCTGAGGATCAGCGGGTTGCGCGCCAGCTCGCGCCACAGGCCCTGGCCACCGTGCCGGGCCAGCGGATAGACGGCGGCCACATTGCAGATCGGCACGCACAGCGCCACCAGCAGGGCTACCCAGGCCACACCCTGCGCGCCCTGCAGCCGCTCGGCCAGCGCCAGCGCGATATAGGAATTGAAGCGGAACGCCACCTGGGCGCCGGAGGCATGGGCGCGCGCATCGACGCCGGGCCAGAGCTTCAGCCCGTAGGCCAGCGCGACACCGGCCAGCACCACGGCCACACCGGCGCCGGCCAGGCTCAGGGTCTCGGCCGGCTGCAGCGGCGTGCGCACGATGGAGTTGAACAGCAGCACCGGGAACAGCAGGTAGTACACCAGCTTCTCGGTGGCCTCCCAGATAGTCCGGTTCAGCGCCGTGTAGCGGCACAGTAAAAAACCGCAAAGTATCAGCAGCGCGTCGGGCAGTAGCAGCAGGAAGTCGGGAACAACAGGTACGGCAGGCATGGCCGGCAGTGTGCCATCGGGGCGCTGTCGGCCTGGGGTGTGCCGGCTGCGTTAGGCTTGGGGCAAGGAGAGTGATATGGCTTTTTTCCGTGGGGTCCCCCGCAAGGCTGTGCCGAACCGACGGCGCCGCCTGCTCATGGCCGCGTTGCTGGGCCTGGGCATCAATGCGCCGGCGCTGGCCCGCCGCTACGAGGGCTATGACTTCGACGACAAGCTGCAGCTGGGCGGCAGCGCGCTGACGCTCAACGGCGTCGGCATGCGGGCGGTGGCGGTGCTGAAGGGCTATCTGGCGGCCCTCTACCTTGGCCGCAGCGCCAGCACGCCGGCGGCGGTCTACGCAACACCTGGCCCCAAGCGCATCCGCATCCGCATGTTGCTGGACGTCGGCACCGAGGAGTTCGTCAAGGCCATCGCCAAGGGCGTGCGGCGCAATTGCAGCGAGGCCGAGCAGGCCGCGCTGCCCGACAAGATCGAGCAGTTCAACACCCAGCTGCGTGCCGTCGCCAAGGTGCGCAGCAAGGACCTGATCGATATGGACTATCTGCCCGAGCAGGGCACCTTGATCAGCCTGAACGGCAAAGCCATCGGCGCGGCGATTGCCGGGCCGGAGTTCTATCTGGCCCTGCTGAAGGTGTTTCTCGGCGAGCGACCGGTGGACAAGCGGCTCAAGGCCGGCTTGCTGGGCGCCGCAGGTGACTGAGGGCCGGGGGCTGTACGTAGTTCCGCTAGCATGGGCTCTGGTGGGCGTGGTTAGCATCGCGCCAGAAACATCAATGAACTGCCCTGAGAATTTCCGCATAAAAGGAGACCGCTGATGAGCCGTCGAGTCTGGATACGTCGTTGTGTGGCCCTGAGCGCCGCTACCCTGGTCGCCCCGCTGGCCCTGGCCCAGAGCTATCCGGCCAAGCCGGTGCGCCTGATCGTGCCGTTTGCGCCGGGTGGCACCACCGACATCGTCGCGCGCGTGCTGGCCGAGAAGATCCAGGCCCATCTGGGCCAGAACCTGCTGGTCGACAACCGCGCCGGCGGCGGCGGTTCGATCGGCGCCAACGAAATCGTCAAGGCCGCGCCGGACGGCTACACGCTGGGCATGGCCACGGTGTCGACCACCGCGTCGAACCCCGCGATCAACCCCAAGATTCCCTACAACCCGCTGACCGACTTCACCTCCATCATCAATGTGGCGGCCACGCCCAATGTGATCGCGGTGCACCCCTCGTTCCCGGCGCGTGACTACAAGGGCTTTGTCGCCGAGCTCAAGAAGAGCCCTGGCAAGTACAGCTTCGCCAGCTCGGGTACCGGCGGCATCGGCCATCTGCAGATGGAGCTCTACAAGAGCCTGGCCAATGTCTTCGTGCTGCACATCCCCTATCGCGGCGCCGGCCCGGCGCTCAACGACACGGTGGCCGGCCAGGTGCCGATGATCTTCGACAACTTGCCCTCGGCCCTGCCTTTCATCAAGGACGGCCGGCTGATCCCCATCGTCGTGGCCGCGCCGAATCGCCTGGCCGTGCTGCCCAATGTGCCGACCTTCAAGGAAGTCGGTCTGGAGCCGGTCAACCGCATGGCCTACTACGGCATCCATGGTCCCAAGAACCTGCCCAAGGAGGTGATCGACAAGGTCGCGGCGGCGGTCAAGAAGACCGTCGAGATGCCCGATGTGAAGAAGCGCATCGAGGACACCGGCTCGCTGATCGTGGCCAACACGCCCGAGCAGTTCACGGCCCAGACCAAGGCCGAGTTCGAGGTCTACAAAAAGGTGGTCGAGCAGCAGAAGCTCAAGCTCGATTGAGCCGGGCGCTGCAGCAGTGACCAAGGGCGCCGCGTGCGCCCTTTCTCTTTGGAAGGCAAGGATGGACAAGGAATCGTCTGCGCGTGCCGCCAGCGAGGCGGCGATCGCACGCTTCGTCGAGATGTTGTGGATCGAGGATGGTCTGGCCGCCAACACGCTGGCGGCCTACCGGCGCGATCTGAGTCTGCTGGCCGACTGGCTGGCACAGGCGCATGGCCTGGCGCTGGACGCTGCGCGGGAGCTGCATCTGCTGGGCTATGCGGCGGCCCGCCATGAGGGCAGCCGCGCGACCAGCTCGAACCGCCGACTCAGTGTCTTCAAGCGCTACTACCGCTGGGCTTTGCGCGAGCAGGCGCTGGCCGAGGACCCGACCTTGCGCCTGGCCAATGCCCGGCAGCCGCTGCGCGTGCCCAAGGTGCTGAGCCAGGCCCAGGTCGAGGCCTTGCTGGCGGCGCCCGAGGTGGAGGACACCTTGGGCCTGCGCGACCGCGCGATGCTGGAACTGATGTATGCCAGCGGCCTGCGGGTCAGCGAGCTGGTCGAGCTCAAGAGCGTGCATGTGGGCTTCAAGGAAGCGGTGCTGCGGATCACCGGCAAGGGCGCCAAGGAGCGCCTCGTTCCCTTCGGCGAGGAGGCGCACAGCTGGCTGCTGCGCTATCTGCAGGAGGCGCGAGCTACCCTGCTGAAGGGCCAGCGCTGCGACGCGCTGTTTGTCACGATCCGCGGCGATGGCATGACGAGGCAGATGTTCTGGAAGCTGGTCAAGAAGTACGCGCTGCAGGCCGGCATCACCGCGCCGCTGTCACCGCACACGCTGCGCCACGCCTTCGCCACCCATCTGCTCAACCACGGCGCCGATCTGCGCGCGGTGCAGCTGCTGCTGGGCCATGCCGACCTGTCGACCACGCAGATCTACACCCATGTGGCGCGCGAGCGGCTGAAGGCGATCCACGCGGCTCACCATCCAAGGGGCTGAGTCGGGACCGAGGGCCAGCCCTGCGGCTGGGGGTGACTTCACAGCACCGGCAGCGGCGCCGGCGGCTTGATTTCTTCCAGGCAGATCATCGAGCGGATGTCGGCGACGCCGGGGATCTGCATCAGCCGGTCGGTCAGGAACTGCGACAGGCTCTTCAGGTCGGCGGCGACGACCTTCAGCAGATAGTCGCAGTCGCCCGAGACGGTGTGGCATTCCAGAATCTCGGGGAAGTCGCGGATCAGGGCCTCGATCTCGCGCACGCGACCGAAGGCATCGGCCTCGATATTGAGGCTGACAAAGGCGGTCACGCCCAGGCCCAGCGTGGCCGGCTGCACCATGGCCCGGTAGCCGCGCAGCACGCCACGTTCCTCCAGCTGCTTGACACGGCGCAGGGTTTGCGGCGGCGACAGATGGATGCGGGATGCCAGGTCCACATTGGAGAGGCGGCCGTCGCGCTGCAGGATCTCGATGATTCTGCGGTCGATGGTGTCGAGGGGGCCGGCTTCGCTCATGGTGGCCGCATTGTCCTTGCAAATCGGCCGCCGGCCGCCGCAGGACCGATCAGAGCGTGTGGCTGAGCGTCAGGGTCAGGCCGCGCGGCTTGCCGTAGGTGTAGCCGCTCCAGCTGCTGCTGTAGTACTTCTTGTCCAGCAGATTGTCGACATTGGCCTGCAGCGAGAGCTTCTTGCTGAACTCGTACCTGAGCATCAGGTCCACCAGCGCATAGCTGGGCTGGCCGACATGCTCGTTGACCTTGCTCACGGGATTCTCCAGGCGCGTCAGCTGCGCGCTCTCCCAGTTGATGCCGCCGCCGACGCTGAAGCCCTGCAGGCTGCCGCCCAGGGTGTACTTGCTGAACAGCTTGAGCTGGCGGCGCGGATGGTCCAGCGCCGCTTGCACGCCCTGGCCGTCCTTGGTCGAGAAGTGGGTCCAGCCGGCGCTGAGGCTCCAGCCTGGCGCCAACTCGCCCGCCAGCTCCAGCTCCCAGCCCTGCGAGCGCACGCCCTGGCCGGCGCGCTTGGCCGGGGTGGTGGTTCCGGGGATGAACTGGCCCGGATCCGGCTCGGCGAAGTTGTCCTGGTCGACGCGGAATACCGCAGCCGAGGCATTCAGCCGGCCGTCCAGCAACTCGCCCTTGATGCCGCCCTCATAGCTCTTGCCGCGCAGCGGGTCGAGGTACTTGCCGTGGCGGTCGCGCTCGTTCTGCGGCTTGAAGATGTCGGTGTAGCTGGCGTAGAGGGACAGCTCCTTGTTCAGGTCGAAGATCAGGCCCGCATAGGGGGTGAACTCGCCCTTGTGCTCGATCGTGAAGGCCTCGGGAGTCCAGAGGCCGACCTTGTGCTCCTTCTTCCAATGGCTGATACGACCGCCGAGTATCAGCTTCAATGGGTCGCTCAGTTGCAGCCGGGCCGCCGCATAGGCGCCGGACTGGATGGTGGCATCGCTGCTGCCGACTTCCAGAGCCTTCATCGCCGGCCGTGCATAGGAGCCATCCCAGCGATTGAAGTCGCCGACCGCAGCCTGCTGCTCGTCCAGCGGAGCTCCATTGTCCCAACCGGCCTTGGCGCGGCTATGGCTCAGGCCCAGGCTCAGCTCATGGGCGCGGCCCCACAGCCGGAAGGGGCCACTGGCCGTCAGGGCCAGCTGGTTCTGGGTCGGCTCGGCGCGGTAGTGATAGGGCATGGCGTTCAGGCCCAGACCAGTGTTGCGGTCGGGCAGGCCGGTTATCCAGAGCAGCATCGACTCCTCGCGCTGCTTGAAGTGGTTCAGGTCCAGACTGACGCGCCAGAGGTTCTCGAACTGGTGGCTCAGTTTGGCGAAGGCGGTTTGCTGGCGCGTGTCCCACTGGTTCCAGCGCGTGGCGGTGGTCTTGCTGCGATCCCAGCGGGTAGGGCTGCCATCGGCATACCAGTAGGTCAGCCCACCCCAGTAGACGCCATTGCGCTTGTCGTCCTGGCTGCTGGCGCCGACGCTCAGGCGTGTGGTCGTGCCGAGGTCGGCATCGATGACGCCGTACAGCACGCTGCGCCTGGTGTTCTCGAGGTCGATGAAGGCATGCTGCCGTTCGTGGTTGGCGACCACCCGGCCCCGCACCCGGCCATCCTCGCTCAGCGGGGTGGACAGGTCCACAGTCAGACCCCGGTGCTGCCAGCTGCCCAGGCTGGCCTGGACCGAGCCGCTGAAGACCCTGCTGTCGGCTCGCTTGCGCACCAGATTGATGGCCGCCGAAGGGTTGCCGGCGCCGCTGAGCAGACCGGTGGAGCCGCGCACGACCTCGACGCGCTCATAGAGCACCGTGCTGTCGTTTTCGCCGCCGATATTGATTTTCTCGACCGGCACGCCGTCGTACTGGTAGTTGTCGATCTCGAAGCCGCGCACCGACAGGCTGTTGCGGCCGCGGTCGGTGTCCTTGTACGACAGGCCGGGTGTGCCCTGCAGCACATCGGCCACCTGGCGCATCGCCTGATCGCTGATGCGCTGCTGGGTGATCACGGTCACCGACTGCGGGGTGTCGCGCAGCGACAGGGTCAGGCCGGTGGCGGACTGGCTGGCACCGGCGGTGTAGGACTGGCTTTCATGGGTGCTGCGCGCCTTGACCTTCACGACGGGCAAGACCGCTGCGTCGTTCACTTCCGGAGCCGGTTCCTGCGCCCCCTGTTGCGCTTGGGCCAGACTCGGCAGCGCCAGTGCCATCAGGGTGGCCAGCAGGCTCAGGCGCCCTGTCTCGGCGCGGGCAGCGGCGGTGGCCGCCAGGGAGTGATCGGCAAGCTGGGCGCGCTGCGCCTTGATACGGGACGATGTCATCGGAGGAGTTGTATGGACAAGCCCGCCACAGCCTGGGTTCAGGCCCGCAGTGGCTTGTTTTGTGAATGAGAATTGTTGTTATTCGCATTGTAGAGTCAGCGTTGACACGATCAGGGGAAAAGCCCCGGGCTGTTGCATCCAAGCCACCGTGAGGGCGATTGGCGGGCGACCGGCCCGAGGGCAAGCCGGCGGACAATCCGGCCATGGACCACAGTTTTCTCTCCGCCTTCATCCTCTTGCTGCTGGTGCTGGACCCGCTGGGCAGCCTGCCGATCTTCATCCCCATCATGCGAGCGGTCCCCAAGCCGCGGCGCAAGCTGGTGGCGCTGCGCGAGGTCGGCATCGCTTTCGGCGTGCTGTTCGCCTTCATGTTCGTCGGCGACGCATTCCTGCGGGTGATGCACCTGTCGGAGCGCTCGCTGGAGGTGGCCGGCGGTGTGATCCTGCTGATCATCGCGATCCGCATGATTTTTGGCAGCAGCGGCGAATCGGCCTATGGCCTGGAGCCTGGCCGCGAGCCCTTCATCTTCCCGCTGGCCGTGCCTTTGTTGGCCGGCCCCTCGGCGATGGCCACCGTGCTGCTGCTGGCCTCGCGCCAGCCCGACCGCATCTGGGAGTGGATTGCCGCGCTCACTGCGGCCATGGTGGTCTCGGGCCTGACCCTGATCCTGGCCGACCGCATCCGCAAGCTGCTGGGCGACTCGGTGGTGTCGGCGATCGAGAAGCTGATGGGCCTGGTGCTGACCGCGATCGCGGTCGAGATGGTGCTGGCCGGCCTGAAGCGCTACTTCATCGGCGGGCTCTGAGAGCGCCGCTGCAAATCCACGATACGAAAACGACATTTCATATCGTGGTATTTTCTCATGCTGCGCCGCGACATTTTTTCTCATTATGGAGAAGTTGTTTTCGTGATCCGGTATTGAAAGTGCAAGTTGTTGATTTGCAAGGAGAATATTTTTAGTCTTATATAAGACACAACACTTCCGCAGAGCAGGGGCGAGGACTACGCTTAAGCCATCGATTCCTTCCTACCCCCAACCGCTTGCAGGAGTACTTCATGAGCACCTTGACCCGTGAACAGCAAATCGCCGCCCTCGAAAAAGACTGGGCCGAGAACCCGCGCTGGAAGGGCATCACCCGCGGCTACACGGCCGCCGACGTGGTGCGTCTGCGTGGCTCGCTGGCCATCGAGCACACCCTGGCCAAGCGCGGCGCCGAGAAGCTCTGGGGCCTGGTCAACACCGAGCCCTTCATCAACTCGCTGGGCGCGCTGACCGGCAACCAGGCCATGCAGCAGGTCAAGGCCGGCCTGAAGGCCATCTATCTGTCGGGCTGGCAGGTCGCCGGTGACGCCAACAGCAATGGCGAGATGTACCCCGACCAGTCGCTGTACTCGGTGGACTCCGTGCCCAAGGTGGTCAAGAAGATCAACGCCACCTTCGCCCGCGCCGACCAGATCCAGTGGTCCGAGGGCAAGAACGATATCGACTACTTCGCCCCCATCGTGGCCGATGCCGAGGCTGGCTTCGGCGGCGTGCTGAACGCCTTCGAGCTGATGAAGGCCATGATCGAAGCCGGCGCCGCCGGCGTGCACTTCGAAGACCAGCTGGCGGCGGCCAAGAAGTGTGGCCATATGGGCGGCAAGGTGCTGGTGCCGACCCGCGAGGCCGTGGCCAAGCTGGTCGCCGCCCGTCTGGCCGCCGATGTGATGGGCACGCCCACGGTGCTGCTGGCCCGCACCGACGCCGAGGCCGGCGATCTGGTGACCAGCGATATCGACGACAACGACAAGCCCTTCTGCACCGGCGAGCGCACTGTTGAAGGCTTCTTCCGCACCCGCAATGGCCTGGACCAGGCGATCAGCCGCGGCCTGGCCTACGCGCCCTATGCCGACATGATCTGGTGCGAGACCGGCAAGCCCGACCTGGCCTTCGCGAAGACCTTTGCCGACGCGATCCATGCCAAGTTCCCCGGCAAGCTGCTGGCTTACAACTGCTCACCCTCGTTCAACTGGAAGAAGAACCTGGACGACGCGACGATTGCCAAATTCCAGCGCGAACTCGGCGCGATGGGCTACAAGTTCCAGTTCATCACGCTGGCCGGCTTCCACAGCCTGAACTACTCGATGTTCAACCTGGCCTATGGCTACGCCCGCAACAATATGAGCGCCTTTGTCGAGCTGCAGGAAGCCGAGTTCGCCGCCGCCGAGAAGGGCTTCACGGCCGTCAAGCACCAGCGCGAGGTCGGCACCGGCTACTTCGACGCGGTGACCACGACCATCGAGCGCGAGGCCTCGACCGCTGCGCTGAAGGGCTCGACCGAGGACGAGCAGTTCTTCGACGCCAAGCATGGTTGATGCACCCCTCAAGTGATTGAGCCCCGGCATCCGGGGCTCGTATCGCCGGGCCGGCCTCCACAAGAGGTCGGCCTTTTTGCTGGCCGGTCCGCGCTCAGCCCTGCAGGGCCAGCCACCAGCGGATGAAGAAGGGCATCTGTCGGCGGCGCCCGGTGTGTCGGCCGTAGATAGGCGTAGCCTCGGCAGGCGCTGGCAGGCTGGGATGGCGGTTCATACCGGACACATCCTGCCGATGACGCCGGCCTGCGGGTGTCAGCAATGGAAACAAAAGACTTCGGTCCATGACCCGCCTCCTGCCTGTGAACACCGCTTCATTGCAACCGATGTGCCGCTCGCCGGGCATAGGAAGCCGGCTGTAAACCCTGTCGGGCATTGCCTGACGCTTGTCCCCTGGTCAAAGCGAGGCGGTGAGCATCTCGCGGTAGTCCTCGCGCGTGGCCAGGCGCGGATTGGTCTTGTGGCAATGGTCCAGCATTGCGCCGTCGATGACGCGCTCGAACAGTTCTTCGCCGACCCCCAGCGCCGCCAGCCCCGGGGCCAGGCCCAGCCGCGCATTCATCGCGCGCAGCGCTTCGGCCACCGCGTGGCCGGCGGCATCGCAGCCGGGCAGGCCCATGGCCTGGGCCATGCGTTGCAGCCGGTCGTCCTGATGCAGGCTGGGGTGCTGGGCATTGAACTTGACGACGGCCGGCAGGAACACCGCGTTCAGCGTGCCGTGGTGCAGGCGCGGGTTGACGCCGCCCAGGCTGTGGCTGAGCGAATGCACGCAGCCCAGGCCCTTCTGGAAGGCCATCGCACCCTGCATGCTGGCGCTCATCATGGCCCAGCGCGCCTCGCGGTCGGACCCTGTGCCGGTGGCGCGCTCGATGGCGGCCCAGCCACGGCGCAGGCCTTCCAGCGCGATGCCGTCGGCCGGCGGGTTGACGGCGGCCGACATAAAGGTCTCCATGCAGTGCGCGATCGCGTCCATGCCGGTGGCGGCGGTCAGCAGGGCCGGCAGACCCAGGGTCAGCTCGGGGTCGCAGATCGCGGCCTTGGGCATCAGCTCCCAGCTGTGAAAGCCCAGCTTGCGGCCGTCGTCGACGATGATGATGGCGCCGCGCGCCACCTCCGAGCCGGTGCCGGCCGTGGTCGGCACCGCGATCACCGGCGCCACCGCCTTGGTGATCCTGGGGCTGCCGCCCTCGATGGTGGCGTAGCTCTTCAGCGGCCCCGCGTGCGTCGCGGCAATCGCGACGCCCTTGGCCAGGTCCATGCTGGAGCCGCCGCCGATGGCCACCAGGCCGTCGCAGCCGAGCTCTTGATACATCAGGGCAGCGGCGCGTACCGCCGCCTCGGTGGGGTTGGCGGGCGTGGCGTCGAACACCGGCGGCCATGCGGTGTCGGCGGCGCCCCAGGCCGCCAGCGCCTTGGCCAGCACGCCGGCAGCGCGCACGCCGGCGTCGCTGATGATCAGTGGCCTGTGGATGCCGATGCGCTCGCATTCCTGCGGCAGCAGCGCGCTAGCGCCGAAGTCGAACTGGATCTGGGTCAGGTACTGGATCAGGGCCATCGCTCTCGTCTCCTTGGGGGCTCTGGCACACTGCGCGCCAATGCCCCGAGCGTAGTTGTTGGAGTTCTTGTTGAGTAGCACCTTGTTGACACCGCGCATGGCCGGTGTGCTCACGCGCATACACCGCGCCAATCGCCCGCCGTTTCACAGCCTGAGCCCGAAGCAGGCGCGCATCGCCTATCTGATGGGGGCCGAGATCCTGGATCTGCCGCGCGCGCCGCTGGCCCGTATCGAGAATCTGCAGGTGCCCGGTGCCGAAGGCCCGCTGGCCGCCCGGCTTTATGCGCCCAAGACCCGGGACGAGGCCCGGCTGCCGGTGCTGCTCTATCTGCACGGCGGCGGCTTCACGATAGGCAGCCTGGAGACGCACGACAGCCTGTGCCGGCAGTTGGCGCTGCGCTCGGGCGCGGCAGTGCTGGCGCTGGACTACCGGCTGGCGCCCGAGCACCGCTTTCCGGCCGCCGTCGACGACTGCTGGGCGGTGATGCGCTGGCTGGTGGGCGCGGCCGACTCGCTGGGCCTGGACGGCAGCCGGCTGGCGGTCGGCGGCGACAGCGCCGGCGGCACGCTGGCAGCGGTCTGCGCGCTGCATGCCCGCGATCTGGGCCTGCCGCTGGCGCTGCAACTGCTGATCACGCCGGGCACGACGGCCCATGCCGACACCGCCTCGCACAAGCTGTTTGCCAACGGCTTCCTGCTCGATGCGGCCTCGATTGCCTGGTTCTTCGACCACTACATCGCCCACCACCACAAGCGCGACTGGCGCTTCGCGCCGCTGGAGGCCGAGGACCACGGCGGCCTGGCTCCCGCCTGCGTGCTGCTGGCCGAATGCGATCCGCTGGTCGACGAGGGCATTGCCTATGCCGACCGGCTGCGCGCGGCCGGCGGCCAGGTGCAGCTGGAGCTCTATCGCGGCGTCACCCACGACTTCATCAAGATGGGCCGCCAAATCCCCGAAGCCCTGCTGGCGCTGGACGCCTGCGGCCTCGCCATCAAGGAGGCCTTGCAGCCATGAGCGCCACTTCTACATCCACGCCGCGGCGTCGCGACTTCCGCTTCTTCGAGCGACTGCGCGTGCGCTGGGCCGAGATCGATGCGCAACACATCGTCTTCAACGGCCATTACCTGACCTATTTCGACACCGCGGTCGGCGGCTACTGGCGTGCGCTGGCCCTGCCTTACTCGGCGACGATGGCCGAGCTGGGCGGCGATCTGTTCGTGCGCAAGGCCACGCTGGAGTACCTGGACTCGGCCCGCTTCGAGGAGCTGCTCGATGTGGGCGTGCGCTGCGAGCGGGTCGGCAACAGCTCGATGAGCCTGCACTGCGCGGTGTTTCGCGGCGAGGACTGCCTGGTCCATGGCGAGCTGGTCTATGTGTTTGCCGATGCCCAGAGCCGCACACCGAAGCCGGTGCCGCAGGGCCTGCGCGAGCTGCTGACCGGCTTCGAGAAGGGCGCGGCGATGGCGCGGGTGCGCGTTGCGGCCTGGGCCGAGCTGGGCGCCGAGGCGCAGCGGATCCGCCAGGCCGTCTTCGTGGACGAGCAGAAGATCCCGGCCGAGATGGAGTGGGACAGCGCCGACGCGAGCTGCCTGCATGCGGTGGCCTACAACCGGCTGGGCCGGCCGCTGGCCACCGGTCGCCTGCTCGAGCATGTGCCCGGCGTGGCCAAGATCGGCCGCATGGCGGTGATCGCTGCGCTGCGCGGCAGCCGGGTCGGGCGCGAGGTGCTGGAGGCGCTGATGCAGGCGGGCCGCGAGCGCGGCTACCGCGAGGTTCTGCTGCACGCCCAGCTGTCGGCCGAGGGCTTTTACACCCGCGCCGGCTTCCAGCGCCGCGGCCCCGTCTTCGACGAGGCCGGCATCGCCCATGTGGAGATGGTCCGGGCGCTGTAGCGCTTCGGAGGTGGGCCTATTTCAGCCCGCCGCTGAGGAACTGCTGCAGGCGCGGGCTCTGCGGCTTGAGCAGCACCTCGCGCGGATTGCCCTGCTCCTCGACCTTGCCCTGGTGCAGAAACATCGTGTGGGTCGAGACCTCGCGGGCGAAGCCCATCTCGTGGGTCACGACAATCATCGTGCGGCCCTCGGCCGCCAGGTCACGCATCACCTTCAGCACCTCGCCGACCAGCTCCGGGTCCAGCGCCGAGGTCGGCTCGTCGAACAGCATCACCTCGGGCTCCACCGCCAGCGCCCGCGCGATCGCAACGCGCTGCTGCTCGCCGCCGCTGAGCTGGGCCGGGTAGACATCCTTGCGGTGCGCCACGCCGACGCGGGCCAGCAAGGCCTCGGCCTTC
>NZ_JBDPLH010000033.1:0-1371 GCF_040187885.1 Roseateles cavernae
TGCGAGCGGGAAATTCGACCGGGGGGGGTATCCCCGGTGACGCGGAAGGGGTTGCGTGATGGGGCGCCGCGCTCTGCCGTCAAACGTCCACATGATCCGTGGCAACCCGTCAAAGCTGTCGGCGACGGATCTGATGGACAGCTTCCAGCCGCAGGTCGAGATACCCGATTGCCCGCGTCACCTCTGGCCCGCCGCGAAGAAGGAGTGGAAGCGCATCACGCCCGAGCTGGATCGCTACGGCCTCATCAGCAAGCTCGATCGCGCGGCGTTGGCTTTGTACTGCCAGTGCTACGCGCGCTGGGTCTGGGCGGAAGAGCAACTGACGCGCGCGATGGAGGAGGCGGCCACCAAGCGCGCCGAAGCCGAGGCCAAGGGCGAGAAGTGGACAGGCGGCGACGGGGTCACCGTGCCGACGCCCAACGGCCATGTCGGCTACTCGCCGCATTGGGTCATTGCCAACCGCGCGATGGAGCAGGTCAACAAGTACTTGGGCGCGTTCGGCCTGGAGCCTTGCAGTCGCGGCAAGGTCCAGCAAAGCAACAACCGTCAGTCGCAGCTCTTCGGTGACGGAGAAGATGACACGCCCGTAGCGCAGTCCGGCGGATACGGCTCCCTCTAGGCCATGAAGGACTACGTCGCGATCGCGCTGCAGTACGCGAGGGATGTGCTCGACGGCACCGTTCCCGCGTGCAAGTGGGTGCGTCTGGCCTGCCAGCGTCAGCTCAACGACCTCGACCGCCAGGGCACCGATGACTTCCCCTACGTCTTCAACCCGCAGCTCACCGATGTCAAGGGCAAGCAGTACTACCCGGCCGTGCGCATCTGCACCTTCGCCGAGCTGCAGCCTCACATCAAGGGCGACTGGGCCGCGCGTGGGCAGCGCATCAAGCTGGAGCCCTGGCAGTGCTTCTTCCTGGTCTGCGCCTTCGGCTGGGTGCATGCAGAGACCGGCAAGCGCCGCTTTCGCGTCGTCGACCTGATCGTGCCTCGCAAGAACGCCAAGTCCACGCTGGCGGCCGTGATCGGCAACTTCATGCTCGCGGTGGACGGCGAGTACGGCGCCGAGGTTTACAGCGGCGCCACCAGCCTGAAGCAGGCGATGGAGGTGTTCAAGCCAGCGCTGCTGATGGCCCGTAAGAGCCCAGAGTTCCGTGCGCACTTCGGCGTCCTGCCCAATGCATCCAACCTGGCGGTGCTGGACACCAACAGCAAGTTTGAGCCCGTGATCGGCAAGCCAGGCGACGGCGCCAGCCCCAGCTGCGCCATCGTCGACGAGTACCACGAGCACAACACAGCCGACCTTTACGACACCATGAAGACCGGCATGGGCGCGCGCAGCCAACCGATGCTGCTGATGATCACCACGGCGGG
>NZ_JBDPLH010000034.1:0-1344 GCF_040187885.1 Roseateles cavernae
CAGGCTGTTGAATTTCAGCTCGTAAGTCCCGTTTCGCAATCGAGTCGTCGTTGCTACTGTTCAGGGCAAGTAACGACGAGGGCTCGACGATGCGCGGATCGGATGGGTTGCAAGAGGGGCTGTTCACGCTGGCCAAGCTCGACGACTTCGTGCCAGCGGATCACCCAGTGCGGGCGATCCGGTTGCTGGTCAACGAAGCTCTTGCAGGGCTGAACAGTCGGTTCAACACCATCTACGCCGACGGCGGCCGGGCTTCCATCGCACCGGAGAAGTTGCTGCGAGCCATGCTCGTTCAAGTGCTGTTCTCGATCCGCAGCGAACGTCAGTTGATGGAGCAGGTTCGTTACAACCTGCTGTTCCGCTGGTTCATCGGCCTGGCCATCGACGACGCGGTCTGGGATCACTCGGTCTTCTCCAAGAATCGCGACCGGCTGCTGGAGCACGCTGTGGTCGAAGGCTTCTTCACCGAGGTGATGCGCCTGGCCGACAAGCGCAAGCTGCTGAGCAAGGAGCACTTCTCGGTAGATGGCACGTTGATCCAGGCCTGGGCCAGCCACAAGAGCTTCGTGCCACGGGATGGAGACGATCCGGGCAACGATAGCGGCGGGCGCAACGCCCAAGCCGATTGGAAGGGGCGCTCCCGCAGCAACGACACCCACGCCAGCACGACAGACCCGGACGCGAAGCTGTTCCGCAAGGGCAACAACCAAGCTGCGGTGCTGGCCTACCAGGGGCACGTCTTGATGGAGAACCGTTCGGGCCTGGTGGTCGGTGCGGTCGTGACGCAAGCCGATGGCTACGGCGAGCGTGCGGCTGCCCTGGCCATGCTCGACACGGTGCCAGGCAAACATCGCAAGACGCTGGCCGCGGACAAGGGCTACGACACCCGGGACTTCATCGCCGAATGCCGACGCCGCCGCGTCACGCCACATGTGGCCAGCCACACGACGCGCTGGGGCGGCAGCGCGATGGACGGTCGCACCACGCGCCATGCCGGCTACGCAGCAAGCCAGCGCGTGCGCAAACGCATCGAGGAGCACTTCGGCTGGGGCAAGACGGTGGGCCGCATCCGTCAGACCGTCTACCGAGGACTCAAGCGCGTCGACCAGCACTTCAAGCTCACGATGACCGCGAGCAACATCGTGCGAATGGCTCGAATACTGACAGCGATGCCGCAACGAGCACAGCGATGAACGGCCGGGGATGCCGTCCATGCCCGAGCATCAAGCCTGGAAGACAGCATCACGTCGCCACTCAGACCTGCCGTCCCGGCATCACCTTCTTCGACCAGCCCTCAATCGGTGAGGGCCGGGCTCAAATGCGGCGAATTTCAACAGCCTGCTA
>NZ_JBDPLH010000035.1:0-1166 GCF_040187885.1 Roseateles cavernae
ACCTGGCTGCCGGGCTTGAGCGCGGTGGTGGGCATGATGAAGTCGGCGGGGGAGGTGCTGTTGACCTCGACTGCGCTGATGGCGACACCGTCGACCCACAGCATCATCAGCGCACCCACGCCGCCGGCCGGCACGGCGCTGGCGCGCACGGTGACGGTGCTGGTGATATTGGGCTCGGGCCAGCTGGCACGCAGCGCGCCATTGGAGTGCAGGGTGCCGCCGGGGGCGATGACATTGGCGCCGTCGAAGGCGGCCGCGCCGCTGCCGAGGTCGTAGCGGTTGCCGGCAGCGCCGGGCAGCCAGACGGTGTTGGCGGTGGTGGCGTAGGCGATGAAGAGGTTGCGGTCGACGCCGTTGATGATGGCGTCGTTGACGAAAGCGATGTCGAGCTTGCGCCCGGCGCTCATCGGGGGCACGGCGAAGCGGTAGTCGGCATGCGCGGTGGACTTGACCTCGGCGCTGCCCACGAGGATGCCGTCGACCAGCACCTGCATGAGGGGGCCGGTGCCGCCGGCGAGCGCGCCACGGGCGCGCACGGTGAGGGTGTCGGTGAGGTTGGGCTCGGGCCAGGCGGCGTTGAGGGTGTTGTTGCTGGCCAGCAGCACGGTCTTGCCGGAGATGGCGTAGGCCAGCTGCAGGTCGCGGCCGTCGGCAGGGTTGGTGTAGACGAGCTCGACGCGCTGGCCAGGCTTCATGGGCAGCGTGGGCAGGCTGATGTCGGCCGGGGTGGTGGAGCGCAGCTCCACGGTGCCGATGACGACGCCGTCGACCAGCACCTGCACGATGGGGCCGACGTTGGCGGCCAGGCGGGCACTGGCGCGCAGGGTCAGCGTGTCGCTCATATTGGCCGCAGGCCATTTGCCGCGCAGTGCGCCGTTGTCGGTGAGCAGGTTCTGGGTGGTTGCTTGGTAGCCGGCGCCGTCATAGGCGGCCAGGCCGTTGCCGGCGTCCCAGGCCATGCTGCCGGCGCTGGGCTGCAGCACGGTGGTGCCGGACATCAGGTAGTGCACGCGCAGGCTGCGGGTCTGGCCGTTGACGGTGGCGGCGTTGGCAAAGGCGACATCGACACGGCTGCCGACGGCCAGGGGCGGGGCGGCGAACACATGGTCGGCGGGTTCGGTGGACGACACCAGGGCCGAGCCGACGACGATGCCGTCGACGCGGGC
>NZ_JBDPLH010000036.1:0-1151 GCF_040187885.1 Roseateles cavernae
ACCAAGCCGCACGTCAATGTGGGCACCATCGGTCACGTTGACCACGGCAAGACCACGCTGACGGCTGCTATTGCAACCGTGCTGTCGAAGAAGTTCGGCGGCGAGGCCAAGGCCTACGACCAGATCGACGCAGCGCCCGAAGAGAAGGCGCGCGGCATCACGATCAACACCGCTCACGTCGAGTACGAAACGGCCAACCGCCACTACGCTCACGTGGACTGCCCCGGCCACGCTGACTATGTGAAGAACATGATCACCGGCGCCGCCCAGATGGACGGTGCGATCCTGGTGTGCTCGGCCGCTGACGGCCCGATGCCCCAGACCCGCGAGCACATCCTGCTGGCGCGTCAGGTCGGTGTGAAGTTCATCATCGTCTTCCTGAACAAGTGCGACATGGTCGACGACGCCGAGCTGCTCGAGTTGGTCGAAATGGAAGTGCGCGAGCTGCTCTCCAAGTACGACTTCCCGGGCGACGACACCCCCATCATCAAGGGTTCGGCCAAGCTGGCGCTGGAAGGCGACACGGGTGACCTGGGCGAGCAAGCCATCATGCGCCTGGCCGATGCGCTGGACACCTACATCCCCCAGCCGGACCGCGCCGTTGACGGCACCTTCCTGCTGCCGGTGGAAGACGTGTTCTCGATCTCGGGCCGCGGCACCGTGGTGACCGGTCGCGTCGAGCGCGGCATCATCAAGGTCGGCGAGGAAATCGAAATCGTCGGTATCCGCGACGTGCAGAAGACCACCGTGACCGGCGTGGAAATGTTCCGCAAGCTGCTGGACCAGGGTCAAGCCGGCGACAACGTCGGTATCCTGCTGCGCGGCACCAAGCGTGAAGACGTCGAGCGCGGCCAAGTGCTGGCCAAGCCCGGCTCGATCAAGCCGCACACCCACTTCACGGCCGAGATCTATGTCTTGTCCAAGGAAGAGGGCGGCCGTCACACCCCGTTCTTCAACAACTACCGTCCCCAGTTCTACTTCCGCACGACGGACGTGACCGGTGCCGTGGAGTTGCCGGCGGACAAGGAAATGGTCATGCCTGGCGACAACGTCAGCATCACCGTGAAGCTGATCGCTCCGATCGCGATGGAAACCGGTCTGCGCTTCGCCATCCGTGAAGGCGGTCGTACCGTCGGCTCCGGCGTCGTGGC
>NZ_JBDPLH010000005.1:0-155754 GCF_040187885.1 Roseateles cavernae
CCAGCCCTGGGCCTGGCTCATCGTGCACGGCTTCAAGCCCGTCGAGAACCGCACCTGGCCGACGAAGGTGCGCGGCCCCGTCGCCATCCACGCGGGCCAGCAGTTCGACCAGGCAGGCCTGGAGGCCCTGCTCGACTACATGCCCGCGCTGCGTGAGCACCTGCCGCAGCAGTACGAGCTCGGCGGCATCGTCGGCGTGGCCGAGCTGGCCGACTGCGTCACCCAGCACCCCAGCCCCTTCTTCACCGGCCCCTACGGCCATGTGATGCACCAGGCCCGCCCCGTGCCCTTCATCCGCTATCGCGGCGTGCTGGGCTATTTCGACATCCCCGACGAGCTGCTCGCCGGCACGCTGCAAGCCAGCGCGGCCGAGGCCGAAGAGGTCGGGCAAGAGCGCCTGTTCTGATGACCCCCACCAGCCCCGCCCTCCGCTACCACGGCGCCAAGTTCCGGCTGGCGCCCTGGGTGCAGCGCTTCTTCCCGCCGCATGCCTGCTATGTCGAGCCCTTCGGCGGTGCGGCCGGCGTGCTGCTGCAAAAGCCGCGCGCCTATGCCGAGGTGTACAACGACCTCGACGACGACATCGTCAACTTCTTCGCCGTGCTGCGAGATCCTGGCCAGCGCGCGGCGCTGATCGAGGCCTCGCACCTCACGCCCTATGCCCGCGCCGAGTTCGAGCTGGCCTACCAGCCCACGCCCGACCCGGTGGAGCGGGCCAGGCGCACGGCGGTGCGGGCAGCGATGGGATTCGGCTCGGCCAGCGCCACCAAGGGCACCAGCGGCTTCCGCACCGACACGCGCCGCAGCTACGGCACGGCGCAGCACATCTGGGAGCGCTACCCCGCCAGCCTGCGCCTGATCGGCGAGCGCTTCGCCGGCGTGCTGATCGAGAACCGCCCCGCGATCGAGGTGATGCGCACGCACGACGGCCCGCAGACCCTGCATTTCGTCGACCCGCCCTACATGCCCGAGACCCGCGATCGGCCCAGCCGCAAGACCTATCGGCACGAGATGAGCACCGAGCAACACGCCGAGCTGCTGGAGGCCGTCGACGGCCTCGCCGGCATGGTGGTGCTGTGCGGCTACCCCAGCCCGCTGTACGACACGCGGCTGGCCAGCTGGGCGCGCCACACCACCAGCGCCCGGATCTCGGCCGCCCGAGGCACCAGCACCCGCACCGAGGTGGTCTGGCTCAACCCCGCTTGCGCTGCAGCTCTGCAGGGCCACAGCAGTGGGCTGTTCATGGAGGCCAATCGTGCAGCAGCTTAAGCGCGGCCTCTCCTACCAAGAGGCCATGGACTACGTCGGCGTCAAGCGCCGCACATTCGACGAGGCATGGCGCCCGCGGCTGGTCGCCATGCCCCAGGGCAGCAGCCTGATTTTCGACAGGCAAGACCTTGATGCGCTCTTCGAGGAGTTCAAGGCTGCCGCTGCTGGCCAGCCGGCCGAAGCCGCCAACGAGCCCGGCGAGGCGCACAATGCGCCCCGGAACGGACGGCCCAGCCTACAGAAAGGAGTCCACACATGGGCCAACAAACATCGGGGATCTACCCCGACAAAGACGATACCTGGCAAGTCGACAAGTGGTGGCGCAAGACTCGACTTCGCCAGCGTGGCTTCCTCAGTTTTGAAGAGGCGGACCGCTGGCTGATTCGGGAGCTGGAAAAGCTGCGCATGGTGGTGATGCACGGCGCCCGGCCGGATCGCACCTTCAGCGAGGCCGCAGCGCACTACGTGCTGACGCACCAGGACAAGGTGTCCCTGGAGACCGAGATCCACATGCTCAAAAGCGTGATGCCCACCATCGGCGAGCTGCTCTTGCCGCACGTTCACGACGGCTCGCTGGCGCCCTACATCGCCAAGCGGCAGGCCGACGGCCGTGCAAACAAGACCATCAACCTGGCGCTTGGCGTGGTGCGCCGCATCCTCAACCTGGCGGCCACAAGCTGGCGGGATGAGAACGGCATCACCTGGCTGCAGCAGGCCCCGCATCTCACGCTGTTGCCGCTTGTCGGCCACCAGCGCGAGCCCCAGCCCATCAGCTGGGCCCAGCAGCGCAAGCTGTTGCCCAAGCTGCCCGACCACCTGGCCCGCATGGCGCTGTTCGTCCTGAACACCGGCGTGCGTGACGATGTGGCCTGCAGCCTGCGCTGGGAGTGGGAGATCAAGGTGCCCGAGCTGGGGATCTCGATCTTCGAGGTGCCCAAGGAGCATGTGAAGGGCCGGCGCCGCAGCCGGGTGGTGGTGTGCAACAGCGTGGCCCAGTCGATCATCGACTCGGTGCGCGGCCAGCATGCCGAGTGTGTGTTCGTCTATCGCCGCGAGCGGGTGAAGAACCTGAGCGAGGCGCCGGTGATGCCGTATAGGCCGATCCAGACGATGAACAACACCGCCTGGCAGAACGGCCGCAAGTCCGCCAAGCTGGGCGACCTGCATGTGCACGACCTGCGCCACACCGTGGGCATGCGCCTGCGCGAGGCCGGCGTCGCCGAGGGCACGATCAGCGATCTGCTGTGGCACAGCAGCAAGACCATGACCCAGCATTACAGCGTGGCGCAGATCGTCGAGCTGCACCAGGCGCTGGAGAAGGTCAAGGACGACACAGGCCGCTGGAACAAGAGCCTGGCGACGCTGAAGAAAGAGCAGCTGGAGCGGGAGCAAAAAGCCACTCCCCCAAAAGTCCCCCAGCAAAAGAAAACGGCCTAGAGGTGGCAGCCTCTAAGCCGTTGATTTGCCTTCTGTTTTTTTGGTGCGGCTGGCAGGATTCGAACCCACGACCCCTTGGTTCGTAGCCAAGTACTCTATCCCACTGAGCTACAGCCGCACGACGTACTTTCTTCTTCTGACTCGACCCTGCCCGTCGTGGGATGGCAGGATCCGAGGTTTTTTGGTGCGGCTGGCAGGATTCGAACCCACGCCCCCTTGGTTCGTAGCCAAGTACTCTATCCAACTGAGCTACAGCCGCACGACGTTCTTTCTTCTTCTGACTCGACCCTGCCCGTCGTGGGATGGCAGGATCCGATGTTTTTTGGTGCGGCTGGCAGGATTCGAACCCACGACCCCTTGGTTCGTAGCCAAGTACTCTATCCCACTGAGCTACAGCCGCACGACGTACTTTCTTCTTCTGACTCGACCCTGCCCGTCGTGGGATGGCAGGATCCGAGGTTTTTTGGTGCGGCTGGCAGGATTCGAACCCACGACCCCTTGGTTCGTAGCCAAGTACTCTATCCAACTGAGCTACAGCCGCTCCAAGCCCGCTACTATAGCACGGTATTTATAGCGTGGGCAAATGTTTGCCACTTGGCTGTCATCTTTCTCATTGAGCGGTGGCGGCCGCTTCGAAGCAGCGGGCGCGGCGCTCCATATCGCCATCGTGGGTCGCCAGCGCCGCCAGGGTCAGCCAGCTGCGACGGCGTGCGGCCACCGGCAGGCTGCGGTCTTCGGCGGCCTGCTCCAGCATCAAGCGGGCCTTGCCCCAGAGCTGACGCTCGGCCAGCGCATGACCCAGCGCGTAGGCCAGGTGCTTATCGCGCGGGAAGCGCTGCACCGCCGACTCCAGCCGCTGCAACCACTCCGGACCCAGGCCCGGCACCGCCAGCACCAGGGCCTCGGACAGCACGACGCGCTCGTCATTGCCCAGCTCGTCAAGCTGCTCCCAGAACGGCCGCAGCCAACCTCGTCCATCCTCCGGTGCGCCAAGCCCGGCCGCGCATTGGGCGGCACGTGCGGCAACAAAGACATCGCGGCGATCGGTGCCGTCGAGCTGCAGCCAGACCTGGCGCAGCTGATCGACGTCTCGTGCGGCCTCCAGCGCCTCGAAGGCCAGCGAGCGCAGCAGCCCCTGGGCGGCAACCTTGGAAAAGCCCTGATGCTTGGCCAGCAGCCGGGCGGTGCGCAGCGCCTCCAGCGGCTGCTTGGCCAGACGCGAGGCCTGCAGCTTCAGCCGCAGGGCCTGGGTGCGGCGTGCCACACCGGGGCCCAGCTCGGCCAGCAGATCCAGCGCCCGGCTCGCGTCGCGATCATCGAGCGCCCATTCGGCCGCCAGCAACCGCGCGCCCTCTTCCGAGGCCTTGGCCTGCGGCACGCGCTGGGCCAGATCCAGCGCCTGCTGCAACTGCTCGTCGCGGCGACGCCGGTCCTGCAGCCGGTGCGCGCTGTGCGCGGCCAGCAGATGGCTCAGGGCCATGAAAGCGCCGTCCTGCGGCAGCTCGGCGGTCTGCGCCTGTATCGTCAGCGCGCGTTGCGCCGCCTTCTGGGCACGGCCATAGCGGCCGCCGAAGAACTCGGACAGCGCCTCGCGCAGCGCCAGCTGGGCGGTACGCTCGCGCTGCGCCAGCCGCCATTCGCGGGCACGCTGGGGCAGGCTGGTCAAGGCATTCAGCGTATGGATCAGCGTGACCAGCGCGAAGCAGCTGCCCACCAGCACCAGCAGGAACAGGTTCAGCGAGACATCGAGCCGCCAGCCATTCCAGTAGAAACTCACCAGGCCGTCATTGCTGCCCAAGGTCAGCGCGGCCACCACGGCCACCGCGAACAGCAGCACCAACCAGATCATCGTGCGCATAGGAAAGCGTCGCCTTTCGCGTCAACGGCCACCGGCGGCCAGCAAGGCCGCCAGCGTGTCGTCGGGACGCGGCACATTGACCTGGCGCGCCTGGCCGGCCACCTGGCGCAGCAGTTCGGAGGCGGACACCACCTTGCGCGAGCGGCCATCGAAATAGCGGTCCAGCAGCGACTGGGTATCGCGCAGATCGGCCTGGGCGGTGTCGAACTGCCGGCTCAGCAGCGCCAGACGCGCGTTCAACAGGCGCAGCTTCAGGTTCTCGCGCAGGAAGAAGGCTTGTTCGGGCGCCAGCAACATGGCCTCGGGATGATCGATACGGGTCACCCGGAGCAAGGACTTGGCCTCCAGCCAGACATGGCCGGCCAGATCGCGCCAGCGCTCTTCGGCAACGCCCATCCATTGCGCGAGCAGGCCATCCTCGGCCGGTGCCGAGGCCGCCGCCGAAGCCGGCCTGGCAGGCTTGGCTGCCGCCCGTTCGACCCGAGCCTGGCGAACCGCCATCGCTTCGCTGGTCTTGTCCGCCGCCGACAGCATCGGCAGCTCGTCGAGCAGGCGCACCACTTCGTCCAGCTTGATCGCCAAGGTCGAGACATCGACCACGCTGACCGCCTTGACGCGGTCCAGATCGCGCGCCACCGCGCGGCGCACGCCCTCCAGGCGCGGCTGCTTGTGACGGGCCAGGCGCTCGTCGGCCTGGCGCAGCGCCGCCACCAGCGGCTCGGCGCTGCCGGTGATGCCGGCCTGCTGCAAGGCGACGCGCAAGGCCGACTCGATATCGACGATGACGTTCTCGTCGCGCGAGCGCGACATCGATTGGATCAGCTCCTCCAGCTGGCCGCGCTGCAGCGCCACCTCGGCCAGCCGCGCTTCCAGCAACGCCACCTTGGCAGCGGTATCGCGGGTCAGGTCTTGCGACTGGCGTGCCAGCGTGCGGGCCTCGCTGGCCTCGCCCTGGCTCAGGCCCTGGCGCCGGACCAGCTCCTGCTCCAGCTCCTTGAGCCGTGTCTGGCCCTGCCAGGCCAGGCCCAGCGCGGCCACCGACAGCACGGCCAGGCCGGCCGCCAGCGCCGGCACCCAGGGGGGCGCCTTCGCGCCGGCCACTGCTGCGGGCGCGGCCACGGGGATGGGGGGCGGCGCCGCAGGGGCGGCCGCCTCGGGCATCGAGGAGGGGGAAGAAATTTTGTCGCTCACGGTCAAAACGATTGTAGGGGGCGCTCTTGCAGGGCCCACAAGGCCTTGGCCACCGCCGCCGCATCGGGTCGCGCCAAAACCACATGGACCAGGCCCAGACGATGTGCGCGCTCGGCGATGCGCTGGTGGGTGGCGATGGCGCTGGCCCGCGACCAGTCGATGCCGGCGCCGGCCAGGGTTTGCAGATGATCGAGCGCTTCGGCGCTGCTGAACAACCAGACATGCTGCGCGGGCGCGGCCAGCGCCGCCTCCAGCGTGGCCTGCTCGGGCGCGTCAAGCCTGGGGCAGCGGCGCCGGTAGACGCTGTACTCGCTCACCTGGGCACCGCGCTCGCGCAGGCGCTGGGCCAGCCAGTCGCGCCCGCCATCGCCACGCAGTATCAGGGCCAAACGCCCCTGCCAGTCCTGCGCGGCCAGCAGCGGCCACAGATGTTCGGAGTCCAGACTGGCGGCATCGGCCGGCGGCTGGACGATGTGTGCCTCGGGCACGCCGGCCTCACGCAGGGCCTGAGCACTGCCAGGCCCCACGGTGGCCGCCAGCGCGCCCTCGGGCCAGCCCTGGCCGGCCGGCCGGGCCGCGAAGAAATGCGTCACCGCATTCGGGCTGACGAACATCGCCAGCCGCGCCTGCGGCAGCTCGCGCCAGGCCTGCTCGGCGGGCCCACGGTCGGCGGCGGCGGCAATCTCGATCAGCGGCAGCGTCCGCACCGTCACGCCGAGGGCGGCCAGGCGCGCTTGCCAGGCGCCGGCCTGCTCGCGCGGCCGGGTCAGCAGCAGCGTCAGCGGCTGGGCCACTCAGGGCGCCGGCAGGTAGTCGCGCGCACCGCGCTCGCGCAGCAGCTGGGCGGCTTGCTCGCCGAGTTGGCGGGCCTCGGCCTCGGTTTGCGGCGAGCCCGTCAGCTCGACCTTCAGCAGCGGCAGCTGATGCTGCTCGGCATGGCCCAGCGCGGCGGCCAGCGTCAGCCGATCGCCCTGCCATTGCGCATGGGCCGCCAGCGGCATGCTGCAGCTGCCGCCCAGCGCCCGCGACACCGCCCGCTCGGCCTGCGTGGCCAGCCAGGTCGGCAGGTGCGAGAGCGCGTGCAGCCGGTCTTTGAGCGCCGCGGCGTCGGCACGCACCTCCAGGCCCAGCGCGCCCTGGCCGGCGCAGGGAATCATCTGCTCGACGCTGAAGACGCTGCGGATGCGCGCGGCCAGGCCCAGGCGCTTCAGCCCGGCCGCCGCCAGCACGATGGCGTCGAAGCCGCCTTCGTCGAGCTTGCGCAGCCGGGTGTCCAGATTGCCGCGCAGCGGCTCGATGCGCAGATCGGGGCGCTGCGCCTTCAGCTGCACGACCCGGCGCAGGCTGGAGGTGCCGACCACGCCGCCCTGCGGCAGCTCGGCCAGGCTGTCGTAGCGGTTCGAGACCCAGGCGTCGCGCGGGTCCTCGCGTTCCATGATGGCCACCAGATCGAAGCCCGCCGGCAGGTCCATCGGCACATCCTTCAGCGAATGCACGGCCAGATGGGCCCGGCCCTCTTCCAGCGCGGTCTCCAGCTCCTTGACGAAGAGGCCCTTGCCGCCGATCTTGGACAGCGCGCGGTCCAGGATCTGGTCGCCCTTGGTCGTCATGCCCAGCAGCTCGACGGCCAGGCCCAGATCCTGCTCCAGCCGCGCCTTGACATGCTCGGCCTGCCACAGGGCGAGGCGGCTTTCCCGGGTCGCGATGATCACCGGCTTGACTATGTTTGATGCGCTCATGGCCGGCATGCTAGCGCAGCAGGAAAACGATGAAGAAACTGTTAAAGTCAGATTGAAGTAACTCGGTTACATCGCCCCGCCCGCTTTTTCGCATCAACCCACGACGAGCCCTGCCATGCCCGCAAGACCCGCCTCCCGCCCCGCGAAGACACTCAAGCCCTCCCCCGCCGCCGACAAGAACAAGCCGCTGATGGAGGACATCCGGCTGCTGGGCCGCATCCTCGGCGAGGTGATACGGGAACAGGAGGGCCGCGAGGCCTATGAGCTGGTCGAGCGGGTGCGCAAGCTCTCGGTGGCCTTCCGCCTGAAGCGCGACACCCAGGCCGGCAAAACCTTCGACAAGCTGCTGAAAAGCCTGTCGGGCGACCAGACCGTCAGCGTGATCCGCGCCTTCAGCTATTTCTCGCATCTCGCCAATATCGCCGAGGACCGCCACCATGTGCGCCGCCGCGAGATCCACGACCGCGCCGGCAGCCTGGCCGAAGGCTCGCTGGCCTTTGCGCTGGAGCGCCTGCACCAGGCCGGTGTGCGGCCGAGCGAGATCGCCAAGACCTTGCAGCACGGCTTCATCTCGCCGGTGCTGACCGCCCACCCGACCGAGGTGCAGCGCAAGAGCATTCTGGATGCCGAGCGCGCGGTGGCCGAGCTGGTCGGCGCCCGCGACGGCCTGCACACCGAGCGAGAGAAGCGCGACAACGAAGTCTTGATACGCGCCCGCGTGACACAGCTCTGGCAGACCCGCATGCTGCGCTACTCCAAGCTGACGGTGGCCGACGAAATCGAGAACGCGCTGTCCTACTACCACTCGACCTTTCTGCGCCAGATCCCCAAGCTCTATGCCGAGCTGGAGGAAGCCCTGCCCGGCCACCAGTTCAACAGCTTTCTGCGCATGGGCCACTGGATAGGCGGCGACCGCGACGGCAACCCCAATGTCACCGCCACCACTTTGCGCCACGCCTTGAAGCGCCAGAGCGAGGTGGCGCTGCGCCACTACCTGACCGAGATCCACGAGCTCGGCGCCGAGCTGTCGATCTCGGCCCTGCTGGCCACCATCAGCCCGCAGATGCAGGCCCTGGCCGAGCGCAGCCCGGACCGCAACGAGCACCGTCTGGACGAGCCCTACCGCCGCGCGCTGACCGGCATGTATGCGCGCACCGCCGCCACCTTGCACGAGCTGACCGGCACCGAGGCGCTGCGCCACGCGGTCGCGCCGCAAGACCCCTACCGCTCGCCCGATGAGCTGCTGGCCGACCTGCGCGTGATCGAACACTCGCTGCGCAGCCACCATGCCGAGGCCCTGATCGCGCCGCGCCTGCAGCCGCTGATACGCGCGGTCCAGGTCTTCGGCTTCCATCTGGCCACGCTGGACCTGCGCCAGAGCTCCGACCAGCACGAGGCGGTGATCGCCGAGCTGCTGGCCACCGCCCGCATCGCGCCCGACTACAGCGCGCTGGACGAGGCCCAGCGCCGCGCGCTGCTGCTGCAGCTGCTCGGCGATGCCCGGCCGCTGCGCGTGATCGGTGCGGCCTACAGCGACAAGACCGTCGGCGAGCTGGCCATCTTCGAAGCCGCCCGCGAGGCCTTGCAGCGCTATGGCCGCGAGTCGCTGCGCCACTACATCATCTCGCACACCGAGTCGGTCAGCGACCTGCTGGAGGTGCTGCTGCTCTTGAAGGAAGTCGGCCTGGTGCGCGGCACGCTGGATGGCGAAGCGGTCAGCGACCTGATCGTCTCGCCGCTGTTCGAGACCATCGGCGATCTGCGCGAGGCGCCCGGCATCATGGCCGAGTTCTATGCGCTGCCGGGCATCGCCGCGCTGATCCAGCGCAGCGGCGCCGAGCAGGACATCATGCTGGGCTACTCCGACTCCAACAAGGACGGCGGCATGTTCACCAGCTCCTGGGAGCTGTACCGCGCCGAGATCGCGCTGGTCGAGCTGTTCGACGAGCTGCGCAAGAAGAACCCGCTGACCCTGCGCCTGTTCCACGGCCGCGGCGGCACCGTCGGCCGCGGCGGCGGCCCCAGCTACCAGGCCATCCTGGCCCAGCCCCCGGGCACGGTCAACGGCCAGATCCGCCTGACCGAGCAGGGCGAGGTGATCGCCTCCAAATACGCCAACCCCGAGATCGGCCGGCGCAATCTGGAGACCCTGGTCGCCGCCACGCTGGAAGCCACGCTGCTGCACCCGACCAAGAGCGCGCCCAAGAGCTTTCTGGACGCCGCCCAGGCCCTGTCCGATGCCAGCTTCAAGGCCTATCGCGGCCTGGTCTACGACACGCCGGGCTTTGCCGAGTATTTCTTCGCGGCCACGCCGATCCGCGAGATCGCCGAGCTGAACATCGGCTCGCGCCCGGCCTCGCGCAAGGCTACCCGCGCGATCGAAGACCTGCGCGCCATCCCCTGGGGCTTCAGCTGGGGCCAGTCGCGCGTGGCGCTGCCCGGCTGGTGCGGCTTCGGCTCGGGCGTGCTGGCCTTCCTCGGCGACGGGGAAGCCCGCACGCAAAACCTGACCCTGCTGCGCCGCATGGTCAAGCAGTGGCCCTTCTTCCGCACCCTGCTGTCCAATCTGGACATGGTACTGGCCAAGACCGATCTGGACATCGCCGCGCGCTATCTGGAGCTGGTCGAGGACCGGCGCCTGGGCAAGAAGATCTTCGCGGCCATCCAGGCCGAGTTCGCCCGCACCCAGGAAGCGCTGACCCTGATCACCGGCGAGAAGCAGCGCCTGGCCGCCAATCCGGCGCTGGCCCGCTCGATCGAGCACCGCTTCCCCTATATCGACCCGCTGAACCATCTGCAGGTCGAGCTGATGCGGCGCTACCGCGCGGTCGCGCCCGACAAGCGCGCCGAGGACCCGACGATGGAGCGCGTGCAGCGGGGCATCCATCTGTCGATCAACGGCATTGCGGCGGGGCTGCGCAACACCGGTTGAGGCCTCGTATAGTGGGTCGATCGAGAGACTTGGGGAGTTCGCGTTGCCGCGCCATCTGTTGATCATCGACCCGCAGAACGATTTCTGCGACATCCATGGCGCCAGCCTGCCGGTGGCCGGTGCCGATGCCGATCTGCACCGCATCGCCGCACTGATACGCGCCGAGTCGGCCGGCCTGGACGCCATCACCGTCACGCTGGACACGCATCGCCGGCTCGACATCGCCCATCCCGGCTTCTGGTTCAAGGCCGATGGCGCGGCGGTGCCGCCCTTCACCCAGATCACCGCGGCCCAGCTGCGCGCCGGCGAATTCAGGCCACGCGATGCCTCGGCCCTGCCCCGCGCCCAGGCTTATCTGGACGCGCTGGAGGCGCGCGGCCGCTACACCTTGATGGTCTGGCCCGTGCATTGCGAGCTGGGCAGCTGGGGCCACAACATCCATGCCGAAGTCCAGGCCGCCGTCGTGGCCTGGCAGCTGCAGCGCCAGCGCCATGTCCAGTTCGTGCTCAAGGGCATGAACCCCTGGACCGAGCACTACAGCGCGCTGCAGGCCGAGGTGCCCGACCCGACCGATCCCGGCACCCAGCTCAACCAGAGCCTGGTCGAGCGCCTGGATGCCTGCGATGAGCTGTGGATCGCCGGCGAGGCCAGCAGCCACTGCGTCAAGGCCACGGTGGAGGATCTGGCGGCCCATCTGCCCAGCTGCAAGCTGGGCAAGCTGGTGCTGATCGAGGACGGCATGAGCCCGGTCGGCGGCTTCGAGGCCCAGGCGGCCGAGTTCCTCGCGCGGATGCGCGCCCAGGGCCTGCGCATCGCCCGCAGCAGCGAGCTGAGCACATGAGCGGCGCGCGCAGACCCGTCATCTCCAGCCTGCTGGAGACCGACCTCTACAAATTCACCATGTGGCAGGCCATGCTGCATAGGCACCCGCAGACCCAGGCCGAGTACAGCTTTGTCTGCCGCAACGTCCCGGCCTACCCGCTGGCCGAGCTGCTGGACGATGTCAATCGCGAGCTCGATCACTTGTGCGCGCTCAGCTTCGCGGCCGACGAGCTGGCCTATCTGGGCGCGCTGCGCTTCATCAAGTCCGACTTCGTCGACTTCCTGCGCATCTTCCGCTTCCAGCGCGACTTCATCCGGGCCCGCGCCGACGGCCCGCATCTGGAAATCATCGCGCGCGGCCCGCAGGTCCATGTGATGGGCTTCGAGATCTATGTGCTGGCCATCGTCAACGAGCTCTATTTCCGCCGCTTCGACCATGCCGAGGCGCTGCGGACCGGCCGCGAGCGGCTGCAGGCCAAGCTGGCCCAGCTGCGCGACTTTGCCGCCGAGCCGGCGCGCGGCCACCCTTTCGAGTTCTTCGACTTCGGCCTGCGCCGGCGCTTCTCGGGCGACTGGCATCGCGAGGTGATCGCGACGCTGGCCGCCGAGCTGCCGCAGTATTTCAAGGGCACCTCGAACGTGCTGCTGGCCCGCGAACTGGGCCTGGTGCCGATAGGCACGATGGCGCACGAGTATCTGCAGACCTTCCAGGCCCTGGATGTGCGCCTGCGCGACCACCAGAAGGCGGCGCTGGAGGCCTGGGTGCAGGAGTACCGCGGCGATCTGGGGGTGGCACTGACCGATGTGGTGGGCATGGATGCCTTCCTGGCCGATTTCGATCTCTATTTCGCCAAGCTCTTCGACGGCCTGCGGCATGACTCGGGCGATCCGGTCTGGTGGGGCGAGAAGGCGCTGGCCCACTACGCCAAGCTGCGCATCGACGCGCACACCAAACGCCTGGTGTTCTCCGACAGCCTCAATATCACCAAGGCGCTGGAGCTGTACCGCTGTTTCGCCGACCGCACCCAGCTGGGCTTCGGCATCGGCACCTCGCTGTCCAACGATATGGGCCTGCGCACCCTGCACATCGTGATGAAGCTGACCCAGGCCAATGGCCAGCCGGTGGCCAAGCTGTCCGACAGTACCGGCAAGACCTTGTGCGACGACCAGACCTTTCTGGCCTATCTGCGCCAGGTCTTCGGCATTCCCGCCCCTCAAGTTGCCGGATCCGCGGCCGATAAACAGGGCTCGGAGGCGCCATGGACATCAACACCACATCCCTGATCAACAATCTGCACGGCTCGCAGGCCGGCTCGGTGCAAGCCAGCGCCCAGCTGCTGGTGCTGAAGAAGGCGATGAACCTGCAAGGCCAGGGCGCGATGGCGCTGCTGGCCTCGGTGCAACCTCAGCCACCGCTGGCCACCAGCGGCAATCTGGGCACCCAACTGAACGTCTACGCCTGAGCGGGCCGCGGGCGCCGGGCTCAGTCCCTGTGCCCCGCCAGCGCCTCGCGCACCGCCGCCACCTGGCGCCGCGAGACGGCCAGCCACTCGTTGACATGGGCGATGCGCACCGCCCAGCCCTCGGCCCCTTCGCCGCCATCCGCCGGGCCGCCATCGAGCTCGCCGAAATCGGTCGCCGCATGGCGCTCCAGCTCACGCACCGCCGCCTTGGCCACCAGTGCATTGCGATGCACGCGCAGGAAGCGCTCGCCCAGGCGCTGTTCCAGCTCCGAGAGACTGCCGTCCATCACCAGGCTCTGGCTGGCGGTGCGCAGGGTCAGATACTTCATCTCGGCCTTCAGGTACAGCACCTCGGCCAGCGGGATGCGCAGCAGGCGGCCGCGATCATTGATGGAAATCACCTCGGCCTCGGCCGCCCCTTCGCCGGGTTCGCGGCGCGCCGCCGCCCGCTCGGCCAGGCGCTGCGCCACCCGTGCCAGCGCGGCCTGCAGGCGGTCGCGCCGCACCGGCTTGGTCAGGTAGTCGATCGCATCGAGCTCGAAGGCCCGCAGGGCGTGCTCGGCATAGGCGGTGACGAACACCACCGCCGGCCGCAGCGGCAGCTCGCGCAAGGCCTCGGCCAGCTGCAGTCCGTCCGGGCCGGGCATCTGCACATCAAGAAGCACCAGATCGCAGCCATGGTCTTTCAACCAGGCCTGGGCCAGCGAGGCGGTGCCGGCCTCCGCCACCACCTCGGCGCGCGGCTCGTCGCAGGCCTCCAGCAGGCCGCGCAAGCGCATCCGCGCCAGCGGCTCGTCATCAACCAACAGAACTTTCAGGGCAGGCTGTGTATGCATGGCAATGGGCTCAGCGCGGCAGCAGGAGGCGCACCGTGAAGCGCTGGGCCTCCTGGCTCACCTCAAATCGGGCGGCCACATCATGCATCAGGCGCAGACGCTGGCGCACATTGCGCAGCGCCAGGCCATGGCCGGCCTGCTTGGCCTTGGCGCCGACCGTGTTGACCACCAGGATCTCGACCTCGGCGCCGCGCGCGCGCGTGCTCACCTGCACATCGCCGCCGCCGTCATTGGGTTCGACCCCATGGCGCACCGCATTCTCGACCAGCGGCTGCAGCAGCAGCGGCGGCACCCGGGCACCGGCGGCCGCCGGGTCGAGCTGCCAATGCACCCGCAGGCGCTCGCCGTAACGGATCTGCTCGATGTCCAGATAGCGGCGCGCCAGCTCGACCTCGGCCTCCAGGCTGACCACGGTGTCGGCCTCGGCCAGCGCCACGCGAAACAGCTCGCTGAGATCCTCCAGCACCCCCTCGGCGCGCTGCGGGTCGACACGCACCAAGGCCATCGCGGTGTTCAGCGTGTTGAACAGGAAATGCGGCCGGATGCGGGATTGCAGCTCGACCAGGCGGGCCAGCGCATCGGCCGGGCGCTGTGTGCGCTCGCGCAGCTTCAGCCAGTACAGCAGCATCGCGGCGGTGGCGGCGCCGGCCAGCGCCACGCTGAGCAGGCGAAACCAGCCGCTGGGCTCGTCGCTGGCCAGGTTCAGCAGCTGCCAGCCGCCCAGCGCGCACAGCGCCCCCAGGCTCAGCACCACCAGCCACTGCCAGGGCTCGCGCCAGCGCGCCAGCAGGCGCCGCAGGCCGCAGACCAGCAACAGCCACAGCAGCACGCCGCTGAGCGTCACCACGGTGCCGCTGCTCATCCACAAGGCCCATTGGGAAAAGTCGCGGGCCCCCAGCGCCAGCCCCAGCGCCAGCAGCAGCTGCACGCCCAGCACGGCACGCAGCACCAGGCCGACGTGGCAGACATCGAAGACCCGCTGGGCATCGAACAG
Source organism: Roseateles cavernae (assembly GCF_040187885.1). Taxonomy (NCBI): domain Bacteria; kingdom Pseudomonadati; phylum Pseudomonadota; class Betaproteobacteria; order Burkholderiales; family Sphaerotilaceae; genus Roseateles; species Roseateles cavernae. The sequence goes on from NZ_JBDPLH010000005.1 coordinate 14,542, forward strand.
CGGCGCGAACTGCTGCGCCTCGGTCGGCAGCGGCGCCAGGCCCAGCACGCTGGTCAGGTTGCGACTGTCGGACCAGTCATGCTCATGTCGTCCCGCCATCGTCTGCCAGCCCCTCGATAGAATCGCGTTTTCCCTATTTTGCTCCAGGCCGATCTCGCGTCCATGCGGGCCGGCCCTGTCGCCATCCCACCATGTCCCAGCCCGCAGACAACCAACTCGCCAACAAAGCCCAAGCCTGGTCCGCCCTGTTCTCCGAGCCGATGAGCGAGCTGGTCAAGCGCTACACCGCCAGCGTGTTCTTTGACAAGCGCCTGTGGGCGGCCGACATCCAGGGCAGCCTGGCCCATGCCGAGATGCTGAAGGCCCAGGGCATCTTGTCGGCCGAGGACCACGCCGCGATCGAGCGGGGCATGGCCCAGATCCGCGGCGAGATCGAGGCCGGCAGCTTCGAGTGGAAGCTGGACCTGGAGGATGTGCATCTGAATATCGAGGCGCGCCTGACCGAGCTGGTGGGCATTCCGGCCAAGCGCCTGCACACCGGGCGCAGCCGCAACGACCAGGTCGCCACCGATGTGCGGCTGTGGCTGCGCGGCGAGATCGACGAGCTGAACGCGCTGCTGAGTGCGCTGCAGCTGGCCCTGGTCGAGGTGGCCGAGAAGAACGCCGAGGTCATCCTGCCCGGCTTCACCCATCTGCAGGTGGCCCAGCCGGTGGCCTTCGGCCATCATCTGCTGGCCTATGTCGAGATGTTCGCCCGCGACGCCGAGCGCCTGGCCGACACGCGCCGCCGCGTCAACCGCCTGCCGCTGGGCGCGGCCGCGCTGGCCGGCACCAGCTACCCGCTGGATCGCGAGCGCGTGGCCAGGACTCTGGGCATGGAAGAGGTCTGCCAGAACAGCCTGGACGCCGTCTCGGACCGCGACTTCGCGATCGAGTTCACGGCCGCCGCCTCGCTGATCATGGTGCATATCTCGCGCCTGTCGGAAGAGCTGATCCTGTGGATGAGCCAGAGCTTTGGCTTCATCGACCTGGCCGACCGCTTCTGCACTGGCTCGTCCATCATGCCGCAGAAGAAGAACCCCGATGTGCCCGAGCTGGCGCGCGGCAAGACCGGCCGCGTGGTCGGCCATCTGATGGGCCTGATCACCTTGATGAAGGGCCAGCCGCTGGCCTACAACAAGGACAACCAGGAGGACAAGGAGCCGCTGTTCGACACCGTAGACACGCTCAAGGACACCTTGCGCATCTTTGCCGAGATGGCCGGCGGCATCACGGTCAAGCCCGAGGCGATGGAGCGCGCCGCGCTGAAAGGCTATGCCACCGCGACCGATCTGGCCGACTACCTGGTCAAGAAGGGCCTGGCCTTCCGCGACGCGCACGAGATCGTCGCCCATGCGGTCAAGACGGCCATCGGCATGGGGGTCGATCTGTCGGCGCTGCCGCTGGCCGAGCTGCAGAAGTTCGATGCCCGCATAGCCTCCGATGTGTTCGAGGTGCTGTCGCTGCGCGGCTCGCTGAACGCCCGCAACATCCTCGGCGGCACCGCGCCGGCCCAGGTGCGCGCCCAGGTGGCGCGGCATCGCGCCCGGCTCGGCGCCTGATCTTGAGCCAGCGCAAGCCCGACCCGACAGGGCCGGGCTAGGCTGGCGGCCATGAACAGTCTGACTTGGAGCGACGACCTCGCTCTCGACCACCCCCAGCTGGATCGAACCCATCAGGAGTTCGTCGAACTGCTGAACGCGCTGGCCGCCCTGCTTGCCCAGGGGGGTGACGACCCCCTGCCCCTGTATGCCCAGCTGCTGGCCCATACCGAGGCCCATTTCGCGATGGAAGAGGGCTGGATGGCCGCCACCGGCTTCGCGCCAGATAACTGCCATGCGCGCCAGCACGCGATGGTGCTGGACCTGATGCGCCAGGTACAGATCCATGCCCATGCGCAGCAAGACCTGGAACCGCTGCGCCGGCTGCTGCCGGAGCTGATCGGCTGGTTTCCCGCCCATGCCGAGATGATGGACGCGGCCCTGGTCTATCACATGGGCCAGCTGGGCTTCGACACCGGCACGGGCCGGATGAGCCGGCCGCCGCTTCAGCCAACCCCGGCCATCAGCTCCTGCGGCAACAACAGCTGCGCATAGACGCTTGGCAAGCCGGGCCTGGCTTCGTATACTGTATGCATCAACAGTATTCGAGGGGTCCATCATGCGTTCCTGCTATCGCCAGACCTACAGCCCGGCTCCCGTGCTGCGTGTTCCTCGCTGGCTGCGCAGCCTCTGGGTCTGGTTGTGAGCCGCGCCTGCTGCTGACTTCGCGTTGTCAGCAGGGCCGCCTGACAATCGCCGCATGGCCCGCCCACCGGATTCCGCTGCCCTCCCCGACCGCCTGATCGCGCATCTGGACATGGATGCCTTCTACGCTTCGGTGGAGCTGCTGCGCTATCCCGAGCTGAAGGGCCAGGCCGTCGTGATCGGAGGCCGCCGTGCCCATGAGCCCAAGACATTGGCCGACGGCACCCGCCGGTACGCCCGGCTGCGCGACTACACCGGCCGCGGCGTCGTCACCACCTCGACCTATGCGGCACGCGATCTGGGTGTGTTCTCCGCGATGGGCCTGATGAAGGCGGCGCTGCGCGCGCCCGACGCCATCCTGCTGCCCACCGACTTCGACGCCTATCGCAAATACTCCCGGCTGTTCAAGGCGGCCGTGGCCGAGATCGCGCCGGTGATCGAGGATCGCGGCATCGACGAGATCTATATCGACCTCAGCGAGGTCGCCGGCGTCCGCGAGCCGGTCGGGCACGACCCGCTGGGCGGCGTGCGCGCGGTGGCGCGCGATATCAAGAACTCGGTGCAGCGGGCCACCGGCCTGAGCTGCTCGATCGGCATCACCCCCAACAAGCTGCTGTCCAAGATCGCCTCGGAGCTGGACAAGCCCGACGGGCTGACGATACTGCTGGCCAGCGAGATCCCGACCCGCATCTGGCCGCTGGCGGCGCGCAAGATCAATGGCATCGGCCCGAAGGCCGCCGCCAAGCTCGCCACCCTGGGCCTGGAGACCGTCGGCCAGATCGCCGCCGCCGATCCGGCGATGCTGATCAGCCAGTTCGGCACAAGCTACGGCAGCTGGCTGCACGAGGCCGCCCATGGCCGCGACCAGCGGCCGGTGGTGACTTATAGCGAACCGGTCTCGATCAGCCGCGAAACCACCTTCGAGCGCGATCTGCATGCGGTGCATGACCGCGCCGAGCTTTCCGCCATCTTCAGCCGGCTGTGCGAACAGCTGGCCGGCGATCTGGAACGCAAGGGCTACCAGGGCCGGACGGTAGGCATCAAGCTGCGCTTCGAGGGTTTTGTCACCGTGACCCGCGACCTGACCCTGGATGCGCCGATCGCCGACTTCGCAGCGCTTCGTCATGCGGCCGGCAGCTGTCTGAAACGGGTCGATCTGAGCCGGCGGCTGCGGCTGCTGGGCGTTCGGATCGGCGGCTTGTCGCGGCCGGGCGACGCCCAGGCGGTACCCAAGCCGCTTCGGAAGGCCGCCGCGCCCCGGCTGGAAAGCCAGGACTTGTTCTAAGGCCGGCGTCGCAACAGCAGCTCGTACAAGGCCCGGGCCGCCGTGCTCAGCTCCCGGTCACGCCGCCGCACCAGAAACAGCTGCCGGTCCGCCAGCCCTCGCCAGCGCAGCTCACGGGTGGCCAGTTCCGGCTGGCTGAAATGAAACAGGCTGAAGGCCGGCACCACCGACAGGCCCAGCCCGGCGCGCACCATGCCCATCACGGTGGCCAGCTGCTCGACCTCCATCAGGGTCTGCAGCTGCAAGGGATGGACGGCCGCGTCCAGCAGCTGGCGCACGCTGCTGTGGCGGGCCAGGTGGATGAAGGGAAAGGGCAGCAGATCGCGCGGCTTCAGGCTGGGCCGCGCCAGCAGCTCGTGGCCCTGCGGACAGACCAGGTGGAAGCGGTCGCTGGCGAACGGCTCGGCGCGCAGCTCGGGCGTGTCGGCCCGCACCGCGGCGATCGCGAAGTCGGCCTGGCCCTCGCGCACCCGCTGCAGACAGGGCTCGCTGAGCACATCGGCCACCTGCAGCGCGATGCCCGGGTGGGCGGCGCGGAACTCGCTGAGCAGGCCCGGCAACCAGCCCGCCGCCAGCGAGGGCAGCAAGGCCAGCGAGACCTGGCCGCGACGCAGCTGGGCATGGTCGCGCACCTCGGCCAGGGCCTGGCCCAGCTGGGCCAACAGCGGCGCGGCGCTGCGCTCGAAGACCTGGCCCTCCACCGTCAGCGCGACATGGCGGGTGCTGCGCTCGAACAGGCGTGCGCCGACCGCCGCCTCCAGGCCCTGGATCAGCGCGCTGAAGGCCGGCTGCGACAGATGGCAGTGCACGGCGGCCTGGGTGAAGCTGCGCAGCCGCGCCAGCGCAACAAAAGCCTGCAGCTGGCGGCTGGAGATGCTGGCCGAGGAAGCGGGATCGTCATTCATCTGAATTTCAGAATAACCGATCTGAACAATCGAATTCACAGCTCAGACGTCCGAGCCTAGAGTCGATGCCATGGATGCGATAAGACCTGCTGTGTTGCGTGTCGCCTCGGCCGCCGGCTTTTCCGGCGACCGCAGCGATGCCGCCCTGCCTCTGGTGCGCGAGCTGCAAGCCTGCGGCGGGCCGGCCGTGCTGATCTTCGAGACCCTGGCCGAGCGCACGCTGGCGCTGGCCCAGCTGGCGCGGCGCGCCGACCCCGAGGGCGGCTACGAGCCGCTGCTCGACGAGCTGCTGCGCCCGGTGCTGGCCGACTGCCTGGCCAGCGGCATCGCCATCGTCAGCAATTTCGGCGCCGCCAATCCGCGCGGCGCGGCGCGGCGCATCCGCACGCTGGCCGCCGAGCTGGGCCTGGCGCCGCCGCGCATCGCCATCGTGCTCGGTGATGACCTGAGCGGCCCGGCCCAGCGCGCCCTGCTCGAGAAGGCGCTGGGCGAGGCCGACAGCTCGGCCTGGGTCTCGGCCAATGCCTACCAGGGCGCGGCACCGATCGCCGAGGCGCTGCGGGCCGGCGCGCAGATCGTCGTCTGCGGCCGGGTCGCCGACCCGGCGCTGGTGCTGGGCCCGGCGATGGCCCACTTCGGCTGGGCAGCGGATGACTGGGACCGGCTGGCGCGCGGCACGATGGCCGGCCATCTGCTGGAATGCGGCGCCCAGGTCAGCGGCGGCTACTACGCCGACCCCGGCTACAAGGACGTGCCAGGTCTTGCCCGGCTGGGCTACCCGATTGCCGAGATCGATGCCGACGGCGGCTGCGTCATCACCAAGCCGCCCGGCAGCGGCGGCCGCATCGACCGCCACACCGTCACCGAACAACTGCTTTACGAGCTGCACGACCCGGCCGCCTACCTGACCCCCGATGTGATTGCCGATGTCAGCGCGGCCGAGCTGCACGAGGAGGGCCCGGACCGCGTGCGCCTGTCCGGCGTGCGCGGCCATCCGCGACCGGACACTCTCAAGGTCAATGTCTGCCAGCCCAGCGGCTGGCTGGCCGAGGGCGAGATTTCCTATGCCGGGCCGCGCGCCGAGGGCCGCGCACGGCTGGCGGCCCAGGTGCTGCGCGAGCGCCTGCCCGAGCTGGCCCTGCGCGTCGATCTGATCGGCGTGGCCGGCCTGCTGGGCGATGACGCCGGCCGGTGGCTTGCCGCACAGCCGGCGGGTGCGGCACGCGATGTGCGCCTGCGCATCGCGGCCCAGCATGCCGACAAGGCCTCGGCCGAGCGCCTGTGCCGCGAGCTCAATGCCCTCTACACCTGCGGCCCGGCCGGCGGCGGCGGCGTGCGCACCGCGCTGCGCCAGCGCCTCGCGCTGGCCTCCTGCCTGCTGCCGCGCGAGGCCGCGCCGGCCTGGTTTGAATTCCTGCAATGAGGGCAGCGATGAGCCATGAACTGAAAGTCCCGCTCTACCGCCTGGCCCACAGCCGCAGTGGCGACAAGGGCAACCGCAGCAATATCAGCGTGACCGCCTGGCATGCCGCACTGTGGCCGCTGCTGGTCGAGCAGCTGACGCCCGAAGCGGTGGCCGCGCATTTCGCGCACCGCCGCCCGCAGGGCGTGCAGCGCTATCTGCTGCCCCGGCTCTGGGCCATGAATCTGGTGCTCGACGAGGTGCTGGACGGCGGCGTCAACGGCGCGCTCAACCTCGATGCCCATGGCAAGGCGCTGAGCTACTGGTTGCTGGACATGGAGCTGGCCGTGCCACCGGCCCTGCAGCCGCTGCTGCTGCCCGAGCCGATGTGAAGAATTTCAACAAGGAGACAAGCGAGATGACGATCATGACTTTCAAGCGCCTGGCCCTGCTGCTGGCCGCGCTGTCGCTGAGCCCGGCGGCGCTGGCCCAGGCCTACCCGGCCAAGCCGCTGACCTTTGTCGTGCCCTTTGCGGCCGGCAGCGCCACCGACCAGCTGGCCCGCGCGCTGGGCCAGAGCCTGGGCGAGCAGAGCAGGCAGACGGTGGTGGTCGACAACAAGGCCGGTGCCAGCGGCATGCTGGCGGCGCAGGCGGTGGCGCGCGCCCCGGCCGACGGCTACACGGTGCTGATCACGACCAACACCACCCACGCGGCCAACGAGCATCTGTACAAGAAGCTGGGCTATGACCCGGTCAAGGACTTCACGCCGATCACCGCACTGGGCAAGGGTGGCCAGGTGCTGGTCGTCAACCTCGCCTCGCCCTACAAGAGCGTGGCCGAGCTGCTGGCCCAGGCCCGCAAGACACCGGGCAAGCTCAGTTTCGGCAGCGGCAGCTCGTCGAGCCGGGTGGCTGGCGAGATGCTGCAGCAGCTGGCCGGCGTGCAGCTGCTGCATGTGCCCTACAAGAGCAATCCGCAGGCCGTCACCGACCTGCTGGGCGGCCAGATCGATCTGATGATCACCGACACCGCCACCGGCCTGCCGCAGATCCGCGGCGGCAAGCTGCGCGGCCTGGCCGTCTCGATCAACAAGCGCATGGCCCTGCTGCCCGAGCTGCCCACCATCGCCGAGGCCGGTGTGCCGGGCTATGACATGGGCTACTGGTTCGCCGCCTACACGCCCGCCGGCACGCCGCCGGTCGTGGTGCAGCGCCTGCAGGAGCTGCTGGCCAAGGCGGTGCAGAGCCCGGCCGCCAAGAGCTTCTTCGAGAGCAGCGGCGCCGAGCCCTACACCACCACGCCCGAGGGCCTGGCCCAGTTCCAGCGCGAGGAGGCCCTCAAATGGGGCCGCATCATCAAGGCGGCGGGGATCGAGGCCGAGTAGGCAGGGACCACATCCAGGCCGCCACCGCCGCGCAGCAGGCCCCGGGCACCCAGCACCAGGCCAGCGGCAGCACATAGGCGGCCCAGAGCGAGCTCAGCGCCATCATCCCGGTGGCGAACTGCTTGGCCCGCAAAGGGATGGCGCGGGTGGCCCGCCAGTCGCGCACGACAGGGCCCAGGCGTGGATGGTTCAGCAGCCAGTCCTCGCAGCGCCGGCTGCCGCGCGAAAAGCAGAAGGCCGCCAGCAGCACGAAGGGCGTGGTCGGCAGCAGCGGCAGAAAGATGCCGACGATGCCCAGCAGCAGGCACACGCCGCCGGCCAGCAGCCACAGGGCGCGCAGCCAGGTGGGGCGTCGGGACAGGGCCAGCTCGGTCGAGGTCATCTGCCAAATCTTCGCACAGGGCTACAGTGCAGCCATGAACGAGCCCGCCGACCTGCGCTACCCCTCCATCGACGCCCTGCGCGCCTTCGAGGCCGCTGCCAGGCTGGGCAGCCTGGAGCGGGCCGCCGAGGCCTTGTGCATCAGCGCCAGCGCGGTGTCCAAGCGCCTGACCGCGCTGGAAGAGCTGCTGGGCACGCCGCTGCTGATGCGCGCCGGCAAGCAGCTCAGCCCCAGCCCCGCCGGCAAGGAATATCTGCAGCAGGTGCGCGGCGTGCTGGCCGCGCTGGCCGCCATGCCCTTGCACCAGCGCGCCGCGCAGCGCCAGCAGCGTCTGCGCATCACCGTGCCGCCGACCTTCGCGCGCCAGATCCTGGTGCCCGCCCTGCCCGGCTTCAGCGCCGCCCATCCCGAGCTGGAGCTCGAGCTGGTACTGAGCATCCCGTTTCTGGAGGAGACGGCGCCCGAGGCCGATGTCGAGATCCGCAATGCCGAGCTGAGCGAGGGTCAGGTCTTGCTGATGGACAGCGTCACGCCGATGGCCGCCCCCACCTTGCTGGCAGGCCTGCCGGCACTGGCCCGGCCGGCCGACCTGGCGGCCGCGCCGCTGCTGCGCACGCCGCTCCAGCCCTGGGCGCCCTGGCTGCGCGCGGCCGGTCTGGACTGGCCCGAGCCGAGCCAGGGCACACGCTTTGTCGACCTGGGCCTGACCCTGGAGGCCGCCGTCTGCGGCCAGGGCGTGGCACTGGCCCGGCCCAGCCTGGCCCTGCCCTATCTGCGCAGCGGCGCGCTGGTGCGCCTGTTCCCGCTGAGCGTGCCGGCCGACAAGCCCTACGGCCTGCTGCAGCACAGCGACAGCGCGGCCGCCGAGGCCTTTGCCGCCTGGCTGCATGCGCACTGCCGGCGGTTGGCGGAAGAAATTTCCGTGCTGGCCTGAACAAGATTCCGCGGCCGCCAGGGTCGGCTGGTCTAGCATGCGGCAAGCAAACAAGGAGACGCTGCCCATGCCCGTGATCACCTGCATCGAAGACCTGCGCGTGCTGGCCCAAAAGCGGGTGCCACGCATGTTCTACGACTACGCCGATTCGGGCAGCTGGACCGAGAGCACCTACCGCGCCAACAGCGCCGACTTCCAGGCCATCAAGCTGCGTCAGCGCGTCGCGGTGAACATGGAGAACCGCAGCTGCGCCACCACCATGGTGGGCCAGGCGGTCAAGATGCCGGTGGCTATCGCGCCGGTGGGCCTGACCGGCATGCAGCATGCGGATGGCGAGATCCTGGCGGCGCGGGCGGCCGAGAAGTTCGGCATCCCCTTCACCTTGTCGACGATGAGCATCTGCTCGATCGAGGACATCGCCGAGCACAGCAGCGCGCCCTTCTGGTTCCAGCTCTACATGATGCGCGACCGCGAGGCGATGGCCCGCATGATAGAGCGCGCCCGCGCCGCGCGCTGCAGCGCCCTGGTGCTGACGCTGGACCTGCAGGTGATCGGCCAGCGCCACAAGGACCTGAAGAACGGCCTGACCGCACCGCCCAGGCCCACCTTGCGCAATCTGATCAATCTGGCGGGCAAGCCGCGCTGGTGCCTGGGCATGGCCGGGACGCGCCGCCACACCTTCCGCAACCTGGTCGGCCATGTGAAGGGCGTCAGCGATATGCGTTCGCTGGCGGCCTGGACCAATGAGCAGTTCGACCCGCGCCTGTCCTGGGCCGATGTGGCCTGGGTCAAGGAGCGCTGGGGCGGCAAGCTGATCCTGAAGGGCATCATGGACGTGGAGGACGCCGAGCTGGCCGTGGCCAGCGGGGCGGACGCCATCGTCGTCAGCAACCATGGCGGCCGCCAGCTCGACGGCGCGCCCTCCAGCATCCAGGCGCTGCCGGCCATCGTCGCGGCCGTAGGCTCGCGCATCGAGGTCTGGATGGACGGCGGCATACGCGGCGGCCAGGACGTGCTGAAGGCCTGGGCCCTGGGGGCGCGCGGCACGATGATTGGCCGCGCGATGGTGTATGGCCTGGGCGCCATGGGCGAGGCCGGCGTCACCCGCGCGCTGGAGATCCTGTACAAGGAGCTGGATGTCACGATGGCCTTCTGCGGCCATACGCAGTTGAGGAATGTGGGCCAAGACATCCTGCTGCCCGGCACTTTTCCCCAAGCCTAGAATCGCCGGATGTCTGAATTCCATCCGCAGACCGCCATCGTCCTGGCGGTCTTTTTCATTGTCTATCTGGGCATGATCCTGGGCGGCCTGCCCCGGCTGCATCTAGACCGCACCGGTGTGGCCCTGCTGGGCGCCATCGCCATCGTCGGCTTCGAGGTGATGACGCCCGAGCAGGCGGCCCAGTCCATCCACCTGCCTACCATCCTGCTGCTGTTCTCCTTCATGGTGATCTCGGCGCAGATGCGGCTGGGCGGCTTCTATGACGCGGTGACGCGCCGCATCGCCGCGCTGCCGCTGGGCTCGATGGGGCTGATGGGCGTGATCATCGCCGTCTCGGCCCTGCTGTCGGCGGTGTTCTCCAATGACATCGTCTGCCTGGCGATGGCGCCGGTGCTGGCCGAGGTCTGCCTGCGCCGCCGGGTCGACCCCATCCCCTTTCTGCTGGGCCTGGCCTGCGCCAGCAATATCGGCTCGGCCGCCACGCTGATCGGCAACCCGCAGAACATGCTGATCGGCGAGGTGCTGCGCCTGCCCTTCGCGGCCTATCTATGGCAGGCCCTGCCGCCGGTGGTGGCCGGTCTGCTGGCGCTGTGGGCGCTGCTGGCCTGGCCGCTGCGCCGCCCGGCCGCGCCGCTCCAAGCCAGCCCGGCCCAATTGCAGGCGCTGCAGACCGAGGCCACGCCGCTGGACCGCTGGCAGACCGCCAAAGGCCTGATCGTCGCGCTGGCCCTGGTGGCGATCTTTCTGTTCACCGACTGGCCGCGCGATGTGGCCGCCCTGGTCGGCGCCGGCCTGCTGCTGCTGAGCCAGCGCTTTCACTCCTCCAAGGTGATGGGGCTGATCGACTGGGAGCTGCTGATCCTGTTCATGGGCCTGTTCGTCGTCAACCATGCGCTGGAGCTGACCGGGCTGACCCAGCAGGCCGTGGCCTGGCTGGCCGCGCAGGGCATCGACCTGAGCCAGCCGCTGGCGCTGTTCATCGCGACGCTGGGCCTGTCCAACCTGGTTTCCAATGTGCCGGCCGTGATGCTGCTGCTGCCGGCCGCCGAGGGTGCACATGCCGGCGCGACGCTGGCCCTGGTCAGCACCATGGCCGGCAATCTGCTGATCGTCGGCTCCATCGCCAACATCATCGTCGTCGATGCCGCGCGGCGCTGCGGCATCGAGATCGACTGGCGCCGCCATGCCCGCACCGGCGTGCCGGTGACGGTGCTGACGCTGGCGATCACCGCGCTGTGGGTGGCGCGCCTCTGACGCGCCTCAGCGGGCTCTGCCCCAGAGCAGCGCTTGCAGACGCTCTTCCCACCGCGGGAAACTCGAGTAGCGCCCAGGGTGCGCGGCTGGGTCGGCGCCGCTGCCGCCGATCGCATAGGCGATGCCGTGGCCGGTGGCCGGGTCCAGCAGCAGGCCGGACTGCAGCCCATAGGCAAAGCCCAGATGGCCCCAGGCCTGCTGGCCGCCGGCTTCGACCAGGCGATCCCCGCGCCCGCCCTGGCTGCGATCAATGAAGTGCTGGACGCCCAGGCCCCAGGCCTGGAACAAGCCGCCCAGCGAGTCGCCATTGGGCGCCGCCGCCTCATAGCGCCACTGCTCGCTGAACAGGGCCTGCACCGAGGCGGGCTGCAGAAAGCGCCGTCCCTGATGGCGCCCACCGGCGGCCAGCATCGCCGCCACCGTGCCCAGATCGGCCACCCGCGTGCGCAGACGTCCCTGCGGGCCAAACAGCGAGCCATTGCTGCCGAGCAGATAGTCGTCCAGTCCGCTGGGCGGCGCCGGACGCTGGCTGCGGAAGTCATCGGTCTGCACGACCCAGGGGCCGGCGGTGTGCCAGCGCGCCTCGTCGTCGGTGGCGCGTTTGCGGTACAGGGTGGCGATATTCGCCAGCTCGGCCGCGCCCAGCTGGCTGGGCTCGAACCCACCGGCCAGGCCCAGCGGCGCCAACACCTGATCGCGCATCAGCACATCGAAGCGCTGGCCGGCGGCGCGCTCCATCACGCTGGCGATCACGCCGTAGTTCAGATTGCTGTACTCGAAATACGCGCCCGGCGCCTGCGCGGGTGGCGACCAGGACTCGCCGCGCCCGAAATGCGCACCGCCCGGCAGCAGCTTGGACGCCAGCGTCTGCCCCGCCGTCAGATAGGCTCCGCCGGCATCGCGCAAGCCGGCGCGGTGGCTCAGCAGCAGGCGCAGGCTCAGGCGCTGCGCCGGGAACGCCGGATGGCGCAGCGCAAAACCCAGGGCGTCGCCGATGTCGGCATCCAGGTCCAGAACGCCGGCCTCGACCAGGCGCATCACCCCCAGCGCAACGACCAGCTTGCTGACCGAGGCGACGCGGAACAAGGTGTCGCGGGTGACAGGCAAGCCCTGACCCCGATCCTCGCCCGGCGCGATCCAGCGCCGGCCGAACTGGCCCTCGTAGACCGGCTGTCCGGCGCGCATCACCAGCACCGACAGGCTGGCCAGCGGGCACTGCGGGTCGTCGAGCAGGTCTTGCAAACGGGCCGGCAGCCGCGCATCGCTGCCGCTGTCAGTTGCGCAGCCGGGCATCGCACAAAGCAGCGCGCCCGTCTTCAGCAGACGGCGGCGCCGCACATCGGGGGAAAGAGGTTTCGCAGGCATGGCCGCAGTGTGCCCAGCCCCGCGCGCCGGGTGGCTGAGATTCTGTGCTGCGGCCATGCATGGCGGTTATGCGCTGGCCCGCAGCGCGCGCTCAAGCCGCCTGTTTCTTCGCCACCAGGGTCAGGATGTCATAGCTGGCCACCAGCTCGCCGCGCTGGTTCATCACCTGCACGTCCCAGGCCACCACGCCCTGGGGCGGCTGGTCCGGGCGGTTGCCGCGGTCGATGCGGCGCTTGGCAGTAAGGCGGGCCTGGATGGTGTCGCCGATGGCCACCGGGTTGACGAAGCGCAGTGTGTCCAGGCCGTAATTGGCCAGCACCGGCCCCGGGGCCGGCGAGACGAACAGGCCAGCCGCCGCGCTGAGCACGAAGTAGCCGTGCGCGATGCGCTGGCCGAACTGCGTGTCCTTGGCCGCGATTTCGTCGAAGTGCATATAGAAGAAGTCGCCGGAGATACCGCCGAAGTTGACGATATCGGCCTCGCTGACGGTGCGCCGGTGCGTCAGCAGCGAGTCGCCGATGCGGATCTCCTCGAAGTGCTTGCGGAAGGGATGGATGGCTTCTTCCTGCACCTGGGCGCCGCGCTGGTACTCGCCGGTGATGGCGGTCAGCATCGTTGGCGAGCCCTGCACCGCGCAGCGCTGCAGATAGTGCTTGACGGCACGGATGCCACCCAGCTCCTCGCCACCGCCGGCGCGGCCCGGGCCGCCGTGCTTGAGCGCCGGCATCGGCGAGCCGTGGCCGGTGGACTCCTTGGCGGCCTCGCGATCGAGGATGTGCAAGCGGCCATGGAAGGCGCCGGCGTGATAGACCGCTTCGGCCGCAATCGCCGGGGTCTTGGTGATGACGGAGCCGACCAGGCTGCCGCGGCCCTTGGCGGCCAGGGCCAGGGCCTCGTCCAGATCACCATAAGGCATCAGCGTGGAGACGGGGCCGAAGGCCTCGAGCTCATGCACCGCCGGGTTGCTGAAGGCATCGCGGCACAGCAGCAGGGTCGGTGCGAAGAAGGCGCCGTCGCCGACGCCCTCGCCGATGGGCGCAAAGCCGTCGCGCTCGCCGAACACGATCTCGTTGCCGGCGCTCAGCTGGGCCAGGCGCGCGGCCACATCGGCCTGCTGCTCCTTGGAGGCCAGCGCCCCCATGCGCACCCCCTCGACGGCCGGGTCGCCGACCCGGATCTTGGCCAGGCGCTCGCACAGCATCGCGGCCACCGCGTCGATATGGCGGGCCGGCACGATGGCGCGACGGATGGCCGTGCATTTCTGGCCGGCCTTGGCACTCATCTCGCGCGCCACTTCCTTGACGAAGAGCTCGAACTCCGGATCACCCGGCTCGACATCGGGCGCCAGGATGGCGCAGTTCAGGCTGTCGGCCTCGGCATTGAAGGGGATGCTGCGGGCCACGATGTTCTTGTTGACCTTGAGCATCGCCGCGGTGTCGGCCGAGCCGGTGAAGGTCACCACATCGGTCTCGCTCAAGCGGTCCAGCAGATCACCGGAACTGCCGACGATCAGCTGCAGCGCGCCGGCCGGCAGCAGGCCGGATTCATGGATCAGGCGCACGCAGGCCTCGGCCACAAAGCTGGTGGCGGTGGCCGGCTTGACGATGCAGGGCATGCCCGCCAGGAAGCTCGGTGCGAACTTCTCCAGCATGCCCCACATCGGGAAATTGAAGGCATTGATGTGCACGGCCACGCCGCGCTTGGGCACCAGCACATGGGAGCCGATGAAGCTGCCCTCGCGGCCCAGCACCACGGCCGGGCCTTCGTGCACGATATTGCTGGAGGGCAGCTCGCGTCGGCCGGTGCTGGCATAGGCGAACAGGGTGCCGGTGCCGCCCTCGATATCGATCCAGCTGTCGGCGCGGGTGGCGCCGGTATGCGCCGAGATCGCGTACAGCTGTTCCTTGCGCTCCACCAGATAGGCAGCCAGGGCCTTCAGGATGGCGGCGCGCTGCTGGAAGTCCAGCTTCAGCAGCGCGGGCAAGGCCTGACCCCGGGCGTAGGCCAGCGACTCGGCGAAGTCCAGGCTCTCGGCATGGGTGTGGGCCACGGCGCGGCCGTTGATGGCGCTGTGCAGGCTGCGGCCCGGCTCGGCCCCCACCCAGCGGTTGGAGATCAGGCTTTGGAGGATGGGAGTACTCATGGCGATCTCAGCAAATAAATCAGTCTTGACCTGGGTATCGGGTGGGCAAAGGACGCAGCGAGCGGGCTGAGATCAGCCCGCTCGGCAGTCAGAAGCCGCTTCGATCAGGGCTGGTATTTCCAGGCGCCGTTCTCGATCTTCACCATCACGCGGGCACGCTGGTCCAGGCCCAGGTGGTCGGTGGCCGACATATTGAACACGCCGTGCGCGCCGGGCAACTCCTTGACCGCTTCCAGCGCGTCGCGCAGCGCGACGCGGAAGGCCGGCGTGCCGGGCTGGGCGCCGCTCTTCAGCGCGACCGGAACGGCGGCCTGCAGCAGCAGACCGGCATCCCAGGCATGGCCGCCGAAGGTCGAGACGCTGCCCTTGCCGAAGGCCGCCTCGTACTTGGCGATATAGGCCTGCGCGCTCTTCTTCACCGGGTGGCTGGCCGGCAGCTGGGCCGCCACCAGCACCGGGCCGGACGGCAGGAAGGTGCCCTCGACGTCCTTGCCACCGACGCGCAGAAAGTCGTTATTGGCCACGCCATGGGTCTGGTAGTACTGGCCCTTGTAGCCGCGCTCCTTCAGCGCCTTCTGCGGCAGCGCGGCCGGCGTGCCGGAGCCGCCGATCAGCACCGCATCGGGCTTGGCCGCGACCAGCTTCAGCACCTGGCCGGTCACCGAGGTGTCGTTGCGGTTGTAGCGCTCGTTGGCGACGATCTTCAGGCCCTTGACCGCAGCGATCTTGGCGAACTCCTGGTACCAGCCTTCGCCATAGGCATCGGCAAAACCGATGTAGGCGGCGGTCTTGGCGCCGTTGTCCACCATGTGCTGGACGATGGCCAGGGCCATCATGATGTCGTTCTGCGGCGTCTTGAAGACCCACTTCTTCTTCGCGTCCATCGGCTCGACGATGCGGGCCGAGGCGGCCATCGAGATCATCGGCGTGCTGGCCTCGGAGACGGCGTCGATCATCGCCAGCGAGTTCGGCGTCACGGTGGAACCCACCACCACATCGACCTTGTGCTCGGTGATCAGCTTGCGGGTGTTGGAGACCGCCGCCGTGGTGTCGGAGGAGTCGTCCAGCACGATGTAGTTGATCTTCTGGCCCGCGATGGTGGTGGGCATCAGCGTGATGGTGTTCTTCTCCGGGATGCCCAGCGACGCGGCGGCGCCGGTGGCCGACACCGTCACGCCGACATTGATGTCGGCCTGCGCGGCAAAGGCCACGGCGGCAGCGGCCAGGGCCACCAGGTTCTTGATCATGTGGTTGCGCTTCATCGTCATCGTCTCCAAGGGTTTGTTTTGCACTGACTCAACTACTCAACAAGAGCGGCCGGCTTGCTGGCCTGCACCGCGCCCAGTCCACCAAAGAACAGATCGGCCACCATAGGCGCCACCGATTCGTAACTCAACTCACCATCGGGCCGCAGCCAGGTGAAGGTCCAGTTGATCATGCCAAACAGCAGCATGGTCAGCGGCTTGTGCAGGCGCGCGGCCTGCAGCTCCGGGCGAACTGCGGCCACCGCCTCGGCAAAGGCCGCCACCACCTGGCGCTCGACCAGCAGCAGGCGCTCGCGGTCGGCGTCGTCGAGGAATTTCACGTCCTCGGTCAGTACCCGGTGCTGGTGCTGCGCCTCGCCATACTCGCGCACAAAGCGCGCGATCAGCGCGCGCAGATGCGGCTCGGGGGCCAGGTCTTGCGCGCGCACCTCCTCGACCAGACCGGCCAGGCTCTGCACATGGCTCTCGCAGATTTGCATCAGGAGTTCATGCTTGTCGCGCACATAGTGGTAGAGCGTCGGCTTGGAGACCTCGCAGGCCTCGGCCACCTCGTTCATCGAGGTGCCGGGATAGCCCTTGCGCGCGAACAGCCGCGCGGCGGCGGCGAGGATTTCCTCGCGGGTGGATTCGAAACCTGGGGCTCTGCCTCGGGCCATGGAGTGCTTATCTTTCGTCGAATGAGATCACCACGCGCGGCGTCAGCGCATGGGCTTGGCAGCTGAGGATAAAGCCGGCCGCCAGCTCTTTCTTGTCGAGCGCGAAATTCTTGTCCATGCGCACCTCACCCTCGATCAGCTTGCAGCGGCAGGTCGAGCAGACCCCGCTCTTGCACGAGAACGGCACATCCATGCCGGCGCGGGCCGCAGCATCCAGGATGCTGGGGTCGGTCTTGCTGAACTCGATCTCCCGGCTGACGCCGTCGCGTATCACCGTGACGCGGGCGCTGTCGGCATCGCCCTCGCGCACCTCGTGCGGCGCCGGCTTGCCGGTCTGCATCTCGACCGTGCCGAAGCGCTCGATATGGATGCGCTCCTCGGGCACGCCGGCACCGAGCAGCGCCGCCTCGACCTCGTCATTCATCTGGAAGGGGCCGCAGACGAAGACCTGGTCGATGCCGGCGGCCGGCACCAGGGTCTGCAGGAACTCGGCGATCTTGGCGCGGTCCATGCGGCCGGCCATCAGCGGCGAATCGACCGCTTCGCGCGAGAACACATGGTGCAGCGACAGCCGGGTCAGGTACTGGTTCTTCAGGTCCTCGATCTCTTCCTTGAACATCGTCGAGGCCTGGCGGCGGTTGCCGTAGATCAGCGTGAAGCGCGACAGCGGCTCGCGCGCCAGCACCGTCTTCATGATGGACAGGATGGGCGTGATGCCCGAGCCGGCCGCGATGCCGACATAGTGGCGGCGCGCGGCCGCGTCCAGCGGCGCAAAAAAGCGACCCTGCGGCGGAAAGACCTGGATCTCGTCGCCGGCCTTCAAGGCCTGGTGCACCCAGGACGAAAACACGCCACCCTCGACCTTGCGAACGCCGACGCGCAGCTCGCCATCATCGACGCCGGCGCAGATCGAGTAGGAGCGGCGCAGGTCTTGGCCGGCCACCTCGTGGCGCAGGGTCAGGTATTGCCCCTGGGTGAAACGGAAGGTCTCGCTCAGTTCGGCGGGCACCTCGAAACTGACGATCACGGCCTCCTCGGTATCGGGCCGGACCTCGCGCACGCGCAGCGGATGGAAGTGGAGGCTCATAGCGGTTTGAAGTGCTCAAAGGGTTCGCGGCAGGCCATGCAGCGGTACAGCGCCTTGCAGGCGGTGGAGCCGAAGGCCGAGAGTTTTTCGGTCTGCTCGCTGCCGCAGCGTGGGCAGGCCAGCTTGGTCAGCGAGGCGCGATGCACCAGCCGGATCGGCTGGCCCTGGCCCGCCGCGACCGGCCCCGGCGGGGCAATGCCATAGGCGCGCAGCTTCTCGCGGCCCGCGTCGCTGATCCAGTCGGTGGTCCAGGCCGGGGCGCGCTGCATCGTGATCTCGATCTCGCCGAAGGCGGCCAGCGCGGCACGCACATCGTCCTGAATCAGCTCGGTGGCCGGGCAGCCCGAGTAGGTGGGCGTCAGCACCACCTCCAGGCCACCGGCGGTTTCCTTCAGATCGCGCACGATGCCCAGCTCGCACAGACTGATCACCGGCACCTCGGGGTCCGGGACCTGGCGCAGCACCTCCCAGGCGGCTTCCAGCCGGCCGCAAGCGGGGCCGTGCGCGCTGGCCTGGTTCATCACCACCGGCCTCCGGGGTAGGCACGCTGCAGATACTGCAGGGTTGCCAGCATATGGCCCATATGCTCGCTGTGGATGCCGCGACGGCCCTGGCTCTGATAGGGGCTGTCCTTGGGGCAAGCCAGGCCTGCATCGGCCAGCACTTCGGCCATCTGGGCCTGCCATGCGGGCTTCAGTTCGGACCAGGCGGGACCCAGGCCTTGCGCGGCCGCGGCGGTGTCGACCGCATCGCTGTCGAACAGTTCGTTGAAGTAGGGCCAGAGGCTGGCCAGTGCGGCCTGCATGCGGGCGGCGGACTCCTCGCTGCCGTCGCCCAGGCGCACGACCCAGTCGGCAGCATGCTGCTGGTGATAAGCGGCTTCCTTGACGGCCTTGCCGGCGATCGCCGCCAGCTCGGCATCGCTGGAGCTCTGCAGGCGCTGCCACAGCAGCAGCAGCCAGGTCGCGACCGCGAAATTGCGCAGCTGGGTGTAGGCGAAGTCACCGCGCGGCAGCTCCATCAGCACCGGGTTCAGGTACTGGCGCTCGTCGCGCAGAAAGGCCAGCTGGTCCTCGTCATGGCCCTGGCCGTCGAGCTTGGCGGCATGGGTCAGCAGGCCGCGGGCCTGGCCCAGGAGGTCCAGCGCCATATTCGACAAGGCCAGATCCTCTTCCAGGATGGGCGCGTGGCCGCACCATTCGGAGATGCGCTGGGCCAGCACCAGGCAGCTGTCGCCGAGGCGCAGCAGGTACTGGACTTCGGGGCTCGCGCCCACATTGATTGACTGTTGGCTCATGCCAGGACTCCCGCCGGGCCGCCCCAAGGGAGGCCTGCGCCCCCTCGGGGGGCAGTGAACGAAGTGAACGTGGGGGTCGTCATGACATTACATATGGTTCAGGGATTCGGGCAGCTCGTAGAAGGTCGGGTGGCGGTACACCTTGTCTTCCATCGGATCGAAGTACATGCCCTTCTCGCCCGGGTCGCTGGCGACGATCTGGCTGGACAGCACCACCCAGATGCTGGTGCCTTCCTGGCGCCGGGTGTAGACGTCACGCGCCATCTGCAGCGCCATCTTGGCGTCGGCCGCATGCAGGCTGCCGCAATGCTTGTGGTCCAGGCCCGCCTTGTTGCGCACGAAGACTTCCCACAGCGGCCATTCGTTCTGGGTCGAGGTATTGCTAGTCATGCTGCTTGTTCCTTGGTTGCTTGCTTGCGCGCATGGGCCAGCGCGGCCTCGCGCACCCAGGCGCCGTCGTCCCAGGCCTTGACGCGGGCGCCCAGGCGCTCGCGGTTCATCGGGCCGTCGCCGTTGACGACACGCCAGAACTCGGCCCAGTCGATCGCGCCGAAGTCGTGTTCGCCGCGCTCGGCATTCCATTTCAGGTCGGGGTCGGGCAGGGTCACGCCGAGGATGTCGGCCTGCGGCACCGTGGCGTCGACAAACTTCTGGCGCAGCTGGTCATTGGTGATGCGCTTGATGCCCCAGCGGATCGACTGCTCGGAGTTCGGCGAGTCCTTGTCGGCCGGGCCGAACATCATCAGCGAGGGCCACCACCAGCGGTTCACCGCGTCCTGCACCATGGCCTTCTGCGCCGCCGTGCCCTCGCGCATGATCACCAGCAGGCTCTCGTAGCCCTGGCGCTGGTGGAAACTCTCCTCGCGGCAGACACGTATCATCGCCCGCGCATAGGGCGCATAGGAGCAGCGGCACAGCGGCACCTGGTTCATGATGGCCGCGCCGTCGACCAGCCAGCCGATCACGCCGATATCGGCCCAGGTCACGGTGGGGTAGTTGAAGATCGAGCTGTACTTGGCCTTGCCGCTGTGCAGCGCGTCCAGCATCTGGTCGCGGCTGGTGCCCAGGGTCTCGGCGGCCGAGTACAGATACAGGCCGTGGCCGGCCTCGTCCTGCACCTTGGCCAGCAGGATCGCCTTGCGCTTCAGGGTCGGTGCCCGCGTGATCCAGTTGCCCTCGGGCAGCATGCCGACGATCTCGCTGTGCGCATGCTGGCTGATCTGGCGCACCAGGGTCTTGCGGTAGTGGTCCGGCATCCAGTCCTTGGCCTCGATGAAGTCGCCGGCTTCAATGCGGGCCTCGAAGGCCGCCTCGCGCTGCATCTCCTCGGCGCTCTTGATCTTGCTGCTCGGCGCGTCCTGCGGGCCGACGCTCATGGCTTGGGTATACATATGAAAGCTCCTTACTTCGGACGCTGGTCGATCACGCGGCGGGCCTTGCCCACCAGCGTGCGTTCGATCGAATCGGGGGCGCCGATATGCACCTTGGTGCTGACGCCGATCAGGGTCTTGATGCGGTGCTGCAGCGATTTGGCAATGGCGCCGACATCGGCCGCGCCGACCGCCGCCTGCTGCAGCTCGCAGCGCACCTCGACCGCATCGAGCAGGCCTTCGCGGCTGACGACGATCTGGTACTGGCCGCTCAGCTGGGCCTCCTGCAGCACCAGCTCCTCGATCTGGGTCGGGAACAGATTGACGCCGCGGATGATCAGCATGTCATCGCTGCGGCCGACGATCTTGCCCATGCGGCGCATGCTGCGCGAGGTCGGTGGCAGCAGGCGCGTCAGGTCGCGAGTGCGGTAGCGGATGATGGGCAGGGCTTCCTTCGAGAGCGAGGTGAAGACCAGCTCGCCCTCCTCGCCGTCCGCCACCGGCTCGCCGGTCTCGGGGTTGATGATCTCGGGATAGAAATGGTCTTCCCAGATCACCGGGCCGTCCTTGGACTCGATGCACTCGTTGGCAACACCTGGCCCCATCACCTCGGACAGGCCGTAGATGTCGACCGCGTCGATGCCGGCCTTGGCCTCGATCTCGCGGCGCATCGCCTCGGTCCAGGGCTCGGCGCCGAAGATGCCGACCTTCAGCGAGGACTCGCGCGCGTCCAGGCCCTGGCGATTGAACTCCTCGATGATCACCTGCATATAGCTGGGCGTGACCATGATGATGTCGGGCCGGAAGTCCTGGATCAGCTGGACCTGCTTCTCGGTCTGGCCGCCGGACATCGGGATCACCGTGCAGCCGGCGCGCTCGGCGCCGTAATGCGCGCCCAGGCCGCCGGTGAACAGGCCGTAGCCATAGGCGATATGGATGATGTCGCCGGGCCGGCCGCCCGAGGCGCGGATCGAGCGGGCCACCAGATTCGCCCAGGTATCGATGTCCTTGGCGGTGTAGCCGACCACGGTGGGCTTGCCGGTCGTGCCCGACGAGGCATGGATGCGCGAGACCTGCTGGCGCGGCACCGCGAACATGCCGAAGGGGTAGTTGTCGCGCAGGTCCTTCTTGGTCGTGAACGGGAACTTGGCGATATCGGCCAGGGTCTTCAGATCCGAGGGATGCACACCCTGGGCATCGAAGGCGGCCTTGTAATGCGGCACGTTCTCGTAGGCATGCTGCAGGCTCCACTTCAGGCGCTGCAGCTGCAGGGCCTGCAGCTCATCCAGGCTGGCGCGCTCGATAGGCTCCAGATCGCCGGGGGCGGGCGTTTTGACGGTCATTCAGAAACTCCTTGAACGATGGGCTTGCCCTTGATCCGGTAGGACTTGCCGCGAAACACGGCCACCAGTTCCTCGCGCTGGTTGCGCACGGTGATGTCGTAGACGCCGGTGCGCCCGGCCAGATGCACTTCCTCGCCGACGGCGGTCAGCCGGTCGCCCAGCTTGCCGGGCGCGACGATGTCGACGCTGAATCCCGAGGCCACGGTGAGCTCGTTGTGCGAGTTGCAGGCGAAGGCAAAGGTCGAGTCGGCCAAGGTGGTGATCAGGCCGCCGTGGCAGATCTCAAAGCCGTTGAGCATGTCCTCGCGCACCGTCATGGCCAGCGTGGCGCGGCCGGGAGCGATGGACAGGATCTCCATCCCGAGCGCCTTGCTGGCGCGGTCGTTCGCGAACATCGCGTCGCGGACGGCTTCGGCAATTTGTTGGGCATCCATGGGCTGTCAGCGGTCCGTGAACGTGGGCTTGCGCTTTTGCAGAAAGGCGGCCGTGCCTTCCAGATAGTCGGGGCTGAAGCCCAGCCGGCTCTGCAGCTGCGACTCGTTCTTCAAGGCCGACTCGTAGTCCATCAGCAGGCTGTCGTCCAGGGCCCGGCGCGTCGCGGCCAGGGCCTTGACCGGCATCTGCGCCAGCTTCTGCGCCAGCGCCTGGGCCGTGGCAGCCAGCTCGGCATCGGGCACGGCGCGGTAGATCAGGCCCATGGCCACGGCCTGCGCAGCCGGCAGCTTGTCGCCCAGCAGCGCCAGCTCCAGCGCCTTGGCGCGGCCGACCAGGCGCGGCAGCAGCCAGGTGCCGCCGCAGTCGGGCACCAGGCCGATCTTCGAGAAAGCCTGGATGAAGCTCGCGCCCTCGGCCGCCAGCACCAGATCGCAGCTCAGCGCCAGGCTGGCGCCGGCGCCGGCCGCGACGCCGTTGACCGCAGCGATCACCGGAATCGGCATGCTGCGCAGGCGCAGCGCCAGCGGGATGTAGTAGTTGTCGAGCAGATGACCGATGTCCTTGGGCGTCTCTCCGGGCTCCAGCGGCGGCTTGATCAGCGGGTCGGACAGATCCTGGCCGGCGCTGAAACCGCGCCCCGCACCGGTGATCACGACGCAGCGCACCGTGCCGTCCTCGGCGGCGGCCTCCAGGGCCTGGCGCAGCTGCACCAGCAGCGCGGTGGTGAACGCATTCAGCGCCGCAGGGCGATTCAGCGTCAGGGTGCGCACGGCGCCCTCTTGGCTGATCAGCAGCAAGGCCTCGGTGGTGGCTGTCATCGTGTTGGTCTCACTCCATCGCTGTCGGTCAAACACTCTTGACCGACCGGTCGGTAGATCGTAAGGTGCGACTTGATTTGGCGCAAGCCCAAGATTCAAGGGTTATCCCGAACTCACCCGAACCACTGCCCGGAGACAGATCCCATGCCCTGCTATGCCATCGACGGCGTCACCCCGGTCGTCCATCCCAGCGCCCATGTCCACCCGACGGCCGTGCTGATCGGCGATGTGATCGTCGGACCCGGCTGCTATATCGGCCCCTGCGCCTCGCTGCGCGGCGACTTCGGCCGCATCGTGCTGATGGAAGGCGCCAATGTTCAGGACACTTGCGTGATCCACGGCTTCCCGAAGTCGGAGACCGTCGTCGAGGCCAACGGCCATATCGGCCATGGCGCGGTGCTGCATGGCTGCATGGTGCGGCATGACGCGCTGGTCGGCATGAACGCGGTGGTGATGGACGAGGCCGAGGTCGGGGCCTGGAGCATCGTCGCGGCCTGCGCTTTTGTGCGCGCCGGGCTCAAGCTGCCGGAGAAGTCGCTGATCGCCGGACTGCCGGCCAAGGTGATGCGGCCGCTGAGCGAGGACGAGATGCGCTGGAAGCTGGAGGGCACCCAGACCTACCAGCAGCTGACCCGGCGCTGCCAGGCCAGCCTGGTCGAGGTCCAGCCGCTGGCGGCCGAAGAGGCTGACCGGCCGCGCCTGCCGGATTCCGATTACGGCAGCTTGCAGGCGCTCAAGGGCGGCGCATCGGCTTGATGCGCCGCGCCGGCGTCGGCTGAGCCTCCACCATGGCCTCGCTGCGCGCCTGCGCTGCGGCGGCCAGCGGGGCGATCAGCGCCGCCTCGGGCAGGTTCTTCCAGTAGCGGCGCGGCATCTCCTTGGTCATCATCGCGAGCTTGAGCCGGGCCGGGTTGAAGATGTTCTCGTAATAGGTCAGCCATAGCGCCGCGCCCGGATCGACCGGCGGCAGGCCGCCACGGTCCACGCCGGGGCCGGTGTGCAGGCGCTCGCCGTCCCATTCGATCGAGCGCTCAGGCGTGAAGATGGCCCAGCGCATCTGCGCGAAGCGGCGCACGAAGAACGGGGCATTGGCCTCGACCACATGGTGCTCGGGCTCGAACCAGGCGATATGACGCAGCGCCTCGCCCTCGCCATGCGGGAAGAAGCGCACAAAGGCGCGCATCTTGTGGATCTCGCGCCCCACCTCGCGCGCCAGCTGGGCGGCGGCACGGCGATCCGGGTCGAGCTCGTCCCGCCGCAAGACCTCGTCGCGCTCATTCACGAGCCGCCACAGCAGCCTGTAGAGCAGATGAAAGCGGCCCGGGTCGCGATGCAGCAGCGCGGACTCGCACAGCGGCGCCATCCAGGCCGGCACGCCGAAAGGCTTCGCGGGAGCGTCGTCGATGATGACCACCTCATCCGCCCACAGCCCTTGTGTGCCGTGCTCGGTCCGCCAGACCAGCTGATCGGGGGCAACACAGCGCGTCAACAGCTGGCGCGCCGCGCGCCTGAAACCGTCGATATCGGTCGGCCCCTGAAGGCTGACGATCATGCGAACAAGGCCTGCTGGCGCGGCGCCGGCCGCGCCGGCGCACCGGGCTTGTGACCGTCCACGCAGACAAAGGGCAGCACCTTGCCCGGCGACAGCCGCAACGCCCTCAGATCCTCGGCGCGCAGCCGCCGCACGCGGCGCGCCTGCAGCAGCTTGTCCACCGAGCCGACGCCCAGGCCCGGCACCCGCAGCAACAGCTCGCGCGGCGCGACGTTCAGGTCGACCGGAAAGCGCTCCGGATGCGCCTGCGCCCAGGCCAGCTTGGGATCGACATCCAGGCGCAGCAGCCCGTCATCGGCCGCGACTATTTCTCGATGCTCGAAGCCGTAGAAGCGCATCAGCCAGTCGGCCTGGTAGAGCCGGTGCTCGCGCATCAACGGCGGCGCGCTCAGCGGCAGGGCCCGCGCGGCGTCGGGAATCGGGCTGAAGGCCGAGTAGTAGACGCGCCGCATCCGGTACTGGCCGTACAGCGCCGCACTGCTGGCCAGGATGCTGCGGTCGTCGCTGGCATCGGCGCCGACAATCATCTGCGTGCTCTGGCCGGCCGGCGCAAAGCGCGGCGGGGTGGCCGCACGCGGCGCGGCGCCCGGCAGCGCGCGTACCGGCGCCGGCTTGCCGCCCTCCTCCCGCGCCTGATCGATATGCAGCTTCAGCCGACCCATCGAACGGCGGATCGCGCCGCCGTTCTTCTCGGGCGCCAGGGCCTGCAAGCCCTGCTCGGTGGGCATCTCGATATTGATGCTGAGCCGGTCCGCATAGCGGCCGGCGCGCGCCAGCAGTTCGGCGCTGGCATCGGGGATGGTCTTCAGGTGGATATAGCCGCGGAAGTCATGGGCCTCTCGCAGCCGGCGAGCCACCTCGACCACCTGCTCCATCGTGTGGTCCGGGCTCTTGATGATGCCGCTGGACAGGAACAGCCCTTCGATGCAGTTGCGGCGGTAGAAGTCCAGCGTCAGGTCCACCACCTCCTCGACCCGGAAGCGCGCCCGCGCCACATTGCTGGACGAGCGGTTGACGCAATACAGGCAGTCGTACTGGCAGTGATTGGTCAGCAGCAGCTTCAGCAAGGAGATGCAGCGACCGTCCGGCGCATAGCTGTGGCAGATGCCCATGCCCTCGGTCGAGCCGATGCCGCGCCCACCCAGCGAGTCGCGCGAGTCGCTGCCGCTGGAGGCGCAGGAAGCGTCGTATTTGGCAGCGTCGGCAAGGATGGCGATTTTGCGGTTCAGGTCCATGGCGCGAGGAATGAATACTGTTTAAATATACAGTATTCATTCCTCGCGCGCTGCTCGTGCAGACCGCTCAGTCCTGGGCCCAGCGCTCGCAAGAAGCCGTCACCAGGGCCGGCAGGTCCAGGCCTTGCTCATCGTGCAGGCTGCGCAGCCAGTGGGCATCGCCGCCCCGCTGCGCCACCAGCACGGCCAGCTCGGTCAGCGCCGCCACTGCCCCCAGGCGCTCGGCCGTCGGCATCAGGGTCTGCAGCAGCGCCGCCAGGCTCTCGGCCAGCGGCTGCTGGGCGCCGCTTTGCGGGCAGACCAGCACCGCATCAAGCCCGAAGCGGCAGGCCTGGAAACGGTTGTAGGTATAGACCAGCTGATCGTCGGCATGCGGCTTGATCGGCTTGTCTTCGAGCAGCCAGGCCGCCAGGCACTGGGCGAAGCCGGCCAGCGCCGCCGCGCGCCGCACAGTCAGCGGCGTGTCCAGCACCCGGATCTCTATGGTGCCGAACTCGGGCTTGGGCCGGATGTCCCAGTAGAAGTCCTTCATGCTGGCGACGATGCCGGTGCGCTCCATGCGCGCGAAGTAGCGGCCGAAATCCTCCCAGCGCAGCTCGAAGGGCGCGGTGCCCGACAGCGGGAAGGCGAACACCGTGTTCAGCCGCGCCGACTGGAAGGCCGTGTCCGCCCCCTGCACATAGGGCGAGGACGCGGCCAGCGCGATGAAGTGCGGCACATAGCGGCTCATCGCCTGCAGCAGCCACAGCGCCGTGTCGCCGTCCGGGCAGCCGATATGGATGTGCTGGCCGAACACCGTGAACTGCTTGGCCAGATAGCCATAGAGCTCGCTGATCTGCAGGAAGCGCGGCTTGTCGTAGATCTGCCGCTCGGTCCATTGCTGGAAGGGGTGGGTGCCGCCGCCGCAGATCGCGATGCCCAGCGGCTCGGCCTCCTTCAGCAGCGCATCACGGGTGAAACTGAGCTGCTGCAGCAGCTCGGCATGGTTGGCGCAGACACCGGTGCAGACCTCGATCATCGAGAGCGTGATCTCCGGCGTCACCGCGCCGGGCAGGCCGGCATTGTCCAGCCGCGCCAGCAGCTCGTTGGCGGCCGGCATCAGATCACCATCGCCCGGATTGATCAGCTGCAGCTCCAGCTCCACACCCAGGCTGAGCGCCCGGGATTTGGCAAAGTCTTGCAAAGGCATGGCGCCCTCCTCTGATAGCCTCGACAGACTTCACTGTAGGTCGCCTGCGGCCCGGCGCCGGCCGGCCGCAGCCGGGTCGCGGCCTTGTCCTACAGCGCCCCAGCCGCCCCACCTACGCCCCACCGACATCTGCTGTTCTTGCCCCAGCGCAAGCCCGGGCAAGACCCTGGCACACGGCGGGGCCGGGTGCAGGGCAAAATGGCCGCATGACCGACCGCGTGATACCTCTGCTGGACCAGCGCTTCGCCAGTCCCCGGCTCCCCGTGCCCGAGCATCCGCAGGCCCCCACCGGCCTGCTGGGCGACGCGCTGGGCCGGCCGCTGCGCGATCTGCGCATCTCGGTCACCGACCGCTGCAACTTCCGCTGCAGCTACTGCATGCCCAAAGAGGTGTTCGACAAGTACCACGAGTTCCTGCCGCACGCCGAGCTGCTGAGCTTCGAGGAGATCACGCGCCTGACCCGCTTGTTCGTCGCCCATGGCGTCAGCAAGCTGCGCCTGACCGGCGGCGAGCCGCTGCTGCGCCGCCATCTGGAGCGCCTGATCGAGATGCTGGCCGAGCTGCGCACGCCCGAGGGCGCGGCGCTGGACCTGACGCTGACCACCAACGGCTCGCTGCTGGCCAAGAAGGCCCACACACTGAAGGCCGCCGGCCTGCAGCGCGTCACCGTCAGCCTGGACGGGCTGGACGACGCGGTGTTCCAGCGCATGAACGATGTCGGCTTCCCGGTGGCCGAGGTGCTGCGCGGCATCGAGGCCGCCCAGGCCGCAGGCCTGGGGCCGATCAAGGTCAATATGGTGGTCAAGCGCGGCACTAACGAAGACCAGATCCTGCCAATGGCTCGCCATTTCCGGAACACCGGCATCGTGCTGCGCTTCATCGAGTACATGGATGTCGGCGCGACGAACGGCTGGCGCATGGACGAGGTGCTGCCCTCGGGCCAGGTGCTGGAGCTGCTGGGCAGTGAATTCGAGCTGAGGCCGCTGTCGGCCAGCGCGCCGGGCGAGACCGCCGAGCGCTGGGCCTATGCCGATGGCGGCGGCGAGATCGGCCTGATCTCCAGCGTCACGCAAGCCTTCTGCGGCGACTGCAACCGCGCCCGCCTGTCCACCGAAGGCAAGCTCTACACCTGCTTGTTCGCCCACAGCGGCCATGACCTGCGCGCGCTGCTGCGCGGCGACTACAGCGACGCCCAGATCAGCGGCGCACTGGGGGCGTTGTGGGGTGGCCGCAGCGACCGCTATTCGCAGCTGCGCGCCTCGCAAGCCCCCGAGGCAGCGACCGCGCGGCGGGTCGAGATGCACTACATCGGAGGCTGAGGCATGCAGGCCCAGTCCGCCAGCGCCCTGCCCGTGCCCCGGCTGCCACCCGGCTGCGAGCTGCGCGTGCTGAAGGCCGAGCAACTGGAGGCCTACAAAGGCCTGCGCGATGCGATGCTGGCCGCCCATGAGGAAGCCTTCACCTCGGATGCCGCCACCGAGCTGGCGCGCAGCGCCGAGAGCTACCGCAGCCGGCTGAGCCTGGGCGCCGGTGGCGCCAATCTGTTCACGCTGACCGCCTGGATGGGACCGCGCCTGGTGGG
This sequence comes from Roseateles cavernae, assembly GCF_040187885.1. NCBI lineage: Bacteria > Pseudomonadati > Pseudomonadota > Betaproteobacteria > Burkholderiales > Sphaerotilaceae > Roseateles > Roseateles cavernae. The sequence goes on from NZ_JBDPLH010000005.1 coordinate 42,935, forward strand.
CGCCGTCTCCTGCGAGCGCGAGCCGCGCGAGAAGGTGCGGCATCTGGCCCATCTGATCGGCATGATGGTGGCCGACGATGTGCAGGGGCTGGGCATAGGCCGCGCCCTGCTCTACAGCGCGCTGCGCCTGCTACAGGCCGAGCTGGGCATCGAGCAGGTGACCCTGTCGGTGACCAGCAGCAACCGCCGCGCCGTGACCCTCTACACCCGCATGGGCTTCGAGCGCTATGGCTGCCTGCCCCGCGCGATCAAGCTGCCCTCGGGCGACTACCTCGACAAAGACCTGATGCGCCTGGACCTGCGCAGCCTCCACCCATGACAACGACCACCAGCCTCCAAGAGATCGCCTCCTGCCTGTCCGGCTACGACCCGCAGGCGCTGCGCGTCGAGCTGGCGCAGGACTTCATCGCCCGGCTGGTGCCGCGGGTGGCGGCCGTCGAGCAGCTGGCGCTGCGCAGCGCGCTGGGCCGGGTGCTGGCCGAGGACATCGTCTCGACGATCAACGTGCCGGCCGGCGACAACTCGGCGATGGACGGCTATGCGCTGCGCGGCAGCGATCTGAGCACCGACAGCGATGGCCATGGCGATATCCGGCTGCAGCTGGCCGGCACCAGCTTTGCCGGCGGGCCGGCCGGGCAAGACCTGGCCCCGGGACAGTGCCAGCGCATCATGACCGGTGCCCTGATGCCGCCGGGGCTGGACACCGTGGTGCCGCAGGAGTTCACCCGGCTTGACGGCGACAGGGTGGTGATCCCCGCCGGCCTGCTGCGTGCCGGCGACAACCGCCGCCTGGCCGGCGAGGATCTGGCGCTGGGCCAGGTGGCGCTGGCCGCCGGCAAGCGATTGCGCCCCGCCGACCTGGGCCTGCTGGCCTCGCTGGGCCGCGCCGAGGTACCGGTGCGCCGGCGCCTGCGCGTGGCCATGCTGTCGACCGGCGACGAGCTGCGCTCGATCGGCGAGCCGCTGAGCGCCGGCTGCGTCTACGACAGCAACCGCTACACCTTGTGGGCGCTGCTGCAGCAGCTGGGCGTCGAGGTGCTGGACCTGGGCGTCGTGCGCGACGACCCGGCGGCGCTGCGCGCGGCCTTCGAGACGGCGGCGGCCAGCGCCGATGCCATCATCAGCACCGGCGGCGTCAGCGTCGGCGAGGCCGACCACACCAAGCGCGTGATGGCCGAGCTCGGCGAGGTGCTGTTCTGGAAGATCGCGATGCGTCCGGGCCGGCCGATGGCGATCGGCCGCATCAATCAAGCCATCCTGTTCGGCCTGCCCGGCAACCCGGTCGCGGTGATGGTGACCTTCTACGCCTTTGTGCGCGAGGCCCTGCTGGCCATGGCCGGCGCGGCGCCGCAGCCCCTGCCCTGGCTGCGCGCCGCCTGCCTGCAGCCGCTGCGCAAGAAAGCCGGCCGCACCGAATATCAGCGCGGCATCGTCAGCCGCGCGAGCGATGGCGGCTGGCAGGTGCAGATCACCGGCAACCAGGGCTCGGGCATTCTGTCGAGCATGAGCCAGGCCAACGGCCTGGTGGTGCTGGGCCACGAGCAGGGCGATGTGGCGGTCGGCGAGCTGGTCGATGTGATGCCCTTCGAGGGCATGAACGGCTGAGCCCCTGGCCGCACTTCTGTGTCCTGCTGCACAGCTGAGCAACAGGGCGCCGACAGCGCGGCAAACCGTCGCTTTCCGACGCTTCAGCGCCGACCTCGGGCGGGCGGGCCTCCCTAGGATGCAGACATCCCAGAACGGAGGTCTGCATGACGAACACGATAGGCGCAATGCCCCCGGCCGCGAGCGCGGCGCCCCTGAGCGGCAATGCCCGCACGCCGGCCGCCGAGGCCGCACAGCCCACGGCCGGCCAAGCCAGCGCCGGCGATGTGATCTGCGCCTTCAGTCCGGCCGGCCTGGCCGCCCTGTCGGAGGTGGCGCAGCAAGGCCTTGAGCAAGGCATCGAGCAGGTGGTGCAACTGGCGCAGGACACCGGTGATCAGCTGCTGCAAGGTCTGGGTGCGGTCAGCGAGAGCGCACAAAGCCTGGTCGAGGGTGCGGCCCCTTACGCGACCCTCGGTGCCCTGGTGCTGGGCCAGCTGATGAGCGAGCGGGCCTGAGCGATGCGCGCCCTCGCATCGACCGGCATGGCCTTGCTGCTGGCCGGCTCACAGAGCGGCTGTGCGCTCGTCAGCCCGCTGCCGACCTGGGAGCTGGTCAAGGCCGCCGGCGCCGCCACCTCGACCGCCATCGCCTACGGCCCGGGCCGGGCCGTCAACACCGTGCATCACGGCGACGCGCCGCCGCGCAGCGTCTGCATCGAATACAACCGCGAGGTCCAGATGGCCGACCTGGTGCCGGCGCTGCAGGCCGAGCTGCGCGAGCTGCGCATCAGCAGCCGCGTCTACTCGGCCGGCACCGCGCCGCCCGATTGCGAGACCTGGCTGCGCTATGCCGCCAGCATCCAGTGGGACATCCCGCCGCTGGCCGAGGACTACCGGGCCTATGTCAACGCCGCCACCTTGAGCCTGCACAAACTCGACGGCCGCCTGATCGCGCACAGCAGCTATGCGCTGGACGGCGATCTACGCAGCAGCAAATGGGCCAGCACCCGGCGCAAGCTGGCCCCCGTCGTCAAGGCCGTCATCACCGGTTTCGAGAGCTGAGCACATGATGAAAGCCCTCCCTCTTCTTCCCGTTCTGGGCCTGTTGCTGAGCGCCTGCGCCGGCCCCTCGCCCCGCCTGGTGCAGGGCCCGCTGAGCGCGCCCCCGCTGCCGACACCGCAGTATCTGGAGCGCACGCCCAATGGCGCGATCTACCAGGCCCATCTGCCGACGGCCTCGCTGTTCTCCAGCGAACGCCGGCCGCAGCACATCGGGGACACCTTGAAGGTCGACATCGCCGAGAGCCTGCAGGCCAGCCAGAAGAACGCCACCGACACCAGCCGCGACAACAAGTTCGCGATCAAGGGCCCCGGCAGCGGCAGCGGCGACGCCAAGTCGGGCGGCTTCTTCGAGTCGCTGCTGAACGCCAATGCGACGGCCGCCGGCAGCGACTCCTTCCGCGGCTCGGGCCAGACCGAGAACAGCAGCAGCTTCAACAGCCAGCTCGCGGTGACCGTCATCAACGTGCTGCCCAACGGCCATCTGCTGGTGGCCGGCGAGCGCAGCATGGCGCTCAACGGCAGCGCCCAGACCCTGCGCTTCTCCGGCGTGGTCGACCCGCGCGACATCAAGGCCGGCAATATCGTGCAGTCGCGCGATGTGGCCAGCGCCAATCTGGAGTCGCTGGGCCGCGGCGAGGTCTCAGAAGCCGCCTCGCGCAGCTGGATCCAGCGCCTGCTGACGCGCAGCCTGTCGATCTGGTAGGGACTCGCGCCCGGACGCGAGTGTTTCCCGCGTGTGTCGGGTGTGCGCCAGCCGCCCGCAGCAAGCCCTGCTTTTCGGGGCTTTGACGCCGCCGCGGCCATGGACACTGAAGCAAAGAAATCAGAGGTATCGAGGTGGCAATTGACAAGAAGGCGGCCGCAGCCGCCGGCGTGGTCGGCATGCCGAATCTGCGCGCGGCCGGCGGCTGTGGAGCGGTAGAGGAAGCCCCCGCGCAGAGCTGGCTGAAGCTGGCCACGGTGCAGCACTACGGCCGTGGCCAGGCCATCATCGAGGCCGGTCAGCCGCTGCAGCATTGGATGGCGATACGCGAGGGCGCGATCCGCCTGAGCTCGCGGCCCCATGGTCGCGGGGAAGACGGCGAGGATGTGCCGGTCGCCATCCTGTGGTTCGGCGATGTGATCGGCTGGACCTCGCCGGTCGGCAAGGAACTGGCCCGCTACGAGGTCACCGCGCTGACGGCGGTCTCGACCCTGACCATGCCCAAGGAGGGCATAGGCATCACAGGCTCGGCCGAGCAGCTGTGCAAGGCCGATGTGTTCCAGCTCTATGCCGCCACCGCGACCCGCATCCAGGATCAGGTCTCGCTGCGCCTGTCGGGCAATGGCTTCCAGCGCCTGGTCGGCGTGCTGGCCACGCTGGCGATGGCCGCGGCCGGCGCCGCCGGCCAGGCCGCAGCGCGGCGCAGCGGCGGCCTGCATCTGCCGATGGCCCAGGCCCTGATCGGCTCCTTCGCCGGCCTGGCGCGGCGTCAGACCTGGGTCTATCTGCAGCAGCTGGCGGCAAGCGGCTGGGTCAGCACCGGCCACTCCAAGCTGATCCTGGAGGCCGCGCCGGCCTGGCTGCAGCTGCTGGCCGAGGTCGAGCGCAGCGGCCTGGATTGCATCGCCACCATCGCCGACTGCAACCAGACCCTGTCCGCGCTCTGGCTGGCACAGCAGCGGGCCTAGGCGGCCGGCCCCTGCTCGAGCGCATAGCTCAGCCGCAGCAGCCCGCCGGCCAGCGGCCGGGCCTCCAGCAGGCGCAGCCCATGGCGGCCGGCCAGGCCCTGGAACAAGGGCTTGCCGCGGCCCAGGATCAGCGGATGGATCAGCAGGCACAGCTCGTCGACCAGGCCGTCCTCCAGCAGGCTGGACACGAAGGCGGCACCGCCCAGCGCGTGCATGTCCCGGCCGGGCTGCTGCTTCAGCGCGCGGATCGCCGCCAGATCGCGGACCACACGGGTGTTCGGCCAGGCCGGCTGGCCCATGCGTGTCGACAGCACGAGATGGGCGGTCACGGCGGCGAAGCGCGCATAGGCCAGCTCGGCCGGCGCGGCCGAGCCGGGATCGGCCAAGACCGCGTTCCAGTACTGCTCATAGCCCGGATACATGCCGCCGCCCAGCAAGCAGGTGTCGATGCGGGGCATCAGCCCAAAGCCGTCGTCCCAGCTGCCGATCCAGTCCAGTTCGCCGGCCGGCCCCTCGATCAAGCCGTCCACCGACAGCTGCAATGCCGCGATGATTTTTCTCATGCCCGCCTCCGATCGCGGGCCAGGCTTCCGGTCACAGGCGACCGGCTTGTCGCTGACCCCGCCCGCTACGACGAAGCAGGTCGGGCGGGATCGACAGGCTGCGTCGGCCCGCCATGCGGTCAGGATTGGCTGTCGGCCGCCCCCAGCGCCGCCTGCAGCACCGAGCCATTGGCCGCGCGCCAGTCATAGTCCATCTGGCGGGCGGTGCGGCGCGCCAGCTCGGGGCTGGCCAGCTCGGCCACCAGATGCAGGCTCAGGTCGATGCCGGCCGAGATGCCGGCCGATGTGAACAGCCGGCAGGTGCCGCCGTGGTGCACCCAGGGCTTGGCCTCGACCCAGCGCTGCTTGGCCAGCACCTTCAGCAGCGAGCCGGAAGCCTGGGAGGCGGCGCGCAGATCGTCCAGATCTTCCCAGTGCGTGATGGCCTCGCGCTCGGTCAGCAGCCCGGCTTTTTCGAGCAGGAAGGCACCGGTGCAGATCGAGGCCAGCACCTTGAGCCGGCAGCTCTGCACCAGCAGCCAGTCGTCCAGGCCCGGGCGCTGCAGCTCGGCCGTCACCACGCCGCCGGGCACGATCAGCACATCCAGCTCGGGGTGCTGGTCCAGCGTGTACTGCGGCGTGACCATCAGGCCGGCACGGGCGCGCACCGGGTCAAGGCTGGGCCCCAGGGTCAGCACCTCGAACGGCGGCTCGCTGCCGTCGCGCCCGGCCAGGCGCGAGGCGGTCGAGAACACCTCGAAGGGGCCGGCAAAGTCCAGCACCTCGACCTCGTCGAACAGATAAATCCCGAGCTTCATCGCCTGCTTCTCCTGTGTGAGGGTGCAAGCATGCCATGCCTGCCTACAATGCCTCCAGGCCCCGCGACGGGGCTGTTGTCGTTTCTGATCCATGCAGCTGCCCCTGATCGCCCCCGGAAAAAAGTTCAACCAGCCCCGCCCCACCGGCTCGGCCGATGCCCTGCTGCTGGCGCGCTTCGCGCTGCAGCAGCGCGAGGCCGGCCGCTTGAGCCTGATCGTCACGGCCGAGCCGGGCGACACGCAGCGGCTGGAGGACGAGCTGAAGTTCTTCGCGCCCGATCTGCGCGTCGCGGTCTTCCCCGATTGGGAGACCCTGCCCTATGACACCTTCTCGCCCCACCAGGACCTGATCTCGGAGCGGCTGGCCACGCTGTGGAGCCTGCTGCAGAGCCAAGGCAAGCCGGTGGACCAGCGCCCGGTCGATGTCGTGCTGCTGCCGGCCACCACCGCGCTGACCCGGCTGGCGCCACCCAGCTTTCTGGCCGCGACCACCTTCCATTTCAAGCAGAAGCAGCGCCTGGACGAGGCCAGCCTGAAGTCGCAGCTGACCCTGGGCGGCTACACCCATGTCAGCCAGGTCGTCTCGCCGGGCGAGTACGCGGTGCGCGGCGGGCTGATCGATCTGTTCCCTATGGGTTCGCTGGTCCCTTACCGGGTCGATCTGTTTGGCGACGAGGTCGACTCGATCCGCACCTTCGACCCCGACAGCCAGCGCAGCCTCTACCCGGTGCCCGAGGTGCGGTTGCTGCCAGGCCGCGAATTCCCGATGGACGAGGCCTCGCGCAAGGCCTTTCGCTCGCGCTGGCGCGAGAAGATGGAGGGCGACCCGAGCAAGTCGCGCATCTACAAGGACATCGACCAGGGCATTGCCAGCGGCGGCATCGAGTACTACCTGCCGATCTTCTTCGAGCAGACCGCGACGCTGTTCGACTTCGTCGGCGCCGAGCTGGGCCTGGCGCTGCACGGCGATGTCGACACGGCGCTGACCCGCTTCTGGACCGACACCCGAGAGCGCCACCGCTTCCTGCAGCACGACCCCGATCGGCCCATCCTGCCGCCCGAGGAGCTGTTCCTGAAGGTGGAGGAATTCTTCGCGCTGACCCACAGCCATGCGGTGCTGGCGGTGCGCGGCAGCGAGGCCGTCGACTATGCGCGGCCACTGCCCGATGTGTCGGTCGAACGCGGCGCGCAGGAGCCGCTGGCCCGTCTGGCCGCGCACCTGAAGAGCACGCCGCACCGCGTGCTGATCTTGGCCGAGAGCGAGGGCCGGCGCGAGAGCCTCTTGGAGCTGCTGCGCGACAACAAGATAGAGCCGCCCTCGGTGAAGGACCTGGCCGAGTTCGAGGCCAGCGACGAGAAGTTCGCGATCACCGCAGCGCCGCTGGCCGCCGGCTTCTTCTGGCGCGAGCCCGAGGCAGGCCGAGAGATCCAGCTTTTCACCGAAACCGAGCTGTTCGCGACGACCCCGACCACGCGCCGGCGCCGCAAGCAGGAGCAGGTCAGCGATGTCAATGCGCTGATCAAGGACCTGTCCGAGCTCAAGGTCGGCGACCCGGTGGTTCACAGCAACCACGGCATCGGCCGCTACCAGGGCCTGATCAATATCGATATCGGCGATGGGGCCAGCGAGTTCCTGCATCTGGAGTACGCCGACAAGGCCACGCTCTACGTGCCGGTGGCCCAGCTGCATCTGATCAGCCGCTACACCGGCGTCTCCGCCGAAGAGGCGCCGCTGCACCGGCTCGGTTCGGGCCAGTGGGAGAAGGCCAAGCGCAAGGCGGCCGAGCAGGTGCGCGACACCGCCGCCGAACTGTTGAACCTCTATGCCCGCCGCGCCGCCCGCGAGGGCCATGCCTTCCGCTACTCGGGCCATGACTACGAGGCCTTCGCCGCCAGCTTCGGCTTCGAGGAGACGCCCGACCAGCGCGCCGCGATCCATGCGGTGATCCAGGACATGATCAGCCCGAAGCCCATGGACCGCCTGGTCTGCGGCGATGTCGGCTTCGGCAAGACCGAGGTGGCGCTGCGCGCCGCCTTTGTCGCGGTGATGGGCGGCAAGCAGGTCGCGGTGCTGGCGCCGACCACGCTGCTGGCCGAGCAGCATTTCCAGAACATCGCCGACCGCTTCGGCAAGTGGCCGGTCAAGGTGGCCGAGATGAGCCGCTTCCGCTCGGCCAAGGAGATCAAGGCCGCGATGGAGGGCCTGGCCGACGGCACGATAGACATCGTGATCGGCACGCACAAACTGCTCAGCGCCGAGGTCAAGTTCGCCCGCCTGGGCCTCTTGGTGATCGACGAGGAGCACCGCTTCGGCGTGCGCCACAAGGAGGCGATGAAGGCGATGCGCGCCGAGGTCGATGTGCTGACGCTGACCGCGACGCCCATCCCCCGCACGCTGGGCATGGCGCTGGAAGGCCTGCGCGACCTCAGCGTGATCGCGACCGCGCCGCAGCGGCGATTGGCGATCAAGACCTTTGTGCGGGCCGAGAGCAGCGGCACGATACGCGAGGCGATGCTGCGCGAGCTCAAGCGCGGCGGTCAGGTCTACTTCCTGCACAACGAGGTCGAGACCATCGAGAACCGGCGCCAGAAGCTCGAGGAGCTGGTGCCCGAGGCCCGCATCATCGTCGCCCATGGCCAGATGCCCGAGCGCGAGCTGGAGCGGGTGATGCGCGAGTTCGTCGGCGGCAAGCACAATGTGCTGCTGTGCTCGACCATCATCGAGACCGGCATCGACGTGCCCAGCGCCAACACCATCATCATCGCCCGCGCCGACAAGTTCGGCCTGGCCCAGCTGCACCAGCTGCGCGGCCGCGTCGGTCGCTCGCACCACCAAGCCTATGCCTATCTGATGGTGCCCGACATCCAGGGCCTGACCAAGCAGGCCACCCAGCGCCTGGACGCGATCCAGGCCATGGAGGAGCTGGGCTCGGGCTTCTATCTGGCGATGCACGATCTGGAGATCCGCGGCGCCGGCGAGGTACTGGGCGAGAACCAGAGCGGCAATATGATGGAAGTCGGCTTCCAGCTCTACAACGAGATGCTCAGCGAGGCGGTGCGCTCGCTGAAGGCCGGCAAGGAGCCGGATCTGCTGAGCCCGCTGGCCGCCGTCACCGAGATCAATCTGCATGCGCCGGCCCTGCTGCCCGATGCCTATTGCGGCGATGTCCATGTGCGCCTGAGCCTCTACAAGCGCCTGGCCACGGCCGACAAGAGCGAGCAGATCGACAAGCTGCTCGAAGAAGTCACCGACCGCTTCGGCAAGCTGCCGGCCCAGGGCCAGACCCTGTTCGACACGCACCGGCTGCGCGTGCTGGCCAAGCCCTACGGCGTGGCCAAGATCGATGCGGCGCCCAGCGTGATGAACATCAACTTCCGCCCCAATCCGCCGATCGATGCAATGCGCGTGATCGAGCTGGTGCAGAAGAACCGCAATATCAAGCTGGTCGGCAACGACAAGCTGCGCATCGACAAGGCGCTCTCCGATCCCAAGGACCGCGCGCAGGCGATCCGCGAGGTGCTGCGCCTGCTCGGACAACCCATCAAGCAAGACTGACGATGAATAACGATCTCGTGATCCAGGGCTTCACGCCCCCGCTGCGCCTCGCCGACTTCCGGATCGCTGCCTTCGACATGGACTCGACCCTGATCAATATCGAGTGCATCGACGAGATCGCCGATGCGGCCGGCAAGAAGGCCGAGGTGGCGGCCATCACCGAGGCGGCGATGCGCGGCGAGATCAGCGATTTCAAGGACAGCCTGCGCCGCCGGCTGGCGCTCTTGAAGGGCGTGCCCGTCAGCGCGCTGGAGCAGGTCTTGCGCGAGCGTCTGCGGTTCAACCCCGGGGCTCGCGAGCTGTGCGCGGCCCTCAAGGCCGCCGGGCTCAAGCTGGTACTGGTCTCGGGCGGCTTCACCTTCTTCACCCGCTATGTCGCGGCCGAGCTGGGCATGGATTACGTGCGCAGCAATGAGCTGCAAATCGTCGACGGCGCGCTGACCGGCGGCTTGGGTGTGCAGGCCTGGGGCGAAATCTGCGATGGCGAGGAGAAGCGTCGCATGCTGTTGGCCTGCTGCGCCGAGATCGGTGCCGACGCGAAGACCCAGGCCATCGCGGTCGGCGACGGTGCCAACGACCTTCCGATGATGGGTGCGGCCGCGCTGTCGGTCGCCTTCCACGCCAAACCCAAGGTGCGCGAGCAGGCCATGGTGGCGATCAACGCGGGTGGGCTCGATCGCTTGCTGAGCGTGTTCGCTGCATGAGGGTCGCCGTCGACCTGGCCAAGGCCAGCCGCCTGCTGAACCACGGGCCGACCGTGCTGGTGGCCAGCGCGCATGGCGGGCAGCGCGATGTGATGGCTGCGGCCTGGAACATGCCGCTCGATTTCTCGCCGCCCAAGGTGGCGGTCGTCATCGACAAGAACACCTTCAGCCGCCGCCTGATCGAGGCCTCCGGCGAATTCGTGCTGAGCGTGCCCTGCGCGGCCCAGATCGAGATGGTGGTCGGTGTCGGCAACAGCAGCGGCCGCGATCTGGACAAGTTCGCGCGCTGGAATCTCGCCACCGCGCCGGCCTCGCAGGTGCAGGCACCGCTGATCGCCGGCTGCCTGGCCTGGCTGGAATGCCGCGTCTACCCCGAGCCGCACAACGAGAAGACCTACGACCTGTTCCTGGCCGAGGTCGTGGCGGCCTGGGCCGACGACGCGGCCTTCATCAACGGACGTTGGCAAGACCTGGCACCGCCGCAGCGGGCCCTGCATCATCTGGGCGGCGGCGAGTTCTTCACCAGCGCCGGTTCGATCAAGGCGGGCTGAGGGGCTTGGCGCTGATCACGACCCCATCCTCGTCGGCATAGAGCCAGTCACCCGGGCGCACCCACAGCCCGTGCAGCTGCAGGGCCACATCGGTCAGGCCCTGGCCGCGCCGCTCGGTAGGCATGGGCACGTGGCCCAGTGCCAGGATGCCGAGCTGGGTGGCGCGCAGCTCGGCCAGATCGCGCACGCAGCCATGGATCAGCAAGCCGGCCCAGCCGTTCTTGGCGGCGGCTGCGGCCAGGTTGCCGCCGATCAGCGCGCGCTGCATCGAGCCGCCGCCATCGAACACCAGCACCCGGCCGTAGCCGGGGCTCTCGACCGCGCTCTTGAGCAGGCTGTTGTCCTCCAAGGCGCGCACCGTCGTGACTGGGCCGGCAAAGCGCGCCAGGCCGCCGTAGCCGCGATACAGGCCGCCGGGAATGACGCGGACCTCGCCGCTGTCATCGCTCTTGTGCTCGTCGCAGAAATCACAGGTCGAGAAGTTCATCGGCAGCTTCCTCGTGCTTCAGTTCTTGCGCTTTTTTAGTCTTGCAGCGGATCGGCCAGCACCTTGATGCGCGCGCCCTGCAGGCTCACGACCTGGCCGGCGCGGATCTTGGCGGTCTTGCGCAGCTCGGTCTGGCCGTCCACCTGGACCTGCTGCTCGGTGATCATCATGCGGGCCACGCCGCCGCTATCGGCCAGGCCGGTGGCCTTGAGCAGCTTGTCCAGCTCGATGAATTCGCCGCGCAGTTCGAAGTTGATGTGTTCCATCCTCTCATTGTCCCAGACGCTGTCTGGCCGCCTCGCGGATCGCCGTCAGCGTGCTGCGGCTGGTCGAGACCTCGGTGGACAGGCGCAGATGCAAGAGCGTCGGCTTGCCGGCGGTCAGCGCAGCCTGCAGCGCCGGGGCGAAGTCCTCGGTGTGGTCGACACGCTGGGCGGCCCAGCCATAGGCCTGGGCCAGCTGCACGAAGTCGGGATTGAACAGATCGCTGCCCGAGACCCGGCCCGGGTACTCGCGCTCCTGATGCATCCTGATCGTGCCGTAAGTGCCGTTGTCGACCACCACCGAGATCAGGCGCTTGGCGCCATAGCCGGTGGCGGTGGCCAGCTCCTGGCCGGTCATCAGGAAGTCGCCATCGCCGGCGATATTGACGACCCAGCGCTCCGGATCGAGCAGGCTGGCCGCCACGGCCGCCGGCACGCCGTAACCCATCGCGCCCGAGGTCGGGGCCAGCTGGGTACGGCCATGCTGGTGCAGCGCCGGGTATGGATGGAAGCGGTGCAGCCAGCCGCTGTAGTTGCCGGCGCCATTGGTGAAGATCGTCCCCTCGGGCATGGCACGGCTCAGGGTCTTGACGACCTCGGCCATGTCCAGCGGGCTGACCGGCTGGGGGAGCAGATTCGCTTGGTAGTCGGCCTGGGCCTGATGCGCCCATTCGGTCCAGGCGACGCTGTCCGGCGCCGCCAGGCTCTGCAGCGCCTGGGCCGCGCAGCTCATGCTGGCATTGATCATCAGATCGGCCGCATAGACCCGGCCCAGCTCCTCAGCGCCGGCATGGATGTGCACCAGTTGCTGGCTGGGGCGCGGTGCCTGCAGCAAGGTGTAGCCGCCGGTGGTCATCTCGCCCAGGCGCGGGCCGACCGCCAGGATCAGGTCGGCGTCCTTGACACGCCGCGCCAGCTTCGGATTGATGCCGATGCCGACATCGCCGGCATAAAGCGGATGGCGGTTGTCGAACAGATCCTGGAAGCGGAAGGCACAGCCCACCGGCAGCTGCCAGGCCTCGGCAAAGCGCTGCAGCGCCGCGCAGCTGTCAGGCGTCCAGCCGCCGCCGCCGACGATCACCAGCGGCCGCTGGGCCGCCAGCAGCCGCGAGCGCAGATCGGCCAGCGCGGCCGGCGCCGGCCAGGCCTGGGCCGGGGCTGCGCGCGGCAGCACCGGCGCCGCCGTCATCTCGGTCAGCATGTCCTCGGGCAGCACCAGCACGACTGGGCCGGGCCGGCCCTGCAGCGCGGTGTGAAAGGCACGGGCGATGTACTCGGGCAGACGGTCGGCGTCCTGCACCTCGCCGACCCATTTGGCGAAACCCAGCGTGCCGGGGCCGAACATCTGGCGGTAGTCGAGCTCCTGAAACGCCTCGCGGTCGCGCTGCTCGCTGGCCACCTGGCCGATGAAGAGAATCATCGGCGTGCTGTCCTGGAAGGCGGTGTGCAGGCCGATGCTGGCATTGGTGGCGCCGGGCCCGCGGGTCACGAAGCAGATACCGGGCCGGCCCGTCAGCTTGCCCTGGGCCTCGGCCATGAAGGCCGCGCCGCCCTCCTGCCGGCAGGCGATGAAACGGATCTTGTCGCGGTGCTCGTGGAAGCCGTCCAGCACCGCCAGATAGCTCTCGCCGGGCACGCCGAAGACGGTATCGACACCCTGGGCGATCAGGGCCTCGACCAGCAGGTGGCCGGCCAGTCGTGATGAAGTGGGGGCGGGGCTTGCTTGCATGGGCCGAATGTAGCGCCGGCCAGGGCCGGCGCACATCAGCGCTTATGCGGTGGCCAGCCGCGTGCGGGCGATGCGCAGACCGACCAGGCCGGCCGAGGCGATGCCCAGGCCCAGGGCCGCGGCCGAGCCGGCGAACACGCCGGCCGGATGGCCGCCGTCCAGCAAGGCGCCGAACACCGGCGCAGCCAGCGCGAAGCCGACATCCAGGCCCGAGTACACCGTGCCGTAGACCCGGCCGGTGGCACCCGGCGGCGCGGCGCGCTTGATCAACATATCGCGCGAGGGCCCGGCCAGGCCGGTGCCGAAACCGGCCAGCGCCGTGGCCGCAGCCGCCACCAGCGGCGGCAGCCAGCCGGCCGCGACCAGCAGCAGCAGGCCGGCGGCCAGCGCCATCGCCAGCGCGATCGTGCGCTCCAGGCGCTGCACCTTGGCGACCAGGAAACCGCCGATCACCATGCCCAGTGCGCCGCACAGCATATAGCCGGTCACCACATAGGCGGTCAGGCTCAGCGGCAGGCCGTACATCTGGCCCAGGGCCGGGCTGGCAAAGCTCTGGATCGCGCTCAGCGCGGCGGTCGTGAAGAAGAAGAAGGAGAAGCACAGCCAGACCGAGGGCAGGCGCAGAAAGGCCATCGGATGCTCTTGCTTGACGCCGGCGGCCGGCTTGGCATGGCCCCAGGAGCCCTGGCTGTCGTCGATGGCCGCGCGCTTGAAGAACAGCAGCGCGATCACCGCCAGCGCCACCAGGCCGGTGCCCAGATAGGCATAGCGCCAGTTGCCAGTGGCCTCGGCGATGCCGATCGAGAACACCGGCGCCAGCGCCCAGCCCAGATTGCCGGTGATGCCATGCACCGAGAAAGCATGACCCAGGCGCGGCTGCGAAACGCGCTTGTTCAGTATCGTGAAGTCCACCGGATGGAAGGGCGAGTTGCCCAGGCCCGCCAGCGCCGCCGCCAGCATCAGGCCGGCAAAGCCGGTGGCCATGCCGGCCGCGATCGAGGCGAGCACAAAGCAGGCCAGCGCCGCGAACAGCACCGGCCGCGCGCCGCGCTTGTCGACCAGAAAGCCGGCCAGCGCCTGGCCGATGCCCGAGATCACGAAGAAGGTCGTGACCAGGAGGCCCAGCTCCGAATAGCTGAGCCCGAAGTCCTTGATGAAGGCCGGGAACAGCGGCGGCAGCAGCATGTGGAAAAAATGCGAGGTGCCATGGGCCAGGCCGATCAGGCTGATCGTGCCGTAGTCGCGCCGGGCCTGGGCACGGCCGTCGAGGGTGAGGGAGGCGGTATGCGTCGTCATGGCGCCAATGTAGGCGCCAGCGGTGCGGCCGGGTTACGATAGATCGCCAAGCTTTATCGAAATTCCGCCAATGGCCTCTACCCGCCGCAGCCTGCCGCCCGCCGACCCCAGCCGCTACGCCCCGAGCGCGGAGCGGCCGCTGCGCGGCAAGGCACGGCTGATGGAGCATCAGATGGACATCCAGCCGCACCAGCACGACTGGGGCCAGCTGGTGTTCTCGGTCGGCGGGGCGGTGCGCGTCAGCACCAGCGCGAGCACCTTCATCGTGCCGCCCTCGCGTGCGGTCTGGATCGCGCCGCGCGTCGTCCATGCGGTCTCGGCGATCGAGCGGGCCGATCTGCGCACGCTCTATTTGCATGAGAGCCTGACGCGTGCCCCGGCCTGGGCGCAATGCCGGGTGCTCGAGGTCTCGCCACTGCTGCGCGAGCTGGTGCTGCAGCTGCCCACCGATCCCGACGCCCAACCCGACACCCCGGCCGAGCGCGAGCGCTGCATCACCCATCTGATCGTCGACGAACTGGTCCGGGCGCGCAGCCTGCGCCTGGGCGTGGCCCTGCCGCAGGACAAGCGCCTGCTGCGGCTGTGCCAGGCCATCATCGAAGAGCCGGGCCGCCACAGCAGTCTGGCCGACTGGGCCGCCGAGGTCGGCGCCAGCGAGCGCACGATCTCGCGTCTGTTCCGCGAACAGCTGGGCAGCGGCTACGGCCAGTGGCGCAGCCAGGTGCTGCTGGCCCATGCGCTGTCGATGGCGGCGCGGCAAAAGCCGATGAGCCATATCGCCGCCGAGCTCGGCTATGCCAGCGCCAGCGCCTTCACCGCGATGGTGACGCGCACCGTGGGCATGCCGCCGAGCCGCTTCTTCGCCGAAGCCTGAAGCCGCCGACAAGGCCTGGAGGCCAATCAGCGGTAGCGAGCCAGGATGGTCTTGAGCTGGCCGCTCTGGACCAGCTGGCGCACAGCGGCATGGATGCGCGCCGGCGCCATCGCCGGCTTGGCCGAGAGCAGGCAATGCGTCGTCACCGAATGCAGGGTCTGCAGGGGCTTGAGCCGCTGCGCCATCGGCTGGCTCTTGTTGAACCAGTCGACCATCAGGCTGTTGGCGGCGGCCAGATCGGTCCGGCCCAGCGCCAGTTTCTCCAGCACCCGCTGCTGGCTGGGGCCGTCGTCGCGCAGCAGGCGGCCGCCGCGCAAGCCGGCATCCAGCGCGGGATAGCGATAGCTGATCACCAGGCCGACGCTCAGACCCCTGGCGCTGTCCAGATCGATCGGGGCAAGCGCCCTGGAGCCAGGTCCGGCCAGCAGCAGATCGTCCAGCACCAGCAGCGGCACGCTCCAGCGCTCGGCTGCCACCGGTTTGTCGAGCCAGACGGGCGCGAGCAGGCAGTGCAGATCGACCAGACCGGTATCCAGCGCCGCATCGACACGCTTGGGCGGCAGGATCGTGATGCGCGCCTCGGCGCCGGCATTGGCTGCGATCTGCTTCATCATCTCGAACAGAATGCCGCCCTGCAGCCGTCCACCCACGACATGCGCGAACGGCATGGCCCAGGCCTGGCCCAGCGCAAAGCGCAGCACCGGCACGGCTACGGGCTCGGGCGGCGCGGCCCGCGCCACCGACGCACCGAGCAGCAGGCCGGCCACAAGCCCGGCTGTCTTTCTTCTCCATCCACCTCGCATGAGGCCGCAGTCTAGGGCATGCATGCCCCTGCGCCGTCCCGGTCGCTGACGCTGGGATACCATTTCCGCATGGAACAGGTTTTATTCGATTACACCCGCCAGGACGCCGAAGGCGCCAGCTGCACCGCCCATGCCTGGGCCAAGGTGCCGGCGCCCCTGACGCCCAGCCAGCGTGCCACGCTGAAAGCCCGCGCCGCAGCGCTGCTGAAGGCCCGCAACGCGGTGCTGGTGGCGCATTACTACGTGGACGGCGATCTGCAGGATCTGGCGCTGGAGACCGGCGGCATCGTCTCCGACTCGCTGGAGATGGCCCGCTTCGGCCGCGACCACCAAGCCCAGACCCTGATCGTCGCCGGCGTGCGTTTCATGGGCGAGAGCGCCAAGATCCTGTCGCCCGAGAAGCGTGTGCTGATGCCCGATCTGGACGCCACCTGCTCGCTGGACCTGGGTTGCCCGGCCGATGAATTCGCGGCCTTCTGCGACGCCCATCCGGACCGCAAGGTGGTGGTCTACGCCAATACCAGCGCGGCCGTGAAGGCGCGCGCCGACTGGATGGTCACCAGCTCCTGCGCGCTCGAGATCGTGGCCGAGCTGAAGGCCAAGGGCGAGAAGATCCTGTGGGCGCCGGATCGCCATCTGGGCCGCTACATCCAGGAGCAGACCGGCGCCGACATGCTGATGTGGAACGGCGCCTGCATCGTGCACGACGAGTTCAAGGGCCTGGAGCTGGACCTGCTGAGCGAGCAGCATCCGGACGCGATGATCCTGGTCCACCCCGAGTCGCCCAAGAGCGTGGTCGACAAGGCCCACGTCGTGGGTTCCACCTCGGCGCTGATCAAGGCCGTCGTCGAGGGCAAGGCGCAGGAATACATCGTCGCCACCGACAACGGCATCCTGCACCGCATGCGCCAGCTGGCGCCCGGCAAGACCCTGATCGAGGCGCCCACCGCCGGCAACAGCGCCACCTGCAAGAGCTGCGCGCACTGCCCCTGGATGGCGATGAACGGACTGCAGGGCGTGATAGCCTGCCTGGAGCAGGGCCAGGGCGAAATCCATATCGACGAGCCGGTGCGTGTCAAGGCGCTGGGCTGCATCGAACGCATGCTGGACTTCACGGCGGCACTGAAAGCCCGCACGGCCGGCATGAAGACCGGCATAGGCGCAGCCTGAATAGGGGGGGATGGCGCCCGTTTTTCGCCGGCAGGGAGCGCTATAAAGCGAATACGCTTGCGCGATCCACAGAAAGACGAGACGCCTCATGACCGACTTCAGCTCGCTCTACAACCACCACGAACGCGAGGTGTTCAACGCCGTCGCGACGGTGGCCCCGCAGTTTCCGGCCATCAGCAGCAACGACCTGCTGGTCGACGTGGCCTGCGTGGCGCTGAACCGCCTGCCGCCGCGCTACATCCGCCACGAGGTGGATTTCTCCTTCTACCTGACCGAGCATGAGCGGCTGGAGATCGATGCCGCGATCAGCGAGGCGGTGACCTATGCCTTCAACTTCGTGCAGGCGCGCACCGCGCTGCGCGCGCGGCGCTAGCAGTCCTCAGCCGCCGCGCAGCCCCCGCTCGGCGATCAGCACGGTCGGGAAGCTGACCGGCAGCGTGCGCGGATAGTCGCGACTGAAGTGCAGGCCGCGGCTCTCGTGGCGCAACAGAGCCGAGCGCACGATCAGCTCGGCGCAATCGACCAGATTGCGCAGCTCCAGCAGATCGCGAGTGACGCGGAAGTTGGCGTAGTAGTCATCGATCTCGCCGCGCAGCAGATCGATGCGGTGCAAGGCCCGCTCCAGCCGCTTGGTGGTGCGCACGATGCCCACATAGTTCCACATCAAAAGGCGCAACTCGTCCCAGTTGTGGGCGATCACGACCTGCTCGTCGGCGTCCTCGACCTGGCTTTCGTCCCAGGCCGGCAGCGGGGCGGGGTCCGGTGTTGCCAGGCCCAGGATGTCGGCCGCGCAGGTCTGACCGAGCACCACGCATTCCAGCAGCGAATTGCTGGCCAGGCGGTTCGCGCCGTGCAGGCCGGTATAGCTGGTCTCCCCGACCGCATAAAGCCCCGGCAGATCGCTGCAGCCCTTCAGGTCGGTGACGACACCGCCGCAGGTGAAATGCACGGCCGGCACGACCGGGATCGCCTGGCGCGCGATATCGATGCCCAGACTCAGGCAGCGCGCATGGATGGTCGGGAAATGTTCCTTCAGGAAGGCCTCGCCCAGGTGCGTGGCGTCCAGCCACACATGGTCCAGGCCGTGCTTCTTCATCTCGAAGTCGATCGCGCGGGCGACGATGTCGCGCGGCGCCAGTTCCATGCGCTCGTCGTGAGCGGCCATGAAGCGAGTGCCGTCGGGCAATTTCAGATGACCGCCCTCGCCGCGCAGCGCCTCGGTGATCAGGAAACTGCGCTCCTGCGGGTGGTAGAGGCAGGTCGGGTGGAACTGGATGAACTCCATGTTCGCGACCCGGCAGCCAGCCCGCCAGGCCATCGCGATGCCGTCGCCGGTCGAGGTGTCGGGGTTGGTCGTGTAGCGGTAAACCTTGCCGGCGCCGCCGGTGGCCATCACGACCGCGCGCGCGGCCAGGGTCTCGACGCGGCGGCTGTCGATGTCCAGCGCGTAGATGCCGTAGCAGCGCGGCTGCTCCTCGCGCTGCACATGGCGCGAGGTGATCAGATCCAGCGCCATCCAGCGCTCGCGCAGCGTGATATTGGGGTGGGCATGGGCGGCGGCGAGCAGCTGGTCGTGGATGGCCTTGCCAGTGGCGTCGGCCGCATGGGCGATGCGGCGCACCGCATGGCCGCCCTCGCGGGTCAGGTGCAGGCCCAGCGGGCCATCGTCGTCCGGCGTGAAAGGCACGCCCTGCTGCACCAGCCATTCGACCGCCTGGGCGCTGCGCTCGGCGATGAAACGGGCGGTGGCCTCGTCGACCAGGCCGGCGCCGGCATCCTGGGTGTCGCGAACATGGCTCTCGATGCTGTCGTCGCGCCCCAGCACGCCGACGATGCCGCCCTGGGCCCAGGCGGTGGCCGCCTCGGTCAGGTCGCGCTTGGCCAGCACGACGACAGGCACCGCATCGGCCAGATGCAAGGCCACGGTCAAACCGGCCAGGCCGGCACCGACGATCACCACGGGAGCTGCTGCAGTCATTCAGGCGGCCGCCAGCTGCGTGGCGTCATCAAACAAGGAAGCGCTGATTCTAAGTAGCGATCGCGGTCCGGATAATCCGATGCATGAGCGCTCTGCCCCGCATCGCCTGCCCCTTGTGCGGCGGCCTCGATCTGCTGACCCTGCCTGCCGTGCGCGAGCGCGCCTACCGGCAGTGCCCGCGCTGCCGGCTCAGCTTCATGCAGCCGGCCGACCGCCCGAGCCCGAGCGCCGAGAAGCAGGCCTATGACCGGCACCGCAACGAGCCCGGGGACAGCCACTATCGGGCCTTCCTCGACCGCCTGGCCCTGCCGCTGGCCGAGCGGCTGCGGCCCGGCGATGAGGGTCTGGACTATGGCTGCGGCCCCGGCCCGGCCTTGGCGGCCATGCTTAGCGAGCGCGGCTTCCCCACCGCCGCCTACGACCCCATCTATGCGTCGAACACCGAGTTGCTGCAGCGCCGCTACGACTTCATCACTTGCACCGAGGTGGCCGAGCATTTCCACGACCCGGCGGCCGAGTTCGCACGGCTGGACGCGCTGCTGCGTCCCGGTGGCTGGCTGGGACTGATGACGCAGTGGCGCCAGCCGGAGCGCGACTTCGCGGCCTGGCGCTATGTCCATGACCCGACCCATGTGTGCTTTTACGAGCGCGCCACGCTGGACTGGATCGCCCGGCGCTGGGGCTGGGCACTGCAATGCCCGGCCGCGAACATCGCCTTGTTTCGCAAGCTCCCTAGCCCGAAGGATGCAAGCCGGGGCGCCGCTGCCTAGAGTCCTTGCCAGCGGCGCCGTCGTGCCGCCCGAGCAGTTCTAGGAGATCCTCATGGCCACAGCAAGAAAGAGCACCGGTGCCCCTGACGCCACCGCCCGCAAGTCGGTGATCGTCACTTTCAAACCCAAGGACAAGCGCAAGAACAAAAAGGCCGACAAGCTCGAACTGCTGGCCAGCAGCTGCCCGCGCAGTGAAAGCCTCGAGTTCTTCGACGTCGGCAGCGCCTCGGCCTTCACGATAGGCTCGCCCGGCCTGCCGGGCGGCCTGGACAGCGATCACATGGGCTTCGACATCAATCTGTTCGAGGCCCCGATCCTGACGCTGACGCTCAGCGATGCCGAGATCAAGGCACTGAAGGGCAACCCCGATGTCGCCGCCGTCGAGACCGATGGCTGGGCCTATGCGCTGCCGATGGAGACCCTGGTGTTCGAGGGCCAGCCCTCGGTGCAGGCCGAGACCGTGCCGGTGGGTGTCTCGCAGATCAAGGCGCCGCCGGCCTGGGGCTGCTCGCGCGGGCGCGGCATCAAGGTCGCGGTGCTGGACACCGGCATCGACTGGAACCATCCCGACCTGAAGGCCAATGTCAAAGGCGCGGTCAGCTTCGTGCCCGGCGAGACCGCGATGGACGGCAACAGCCACGGCACCCATTGCGCCGGCACCATAGGCGCGGCGATCAACGGCGCCGGCGTGGTCGGCGTCGCGCCCGAGGCCTCGCTGTACGGCGTCAAGGTGCTGGCCAACAACGGCAGCGGCCAGTACAGCTGGATCATTGCCGGCATCAACTGGGCGATCCAGAACAAGATGCAGATCGTCAGCATGAGCCTGGGCGGCGGCGGTGCACCGGCCGCGCTGGAGGCGATCTGCGACGCCGCCTACAACGCCGGCGTGCTGCTGATCGCGGCGGCCGGCAATGCCGGCCCGGGCATGGGCACGGTGGGCTACCCCGGCAAGTACAAGCGGGTGATCGCGGTCTCGGCCATCGACAACAGCAATGTGATCGCGTCCTTCAGCAGCCGCGGCCCCGAGATCGAGATCGCCGCGCCGGGCGTGCAGGTGCTGTCCACCGTGCCGGGCGGCGGCTACGGCCAGAAGAGCGGCACCAGCATGGCCTGCCCCCATGTGGCCGGCGCGGCCGCCGTGGTCTGGGGCGCGCACCGCTTCGCGAGCAACACGCAGATCTGGAACCTGCTGGCCAGCACCGCCGACGCGCTCGGCCCGCCGGGATGGGACCCGCTGTACGGCTATGGCCGGGTCGATGTGGACCAGGCGGCGCTGGCCATGGTGCCGGCCCCGGCCGTGGCCTTCAAGCCCTGAGCCTGCGGACCGGCCGGTGGAGCTGCGCCTGCTGAGCCTGGTGCCCGACGCGCCGCTGCCGCAGCGCGCGCCGGCCTCGACGCGGCCGGCCGTGCCACCCGGCTACGGCGTGCAGGAGCAATGCCTGCCGTTCACGGCGGCCTGTGCGCTGGGCCTGCTGGTGCCGGCCCCGTTCGACTTCGGCCTGTGCCTGCCGGCCGAGCTGCCGGCCGGCGTGCAGGGCTTTCGCGCACCGGGGCCACGCGATGCCGCGACCGAGGATCAGCGGCTGTTCTATGTGCGCGACCGGCCCAGCAGCCGCTTTCGCGCCAATGCCTACAGCTTTGATCCCCTGCCCTTCGACGACGAGCGCGGCGAACGCGCCGAGCTGCGGCCGGTGCAGCCAGGGCTGAGCTTCTTCGAGCGCGCCGACCAGGCCGGGCTGTTCAAGCTGCACCTGCCCTGGCTGCTGCGCACGCCGGACGGCATCGACAGCCTCTATGGCCCGCCACTGAACCGGCCGGCACCGCTGGCGTTGCTGAGCGGCCTGATCGAGAGCGATTGGTACGCCCACCCGGTCAATCTGGTCGTTCGCCGGCCCGCCACCGGCGCGCTGCACATCAGCGCCGGCCAGATCATTGCCCAGGTCTTGTTCGTCGCCCGCGACAGCCGTCGCGCCGAAGCACCGGCGCTGCCGGCCGACAGCGCCGCCGCGCAGACCCTGCGCAACGACTTGCTGCGCTGGTTCGTCACCCACCGCCAGGACCGCAGCGCCTACCGCCGCCTGGTTCGCAGCAAGCAGGGACGGCTCGATATCGCCAAAGACTAAGGCTTGAGCAGCGCGTCCAGCGCCTGCATCTGCCCGTCCAGCTCGATGCGCTCGATATCGTCTCGCTGGGCCAGCGCCAGGGCCTGGGCCGCGCTCATGCGGCCGGCCGCCATCCGTATCGCCTCGACAGCGGTCTCCACCGTGAACGGCAGCGCCGCCGCCCCCGGCGCCAGCGTCACGAGGAAGGACAGCGGCTCGACCACGCCCTGCGCGGCCAGCGAGCGCAGGCGGGTGGCCAGATCGGCAGCAAGCTCGGCGGGCATGGCGGTCCCCTTCAAGGCCAGGATCGCCCGAGTCTAGTCCTCATCAATGCACGACCCGCCCGAACTGGAATTCCCCATCGGCCACATCGACCGGGATCACATCCTTGGGTCCGAAGCGGCCCTGCAGGATCAGCTTGGACAGCGGGTTCTCGATGCGCTGCTGGATCGCGCGCTTGAGCGGGCGCGCGCCGAACACCGGATCGAAGCCGACCTTGGCCAGCTCGCTCAGGGCCGCCGGGCTGACGTCCAGCTTCATCTCCATCTTCTCCAGCCGCTGCTCCAGTATCTGCAGCTGGATGCGGGCGATGTCCTGGATGTGCTTCTGATCCAGCGCGTGGAAGACCACGGTCTCGTCGATGCGGTTCAGGAACTCGGGCCGGAAGTGGGCCTTGACCTCGCCCCAGACCGCGTCGCGTATCACCTCGTCGGACTCGCCGACCAGGTTCATGATGTGCTGCGAGCCGAGGTTGCTGGTCATCACGATCACGGTGTTCTTGAAGTCCACCGTGCGGCCCTGGCCGTCGGTCAGGCGACCGTCGTCGAGCACCTGCAGCAGCACGTTGAAGACGTCCGGATGCGCCTTCTCGACCTCGTCGAGCAGCAGCACCGAATAGGGCTTGCGGCGCACCGCCTCGGTCAGCGTGCCACCCTCCTCGTAGCCGACATAGCCCGGGGGCGCGCCGATCAGACGGCTGACCGAGTGCTTCTCCATGAACTCGCTCATGTCGATGCGCACCAGATGGTCCTCGCTGTCGAACAGGAAGCCAGCCAGGGCCTTGCACAGCTCGGTCTTGCCGACGCCGGTGGGGCCGAGGAAGAGGAAGGAACCCAGCGGCCGGTTCGGGTCGGACAGGCCGGCACGCGAGCGGCGGATCGCATCGGCCACCGCGACGATGGCCTGCTCCTGGCCGACCACGCGCTGGTGCAGTTTCTCTTCCATCTGCAGCAGCTTGTCGCGCTCGCCCTGCATCAGCTTGGCGACCGGGATGCCGGTGGCCCGCGCCACCACCTCGGCGATCTCCTCGGCGCCGACCAGGGTGCGCAGCAGCTGGTTGGCCGGACCGGTGCCGCTCTTGCCAGCCTCCTTGGCCTGCGCGTCCTTGAGCTTGGCCTCCAGCCCCGGCAGCTTGCCGTACTGCAGCTCAGCCACCTTGTTGAAGTCACCCTTGCGCTTGAGCTCCTCGATCTGCTGCTTGATGCGATCGATCTCTTCCTTGACATGGGCGCTGCCCTGGGCCTGGGCCTTCTCGGAGGTCCAGATCTCTTCCAGGTCGTTGTACTCGCGCTGCAGCTTCAGCAGCTCTTCCTCGATCAGCGCGAAGCGCTTTTGCGAGCCTTCGTCCTTCTCGCGGCGCACCGCCTCGCGCTCGATCTTCAGCTGGATCATGCGGCGATCGAGCTTGTCCATCACCTCGGGCTTGGAGTCGATCTCGATCTTGATCTTGGCCGCGGCCTCGTCGATCAGGTCGATGGCCTTGTCAGGCAGGAAGCGGTCGGTGATGTAGCGATGGCTCAGCTCGGCCGCAGCGATGATGGCCGGGTCGGTGATCTCGACGCCATGGTGGACCTCGTACTTCTCCTGCAGCCCACGCAGGATCGCGATCGTCGCCTCGACGCTGGGCTCGTCGACCAGCACCTTCTGGAAGCGCCGTTCCAGCGCCGCGTCCTTCTCCACATACTTGCGGTACTCGTCCAAGGTGGTCGCGCCGATGCAATGCAGCTCGCCACGCGCCAGCGCGGGCTTGAGCATATTGCCGGCGTCCATCGCGCCCTCGGCCTTGCCGGCGCCGACCATGGTGTGCAGCTCGTCGATGAAGAGAATGATGCGGCCCTCGTCCAGCGCCACTTCCTTCAGCACGGCCTTGAGCCGCTCCTCGAAGTCACCGCGGTACTTGGCACCGGCCAGCAGGCCCGCCATGTCCAGCACCAGCACGCGCTTGTTCTTCAGCGACTCCGGCACCTCGCCGTTGACGATGCGCTGGGCCAGGCCCTCGACGATGGCGGTCTTGCCCACGCCGGGCTCGCCGATCAGCACCGGGTTGTTCTTGCTGCGGCGCTGCAAGACCTGGATCGCACGGCGGATCTCGTCGTCGCGGCCGATCACCGGGTCCAGCTTGCCCTCGCGGGCGCGCTCGGTCAGGTCCAGCGTGTATTTCTTCAGCGCCTCGCGCTGACCCTCGGCCTCGGGGCTGTCGACCTTCTGGCCGCCACGCACCGCCTCGATCGCGCCTTCCAACGCCTTGCGCGTCAGGCCATGGCCGCGCGCGATGCCGGCCAGATCGGTCTTGGCATCGGCCAGCGCCAACAAGAACATCTCGCTGGCGATGAACTGGTCGCCGCGCTTGCTGGCCTCCTTCTCGGCGGCCTGCATCAGGCTCATCAGATCGCGGCTGGGCTGGACCTGCTGGCCCTCGCCCTGCACCTGCGGATAGCCGGCCAGCACCGTGTCCAGCGCGGTCTTCAGCGCCGGCAGCTTGACGCCGGCGCGCTCCAGCAACGCACGCGGACCGTCGGGCTGGGCCAGCATCGCGCCCAGCAGATGGGCCGGCTCGATATAGGGGTTGTCGGTCGTCACGGCCAGGCTCTGGGCCTCGGCCAGGGCTTCCTGAAAGCGGGTGGTGAGTTTGTCGACACGCATGGGATAAAACCTCCGTTGCCCGGCAGATGGGACCCAGCGTCCGCTTTTCAAGGCGCGGCGGCCTTGCGCCAGATCAAGTCCGCAGCAGCGCCTGCATCAGTTTCAGACCCAGCGCCGCCGCGCCCAGCGAGCCCAGCACATGGACCGCCGTGTGTGCCAGCGCCAGGCCGAACGCGCCGCGCTGCAGCAGGGCCAGCGACTCGCCCGAAAAGGCCGAGAAGGTGGTCAGCCCGCCCAGAAATCCGGTCACCAGCAGCAGCTTCAGCAGCTCATCGGGCTGGCGGCCGAACCATTCCAGCGCCATGCCAATCAGCAGCCCGCCAACCAGATTAACCAGCAAGGTGCCCAGTGGAAAGCCCTGCCAGCTGGCGTTGAGCCAGAGCCCGGCGCGCCAGCGCGCCAATGCCCCCAGCGCCGCCCCCAAGGCCACGGCCAGGGCACTCATTGATGCACCCTCCGGCCTCCGGCCTGTCCCGCCAAGCGGGAGCGAGCTTGCTCGGGGCGGCCCGTCGCGGCGCTCATGCCGCGTTCCCGGCCTCGATGCCCCAGCGCTGCAAGGCCGCATCGTCCGCCACCCGCGCGTCCACCCAGTAGGCGCCCTCGGGCGTGTGCTCCTTCTTCCAGAACGGTGCCTGGGTCTTCAGATAGTCCATCAGGAATTCGCAGGCCTGAAAGGCCTGGCCGCGATGCGCCGAAGCCACCAGCACCAGCACGATCTGCTCGCGCGCCGCCAGCGCACCGACGCGGTGAATCACCCGGGCGGCCCGGATATCAAAGCGCCGCTGGGTCTCGTCGATCATCGCCTCGATCGCCGCCTCGGTCATGCCGGGGTAATGCTCCAGCTCCATCAGGCGCACGCTCTGGCCATGACTGGCATCCCGGACGGTGCCGACAAAGCTGACCACCGCGCCGATGCCCCCATCGGCAGCGCGCAAGGCCAGGGTCTCGGCCGAGAGGTCGAAATCGGCGGTCTGGATGCTGACGCGGGGCGGGTTCGGGCTGCTCATGGACAGATTGTGGCATCCATGCCGACCCGCCAGCGCGGGCGACAGGCGCACAGCGCGCGCGCGATCTCAGGGCCAACACCGGGGCCCGCCACGCCTGCAACTTGTTACATTTGTACCCAATACAAGTGACAGGCATTCAGAACAATGAACAGCGAAGGGAGCGGGCGGGAGGCCTGCGACACAGGCATGACACAGGAGCTGCGCTCGCCATCCTGGCTGGCCACGCTGTCCAGCGACGAGGTGCCGCCGGACACCCAGGCGCTGCTGCATGAGGGGCGCCAGCTGATCATCGTCGCCGCCTACCGCCAGGCCTATGCCTTGTTCATGCGCGCCAGCCAGCAGGCGCATGAGGCCGGCCATCTGGCCAGCGAGGCCCAGGCCCTGGCCCTGCTCTCCTATGCGGCGGGCAATCTGGGCCATAACGAGGAGGCCATCGAGACCGCGATGCTGGCCACCCAGCTGGCCGACGCCGGCCAGGCCCCGCTGGTCAGCCTGATGGTGCTGAACTACCTGGGCGTGGCGCTGCTGTGGAACGGCAGCCATGACGGCGCCGAGGCGGTGCTGACCCAGGCCTATGACGATGCGCTGCGCCACGGCCGGCCCGGCGTGGTCTGGCAGCCGCATGTGAACCGCTGTCTCAACGAGGCCTACCGCGCCGTCACGCTGCGCCAGCTGGAGCGACAGCGACCCGATGCCGGCCGGCTGCGCCGCCTGCTCGACGATTTCGATGCCGGCGCCGAGGCCCTGGGCACGGCCGGCGCACCGGCCTCGCTGATGCAGCAAGGCGTGCTGCAGTGGCTGCGCGCGCTGGCCGAGGGCTGGCAGCATGGCGCGGCGGCGGCCGAGCCGCTGGTGCAGGCCAGCGAGGCGCTGGCCGCGCGCATGCCCGAGGCGCGTCTGCTGCAGGCCATGCAGCCCTGGCTGCGCTGCGAGATGGCCCTGCTCAGCGATGCGGCGCCCGCGGCGCTGCAGGCGGCGCAGCGCATGCATGCCTCCTGCGTGCGCATCGAGCACCAGCCCTTGCAGCGCATCGCGCTGCTGCTGAGCAGCGAGCTGCATGAGCGGCAGGGCCAGGCCGGCGAGGCGCTGGCCTGTTTGCGCCTGCTGCAGCGCGGCGAACACCAGATCCGCCAGGTCAGCATGCACCACCGCCGCAGCGTGGCGGCCCTGCACTTCGAGTTGCGCCAGCACAAGCGGGAGGTGCAGCATCTAAAGAGCAATGCGCTGCAGCTGCAGCGCCTGTCGATGGAAGACGCGCTGACCGGCCTGCTGAACCGGCGCGGCATGGAGCTGCTGCTGGCCGAGGCGCTGGCCGGACGGCCCGAGGACGGCAGCGCACTGTATCTGTCGGTGGTCGATGTGGACCGCTTCAAGTCGGTCAACGACCGCTACTCCCATCAGGTCGGCGACCAGGTGCTGCGCGTGCTGGCCGAGCTGTTCCAGCAGTCGCTGCGCGGCCAGGACCTGGCCGCGCGCTGGGGCGGCGACGAGTTCGTGCTGGCCTTCTGGGCCCCGGACGACGAGCAGGCGGCCGCCGTCGGCGAGCGTCTCAAGCGCGCCGTGGCCGCCTATCCCTGGGGCATGCTGGCCACCGGCCTGTGTGTCAGCATCAGCCTGGGCCTGACCCGCTCGCGCGGCGACGACAGCCTGGACAGCCTGCTGCTGCGCAGCGATCTCGGCATGTATGCCGAAAAACGCCAGCAGCCCGCTTGAGCCCCGGCACCGGCCCTGGTTATAGTCGCGGCATGCTGCAGCGCCACACCCCGACTCACGCCCCAGCCCAGGGCTTGGGCGGTGCCGCGCCCGCAGGTTTGAAGAAAAGCAAGAAAAAGCAGTCGCTCATCTGACCGGCACTGCTGCCGCGCTCAGATGAGCGGCGGCAGCCCTGGCATCGCCACGGTCCGGTCCCGCTCGTCTTGGCACGGCCTCCCAGGTCAATACTGGAGGACCATCGTGTCTGACAACAACTACAGCGGTCTGTGGATTCCCCTGGTGACCCCCTTCCACCACGATGCGGTCGATCACGCCGCCTTGTCGCAGCTGGTGCTGCATCTCAAGGCGCAGGGGGTCAATGGCTTCGTCGCCTGCGGCAGCACCGGCGAGGCGGCCCTGCTCGATGAGCATGAGCAGGATGCGGTGCTGGAGACGGTCTGCGAGGCGGCCGGCGGCACGCCGGTGATGATGGGCGTCTCGGGCCCGCGCCCCGGCCAGGTGGCCGCGCGCATGCTGGCGATCGCCAAGCGCTTTCCGGTCTGTGCCTTCCTGCTGCCGGCGCCCAGCTATATCCGGCCCAGCCAGCAGGGGCTGCTGAACTTTTTCGGCGGCATCGCCGATGTCGCGCCGGCGCCGCTGGTGCTCTACGACATTCCCTACCGCACCGGTGTCAAGATCGAACTGCCCACGCTGTTGACCCTGGCCGCGCATCCGAACATCGAGGCGCTGAAGGATTGCGGTGGCTCGCTGCAAGCCACCCAGGCGCTGATCGCCGATGGCCGCCTGGCCGTGCTGGCCGGTGAGGACCACAACATCTTCCCGACCCTGGCCCTGGGCGGCGCCGGCGCGATCGCGGCCAGCGCGCATCTGCACACCGCCCATTTCGTGCGCCTGGTGCAGGCCCTGCGCGATGAGCAGACCGAGACCGCCCGACAGCTGTGGCAGGCGCTGACCCGGCTGATCAACCTCAGCTTCGCCGAGAGCAATCCGGCACCGATCAAGTCCGCGCTGGCACGGCTGGGCCGGCTGCACAACGAGCTGCGCGCGCCGCTGCACCAGGCCACACCCGAACTTGAGCAGCGTCTGTGGGACGCCTATCGGCAGGCCGGGGAGCAGTTGCAGCCCGGGGCCTTCACGCCGGCCGTGCCAGCAGGCTGAACTCGATCACCAGCTCGTCCTGCACCGCCAGCAGCCCGCCGGCGACGCTGAAGGGCTGCAGGCCCAGATCGCTGTGCCGCAGCACGAATGCGCCGTCAATGCGCAGGCTGCCGTCCTGCTCGCTCAGCGTCAGCGGCAGGCTCAGCACATGGCGGCGCCCGGCCAGCGCGATCTCGATGCGGGCCGCCAGCTTCGGAGGCTCGCCGGCCAGCGCCAGCAGGCGCAGCCCCAGCTCGGGGTGGCGCGCGGCGTCCAGCCCGCGCTCGCCGAGCATATTGGCGCGGGTGGCCGCCACCGCCTCGGCGCTCAGCGGGCTGGCAAAGCCGCCGCCGGTGGCCGCGCGCAGCGCCGGGTCGTCGAGCTGCAAGTCCGCCAGGCGCAGGCGCAGCTCGAAGCGGGCCTCGGCCAGCGAGTCGGGCCGCAGCAGCCAGGCCTCGAAGCGCGGCGCCGCCAGCACATGGTTATGCCCCAGCCGCGCGGCCCGGCCGGCACGGAACACATAGATGCGCACAGCCGAGTCGGCCGCCTCGATGCGGTAGAGCCGCCCGCCCTGCCCGGCCTGCAGCGCGGCAAGGCGCGGCTCCAGGTCCTGGGCCGGCGGCACGGGCTCGATCGGCGGCGCGGCACAGCCGGCCAGCCACAGGCCGATCAAGAGCGCGGCCCGCCGCGCCGGGGTCAGCAAATCAAGCAACATAGGGAAAACGGCGAGTCCCGGTGTCGGCATTTTGACAGTCGGCCGGCAGCGTGCTGCACTAGCATCCAGCCATAAGCAAACAGGAGACATCGCCATGGCCGCCAGCCCCTTTCGTCCCGCGCTCGATCTGATGGTGCAGTACGCCCGCTACCACCGCGACCGCCGCAATATCGCCACCCACTTCGTCGGCATTCCGCTGATCGTGTTCGCGATCGGCATCCTGCTGGCGCGCGCGCAGTTCCAGCTCGGCGATGTCCAGCTCAGCGCGGCATGGCTGCTGTGGGCGGCCAGCACCGCCTGGTATCTGAGCCGTGGCAATCTGGTGCTGGGCGCAGCCACCGCGCTGGTCAATGCAGTGCTGATGGCGCTGGCCGAGCCGCTGGCCACCGGTTCGACCGCCGCCTGGCTGGGCTGGGGCCTCGGCATGTTTGTGCTGGGCTGGATCATCCAGTTCGTCGGTCACTACTACGAAGGCAAGAAGCCCGCCTTCGTCGACGACCTGGTGGGCCTGCTGGTCGGGCCGATGTTCGTCGTCGGCGAGGCCTTGTTCATGCTCGGCTGGGGCCGCTCGATGCTGGCCGAGATCGAACGCCAGGCCGGCCCGACCCACTTGCGCGATCTGGCCCAGCCCGCCGCCTGAGCTCGACAAGATCGTCAAGCGCGCCGCCACTACCAGCGGCAGCCCTTGTTCCTGGCCGCATCGGCGGCCAGCGGCAGCGCCGCCAGCAGCCCCATCTCCTGGTAGGCCTGGCGGCAGTCGGACTTGGCGGCCTTCTCGATGCTCTCGCTGAGCTTGGACTTGAGCTCGGGCGGATGCGGCACCAGCGGCAGCACGCCGCGCGAGCCCCGGCTCGAGACTTCGCCGCCGCGGGTCAGCGGCAGGTTCAGATTCAGCCGCGGCGCGTTCGGTGGAGTCGAAGCCGGCGTGGCCACATCATGACCCAGGCGGGCACCGGCATCAGGGCTGCCGGCGGGCGGCGCTGCGGCTGTGCCGGACGGCGCCGGGCTCGTGCGAGAGCCAGGGTCAGGTGTTGACGGAGCGACCGTGACCGGCTGGGCGGCAGGCGCCGACGGGCGTTCGGGCTGGGGCACCGTCGGTGCGCTCGGTGCGGCCGGCAGATCCGGCACCTCCAGTCGCGAGCTGGGGCTCAGCTGAGGCAGGGCCTGGGCCGGGGTGGCCGGACTCGGCTCGGGCAGCGCCGGCAGCGCGACCGGGGGCAAGGGCGGCGCCTCGAAAGCCGGCAAAGCCGGCAGCGCCTCGGGGGCCGCCACCGCAGCACCGCTGACGCTGGGCGGACGCACGGCGGCGCGAGGCCGGGCGCCCAAAGCCGGTATAGCCGGCAAAGAGGGCAAGGCCTCAGGCTCGGCTTGCAGGACCGGTGCCTGGCCCAGTGCGGCGCTGGGCGTGGGGCGGGCCAGCGGGGTGGGCTCGGGCAATGCCAGCGGCACGGTAGGCACAGCAGGTGCCGGCTCCGGCGTTGCCAGCGAGGGCGAGCCCAGCGGCTGTAGCGCCGGCGGCGCTGCCGAAGGCTCGGCCGTGTGCTGCTGCCACTGGCCGAGCCGGGCCGCACCGGGCTCGGCTTCGGCGGGCGCTGGGGCGGCTCGCACGGCCCCGCCATAGCGCCGCTGCCTGGCCTCGCCGGTCGGGCCGCTGTGCTGCTCCGGCGGGGCCGGCAGGCCGGCGCCCGGCCCGGGGCGCGGCGCATTCAGCGCATCGCTGCGCAGCGTGATGTTGAGCGCCCCCCAGACCCCTTCGCCGCGCCGGGCCGTGCCGCCGGGCGTGTTGCCCAGCACCAGCACCAGCAGGATGTGCAGCAGCACCGCCAGCAGCAGGCATTGCTCCATGCGCGAGGGCGCGAGCGGCGTAAGCGGTTGCAACGCGACCGCCGCGGACGCAGTACCGGCGGTCTGGAGTGAGGGCAGGAGGCGGCTCATGAGGGTGGGCCGCAGTGTGCCGGGACGGGCCCGCAACGTCCACTGCGGCGGCACAACAGCCCCGCTCAGCCCCAGATCGTCATGGCCGCGTCGACGCCGCCTTTTCTCGATGGTCCCTGGGCACGACGCGTCGGCGTGCCCAGCGCGATCCAGCCCAGCAAGGTCTCGCCCGGCTCGCTGAAGGCGGCCGCGATCTGCGGATCGCGCACCTTCGCACCGCTGAGCATCTTGCCTCCATAGCCCAGCAGATGGGCCGCCGCGAGGAACTGCGCCAGTGCACCGCCCACCGCCGCCCATTGCTCGTGGGCCGGCACCTGCGGGTGGCCGAGATCGATGCGGGCCAGCACGGCCACCGTGACCGGCGGCCGCAGCGCGCGCTCGGCATCGAGCCGGGCGCCCGCCTCGTCCTTGCCGGCCGCCCGGGCCGCCGCGGCAAACAGATCGGCCATGCGCTGGCGCGCCGCGCCACGCACGATCTTGAAGCGCCAGGGCAGCAGCTCGCCATGGTCCGGCGCGCGCAGCGCGGCCTGCACCATCAGGCTCAGCTCCTCCTCGCTGGGGCCGGGCTCCACCAGATGCTTGGGGCCGACCGAGTAGCGCGACAGCAGGGCCTGCAGGGCCAGGGCCTGGGGCTTGTCGTGGCCGCTCATGCCGGCACCAGCTCCT
Source organism: Roseateles cavernae (assembly GCF_040187885.1). NCBI lineage: Bacteria > Pseudomonadati > Pseudomonadota > Betaproteobacteria > Burkholderiales > Sphaerotilaceae > Roseateles > Roseateles cavernae. The sequence continues at coordinate 74,992 of NZ_JBDPLH010000005.1, forward strand.
TGGCGCTGATCGCGTACCTGAAGCTGTCGGGCGCCAACTCATCGAAGCGGCCGCTGGCGTTCTCGCCCTGCGGGTACATCAGGAAAGGCAGGCTGGCCTTGCCGGCGCTGCCGGGCAGCCGCAGATCGTGCGCGGTGTTGTAGGCCACCCAGTTGCCTTCCCAGCCGCCGAACAAGCCCGCGTTGACCGGCGCCACCAGCGGATGCGCCGGGTCCTTGATCCACTCCTGGGTCTCCTGGCGCATCACCTTCAGCACATCGGCCGGGTCCATCGCGACCCAGCCGTACTGCTTCAGAAACACCTCGGCGCGGCAGTGCTGGGCGCCCTTGAGCCCGGCCGGGTTGGCGCCGAGCTCGCGGTAGCCGAAGGCCGAGGGCACCAGGCGCAGGCCGTAGACATCGCGCGCTGGCACACCCACCGCGCGGCACAGGCCGACGAAGACCGCGTTCAGGTCGGCACACTTGCCGCCCAGATTGCCGGTCTCCAGCATGGTGCGCACATCGCCGGTGCCGCAGCCGCGCACCTTGGGCTCGCGGTGGGCATTGGCCACCAGCCAGCGGTAGATCGCACGGGTCTTGTCCAGGTCGGTGCCGGCCCCCTGGGTGGCGGCCAAGGCGGTCTTGCGCACAATGCCATCGACCGGGATCAGCTCGGTAGGCGCCAGGTTGGCGCGCAGCACCGCTGGGTCTTCGCTGGCACGGACAGGCTTGCTCCAGTCGACCGCGCGGCTGCGGGTCTGCAGCCGGCTGACCAGTTGCAGGGTCGGCGTCTTCACGCTCGCAGGAAACTCGGCATAGAGCATGCGCGCGCCGCGCGGCGCATCGGCCACCAGCCGCATCTCGCTGGCGTTGCCGCTCCAGCTGTGGCCCAAGCTGCGCTGGTAGTCGGTCTCGACATCGGGCAGAGGCAGCCAGAGCTTGGTCGTGCCCTGGTGGTCGGCCACCGCAATATCCATCGTCATCTCGAAGCTGCGCCAGGGTCCGATCTGAGGCTCGAAACGGCGCGGCGCCTGGGTCTGCGACATAGCGGGCAGCGGCAGCGCGGCGGCACATCCGGCGTGGATCAGGTGGCGGCGGGACAGGGTCATGGCGGGTTCCTGGAAAGCTAGGGTTTCAGAGCAGCGGGGCGATCCATTGGCGGGCCTGGGCGCCGGTCCAATCGAGTTCCCCGATGACGGAAAAGGCGGCGCGGCCGTCGCGGGCGATCAGCACGCTGGTCGGAAAGATGCGCACGCCGAAACTGCGGCTGGTGGCACCGTCGCCGTCGCGCAGGATGGGCAGGCTGATGGGCATGGTCTGCAGAAAGCGGCGGATCGCGGCATCGGTCTCGCGGTGGTTGACGGCCAGCACCAGCAGGCCGTCGGCCTCATGGCGCTGAGCCAGCAGTTCCAGCGAGGGCATCTCGGCACGGCAGGGCTCGCACCAGCTGGCCCAGAAGTTCAGCAGCACCGGTCGCCCCTTGGCCTCGGCCAGGCTCCAGGCGGGGCCCTCGAAGCCGGGCAGCGTCAAAGGTGGCGTGGCCTGGCCCTTGGGCCATGGGCGACGCAGCGCCTCGGCGGCGGCGGGCAGCGTGGCAGCGACGGCCAGGGTCAGCAGATCACGGCGTTTCATCACGGGGCCAGGGATACGAAGCAGGCCATTGTCTCAGCAGCATGTCATTCAAGGCATCCAGCTGGTGTTGGCTGAAGACCTGCACGCCCTCGCGGCGCAGCAGCGCGGCGGTCAACCCTTGGCCGTCGATCAGGCGGCCGGCGAAGCCGCCGTCATAGACCTGGGTCGAGCCGCAGGACGGGCTGCGCTCGGTCAGCACCGCATAGCGGCAGCCCATGCGGCGGGCCAAGGCCAGCGCGGCCTGCGCGCCGCGCTCGAAGGCCTCGCTGCAGTCCTCGCCGGCGGCGGTCAGCACGCGGACCCCGCCGGGCTGCCGGACGATCTCGGCCGGCGGTCGTGGCGTCGGCAGGCCGCCGGCCACCTCGGGGCAGATCGGCACCAGCCAGCCGCGCGCCCGCCATTGCGCCAGCAGCTCATGTTCGATGTGCAGCCCGCGCCCGTCATAGCGTACCGGCTGGCCCAGCAGACAGGCACTGATCAGAATACGGGGGGATGGCTCGGTCATGATGAAGGCAGGAGCAAAAAACAAAACGGGACCGGCCTCTCGACCGGTCCCGCTTGCTTTTCTGGTGGGCCCTGAGTGACTCGAACACTCGACCTACGGATTAAGAGTCCGCTGCTCTACCAACTGAGCTAAGAGCCCTGAAATTTGTATTGCCTGTACTACGTCGTCATTGCTTGTTTGGTGGGCCCTGAGTGACTCGAACACTCGACCTACGGATTAAGAGTCCGCTGCTCTACCAACTGAGCTAAGAGCCCCCGAAACTGCAATAACGATCAACCGGTGATGGTGGGTTGTGCGGGACTCGAACCTGCGACCATCGGATTAAAAGTCCGGTGCTCTACCAACTGAGCTAACAACCCAACAATCTAGTTGTTCTGCTCTTCAGCAGAGCCTCACATTATAGGCGGCGCCAAACGCTTGGCGCAAGAGCTTTCCAAAAAATGTTTCAGCAATTCGGCGGCGGCGGCCATGCCGAAACTGGCCGTGACCGCGACGCTGGAGCCATAGCCATGGCAGTTCAGGCTACTGTCGCTTTGCTCATCGATGGCGCAACCGGCATCGGCCGGCCGCAGCACCGCCTCACGCGAGAACACGCAGGCCACGCCCATCTTGCCGGCCCGTGGCGCGGCGTGGAATTTGCGCAGGCGCTGGCGCAGCGAGGCCAGCAGCGGGTCATGCGTGACCAGGCCCAGGTCTTCGACCTGCAGCGCATGCGGCTGGCGCTTGCCACCGGCCGCACCCACCGTGACGAAGGCCCTGCCCTGCCCGCGCGCCCAGGCCGCCAGCGCCGCCTTGGCACGCACCTGGTCGCAGGCGTCGATCAGGCCGTCAATCTGAACATCGCCGAGCAGGGCCGGCCAGTTCTGCTCATCGACGAACTCCTCGATGACCGTGACTTCGCAGCCCGGGTGGATGTCGGCAATGCGGCGGCGCAGCGCCTCGGCCTTGGCCATGCCCACGGTCGACCCGAGCGCCTGCACCTGGCGGTTGATATTGGACTCGGCCACCTGGTCCAGATCGATCAGCACAAGACCTGACACCCCCGTGCGCGCCAGCGCCTCGACGGCCCAGGAGCCCACGCCCCCGAGGCCGACCACGGCCAGCCGCGCGCCGCGCAGGCGCTGATAGTCGGCGTCGCCATACAGGCGGCGCAGGCCACCGAAGCGGCGCTCCAGATCGGCGTCGTCGGACAGGCTCATCCGAGGCGCCACATCTGATAGCGCAGCGCCAGCACCGCGCCGGCGATGATGGCGGCCAGCGCGATGAAGCTGCCCAGGCTCAGGGTCGAAACACCCGACAGGCCCTGGCCTATCGTGCAACCCAGCGCGACCACGCCGCCCACGCCCATCAGCAGCGCACCGACGATGTGGTTGCTGGTGTCCTCGACGCCACGGAAGGCCTCCCAGCGGAAGCTGCGCGTCGCCAGCGCGTAGACGCCGGAGCCGGCAACCACCCCCACCGTGCTGACGATGGCAATCGTCAGCAGCTTGCTGGTATCGCTGAAGAACATCAGCCAGTCCAGCGTGTAGGCCATTGGCGAGACAAAGCTCAGCGCCTCCATGCGCGCGCCGCTGGTGCTGCGCACGAAGACCTCTTCCAGCGTGTTCGGGTCCTCGGCCACATGGCCCAGCACGCCCGACACCCACCAGATGCCGACGATCACCGCACCGCTGCCCAGGCCGCCCAGCAGCACATCGGCGCTGCGGCCCTCGGCACGCATCAGCGCCCAGACCAGCAGGCCGCCGCCGACCACCAGGCCCAGCATCAGCGCCAGCTGCTGCTTGGCCAAACCTAGGCCGGGCGCGAGCAGCGACGGCAGGTCCTGACCGCCGGCCAGCGTGACGGCGACGCTGTCGACCGTGGCCACGCGCAGCACCGCCGTGATGCCCTTGAGCGTCGCGAACGCGGCCACGCCCATCACCACGAACACCACCAGGGACTTCAGATTGCCGGCACCTATACGCACCAGGGTCTTGCTGCCGCAGCCCGAGGCCAGCACCATGCCGAAGCCGAACATCAGCCCGCCCACGGCGTTCGACAGCCACAGCAGGCGCGGCGCCGCGTAAATCGTCTTGCCGGCGTCGATCCAACCAAGGAAGGCCATGGTGTTGAAGCCCAGCATGGCCACCGCGATCGCCAGCACCCACATGCGCATGCGCGCCCAATCGCCCATATTGACGATGTCGGCCACCGCTCCCATCGTGCAGAAATGGGTGCGCTGGGCCAGTGCGCCAAAGACGAAGGCGAGGCCGAAGGCGGCCCACAGCACCTGCTGGCCCAGGGCGTTGATATCGAGTTCTTGCATGGGGCGGGATTCTAGGCGGCAATGAAAAAGCCCCACGGGCCGGAACCGGTGGGGCCAGGTCTTGATTGACGAGACTTACTTCAGCGAGGCCAAGCGCTCTTTTGCCGCCTGCGCCGCTTCGGTGCCCGGATAGGCCTTCAACAAGTCCTCCAGGCTGCGGCGCGCGCCCTTGACTTCCTTCAGCTCGATCTGGCAGTTGGCCATGGCCAGCATGGCTTCGGCCGCGCGCGGATGGGCAGGATTCGCGGCCACGAAGGCCTTGAAGGTCGCAATCGCTTCCTTGTAGTCGCGTTTGCCGTACAGAGCATTGCCGAGCCAGAAGCGCACCGAATCGCCATAGCCGCTGGACGGAAAGCGGCGCTGGAAGGCCGCCAGCGCCGTGGCGGCCTCGGCGAAGTCGCCGCGCCGCACCAGGGCCATCGCGGCCTCGTACTGGCTCTTCTCGTCCGGCGAGGCCTGGAACTCACGACCGTCCAGCACCACCTTCTGCGGCTCCAGCGGGCGCAGACGCGTCTCCAGCGACTGCGACTGGTCGGCCTGCTTGCGCTGGGTCTCGGCCAGATCGCGTGCCAGTTGCTCGTTCTGGCCGCGCAGCTTGGCGACCTCGCTGCGCAAGGCCTCGATCTGGGCATTGAGATCCAAGAGGCTGCGGCGCAACGGCGCGATCTGCTCCTGCGCCTGCTGCTCGGAGGCCTTGCGTTGCGCCTCCTCGCTTTGCTGCAGCCGCGTGCGCAGGTCCAGAATGGCCTTGCGTGCCTCGTCGTCCTCGAACAGCGCGAAGGCCGGCTGGCTGCACAAGCTCAGGGCCGCCAGCGCCAGCGCGCCGAGGCCGGATCTCAGTGCCCTCATCTCACTTGTCCTTCAGCTCGACGCGACGGTTCTTGGCCCAGGCGGCCTCGTCGCTGCCTTGCACGGCCGGGCGCTCCTTGCCGAAGCTGACCGGCTCGACGCGCGCGGCCGGCACACCCAGCAGACCCAGCGACTTAGCCACGGCCTCGGCGCGCTTCTGGCCCAGGGCCAGGTTGTACTCGCTGCCACCGCGCTCATCGGTATGGCCTTCCAGACGCAGGGCCACCTTGGTGTCGACATTCATGCGCTTGGCATGGCCGTCGATGACGTTCTGGAAATCGGACTTGACGACAAAGCTGTCGTAGTCGAAATAGACCACGCGCAGGCTGGACACGGCGGCGGCGGCCTGGGCGGCCAGGTCGACGGTGGCGACCTTGGATTCCGAGGTCGGCGCGGTGTTGGCGCCGGTGTTGCCCGACGGCGCGGCCGTCACCGGGCGGGATTCGACCGGTGCGGGCTCGTCCAGCTTGGTGGAGCTGCAACCCACCAGGGCGGCGGCGGCCAGAACGGAAAGGGCCAGCTTGTTCATCTTCATCACTATCACTCCTAAGGAAATCGCCTTGCCCTCGCAAAGCGGCATGAAATTCAATCGTTGCCCTCAGCGCCCGAACGGGCCCCAGGTCGGCTCGCGCACATCGGCCGCGGTCGACACCAGCTTGGCCTTGATGCGGCCGTCCAGCGTCGTCGTCATCAGCACGTCCTTGCCGCCGACGCGGGTCGCGTAGACCAGCAGACGCCCGTTCGGCGCGAAGCTCGGGCTCTCGTCGTCGCTGGTATCGCTGATCTGCTGCACCGCGCCGCTGGCCAGGTCCATCACGCTGAGGCGGAACGCGCCGCCGCTGCGGGTGATGTAGGCCAGGGTCTTGCCGTCCGGGCTGATGGCCGGGCTGATGTTGTAGCTGCCGTTGAAGCTGACGCGCGCGGGCGCGCCACCGGCCACCGGCATGCGGTAGATCTGCGGGCTGCCACCACGGTCGCTGACGAAGAACAGCGTCTGGCCGTCCGGCGCGAACACCGGCTCGGTGTCGATCGCCGAGCTCTGCGTCAGCCGGCGCAACCCCGAGCCATTGCGGTTCATCATGAATAGCTGGGAGCCGCCCTCGCGCGACAGGGTCAGCGCCAGCTGCTGGCCATCCGGCGAGAAGGCCGGCGCGCTGTTGCTGCCGCGGAAATCGGCCAGCACACGGCGCTTGCCGGTCGACAGGTCCTGGACCCAGACCACCGCCTTGCGACTCTCGAAGGAGACATAGGCCAGCTCGCGACCGTCGGGCGACCAGGTCGGCGAAATGATCGGATCGGGGCTGCCGAGCGCCACCTGACCGCCCTCGCCGTCGGCATCGGTGATGCGCAGCGAATAGCGGCCGCCGGCCTTGGTCACATAAGCCATGCGGGTCGCGAACACGCCGCGCTCGCCGGTCAGCTTCTGGTAGATCGAGTCGGCGATGCGGTGCGCGGCCAGACGCACATCGTCGGGCGCCACCGCATGGGCCTCGCCACCGAGGTCCTGGCCCTTGACCACGTCCCAGAGCTTGTGGCGCACATCGAAGCGGCCATCGGCCAGCCGCGTCACCGAACCGGCGGCCAGCGCATCGGCCTGGCGGCCGCGCCATTCGGACCAGTCGGGAGCACTGTTCTCGGTCGGCCCCGCCAGCGCCTCGATCAGGCGGAACTGGCCGCTGCGCTCCAGATCGCTGCGGATGATGGCCGACACCGGCTGGCCGCTGCGGGCCTCATCGCGGAACTCGGGAATGGCGATCGGCATCTGCGTCGCGCCGACGCCGGCGATCTCCACCCGGAACTGGGCCAGGGCCGGCAGGCTGAGCGCGGCGGCCGAGCCCAGCAGGCTGCGGCGCATCAGATCGATGGGGGGACGGGATAGCTTGTGTGCGGACATTCGACTCGCTGAGCGTGAGCGCCCACGACGGACGCTGCCATTCAATGCAGCCCCGTATTTTGCCTGAGCCGGCTGAAGGCCCGCTGAGGCCGCTGGCTATCATGCTGCAAACAGTAACAAGAGGCCCCCATGAGCGAGACAAATTCCCAGCCCCCGTGCCGCTACCCCACCCCGGACCCGGCCGATCTCGGCGCCCTGCCCGACGATGTGCGCCAGCGCATTCTGGAGGTGCAGGAGAAGGCCGGCTTCGTGCCGAATGTGTTCCTCGCACTGGCGCGCCGCCCCGACGAGTTCCGGGCCTTCCTGGCCTATCACGACGCACTGCTGCTGCGTGAGTCGGGTCTGAGCAAGGGTGAGCGCGAGATGATCATCGTCGCCACCAGCGGCGCCAACCAATGCCTGTACTGCGTGGTCGCGCACGGCGCCATCCTGCGCGTCTACGAGAAGGCGCCGCGCCTGGCCGACCAGCTCGCGACCAACTACCGCAAGGCCGATATCACGCCGCGCCAGCGCGCGATGCTGGACTTCGCGCTGAAGGTCTGCCTGCACTCGGCCGAGGTCGGCGAGGACGACTACAGCGCCCTGCACGCCCGTGGCTTCGACGACGAGGACATCTGGGACATCACCTCGATCACCGCGCTGTTCGGACTGTCCAACCGCCTGGCCAACACCATCTCGCTGCGGCCCAACGACGAGTTCTACCTACTGGGCCGCCTGCCCCGCCCCGCCAAACCCTGAGGCCCGGTCATTAGTTGAACTTATGACCCCCGGTATAAACGCGATGAACGCCGGGCGCTGCAATCCATAGCATGGGGGCTCTTCGTCAGCCCCCAACAAGGATTTCAGCATGCGTCTTTCGACCCTCACCGTCCTGACCCTGCTCGGCGCCTGCGGCGCAGCCCTGGCGCAAACGCCGGCCACCTTGGACAAGATCAAGGCCAGCGGCGCTATGACCGTGGCTTACCGGGAATCGTCGATTCCCTTCTCCTACCTTGGCGGCGAGGGCCAGCCGGTCGGTTTCGGCTGGGAGATCTGCGGCAAGATCGTCGAGCAGGTGAAAAAGGCGACCGGCCGCGCCGACCTGAAGGTCGCCACCCAGGCCGTGACCTCGCAAAACCGCATCCCGCTGCTGCAAAACGGCACGATAGACATCGAGTGCGGCTCGACCACGAACAACAGCGAGCGCGCCAAGCAGGTGGCCTTCGCGACCAACTACTTCTACACCGGCACCCGGCTGCTGGTGAGGACCGGCTCGCCTATCAAGAGCACGGCCGATCTGAAGGGAAGGAAGGTGGTCTCGACCACCGGCACGACCAACTACCAGGTGCTGCGCAAGCTCAATGCCGAACAGAACCTGGGCTTCGAGCTGATGGCCGCTAAGGACCATGCCGAATCGGCCCTGCTGGTGCAGCAGCAGCGCGCCGATGCCTTCGGCATGGACGACATCCTGCTCTACGGCCTGCGCGCCAGCGCACAGAACCCAGCCGAGCTGGCCGTGGTCGGCGAGGCGCTGCAGGTCGAGCCCTACGCCATCATGCTGCGCCGCGATGATCCGGCCTTCAAGAAGCTGGTCGACGACACGCTGGCCGGCCTGATGAAGAGTGGCGAGTTCGAGGCGCTCTACAAGAAGTGGTTCCAGTCGCCGATCCCGCCCAAGGGCATCAACCTGAACGCGCCGATGAGCCAGGAATTGCAGGACAACCTGAAGGCCTTGTCGGACAAACCGGCGCTCTGAGAACCCCGATGCTTGCAGTTGTAGATACCGATGTGGTGGGTGTGCTGGGCGGCATGGGGCCGCTGGCCTCGCTGGACTTCATGCACAAGATGCTGGCGGCCACGCCGGCCGCACGCGACCAGGAGCATGTGCCGGTGGTGCTGAGCTCCATCCCCCAGGTGCCGGACCGCACCGAGGCCTTTCGCGGCGAGGGCGACTCGCCGCTGGCGGCCATGCTGGCCAGCGGCCGGCGTCTGCGCGATGCCGGCGCCGGCCTGGTCGTGATGCCCTGCAACACCGCCCATCTGTGGTTCGATGAGCTGCAGGCCGCGCTGGGCCTGCCGATGCTGCATCTGGTCGATGCGGCGCTGGAAGACGCGGTGGCCAGCGCCGGGCTCAGCGCGCGCATCGGCTTGCTGGCCACCGACGCGACCCTGGCCTCGGGCCTCTACCTGAACCGCCCGGCCTCGCAGCAGGTGCAATGGCTGCTGCCCACGGCCAGCGAGATGCTGGACTGGGTGATGCCGGGCATCCAGGCGGTCAAGGCGGGGCGACTGGACGAAGCATACGCGCTGCTGCTGCGCGCGGCAGCAGCGCTGCAGCGCAGGGGGGCGTCGGCCCTGGTGCTCGGCTGCACCGAGATTCCGCTGGTCTTGACCCCCGCGAACGCGCCGGTGCCGGTGATCGATGCCACGGCCGCGCTGGCGCGCCGCGCGGTCAGCTGGTCCTTGAGCCAGCGTCCGTCACTTCACGAAATGCCGCAATAAAGTCCGCCACCGGCTGCGGCGAGCGCAGGCCCTGCGGCAGCAGCGCCCGCACCTCGACCGGCACCTCGGGCAGCAAGGCGCGCACATGCAGCGTGTCGCTCTGGCTGGCCTGGGCGGTGAAGGAGTCGATGATGGCCGGGCCAAAGCCCTGCTCGGCGAGCACCATCGCGATATGGTGGGTCTGCACCGTGATGCCGGCCTGCGGCGCCATCTCCAGCCGCGCCCATTGATCGGCCAGCATCGCGCCCAGCGGATCGCGCTCGTCAATGCGTATCAACGGCGCGCGCAAGACCTCCTCCATCGTCACGGTCGCGCGCTTGTCGGTGCCGGCACCGCCGACCCGCGAGACGCAGACCAGGCGGCCGGTGGCCACCAGCTCCTCGTGCACGGCCGCATGGCCCGGGCTGCCGTAGACGATGCCCACATCGCCCTCCTGCAGCGCGATTGCGCGGGCGATCTCATTGGAGTGCAGGCTGCGTATAGACACCGGCATGTCCGGATAGCGGGCCCGGAAACGCTGCAAGGCATCGGGCAAGGCCCGCACCGCCAGCGAAGGCACGACCAGCACGCGCAGCTCGCTGTCGGCCCCGCCGCCCAGCGCCACCGCCAGCCGGCGCACCGACTCCAGCTGCGACATCAGGCGCTGCACCTCGGGATACAGCGCCAGGGCTTCGCGCGTGGGCACGAGGCGCTGGCGCTGGCGGGTGAACAGCACATAGCCCAGCTGCTGCTCGGCATGCTGCAGCGCCTGCGTGACCGCCGGCTGGGTCACATGCAGCAGGCGTGCGGCGCCGCTGACCGTGCCGGTCAGCATCACCGCGTTGAATACCTCGATGGCCTTCAGTCGCATCGCCCGATGCTCAGAGCAGCACGATGTCGTAATGCTCGGTCTGGTTGGCCGGCTCGGCAGTCAGCGAGATGGGCTTGCCGATGAAGTCCGACAGGCCGGCCAGATGCTGGCTCTCCTCGTCCAGCAGCATCTCGACCACATTGGCGGCGGCGACGACGCGGAATTCCTTGGGTGAGAACTGACGCGCCTCGCGCAGGATCTCGCGCATGATGTCGTAGCAGACGCTGCGCGCGGTCTTGATCTGGCCGCGGCCCTCGCAGGTCGGGCAGGGTTCGCACAGCATGCGGGCCAGCGATTCGCGGGTGCGCTTGCGCGTCATCTCGACCAGGCCCAGCTGGGTGAAGCCACCCACCGTGACCTTGGTGCGGTCCTTGCTGAGCTGCTTGCGGAACTCGCTGAGCACCGCGCTCTTGTGCTCCTCGCGCGTCATGTCGATGAAGTCGACGATGATGATGCCGCCCAGATTGCGCAGACGCAGCTGGCGGGCGATCGCGCCGGCCGCCTCAAGATTGGTCTTGAAGATGGTGTCGTCGAAATTACGCGCGCCGACGAAGCCGCCGGTGTTGACATCCACCGTGGTCATCGCCTCGGTCTGGTCGACGATCAGATAGCCGCCCGACTTCAGATCGACGCGGCGCGCCAGCGCCCGCACCAGCTCGGCATCGATATTGTTCAGATCGAAGATCGGCCGCTCGCCGCGGTAATGCTCGAGCTTGGCGGTGGCCGCCGGCATATAGAGCTCGCCGAAGGCATGCAGCACCTCGTACTGCATCTTCGAATCGATGCGGATCGAGCCGGTACGCTCGCTGACCAGATCGCGCAGCACCCGCTCGACCAGGCTCAGGTCCTGGTGCAGCAAGGTGCCGGGCGGCGAGCGGTGCGCGCGCTCGCGTATCAGCGCCCAGGTCTTGCGCAGATAGGCGATGTCGGTGGCCAGCTCCTCGTCGGAGGCGTCCTCGGCATTGGTGCGCAGGATGAAGCCGCCGCCACCGCTGCCGCCGCCGTTGTCGGCCGGCGTGCCGACCAGGGCCTGCATGCGCGCACGCAAAGCCTCGCGCGCCTCGGGCGAGCCGATCTTCTGCGAGATGCCGATATGGTCGTCCTGCGGCAGATGGACCAGCATGCGGCCGGCGATGCTGATCTGGGTCGACAGCCGCGCGCCCTTGGTGCCGATCGGGTCCTTGATCACCTGCACGGTCAAGGCCTGACCCTCGAACACCAGGCGCTCGATCGGCACCGCCGTGCCCGCCTCGGCATGATGGCTGCGCGGGCTGACACCGGCGACATGCAGATCGGCCACATGCAGAAAGGCCGCCCGCTCCAGGCCGATGTCGATGAAGGCCGACTGCATGCCCGGCAGCACCCGGGCGACCTTGCCCGAGTAGACATTGCCCACCAGGCCGCGCTCCAGCGTGCGTTCGATGTGCAGTTCCTGCACCGAGCCGTTTTCGACCACGGCCACCCGGGTCTCCTGCGGAGACCAGTTGATCAGAATATCTTCCATAGCTCGTGTCTCCATAACCGGGGCTCTGTGTCCCCGGTCAAGCACTGTCGGCAGGCGCGCGGCCTGGCGACAAGACTCGGTCCTCAGAGCTCGAAACCGGCGCCGCGCAAGAGCTGGGCGGTCTCGAACAAGGGCAGACCCATGATGCCTGAATATGAGCCGTCGATGTGTTCGATCCATCCTGCTATCTGGCTCTGGATCGCATAGGCCCCGGCCTTGCCCATCGGCTCGCCGCTGGCCACATAGCGCTGCAGCAGCGCGTCGGGCACGGCGGCAAAGCGCACATGGGAGACACTGACACTCAGCGCCCGCTGACCATCGCCCCAGGCCAGCGCCACCGCCGTCAGCACGCGATGCGTGTGGCCGGACAGGCGCTTGAGCATGGCCAGCGCATGCTCGGCGTCGGCCGGCTTGCCGAGGATGACCGTGCCCAGCGCCACCGTGGTGTCCGAGCAGAGGATGGGCGCTGCGGGCAGACCCCGCGCGGCGCGCCGCAGCACCGCAGCGTCGAGCTTGTTCTGCGTCGCGCGCCGCACATAGGCCTCGGGCAGTTCGCCGGCCTGCTCGGCCTCCAGCGCCTCGGCATCCTCGTCGGCGCCGGGCAGCAGCAGCTCATGGGCGACGCCCAGCTGATCGAGCAACTGGCGGCGGCGCGGGCTTTGCGAAGCGAGGTAGATCATCGGGGCGCGCTCACTCACGGTGATAAGGATGGCCGGCCATCACCGACCAGGCGCGGTACAGCGCCTCGGCCAGCAGCACGCGCACAAAAGCGTGCGGCAGGGTCAGGTCGGACAGGCGCAGCGTCTCGTCGGCCGTGGCCTTCAGCGCCGGGTCGAGGCCGTCGGGACCGCCGATGAAGATGGCCACATCGCGGCCATCGCCCTTCCAGCGCTCGAGGCGCTGCGCCAGCTGCACGGTGGTGACACGGTCGCCGCGTTCATCGAGGATGACGCGGCGCACGCTCTTGGGCAGCGCGGCCTCCAAACGCTGGGCTTCGGCCGCCATCAGCTGCTCGGTGCTCTTGCCGGCGCTGCGCGGCTCGGCCTTGACGGCCTTCAGTTCCAGGCGCATCTCGGGCGGGAAGCGCTTGGCGAAGTCCTCGTAAGCCGTGTCGGCCCAGGCCGGCTGGCGCTGGCCCACGGCCACCAGCAGCAGCCGCATCAGGCGCGGGCGACCTTCTTGGCCGCAGCCTTCACCGGGGCGGCCTTCTTTGCTGCCGGGCGGGCAGCCGGCTTAGCCGCCGCGGTCTTCTTGGCGGCAGGCTTGGGCGTGCCGACCTTGATGGTCTTGACGGCCGGCGCCTTGACTGCGGTCTTGACGCCCACGGTTCGGGTCACGCCCTTCTTCGCCGGCACAGCCTTCTTGGCAGCAGGCTTGGCAGTCGCCGAGGTCTTCTTCGCGGCAGGCTTCTTGACGGCCGCAGGCGCAGCCTTGGTGCTGGTCTTCTTCGCGGCCGGCTTCTTGGCCGGGGCCTCGTCTTCGGAGGCCTTGACCAGCTTGGTCTCGCTGTCGCCGAGCTTGAGCTTGACCGGCTTGTCGCCCCAGATCTCTTCGAGGTGGTAGTAGTCGCGGATCGCGGGCTGCATCACATGGACGACGGCGGCGCCGCAGTCGACGATGATCCACTCGCCGTTCTCCTCGCCTTCCATGCGCATCACGTCCATGCCGCGTTCCTTGACCGTCACGCGCACGCTGGACGCGAGGGCCTTGGTCTGGCGGTTGCTGGTGCCCGAGGCGATGATCACGCGCTCAAACAGCGGTGACAGATGCTCGGTGTTGAAGACCACGATGTTCTGGGCCTTCACGTCTTCCAGACCATCGACGATGGCACGTTGCAGTTTACGAATGTCCATTCAGTTCTCGCTTCTTTGGGCCGCAGCCTCGTAAAGACGATGGAGGGCAATATAACCCGCTACCGCCTCGCCCACCATGGGGCGTATGTCCTCGCCACGCGACGCCATGTCGCGCACTTGGGTTGATGAATAAGCCAGGGCCGGCATCGCCAGCCTCAGCATCCGGTGCGGCTGGCCCTGCAGCTCGGCCGAGGCCTGGATAGCCTGGCCGTCGCGCGCCGCCACCGCCAGGGTGACCAGGCCCAGCAACTCGCGCCACTCGCGCCAGGTGTGCAGCCGCGCATACTGGTCCTGACCGATCAGCAGGAAGAGCTGCTCATCGGGCCGGGCCGCCAGCCGCGCGCGCACCGTGTCTATCGTGTAGCTGGCGCCGTCGCGCTCCAGCTCGCTGTCGTCCACAGCGAAACGCGGCTCACCCGCCACCATCAGCGCGACCATCGCGCGCCGGTGTGCGGGCGAGGCCAGGCCCCGCCCCGCCCCCTGCTGCAATTTCTGCCAGGGCCGGCCGGCCGGCAGCCACAGCAGCCGGTCCAGGCCCAGTTGCTCCAGCGCGCAGCGCGCCAGGCTCAGATGGGCCAGATGGACCGGGTCGAAGCTGCCGCCGAACAGCCCGGTCTTCAGAGCCATAGATGCCCGGCCTGCTCATGGGCCCAGTCGCGCGGACGCAGGAAGTCCGTGTACAGCTTGGCCTCCAGGGTGCCGGGCTCGGGCGCGTACTGATAGCGCCATTTGACGATGGGCGGCATCGACATCAGGATCGACTCGGTGCGCCCGCCCGACTGCAGGCCGAACAAGGTGCCACGGTCGAACACCAGATTGAACTCGACATAGCGGCCGCGCCGGTAGGCCTGGAAGTCGCGCTCGCGCTCGGTATAGGGCAAGCCCTGACGGCGTTCGACGATGGGCATATAGGCCGGCAAAAAGGCGTCACCGACCGAGCGCAGCATCGCGAACGCGGCCTCGAAACCGCCGTCCGCATAGTCATCGAAGAAGATGCCGCCGATGCCACGCGGCTCGTTGCGGTGCTTCAGGAAGAAATACTCATCGCACCAGGTCTTGAAACGCGGATAGAGCTGCTCGCCATGCGGCTTCAAGGCCGCCTCGCAACTGCGGTGGAAATGCTGCGCATCGCGCTCGAAGCCGTAGTAGGGCGTCAGGTCCATGCCGCCGCCGAACCAGACCACCGGCGCACGGTCCGCCGGCAGCGCCGCGAACATGCGCACATTCATATGCACGGTCGGCACAAAGGGGTTGTGCGGGTGCATCACCAGCGAGACGCCCATGGCCTCGAAGGGCGAACCGGCCAGCTCGGGCCGGTGCTGGGTGGCCGAGGGTGGCAAGACCCGACCCCGCACATGCGAGAAATTGCAGCCGCCGCGCTCCAGCAGCGCGCCGTTCTCGATCAGCTGGGTCAGGCCATCGCCCTCCAGCCGGCCGCCGGGCTCGCGCTCCCAGCCATCGCTGAGAAAGGGCTGGCCATCGGCCGCCTCAAAGCTGGAGACGATGGTCTGCTGCAGACCCAGCAAATACTCGCGGACCGCCAAGGTATTCATCATGGATTGAGCCTCACCGGACTGGCCAGCTCGGGCCGTTTGCCACGCTTGCCGGCCAGATACTGCGCCATCAGCGCGAAATCCGCCTCGGCATTGCCACTGAGTTGCACGAACTGGGTCAGGCCCACGGTCTTGCTGGCGAAATCGAAATAGGCCAGACCCACCGGCACGCCGGCCTGCACCGCCACCTGGTAGGCGCCGGAGCGCCAGCCAGCGCTCAGCGAGCGCGTGCCCTCGGGCGCGGCGGCCAGCCAGAAGCAGCGCCCCTCGGCGCGCGCCGCCTGCAGCTGCGCCACCGTGCCGCCGACCAGGCCCTGCTTGCTGCGCCGCTCCACCGCGACGCCGCCCAGCCAGCGCAGCCAGCGGCCAAACAGTGGCAGGCCGAACAGGCTGTTCTTGACCCAGAAACGCAGCTCCAGCCCCAAGGCCCATTTGGACATCAGGCCCAGCACAAAGTCCCAGTTCGAGGTGTGCGGATAGACCAGGATCACGCCCTGCGGCCCCGGCAGCCCGTCGAACAGCAAGCGCCAGCCGGCCAGGCGCAGCAGCGAGCGAGCCAGCGCATGGCCTCGCGGCTGCACCGGCATCGCGCCGGAGATGGCTTGCGGCCCGGCCGGAAAGCTCGCGCTCAACGCTTCACCGCCCGGTGGCCGATGTCGCGGCGGAACTGCTTGCCCTCGAACTGGATATTGACCAGGCTGTCATAGGCCAGTTGCTGGGCCTTGCGCACCGACTCGCCCAGCGCCGTCACGCACAGCACGCGGCCGCCCGAGGTCTGCAGCTGGCCGTCGACCTCGGCCGTGCCGGCGTGGAAGACCATCGCATCTTCCGCGTCGGCCGGCAGGCCGGTGATCGCATCGCCCTTGCGTGGCGACAGCGGATAGCCGTGGGCGGCCATCACCACACCCAGCGCCACACGGCGGTCCCACTGCAGCTCGACCTGGTCCAGCGTGCCGTCGGTGGCCTGCAGCAGCACCTCCAGCAGATCGCTCTTGAGCCGCATCATGATGGGCTGCGTCTCCGGGTCGCCCATGCGGGTGTTGAACTCGACCGTGCGCGGCTGGCCCTGCTCGTCGATCATCAGCCCGGCATACAGGAAACCGGTGAAGGGGATGCCGTCGCGCGCCATGCCCTGGATGGTGGGCATGATGATCTCGTGCATCGCCTTCGCATGCACATTGGGCGTCACCACCGGGGCCGGCGAGTAGGCGCCCATGCCGCCGGTGTTGGGGCCTTCGTCGCCGTCCAGCAAGCGCTTGTGATCCTGGCTGGTGGCCAGCGAGACGACGTTCTTGCCGTCGCACAGCACGATGAAGCTGGCTTCCTCGCCGCTCAGGAACTGCTCGATGACGACGCGCGCGCCGCCTTCGTTGTGCACGACGCCCAGTTTGCCGCCTTTTTCATCCGTGGCCAGGATCCAGTCGATCGCCTCGTGCGCCTGCTCAAGACTGGTCGCGACGACCACGCCCTTGCCGGCGGCCAGGCCATCGGCCTTGATGACGATGGGGGCGCCCTGCGCCTCGACATAGGCATGGGCCGCCGCCGCGTCGCTGAAGACCTCATAGGCCGCCGTCGGGATGCCGTGGCGCTTCATGAAGTCCTTGGCGAAGGCCTTGGAGCTCTCCAGCTGCGCGGCCGCCTTGGTCGGGCCGAAGATGCGCAGGCCGCGGGCGCGGAACTCGTCGACGACGCCGGCGGCCAGATAGGCCTCGGGGCCGACCACGGTCAGCGCGATCTTCTCGGCCTCGGCGAAGTCGGCCAGCGCCTTCACATCGGTGATAGTGATGTTCTTCAGCTGCGGGTCGCGGGCGGTGCCGCCATTGCCCGGAGCGACAAAGACCTGGCTGACCCGTTCACCCTGGGCCAGCTTCCAGGCCAAGGCATGTTCACGGCCGCCGTTGCCAAGCACGAGAACTTTCATGCGGCCTCGATGCTTGCGTTGTGGAACACATCCTGGACATCGTCCAGGTCTTCCAGCACATCCAGCAGTTTTTGCATGCGTTCGGCGTCCTCGCCCGTCAGTTCAATCGTGTTGTCCGGCCGCATCGTCACCTCGGCCACCTCGGGGTTCAGGCCGGCGGCCTCGAGCGCGTTCTTGACGGCCTCGAAGGCCGGTGCCGGCGTCAGCACCTCGATGGCGCCATCGTCGTCGGTGAGCACATCGTCGGCGCCGGCTTCCAGCGCCACCTCCATGATCTTGTCCTCCGAACTGCCCGGGGCAAAGATCAGCTGGCCGCAGTGCTTGAACTGGAAGGCCACCGCGCCCTCGGTGCCCATGCTGCCGCCGTACTTGCTGAAAGCGTGGCGCACCTCGGCCACGGTGCGGACCCGGTTGTCGGTCATCGTGTCGATGATGATGGCCGCGCCGCCGAAGCCGTAGCCTTCGTAGCGGATTTCCTCGTAGTTCACGCCTTCGAGGGCGCCGGAGGCCTTGTCGATGTTGTACTTGATGCGGTCGGCCGGCATGTTCGCGGCCTTGGCCTTGTCCACGGCCAGGCGCAGGCGCGGGTTCTCCTTGACATCACCGCCGCCCTGGCGGGCCGCGACGGTGATTTCACGGATGATGCGGGTCCAGATCTTGCCGCGCTTCTCGTCCTGACGACCTTTGCGGTGCTGAATATTGGCCCATTTGGAATGCCCTGCCATTGCCTGCTTCTCCTGGCGAGCGCACCCCTTCGCATGCCGGGGGCGGCTCCATGTTTTGTTGGATAGACTGCGATTTTAGCCGCCGCCACCATATCTCCTGGAGAACCCCAATGGCCGACCCGATTCTGCTGGCTCGCAACGCGGCCACCGAATGCCAGCTCTTGCCCGCGCTGGCGAACCGCCACGGCCTGATCACCGGCGCCACCGGCACCGGCAAGACCATCAGCCTGCAGTCGCTGGCCGAGAACTTCTCCAAGCTCGGCGTGCCGGTCTTTCTGGCCGACGTCAAGGGCGACCTGACCGGCATCTCGCAGACCGGCAAGCCCAGCGAGAAGCTGCTGGCCACGCTGAAGGACCGCGGCATCGAGCCGCCCGCCCCCGCCGCCTGCCCGACCACCTTGTGGGATGTGTTCGGCGAGCAGGGCCATCCGGTGCGCGCCACCGTCTCCGACATGGGCCCGCTGCTGCTGGCCCGCATGCTGGCGCTCAACGAGACCCAGCAGGGCGTGCTGCAGATGGTCTTCAAGATCGCCGACGACGCCGGCCTGCTCTTGCTGGACCTGAAGGATTTGCGCGCGATGCTGCAGCATGTCGGCGACAACGCCGCGCAGTTCACCACCGAGTACGGCAATGTCTCGGCCGCCAGCGTCGGCGCGATCCAGCGCGGCCTGCTGCAGATCGAGGCCCAGGGCGGCGACAAGTTCTTCGGCGAGCCGATGCTCAATATCGCCGACTTCATGCAGACCGAGGCCGGCCAGGGCGTGATCAACATCCTGGCGGCCGACCAGCTGATGAACGCGCCGCGGCTGTACGCGACCTTTTTGCTGTGGATGCTGTCCGAGCTGTTCGAGACCCTGCCCGAGGTCGGCGACCTGGAGAAGCCCAAGCTGGTGTTCTTCTTCGACGAGGCGCATCTGCTGTTCAAGGAGGCGCCGGACGCGCTGGTCGAACGCATCGAGCTGGTGGTGCGCCTGGTGCGCTCCAAAGGCGTCGGCGTCTATTTCGTGACCCAGAACCCGCTGGACATCCCGGACACGGTGCTGGGCCAGCTGGGCAACCGGGTCCAGCATGCGCTGCGCGCCTTCACGCCGCGCGACCAGAAGGCCGTCAAGTCGGCCGCCGAGACGATGCGGCCCAAGCCAGGGCTGGACATAGCCGCGGCCATCACCGAGCTGGCGGTCGGCGAGGCCCTGGTCAGCCTGCTGGACGAGAAAGGCCGGCCCGGCATCACCGAGCGGGTCTTCGTGCTGCCGCCGGGCAGCCAGATCGGGCCGATCACGGCCGAACAGCGCGCCGCCCTGCTCAAGGGCTCGCTGGTGGCCGGCGTCTACGAGAAGCTGGTGGACCGCGAATCGGCCTACGAGAAACTCAAGGGTCGCACCGAGGCGACGATGGCCGATGAGGCAACAGCCGCGACGAACCAGGGCAAGGCCGGGCAGGCGGCCGAAGACGGCGGCCTGATGGGCGGACTCAAGGACATCCTGTTCGGCTCCACCGGCCCGCGCGGCGGGCGTCGCGAGGGCCTGGCCGAGACAGCGGCCAAGTCGGCGCTGCGCACCATGGGCTCGACGGTGGGCCGCGAGATCATCCGCGGCGTGCTGGGCAGCATCCTGGGCGGCGGCACGAAGAAGCGCCGCTGAGCTCAGTCGGCCACCGTCGCGGCGACCAGCCTCAGCACCAGCGGCCGCACCAACATCACGCAGCAGAACGCCACCGGAAAGGCCAGCGCATAAGTGCCCAGCACCCGGCTCAGATACCCCGGGCCGAGCCCGGTGTTGACGCCGACGATGACCAGGCACATCAGCATCGCCATGATGCCGGCCATATAGAAGGCGAATACCGCCGGCGTGAAGCGCTTGGGCAGGCCGCGTGCGGCCGTGGGCTTGGACAGGGTGGGCTGATTCATAGTGCTCAGGTGGGCATGAATGGAATGGGATTGACGCCACTGTAGGCACGCAGGGCCTGGCTGATAAGCCCATCGGCGCCCTGCTCACTCGATGTCAAAAGCATCGAATCAACCTCCGCCAATAGCCACTATCCAACATAATCTGGCGCATGGACACCCTCAGCGGCATTGCCGCCTTCGTCAAGGCCGTGGAGGCCGGCAGCATCGCCGCCAGCGCCCGGCAGCTGGGCATCACGCCGGCCTCGGCCGGCCAGGCCATCGCCAGGCTGGAGGCCTCGCTGGGCACAAGGCTGCTGACCCGCAGCACGCGGGCACTGGCGCTGACCGAAGCCGGCGAGCTCTATTTCCAGCGCGTGCGCGATCTGCAGGCGCAGCTGGAGCAGGCGCGCGCCGATGTCACCGCCTTCAGCGGCGAGCCGCGTGGCCGGCTTCGCATCGCTGCCTCGGTGGCCTTCGGTCGGCACCTGATCGCGCCGCTGCTGCCGGCCTTTGCCCGCGCCCATCCGCGCATCCAGCTGGAGCTGACGCTGGCCGACCGCAGCGTCGACCATGTGCGCGAGGAGTTCGACCTCAGCATCCGCTTCCGGGCCCAGCTGGAGCCGGGCCTGATCGCGCGGCGCATCGCGACCGCGCCGATGCTGTTCTGCGCCTCGCCCGACTACCTGGCGCGCGCCGGGCGGCCGACCCGGCCGGAGCAGCTGCAAGAGCATGACTGCCTGGGCTTTCGCCTGCCGGTGGACGGCCGGCTGCTGCCCTGGGCGTTCATCACGCGCGAGGGCGAGCGCATCGTGCCCGAGCTGAAGATCAGCTGCCTGGCCAACGATATCGACGCGCTGGCCGCGCTGGCCATCGGCGGCATGGGCATCGCCCGGCTCGGCAGCTTTGTCGCCCGGGAGCCGCTGCGCCAGGGCCTGCTGCTGCCGCTGTTCCTGGCCGAGGACGAGGCCCAGGCGGTGGCCGAGCCGCTCGAGTTCTTCGCCTGCTGGCGCGAGCGTCGCCAGATGCCGGCACCGCTGCGCCTGTTCATCGACTATCTGGGCGAGGCGCTGCGCGAGCACCCGGCCCTCGAAGCCCCGCCTACGCGCTGATGTGCCGCGCCAGCGCCGCCAGCATGGCCTGGATCGCGGCCTGGGCGCGCGCAAAGCCTTCGTTGGGCTGATGGCTGGCCACATCCATATAGAGCGAACGCTTGATCTCGATCTGCACCGAGTGGCACAGCGCGGCCGGGTTACCGGAGCGCTGGATCAGGGTCACGCCCTTGAAGGGCTCGTTGAAGGCCACGCTATAGCCGGCCGCACGCAGCGGCTCGGCCAGCACCAGCAGGGTCGCGGCATCGCTGCTGGCACCGTCCAGATTGCCCAGCACGAAGTCGGCCAGTTGACGCTCCGGCAGACCCAGCTGGGCATAGGAATCGTCGGGCATCGAATGCACATTCAAATGCCAGCGCCGGCCATGCCGTGCCAAGGCGTCGTCGAGCAGGCGCCGCAGCGCCAGATGGTAGGGCCGGTAGCAGTCGCGGATGCGGGCCTGCACCTCGGCCACGGTCAGGCGGCGGTCATAGATCTCGCGGCCCTGGCCCATCGTGCGCCAGATCAGGCCGATGCCCAGCTCGGTCTTGCGGCTGGCCGAGACGGCGCCGGGCCAGTCGGCGTCCAGCATGGCCGGGTCGATATCGTCCAGACCCCGGTTCGGGTCGATATAGGCACGCGGGAACTGCGCGGCCAGCAGCGTGGCGCCGAGGCTGTGCGCGCCGTCGTAGAGCCGCTCGACAAAGGCGTCCTCGCCCTCGCGCAAGACGCTCAGCGGCTGGCGGCTGCCGAAGTCGGCCGGATAGTGCTGGCCGCTGTGCGGCGAGTCGATGATCAGCGGGATCGCCGGGGCGCTGGGCGGGGTCAGGACAAAGGCTTGCATGGGCGGCATTGTGCGTGAGGCGCCGAGCCACTCGCGCCCGCCCGGTGCGGCTCGCGCCCTGTCCATGCGCGTCGTCGCAGCGCTGGCCGTGGCCGGCCTCGCCTGCTCGACAATGGCCACCATGCCGCTGCCTCCCTTGATACACAGACTCTCAAGCCGCCTGCCCTACCCGCTGCGCATGGCCGGCATCACGACCTTGTTCTCGGCCGGCATCGGCCTGCTGGTCTACGGCTTCACGCGCAACAAGCTGCTGGCCAGCCTCGTCTACTCGATCACGATAGGCCTGATGTGCTGGGCACTGATCGATGCCTCGCGGGCCCTCAGCGCGGCCGTGATGCGGCGGCTGCGGCCCGGCTGCGAGGCGCATCGGCATGACTGGCCCGGCTGGCCGGCGATGCTGGGCTGCGTGGCGCTCAGCGTGCCGCTGGCCTACAGCCTGGGCAGCGGGCTGGCCGACCAGCTCCTGGGCTACCGCACGCGCAGCCTGTGGAACAGCCAGTGGCGCGAGATCGCCGGCCTGCTGCTGGTCTCCTTGCTGGCCTCCATCGTGGCCACCGGATTCTTCTACGCCCGCGGTCGCCTCCATGCCAGCCAGGTGGAGGCCGAACAGGCGCGCCGCCAGGCCGCCGAGATGCAGCTGCGCCTGCTGGAGTCGCAGTTGGAGCCGCATATGCTGTTCAACACCCTGGCCAATCTGCGCGTGCTGATCGCGCTGGACGCAACGCGCGCCCAGGCCATGCTGGACCAGCTGATCGCCTTTCTGCGCGCCACACTGAACGCCTCGCGCAGCGGCGCCCACCCGCTGCGCGAGGAATTCGCCCGGCTGGCCGACTATCTGGCGCTGATGCAGGTGCGCATGGGCGCGCGGCTGCGGCCGCAGCTGATACTGCCCGAGGCGCTGGCGGGGCTGCCCGTCCCGCCGCTGCTGCTGCAGCCCCTGGTCGAGAACGCCATCCAGCACGGGCTGGAGCCCCATATCGAGGGTGGCGAGCTGATCATCAGCGCGGCAAGAGCCGGGCGGGGTCAGCTCTTGCTGCAGGTGCGGGACACCGGCGCCGGTCTGGGCCAGGCCGCCCCGTCGACGGGCACCGGCTTCGGCCTTGAGCAGGTGCGTGCTCGGCTGGCGGCCCAGTACGGCAGCGCCGCCACGCTGCGTATCGAGCCGGCCAACGATGCTCGCGGCGGCACCCTGGTCAGCATCACCCTGCCCCTCACCCCGCCCCTCACCGACACCACGCCATGAACAGCGCCTGCACCGCCCTGATTGCCGAAGACGAACTGCTGCTGGCTGAGAGCCTGCGCGCCGACCTGGCCGTGCTATGGCCCGAGCTGCGGATTGTTGCGATAGCCGCTCATGGCGAGGCCGCGCTGGAGGCCGCGCTGCGGCTGCGCCCCCAGGTGCTGTTCCTGGACATCCGCATGCCGGGCATGACGGGGATGGAAGTGGCGCAGGCGCTGGCCGAGGACTGGCCCGACGGCGATCAGAACTGCACGCCCTTCCCGCTGCTGGTCTTCGTGACCGCCTACGACCAGTACGCGCTGAAAGCCTTCGAGCAGGCCGCGCTGGACTATGTGCTCAAGCCGGTGCAGCGCGAGCGCCTGGCGCAGACCTGCGGCCGTTTGCAGATGGCCCTGCAGCAACGCGAGGCCGCATCGTCGGCACCACAGCGCCCGGCCGACAGCGGCGCGATGGCGACCGTGGCCCAGCTGCGCCAACTGCTGTCAGCGCCCGGCGTGCCCGAGGCGCTGGGGCTGCCGGGGGCTGCGGCCCAGCCGCTGCGCCTGCTGCAGGTCAGCGTCGGCCAGACCATCCATATGGTGCCGGTCAGCGAGGTGATCTATTTCGAGGCGGCGGACAAGTATGTCCGCGTCGTCACCGCCGACAAGGAGCATCTGGTACGCGCCTCGCTGCGCGAGCTGCTGCCCCAGCTCGACGTGCAACAGTTCTGGCAGGTGCACCGCAGCGTCGTGGTGCGCACCGAGGCAATCACCCGCGCGGTGCGCGACGAGGCCGGCAGGCTGAGCCTGCATCTGCGCGAACGGCCGGAGCGGCTGGCGGTCAGCCGCATGTTTGCGCATTTGTTCAAGGGGCTGTGACCTCGGCCACCCAATGAAAAAACCGCCGCATGAGCGAGTCATGCGGCGGTTTCTGGAGGCGCTCAGGCGCCGGACTTGCTCAGATCAGAACTCGTAGCGAGCGGTGATCTGGGCAGCCCATTGCGACTCGCCCTTGTTCTGCTTGACGGTATAGGTATCCGGATCGGCAACCGAATAGATCATCTTGCCGGTCGCGGGATCGATACCGGCGAAGTTGGCGAAGCGACGCACATTGCCGCCCGAGCCGTCGCGGAAGCTGATCTCGTCGATGCGGCCCCAGCGCTTGTTCAGGAAGTTGCCGACATTCATCAGGTCCAGCGACACCACGCCCTTGTGACCGGCGAAGAGACCGGGCACTTCCTGGCTGATGCGCAGATCGAAGCTGTTGCTGAACTTGGAGAACGCGCTGTTGCGCGACACCACGCGTCCCTTGGCAGCGCTGAGCGCGCTGCTGGCGTCGACGATGCTCCAGAACTTGGCTTCGGCAGCCGAGCCCGATGCCGCGACGGTCTGACCCGGCAGACGGAACAGCACCTCGCCAGATCCCGGCGCCTTGGGGATGTACATCAGGTCATTACCGCTGATGCCGTCACCGTTCATGTCATTGCCATAGGTCCAGCTGAAGGGCTTGCCCTCGCGGCCTTCATAGAACAGACCCACCGTGGTCTTGTACTTGCCGATGAAGGCCTTGGACCAGTTCAGCGATGCATTGAAGCGATCACGGACGAGATAGGCCGAGTTGGCATTCACCTCTTCATTGGGATTGAAAACCGCGCGGTTGGCGAAGTTCGAGAAGGCGGTCGACGAGGTCAGCGGGCTGACTTCGGTCGCGCTGGTGCGGGTATAGGCCACCGACCAGCCGAAGCCGGTGCGCACCGGACGACCCAGCGACAAGGTCAGCGTGTTGCCGCCGCCCTTGCTGGTGGACTCGACCAGGGTGACGTCGCCGTAGCTGCGATTGCGCAGATCCTTGGCGCTTGCACCGCAGCCATCGGTCACGCTCGAACCACCGGCCGTCCAGCAATTCGGACTCCGGCCTGCGGCATTCCAAAACATCTGGCGGCCGTCCAGCGCACTGGTCGCGGTCGCCGGACCCAGGTTCAGATGCTGGTAGAACAAGCCATCCTTGACCTTGGTGTGCACCCACTCGGCACCAGCGACCAGACCGAACCAGGGCAGCTCGGTGTCATAGGCCAGATTGAACTTCCAGACCGAGGGCTGGGTCACGCCGGGCGCGATGATGTCGATGTTCGGAGCGGCGGCACCCACGAGCGTCGGTTGCTTATTGGGGTCCGGGTTGTAGGTGAGCGTGTTGCAAGGCGTGCCGGTGTTGCTGCAGGAGGTGTCAGACACCACCATGCCGGTGTTCTGGTAGGGATTGGCCAGCCAGACGCTGGCGGCCGCGCCCTGGAACAGGCCCATGCCGCCACGCAGCTGCGACTTGCGCTTGTCTGCCGACTCGAAGGCGTAGTTGAAGCCCAGACGCGGCTGCACCAGTTTCTCGCCATCGATGGTGCGCGAGTTGTCGTAGCCGAAACCGCCGGTCTGGCGGCCGGTCGCCGCCGCGAACGTCACCGGCTGTGCAACACCGGGATTGGCCAGCGGGTTGTTGCCGACACTGATACGGTCCAGACGCACACCGGCAGTGACCGACAGCCTCTTGCTGATGGTCCAGGTGTCCTGCAGGAACAGGCCCAGATTGCTGAAGCTCATATCGGCCGCAGCATCGTTGAAGGTCTTGCCCGGCAGCGGCGTCTGGATACGGAAGGCCGTGGGCGTGCCTGCCAGGAATCGAGCGATCGGATCGGCATCGGTGAAGGTGTATTGACCCTTCGCACGACGCACAAAGGCGTTGAAAATTTCGTTGCGCTCGGCGTCCAGACCGAACTTCAGCTCATGGTTGTCGAGCAAGAGATTGCCGGCCAGGTAGGCATTGGTAGTCTCGGTCTCGAGGCGGTTGAAGTGGCGGGTCTCTTCCGTACCGAAACGCAGCATGCGATCACTGGCATTGGGGGCCGTGAAGGTCAACACCACCTCGGGCATGTCCGACTTGTTCAGCGGCACGCTCAGATAGTCGCGCTTGGACAGCTTGAGCTCGGTCGAGAACACATCGGTCCAGTCGGCGAACCACTGACCGACCAGCGAGTCAATGGTCTTCTCGGTCGTGTAGAAACGCGAGTCGAGCGACAAGGAGGTGGCCGAGAAGCCCGGAGCGATCGGCTGCGACTGCTCGGTCTTCGAGTAGCGGAGGCTGGCACGATGGTTGTCGTTGATGTTCCAGTCCAGCTTCAGCAGCGTGTCCTTGACGAGCAGCTCCTCGGGGCCGGGGATGCCGCCGATGTCGATGCCGTACTTGGTCTTGGCGACTTGCTGGACGGCAGCGATCTGCGCGGGCGTGATGTTGACATTGATCAGGCTGCTGCCCACCGGGCCGAACTGCGGCACATCGCGGTCGCTGCGCAACTCTTCATAGCTGGCGAAGAAGAACAGCTTGTCCTTGATGATCGGACCACCGAGCGTGACGCCCTTGGTCGTTTCGTGGAAATTGGGCGGATTGGAGTAGGTGTCGCGCACATTGTCATAGCGTTGACCGCCCAGGCTGCTGTCGCGGTACACAAAGTACACACTGCCCTTGATGTCATTCGTGCCGGACTTGGTCACGGCATTGATGTTGGCGCCGGTATAGCCCTGCTGCGTGACATCGTAGTTCGAGATATTGACCTGCACCGCCTGGATCGCGTCGATCGAGATCGGCTGCTTGATGGTCGGCAGATTGTTGCCCTCGAGCCCGAAGGTGTCGTTGATGCGAACGCCGTCGACCGTGATCGCATTGAAACGCGAGTTCTGGCCCAGGGCGGAAATCTCGCCGCGGTCCTTGTCGGTCTGCGCCAGGCGCGGATCGGTACGTGCGTAATCCTGCAGGCTGCGTGCGGCAGAGGCATAGGCATCGAGCTCCTGGCGGCCCATGCTGGTGCCGGCGCCCATCGATCCGCTATTGAACTTGCCGCCGGTGCTGGAACCCGTCAGCACCACGGTCTCGAGCTTGCTCGCACCCAGGCTGACATCCAGGCTCAGGCTCTCGGCCAGAGCCAGGTAGATGTCCTCACGAACTTCCTTGTCCGCACCCTTGACCACGGTGATCACATAGGGGCCACCAACGCGCAAGCCGCGGACCGAATAACGGCCATCGGCATCGGTCACCAGATTGCTGGCCGAACCCGACTCGCGATGCAAAACGCTAACGTTTGCGCCCGCAATAGCCTTGCCGTCCGTGCCCGTGACACGCCCGCTCACGGCGGCTGTCGTGTTCTGCGCCATGACGGGCGCTGCGGCCACGATGGCGACCGCCGCGCTCAGCGCGGTCCTCGTAAAACTCCAACGATTGCTACTCATGCTGTGACTCCTCAAAGACTTCCCACACCGGCGCATGCCAGCGCCCACCGTAAAAAAATGTAGCACCCGGGGTAACCGCAAACGTTTGGGATCGCGGTTTTCCCACACCGAGGAACTACGGCTTGAAAGAAGCTGCTGTTTGTGCTGCCCCGCCTCGCCCGCCCACCTCGCCGAGCGAACTTGCACCATTGCGATGCAAAGCACCACGCTCGTGCCTCATCTACCCGAATTCGTTTAGCAAAGACGGTGCCAGCGAGGCCCGGAACCGCCCCCATCGGCGCCCGTGCAGGGCAGCCCATGAGCACAGTTCGATCAAGTTATCCGTATGACAGTTTGGCGACGCGATATGTAGGCCAGATGACATGCACTGAGGCCGTGCGCCGATGCACGCAAAAACAACAGCGGCGATGCGCGCCCGGCTTTGCTGGCGGGCCAGGCCCTTGCCGGCCTGAACGCTTCAAAGCGCTGGCTTTTCAGTCGCAGTTGAGCGATAAACAAGCTGACGCGAAGCTGACAACTTGGCGCAAGGAGTTTGATCATGACTCTGCAGCAACTGACCCAAGTCAAGCACTGGCTGATCCTGCATGGCGGCCGCCACCCGGTGGAATCGCAGGCCTGGGACCTCGTTCTGACCTGTTGGGTGCTGGGCTGGATCAGCGTGCCGGGCCTGCTGCTGCTGGAGGTCTGGCTGGCCTTGCCGCTGAGTCTGGCGGCCTTTCTGCTGCCGACCCTGTATGCCTGGGCACGCCGGCGCCTGCATCGCCTCGGACGGCTGCGCTGCGACTGGTTGACCGCACTCTGAACCCTCAACTCGCCAATGAGAAAGCGCCCTCGCGGGGCGCTCTGTGAGTTCGGCGAAACGCGGCAGGCGCTTCAGTGCATCAACGCGATCCATTCGCCGGCACGCTGGTAGCTGTCGAACAACTGCATCGCGAGTTCGCGCAAGGCCTGACTGCCGCTCGCATGGGCGTCGGCCAGGCGCTCGAAGGCGTAAAGCCGGTCGTAGAGCATGCGGGTCGGCTGCAGGCGCAACCCTGCCTGCTGCATCAGGATCTGGAAGGCCTGCAGCTGGGCGCCGTCCACCGGGCCGGCAATCGACAGGCCCAGATCAGGCACCTCGGCGACGCCGGCATCGAAAAATTCCAGCGATGGGCGGCTCTGGGCGGGAATCAGGTGCAGCGGGATCATCATCGTCGAACTCCTCGAACCGGCGGGTTGATGGCTCGGATGATGCCGGGAGCCGGCACAACTTAAGCGAGAAAAAGCCGGCGCTTCACCCGCTGATTCGGCTCAAGTCGCGCCCTTAGTCGCGCCATCAACCAGCGCCTGCTGCGTGATGAAGCCCGCCAAGGCCTCGGACCACTGCGCCGACGGCGGCTCCAACGCTTCGAGCGAATGGATATGAACCCCGGCATCGGCCAGCATCTTGTTGGCGGCCTCGTTGGCCCGCGAGTGATGCAGCTTCTTCTCCAGATAGATCACCTGGCGGATGCCGACCTGGATGATCGATTGCACGCAGCGCGGGCAGGGAAACTGGGTTGCATAAATCGTGCTGCCGGTCAGCGGCAGCACGACGCAGTTCAGGATGGAGTTGACCTCCGCATGGACGATGTAGCTGTGGCGCGATTGATAGGGATCCGAATCGTCATCGGCCCAGTAGCCGGCATCCTCGTCCGAGCAGCCGCGCGGCAGGCCGTTGTAGCCGACGCCCAGGATCTTGTTGTCGGCGCTGACGATGCAGGCGCCGTTGCGCTTGCGCTCGTCCTTGGAGCGCGCGGCGGCCAGCAGGGCCACGCCCATGAACATGGAGTGCCATCGGATCAGGGGCTGATTCTTCGTCATAGCTGCGGTGATGTTGGAGGCTGAGCCGAACTGTACCGGGCCGCCTCCTAGAATCGCCGCATGAGCTTGCAAGAGATGCTGGACAAGTCGATCTGGGGCCGCAACCTCAGCCCCGCCGAAATGCAGCGCGTGCAAGCGGAGTGCCGCGAGCGCCGGGTGGCGGCCGGCCAGGCGATGGTGCGCATGGGCGAGCCGGCCGAGCATTGGGTCGGGCTGATCAGCGGCTTCGGCAAGATGAGCGTTTCCAGCCCCGACGGCCGCGAGACCACCTTGATCGGCACCGCGCCCGGCGGCTGGTTCGGTGAAGGCACGCTGATCAAGCGCGGCCGCTGGCAGTACGAGGGCGTGGCCCTGCGCGACTCGCACCTGGCCTTGCTGCCGCGCGAGACCTTCGAGTGGCTGCGCGCCACCAGCCTGCCCTTCAACCACTATCTGCAACACCTGATGAATGCCCGCATGGGCAGCTTCATCGCCCAGCTGTGCAACCAGCGCCTGCTGGACTGCACGGCGCGGGTCGCGCGCAGCCTGGCCGCGCTCTACAACCCCGAGCTCTACCCGGAGCCGGGCCTGTTCCTGGACCTGCGCCAGGTCGAGGTCGCCCAGCTGGCCGGCATCTCGCGCCAGCGCGCCAATGCCGCGCTGCAGCGCCTGGAGGCCGCCGGCCTGCTGGGCATCAGCCGGCGCGGCATCGAGGTGCTGAGCCTGGCCGGCCTGCGCGACTACGCCAGCCCGCCCAGCTGATCGGTCAGGACGCCAGCGCCGGCGTCGTGATCTCGCCGGGCGTGCTCTTGCGCGCAAACAGCGTATACATGGTCGGCACGACGAAGATGGTCAGCAAGGTGCCGAAGCTCATGCCGCCGACGATGACCCAGCCGATCTGCTGACGGCTCTCGGCGCCGGCGCCACTGGCCAGCGCCAGCGGGATCGCGCCCAGCACCATCGCGCCGGTGGTCATCAGGATGGGGCGCAGGCGCAGTGCCGAGGCCTCGATCACCGCCTCCATCACGTCCTTGCCCTGCTGGCGCAGCTGGTTGCTGAACTCGACGATCAGGATGCCGTGCTTGGTGATCAGCCCCACCAGCGTGATCAGGCCGATCTGCGAGTAGACATTGAGCGTGCCACCCGACCATTGCAACGCCGCCAGCGCACCGACCATGGACAGCGGCACCGCCAGCATGATCACAAAGGGATCGATGAAGCTCTCGAACTGCGCCGCCAGCACCAGGAAGATGAAGAGCAGGGCCAGCACGAAGACCAGGCCCAGCGCGCCGCTGGACGAGCGGAACTCGCGCGAGACACCGTTGAGCTCGGTCGCATAGCCCATCGGCAGGATCTCGCGCGCGGTCGCGTCCATGAACTCCAGCGCCTCGCCCAATGCATAGCCCGGCGCCAGATTGGCCGTGATGGCCACCGAGCGGCGCTGGTTGAAGTGGTTCAGCTCGCGCGGGCTGACCGCCTCGCGCACCTTGACCAGACTGGCCAGCGGAATCATCGCGTCGCCACGGCCGCGCACGAACAGCTTCTCGATATGGTCGGGCGTGGTGCGACCCACCGCATCGGTCTGCACGATCACGTCGTACTGCTCGGCGTCGCGCTTGTAGCGGGTCACATTGCGGCCGCCCAACATGGTCTCGACGGTGCGCGCCACCTGGTCGACATTGACGCCCAGATCGGCCGCGCGCTCGCGGTCCACCTCCAGAAACACCTCGGGCTTGTTCAGGCGCAGATCGTTGTCGGGCTGCACGAAGCCGGGATTCTTGGCCAGCGCGGCCATGAACTGCTGGGTCACGCCGGCCAGATTGGCGTAGCTGTCGCTGGTCAGGACCACATAGTTGATCGAACGCTCGCGAAAGCCCTGACCCAGGCTGGGCGGCGTCACCGCGAACACGCTGACGCCCGGCAGCCCGGCCAGCTGCGGCTGCAGCCGGCGCGCCAGCTCCTGGGTGCTGACATCGCGGTCCACCCAGTCGACCGTGCGCAGGATGCCGGTGGCCTGGGCCACGGTCGCGCCGCCGACAAACATGAAGCGACGGTCGAACTCCGGATAGCCGGCCGCGACCCGGTCGATCGCATCCAGATAGCGCGCGGTGAACTCCAGGGTCGAGCCATCCGGCGCGCTGATCGGCATGAAGATCACGCCCCGGTCCTCCAGCGGCGCCAGCTCGCTCTTGGCATGGCTGAACAGCCACCAGCTATAGGCGCCCGAGGCCACCATCACCGCCACCACCAGCCAGCGGGTGCGCAGCGCGAAGCGCAGTGCACCCGCATAGCGATCGCTGATCCAGACCAGCACCCGCTCCATGCCGGTGTCGAAGCGCGTCGGTTTGCTGTTGTGGCGCAGCAGCTTGCTGCACATCATCGGCGTGAGCGTCAGCGCAACAAAGCCCGACACCACGACGGCGCCGGCCAGCGTCAGCGCGAACTCGACGAACAGCCGCCCGGTGCGCCCCGGCGTGAAGGCCAGCGGCGCGAACACCGCCACCAGGGTCAGCGTCATCGCGACCACCGCGAAGCCGATCTCCTTGGCCCCTTTCAACGCCGCCTGGAAGGGCTCCAGCCCTTCCTCGATATGGCGGAAGATGTTCTCCAGCACGACGATGGCATCGTCCACCACCAGGCCGATCGCCAGCACCAGGGCCAGCAGGGTCAGCGTGTTGATCGTGAAGCCGGCGGCCGCCATCAGCGCGAACGAGCCGATCAGGCTGATCGGGATCGTCACCAGCGGGATGATGGAGGCCCGCAAGGTGCGCAGGAACACGAACACCACCAGGGCCACCAGAACCACCGCCTCGGCGATGGTGGTGTAGACCGACTTGATCGAGCGGTCGATGAAGACCGAGTTGTCATTGGCCGGCCGCACCGTCACGGTATCCGGCAGGTCCTGCTGGATGCGCGGCAGCATGGCCTGCACGCCGGCCGACACATCCAGCGGATTGGCCGTGGCCTGGCGGATCACGCCCAGCGACACCGAGGGCACCCCGTTCAGCCGCACCCGCGAGCGCTCGCTGGCGGCGGCCTCCTCGATGCGCGCCACATCCTTGAGCCGCACCGTGAAGCCGCTGGCCTGCTTCAGCGCCACCTCGGCGAACTGCGCCACCGTGTTCAGGTCGGTGCGCGCGGTGACATTGAACTCGCGCTGCTGGCTCTCGATGCGGCCGGCCGGCACCTCCAGGTTCTGGCGGCGCAGTGCGTCCTCGACATCCTGCACCGTCAGCTTGTAGGCGGCCAGCCGGTCCGGGTCCAGCCAGATGCGCATCGAATACTTGCGATCACCGCCGATCTGCACATCGGCCACGCCCGGCACGGTCTGCAGCCGCGGCTTGACGACGCGGTTGACCAGATCGGTGATCTGCAGCGGGTCCAGGGTCTCGCTGGTGAAGGCCAGCCAGATCGTCGGCGTCGCATCGGCCTCGACCTTGGCGACGATGGGCTCGTCCACCGCATCGGGCAGGCGGCCGCGCACCCGCGAGACGCGGTCGCGCACATCGGCGGCGGCATCGTCGGGATTCTTCTCCAGCTTGAAGCGCACCGTGATCTGGCTCTGCTCGGAGCGCGAGATCGAGGTCAGGATGTCGACGCCGTCGATGCCGGCGATCGAGTCCTCCATCGGCTTGGTGACCTGGGTTTCGATCACCTCCGACGACGCGCCCACCAGCCGGGTGCTGACCGTCACGACCGGCTCGTCGATGCGCGGGTATTCGCGCAGCGAGAGCTTGTCGAAGGACACGATGCCCACCAGCAGCAGCAGCAGCGACATCACGGTCGCGAAGACCGGACGGCGTATCGAGGTTTCAGAGATGCGCATGAGGCAACCCTCCTTAGCGGCTGGCGGCCGAGGCGGCCGGCGCGGGCGCGCGAGCGGCGGCCGGCTTGTCCAGGTCCACCAGTTTGACCGCTTGCGACTCGCCGCGCATCAGCGGCCCCTGCCCCGCGGTGACAACCCGGTCGCCGGCCTTGACGCCGCCCAGCAGCTCCACCTTGCCCGGCACCCGCATGCCCAGCTGCGCCTCGACGCGCTGCGTCATCAAGCGCCCATCGGCGCCCTCGACCAGCTTGACGACAAACTGCTTGCCGCCCATCGGAACCAGCGCCTCCTCGGGCACGACCAGGGCCTGCTCGCGCAGCGCGAACACCACCCGCACGCGGGCGAACAGCCCCGAGCGCAGCATGCTGGTGTCGCCCAGCAGGCGCGCGCGCACCAGCATCGACCGCCCCGCCGTGTCCAGCTGGCTGTCCAGCGCCTCGATGCGGGCCTTGAACTCGCGGCCCGGCAAGGCATCCAGGCCCAGCGACACATCCTGGCCCAGGCGCAGCTGGGGCACGAAACGTTCGGGCAGGCGGAAATCCACCCACATCGACGAGGCATCCTCGACGCTGACCAGATCGGCGCCGTCCTTCACATAGTCACCCAGATTGATCAGCCGGATGCCCATCACGCCGTCAAAGGGCGCGCGCACCTGCAACCGCGCCAGCTGGGCCCGGGCCAGCGATACCTGGGCCTCGGCCACCTTCAGGGTCGCCTCCGCCTGGTCGACCACGCTGGGCGAGACGAAACTCTGGGCCAGCAGCTCACGGTTGCGCTGCAGCTGGGTGCGGGCAATGCCGGCCTGGGCCTCGGCCTGCTGCAGCTGCGCCGCCTGCAAGGCCTCGTC
Source organism: Roseateles cavernae (assembly GCF_040187885.1). Lineage (NCBI taxonomy): Bacteria > Pseudomonadati > Pseudomonadota > Betaproteobacteria > Burkholderiales > Sphaerotilaceae > Roseateles > Roseateles cavernae. The sequence goes on from NZ_JBDPLH010000005.1 coordinate 108,843, forward strand.
CAGCTGCACCAGCAGCTGACCCTGGCGCACGCGCTGGCCGTCGGTGAAACCGAGCTTGGTGATGCGGCCGCTGACCTCGGGCCGCAGCATCACCGACTGGCGCGCCCGCAGCGCACCGACCGCCTGCGCGTCGTCGGCCAGGCTCTGCACCTGGACCCGGCCGGCCTCGACACTGAGCGGGCCGCGCCCGCCCGGCTGCGCGGGCGGGCCGGACTTGGCCGCCGCCTGGGCCTTGCCCGGCTGGTGCTGCCACCAATAGGCCAGCGCACTGAGCCCGACCAACGCAACAACCGCAACGACGCTATGTAGTTTCTTGAAGCTCATGCATTTTTCTCCGACCGCGCACTGTAGCGGCGAACACATGTTGTTGCAGTCGGCGCTGCGGCATTACGGCACTGAAACACGGCGGCAGAGGCGTCAACCGCACCCGCCGGGCGCACAGCGCACGCCGCCGGCAGGCATTCAGATGCTGGCAGCGCCCCGGTTGGCCAGCGCATCGGCGCGCTCGTTGCCCGGGTCGCCGGCATGACCCTTGACCCAGCGCCACTCCACCTCATGCAGCTTGCGCAGCGCGTCCAGGCGCTGCCAGAGCTCGACGTTCTTGACCGGCTTGCCGTCGGCGGTCTTCCAGCCGCGACGCTGCCAGCCGCTGATCCACTCGGTCATGCCCTTGCGCACGTACTCGCTGTCGGTGTAGATCGTGATCTTGCAGCTGCGCTTGAGCGAGGCCAGCGCCTCGATCACCGCGGTCAGTTCCATGCGGTTGTTGGTGGTGTTGGCTTCGCCGCCGAACATCTCCTTGTCGTGGCCGCCCGAGCTCAGCCAGGCGCCCCAGCCGCCGCGCCCGGGATTACCCTTGCAAGCCCCGTCGGTGTAAATCGTCACCACCGGCTTCTGGATGGTGGCGGCGGGCTTGTTCTCTGTCGTCATTCGTTCGTTTCTCGGTGCTTGTGATGTTGATGCAAGGCCACGGCCGCGCGCGCCTTGGCGGGCCGGGCCGGCTGGCGGGCCAGGCCGATCAGGCGCATGCCGTGCACGCGCTTGACCGCAGTGAGGAAATAAACCGCGCCCAGCACCGGCCACCAGCGCGAGCCCACGCCCTCCAGCCAGTCCCAGCGCTTGAGCCATTTGTCGCTGCGCAGCGGCGGGCAATAGCCGCCGAACTGTGCGCCCTCGACCTCGAAGCTCAAGAGGCGCAGCCAGTCGCGCAGCCGCCAGTAGCCGATGAAGTCGCCAGCGCGCGGCAGATAAAGCCGCTCGCCGCTGCCGGGCAGGCGGTTCACCAGCCGGCCCAGATTCTGCCGCAGCCCCCAGGCGCTGGCCGGATTGATGCCCGAGATCACGAGCCGCCCCTCGGGCCGCAGCACCCGCTCGACCTCGCGCAGCGTGCGGTGCGGATCCGGCGCCAGCTCCAGCGTGTGGGGCAGCAGCACCAGGTCCAGGCTGTTGGCCTCGAAGGGCAGCGCATCGAACTCGCCGAACAGCGCCACGCCCCGGTCGGCGAGCTGGGTGTCGAGGCCGAACTGGCTGAAACCGGCCTGCGCCTCCTCATCGGCCGGCACGCTGGCATGCCAGTCCGCCGCGTTCTGCGCCAGATTGTCCAGCGCCAGCCAGCGGTGCGGCATGCGGTTGGCACGCAGCCCCTGCAGCTCGGGCAGGCCGAGCTGCAGGGCATGGAAGCCGAACAGGTCGACCACGGCCGCATCGAGCTGGGCCTGCTCCCAGGCCAGCAGATAGCGGCCGGGCGGTGTCTGCAGCCAGGCGGCCAACTCTACAATCGAGGCTTCACGCGTCACAAGAACTCGCTGCATGGATTTGGTCGCACTGCCCGCCTTTACCGATAACTACATCTGGATGCTGCACGACGGTGCTCAAGCCCTGGTGGTGGATCCTGGCGAGGCGGAACCCGTGCTGCGCGCGCTGGACCACTACTCGCTGCGCCTGGCCGGCATTCTAGTGACCCACCATCACGGCGACCATGTCGGCGGCCTGGCCGGCCTGCGCCCTCACCTGCAAGGACCCGTCTTCGGCCCGGCGCGCGAGGCCATTCCCGGGCCTGTGCAGGCCTGCAGCGGCGGCCAGTGCTTCGAGCTGCTGGGCCAGCAAATCCGCGTGATCGATGTACCCGGCCACACGGCCGGCCATATCGCCTATCTGATCGAGGCGCCCGGCGATGCCAGCGCGCCCCTGCTGTTCTGCGGCGACACGCTGTTCTCCGGCGGCTGCGGCCGCCTGTTCGAGGGCACACCGGCGCAGCTGCATGCCTCGCTGCAGGCGCTGGCCGCGCTGCCCGGCCACACCCGGGTCTGCTGCGCGCATGAGTACACCTTGTCGAATCTGCGTTTTGCGCGGACCATAGAGCCCGCGAATCCGGCGCTGCTCGCCTACCAGGCCTGGTGCGAGACCCGCCGCCACGACAATCTGCCGACCCTGCCCTCGACCATAGGCCAGGAACAAGCCATCAACCCTTTTCTGCGCTGCGACCAGCCCGCCGTGCGGGCCGCCGCCCTGGCCTACCAGCCGCAGCCCCTGGACACCGACTCCGTCGCGGTGTTCGCCACCCTGCGGCAATGGAAAAACGACTTCCGATGATGATCAACACCCCCCTGCCCACACTCTCCATGCTGGCGCTGGCCTTGCTGCTGGGCGCCTGCGCCAGCACCCCGCTGCCGCCGATGGAGTCTCCCGCCCCGGCACCGCAACTCAGCGCCGCGCCGCCTGCCGCGCCGGTGGCCGAGTTGCCGGCGCCCGGCACCCTCGCCGCCCTGCCCCAGGTCGAGGACGCGCTGCAGCCCGGCGTTACGGTCGACCTCAACGACGCCAAGGCCAAGGCCGATCTGTGGGTGCGGGTGCGCGGCGGCTTTGCAATGCCCACGCTGGAGAACGATCTGGTGCGCCGTGCCGAGGCCTGGTACAGCCAGCGCCCCGACTATGTGGCACGCATGACCACGCGCGGCGGCCGCTACCTCTATCACATCGTCGTCGAGGTCGAGAAGCGCGGCATGCCGATGGAGCTGGCCCTGCTGCCCTTCATCGAGAGCGCCTTCAATCCGCAAGCCATGTCCAGCGCCAAGGCCTCGGGCATGTGGCAGTTCATGCCGGCCACCGGTCGCGATTTCGAGCTGCGCCAGAACATCTTCCGCGACGACCGCCGCGATGTGCTGGCTTCGACCCGCGCCGCGCTCGACTACCTGGGCCGTCTGCACACCATGTTCGGCGACTGGCATCTGGCACTGGCGGCCTACAACTGGGGCCAGGGCAATGTGCAGCGCGCCATCAAGCGCAACGAGCGCGCCGGCCTGCCGACCGACTACGAGAGCCTGCGCATGCCCGACGAGACGCGCTACTACGTGCCCAAGCTGCAGGCGGTCAAGAACATCGTGCTGCGCCCCGACGCGTTTGCGCTGTCCCTGCCCGAGATCGCCAACCACCCCTACTTCCTCAGCGTCAATATCGACCGCGACATCGATGTCGATGTCGCCGCGCGCTTTGCCGGCATGACGGTCGATGAGTTCAAGCAGTTCAACCCGCAGGTCAACAAGCCGGTGATGCTGGCTGCGGCCACCGAGCAGGTGCTGCTGCCCTACGACAACGCCGATGCCTTCGCCCGCAATCTGGCCGCCCACCGTGGCGCGATGGCAAGCTGGACCGCCTGGGTGGTGCCGCGCACGATGAAGCCGGCCGATGCCGCCCAGCAGGTCGGCATGAGCGAGGCCGCGCTGCGCGAGATCAACAAGATCCCGCCGCGCATGCTGGTGCGCCAGGGCTCGACCCTGCTGGTGCAGCGCAGCGCCAAGCGCGACCAGGATGTCTCCGAACATCTGGCCGACAACGCCAGCATCAGCCTCGCGCCCGATGTGCCGGCGCTGCGCCGTGTCAGCTTCAAGGCACGCAAGGGTGAGACCGTCGCCAGCGTCGCGCAGCGCTACAAGGTCAGTGCCAGCCAGGTCGCGCAGTGGAACAAGGTCTCGGCCAAGACCGCCTTCAAGCCCGGCCAGACCCTGGTGGTCTACACGCCCAATAGCCAGCGCGTGGCCGCAGCGGCGCGCACGGCCAAGGCCGTCAAGGCGGGCCGCCCGGCCGCGAAGAGCACCCGGGTGGCCTCGGCGGCGCGCAAGGCAGCTAAACGCTGATCACAGGGCTGATCACAGCGCCGATCGATCAGGCGAAGAACAAGGCCACCGCGCTGCCCAGCGCGGCAAACCATGCCAGCGAGCGCAGATTCGGCTGGTCGGCCAGGTACAGGCCGATATAGGCCAGGCGGAAGGTGATGAAGGACAGGGCCAGCATGTCGATGCGCTCCTGCACCGCCCCCATCTGCTGTGCCGCCAGCACCCCCGCGATGAACAGCGGCAAGGCCTCGAAGCTGTTGGCCTGGGCCGCGTTGGCACGGGCCTGCCAGCCCGACAGGCCGGCCAGCCAGGCGCGCGGGTTGTGGTTGTCGAAGCCGCCGTCGCGGCGCGGCTTGCCGAAGCCCTTGGACTTGGCCATGCCGGCGCAGAGGATGGGCAGCACGCAGGCCGCGATGATGCAGTAGTTGGCAACAGTCATTCGCTCAGCGCCTATCGGTCAAAGCATGGGCAATGGTGCCCAGATCCACATACTCGAGTTCGCTGCCCACCGGCACGCCGCGCGCCAGCCGCGTGGCGCGGATGCCGCGCGAGCGCAGCGCCTCGGCCAGCACATGGGCGGTGGCCTCGCCCTCGGCGGTGAAGCTGGTGGCCAGGATCACCTCCTCGACCGCCGCCTCGGCCGCGCGCAGCAGCAGCTGCTCGGCACCGATGGCCTGGGTGGACAGGCCGTCCAGCGGGCTCAGCCGGCCCTGCAGCACGAAGTAATAGCCGCGGTAGGAGCCGGTGCGCTCCAGCGCGGCCTGGTCGGCCGGACTCTCGACCACGCAGAGCAGGCGCGCGTCGCGCTGGGCATCGGCGCAGATCGCGCAGACCGGCGCCTCGCTGAAGGTGTGGCAGCGCTGGCAATTGCCCACCTGCGCCATCGCCGCGGTGAGCGAGGCCGCCATGCGGCGGGCGCCCTCGCGGTCGTGCTGCAGCAGGTGGTAGGCCATGCGCTGGGCCGACTTCTGGCCCACGCCCGGCAGGCGCTTGAGCGCCTCGATCAAATCGTCTAGAGCTGTGTTCAAGCTCAGAACGGAAACTTCATGCCCGGGGGCAGCGGCATGCCGGCGGTCAGCTTGCCCATCTTTTCGGCGCTGACTTCCTCGGCGCGGCGCAGGCCGTCGTTGAAGGCTGCGGCGACCAGGTCTTCCAGCATGTCCTTGTCATCGGCCAGCAGGCTGGGATCGATGGTCAGGCGCTTGACCTCATGCTTGCAGGTCATCGTGACCTTGACCAGGCCGGCACCCGACTGGCCCTCGACCTCGATATTGCCCAGCTCGTCCTGCGCCTTCTTGAGGTTGTCCTGCATGGCCTGGGCCTGCTTCATCAGGCCGGCGAGTTGACCCTTCATCATGTGCGTATCTCCTAAAGATGTTCAGTGGGGTTTGATCGACCCGGGCACGATGCGCGCCGTCTTGAACTGGGCCAGCAGTTGCTGGACCAGCGGGTCTTGGAAAACGAATTGTTCGGTCTGGCGCTGGCGTGCCTGGACGTCCGCGGCATCGCGCAGCGCCGGCGAGTCCTGTGCCACGCCGGGCTCGACCTCGATGGCCACCGGGCGCTCCAGCACCGCGGCCAGTGCCGCCTGCAGCTTGTCCTTCAGCGCCGGCTGGCGCAGCGACTCGCGCTCGACCTTCAGCCGTATCAGCGCTGTCTCGGCCTGCTCGTCGAAGACGATGCACTCGGCCTGCAGTGCCAGCTCGCGGGCCAGCGCCACCAGGCTCAGGCGCTTGACCAGGCCGGCCCAGCGCTCGCCCAGCGGCGTCGGCGACAGCTGCACATCGCTGCCGGCGGTCGAGGCGTAGACACCGCCAGGGCTGTCCGACTCCGCCGGGCCATCCTCGCCGGCCTGCGCCAGCTGGCTGCCGCCCTCCTCATCGGCGGGCGGCGCATCCAGCCAGGGCGGCGGCTCGTCGGCCTCGCCGCGCTCGTCGATCACCACCGGGCGCGGACGCAGCCGGGCACTCAAGCTGCCGGCCTCGGCCTGGGCGCGCGGGGACATCGGCGCGGGCTGCGCCACCGGCGGCGGCGCAGGTTCGCGCACCTCGACGGCCACCGGGCTGGGCGGCGGCTCGCTGGCAGGCGCTGTTGCGGGCTCGCTCGCAGGCACGCTTGAAAACTCCTGCACCGGGCTCGGCTTGGGCTCGGGCGGACGCACCACCAGGCTCGGCGCCGCTGGCCGCAGCAAGGGCGCACTCGCAGGTGCCGGAGCCGGCTCGGGCTTGCGCGGCGGGGCCGCTGCCTGGTTCAGTGCCGGGTTCGTCGCGATGCCGCCGGGCCGAAAGGCCAGCATGCGCAGCAGCACCATGGTCAGGCCGGCGTACTCGTCCGGCGCCAGGCCCAGCTCCTGCCGGCCATGCAGGGCCATGCTGTACATCAGCTGGATCTCGTCGGCCGGCAGCAGGCCGGCCAGGCGCCGGGCCTCGGCGCTGTCGGGGTCTTGATCGTCCACGGCCTTCGGCGCGGCCTGGGCCACCGCCGTCTGCTGCAGCAGGCTGGCCAGGTCCTCCAGCGTGCCGGCGGCCGACAGGCCCAGGCTGCGCAAGCCATCGGCCTGGGCCACGACGGCCGCACCGTCGGCGGCCACCAGCGCATCCAGGATGGCCACCACATGGCCACGATCCACCGTGCCCAGCATCTGGCGCACACCGGCCTCGACCAGGGCACCGGCGCCAAACGCGATCGCCTGGTCGGTCAGCGACAGCGCATCGCGCATCGAGCCGCGCGCGGCGCGCGCCAGCAGGCGCAGCGCGCCGGCATCGGCCGCCACCTGTTCGGCCTCCAGCACCGCGCTCAGGTGCGACAGCACGGTCTGCGGCGCCATCGGCCGCAGATTGAACTGCAGGCAGCGCGACAGCACGGTGACCGGCACCTTCTGCGGGTCGGTCGTCGCCAGCACGAATTTCAGATAGTCCGGCGGCTCCTCCAGCGTCTTCAGCATCGCGTTGAAGGCGGTGTTCGACAGCATATGGACTTCGTCGATCATGTAGACCTTGAAGCGCCCGACCACCGGTTTATAGACCGACTGATCGAGCAGCTGCGAGATCTCCTCGACGCCCCGGTTCGAGGCCGCGTCCAGCTCCACATAGTCGACGAAGCGGCCGGCATCGATATCGCGGCAGGCCTCGCAGACGCCGCAGGGCTGGGCCGTGATCGTGCCCTGCCCATCGGCGCCGGTGCAGTTCAGGCTCTTGGCCAGGATGCGCGACACCGTGGTCTTGCCGACGCCGCGGGTGCCGGTGAACAGATAGGCATGGTGCAGGCGCTGCTGGGTCAGCGCATTGGCCAGGGCCTGGACCACATGCTCTTGGCCCCGCAGTTCCTCGAAACTGTGGGGGCGGTATTTGCGGGCGAGGACCTGGTAACTCATGGGGGCGCATTCTACGGGCGCGCCCAGCCCCGCCACAGGCCTGGCGCATGGTCGATAATCCCGCCCCATGAGCACGCATGCCCCCTCCTCTCCCGACACCCTCAGCTACGAGCAGGCCGGTGTCAATTACGACCTGATCGACCCGCTGAAGATCGCCGCCCAGCGCGCTGCGGCGGCCACCGGCGCCCATCTGGGCGGCCATGGCTTCAGCGAGGTGCCGGCCTCGCGCGGCGAGTCGGCCTATGTGGTGGATGTCGGGCCCTTCTACATCGCCTCCATCGTCGAATGCCTGGGCACCAAGACCCTGGTGGCCGACGAGATGGCGCGCCTGACCGGCAAGAGCAGCTATTACGCCGGCATCGCCCAGGACACCATCGCGATGGCCGTCAACGACCTGATCACCGTCGGCGCCACGCCGCTGGTGGTGCAGGCCTACTGGGCCGCCGGCGGCTCGGACTGGTTCGGCGACAAGGCCCGCGCGCAAGCCCTGGTCGAGGGCTGGAAGAAGGCCTGCGACACCTGCGCCGTGGCCTGGGGCGGCGGCGAGACCCCCGCGCTGGCCGGCATCGTCGAGGACGGTCGCATCGACCTGGCTGCCTCCTGCACAGGCCTGATCAATCCCAAGAGCCGGCTGTCGGTCGGCGACGATCTGGCCGCCGGTGATGCCATCGTGCTCCTGGCCTCCAGCGGCATCCACGCCAACGGCCTGAGCCTGGCGCGTAAGCTGGTGGAGCGTCTGCCAAAGGGCTACCTGACCGAGATCGAACCAGGCCTCACTTACGGCGACGCACTGCTGGCCCCCACCGTGCTGTATTCGCCGGTTACCGAGGCGCTCTTCAAGGCCGGCATCCAGCCCCACTACTGCGCCAACATCACCGGTCACGGCTGGCGCAAGCTGCTGCGCCACCCGGCCCAATTCAGCTACCGCATCCACACGGTGCCGCCGGTCACGCCGGTGCTGAAGTTCATGCAGGAACAGGCCAAGCAGGACGACCGCGAGGCCTACTCGACCCTGAACATGGGGGCAGGTTTTGCCATCTTCGTGCCGGCCGCCGATGCCCAGCGCACCGTCGAGGTGGCCAAGGCCTGCGGCATCGAGGCCTGGGTGGCCGGCAGCCTGGAAGAAGGCGAGAAGCAGCTGCTGATCGAGCCGCTGAACATCCGCTTCAGCGACGACGATCTGCAGCTGCGCTGAGCCCCGACCGGGCTTGACAGCCTCGCTGGCGCCGACCAAGCTTGCCCCCAACAGGGGGCGGTGATGGATTGGTTCTACTCGGGGATGCTGCGAATGCACGAGCTGCTGGCCTGGGCCAGCCTCGTGCTTTTTTTTGCCCGCGGCCTGGCCGCCCAGGTCAAGGCCGAATGGGGTGATGACGACCGCCTGCGCGCGATCTCCTTCGGCCTGCACTTTCTGCTGGCCGTCTCCGGCCTGAGCCTGTGGGGGCTGCTGCACTACGACCTGCTGCGTGACAGCTGGCTGGCCGCCAAGCTGCTGGCGCTGTGCGCCTATGCGGCCTGCGCCCACTGGACCGTCGTGAGCCGCGACTACCGCCTGCCCGCCTATCTCGGTGCGCTGGCCCTGCTGGGCTATGCCATCGGCGCCTCGATGACGCGCTCCGCCACGCTGGGGCTGTAGTCGGCGCACCCCATGTTCAGAGAAGGCCGGCGCGCATCGCATACAATGCTCGCTGACGGGCCTCCTCGCATGGAAGCACGGCCAACCGGGTCAGATGGGGAACCAAGCAGCCCTAACTGTTGTGACCAGTGCCGGGGGTAAGGCTCGTCAACCTCCCTCTTCCCCCTCTCTTCGCGCCGCCATTCTGGCGCTGCGCCCGCTCCCCAAGATATCGTCAGCTCAAGCTCGGCCGATTTGCGCCGATAAACAGCCATCACCGCCGCCCGGCGGTGCCCGCCATGGCTGTACGGCACCGCGTTCGGCCAGTTTCCTCCCTCCCGATGTCTGGTCTCGCATGAAGCTCAACACACGAATCCTGCTGCTTTGCGGCACCGCACTGCTTGGCGTGGTGCTGCTGGCCGCGATCTCGCTGACCACCTTGAAGCAGTCGATGATGAAGGAGCGCACCGCCCAGCTCTCGACCCTGGTGCTGCTGGCGCACTCGGCCCTGGAAAAGCTGCATGCCCAGGAAAAAGCCGGCGAGATCTCCAAGGCCGATGCGCAAAAGGAAGGCAAGCGCATCATCGGCAGCTTCCGCAAGGACGAGCTCTATTTCTTCGTCCGCGGCTACTCGGATGACATCAACCATGTGCACCCCAACCCCAAGCGCATCGGCATCGTCGACGCCAAGGGCGGCAAGGAGGCCGGCGAGCGCTACCGCAAGGCCCTGGCCGGCCAGACCATAGGCACGGTCATCGCACCGGGCACCCGGCCCGGCACCGAGGGCAAGGTGGACAAGCTCTACGCGGTGATCAAGTTCGAGCCCTGGGACTGGATCATCGGCTTTGGCGACTACATCGACGACATCGACACCGCGTTCTGGCGCAGCGCGACCGTGCTGCTCTCGGTCGGCGGCGTGCTGATGCTGGTGGTCGGCGGCCTGGGCTGGCGCATGATGGGCAATATCTACCGCCAGCTCGGCGGCGAGCCCGACTACGCGGCCGATATCGTGCGCCGCATCGGCGCCGGCGACCTCGGTGTCAAGGTGCTGCTGCGATCCGGCGACCAGCACAGCCTGCTGGCCGCGATGCAGCAGATGCAGCAAAGCCTGGCCGGCACGGTGCGCCAGATCCGCGACTCCACCGACACCATCGCCACCGCCTCGGGCCAGATCGCCGCCGGCAACCTGGACCTGTCGGGCCGCACCGAAGCCCAGGCCAGCGCGCTCGAGCAGACCGCGGCCTCGATGGAGGAGCTGACCGCCACGGTCAAGCAGAACGCCGACAACGCCCGCCAGGCCAACCAGCTGGCGATGTCGGCCTCGGCCGTGGCCGTGCAGGGCGGCGAGGTGGTCAGCCAGGTGGTGCAGACCATGAACTCGATCAGCGGCTCGTCGAAGAAGATCGTCGACATCATCGGTGTGATCGACGGCATCGCCTTCCAGACCAATATCCTGGCGCTGAACGCGGCGGTCGAAGCGGCGCGGGCCGGCGAGCAGGGCCGCGGCTTCGCGGTGGTCGCCTCCGAGGTGCGCGGCCTGGCCCAGCGCTCGGCGGCTGCGGCCAAGGAGATCAAGGGCCTGATCGTCGACTCGGTCGAGAAGGTCGACAGCGGCAGCGCCCTGGTCGGCCAGGCCGGCGCGACGATGGAGCAGATCGTCGCCAGCGTGAAGCGGGTCACCGACATCGTCGGCGAGATCAGCAGCGCCAGCGTCGAGCAGACGGCCGGCATCGAGCAGATCCACCAGGCCATCACCCAGATGGATCAGGCCACCCAGCAGAATGCCGCGCTGGTGGAAGAGGCCTCGGCCGCCGCCACCTCGCTGCAGCAGCAGTCGCAGCAGCTGGTCGCTGCGGTCAGCGTGTTCAGCTGAAGGGCAGGCTCAGCTGGCCTGCCTGAAGGCCATCACCGCCTGGTTGCGCAGCGTGCGCAGCAGCGACAGCTCCTTCTCGCCCAGATCGATGCCGCCGGGCCGGGCCTTGTCGGCATAGATCATCGCGAACGGCGCGCCCTTGACCGCCATCGGCAGTATCAGGAAGCTGGCCGCCTTCGGCGCACCGAGGAACCAGGCCGGCAGGCGCTCGGCGATCTTGGGCACCGAGGCGTCGGCGATCAGCGTGTCGACGCCCTTCTGGCAGACCGCCGAGAACAGATCGGCCGTGACCCCGGGCGTGCCGCGCAGCGGCACGCGGAACAGCGGCGCCACCGCCTCGACCCCCTCGCCCAGGCCGAAGCGGCCGGTCAGGGTTTCGGTCTTCGGGTCGCGCAGGCAGAACACCACACGCCGGAAGCCGAGGCTGCGGTAGATGGTCTCCAGAATCATGCGCAGCACTTCGTTGAGCTTGAAGTTCTCGACCATCGCATTGGTGATGTCCTGGATGCCGGCGGCCAGGGTCTCGCTGGCCTGCTCGCGCGAGACCTCGGCCTCGCTGCGCTGCAGGGTCGGCTCGGCCAGCAAGGTCGCATGCAGCTCGTGCGGCGACAGGCTGTCATCGACGGTGGGGGTCAGCGGCGCCAGCAGACGCTGGGCCGGTGAGTTCTTGGCCAGGCTGATGCCCATGGCCTGGGCCAGCTGGGCCAGGCGCTGGCGGGCCTGATCGGCGGCCGCATCGAAGGCCTCGACCGGCACCCCCAGCGCGCGCGAGTAGCGCTGCGCCATCGCCTTGAGCTTGGCATGGGTCTCGGCCGGCTCGGTCTGCAGGATCGCGTCGGACATCTCGTTGGCCGCCCGCGCCAGCCAGCGCTGGCGCTCGGCCGGGTTGTCCTGCAGCCGCGTCGGCACATCGCCGTCGGGCCGGCGCATGCTGCGCTGCAGGCTGTCCGGCAGCCCCCATTGCTTGGCCACGCCCAGGCCCAGCTGCTCATAGCTCAGGCCCAGCACCTGGGCCGAGGCCAGCGCCTCGCTGACCGGCGCAGCGGGCCCGGCCGTGTCGCCACCGGCGCGGCGCTCGGGCCGCGTGATGCGGCGCACCTGCTGGGCTTCCTCGGGAAAGTAGAACTCGGTCAGCAAACGGCCCAGATTCTGGAACATCGCGGCGAGAAAACTCTCCTCGTTTTCGCGCTGCACCAGGCACAGCTCGCGGGCCAGCGAGCCGGCCATCAGCGAGCGCAGGAACTCCTCGCGCAAGAGCTGGGCATGGGCCTTGTTCTCCATGCGCTCGAGCAGGATCAGCGACAGCGCCAGATTGCGGATGCCGGCAAAGCCGATCAGCGCGGCGGCACGCGAGACCGTCGAGATGCTGCCGCCGCCGGCATGGCTGAACTGGGCGGTGTTGACCAGGCGCAGCAGCTTGTGGGTCAGCGCCACGTCCTTCAGGATCTCGTTGGAGAGGCTGGTGATGCTCTCGTTCTCGGACAGGGTCAGGCGCTGGATGCGGCCGACCGAATCGGACATGGCCGGGAAGTCGGTCTTGTGGCGCATGCGGCGCAGCAGGAACTCCAGCGCCGCCGTGTCGCCCGCTTCGCTGCTGGGCGCCACCGCCGGGTGCAGCCATTCGTTGAGGGCATCGTGAAAGGCCTTGGCCGTGGGCCAGCGTCGCGTCGCATCGCGCGCCAGGCCGCGCAGCACGATGGCGCGCAGCGCATCGTCGACCTCGGCATTGAGCCCCGGCGGCAGGGCCAGGTCTTGCTCGATGACGCGGCGCACCGCGCGCCAGGGATCGGGATCGGCGTTCAGACGCTGGCCCGACAGCAGCTCGCCCAGCATCACCGCGGCCGCGAACACATCCATCTGCGGGCTCGGCGCCTCGCCGCGCGCGGCCTCGGGCGAGATATAGCCGGGCGTGCCGACGATGCCTTGCGGCTTGCCGGCGTCCGTCAGCCGTGCAGCGATGCCGAAGTCCATCACCCGCGCCCGGCCCTTGGCGTCGAGCAGGATGTTGGAGGGCTTCAGATCGCGGTGCACGACGCCGGCGGCATGCGCGACCTGCAGGCCGTCGAGCACGCCCAGCATCAGCTCCACCGCGTCGCGCGGGCGCAGCGCCGGGCCGCTGCGCAGGCGCTCGCTGAGCGTCGGGCCGGCCACATACTCGAACACCAGATAGGCCTGGCCGCCCTGCATATCGGCCTCGAACACCGGCACGATATTCGGATGCGTCAGGCGGCTGACGGCGCGGGCCTCGTGCAGCCAGGCCTCGACATTGGCCGGCGTGGCGCCGGCCAGCAAGACCTTCAGCGCCACCTCGCGGTCCAGCCGCGGGTCATGCGCCAGCCAGACCGTCGCCTGCGCGCCCTGCCCGAGCCGGCGCAAGGGGCGAAAGCGCCCCAGCGCAGGCGGCATCTGCGGTGCGGTGGGTGTGGAGGGAAGCATGGGGACCTTGTTCTAGAAATCGTGGCGAGCGGGCGAATCAGCCGCTCGGCGCTATGGGCGGCGGGGAGACCGGGTCTTCGCTCTCGGTCTTGCCTCGCAAGCGCGAGCGCAGCGGCGAGGCCTGGGGCTGCGCTGCGGCCGGCGCGCCGTGGTCGGGATGGTCGGCATGGGCTGCCGCAGCTGCGGCCGGATTCAGCGCCTCGTAGACCTCGCGCAGGCCCAGGCCCAGCGACCGCGCATAGCGCCGCGTGGCCGTCTCGACGCCGGCCTGGCGCTTCTCTTCGGGCAGGGCCAGCGCATCGACGATTTCATTGGCCAGGCTGCAGGTCAGGCGCAGCAGCTCGGCATCGCTGCCGCCGCCACGTACCGGCGCCTCGATGGCCTGGCGCCGCATCATGTGCAGCAGTTCGTCGCCCAGGCTCCAGTAGCGCGCCACCGCCGTGCCCAGCGCTTCGAGATCGCAGCCCAGCACCGCATAGGCGGCCGACTGCTCGCTCATGCCGACCGGCTTGGGGTTGTCGGCGGTCGGCTCGGACGGGCGCATCAGCTGGCGGATCTGCTGCGCATCATCGGGAAAGTGGTACTGCAGCAGCAGGCGGCCGAGGTTCTGCATCACGGTGATCAGATAGACCACCTCGGCGTCGTAACCGGCCGGGCGCAGCGCCTGCGCCACCTGGCCGGCGCGCTGCACCCGGCCCATCAGGCTGCGCAAGGTCGCGGCATTGGCTTCGGACAGCGGGCCGGGCCAGGGCTTGAGCGCGCGGGCCGCCTGCTGCACACCGTTCAGGCCCAGCATCGCGATGGCACGCTGCATATTCAGGATGGCGCCGCCGCCGGCCGTTATGCCTTGCTGCTTCAGCGCGTTGTTGACACGGCGCAGCATCTCCAGGCTCAGCGCCATGTCCTGCAGCACCAGGCCGGAGAGCTCGCTGGCGTGCTGGCCCTCCATGCTGGACGACTGGGCGATGCGCTGCAGGCGCAGCGAGGCGATCGGCAGATGGCCGACGCGCTGCAGCTTGTCCATCAGCTGCGCGATCGCGCCGCCCTGGTCATTGGCGGCGCTGCGCCAGCCCTCCAGCGCGCGCCAGAAGCTGCGCGCCAGATGGTAGCGGTGGCCGGTCTGGCGGTCGGTGGCGCGGTTGACGATGGCGCGCAGCGGTTCGGCAATCGGGTGCGGCGTCTCCCAGCCCAGGCGCAGCAACTCATGGCCTTGCGGCTGCATGCGCTGCATCACCAGCAGCAGATCGGCCTCGTCGAGCACCGGCCGGGCGGTCAGCATGCGGTGCATCAGCAGGCCGACGCACAGCACATCGTCCTGGGCCGCCTCGCGCACCGCGCGCCGCGTCACGGTATTGAAATCCACAGTGGCCGGAAACACCTCCTGCGCCACCTCCAGGCCCAGCACCCGCACATGGCCCAGGCTGTCGATCAGCATCGAGGCGGCCTGCACATCGCGATGCGCATGGCCGGCCTCATGGGCGAAGGCCAGGCCTTCGAGGTACTGGCAGGTCCAGGCCGCCACATCCAGCGGCAGCGGCGCGTTGTGGCGTGCCAGCCGCTCATCCAGGGTCTCGCCCAGCGCCCGGTCATAGGCGATGAAAGGCCAGTGCTCGACCTGGCCGACCTCGACCACATGGGCCAGGTTCGGGTGCTGGATGCGGGCACCGGCGTTGGCGGTCTTCAGCCAGTGGGCCAAGGCCTCGGGGCTGTTGGGCGCCAGCCGCGGCATGCAGATCAGCATCTCCTGCTGGCTGCGGGTGTCCAGCACCAGCCACAGCATGCTGCGCGTGCTCTTGTTCAGCAGCGCCCGGAGTTCAAAACGACCAAAGCGCCGCACGGCGGCGGCGGTCTTGGCGCCAGCGTCGGGCGGACTGGCAGTCGGTTCAGCATTCGGCACGATGCGTGCGGACCTTGGAGTTTGATGAAACAAAGTGTGATTTGACCCAGATTGTGCGCCTGGCGATGCGGCAATAAAGCCTCGATTCACGGGGCATTCGGCGCGGGCGCGACAACTCAGGCGCTCAGCTGGGCCCAGACCTTGTCCAGCCGCTTGACGCTGACCGGCTGCGGCGTGCGCAACTCCTGTGCAAACAGGCTGACGCGCAGCTCCTCCAGCTGCCAGCGGAAATCCACCAGCCGGGCGTCCGTCGTGCCCTTGAGCTCGGCCAGGCGGCGCAGGAAACGCTGCTCCAGCGGCTTCAGCTCGGCCAGCAGCTTGGCGTCGCGCGCCGGGTCGGCACGCTGCTTGTCCAGCCGGGCGGTGATGGCCTTCAGATAGCGCGGCAGGTGCTGCAGCTGGGCCCAGGGCGTGGCGGTGACGAAGTGCTTAGGACACAGGCGCTGCAGCTGGGCCGTGATGTCCTCGCCCACCTCCTTGGGCGCACGCGCGTCCTTGAGCTTGCGGCTCGCGGCCGCCAGCTCGATCAGCACCACCCCGGTCTGGCGCGCCACCTCCTGCGCGATCAGATTGAGCCGCGCACGGCCCTCCTCGATGCGGGCCTTGAAGGCGAATTCGTCGGCCGGCAGCGGATCGGCCAGGAAGGCGCGGTCCAGCGCGACGCCGATGATCTGGTCGCGCAGCTCCTCGGCCGTGCCCAGGCTCATGAACAGCACCGACATCTTCTGCAGATCCGGGATGTTCTTCTCCAGATACTTCAGCGGCTCCTTGAGCTGCAGCGCCACCAGGCGGCGCAGGCCCAGACGGTGCTTGGCGGCGGCGACATCGGGCTCATCGAACACCTCGATCTCGACATGGCTGACCCGGTCGATCAGCGCCGGGAAGCCGATCAGAGTCTGGGCGCCGCGCCTGACTTCCATCAGCTCGGGCAGCTCGCCGAAGGTCCAGCCGGTATAGCTCTTGCTCGCCTCGCGCACCGGTGCACTGGCCGGCTTGACGATCTCGGCCCGAATGCCCCCGGGCGCGACCGGCGGCGGCTCGGCAATAGGCGAAGCATGCGCCGCAGGCAGCTTCAGCGCCGCCAGGGCCTGGAAGGCGCTGCGCGCCTGGCCGCCCAGTTCGGCCTTCAGCGCCGCTAGATTGCGGCCCTGGCCCAGCTGGCGGCCGTGCTCGTCGACGATGCGGAAGTTCATGAACAGATGGGCCTGCAGCTGTTCGAGCTTGAAATCGTTGCGCTGCACCGCGATCTGGCTGCGCTCCTTGACGGCCTTCAGCAGCACCTCGACCAGGCTGCCCTGGGCGAAGGGGTTGAGCTCGATGAACTCGGCGACGAAGTCCGGCAGCGGCACCAGGCGCGAGCGCGGCCGCTGGTGCAGGCTCTTCAGCAAGGCCGTGACCTTGGCGCCCAGCATGCCGGGCACCAGCCATTCGCAGCGCTCCTCGTTGACCTGGTTCAGCGCATAGATGGGCACGGTGACGGTGAGGCCATCGCGGGCATCGCCGGGCTCGTGCAGGTAGGTGGCGGCGCAGTCGACCCCGCCCAGCCTGATCGTTTTCGGGAAGGCGCTGCCGGTGATGCCGGCCGCCTCGTGGCGCATCAGTTCCTCGCGGCTGAGCTGCAGGAGCTTGGGCTCGGCCTTGGATTCGTGCCGGTACCAGCGCTCCAGCGTCGCGCCCGAGCACACCTCGGCCGGCAGCTGGGCGTCGTAGAAGGCGTAGATCAGCTCGTCGTCGACCAGCACATCCTGGCGCCGTGACTTGTGCTCCAGCTCCTCGACCTTGGCGATCTGCTTCTGGTTGTGGGCCAGGAAGGGCAGACGGGTCTCCCATTCGCCGTTGACCAGGGCCTCGCGGATGAAGATCTCGCGCGCGGCGGCCGCATCGACCTTGCCGAAGTTCACGCGCCGGTTGCTGTAGATGACGATGCCGTACAACGTTGCGCGCTCCAGCGCGATCACCTCGGCCGCCTTCTTCTCCCAGTGCGGCTCCATCAGCTGGGTCTTGATGAGATGGCCGGCGATAGAGGGCAGCCACTGCGGCTCGATCGCGGCGATGCCGCGGCCGAACAGCCGGGTCGTGTCCACCAGCTCGGCCGCGACGATCCAGCGGCCCGGCTTCTTGCTCAGATGCGCACCGGGGTGGCGCCAGAACTTGATGCCGCGCGCCCCCAGATACCACTCGTCCTCGTCGCTCTTCAGGCCGATATTGCCCAAGAGGCCGGCCAGCATCGACAGATGCACCTGTTCGTAGGTGGCCGGGCTGCCGTTCATGCGCCAGCCATGCTCGGCGACCACGGTGTGCAGCTGCGAATAGATGTCGCGCCATTCGCGCACCCGGCGCGGGCTGACGAAGTTCTCACGCAGCAGCGCTTCGTAGCGGCGGTGGCTGAGCTTGTGTTCCCCGGAGCCGCCCTTGCTCTCTTCCAGCCATTTCCACAGCTTCAAGTAGCCCAGGAACTCTGACTTCTCGTCATCGAACTTCTTGTGCTTTTCATCGGCCGCCTGCTGCGCCTCCATCGGCCGGTCGCGCACGTCCTGGCCGCTGAGCGCGCTGGCGATGATCAGGATCTCGGTCAGCGCCTCGCGGTTCCTGGCCTCCAGAATCATCCGGCCGACCCGCGGGTCCAGCGGCAGCTTGGCCAGCTCCCAACCCATAGGCGTCAGCTCGTTCAAGTCATCGACCGCGCCCAGCTCGCCCAGCAGCTGGTAGCCATCGGCCACGGCCTTGCGCGGCGGCGGCTCGATGAAGGGGAACTCGTCGACCTGGCCCAGATGCAAGGCCTTCATGCGCAGGATCACGCCGGCCAGCGAGCTGCGCAGGATTTCCGGATCGGTGAACTTGGGGCGGGCGAGGAAGTCCTTCTCGTCGTAGAGGCGGATGCAGATGCCGTTGCTGACGCGGCCGCAGCGGCCGGCACGCTGGTTGGCGCTGGACTGGCTGATGGCCTCGATCTGCAGCTGCTCGACCTTGTTGCGGTAGCTGTAGCGCTTGACCCGGGAGAGGCCCGGATCGATCACATAGCGGATGCCCGGGACGGTCAGCGAGGTCTCGGCCACATTGGTCGCCAGCACGATGCGGCGCTGGCCATGCGGATCGAAGACCTTGTCCTGCTCCTGCTGCGACAGGCGTGCGAACAGCGGCAGCACCTCGACGCCGGGCGGGTGGTGCTTGCGCAGCGCCTCGGCCGCCTCGCGGATCTCGCGCTCGCCGGGCAGGAAGACCAGCACATCGCCGCCGCCCTCGCGCCACAGTTCGTCGACCGCGTCGACGATGGCGTTGTTGACGTCGTACTCGCGCGATTCCTCGAAGGGCCGGTAGCGCTGCTCGACCGGGAACAGCCGGCCCGAAACCATCAGCACCGGCGCCGGGCCCTTGGCGGACTCGAAATGCTTGGCGAAGCGGTCGGCGTCGATGGTGGCCGAGGTGACGATGACCTTCAGGTCCGGCCGGCGCGGCAGCACCTCGCGCAGATAGCCGAGCAGGAAATCGATGTTCAGCGAGCGCTCGTGCGCCTCGTCGATGATGATGGTGTCATAGGCCTTCAGCAACGGATCGGTCTGGGTCTCGGCCAGCAGAATCCCGTCGGTCATCAGCTTGACGCTGGCGCCCGGTTGCAGCCGGTCCTGGAAGCGCACCTTGTAGCCGACGATCTCGCCCAGCGGCGTCTTTAGTTCCTCGGCGATGCGCTTGGCCACGCTGGACGCGGCGATGCGGCGCGGCTGCGTGTGGCCGATCAGCTTGCCGGTATTGGCCCGGCCGCGGCCCAGCGCCAGCGCGATCTTGGGCAGCTGGGTGGTCTTGCCCGAACCGGTCTCGCCGCAGACGATGATGACCTGATGCTCGGCCAGCGCGCGCGCGATGTCCTCGCGCCGGCTCGAGACCGGCAGCGATTCGGGGAAGCTGATGGGCGGCAGCGGGTTGGCGGGCGGCGGCGCGGGCCGGCCGGTGTTCGCCTTCGGCGACTGCTGCGGCCTTGGCGGCCTGGGGGAGGAAGACGATGGATTCACGAACCCAGGATTATCGGTGTCTTTGCAGGTCCGGCGCGGCGGGCCTTGTCGGACCGCTGTTCGCACACCCCCAAGAACTAAGGAACGCCTATCGCCCGCCATCGCCAGAAGCGCGGGAAAACCGGTACTTCTCCACGAAACAGCAACACTAGCATCGGGCGCTTGATCGGCAGACGGGTCAGGTCTTGCCTCTGCGCCCTTTCCCGGCCGGTCACCAATCTCGTCATCCATACCCCTTTGGAGATCGACCGATGAAGCGCACCCCGTCTCACCTGAGCCCCACCCGCCTGGCCGTCCTGCTGCTCGCAGGCCTGGCCGCCCAGCAGGCCGCCGCCATCACCACCTACGACGGCGACCCCGGCATGCTCGGTGATCCGGCCAGCTGGCGAACCGCCGAGTTCCGGCGTGACTGGGGCCTGCTGTCCATCGGCGCCGAGTACGCCTATGCGGCCGGCTACAGCGGCGCCGGCATCAAGGTCGGCATGGTCGATTCGGGCTTCTTCGACCTGCACCCGCAGCTGAGCAGCGATCGCTACCACCAGGTGACGGTCAACGGCATCGCCGGCAGCTACAACCCGGCCTACAACGACAGACACGGCACCCATGTCTCCGGCACCATCGGCGCCTCGCGCGACGGCAGCATCGGCGGCAGCAACAACTTCCATGGCGTGGCCTTCAATGCCAATGTCTACGTCGGCAACACCGGCAAGACCGACGGCGCCCTGTTCGGCATGCCGCAGGTGACGCAGACCGCCGCCCAGACCATCGACCAGGCCCATGTGGCCGATGTCTACCGCGGCGTCAACGCCCAGGGCGTGCGCATCATCAGCACCAGCTGGGGCAGCCAGCCCAATAGCGAGCAATACAACACCCTAGGCCCCAGCCCCACCGGCGTGGCCGGCCTGATCGGATCCTGGGGCTTTTTGTCGCGCGACGACACCTGGATCAAGGGCGCCGTCGATGCTGCCAAGACCGGCACGGTGATGGTCTTCAGCGCCGGCAACACCGGCTTCACGAATGCCAGCGCCCGCTCGGGCATGGCCTATTTCATGCCGGAACTGGAAGGCAGCTGGCTGGCCGTGGCCGCGATCCGTCAGAACCTGGTGGTCGGCGGCGTGGCAGCCGGTCAGTCGCTGAACGGCGACGGCTCGGTCAACGTGCCGGGTGCACAGCTGTACAACCAGTGCGGCCTGTCCAAATGGGCCTGTGTGACGGCCCCCGGCAATGCCATCAACGGCAGCTCGGTAACCGGCACAACGGCCGGCTATGCCAGTCTGTCGGGCACCTCGATGGCCGCCCCGCATGCCTCGGGCGCCCTGGCCGTCATCATGGAGCGCTACGGCTACATGACGAATGCCCAGGCCCTGGAGGTGATGAAGACCACCGCGGTGCAGAACGGCACGATCAACAATGCCTCGGGTACGGCCATCGTCAACCCGAATGCCGGCAAGCTGACCGCGGTGCCGGATGAGCGCAACGGCTGGGGCACGGTGAGCCTGCGCCATGCGATGAACGGACCGGGCCAGTTCCTCGGCAAGTTCGCCGTCAACACGCAGGGCCAGAATGACACCTGGAGCAACAGCATCTCCGACACCGCCATCAAGGCGCGCAAGCTGGAGGACCAGGCCGAGGCCGCCAGCTGGCAGGCCACCAAGACGGCCAAGGGCTGGCTCAACGGCCTGCCCGGCAGCGCCAGCGCCGATGAGCAGACCGAGTACGCGATGGGTGTGGCCCGGGAGGCAGCCCGCGACGGCCGTGTCTACGAGGGCAGCCTGTCCAAGTCCGGTGCCGGCACCCTGGTGCTGGCGGGCGACAACAGCTATTCCGGCGGCACCGAGCTGTTCGGCGGCACCCTGGTCGGCCGCTCGGCCAGCGCCTTCGGCAGTGGCGACGTGACGGTGCACGGCGGCACGCTGGCCGGCAACGCCATCATCCTGGGCGATCTGCTCAACGAGGCCGGCCATATCGCTCCCGGCGAGGATTCGATCGGCACGCTGACGGTGCTGGGCAACTTCGCCCAGTTCCCGAGCGGCTGGCTGGACCTGGAGATCGGCGCCGGCGGCACCGATCTGCTGGCCATCGGTGGTACGGCCTTTCTCGGCGGCAGCCTGCAGCTGACCCTGCTGGACAGCTTCTCGCTCAGCGGCAAGGCCAGCTTCACGCTGATGAGCGCCGGCAACTTCATGGGCCAGTTCGCGTCGGTCCAGGTCAGCGGCCTGGGCGCGGGCTACACCAGCGCGCTGTTCTATGACAACGGCAGCGTCCGCCTGGACATCAGCGCCGTGCCCGAACCCGAGAGCTACGCGCTGATGCTGGCGGGTCTGGGCCTGCTGAGCTGGCAGCTGCGGCGCCGGCGCGGCCCGCAGGCCTGAGCGGCCTGGCCGCGGAGTGCCCTTGCGGCACTCCGAGCGGGTGGCGCTGCGGCACAATCGGGGCCCATTCCGTCCCGTCCTGCTGCCGCAACCGCCCTCCCGCTACATGAGCCTTGTCTTTCCCCACACCTTCGTGCCCTGGTTCCGCTCGGTCGCGCCCTATATCCACGCCTACCGCGGCGAGACCTTTGTGGTCGGGATGCCGGGCGAGCTGGTGGCGGCGGGCAAGCTGAACGCCTTTGTGCAGGACCTGTCCATCCTGCATGCGATGGGCATCAAGATCGTGCTGGTGCACGGCTTCAGGCCCCAGGTCAACGAGCAGCTGGCAGCCAAGGGCCAGACGCCGAAGTTCCACCAGGGCGTGCGCGTCACCGACGCGGTGGCGCTGGACTGCGCCCAAGAAGCGGCCGGCCAGCTGCGCTTCGAGATCGAGGCCGCGTTCTCGCAAGGTCTGCCGAACACGCCGATGGCCAATGCGACGGTGCGGGTGGTGTCGGGCAATTTCCTGACCGCGCGGCCGGTGGGCATCGTCGACGGCGTCGATTTCCAGCACAGTGGCCTGGTGCGCAAGGTCGATGCGGCGGCGATCCAGCGCGCCATCGACAGCGGCGCCATCGTGCTGCTGTCGCCGTTTGGTTTCTCGCCGACCGGCGAAGCCTTCAATCTGACGATGGAAGAGGTGGCGACCAGCGCCGCAATCGCGCTGCAGGCCGACAAGCTGCTGTTCATGACCGAGGTGGCCGGCGTGCGCGAGAACCCGGACGACCCGGACAGCGCCATCGACACCGAGCTGGCCCTGGCCGACGCCAAGCGCATGCTGGCCAGCCTGCCGCGCCCGACCCAGCCCACCGATGTGGCCTTTTATCTGCAGCACTGCGTCAAGGCCTGCCAGGCCGGCGTCGAGCGCTCGCACATCCTGCCGCTGGCGGTGGATGGCGCGCTCTTGCAGGAGGTCTACACCCATGACGGGATCGGCACCATGGTGGTCGACGAGAAGCTGGAGAGCCTGCGCGAGGCCAGCCCGGACGATGTCGGCGGCATCGTCGCGCTGATCGAGCCCTTCGAGCGCGACGGCACCCTGGTCAAGCGCGACCGCAACGAGATCGAGCGCGATATCGAGGCCTACACGGTGATCGAGCACGACGGCGTGATCTTCGGCTGCGCGGCGCTGTACCCCTATGTCGAGGCACGCACCGCCGAGATGGCGGCGCTGACGGTCTCCAGCGAGGTGCAGGGCCAGGGCGACGGCGACCGCATCCTCAAGCGCATCGAACAGCGCGCCAAGGCGCAGGGCCTGAGCAGCATCTTCGTGCTGACCACACGCACGATGCACTGGTTCATCAAGCGCGGCTTTTCGCCGGTCGAACCCGAGTGGCTGCCCGAAGAACGCAAACGCAAATACAACTGGGACCGGCGCTCGCAAGTGCTGGTCAAGAAGCTGGCCTGAATCCAGGCCTCCCCTCCACACTCAAGCAAATAGAGGTTGTTATGGCACGCATGGTGCAATGTGTTTATCTGAAGAAAGAAGGCGAAGGCCTGGATTTCGCGCCCTATCCCGGCGAACTGGGCAAGCGCATCTATCAAAACGTCTGCAAGGAGGCCTGGGCGGCCTGGATGAAGCATCAGACGATGCTGGTCAACGAGAACCGCCTGAACCTGGCCGATCTGCGCGCCCGCCAATACCTGGCCCGGCAGATGGAGCAATTCTTCTTCGGCGCCGGCGCCGAAGCGGTGGCGGGCTATGTGCCGCCGACGGCCTGAGATTGAGCTCAAACAAGAATTATTCTTGTTCACGGGGTAAACTCCCAGCCACCTTACTTGGCTTGGAGACCCCATGCGAATTTCCCGTCTCGTCAAATCCGCCCTCGCCGCCGGCCTGCTGACCGGTGTGGCCACGGCCACGCTGGCTCAGGAGCAGGTGCTGAATCTGTATTCGGCCCGTCACTACCAGACCGACGAAGCGCTATACGCGAATTTCACGAAAGCCACCGGCATCCGCATCAACCGCGTCGACACCGATGACGCCGGTCTGATCGCGCGCCTGAAAAGCGAGGGCAGCTCCAGCCCCGCCGACGTGATCCTGCTGGTCGACGCCGCACGCCTGTGGCTGGCCGAAACCGACGGCCTGTTCGCACCGGTCAAGTCGGCCGTGCTGGAGCAGCGCATTCCCGCCCATCTGCGCGCCAAGGACAGCGGCCAGGGTTCGGCCTGGTTTGGCTTGTCGACCCGCGCCCGCGTCGTCGTCTACAACAAGATCAACGTCAAGAAAGAGGACGTCGATACCTACGAGGAATTGGCCGATCCGAAGAACAAAGGCAAGGTCTGCCTGCGCAGCGGCTCGCACCCCTATAACCTGTCCTTGTTCGGTGCGATGTATGAGCATATGGGAGCGGAGCGTACCGAGGCCTGGCTGAAGGGCGTGGTCGACAATATGGCGCGCGCCCCCAAGGGTGGCGATACCGACCAGATCAAGGCGGCCGCCAGCGGCGAATGCCAGATCGCCGTGACCAACAGCTATTACCTGGCCCGCATGATGCGTTCCAGCAAGCCGGAAGACCGCGCGGTGGTCGAGCGCCTGGGCGTGGTTTTCCCCAATCAGCAGAGCTGGGGCACCCATATGAATATCGCCGGCGGTGCGATGGCCAAGCATGCGAAGAATCGCGACAACGCGGTCAAGTTCCTCGAGTACCTGAGTTCGCCGGAAGCACAAATCTATTTCGCCAACGGCAATAACGAATGGCCGGTGGTGGTCGGTGTGCGC
Source organism: Roseateles cavernae (assembly GCF_040187885.1). Classification (NCBI taxonomy): domain Bacteria; kingdom Pseudomonadati; phylum Pseudomonadota; class Betaproteobacteria; order Burkholderiales; family Sphaerotilaceae; genus Roseateles; species Roseateles cavernae. Next base: position 133,289 of record NZ_JBDPLH010000005.1, read on the forward strand.
CCGGCCAATCCGGCACTCGAGGCGATGGGTGAATTCAAGAGCGAAACCATCCCGGTTTCCTCGGTGGGCGCGAATCTGCCCAAGGTGCAGCAGCTGCTGGACAAGGTCGGCTTCAAGTAAAGCGCGCCGGGGTCGCCGCCCGCACGGGTTTGTGGCGGCCCCGCGTCAATATGTCGGCACCACGACAACAGCCCATTTCAACGAATATTGCGAGCGGCGCGGCATCTGCGCATAATAGGTCGCTAGAGAGTTTTGCGGGCCCATGCCTATAATCGGCGCGTCCCCCATGCTTGAACTTGAAACCTAGCGAGGATTTGCAAAGATGGCATCACTCAAAGACCTGTTGGCTCAACGGGCCGCACTCGACGAACAAATCGCCCAAACCAAGGATCGCGAACGCGCCGATGCCGTTGCCAAGGTCAAGAGTTTGATGTCCGAATATGGCCTGACGGTCGCCGATCTGAGCGTGCGGGTACCGAAGGCGGGCAAGACCTCCAAGGTGGCGGTCAAATATCGCAACCAGGCCACCGGGGAAACCTGGAGCGGTCGCGGTTTGCAGCCCAAGTGGCTGAAGGCGGCGATCGGCGGCGGCGCCAAGCTGGAAGATTTCAACGTCTGAGCCCTAGCGGCACGGCCGAGATTCTCGGCCAGCAATACCCAAGGCTGCCTTCAGGCAGCCTTTTTTGTTTTGAGGCGGGGTTTTCGAGCCATCTATTTGCGGGGGCAAACTCAAGGCCGCCGGGTCGCCGCACTGCTAGCATCTCGCGGCCCTTGCCCGGGGGTTTGCACCCGCGGCCAGAATCACTACCTCTCCCGCAGGCGCCCATGCCCCAGTCGCCTCCCATTGCTGCTGCCGAAGCCTCGCCCCGCTGGTGGCAGGGCCGCGTGCCGTTCGCGGCAGGCGCGGCGCTGAGCATCGTGTTGCTGCTCAGCCTGCCGATGCCGTCGCGGGCCAGCGACTGGCTGCTGGGGTTGGGCCTCACGGCCCTGGCGGTCTGTTTGTTGCTCGGCACCCTGACCGGCCTGCGGCGACGCGAAACCCGGCGCTGGCGGGCGGCTCTGGCGGCGATAGCGGTCGAACGCGCCGAGTGGCAGCGCAGCGCCGAGGAGCGCCAGCGCATGAGCGTGAGCCTGTTCCAGCATCTGCACGAGGGCCTGCTGGTCACCGATGCCGAGCATCGGGTGCTGGATGCCAACCCCAGCTACTGCCGGCTGATGGACCTGCCGCGCGAGGCCCTGTGCGGCCAGATCGCCGCGCCGCTGACGTTCGAGAGCCTGCGCCGCAGCGGCCACGACCCGCAGGCCTTGCGCCAGGCGCTGCTCGGCGATGGCCACTGGCAAGGCCTGTTGCAATGCCGACGCGGCAATGGCGAGAGCTGCCACCTGCAGATCACGGTGTCGACGATTCCGGAACCGGCCGGCCCGGTGCGCTTTCATGTCGTCACGGTGTCCGACCAGACCGAGCAGCGTCGCCAGCAAGACCTGCTGGCACGCCAGACCCGGTTTGACGGGCTGACCGGCCTGCCGAATCAGAACGAGTTCAAGCAGCGCATCGAGCTGGCCCTGCAGAGCAGCCGCCGCGAGGGCTTCCTGCTGTGTCTGTGCTGCCTGGATCTGGACCAGTTCAAAACCTTCAACGAGCGGCTGGGCGCGGACGGCGGGGACCAGCTGCTGAGACAGGTCGCGGCGCGGCTGCAGGCCGCCTTGCGCAGCGGCCGCGAGTGGTCGGACGAGGTCGCCCGCCTGGGCGGCGATGAATTCGGCCTGCTGCTGCGCTGCCGCAGCGTGGAGGAGGCGCAGCTGGCGGTCGAGCGGGTGCTCAATGTGCTTCGTGCGCCCTACCACCTGGACGGCCACCGGCAGACCCTGGAACTCAGCGCCAGCCTCGGCGCCACGGTCTTCCCCCAGGACCACTCGGACGGCGAAACCCTGCAGCGCCATGCCGCCCATGCGCTCTACCGCGTCAAGCGCTCGGGGCGCAATGGCTACCAGTTCTTCGACACCGAGAAGCGCCTGCGCAGCGATGCCCGGGTGCTGGCCCTGGGCCGCATGCAGCAGGCGCTGGACGGCAACGAGCTGCAGCTCTACTACCAACCCAAGGTCGATATGCGGGCCGGCACGGTGCTGGGCGTCGAGGCCTTGCTGCGCTGGCAGCATCCGGAGCGCGGCCTGCTCGGGCCGGCCCATTTCCTGCCGGTGGTCGAGCAGACCGGCCTGGCGGTCCAGGTCGGCGACTGGGTGATCGAGCAGGCGCTGAAGCAGTCCAGCCAGTGGCTGGCCGGCGGCCTGAATCTACGCGTCAGCGTCAACGTCGCGGCCCGTCATCTGCAGGCCGACGACTTCGCCCAGCGCCTGAAGGAATTGCTGGCCCGGCACCGCGAGCCGCTGGCCGAGCACCTGGTGCTGGAGGTGCTGGAGTCGACCGCGCTGGCCGATATCGACGCCACCCAGGCCCTGATCCGGCGCTGCCGCGCCTTCGGCGTGCGCTTCGCGCTGGACGATTTCGGCACCGGCTATTCCAACCTGACCTATCTGAAGCACCTGCCGGTCGACACGCTGAAGATCGACCGCTCCTTTGTACAGAACATGCTGATCGACGATCAGGACAAGGCCCTGGTCGAGGGCGTGATCGGGCTGGCGCGCACCTTCGGCTGCAGCGTGGTGGCCGAGGGGGTCGAGACCGCCTCGCATGCGCGTGCGCTGCTGGCGCTGGGCTGCGACCATGGCCAGGGCAATGGCATCGCGCTGCCGATGCCGGCCGAGCAGGTGGCGGACTGGGTGGCGCGCTTCGAGCGGAGCCCGGTGCTGGCCGGCCGGCAGGAGCCGGTGCCAGGCCTGCACTAGACTCTCGCCGGTGATACCACCCGGCTTTATTCAGGACCTGCTCTCCCGCGTCGACATCGTCGAGGTGGTGGGGCGCCATGTCGAGCTCAAGAAGGCCGGCATCAACCACAAGGGGCTGTGCCCCTTCCACGGCGAGAAGTCGCCCAGTTTCACCGTCAGCCCGACGCGCCAGACCTACCACTGCTTCGGCTGTGGCGTGCATGGCAATGCCATCGGTTTTCTGATGGAACACACCGGCGCCGGTTTTGTCGAGGCGGTGCAGGACCTGGCCCAGCAGACCGGCATGCAGGTGCCCGAGGACGAGCGCTCGCCCGAGGAGCGCGAGCGCGCCGCAGCACAGAAAGTCCGCCAGGCCACCCTGACCGAGGTGCTGCAGCGGGCCAGCGATCATTACCGCGCCCAGCTGAAGAAGAGCCCGCGCGCGGTGACCTATCTGAAGGGCCGCGGCCTGACCGGCCAGATCGCCGCCCAGTTCGCGCTGGGCTATGCGCCCGAGGGCTGGCGTGCGCTGGCCAGCGCCTTCCCCAGCTATGACGACCCGCTGCTGGCCGAGTCGGGCATGGTGATCAGCTCCGGAGAAGAAGGCGGCGAGCAAAAACGCTACGACCGCTTCCGCGATCGGGTGATGTTCCCGATCCGCAATGTGCAGGGCGAGACCATAGGCTTCGGCGGCCGCATCCTCGACAAGGGCGAACCCAAGTACCTGAACTCGCCGGAAACCCCGGTCTTCAGCAAGGGCCGCGAGCTCTACGGCCTGTTCGAAGCCCGCACCGGACTGCGCCAGCGCGGCTATGCGCTGGTGGTCGAGGGCTATATGGATGTGGTGGCGCTGGCCCAGCATGGTTTCAACAATGCGGTCGCCACGCTGGGCACGGCCTGCACGGCCGAGCATGTGCAAAAGCTGTTCCGATTCACCGAATCGGTGGTGTTCAGCTTCGACGGCGACGCCGCCGGCCGGCGCGCCGCCGGCCGCGCGCTGGAGGCCGCCCTGCCCCACGCCACCGACACCCGCTCGGTCAAGTTCCTGTTCCTGCCCACCGAGCACGATCCCGATTCCTATGTGCGTGATCTCGGCGCCGAGGCCTTCGAGCAGTGCGTGGCCGAGGCGGTGCCACTGTCACGCCAGCTGCTGGAGACGGCGGCCGAAGGCTGCGACCTGGGCAGCGCCGAGGGACGTGCCCGATTGCTGGCCAATGCCAGGCCGCTGTGGAATGCCCTGCCCCAGGGCCTTCTGAAGCGTCAGCTGCTGGGCGATCTGGCGCGCCGCGCCCAGCTTCCGGATCAGGAGCTGATGGGCTTGTGGCACGCCGGTGGCGGCAGCCCAGGCCCGAGTCGCAGCGAGCGCGTCTTCGATGGCCCGCCCGACGATGCGCCTCCGCCCGACTACGAACAGCAGGCCAGCCCGCCCAAGCCGGCACGGCGCGAATGGAAGAAAGACTGGAAGCCGTCGGGCAAGGGCGATTGGAAGCGCCGCGGCGAGCCGGTTGACGAAACGATGGGCACGCCGCGGCGCCAGCCAATCTCGCCGACCGATCACGCGCTGCGCATGCTGCTGCTCAGCAGCGACTGGTGGGAGCGGCTGAGCCTGGATCAGCAACAGCTGCTGCATGAGCTGCCGGGCCGCCAGGGCGAGCTGGTCAGCTGGCTGGAGCGATTCCTGGTCAATCATGGCGCGGCGCCCTGGTCGGTGCTGGAGGCGACGCTGCAGGCGGAGGACGGCCCGCTGGACCAGGCCCGGCGGCTCACCAGCAGCCTGTATGGCGAGGAAGAGCCGCAGTTCGAGGATTTGCAGCATGTGCTGCGCCAGCTCCAGATCGACGCGCTCGCCAAGCAGATCCAGGCCTTGATCGCCAGCAACCCGCAGGGCGAGCAGCTGCGCGAGATTGCCCGCCTGCGCCAGGAAATCGATCAGCTCAAGAAGGCCATGCTGGTCAGCTCCGGCTGAAGCCCGGCAGATGTTCCGCCGATTTAGCCTATAATTAAGGGTTTTCGCGCGCGTCAAGAGTGACGGCAGCCACTTCCGGTCCCGGCCACCCATCGAAAATGGGCACCCATCGAGGTATCAAGGCCACCTTTACCGCCAAGAGCTGCAATCTCAAACGTTCACGCCAGCTTGCACGCGCCACGGTCCGCCCCCATCTTGCTCTCAAGGCAGGATGGCCGAACCGCCTGAATGCCGCCTGGGCCACGCTTTGCTTGAATGCAATGTACGGGGCCCCAGGCGGCCGCTGCATTGCTCCGCCCAACATCGACCCGAGGATTTGCATGACTGCCAAGAAGACCGCGACCAAGGCTAGCGCCACCGAGGCTGAAGACATCAAGAAGCCCGCTGCCAAGGCAGCCAAGGCCGTGAAAGCCACGGCCGCCGCTGGCGCGGACGACAAGCCCAAGCGCGGTCGCAAGCCCAAGGCCGCCACCGAGACCAAGAAGGCCGCTGCGGCCGAGGTCGAGGAGGTGGATCTGTCCGACCTCGAGGCCGATCTTGAGGGCGAGCCCGAGGCCGAGGTCGAAGAGGCCGGCGAGGACAAGCCCAAGGCCAAGCCGCTGCGCATGAAGGTCAGCCGCGCCAAGGAGCGCGCGCTGATGCGTGAATTCGGCCTGGACGAAACCGCGCTGACCGAGGAAGAAGTCGCCAAGCGTCGCCATGAGCTGAAGACCCTGATCAAGATGGGCAAGACGCGTGGCTTCCTGACCCATCAGGAAATCAACGACCACCTGCCCGAGAAGCTGGTCAGCGAGGAAATCCTCGAGGCCATCATCTCCATGCTCAATGACATGGGCATTGCGGTCTACGAGCAGGCACCCGACGCCGCCACGCTGCTGATCTCCGGCAACACCACCAGCACCGCCACCGAAGAAGAAGCCGAAGAAGCCGCCGAAGCGGCGCTGTCGACGGTGGACTCCGAATTCGGCCGCACGACCGACCCGGTGCGCATGTATATGCGCGAGATGGGCACGGTCGAGCTGCTGACCCGTGAAGGCGAAATCGAGATCGCCAAGCGCATCGAAGGCGGCCTGCAGGCCATGATGCTGGCGATCTCGGCCTCGCCGACCACGATCGCCCACATCCTGGAGTTCTCCACCAAGATCCGCGCCGGCGAGATGACCATCTCCGAGGTGGTGGACGGCTTCGTCGCAGCCGACGAGGCCGACGACTATGTGGCCGAGGAAGACTTCGACGAATTCGACGAAGAGGACGATGACGACGGCAATGGCGGCTCCAAGGCCCTGACCAAGAAGCTCGAAGAGCTGAAGAACGCCGCCCTGGTCAAGCTCGACTCGCTGTCGAGCAACTTCGACAAGATGCGCAAGGCCTTCGAGAAGGACGGCTACAAGTCGGCCTCCTATAACAAGGCCCAGCTGGCCATCAGCCAGGAGCTGATGACCATCCGCTTCACGGTCAAGACCATCGAGAAGCTGTGCGATCTGCTGCGTTCGCAGGTCGACGATGTGCGCCGCTATGAGCGCGAGCTGCGCAAGATCGTGGTGGACAAGTGCGGCATGCCGCAGGAGCACTTCATCAAGACCTTCCCGCCCAATGCGCTGAACCTGCAGTGGGCCGAGAAGGAAGTGGCCGCCGGCAAGCCCTACTCCACCATCCTGGCGCGCAATCTGCCGCCGGTGCAGGAGTTGCAGCAGAAGTTGATCGACATCCAGGCCCGGGCCGTCGTGCCCATCGAGGACCTGAAGGACATCAACAAGAAGATGAACGAGGGCGAGAAGGCCTCGCGCGACGCCAAGAAGGAAATGATCGAGGCCAATCTGCGCCTGGTGATCTCGATCGCGAAGAAGTACACCAACCGCGGCCTGCAGTTCCTGGACCTGATCCAGGAAGGCAATATCGGCCTGATGAAGGCGGTGGACAAGTTCGAATACCGCCGTGGCTACAAGTTCTCGACCTACGCGACCTGGTGGATCCGCCAGGCCATCACCCGCTCGATCGCCGACCAAGCCCGCACGATCCGCATCCCGGTGCACATGATCGAGACCATCAACAAGATGAACCGCATCTCGCGCCAGCATCTGCAGGAATTCGGCTTCGAGCCGGATGCGCCGACCCTGGCCGAGAAGATGGAGATCCCCGAGGACAAGATCCGCAAGATCATGAAGATCGCCAAGGAGCCGATCTCGATGGAAACGCCCATCGGCGACGACGACGACTCCCACCTGGGCGACTTCATCGAGGACACCAACAACACCGCACCGATCGAGGCCGCGATGCAGGCCGGTCTGCGCGATGTGGTGAAGGACATCCTCGACTCGCTGACCCCGCGCGAGGCCAAGGTGCTGCGCATGCGCTTCGGCATCGAGATGAGCACGGACCACACGCTGGAAGAAGTCGGCAAGCAGTTCGACGTCACCCGCGAGCGCATCCGCCAGATCGAGGCCAAGGCCATCCGCAAGCTCAAGCACCCGAGCCGCTCGGACAAGCTGCGCACCTACCTCGACAACCTCTGAGGCAATCCCGCCACCGCAGCCAAGGCCGGAGTCACCCTCCGGCCTTTTTTTGCGCTCCTCGCACCGCTTGGGGATTTCTCGGCGTTTATGCGGCGATCAAGCGCAACAGGGCGCGGCTACACTGAGAATTAATTCACAGCTCCCCCGCCAGCACACATGACCCATATCCGGGAACGCACCGTTTTGTTTGCCGACTTGCGCGGCAGCACGGCGCTTTTCGAGACCCTGGGCAATGCCGAGGCGACCTCGGTGGTCACCCACACGGTCAGCCTGATCGGGCAGGCGGTCGACGAGTGCGGCGGCAATCTGATCAAGACGCTGGGAGACGGCCTGATGGCGGTCTTCGACTCGCCGCGCAATGGCGTCAAGTCGGCAATGCGCATGCACGAGCTGCTGGAGCGCGTGGTCTCGCGCGGCAAGCAGCACGGCGCGTCGCCAGGCCTGCGGGCGCTGCGCATGCAGGTGGCGCTGGCGCGCGGCGAAGTGGTGGAGATGAGCGGCGACTGCTTCGGCGATGCCGTCAATGTCGCGGCCCGACTGCTCGACCATGCGGGCGACAACGAGACCCTGATCACCGCCGAGGTCCTGTCCGGCCTGCCCAGCGCGCAGAAGCTGCGCTTTCGCAGCCTGGACCTGATCGCGGTGCGTGGCCGCGCCGAGCCGGTCCATGTCCATGTGCTGGACCAGCCGACCCAGGGCGATATGGCGGCCACCCAGTTCGGCGAGGTCATCCATGCCTCGACCGAGCCCGACGGCATCCGCCTGATCTGGCTGGATCTGGACCGCGTCTTCGACATCGATAGCATGCCCGTCATCCTCGGCCGCAGCGTGCAGGCGACCTACTGCATCACCGACGGCCGGGTCTCGCGCTCGCATGCGCGCATCGACTGGCATGGCGGCTCCTTCTCTCTCACCGATCTCAGCTACAACGGCACCTTCGTGCGCTTCGGCAGCGCCGGCGAGACCCTGAGCCTGCGCCGCGGCAGCTGTACCCTGCATGGCAGCGGCGTGATCGGCCTGGGCAGCCCGCCGGTCGACGCCCTGTCCCCCTCGGTACGTTTCGAGATCCTGCACTTCGCCGACACCGAACCCCTGGCCAGCGGCGGCCGGCGTTCGATCGGCTGACCCCCCTTCTCCATGCCCTATCGAGCCGAAGCGAGCTTCAGCCATGGCAGCGCGGCCAAGACCGCGCTGCTGTTCTGCAATCTGGGCACCCCCGATGCTCCCACCGCAGCGGCCACGCGGCGCTATCTCGCGCAGTTCCTCAGCGATCCGCGCGTGGTCGAGATCCCCAAGCTGGTCTGGCAGCTGATACTGCACGGCATCATCCTGCGGGTGCGCCCGGCCAAGTCGGCGGCCAAGTACGCCACCGTCTGGATGCCCGAGGGCTCGCCGCTGAAGGTCTGGACAGAGCGCCAGGCCAAGCTGCTGCAGGGCTATCTCGGCGAGCGCGGCCACAGCATCAGCGTTCGCTACGCGATGCGCTACGGCACGCCGGCGATCGCCGATGTACTCAGCGAACTGCGCAGCGAGGGCGTGAGCCGCGTGCTGGTGCTGCCGGCCTACCCGCAGTATTGCGCGGCGACCACGGCCAGCGTGATCGACGATGTGGCGCGCTGGTCGCTGCAGACCCGCCATCTGCCCGAGCTGCGCTTCATCAATCGCTACCACGACGACCCCGGCTATATCCAGGCCCTGGCCGCCAGCGTCAAAGCCCATTGGGCCGCCAACGGCCGACCCGAACTGCTGATGATGAGCTTTCACGGCATGCCGGCCCGCACCCTGGCCCTGGGCGACCCTTACCACTGCGAATGCCTGAAGACCGGCCGCCTGCTGGCCGAGGCGCTGGGCCTGAGCCAGGAGCAGTACCTGGTCACCTTCCAGAGCCGTTTCGGCAAGGCCCGGTGGCTGGAGCCCTATACCGAGCCGACCCTGAAGGCGCGCGCTGCGGCCGGGCTCAAGAAGGTGGACCTGATCTGCCCCGGTTTCAGCGCCGATTGCCTGGAGACGCTGGAAGAAATCGCCCAGGAGGCAAGGGATGCCTTCCTGAGCGCCGGCGGCCGCGACTTCGCCTACATCCCCTGCCTCAACGACAGCCCGGCCGGCATGTCCATGCTGGCCGATCTGGCCGAGCGGCATCTGCAAGGCTGGCCGACCCGGCGGCCGGCCGACGCCGACGTGCTAGCCCGGCAGCGCGAGGCCGCGCTGGCGGCGGGTGCCAAGGACTAGGCCCAGCAACCCCAGCAGCAGCATGGCCCAGGTCTGCGGCTCGGGCACCGGCTGTGCGCTGAAGGCGGCTCCGTCGGCCGCGCTGAAGCTGAAGTTGCTGATCACATAGGCATCGGCCCGGGCGCTGAACTGCACGCCCGCAAAGCTCTGATCAGCCAGCGCCACCATGCCGCCGGCGCCATCGCTGCGGCCGAGGAAGGTGTCGATGTCGAAGCGGCCGCTGCTCTGGAAGGCGGCGGGATTGGTCGCGCCGAGGAAGCGGAATTCGACCGCCATCGCACCCAGCGCCACCGCGCCGCCGAACACCACCACATCGGTCAGGTAGCCGCCCGCGCCGTCATCCTCGACCTCGAGAATCATGCGGCTGCCGGACATCGCGCTGAAGTCGCCGTTCAGTTTCAGCGTGCCCGGCGAGTTGCCGGGGCAGAAGATGCCGTGGTTGACGACATTGCCGCTGATGCTGCCGGTGCCGCACAGAAAGCCCTTGCTGCCGATCACGATGTCCTGGGCCGTCAGCGTGCTGTCGATCAGCACCATGGTGGCGGTGCCGCCGTCGGCATCACCGGTGGCGGTCTTGTTTCGCCCCACCCCGACCCAGCCGGCCGTGACGCTGGAGCCCTCAGAGACGATCAAGGTGCCATCGCTGCCGGCGAAGCGGCCGAGATAGAGGTTGCCACCCGCATTGTCCAGCTCGCTGGCGCCGCGCATGCGCATGAAGCCGCTGCCCTCGCGGCCTATGGTCACGGCACCCAGGCCGGGCTGCGCCTCGACAACAATGCGGGAAGCGCCCGCCAGGGCCAGACTGCCCTCGCCGCCGGGGAAGGCCCCGCTGCCGCCCAGACTCAGACCCGCGCCGGCGCTGCCCATATTGCTCAGCGTCACCAGGCTGCCCTTGTCGACCGAGGCCACGCCGATGCCGGCGCCGGTGCCAACGGTCAGAAAGCCGCCGGACAGATTGCCGGCGGTCTGCTGTCCCGACAGCAGCAATTGCCCGCCATCGAGCTTCAGTACACCGACCCCGCCGCTGCGCCCCACGCTCAGCCCGATCGCGCTGACCAGGGCCTGGTTGTTGATGCTCAGCTGGCCGCTGCTCTGCGGGCCGATGCCGACGCCGATGAAAGTGTCCGTGCCGCTCAGCCGGATCTCCGAGCCGGCGCCGCTGACCGTGGCGATGCCGTGGCCGCCCGGCGTGTTGTCGTTGAAGCCGCCGATGATCAGCGAGGTGCTGCGCCGGTCGGCCGGGGTCGAGACCGCCCCGCCCTGCAGCAGCAGCTTGCCGCCATCGCTGATATTCAGGGTGCCGCTGCCGTCGCGCCCCACCCGCATCACCGGATTCGGCGCCTCGCCCGGCCCTCCGCCGGGCAGCACCGAGATCGATTCCATCAGTAGCACCGAGCCCGACCCGTGGATGTTCAGCGTGCCGGCCGAATTGGCATCGCGACCCAGATTCAGGCTCAGGCCCGGCAGGCCCTGCGCGGCCAGTAGATGGATGCGGCCGCCCGCCCCCACCGTGACCTGGCCATAGCCGCCGTTGCGGCCGATGTCCAGGCTGGCGAGCGCCGCCGAGCCATTGGCGGCCGCCGAGGCCTTGCCGTTGACCAGCAGCTCAGAGCCTGCCCCCTGGACGCTCAACTGGCCCAGCGCCCCATCACGGCCGACACCGACATAGAACATGCCGCTGGCCCGGCCGCCCGCCTCAATGACAAGGTTGCCGCTGCCGGAAGCGCCGCTGCGGCCGATGTTCAGCACGCCCGCATCGCCGGTGAACAGGATGTTGGAGCCGGCGCCGCTGACGATCATGTCGCTGCGCCCACCGCCGGTGCTCAGCCCGACCGAGTTGTACAGGCCGTCGCGCCCTTCGATCAGCAGCTGGCCGCCGTTGCGGATGGCCACCGAGGCCCAGGAGTTGCGATGCGTGCCCAGCGCGAAGAAGCCCCCGGTGTTCTCCAGGGTGCCGCCGCTGATGCGCCAGACCGAGCCGGTGCCGTCGATCAGCGCGTCGGCAAAACTGCGCTCGCTGCCCAGCGGGCTGCTGCCGCCCGGCCCCACGCCCAGCGTGGCGCTGTCGGTCAGCAGCGATGCACCGTCCAGCACCTTGACCGTGCCGCTGCTGCTGGCGCCCGGCGTGCCGAAGGTGAAGCCGTCGATCGGCGGACGGAACACCGCCAGCCCACCGACGATGAAGCCGCGCAGGAAGGAGGCCGAGGAGCCGGCCCCGGTGACCGTGAAGCGGCCGGTGGAGCCGGCGGCATTGCCGATGAAACTGTTGCAGTAGTGGTTCGCACCCAGGCAGGCGGCGGCGTTGGCACGACCGTCCAGCACGGCACCGCCGGAGATGGTCATCGCGCCCAGGCCCCAGGCGCCGACCTCGAAGCGGTTGAGCACGCTGTCGGAAAAGCCGTCGCCGGTCAGCTCGATGCGGCTGCCTGCTCCGTCCAGATAGGCCCAGCCGCTGCCGTCCCCGTTGCCGCCAGGGCCTAGCAGCAGACTGCCGGTGCGCAGCAGGCTGCCACCGCCGACATCGAGGCGGCCGTAGGCACTGCTGCCCACATAAAGCCCGTTATTGCCCAGATCCGTGTCACCGGGGCCTATAGGCAGATTGAGCGGGCCGGTGGAGACGGTTCCGAGGGTCGTGATGTCGGCCCGAAGCGGCGCCTGCGCCCCCAGGACCAAGAGGGCTGCGACCGCCAGGGGCCGCAGGGTGGAGGGAACACGGCAATGCTGCATGACCGGACCTCAGGCGCCGTGAAGCGACGCTCACGGCAGCCGAGTATCCGCTCGGCCGGCCACAATGCATCCCTCAATCGTTCGAGGCCTGAAGCCGGAATCAGGGACGGCGACTCCAGCGCAGCAGCCGCGGCAGCACCAGGATCAGGGCCACCAGGATCAGCAGACCCAGCGACATCGGCCGCTCCCAGAACACGCTCCAGCTGCCACCGCCGATCGACACCGCATTGCGCATCTGCGCCTCGGCCAGCGGGCCCAGAATCATGCCCACCACGACCGGCGCGGTCGGGAAGTCGAAGCGCCGCATCACCACGCCCAGCAGGCCGATGGCCAGCATCAGGTAGAGGTCAAACGCGCTCTGGCGCATGCCGTAGACGCCCACCGTCGCGAAGATCAGGATGCCGGCATAGAGCTGGGGTTTGGGAATCTTCAGCAGCTTCACCCACAGTCCCACCATCGGCAGGTTCAGCACCAGCAGCATCACATTGCCGATGTAGAGCGAGGCGATCAAGGCCCAGACCAGGGTGGACGAGGTCTGGAACAGCTGCGGGCCGGCCTGGATGCCGTAGTTCTGCAGCGCCGACAGCAGGATGGCGGCGGTCACCGAGGTCGGAATGCCCAGCGTCAGCAGCGGCACCAGGGTGGCGGTCACGGCCGAGTTGTTGGCCGCCTCCGGGCCGGCCACGCCTTCGATCGCGCCGCTCGTGCCGAACTCGTCCTTGTGCTTGGAGAGCTTGCGCTCGGTCGCATAGCTCAGAAAGGTCGGGATCTCCGAGCCGCCGGCCGGGATGGTGCCGAAGGGGAAGCCGATGAAGGTGCCGCGCAGCCAGGCCGGCCAGGAGCGGCGCCATTCGGTCTTGGTCATGTGCACCGAGCTCATCTTGTTGAGCTCCTGGGTGCTGCGGCCTTCATACAGCGCGTTGTAGAGCGTCTCGCCGACCGCGAACAGGCCCACCGCGACCAGCACCACCTCGATGCCGTCCATGAACTCGGGGATGCCCATGGTGTAGCGCACCTGGGCGGTGATCTGGTCCAGCCCGATCAGGCCCATGGCCAGGCCGATGAAGAGCGCCGTCATGCCGCGCAAGGTGCTCTTGCCCAGCACCGCGCTGACGGTGGTGAAGGCCAAGAGCATCAGGCAGAAATACTCCGGCGGGCCGAGCTGCACGGCGAAGTCGGCCAGCACCGGCGCGAACAGCGTGACCAGCACGGTGGCGATGGTGCCCGCGACGAAGGAGCCGATCGCGGCGGTCGCCAGCGCAGCGCCGGCGCGGCCGCTCTTGGCCATCTTGAAGCCTTCCAGCGCCGTCACCATCGTGCCGGTCTCGCCCGGGGTGTTCAGCAGGATGGAGGTGGTCGAGCCGCCATACATCGCGCCGTAATAGATGCCGGCGAAGAAGATCATCGAGGCCGTCGGCTCGACCTGCGAGGTGATCGGCAGCAGCATCGCCACCGTCACCGCCGGGCCCAGGCCCGGCAGCACGCCGATGGCCGTGCCCAGCGCGCAGCCGACAAAAGCCCACAGCAGATTGATCGGTGTGCCGGCGGTCGCGAAGCCGCCCAGCAGGTTGTTCCAGAGATCGAGCATGGTCTCTCCTCAGAGCCAGCCGCTGGCCGTCAGGCCGGGCAGATTGATGGCCAGCAGCTTGGTGAAGAGCCAGAACACCGGCGCGGCGATCAGCATGCCGGTCACGCCATCGACCAGGATCTGGCGCGCACCGCCGCCGGCCTTGCCCTCGGACATGCGCATGCCGCGCACCGCCAGCATGAAGCACAGCGTGCAGGCCAGGATGAAGCCCAGGCTGGTGATCAGGCTGGCATTGGCGATCACGCCGGCCACCACCCAGGCGGCCGCGCGCCAGTCGCCGCGCGCGGCACCCGAGGGCTCGTCCATCTGGCGGTAGCCACCGCTTTGGGCCTCCCAGATCAGCCAGGCGCCGCAGATCAGCAGCACGACCGCGACCACCCAGGGCAAGGCGTTCGGGCCGACGCCCGCATAGCCGGCGTCCGAGGAGATGAAGGTCGCGCCATAGGCCATCACGGCACCGACCAGCAAGGCGCCGATGCCGACCAGGCTTTGATGCAGGGACTTGTGTTGGACTGAGTCAGCCATCGGCCACTCCATATGAAACGGGGGCCGGCCGCAGGCAGCCAGCCCCTCGCAGACAGCGGTCAGACCGCTCAGATCATGCCGGACTTGACCATGGTGGCGCGCAGGCTGGCGAACTCACGGTCGACGAAATCCTCGAACTCCTTGCCGGCCATCACGGCGGGCGTCCAGCCGTTCTTCTCCAGCGCCTCGGCCCAGGCCTTGCTCTTGGTGGCCTTGATGACCATATCGGTCAGGGCCTTGCGCTGCTCGGGCGTGATGCCCGGGGGCGCATAGACGCCGCGCCAGTTGCCGATCTCGACGTTGTAGCCCATCTCCTTGAGGGTCGGGATGTCCAGGCCCTTGAGCCGGGTGGCCGAGGTCACCGCGATCGCGCGCATCTTGCCGCTCTCGATGTACTGCTGGAATTCGCTGTAGCCGCTGCCGCCCACCGTGACATTGCCGCCCAGGATGGCGGCCGTGGCCTCGCCACCGCCACGGAAGGGCACATAGTTGATCTTGGCCGCATCGACGCCGGCCTCGCGCGCCAGCATGGCCGCCGCGATGTGCTCGGTGGCGCCGCGCGAACCGCCGCCCCACTTGACGCTGGCCGGGTCCTTCTTCATCTGCTCGACCACGTCCTTCATGGTCTTCAGCGGCGAGCTGGCCGGCAGCACGAACACGTTGTACTCGCTGGTCAGGCGCGCGATCGGTGTCGCCTGGCTCAGGCTGACCGGCGGCTTGCCGGTGATCAGGCCGCCCAGCATCACCGCGCCCATCACCATCAGCGAGTTCGGATCGCCCTTGCTGGCGTTGACGAACTGGGCCAGGCCGATGGCGCCGGCCGCGCCGCCCTTGTTCTCGAAGGTGACCGAGGAGGCCACGCCGGCATCCTGCAAGGCCTTGCCCAGCGCACGGCCGGTGCTGTCCCAGCCGCCACCCGGGTTGGCCGGCACCATGATCTTCAGGTTGGCGCTGGCGCGGGCCGACAGCGGCAGCGCGCCGGCGGCGGCCAGGGCGGCCAGGGACTTCAGAAAGACGTCACGACGCATGGTCTTGTCTCCTATTGTGGTTTGAGTGAACAGTGGCGATCCTCGCTGTCAAGGCTGTCAGTCCGCTGTCGCGGGACCTAGGGAAAATGCTAGGCTCGCGCCCCATGAAACTGCTTCTGGTAGAGGACGACCCGGCGATGCAGCTGAGCCTGACGCGCAGCTTCGAGCGCCGCGGCCTGCAGGTGCAGGCGGTCGGCGACGGGCTCAAGGCGCTGGAGCGCTGGGCACAATGGCGGCCCGATGTCGTGGTGCTGGACCTCAGCCTGCCGGGGCTGGACGGGCTGGACGTGCTGGCCCGCGCGCGTGCCGACGGACAGAAGACCCCGGTGCTGATACTGACCGCCCGCGGCACGGTCGGCGACCGCATCCTCGGCCTGAACGTCGGCGCCGACGACTACCTGCCCAAGCCCTTCGATCTGGACGAGCTGATGGCCCGCATCCAGGCGCTGGGCCGGCGCAGCGGGGTCAGTCCGGCGCCGCAGCGCCAGACCGCCTTCTGCGGCATGCAGCTGGACGGGGACAGCGGCGCGGTCTATTTCGAGGACCAGGTGCTGGAGCTGACGCCGCGCGAGAGCGCGCTGCTGCGCGCGCTGCTGGCACGGCCGGGCCATGCGATCGCCAAGGAGCGGCTGTTCGAGCTGGTCTTCCCGGGTGAGCTGGACGTGCAGCTGGAGGCCATCGAGGTGGTGGCCTACCGGCTGCGCAAGCGCATCGCCCATACCGGCGCGCAGCTGGTGACGCTGCGCGGCCTGGGCTATCTGCTGAAGGCCGGCGCATGAGACGGCCCCACCGGCCCTCTTCGCTGCGGCGGCGCCTGACCCTGGGCATTCTGCTGCCGGTGGTCGCGCTGATCGCCTTCAACAGCTGGAGCCTGTACCAGCAGGCCTTGCGCGCCGCCGACACCGCCTACGACCGCACCCTGCTGGCCTCGGCCAAATCGATCGGCGAGCTGCTGGAAGTCACCTCGGACGGCAGCCGCGCCCAGCTGCGCGCCACCGTGCTGTATTCGGCGCTGGAGCCCTTCGAGGCCGACAACCGCAGCCGCATCTTCTACCGCGTCAGCGGCTTCGACGGCGAGATGGTGTCCGGCTTCGAGGACCTGCCGGCCTGGCACGGCAAGCTGCCGGCCAAGAGTCCTTACGCAGCGCTCGTCTCCTTCTACGACGACCACTATCGCGGCGAGCCGATCCGCGTCGCGGTGCTGCTGCAGCCGGTGGCCGGCATCGCCGGCCAGGGCATGGCGACCATCCAGGTGGCCGAGACGCTGGAGCTGCGCCACACCCTGGCCCAGCAGATCCTGACCGAGACCCTGTGGCGCCAGGCCCTGCTGGTGCTGGTGATCGTGATCGTCGTCGTGCTGGTGGTGCAGCGCGCCACGCTGCCGGTGCGGCGGCTCTCGGCCCAGCTGCGCGAGCGCACCGAGGGCGATCTGTCGCCGGTCGATGCGCCCGACGCGCCGCGCGAATGGCAGCCGCTGGTCGATGCGACCAACCAGGTGGTGGCGCGGCTGAAGGCCTTGCTGGAGCACCAGAAGCGCTTTGTGCGCGACGCCTCGCACCAGTTGAAGACCCCGCTGGCGGTGCTGAAGACCCAGGTGCAGAGCGCCCGCCAGGGCGATGTCGAGCCGCTGCAGGCGCTGGCCGAGATCGACACCACGGTGGCGCGCGCCACCCAGGTCGCCAACCAGATGCTGGCGCTGGCCAAGGTCGAGCAGCTGCGCCACCAGGTCGAGGCCATGCCGGTGCAGGACTGGGCCGAGGTGACGCGGGCGGTGGCGCTGGATGTGGCGCCGCTGATCGCCGAGCAGCAGCTGGACTTCGATATCGAGACCCAGGCCGCGCCGATACGCAGCCATGAGTGGGCCCTGCGCGAGCTGACCCGCAACCTGATCCACAACGCCATCCACCACACGCCGGTCGGCGGGCGCCTGCATATCCGGCTGCTGGTCGACGCCCGGGTCGCGGTGCTGACCGTGGCCGATTCGGGCCCCGGGCTGAGCGCGGCCCAGCAGACCCAGCTGTTCCTGCCCTTTGCGGCCGGCGATCCGCGCAAGGGCTCGGGCCTGGGGCTGGCGATCTGCCATGAGATCGTGCAGTCGCTGGCCGGCAGCATCGAGCTGAACAACCGGCTCGATGGGCAGGAAGTCAGCGGCCTGGATGCCCGTGTGCGGCTGCCGCTGGCCGGCTGAGCGGCGCCGCGGCTGGATAAAATCGCACGATGAGACAACAGGAACAGGCCGCTGCCGGCCTGCGTTTGGACAAATGGCTGTGGGCGGCGCGCTTTTTCAAGACCCGCGCGCTGGCGGTCGAGGAGATCGGCAAGGGCCGGGTCCAGATCAATGGCCAGGCCGCCAAGGCCTCGCGCGAGCTGAAGCTGGGTGACCGCGTGCGGCTGCGCCAGGGCGTGGTCGAGCGCGAGGTCTGGGTGCGCGGGCTCAGCCACATCCGCGGCCCGGCGCCGCAGGCCCAGGCCCTCTATGAAGAAACACCGGAAAGCCTGCTGCTGCGCGAGCGCGCGACCGAGGCGCGCCGGCTCGCGCCGGAGCCGGCCCAGACCATTGCCCAGGGCCGGCCGACCAAGCTGGACCGGCGCCGTCTGGCTGACTGGGACCGCTGGTCGGCCACGGCCGAGGACCCCGATCTGGACTGATTCGGGTTTCTCCGGGCATCCCGGCGACAATCCCCCTCTTGAAATCCAGGACAAAGCGCCCATTTGGGCGCGATTGCTTCTCTTGCCACCATGACTACCGACAACGCCCCCACCCCCCAAGAAGTCCCGGTCGAGCAGGCCGAGGCCCCCAGCCCCGAGGCCAAGCTGGCCGAACTGGAAGCCCGTCTGGCCGAGATGTCGGACGCCTATCTGCGCGCCAAGGCCGAGGTCGAGAACATCCGCCGCCGCTCGGAAGACGAGATGGCCAAGGCGCGCAAGTTCGCCGTCGAAGGCTTTGCCGAAGCCATGCTGCCGGTGATGGACAGCATGGAAGCGGCCATCGCAATGCCCGAGGCCAAGGTCGAGACCGTGCTCGAAGGCGTGCACGCCACCCGCCGCCAGCTGGCCGCCGCGCTGGAGCGCAACAAGGTCATCGAGATCAATCCGGCCCCCGGCAGCAAGTTCGATCCGCACCAGCACCAGGCCATCTCGATGGTGCCGGCCGAGCAGGAAGCCAACACGGTCGTGATGGTGCTGCAAAAAGGCTATTCGATTGCCGAGCGCGTGCTGCGCCCGGCGCTGATCACGGTCGCAGCGCCCAAGTAATTCACAAGCCGCTGCCCTTGAAAAGCAGCGACTTATCCACATTTTGATTTAGTCAGTTGGTGACAGAGCTACTCGCTCCGCTCGGGCGGTCTGTCACTCAAAAACACAAGCTTCAGGAGTTAAAAAATGGGAAAGATCATCGGTATTGACCTGGGCACCACGAACTCGTGCGTCTCGGTCATGGAAGGCAACACGACGCGTGTGATCGAGAACGCCGAAGGCGCCCGCACCACGCCGTCCATCATTGCCTACCAGGAAGATGGCGAGATCCTGGTCGGTGCCTCGGCCAAGCGCCAGGCCGTCACCAACCCGAAGAACACCATCTATGCGGTGAAGCGCCTGATCGGCCGCAAGTTCACCGAGAAGGAAGTGCAGAAGGACATCGACTTGATGCCCTACACCATCGCGGCCGCCGACAACGGCGACGCCTGGGTGGAAGTGCGCGGCAAGAAGCTGGCGCCGCCCCAGGTCTCGGCCGAGATCCTGCGCAAGATGAAGAAGACCGCCGAGGACTATCTCGGCGAGGAAGTGACCGAGGCCGTGATCACGGTGCCGGCCTACTTCAACGACGCTCAGCGCCAGGCCACCAAGGACGCCGGCCGCATCGCCGGTCTGGACGTCAAGCGCATCATCAACGAGCCCACTGCGGCGGCCCTGGCCTTCGGCCTGGACAAGCATGGCAAGGGCGACCGCAAGATCGCCGTCTATGACCTGGGCGGTGGCACCTTCGACGTCTCCATCATCGAGATCGCCGATGTCGACGGCGAGATGCAGTTCGAGGTGCTGTCCACCAACGGCGACACCTTCCTGGGCGGCGAGGACTTCGACCAGCGCATCATCGACTACATCGTCACCGAGTTCAAAAAGGAACAGGGCGTCGATCTGACCAAGGACGTGCTGGCCCTGCAGCGCCTGAAGGAAGCCGCCGAGAAGGCCAAGATCGAGCTGTCGAACTCCTCGCAGACCGATGTCAACCTGCCCTACATCACGGCCGATGCGTCGGGCCCGAAGCACCTGAACATCAAGCTGACCCGCGCCAAGCTGGAGTCGCTGGTGGAAGAGCTGATCGAGCGCACGATCGCCCCCTGCCGCACCGCGATCAAGGATGCCGGCGTGGCCGTGTCCGCCATCGACGATGTGATCCTGGTCGGCGGCATGACCCGCATGCCCAAGGTGCAGGAGAAGGTCAAGGAGTTCTTCGGCAAGGAGCCGCGCAAGGACGTCAACCCCGATGAGGCCGTGGCCGTCGGTGCCGCGATCCAGGGCCAGGTGCTGGGCGGCGAGCGCAAGGACGTGCTGCTGCTGGACGTGACGCCGCTGAGCCTGGGCATCGAGACCCTGGGCGGCGTGATGACCAAGATGATCGCGAAGAACACGACCATCCCGACCAAGTTCAGCCAGACCTTCTCGACCGCCGACGACAACCAGCCGGCCGTGACCATCAAGGTGTTCCAGGGCGAGCGCGAGCTGGCCTCGGGCAACAAGAGCCTGGGCGAGTTCAATCTGGAAGGCATCCCGCCGGCACCGCGCGGCACGCCGCAGATCGAGGTCAGCTTCGACATCGATGCCAACGGCATCCTGCATGTCGGCGCCAAGGACAAGGGTACCGGCAAGGAAAACAAGATCACCATCAAGGCGAACTCGGGCCTGTCGGAAGCCGAGATCGAAAAGATGGTCAAGGACGCCGAGGCCAACGCGGTCGAGGACAAGAAGAAGGTCGAGCTGGTGCAGGCCAAGAACCAGGCCGATGGCATGGTGCACAGCGTGCAGAAGTCGCTGGCCGAGCATGGTGACAAGCTCGACGCCGCCGACAAGGAGAAGATCGAGGCTGCGATCAAGGACGTTGAAGAAGCCATCAAGGGCGACGACAAGGCCGCGATCGAAGCCAAGACCGAGACCCTGATGACGGCCAGCCAGAAGCTCGGCGAAAAGATGTACGCCGATGCCCAGGGCGCCGAAGCGGCGGCCGCCGCCGCGAACGGTGCGGCCGAGCAGCCGCAGGCCGCTCAAGCCTCGGCGTCCAAGCCGGCGGCTGACGACAATGTGGTCGACGCCGAGTTCAAGGAAGTCAAGGACAGCAAGTAAGTCCAGCAGGGTGCGCCGGACCAGGGTCCGGCGCTGTCGCCGCGCCGCAGCCTCAAAAGCGCGTCGCGGCGCTGTTGTTTAAGCAATGTGATTTTTGGCCCGGAACCCGCCCATGGCAAAGCGCGACTATTACGAAATCCTCGGTGTGGCCAAGAGCGCCACCGACGATGAGATCAAGAAGGCCTACCGCAAGCTGGCCATGAAGCACCATCCCGACCGCAATCAGGGCGAGGGTGCGAAGAAGGCCGAGGAGCAGTTCAAGGAGGCCAAGGAAGCCTACGAGATGCTGTCGGACGCGCAAAAGCGCGCGGCCTATGACCAGTACGGCCACGCCGGTGTCGACCCCAACCGCGGCGGCGGCCCCGGTGCGGAAGGCTTCGGCGGTTTCGCCGAGGCCTTTGGCGACATCTTCGGCGACATCTTCGGCGGCCAGCAGGGTGGCGGCCGGCGTGCGGGCGGCGGCCAGCAGGTCTATCGCGGCAGCGATCTGTCCTACGCGATGGAGATCACGCTGGAAGAGGCCGCGCGCGGCAAGGAAACCCAGATCCGCATCCCCAGCTGGGAAGGCTGCGAGACCTGCAGCGGCTCCGGCGCCAAGCCCGGCACCAGCGCCAAGAGCTGCGGCTCCTGCAATGGCTCGGGCACGGTGCATATGCGCCAGGGCTTCTTCAGCATCCAGCAGACCTGCCCGCATTGCCACGGCACCGGCAAGATCATTCCCGACCCCTGCACGGCCTGCAACGGCCAGGGCAAGGTCAAGAAGAGCAAGACGCTCGAGGTCAAGATCCCGGCCGGCATCAACGAGGGCATGCGCATCCGCTCGGCCGGCAATGGCGAGCCGGGCGTCAATGGCGGGCCGGCCGGCGATCTCTATATCGAGATCCGCATCAAGCAGCACGAGATCTTCGAGCGCGACGGCGACGATCTGCATTGCACGATGCCGGTGGCGATCACGACGGCGGCGCTGGGTGGCAGCATTGAGGTGCCGACCCTGGGCGGCAAGGCCGAGATCGAGCTGCCCGAGGGCACGCAACATGGCAAGACCTTCCGCCTGCGCGGCAAGGGCATCAAGGGCGTGCGCTCCAGCTACCCGGGCGATCTGTACTGCCACATCAGCCTGGAGACACCGGTCAAGCTGACCGAGCACCAGCGCAAGCTGCTCAAGGAGCTGGACAAGAGCCTGCGCGATGGCGGCGAGCGCCACTCGCCCAATGCCAAGAGCTGGACCGACCGGGTCAAGGACCTGTTCAAGTAATCAGAACAGCGTCTGCTGAGCTTGCGTCTGGCCGTCCACGGGCGGCCGGAACTGGCTCAGATCCACGACGCGGCGCTCGCGTCCCAGGCCCAGGCGTTCGCAGGCCTTGCGCAGGCGCTGCTGCATCAGCTGGGCCCACAGGCCTTCGCCGGTCATGCGGGTACCGAAGCGGGCGTCGTTGTCGCGTCCGCCGCGCATGTCGTGCAGCCGCGCCATCACGCGCGCGGCGCGCTCCGGGAAATGGCGCTGCAGCCATTCCTGGAACAGCGGATTGACCTCCCAGGGCAGGCGCAGCGGGATGCTGAAGGCGCTGCTCGCGCCGGCCTCAGCGGCGGCTTCCAGAATGCGTTCCAGCTCCGGTTCATTCAGAAAAGGGATCAGCGGCGAGACGCTGACCCCGACCGGTACGCCCGCCTCAGCCAGGGCCTTGATCGTGCGCAAGCGCCGCTGCGGTGCGGCGGCGGGCGGCGCC